>NZ_BLAD01000080.1 GCF_009687845.1 Acrocarpospora corrugata
GTTGGGCCCCAGCCCGATGGCTGGGGCCTTTCGCTTTTTACCTGGGCGCACGGGACGCAGCGCCCAAACCCGGACTAAGTTGGGACCCAAACCCCCCACCCTCCGGAGACCACCCCCCATGGCGCTCAGGCAACTGATGGCAGCAGCGACCCTGGCCCTGACCGCCTGCGCCCCCGCTTCCACCACGGTCATCACCACCCCCGCGGCAACCCCCCAGCACCAATCGCTCCCCGCCGGCCTGAGCGCCGTACCCACCGAACAGACCGAGCAAGTCCCCCCGATCGACCAGGCCCAGCTCACCAAGCGCCTCCGCAGCTACCTCGCCACCCACCCAGGCCGCACCACCGCGTCAGTAGCCGACCTCCTGACCGGCCGCGTCTACCACTTCCGCCCCGAAGAGCAGCTCCCCACCGCCAGCACCGCCAAAGTCAACATCCTGATGGCCCTCCTCAGGACAACCCGCTGGAAATCTCTCCCGGCCTCGGTCCGCAAAGACGCCGACATCATGATCCGTCTGAGCGACAACAAAGCCGCCGACCGCCTCTGGGAACGAATCGGCCGCGAATCCGGCCTCACCGCGGCGAACAAAGCCTTCAAGCTGAAACAGACCACCGCCATCGGCGGCCGCTGCGTGGACCTGTACTGCTGGGGCATCACCAAGACCACCTCCCCCGACCAGATCCGCCTGCTCAGGCTCCTGGCCCGCAAAGACAGCCCCCTCAAAGACCGCAGCACCATCCTCAAACTCATGGAACAAGTAGCCCCGGAACAGAAGTGGGGCATCAGCGCCGGCGCCTGCGAAGGCGAAACCGTCGCCCTCAAGAACGGCTGGCTCAAACACGTCGCCAACGACCAGTGGGCCATCGTCAGCGCCGGCCTCGTAGCCAACAGATTCGCCCTCTCGGTCTTCACCGAGGACAACCCCACCAGCGAATCCGGCATAACCAAGGTCGAGGCCATCACCGAATACCTGATGACCGCTTTCCGCACCTGCCCAACAGACTGAGCCCCATCAACAGCTGGAGGGCCGATCGTCCCCTTCGACGACTTCCCTGGGCCCTGCCGTCGTAGGGCGCGACGCCGTTCGGGTGGGCTCCGGCGGGGTAACGAAAACAGAGGACCCGGGTAACCGGGCCCTCTGTCGCAGGTCTAAGGGGTGACGAGGCGGTAGCCGACTCCTCGTACCGTCTGGATGAGCTTGTCGTCCTCGTCGCCGAGGCGGGCGCGTAGGCGTTTGACGTGGACGGCGATGGTGTTGGTGGACATGGCGTCGACCGCGTGCCAGACGTGGCGCATGATCTGTTCCCGGGTGACGGTCCGGTCGGCGTTTCGCATCAGGTAGTGCAGCAGTTCGAACTCACGGAGGGGCAGGTGTACCACCCGCCCGTCGACTTTCACCTGGTAGGCGGTGACGTCCAGGGCCACTTCCCCGATGGTGAGAACCGTTCGCTGGATTCCCTGACGACGGAAGGCCGCCTGTACCAGGGGCAGCAGCTCGGGGACGCGGTAGGGCCGGGCGACGCAGGCGGTGGCCCCCGCCGCGAGCGCTTCCATGGCTTGTTCCGCGTACCCCTCGCCGACGCCCAGGAGCACGGGTATCGCCCGCGCGAGCCGTACGGCGCGGACGAAGTCGACTGGGCCGATGATGGGCAGTGAGGCGCTGATCAGCACGGCGTCGGGGCGCAGGGCGCCTGCTTGAAGCAGGGCCTGCGCCCCGTCGAAGACACCGGTGACGTCTATGCCCTCGGATTGGAGTTCGGACACCAGCGCCTGCACCAGGTCGCTGTCGGGATCCGCGACCAAAAGCACCGGCGCCGATCGAGTGTCCCCCTCCACTGCGGGTGCCGTCACCCGAGTCCTCCCTGCGAGTCTGCCTGCGAGCCGGCGCCAGTCCGGAGAAAGGTCAGCCGAAGCGCCCGGTGATGTAGTCCTCGGTCCGCTTGTCCGAGGGCTTGGTGAAGATCCGGGTGGTCTGGTCGAATTCGACCAGTCGCCCGTGCCGGACTCCGGCGCTGTCGACGTCGGCGGTGAAGAAGGCGGTCCGGTCGGAGACGCGGGCTGCCTGCTGCATGTTGTGGGTGACGATGAGGATCGTGTACTCCTGGCGCAGTTCCTGCATCAGGTCTTCGATCTTCGTCGTCGCGATGGGGTCGAGCGCGGAGCAGGGCTCGTCCATCAGGATGACCTCGGGCTTGACCGCGATGGCCCGGGCGATGCACAGCCGCTGCTGCTGACCGCCGGAGAGGGAGAGCGCGTTCTGCTTGAGCTTGTCCTTGACCTCGTCCCAGAGGGCGGCCTTGTTCAGGGCCTCTTCGACGACGGTGTCCATATTCTTCTTCATGCCGTTGACCCGGGGGCCGTACGCCACGTTGTCGTAGATGGACTTGGGGAACGGGTTGGGCTTCTGGAACACCATGCCGATGCGGCGGCGGACTTCGATCGGGTCGACGTGGTCGCCGTACAGGTCCTCTTCGTGGTAGAGGATCTTGCCCTTGATGTGTGCGCCGGGGATGAGGTCGTTCATCCGGTTGAAGCAGCGCAGCACCGTGCTCTTGCCACAGCCCGAGGGCCCGATCATGGCGGTGATCTCGCGGCGGCCGATCATCATGTCGACGTTCCGGACCGCCTCGTAGTCGCCGTAGAAGACGCTGAGGTCCTCGACGGTGAAGACGGGGTCGAGGGAGCCGGGCGTGTTGGGGACCTCGGGGCCGCGGAGGGTCACGTTGGGCTGGGTCACTCTGCCTGCCTGAGTCGTTCCGTGCTTCAAAGGAGTCACCAGCGCTTCTGGTAGCGGTTCCGGAGCCAGATGGCGAGGGAGTTCATCAGCAGCAGGATCGCGAGCAGCACGACGATCGCAGCCGCGGCGAGGATGTGGAACTCCTCGCGGGACTGGCTGATGAGGTTGTAGATCTGCAGCGGCAGCACGGTGAAGCTGCTCCAGACCCCGTCGGGGTTGAAGCGCACCAGCGTCGCCGCGCCGAGCATGAGGAAGGGGGCGGCCTCGCCGATGGCCCGGGACAGGGCCAGGATCGAGCCGGTGGCGATGCCCGGGATGGAGGCGGGCAGCACCTGCCGGTAGATCGTCTGCCACTGGGTGGCCCCCAGCGCCAGGGAGCCTTCCCGGATGGAGGGCGGCACCGCGCGGATGGCCTCCCGGGCCGAGATGATGACGATCGGGAGCACCAGCAGCGAGATGGTGACCGCGCCGGTCATCACCGTGAAGCCGAAGTCGAGCCAGCGGGCGATGATGCCGAGGCCGAGGATGCCGTACACGATGGACGGGACGGCGGCCAGGTTGGCAATGTTGAGCTCGATCAGCCGGTTGTACCACTTGGTGTTGTCGGCATACTCCTCCAGGTAGATCGCGGCGAGGACGCCGGTGGGGAGTGCCATCACGGCGGTGAGACCGATGATCCACAGGGTGCCGGCGATGCCGGAGAGCACGCCGGAGGTCTCCGGGCGACGGACCGACGGGAAGTTCTCCCAGAGGCGGGAGTCCAGCCGCGGCCAGCCTTCGGTCAGCGTGTACGCGAGGAGCAGGCCGAGGAAGATGAGCGCGACGGCCAGGCTGGACAGCAGGGCGATCCGGAACAGATGCTCGCGGATCGGGCGCCCTTTGCCGACCAGATCAACCTGGGAGCGCGGTGTCGAGAGAAGTGCCATTACTCGTACACCTCACGGTATTTCTTCACCATCCGGGCGCTGAACCAGTTCATCGCGAACGTCATGATGAACAGCAACGACCCGACCGCGAAGATGGTCTTGTACGCGATGGACCCCACCGGAGCGTCCCCCGACCCGGCGCTCGCGATGAAGGCCGCCATGGTCGCCATCTCGCTGCCGGGGTTGAACGTGAAGATCGACTTGAACCCGGCCGCGATGGCCACGATCATCGTCTCGCCCGCGGCCCGGGAGATGGCCAGGATGATGGCCGCCACGATGCCGGAGAAGGCCGCCGGCAGCACCACGCTGACCGACGTCGTCATCTTCGAGGCACCGAGCGCGAACGAACCTTCCCGCAGGCTGCGCGGCACCGCCGACATGGCGTCCTCGGACAGCGACGCCACGATCGGGATGATCATGACGCCGACCAGCAGACCCGCGCTGAGCGCGTTCCTGGGGTCGAGCGTGAACGGCAGGATGTCCTGCAGCAGCGGAGTGACGAAGCTGAACGCGAAGAAGCCGAAGACCACCGTCGGGATGCCCGCGAGCACCTCGAGCACCGGCTTGAAGATCTTGCGGACCCGGGTGGTGGCGTACTCGGACAGGTAGATCGCCGCCGCCAGGCCGAGCGGGATCGCCACGATGACGGCGATCAGGGTGATCTCCAGGGTGGCCACGATGATCGGCCAGACGCCGAAGGCCGGCGGCGAGAACAGCGGGCCCCACGAGGTGGAGCCGAAGAACTCGCCGAAGCTGACCTCGGAGAAGAACTCGATGGTCGGCTCCAGCAGGGCGGCGACGATGCCCAGCGTGGTCGCGATCGACACCAGCGCGGCGGCGAGGAGCAGCACCTTGATGGCGGCCTCGCCGTAACGCGGGCGCGACCGCGCCAGGGACCGGTTGGGTCCCGGCGCGGTCGCTCGGTTGTGGCCCGCTGCCATCAGCCGGCCTGCGTCTTGAGGGACGCGGAGTCCGTCTTGAGCTTGGCCTCCTGCTCGGGGTTGAGCGTGATGAACTTGGCGTCCTTCGCGATGGTCGCGATGTTGGCCACCAGGTAGTCCACGAACGCGGTGACCTCAGGGCGCTTCAGCTCGGTGACGTTCGGGTAGATGAACAGCGGCCGGGAGAGCGGGGTGTAGGTCCCGTCCTGCGCGGACTGCGCGCTCGGCCCGACGCAACCGGCGCCGGAGTCGACCTGCACGGCCGTCAGCTTGTCCATGTTCTCCTCGTAGTAGGTGTAACCGAAGTAACCAAGGCCACCCTTGGCGCCGGCGACACCCTGCACGATGACGTTGTCGTCCTCGCTCGGGGAGTAGTCCTTGCGGCTGACGTTCTTCTCACCGTTGATCTCTTCGGTGAAGTACTCGAAGGTGCCCGAGTCGGTGCCGGGACCGAAGAGCTTCAGGTCCTCCTTCGGGAACTTGGGGTCAACCTGGTCCCAGGTCATGACCTTGCCCTCGGCGCCCGGCTCCCAGATCTTCTTGAGCTGGTCGACGGTGAGGCAGGTGGCCCAGGTGTTCTCCTTGGGCACGACCACGGTGAGTGCGTCGGTCGCGACGCGGAGCTCGCCGAAGTTGATGGCCTTGGCCGTGCAGGCCGCCTTCTCCTCGTCCTTGATCGGACGGGAGGCGTTGGCGATGGCGGTCTCACCGGCGCAGAACTTCTCGAAGCCACCGCCCGTGCCGGAGGTGCCGACCGCGAGCTTGACCTGCGGCTGCTCCTCACCAAAGATTTCAGCGGCGACCTGGATCAGCGGGGCCACCGTGCTCGAGCCATCGATCTTGATTTCGCCGGCGAGCGCGGCGGCGGCGGGCGCACTTTCCGCGCCCGAGGTAGCTTCGGCGCCGGGGTCGGCCGTAGTGCCCGTTTCGCCGCCGCCACATGCAGCGAGCGAGAGCACGCCGGCGAGCGTCACCGCGGCGAGTCGACCTGCATACTTCACGGTCTTCGTCCTCCCATTTGTTTCATCAACGGGTAGGACGCTAAGCAGCCAAGGTGACCTATTCCCCAGGCAAAGGTGAACGCATAATGAACGGGCCCGGTCATCTCACTGCAGATTACGAGCAGGTCACGCCATGGATGTTCATCTGAGATAGGGGATTCGAGGCGGGGCGTCGGCACGCCCCGCCAGTCAGACGGCGGTTGATCTGAGCCGGTCGTCGAATTCGCGGACCAGCAGGGATGGCGGGCCCTCGTAGTCGCGCCGGAACCGCCGAACGCGCTGGAGAACACGCTCGGAGGAATAGACGACGCCCGCTTTGAGGGCTTCTTGGGCGAGTGTGAACGCTTCGTCCACTTCGCCGGCCATTCGCCGGGCGGTCGCGATCTCCAGCATCAGCAGGGCCTGCTGTTTGGCGGCGGGCCGTACCGACACCAGGGATTCGGCGAAGGCGGCGACGGCGTCCTGGGGGCGGCCGAGCCGGACCATCACCAGCGCCCGGTAGCCGGCCAGTTTGCCGGGATCGAAGGGGAACACCCAGGGCCACGGGGGCGACTCGGCCCGCTCGCTGGCGGCCACGGCCAGCTCCGCCTCGCGTAAGCAGCGCAGCGCGCCGTGCACGTCGTGGCGGGCCGCGTGGCCGAGCGCCTCGATGCAGGACAGCCAGGCCCGCGCGGTCGGCGGCGGGTGCGAGCCGGTCTGCGCCCGCGCCTGGGCGACCATGGACAGGCCCAGCTGCGGGTCGTCGTGGTCGATCTCGAAGGCGGCCAGGCTGCCCAGCATGTACGCCTCAAGCAGCCCGTGCTCGGCCCGGCGCGCCGAGTCCACCGCGAACCGGTAGAACATCCGGGCGGTGCCGATGTCCTGCATGTCGGCGTGCAGCCAGGCGGCGAACCCGGCGGCCTCGCTGACCGTGGGGCACACCTCGACCGCGAACGGCGTCTCCGCCGACCGGGCCAGCGCGCGCTTGGTCAGCTCCACGTGCGCGACCGCGCCCCTGGCCAGCTCGCGCGCGGGCGTGTCGGATTCCAGCCTGCGCTGCGCGCCGGTGATCGCGGCGAGCGAGGAGGCGGTGGTCTCGTCGGCGGCCCGGTAGGAGATGGACGGCGCCACCGGCAGCGCGGCCAGGAAGGCTACCTTGCTGAAGTCGCGGCGTTTCGTGGGATCCTCACCTCCCCGGTCGCCAATCCTGAGTAGGTACTGGGGGACGCCGAGCGTCCTGGCGATGTCCCTGATCTGGTCGACCGAGAGCATCTGCTGCCCGCGCAGGATCTTGGACACCCAGCTTTGCGAGTAGCCGACCGCGTGGGCGAGCTGGCTCTGGGTCCACCCGTGGGCGGAGCGGACCTCGTCGAGAAGTGCCGCCATGTCGCATTCCGCGAGTGCGGTGGCGACCCGGGGGCGGGCCCAGAATTCGGGCTGTAGACCGTTTCCGTCATGACCCATGACGGTAAGTTACCCCCATTCCCGGCGTCACGCAGGAATTCGTCTCACGAATAGTGCGATTGCTGATCGTGGTCGCGTATTCCTCCGGTCCGCACCCCCTGATGAGGATCGCGGGTATGGACGCACTCATCAGAACAGGCCCGCGTGGAAAGGTCATGACCAGCTATCACGGCCCGCACGTGCCGAGTCGGCCGGAGCCGGACGCCAAAGCGCTCAGCTGGCGTCCCGGAATCCGGTGGACGGATCGGGAACGTGTCAGGGCCCATTCGTGCTCGTGCCGTGGGGTGGTGTACGAATTCGTCGGCGCGGCCGGGCAGTACTTCATCCGGCGGACGACTCTGACGAACGGCGCGATGGAGGAGACCGAGCGCATGCTGGCGGTGCGCGCCGAGCAGATGTGGGCCGACCTGTTCGCGGGCCGCGTCTACTAGATCAGCCGTTACTGATCAGCCACCGAGGCGTTTGAGCACTTCACCGTGGAGCAGGCCGTTGGTGCACACCAGGTTGCCCGCTTCGAGAGGGGAGGCGCCGTTCACCCCGGTGCATGTGCCGCCCGCTTCCTCCACGATCACCGTGATGGCGGCCATGTCCCAGGGCGAGAGCTCGGGTTCCGCGGAGATGTCCACCGCGCCCTCGGCGACCATCACGTGCGACCAGAAGTCGCCGTAGCCGCGGCTCCGCCAGATGGCGCGGTTCAGGTCGAGAAAGTTTTCGAGCTTGCCCGCCTGCTCCCATTCGTGCAGGTCGGAGAAGGACGCCGAGGCGTCGTCCAGGCGGCGCACCGAGGAGACCTGGCAGCGGGTGGCCTTGGTCAGGCTGCGGCCGGTCCAGGCGCCGCCCTCCTTCGCGGCCCACCAGCGGCGTTGCAGCGCGGGCGCGGAGACCACGCCGACGACGACCTTGCCCTCGTCCATCAGGGCGATCAGGGTGGCCCAGACCGGGACGCCGCGGACGTAGTTCTTGGTGCCGTCGATGGGGTCGATGACCCAGGAGCGTATGCCGTACCCGGTCTTGCCGAACTCCTCGCCGACGACGGCGTCGCGGGGGCGGGCCCGGCGCAGGGTGCCGCGGATGGACTCCTCGACCGCGCGGTCGGCGTCGCTGACCGGGGTGAGGTCGGGTTTGGTGTCGATTTTGAGGTCGACGGCTTTGAAGCGGCGCATGGTGATGTCATCGGCGGCGTCCGCCATCACATGCGCGAGGCGCAGGTCGTCGCTGTATCCCATCACGGGACACAACGCTATCGCGTCTACACGGGGTGCATCAGGACTGGGATCGGTCCAAATGCTACGCGCCGGTAGTTACTCCTCGGCGTTGCCCTCCCGGCTGAGCAGCAGCCGGCGCAGTGATTCGAGGCGGGCCGGTTCGGCGTTTCCCTCGGCCACGAAGGCGTTCAGCGCGCAGTCCTCGCCCAGATGGTTGCAGCCCTTCGGGCAGTTGACGGCGGCCTCGTTGAAGTCGGGGAAGGCCACCAGGACGTTCTCCATCTCCACGTGGCCGAGTCCGAAGCTGCGCACCCCGGGCGTGTCGATGATCCAGCCGCCCTCGGGCAGTTCCAGCGCGACGGCGGAGGTGGAGGTGTGCCGCCCGCGCCCGGTGACCGCGTTCACGTCGGACACCGCCCGCGCGGCGGTCGGCACCAGCGCGTTGACCAGGGTGGACTTGCCGACGCCCGAATGCCCGACGAGCACGCTGACCCGGTTGACGAGATGGTCGCGCACCTCGCTCAGATCTCCGCCCCGCCGCACCACCAGGTACGGCACGCCGAGCGGCTCATACTGCGCGACCAGCGAGTCCGGCGAGGCGAGGTCGGCCTTGGTGAGGCAGAGCAGCGGTTCGATGTCGGCGTCGAAGGCGGCCACCAGCATCCGGTCGATCATCCGCGGCCGCGGCTCCGGGTCGGCCAGCGCGGTGACGATGACGAGCTGGTCGGCGTTGGCCACGATCGGGCGCTCGACCTCGTCGTTGTCGTCCGCGCTGCGGCGCAGCATGGACCGGCGGGCTTCCCTGCGGACGATCCTGGCCAGCGTGTCCGGCCGGCCCGACACGTCGCCGACCAGCGCGACCAGGTCGCCGACGACGATGCCCTTGCGGCCGAGCTCGCGCGCCTTCATGGCCACCACGACGGCGGTGCCGGCGCTCCGGCGGCGCGGGATCGGCGCCTCGCCGTCGTCCACCAGGGGCGGCAGGGCCGGGATGTCGGGCCCGATCAGGCAGGTGATGCGGCCCCGGTCGACGGCCACCACGAAGCCTTCGACGGCCTCCTCGTGGGCAGGGCGGAGCCGGGTCCGCGGGCGGGAGCCCTTCCCTGGGCGGATCCTGACGTCGTCCTCGTCGTATTCCCTTTTCCTCAGGAGAGGTCTCCGAGCATTCGCGCCCACATCCGGGGGAACTCCGGCAGGGTCTTGCGCGTGGTGGCGATGTCCTCGACCTCGACGCCCGGGACCACCAGGCCGAGCACCGCGCCCGCGGTGGCCATCCGGTGGTCCTCGTAGGAGTGGAAGACGCCCCCGGTGAGCGGGCGCGGCCGGATCTCCAGGCCGTCCTCGGTCTCGTTGGCGTCGCCGCCGAGGCGGTTGATCTCGGCCACCAGCGCGGCCAGCCGGTCGGTCTCGTGGCCGCGGATGTGGCCGATGCCGCGCAGCCGGGACGGCGAGTCGGCCAGCGCCGCCAGGGCGGCCAGCGTCGGCGCCAGCTCGGACGCCGCGCGCAGATCGGCGTCGAGGCCGGTGATCGTCCCGGTGCCGCGCACTTCGAGGCCACCGGGCACCAGGTTCACCTGGGCGCCCATCTCGGCCAGCAGCCGGCGCAGGTGGTCTCCTGGCTGGGTGGTCTCGGCGGGCCAGTCGGGCACGGTCACCGCGCCGCCGGTGACCATCGCGGCCGCGAAGAAGGGGGCCGCGTTGGACAGGTCGGGCTCCACCGTGAAGTCGGTGGCCGCGATCGGGCCGGGGGCCACCCGCCAGAGGTCGGGTTCGCTGTCGTCCACCTCGACGCCGCGGGCGCGCAGCATCTGGACGGTCATCGCGATGTGCGGCATCGAGGGCACCGGCGGGCCGACGTGCCGGACCGTGATGCCCTTCTCGAAACGGGCGGCGGTCAGCAGCAGGCCGGAGACGAACTGGGACGAACCCGAGGCGTCCAGGACGACTTCGCCGCCGGTCAGCGGGCCCCGGACGGTGAAGGGCAGGGTGTCGGGGCCGGCCTGCGCGCCGAGGGTGCGCAGCGCGGACAGGATGGCGCCCATCGGGCGTTTGCGGGCGGGCGGGTCGCCGTCGAAGGAGACCTCGCCGTCGGCCAGCGCGGCCATCGGGGGAACGAAGCGCATCACCGTGCCCGCCAGGCCGACCTCGATGTGGCCGCCGCCGGTGATCGGGCCGGGGGTGAACGCCCAGTCGAAGCTGGCGGCGGTCTCGTTGGAGGCGGTCATGCGGGCGCCGAGCGTGGTCAGCGCGGCGGTCATCAGGTCGGAATCCCGGCTGCGCAGCGCCAGCCGGACCCACCCGGGGCCGTCGGCGAGCGCGGCCAGCAGCAGCGCGCGGTTGGTCACCGACTTCGAGCCGGGCAGCCGGACGGTCGCGGTCACGGGGTCGGCGACCGTCGGCGCGGGCCACAGGGGAACGGACATGCGGCAAGCTTATCGGTGGGGCGGGCTGTGGGTATTAATGAGAAAGTCGTGATCTGGGCAGCCGCCGCGGCGAGGTGTCCGGTCGGTGTGGTGCGGCTGTCTATGGGACGGGTTTCTCATTAATGTGCGGAAGATATGCGTCGGCGCGGAATCGGCACGATCTACTCGAGGAGTTCGAGGTCGAGCTCGACGACGAGGAAGAGATCGAGCCCGACTACAACGTGGCCCCCACCAAGGACGTGTACGCGGTGCTGAGCCGGGTGCCCAAGGTCGAGGGCGCCACCGAGCCGGTACGGCAACTGCGCGTGATCCGCTGGGGCCTGGTCCCCAGCTGGGCCAAGGACCCGTCGATCGGCTCCCGCCTGATCAACGCCCGGATGGAGACGATCGCCGAGAAGCCCGCCTTCCGCCGGGCGTTCGCGTCCCGGCGCTGCCTGCTCCCCGCCGACGGCTACTTCGAGTGGATGCCGACGGCGGACAAGAAGAAGCAGCCGTACTACATCCACCCCGCCGACGGCGGCCTGCTGGCCATGGCCGGTCTGTACGAGTTCTGGAAGGACCCCGGCGGCGAGTGGCTCTGCACCTGCACGATCATCACCACGGCCGCCGCCGACCACCTGGGCGAGATCCACGACCGCACCCCGATGTGCATCGACCGGGCCCACTGGGCCGACTGGCTTGACCCTCGCATTACGGACGCCGCCGAACTCCTGGTTCCGGCCGGCGCCGCCGGACTGGTCGCGGACCCGGTCTCCACGGCGGTCAACAACGTCAGGAACAACGGCCCCGAACTCATCGACCCACTTCAGGACACCGGGGACCCCAGCACGCTCTTCTAACCGCCCACTGGTGTAAGAAGACCCCCAAGTGGGCATCCGGTGAGGAAAGCATGTAACAAATGGCCTTTGCCGGGAGACCGGGGGACATCCCCGGCAGGGGTTTCCCCCCATTTTCCCGGAGGTGCGGGTTCGTGAACGACGCGACCGCGCGTATGCGCCTGGAGAGCATGCTCGAAGAACTGGACCGCTCGATCGGAGTGCTGACCGGCGACCCGGTCTCGGTGCGGGAGCGGTCGGCCGCCGACGCGGGGGCCGACCTGACGGACGCGGACCGGAACCGGGCGATGATCGACGTCGCCACCCGGCAGCGTACGGCCGTGCTGGCCGCGCTGAAACGCCTGGACGAGGGCGGGTACGGCCGCTGCGTGGACTGCGGCAAGATCGTCCCCGAGGGGCGGCTTGAGGCGCGTCCTGAGGCCGCCCGCTGCGTGAACTGCCAGGCCAGGGTGGAGCGCCGCCGCTAGCCGGGCTTGCGGGCGCTGGCCACCAGGTGGATGCCGACCGTGTCGTCGTCGTCCGGATGCGCGTCCAGCTCGGTCCGTACCAGCCAGGACAGGGAGCGGCCGTCGGCGCCGAGGACGTGGTCGACCGTGGACGGTGACAGCACCGTGCGCGGGCGCACCCACTCGACCTCCAGGCCCGCGTCGGTGAGCACCTCGCGCAGCTGGAGGCTGGTGAAGCAGCGGGTGATGTTGCCGTCCGGCCAGGGCACCAGCATGACCTCGCCGGTCTGGCACAGGTGCGCCCAGTAGTTCTGCTCGGCTAGGATCGCCATGCCCAGCACCAGCGAGTCCACGCAGACCAGGGCCCGCCCGCCGGGCTTGAGCACCCGGGCCACGTCGGCCAGCGCGGACTCGGCCATGATCTCCATGGAGAGCGCGCGCTCCTCGGCGACCACGGCGTCCACCGATTCGTCCGGCAGGAAGCTCAGGTCGTCGGCCCGGACCTTGTGGATCAGGTCGGACGCCTCCCGCAGCCAGGGCTCGCCGTTGCGGCGGAAGTCCACCAGTTCCACCACCCGGTGCCCGGCCCGCGCCGCCTGGGCGGGCCAGCGCCCGCGCCCGCCGGACAGATCCAGCAGCAGGGACGGCCGGTCCGGCAGCCAGCGCCGCAGCTGCTCGGCGACGACCGCGTGGTAAAAGGTCCAGTACGGCCCGAGAGTTCCCGTGCCGTTGGATTGGGTGGCCGGAATGGGCAGCACACGCGGCTCCTGGACGTTTGGTTTCCGGGCTACCAGCCGGTACGTAGCTTTTTCCCCGAACTTGGCCGTGTGTACCTTTCCACGGGAACAGACTCTACGCCTGCCCGGTTACAGACGAGCATGAACGCGTTGCTGGTGAGGCCTTCACAGGCTGCCGATACCGTGCCGGTATTCTCAAGGGCGTTAGACGTCCTTGAGGGGGTGGGTCCGGTCTCCAAGACAGCCGAGGAGACTCTGGAGCAGCGCAGTGAGCGGTTCGAGCGGGATGTCATGCCGTATTTGGACCAGCTTTATTCTGCCGCGCTCCGGATGACCCGAAATCCCGCCGACGCGGAGGATCTCCTGCAGGAGACCTTCGCGAAGGCCTTCGGTTCGTTCCACCAGTTCCAGGTGGGCACCAACCTGAAGGCCTGGCTCTACCGCATCCTGACGAACACCTTCATCAACAGTTACCGCAAGAAGCAGCGGGAACCGAAGCAGGCCGGGACCGAGGAGATCGAGGACTGGCAGCTCGCGCGGGCGGAGTCGCACACCTCCAGCGGGCTCAAGTCGGCCGAGATCGAGGCGCTGGAACATCTGCCCGACAGCGATGTGAAGGACGCTCTGGCGGCCCTGCCGGAAGAGTTCCGTATCGCGGTATATCTGGCTGATGTAGAGGGCTTCCCGTACAAGGAGATCGCCGACATCATGGGGACCCCTATCGGGACCGTGATGTCGCGTCTGCACCGCGGTCGCAGGCAGCTGCGGTCGCAACTGGAGGATTACGCGCGCGAGCGCGGGCTTGTGCGATCGGAGGACGAGGCATGAGCTGTGGCGACCACCACGACACGGACTGCAGTGACGTGCTGGACCGCGTGTACAGCTACCTGGACGGGGAGCTGGACGACGCCGGATGCGACGACATCAGGCAGCATCTCGACGAGTGCAGCCCGTGCCTGCGCGAATACGGCCTGGACAAGGTCGTGAAGCAGCTGGTCGCCAAACACTGCGGCTGTGACCCGGTGCCGGACGACCTCCGCGCCAGGATCCGCACCAGAATCGACGAGGTCCGCGCCGAACTGGTCGAGTGACCTAGGATCGGTGCCCATGCGGATCCTGGTCACCGGCGGCGCGGGTTTCATCGGCTCGACGCTGGTGGATCGGCTGCTGGTGGACGGGCACGAGGTGCTGGTCGTGGACGATCTGTCGTCCGGGACTCACCGCAACGTGGACGCGCCGTTGCACGGACTGGACGTGCGTGACCCGGCACTGGCCGAGGTCGCGAAAAACGTCGAGGTGGTCTGCCACCTGGCCGCCCAGATCTCGGTACGGCGGAGCGTGGCCGACCCGGTGTTGGACGCACAGGTGAACGTGCAGGGCACGGTCAACGTTCTGGAGTCCGCACGCAGGTCCGGTGTTCGCAAGGTCGTGTTCGCGTCTTCCGTGGCCGTGTACGGCACCCCCGCCAAGATCCCCGTACCCGCCGACGCGGCCCTCGACCCCCGCTCGCCCTACGCCGCCAGCAAACTGAGCGCCGAAACCTACCTGTCCTCTTACCGCGCCCTGCACGGCCTCGAATACACCACCCTCGTCCTCTCCAACGTCTACGGCCCCCGCCAATCCCCCGAAGGCGAAGCCGGCGTCGTCGCCATCTTCACCGACGCGCTCCTCACCGGCCGCCCCACCGTGCTGTTCGGCGACGGCGGCCAGACCCGCGACTACATCTTCGTGGAGGACGTGGTGGACGGCTTCGCCCGCGCCTGCGGCCCCCGCGGCGACGGCCGGCGGTTCAACCTCGGCACCGGCCTCCAGACCACCGACCGCGACCTGCACACGCTCATCGCCGCCGCGGCCGGCGCGCCCGACCTGCCTGCCCTGGCCCCGGCCCGCCTCGGCGACCTCCCCGCCATGGCCGTCGACCCCGCCCCCGCCAGGGACGGCCTCGGCTGGCAGCCCAGAACCGACCTCCGCACCGGCTTGAAGATCACGGTGGACTGGGTGCGCAACCACGGAAAGTGATTGCTTGATTACGTTTTGGCGGCGGTTCGCCGACATCCCTGACCAGGCACGTTGATTTCTGTAGCCTGAGTGGCGAATCGAGTGGAGGCAGCGCATGTCAACAGCGCACCCGGGAATCTCCTGGACCTGAGCACGCGCCTTCGTGAGGGATGGCCGCATTGCGGGAACTACCGTGGCCTGCCAAGGTCTACTTCGTCGTTCTCATCGGGGCCGCCGGAGTGCTGCTCGCCCGCAGCGCACTGGCCTACGACCGCCTGGAGTGGTCGACGCTGCTGGTGCTCGCGCTGCTGTTCCTGGTGTGCGAGTCCGTTCCCACCCTGCTGAGCGTGCGGCAGGCGGCGGTGTCGGTCAGCTTCTCGGCCGCGCTGGCCGCGGTGGTGCTGGTCGGGCCGCAGGGCGCGGCCCTGGTCGCGGCCACCGCGGTGCTCAGCGTGCGGCCGGGCCTGCCGATGGTGAAACGGCTGTTCAACGGCGCCCAGTTCGCGGTGTCCGGATACGCGGCCGGGCTCGCGTACGGGTGGGCGGGCGGCACGGTCGGGCTGCCGGAGAAGACGGACTTTCCGGAGATCATCCTGCCCTACGGGGCGGCCACCGGGGTCTTCGTGGCGATGAACTTCCTGCTGACCGCGCTCATCCTGGCGCTGGCCGAAGGGGTCGGCAAACGGCAGGTCCCGGTCCGCAACATGGTGCAGTTCCTCGTCTCGTACTGCGGGTACGCGACGTTCGGGGTGCTGATCGCCGGGTTGTGGGCCACCGTGCAGTCGATCTCCGCCGTGCTGGTGCTGCTGCCGCTGTTCGTGGCCCGGTGGGCGTTCGGGCAGTACCACGCGCAGCAGCGCTCGTACGAGGCGACCATCGCCGCGCTCTGCCAGGCGGTGGAGACCAAGGACTACTACACCCGGGGCCACTGCACCCGGGTCTCGCTGGCCTCCTCGATGATCGCCGAGGAGATCCGGATGGGCACCGAGCGGCTCAACGCCATCCGCTACGCGGGCATGCTGCACGACGTCGGCAAACTCGGCGTGCCCACCAAGGTCCTGCAGAAGGACGGCACCCTCACCGAGGAGGAGTTCGCCGCCATCCAGCTGCACCCGATGCGCGGCCTGGAGATCGTCCGCGGCATCGACTTCCTGGACGAGGCGTTCGCCGGCATCATGCACCACCACGAGAAGTACGACGGCCGCGGCTACCCGATGGGCCTGGCCGGGGCCGAGATCCCGGAGTTCGCCCGGATCATCGCGGTCGCCGACGCGTTCGACTCGATGACCTCCGACCGCTCCTACCGCAAGGCCAAACCGCTTCCCGAGGCCGTCGGCGAGCTGCGCAAGAACGCCGGCACCCAGTTCGACCCGGTCATGGTGAGCGCCTTCATCCGGGCCCTGGACCGGGACGGCTGGCAGCCGCCGCGCACCAAGCCGGAACCCGCGGACCTGGCCAGGGAGTCGGCCGCGAAGGACCACGACGACCCGACCACGCCGATCCAGGTGGTGTCGGAGCGATGACGGTGACCGGCCGCGGCGTCCACGGCGCGCAGAGCGGCATCCAGAAACTCGACTCCGGCCAGCTGCTGCTGATCTGCGCGGCCGGGTTGCTGACCATCGCCGGGATCGCCTACACCGCCGCCGTCGGGCTGGTCGGCGCGCCGGTGGCCATCGGCTTCGGCGCGCTGATCGCGGCCGGCGAGCTGGCCAGGCTGACCATGCCGGGCAACCGCGAGGTGGCCCCGATCAGCACCGCCGCCGCGCTCGGCTACGCGCTCCTGCTGGACGTCGGCGGGCAGCCCGCCACCCACTCGGCGCTCCAGGTGGTCGCGGTGATGGCCGTCGGCATGATCGCGGGCGGGCTGCCGCATCTGGCGGTCGGCCGCGCGCCCCGGCTGGACGCGATCGCCAGGCGGCTGTTCTCCGGCTCGCTGCTGGCCTTCGCGTTCCGGCCGCTGGCCGACGTGCTCCGGCCGGAGCCGGGGGAGGGCTGGTGGGCGGCGCTGGGCGTGATGACCGTGCTGATCGGGCTGATGCTGGCGGCCGACGTGGTGATCGCGTCGATGCTCCGGGCCGAGCAGGTGCGCACCGCGTTCGGCGTGGCCGTACGGGACGAGACCAGGATGGCCGCGCCGCTGGGGGCGGCGGTGGCCGCGTCCGGGATCCTGCTGGCGCTGGCCTCGCACAGCATGGACATGACCGCGCTGCTGGCGTTCGCGGCCCCACTGCTGGTCACCCAGGTGGCCTTCCGCAAGTACGCCGGGATCAGGGCCACCTACCTGCAGACCATCCGGGCGCTGGCCCGGGTCACCGAGGTCGGCGGCTACGTCGAGCCCGGCCACTCGCGCCGGGTCAGCCGGCTGGCGGTGGCGGTCGGCCGGGAGCGCGGCATGGCCGAGCCGGAGCTGCTGGAGCTGGAGTACGCGGCGCTCATGCACGACATCGGCCAGCTCTCGCTGAGCGACCCGATCCCGGGCGGCGCGACCGTGCTCACCGACGCCGACCAGGCGCACCGGATCGCCGCGCTGGGCGCGGAGGTGATCAGGGAGACCGGCGTGCTCGGCCGGGTCGCCGAGATCGTCAGGCGGCAGTGTGAGGGGTTGGAGAAGAACCCCCCGGCGGCCAGTAGGATCATCAAGGCCGCGAACGCCTACGATGATCTCGTCAGCGGCTCCACCGACCGGGATCGGGCCGCCGCCGCGCTGGAACGGCTCCGCCTGGACGGCGGCAGTGAGTACGACCAGGAGGTCGTGGCCGCGATGGCCCGAGTGGTCGACCGCCTCGCCCCGGTGAACCGCCTCTGAGGAGCCCAATTGTGGGTTTCCTACAGTTCCAGGCCGGGTGATCGGTGGTTTGCGATGTACGGCTGACAACAGGCACTGCCCGTAGGGTTGGCTGCGTGTTCGACTCTGTACTGATCGCCAATCGTGGTGAGATCGCGCGCCGGATCAGCCGGACCGTCCGCGGCCTGGGCCTGCGGGCCGTCGCCGTGTACTCGGAGGCCGACGCCGAACTGCCGTTCGTGCTCGAAGCCGACCAGGCCATCCTGATCGGCCCGGCCAATCCCGCGCAGAGCTACCTGGACCAGGACAAGGTCCTACAGGCCGCGCGGGACTCGGGCGTGCAGGCGATCCATCCCGGCTACGGCTTCTTCTCCGAGAACGCGGACTTCGCGCAGGCGGTCCTGGACGCCGGCCTCACCTGGATCGGCCCGTCGCCGGACGCGATCCGCCGGATGGGCGACAAAATCAACGCGCGGAACCTGATGGAGGCCGCCGGGGTCCCGGTGGCCGCGGGCACCCGCGAGCCGGTGACCGAGCCAGGCGCGGCCGCGGCCGCCGCCGAGCGGATCGGCTACCCGGTCATGGTGAAGACCGCCGGGGGCGGCGGCGGCATCGGCATGGGCGTCGCCTACGACGAGGCGTCCCTGGCCAAGGCCTTCGAGCAGGCCTCCCGGGCGGCGGCCAGGTTCGGCGGCAGCCCCGCCATCCTGCTGGAGCGCTATATCGAGCGGGCCCGCCACGTCGAGGTCCAGATCCTCGGCCTGGCCGACGGCACCGTGATCGCGCTGGGCGAGCGGGACTGCTCGGTCCAGCGGCGGCACCAGAAGGTCGTCGAGGAGTCCCCGTCGCCCGGCATCACCCCCGAGCTGCGCGCCCGCATGCTGGCGGCGGCCGTCCGGACCGGCGAGGCGGTCGGCTACCGGGGCGCCGGCACGGTCGAGTGCCTGGTCGACGCCGACGCGCAGGACTTCGTGTTCCTGGAGATGAACACCCGCCTCCAGGTCGAGCACCCGGTCACCGAACTCGTCACCGGCGTGGACCTGGTCGAGGCCCAACTGCGCATCGCGGCGGGCGAGGACCTGCGGATCGACGCCACGCCGTCCGGCCACGCCATCGAGTTCCGGGTCTACGCGGAGGACCCGAAGCGGTTCTTCCCCGGCCCCGGCCAGATCACCGTGTGGAAGGAGCCGACCGGCGAGGGCGTCCGGGTCGACTCCGGCTACGTCGAGGGCAACACGGTGACACCCTTCTACGACCCGCTGATGGCCAAACTCTGTGTGTACGGCCAGACCCGCGCAGCAGCCCTGGACCGGGCCCGCGTCGCGGTGGCCTCGTTCGCGCTCGAAGGCCCCAAGAACAACCTGCCGTTCTGCGCGGAACTGCTGGACCACCCCGAGTTCGTCAGCGGGGACTACGACACCGGCCTGGTGTCCCGCATGAGATCGTGATCAGGAAAGATTGAAGGGGAGACAACCATGGCTGAAGTGCGCGCGGAGATGGTGGCGAACGTCTGGAAGGTCGTCGTCGCCCCCGGGGACGCGGTCGAGGACGGCGACACCCTGGTCATCCTGGAGTCCATGAAGATGGAGATCCCGGTGCTGGCCGAGGACGCCGGTGTGGTGGCACAGCTGAAGGTGGCCGAGGGCGACGTGATCCAGGAAGGCGACCTGATCGCCGTTATTGAGTGATTCTGGCCAGGAAACGGGCGCGGTCGACCAGCATGCGTTCGATGGTGGCGGTGAACACGAGCGTGCCGTGCCGGTCGACCGCGGTGACCGAGAAGACCAGCCGTCTCCCCTCCACCTCGGTCAGCTCGGCGGCGATCTCGACGTGCGCGCCGACGCCGCTGGCGGCCAGGTGGCTGAGTTCGACGCGGGTGCCGACCGTGGTCTGGCCGGGTTCCAGCTCCTTGGCGATGGCCACCGTGGTGACGCCTTCTGCGAAGGCGAGCAGCCTCGGGGTGGCGAGCACGGGGACGTCTCCGCTGCCGGCCGCGATGGCGGTGTCGTCGCGCTCGACCATGATCAGCCGGGTGGCGCGGAGGCCGGGTGCCAGAGTCATGTGGGCGATTGTAGGGGAGCGCTGTGAATACCTACTGTGACCATTGCGGCGAGGCGGTGGATGTGGGCGATCATGATGCCTGCCGTACCGCGCGGGTGATGGAGCCGCCGCGATACTGCGGCGCGTGCCGCCGGAGAATGGTCGTGCAGGTCACGCCGACCGGGTGGACGGCGCGCTGCGCCGAGCACGGCGTGATTGCCTCCTGACCAGTTTTGCGGGGGTAAAATCCATTCGTCGGTGGCCCGCTACACTTCCGCACAGGGTCTGTGACCGTGACGTGACCCGCCCGCGATGCCGATCTGCTTGGTTGGACAACTCCGGGGTGGAGTGATTTAGGGGGTACAGGGGCACCATGGTTGCCCAAGGGACGACGCTCGACGGGCGCTACCGCTTGGACGTCCGAATCGGCGCCGGTGGTATGGGCGAGGTGTGGCGGGGCGAGGACACGGTTCTGGCGCGCACCGTCGCTGTCAAGGTGCTGCTCCCGGGCCGCCTGGACGATCCCGGTTTCGGGGTGCGCTTCCAGCACGAGGCCCGCGCGATGGCGACCATCAACCACCCTGGCGTCGTCGACGTCTACGACTTCGGCGTCACCGAGGTCCCCGGCGACGGCGCCACCGCCTACCTGGTGATGAAGTTCGTGGACGGCGAGCCGCTGGACCGGCTGCTGTCCCGGCTCGGCCGGATCCGCCCGGAACCGGCGATGGAGCTGATCGCCCAGGCCGCCGCCGCGCTGCAGGCCGTGCACGACCGCGGCATCGTGCACCGCGACGTCAAACCCGGCAACCTGCTGGTCCGGCCGGACGGCACACTGGTGCTCACCGACTTCGGCATCGCGCGCTCGGACGCGGCCAGCCGCCTCACCGACGCGGGCATGGTGCTCGGCACGGCCGCCTACTGCGCGCCGGAGCAGGCCGAGGGCGAGCCGGTCACGTTCGCGGTGGACATCTACGCGCTGGGCGTGGTCGCGTACGAGTGCGTGCGCGGGCGACGCCCCTTCGAGGGCGACACGCCGGTCACGATCGCGCTCAAGCACATCCGCGAGATGCCGCCGCCGCTGCCCGCCGACATCCCGCCCGCCATCCGTCACGTGGTCGAGCGCGCCCTGTCCAAGGCCCCGGCCGACCGCTGGCCGACCGCCCTGGCGATGAGCCAGGCCGCGTCGGCGTCGATCAACGCCGCCGGTCCTGTCTCCGCCGTGTTCCCCGAGCAGTACCCGCAGACCGGCGGCTTCGCGGCCGGCCAGGGCTACAGCGGGCCCGCGACCGGGATGACCGGCTGGAACGAGGAGGTCCGGCTGGGCGAGGCGCCCACCGGGATCACCGCCGTCACCCCGCAGCAGCAGCCCAACCGGCCGTCCCGCCGGGCCGCCAGGAAGCTGGGCAAGGGCCCGGTCATCGCGGCGGCCGTGGTCGGGGTCGCGCTCGTCTCGGGGCTCGCGGTGCTCGGCGCCAACATGGTCGCCAACGCGGACCCTGAGCCCACGCAGATACCGCAGGGCGGCGTGGTAACCGACACGCCGAGCCCGTCACCGTCCAAGACCAAGCCGTCGCCACGCCGGTCGCCGACGCCCACGCCGTCGCCGACCCGGGAGACGCCCACGCCCAGCGTGACACCGTCCATCGACAAGCCGACGCCCACCCCGACGCCGAAGGCCACCCCCAAGCCGACACCGACGCCGTCGCCCACCCCGAAGGGGCCGACCAAGCGGGTGCCCACGCTGTGGCAGAAGACCGAGGCGCAGGCCAACACCATCCTGCTGAACGCCGGGTTCCGGGCCAAGTTCACCTTCGACGGCGACGGCGACTGCACCACGGTGTACAAGCAGGTTCCGCAGGCGAACACCCTGGCCCCGCTCAACTCGACCGTGATCGTGTCGGTGCGCCGGATGGCGTGCCCGTCGGTCACGCCATCCCCCACGCCGAGCCCCTAAACGCCGGTCGTGGTCCGCGGGTAGGCGACTTCCGGGTCGGTGGCGATGTTCACCAGGTACGGCACGCCCGAGTCGAAGGCGCGCTGCAACGCCGGGCCGATGTCGGACGGCTTGGTGACCAGTTCGCCGCCGCCGCCCAGAGCTGTGACCACCTGGTCGTAGCGGGCCTGCGGTTGCAGGTCGGCGGCCACGTCGTAGCCGTACAGCATCCGCATCGGGTGCTTCTCCAGGCCCCACATGCCGTTGTTGCCGCAGACCATCACGACCGGCAGGTTGTGCCTGACCAGGGTGTCCACGTCCATCAGCGAGAAGCCGGCCGCGCCGTCGCCGAGGAGCAGGACGACCTGGGAGGACGGGCGGGCCAGCCGGGCCGCGATGGAGTAGCCCAGGCCGGTGCCCAGGCAGCCGTACGGGCCCGGGTCGAGCCAGTTGCCGGGGTTGCGTGGTTCGACGTACTTGCCGGCGTAGGAGACGAAGTCGCCGCCGTCGCCGATGACCACGGCGTCGTCGGCCAGCTGGCGGTTGAGCTCGCCGTACACGCGCATGGGGTGGATCGGGTCGGAGTCGGACTCCAGCAGGCCGGTGTCGGCGGCGATGGCCGCGGCGGCGGCCTCGCGCAGCTTCTCGGCCCAGTCGGCGCGCGGGGTGACGCCCGCGGTGGCGCAGGCCTGGGTGAGGGCCCAGAACAGCATCGACAGGTCCCCTGCCGCCGAACCGGCCAGGCCGGTGTGGGTGGCCAGCTGGGACGGCGCGTCGGCCAGGTGCACGACGCGGGCCAGCGGAGCACCGTTCTTGCCGCCGAACCAGCCGTAGCCGAGCCGGAAGTCCAGCGGGGCGCCGGCCACGATGACCAGGTCGGCCTGGCCGAACGCGAGCCCCCTGGCCCGGGTGGCCAGCAGCTCGTGCCCGGCGGGCAGGATGCCGCGGCCCTGGCCGTTGGGGATCACCGGCAGCCGGAACTCCTCGGCGAAGTCCCGGGCGGCCTCCTCGGCGCGGTCCATCCAGACGTCGGAGCCGAGCACCAGCACCGGGCGCTCCGCCTCGGCCAGCAGGCGGGCGATCTCGGCCAGCCGGTCCGGGTCGGGCTCCAGCGGGGACGGCGCGAGCGTCTCGGTGACCCGCTCGGCGGCCGGGGCGAACAGGTGGTCCATGTAGAAGTCCAGGAACACCGGGCCGCGGTGCGGGGCCAGCGCGGTGCGGAACGCCATCTCCACGTCCTGGCCGATCGCGTCCGCGCCGGAACCGGTGAAGGCCAGCTTGGTGATCGACTCGAACAGCGGCGGGTGGTCCATCTCCTGGAGCGCGCCGGAACCCCAGCGGGACGCGGGCGCGCGGCCGCCCAGGACGACCACGGGGGAGCCGTTGAAATGCGCGGTCGCGACGCCCGACACGCCGTTGGTGATGCCGGGGCCCGCGGTCAGGACCGCCAGGCCCGGTTTGCGGGTCAGCCGCGCGGTCGCCTCGGCGGCGAAGACGGCGCTCTGCTCGTGGCGCACGTCCAGAATCCGCATGTTCTCGTGAACGGCGCCGTCGTATAACGGGAAGACGTGGCCGCCCGACAGCGTGAACATGGTGTCGACGCCGTATGCCTGGGAGACGGCGACCGCGATGTCGCCGGCATGCTTGTCCATGCGCTGAAACCTACCAGTGGGTTAACTAGTGGGGCAGGAGATGTTCATGCTTCCCGCCCCGCTCGCGTTCATGCCTGTCAGAGCGTCTGGGAAAGCGCCTTGATCGGCATCTTCAGGTCGACGAGCAACCCGAGGTCCTGCTCGGCCGAGCGGCCCAGGGTGGTCAGGTAGTTGCCGACGATGATGGCGTTGATGCCGCCGAGCATGCCGTCCCTGGTGCCGAGGTCGCCCAGGGTGAGCTCACGGCCGCCCGCGTAGCGCAGGATCGTGCGGGGCAGCGCCAGCCGGAAGGTGGCGATGGTCTTGAGCGCCTCGGTGCCGTCGACCAGCGGGTAGTCGGCGAACGGGGTGCCGGGGCGCGGGTTGAGGAAGTTGAGCGGCACCTCATCCGGCTCCAGTTCGCCCAGCTGGGCGGCGAACTCGGCGCGCTGCTCGACCGTCTCGCCCATGCCGATGATGCCGCCGCAGCACAGCTCCATGCCGGCCTCGCGGACCATCAGGCAGGTGTCCCAGCGCTCCTCCCAGGTGTGCGTGGTCACCACCTTGGCGAAGTGCGACTCGCAGGTCTCCAGGTTGTGGTTGTAGCGGTGCACGCCCATCGCGGCCAGCTCGTCCACCTGCTCCTGGGTGAGCATGCCGAGCGAGCAGGCGACGTTGATGTCGACCGCTGCTCTGATCGCCTTGACGCCCTCCCTGACCTGCTCCATCAGGCGCCGGTCCGGCCCGCGTACGGCGGCGACGATGCAGAACTCGGTCGCGCCGGTGGCGGCCGTCTCCACCGCCGCCTGGACCAGGGAGGGGATGTCCAGCCAGACGGCCCGCACCGGCGAGCTGAACTGCCCCGACTGCGAGCAGAAGTGGCAGTCCTCCGGGCAGCCGCCCGTCTTCAGCGAGATGATCCCCTCGACCTCCACCTCCGGCCCGCACCATTTCATCCGCACCTCGTGCGCGAGCGCCAGCAACTCGGCCACCCGCTCGTCGGGCAGGGTCAGGCAGGCGAGCGCCTGTTCCCTGGAGAGCCCCCGCCCCTCCTCCAGAACCTGCCGCCGCGCGACATCGAGAATGTCGCCCTGAACCTCACTGCGAATCTCCGCGGTCTCCGTCACAGGCCAAAGCCTAAGGGTGAGCCAATTCCCACGGGCTCCAACCCACCGGGGATCAGAACGTGACGGCCACGGTGTGGTCGCGCCCGGCGGTGACCTGGGCCACGTGGTGCAGGCCAGGACCGGTGGTGAACACGTTGCCCTGGGTGAAGGTGCCGTTGCCCAGCTGTCCCTTGGCGTTGCGTCCGGTGGTCCAGAGCCGGCCGTCGCCGCTCACGGCCAGGCTGAAGGAGTGGCCGGCGGCGGCGTCCACGACCGGGAGGCGGACCGCGATCCGTTTGGGGGTGCTGCGGCCCATCGCGAGGCCGTCGCCCAGTTCGCCGAACGCGCCGTGTCCCCAGCTCCACAGGGTGCGGTCGGACCGCACCGCCAGGCTGTGCATGCCGCCGGCGGCCACGTCCACGCAGGTGCACGAGAAGACCGGCACCGGGCTCAGCGCGTCGTTGCTCACGGAGGTGGCCAGCTGGCCGGCGCCGTTGTCGCCCCAGCCCCAGACCCGGCCGTCGGTGCGCAGGGCGAGGACGTGCCTGCCGCCCGCCGAGATCTGGCGCACCCCGGTCAGCGACGTGACCAGGGACGGAGTCGGCCGGTCGCCGGTGACGCCCAGGCCCAGGGTGCCCTCGCTGTTGGCCCCCCAGGTCCAGACCTCGCCGGTCTCGGTCCTCGCCGTGGAGAAGTCACGGCCCGCCGACACGGCCGCGATGGCGGGCAGGCCGGTGGACTGGGTGACGGGGACCGGCAGGGTCCGCGGCTTATGGGTGCCGTCGCCCAGTTGTCCCCGCGCGTTGTCCCCCCAGGTCCAGACCGTGCCGTCGGCGGTGACCGCCATCGAGAAGCCCCAACCGGCGGAGACGTCCACGACGCCGGTCAGGCCGTCCACCCGGGCGGGCTTGATGGTGGCGCCGGTGGAGGTGGTGCCGTTGCCGAGCTCGCCGTGCTCGTTGGAGCCCCACGTCCAGACCGAATTGGACTCGCCGATCGCGAGGGTATGGGTCCACCCGGCCGCGATCTTGGTGAAGTGGTCGAGTCCGGGGATCGGTCCCGGGGTGGGGCGGGCGCCGACGGTGCCGTCGGCGAACTGGCCGAACTCGTTGCTGCCCCAGGCGTAGGGCTTGGAGCCGTATTGGACGTCCGCGGCGGCCGGCTGGCTCGCGAACGTGGCGACGAGCGAGGCCGCCAAGATTAACCCGAACCTCATGGATGATCACGATTCCCGGTGGGTTTGTGGAACTCCATGGGAACCCGGGGTGAGGGCGCTGCCCAGCACCACTCACCGGCGAATGAGACGGCCGAGTGGTCCTTCAGTGGGGCAGGGCGAAGGTCGACCGGAAGGTCTGGGCGTCGAAGGCGCCGCCCAGGCTCGGGCCGAGGGAGCGGTGCGCCAGGTCGCGGAAGCCGGCTGCCGGGAGGTCGCCCGCCGCTTCCGGGATGGCGCCGGTGAGCGGGCGGGCCGCCAGCATTTCGAGGTCGGGCACGTTGCAGCGGTCGGCGAGGCCGGGGTGGCGAGGCCAGGAGCCGATCACGACGCCGGCCAGTTCGAGGCCGCGGTTGGCGAGCACCTCCAGGGTCAGCGCCGTGTGGTTCAGGGTGCCCAGGCCCGAGCGCGCCACGACCAGCACCGGGACCTGGAGCGCGTGGGCGAGGTCCGCGATCGTGCCGCCCTCCTCGTCGAAGCGGACGAGCAGGCCGCCGGCGCCTTCGACCAGGACCAGCCGGTGGGAGTCGGCCAGCTCGCTGATCCGGGACGCCGCCGAGCTCAGGGAGAGCGGCGGCAGGCCCGAGGCGCGTGCGGCGGCGGCCGGGGCCAGCGGGTCCGGGTAGCGGGAGAACTCGAAGGTCGTCGTCACACCCGCCAGGCGGATGATGTCGTCCAGGTCCCCGGGTTCGCCGGGGGCGACTCCGGTCTGCGCGGGCTTCACGATCGCGACCGACGAGCCTCGGGCGACGGCCAGCGCCGCTATCGCGGCGGTGACCACCGTCTTGCCGACACCCGTATCGGTTCCCGCAATCACCAGCACGCTCATTCGCCCCACCTTAGGGGTGCACCCGTCCCGGCTATGGGCGGCGCAAGCGGGTGACGAATTTGTAGCGGTCACCGCGGTAGAGGGATTGCGCCCATTCGACCGGGTTGCCGTCGGCGTCGAAGGCGTGGCGGGTGAGCAGCAGCATCGGGAGGCCCACGTCCACGCCGAGGACCTGGGCGTCGTAGGGGGTGGCCAGCACGGTCTCGATGATTTCCTCGGCGTCGGTGAGACGGACGCTGTAGGCGTTGTGCAGGGTCTCGTAGAGGGAGGGGTGGCCTTCGAGCTCGCGGCGGAGGCGGGGGAAGCGGCGGGCCGAGAGGTGGGTGGTGTCGATGGACATGGGTTCGCCGTTGGCGAGGCGGAGGCGGTGGATGCGCAGGACGCGTCCGCCCGGGTTGATGGCCAGGCGGCGGCCCAGGCTCTCGTCCGCGGTGATGTAGCTGATGTCGAGGATCTTGGTGTCCGGTTCGAGGCCGACCGTGCGCAGGTCCTGGACGTAGGAGGTCAGCTGGAGGACCTGGGCGACCTTGGGCTGGGCGACGAAGGTGCCCTTGCCCTGGATGCGGAGCAGGCGGCCCTCGACGACCAGTTCGGTGAGCGCCTGCCGTACCGTCGTGCGCGAGGTTTCGAAGCGCACGGCCAGCGTCCGCTCCGGGGGGAGCGCGCTGCCGGCGGAGAGGCTCTTGGTCAGTTCGAGCAGGCTGCGCTTGACGTCGTAGTACTTCGGCACCCGGGGAGTGTCTTCGGTCACGCGGTCACCTTCGTTCCGGCCACGGCGGCGAGCGCGCGCCCGATCACCGCGAGATCATCGCACCCCAGATTGGCCCGAGCGGTCAACCTAAGACAAGAGCGACCTTGCGGGACGGACGGCGGACGGAAACATCCGACCCTGACCCCATACTCCGCGCACAGCGCCGCGGCGGCCAGCGCGGCCTGCGGCGCGCCCAGCACCACGGGCACCACGGCGGCGGCCGGATCCGCGCTCTCCAGGCCCAGGTCGCGGGCCAGAGCGGCCAGCTCCCGAGCCCGCGACCTGGCCTGTTCCGGCAGGTCAGAGCCCTGATCCAGCAGATCGACCGCGGCCAGCGCGGCCGCCGCGCAGGCCGGGGCCAGACCGGTGTCGAAGATGAACGACCGGCCGGTGTCGATCAGCGTGTCGATCACGTCGGCCGCGGCCAGCACGGCGCCACCCTGCGCACCCAGGGACTTCGACAACGTGACGGTTCTCACAATGGAAGAATTCCCCGCCAGCCCGGCTTCGTGCACCGCGCCGCGTCCGTGCCGGCCGACCACCCCGAGCGCGTGCGCCTCGTCCACCACCAGCAGCGCCCCATGCCGTACGGCTGCCGCCGCCAGCCCCGGCAACGGCGCGAGATCCCCGTCCACCGAGAAGACCGCGTCGGTCACCACGACCGCCCGCTCCTCCGCCCGCTCGCCCAGCGCCCGCTCGACGGCCGCCACGTCCCCGTGCGGCGTCACCACCACCCGCGCCCTGGCCAGCCGGCAGGCGTCCACGATCGAGGCGTGGTTGCCCGCGTCCGACACCACCAGCCCGCCCCGCCCCAGCGTCGCCACCGCCGCCAGATTGGCCAGATACCCGGAGGAGAACACCAGCGCCCGCTCCGCCCCCGTGAAGGCCGCCAGCCGCGCCTCTAACTCCGCGTGCAGCAGCGTGCTGCCGGTGACCAGGCGGGACCCGGTGGACCCGGTGCCCCACTCGCGGGTGGCCGCCACGGCGGCCTCGATCAGGCGCGGGTCCCTGGACAGGCCGAGGTAGTCGTTGGAGGCCAGGTCGATCAGGCCGTCATGGTCGGGGTCCCGGGGGCGCAGGATCCGGCGCAGCCCCGCCCGCTCGCGCGCCGCCGTGTCCGCCCGCAGCTGGTCCAGGGGTTTCATGGAGGCATCCTGACAGGTCGCGTGGGTCGATTCGCTTTCGACCCGGCGAAGCACGCATCATGCACAGGTGCCCACTCTCAGCGATCTGGTCGTGAAACACAGTGACCTCGACTCGGCAGACCTCGAATGGATGCACTCGCTGGTCTCCGACTGGCAGCTGCTGGCCGACCTGTCCTTCGCCGACCTGATCCTCTGGATCCCCAGCCGGGAGGGATGGCTCGCGGTCGCCCAGATGCGCCCGACCACCGGTCCCACTGTCTACCACGACGACGTGGTCGGCTCCGTGGTGGCCAAGGGGGAACGTTCCCTGATCGAGACGGCCTGGAACGAGCGGCGGATCTGCCGGGAGGGCGACCCCGACTGGTCGACCGGGGTGCCGGTGCGGGAGGAGACCATCCCGGTGCGGCGGTCGCTGGAGGGCGACTTCATCGCGGTCATCCAGCGGTCCACGAACCTGTCGTCGGCGCGTACGCCGTCGCGGCTGGAGCTGACCTATCTGCAGAGCGCCTCGGATCTGGCCCAGATGGTGGCGGAGGGGCGGTTCCCGTTCGCGGAGGCCGAGCCGATGCTGGTGCGCTCGCCGCGGGTGGGGGACGGGCTGCTGCGGCTGGATCGGGCCGGGCGGGTGACGTACGCGTCGCCGAACGCGCTGTCCGCCTACCGGCGGCTGGGGCTCCACGCCGACCTGGTCGGTTCTGAGCTGGGCAAGACGACGGCGGATCTCTGCTACCGGGACGAGCCGATCAACGAGGATCTGATGCTGGTCGCCAGCGGGAAGGCGCCGCGCGAGACCGAGGTGGAGAAGGGCGGCACGGTGGTCCAGCTGCGGGCCATCCCGCTGATCGTGGGCGGCGGCAGGATCGGCGCGCTGGTCCTGGTCCGGGACGTGACCGAGCTGCGGCGGCGGGAGCGTGAGCTGCTCACCAAGGACGCCACCATCCGGGAGATCCACCACCGGGTGAAGAACAACCTGCAGACGGTGGCGGCGCTGCTGCGCCTGCAGGCGCGCCGGATGCGCATCCCGGAGGGCCGGGAGGCGCTGGAGGAGGCGGTGCGGCGGGTCGGCTCGATCGCGATCGTGCACGAGACGCTGGCGCAGATGCCGGAGGAGCTGGTCGAGTTCGACGACATCGCGGACCGGGTCATCTCGATGACGGCCGAGGTGTCGGTGACGCCGGCGATGGTCCGGCGGGTGGGCTCGTTCGGCATCCTGCCCGCGGCGGTGGCGACGCCGATCGCGATGGTCCTGACCGAACTGCTGCAGAACGCGGTGGAGCACGGTTTCCAGCACCAGACCGGCAGGGTGGAGGTGCTCGTGTCGCGGGATCAGGACCTGCTGGAGGTGGTCGTCGCCGACGCGGGCCGCGGCCTGCCCGAGGATTTCGATCTGGAGGTGAACTCCAACCTCGGCCTGCAGATCGTGCGCACGCTGGTGGTGGGAGAACTGTCCGGCCGGCTGGGAATCGCGCCGCGCCCCGGCGGCGGCACGGAGGTGACGCTCAGCATTCCGGTCAGTCCGGCATGAGCCATCGCCGGTGAATGCCGCCCATTGCCCATGTGACAAATGACATTCACCGGAATTGACGCGGAGCAAAGCCGCGCCCGACAATACGAAGATCAGTTTCAGCGAAATTTCGAGCGTTTTTAATCAGGCGGTGGCACGGGCCCGCGCGCGGGCGACCCGGCGCTTCACGGCGCGGCGTTCGTCTTCGCTCAGCCCGCCCCAGACACCGGCGTCCTGGCCGGATTCGAGGGCCCACTTGAGGCAGTGCTCGCTGACCGTGCACGCTCGGCAGACCTGCTTGGCCTCTTCGATCTGCATCAGCGCGGGCCCGGTGTTGCCGATCGGGAAGAACAGCTCGGGGTCCACGTCACGGCAGGCAGCGCGGTGGCGCCAGTCCATGCGTTCCACTCCTTCGTAAGTGGAGCCTCCACGGCTCCTGCACCTTTGTGAACTCTTTCACTAACTGGGGCGAACGCGTGCCCCCCGGAGTCGGGGCCCGTGTCCGCGATTGTGATCGCCGGGGACCCTCCGGAAGCTGTGGCTCCCGCAAAGGTCCTACGTTCCGACGTCGCGTTCAGCTTTTCAGGCACGCCTAGCGCACACAAGAGGTTTGGGAGAACGTTTTGCCGGTTATAGCTGTCGGATGCGTCACACTATGACCGCATGTAACGGGCTAGACCAGAACTTGTAACGCGTCCGGGATAGAGCGAAAAACCACCCGTTCCCGTTCACCCAGGTAATCGCCGTCAAGCTGGAAAGCGACCGGGCGTTCCGCTGACAAGGTGAACTCGGCCTCGTCATGCGCTTGCACGAGGTGTTTACCCGCCGGCAACCCAGCGCGCTCTCCGACGATCTGCCGGACGAGCCCCAGCATGGCAGGCAACCCCAGCCGCTGGAGGCCGATCAGGTCCAATCCGGTGTCGAATCCCGCCCACGGCGTCGGGTTGACCGGACGGTTTCCGATATACGTCCACGGCGCGGTGTTCGAGACGATCGCCAGGAAGATCCCGCGCTCGTCCGCGAGCCTCGGCCGGTGCAGCGTCATCGCGGGATGCCGCCGGTCCGTCATGAAGTAGTGCCGCAGCGCGGTGTTGACGTAGAGCGTCGGCGAAGCCCGGTAACCCGCGCTCCGCAGACCTTCCACCGCCCGGATGACCTCGGCGTCGTAGCCGAGCCCGGCACAGAATGTAAAGTAGCGAGACCCGCCCCCTGCCCGCCGCCGCGGTCCGCTGACATCCGACGCCCCGGCGATCTCGGCGGCCAGCCCGCCGCCGTCGCCCAGGGTCTCGTCCAGGTCCCAGGTCGCGTGGCCGAGGCTGATCGTGCGGTGCCGGCCGTCGCGCAGCGCCTCCAGGACGGCGCCGGTGGCCTCGATCGGATGGTTCGGCAGGCCCAGCGCGCGGGCCAGCACATTCGCGCTGCCCCCGGGGATGATGATCAGTTTGGGCCGGGCCTCGCCCGCCATCAGCCCGTTGGCCACCTCGTTGACCGTGCCGTCGCCCCCCAGTACGGCTACCGCGTCGAAACCCTTGGCCCCCGCCGTCCCCGCCAGCACGGCGGCGTGGCCGCGATAGCGGGTCTCCTCGACGGTGAGTTCCACGGCCGCGCCGAGGGCCCGGATCAGCACGTCGCGGGAGCGCCGGTTGGTGGAGGTCGCCTTGGGATTGACCAGGAGAAGAGCCCGCATGCCTGAAGGTTAGACCAGCGATAGGGTCGGCAACTGTGTCGAATCGTCCGGTGACCTTGACCGTGGCAGCCGCCGTACTGGCTCTGCAGGGCCTGACCGCCCTGGTGCTGGGCGGATATGTCCTTTACGAGATTGTGATCGGCCAGGGCGAGGACATCGGCAGCGCGTTCGCGCTGGCCGGGTTCGCGTTCGCCGTGGCGGCCGGTTTCGGCTGGGTGGCGCTGGGGACGCTGCGGGTGCTGCGGTGGAGCCGGGGCCCCGCGGTGGTGGCCCAGATCTTCGCGCTGCCGCTCGCGGTGACGCTGATCCAGTCGCAGCAGTACCTCTGGGGTGTCCCGCTGGTGGTCGCGGCCGCGGTGGCGCTGGTCACGCTGCTCGCCCCGCCGTCCACCAAGGCGCTGACGGACGACTAGGAACCGAGCCCGGCCGGGCAGCCCCACGCCGGTCCGACGAGCGGGACCGGCACTGCCCAGCGGGGCGAAGTTTCAGAGCGAGAGCTCGCGCTCGATGCGCTTGAGGTGGTGGCGGGCCAGCGCCAGGTTCGCGCGGTCCCGGTCCAGGACCAGGTAGAGGAACAGCTGCCCGCCTGGCGCGGCCAGCAGCCGGATGATGTGGTACTGCTTGTTCAGCGTGATCAGCATGTCCTCGATCGTGTCGTCGAGCGCCAGTGAGGCCATGGTCCGCAGCTTGGCCCGGACCACCTCGGTGTTTCCGGCGGCCGCCACCTCCAGGTCGAGGGCCCGGCCCCCGCCGATCGTTCCGAGCGACATTCCGCTCCCGTAGTCCACCAGCGCCGCGCCCTGCGCGCCGTCGATGGTCATGGCTTCCTTCAGTGCGGTTTCGATGTTCATAGAGCTCTTTCGACTCAGCGCGTGATCTGGCAGATCTGGCCCCCAGATAGGGGCTGGATGTCACACGCTCTTGCAGTTGTAGGGACATAAAGTACTCTTGCGGCCTCAGATAGTGAAGGGGACATAGTGTGCAGAGTGACAAGCCGCCCGGTTAACACCCCCTGACCGACCCCGACCCCCCCGCTGGCACCATCACGCAGGACGTCAAACGTGAACGGGCAATACTCCAACGGCCTCTCCACCCCTTCCACCGCGTCGCTGGACGACCTCGGCCCTGTCGGGGCGATGTTGCGTGAGCACGGGCGCGCCAACTTCTCCGGCCTGCTGCGGATCACCGGCAGCCCCGGCGGAACCGTGTTTCTCCGCGACGGTCTGGTCGTCGCCGCCTCGACCCCCGCCTCGCCGGGACCGGAATCGCTGCTGCTCAGGTCGGGCCGGATCAGCGAGGAGGCCTGGAACCTGGCCTTCACGGCCGGCGCCCCCTCCGGCCATCTGGCCGCGGAACTGGTCGGGCAGAGCGCCATCGGCTCGGCCGGGCTGGAGGTCGTCTGCCTGTCGGCCATCTTCGACGCGGTGTACGCGATGGAGCTGTTCGGGGTGGAGACCTGCGAACCCGAGACGACCGGCCCGAACGGGCTGCTCCCCCCTTTACCCGTCCTTCCGGGCATCACCACCGACCGCCTGGTCCGGGACCTCAGCCGCCGGATGGCCATGACCGCGGCCTGGGCGGAGATCGGGGTCACCGCCCACAGCCGCCCGGTCGCGCACCACCCGATCGCCGAACCGCAACTCCAGGCCGAGAAGATCCGCCACGACGTGCTGACGAAGTCCAACGGCCGCAGAACCCCCCGCGACATCGCCTTCGCGCTCGGCCAGGGCCTCTACGTGATCATGCAGGAGATCGCCTCGCTGGCCGAGGCCGGGCTGCTGGAACCCAGCCCGCCGGAGCTGCGGACCCGCCCGGCCGTGTCAGCCGAAGACCCGACGAAGCCCCCCTCGCTGCCGCAACGCCGGCGGGGCTCCAGCAAGGTCAACAAAGTGCTGCCACCCCAGACCGGCAAGCCGGACGGTCGCCGTCCGCTGCTTGGCCCGCGCATCCCGCCTGACCTCGCGGTGCGCCCAGACAAGAACCCTGACGATGAGCCGGAAGCCTGACATCCCGACCGCCCTAGCGCTCCAAGGGCCGTGAGAGGCGGCTTGGCACCACACTCCCGCACCAAAGAAATAGAAGGTCAGAACATGGCGCACAACGCGTTACTTTCCGAGTTGCATTGGCTTCGCGACCAAGTCACCGGGGTCATGGAATCCGCGGTCGCCACCGTGGACGGGCTGCTGGTGGTCGCCGACACCGACGGAGCTCAGCCGGAGGTGGTGTCCGCGCTCGCGGCGGCCACGCTGGGCCTGGGCAAGCGCACCGGCCACGAGGTCGGCATGGGCGAACTGCGTGAGGTGGTGATCCGCTGTCGCGGCGGATACATCGTCGTCTACGCGGTCGGGCAGGTGGCGCTGCTGGCGGTGCTGGCCGACGAGGGCTTGGACGTCGGCCGCCTGCACATCGAGTCCCGCCCGGCCGTGGAACGGCTGGGCGCCCTGCTCACGCAGGAGCACGCCGCGAACTGAGCGCGGGGTTGAACGTTGTCGCCACGAGCATGATCGACCGCGCGCACGCCGGGTGCGCGCGGTCTCAATCCTCGGCCGTCAGGCCTTCACGGAGCTGGGTGAGCGTGCGGGCCAGCAGCCGGGAGACGTGCATCTGCGAGATGCCCAGTTCGGTGGCGATCTGGGACTGGGTCATGTTGCCGAAGAACCGGAGCAGCAGAATGCGCTTCTCGCGCGGCGGCAGCCGTTCGAGTAGCGGTTTGAGCGATTCCCGGTATTCGACCCCTTCCAGTGACTCGTCCACGATGCCCAGCGAGTCGGACACGGCCGGCGCGTCGTCGTCGCCCGAGTCGGGCGCGTCCAGGGAGACCGTCGAGTAGGCGTTCGCCGACTCCAGGCCTTCCAGCACCTCTTCCTCGGTCATCTGCAGGTGCGCGGCCAGCTCGGCCACGGTGGGCGCGCGGCCCTCCCGCTGGGACAGCTCGCTGATCGCCTTGGTCAGCGACAGCTTGAGCTCCTGCAGGCGGCGCGGCACCCGGACCGCCCAGCCCTTGTCGCGGAAGTGCCGCTTGATCTCACCGACGATGGTCGGCGTCGCGTACGTCGAGAACTCCACACCCCGGCCCAGGTCGAACCGGTCGATCGACTTGATCAGGCCGATGGTGGCCACCTGGGTGAGGTCGTCCAGCCACTCGCCGCGGTTGCGGAACCGGCGGGCCAGATACTCCACCAGCGGCAGATGGAGCTCCACGAGCTCGTCACGGATGCGCTGACGGCGCGGGTCGTCGGTCGGCAGCTCCGCCAGCTCTCCGAACAGCGTGCGCGCGCGCACCCGATCCGGCACGCCGGAGTCGCTGGAGGCCATGGCACGGGTCCTTTCCGTCACGCCGGCCTCGCCGCGCCTCGCCGCTTGCGCAGCACGATCGCCATGTGATCGGGGGAGTCGGACACGGCGTCGACGTCGTCGGCGAGTGCGGTGAGCACCATCCAGGCGAAGTCATCGCGTTTGGGCTCGGCGATGCCGACCGTGCTGACCTCGACCCGGATCGACATCTCCTGCCCGGTCAGCTCGAACTCAGCCGTGAGATCGGTGCCCGGCACCGCCTGCCTGAGCAGCATGGCGCACGCCTCGTCCACCGCGATCCGCAGGTCCTCGATCTCGTCGAGCGTGAAATCGAGCCGGGCGGCGAGGCCGGCCGTAGCCGTCCGCAGCACGGACAGATAGGCGCTGGCGGCGGGCAGCCGGACGCTCACCGCGTCCCTGATCCCAGCCAGATCCCCTGTGACATCAGTTGCGTCGGTCACGTTCCTCCTTGCCCTGTCGGCCGAGTTCTTTGGGGGCCGCTTCCCTGCAACCTACCGCCCTCGGCACCGGATTGCTCGGCTTGGACGCGCCGATGCCCGAAATGCGAGGACCCCGCACGACTTTCGCGCGGGGTCCGTCACTTTGGCCGCGCCTTCGGCACGGCGGGCTTGCCCGGCTTGGCAAAGGTTAGGCCGCCTTTGTCTCCCAGAAGATCTTGGAGATTTCGTCGACCTTGGCGAGCAGGTCGTCGGCCTTGCCGAGGTCGACCGTGCCCTTGGCGCCGGCCGCGCCCGCCAGCTTGGTGGCGTCCCAGAACAGCTGGTGGAGCTGCGGGTAGGTCTCCAGGTGCGGCGGCTTGAAGTAGTCCGTCCACAGCACCCAGAGGTGGTGCTTGACCAGCTCGGCCCGCTCCTCCTTGATGGAGAGCGCGCGCGAGCGGAAAACCGGGTCATCGTTGTCGGCGTACTTGGCCATGATGGCCTTCACCGATTCGGCCTCGATGCGGGCCTGCGCGGGGTCGTAGACACCGCACGGCAGGTCACAATGGGCCGATGCCACGTGCTTGGCAAGCATCGGGGTTTCCTTTCCTCAGACTGGCTACAACATCCAACCGTACTCCCCTCGCCGAGGCTGATCATGTTCACCACCGTCCGAGTGGCCGGAGATTCGATGTTGCCGGGTCTTCGCCCTGGTGACTGCCTGCTGGTACGGCTCCGCGCCCCGGTCCGTCCCGGCGATCTGGTCATCGCCCGCCGCCCGCACGGCCTGATCGTGAAGCGCGCGTTCCGCCGTACCGACGGGGGCTGGTGGCTGGAGAGCGACAACCAGCGGGCCGCGGGACGGCAGGACAGCTGGGACTACGGCGCCGTCCCCGAGCAGGACGTCCTCGGCCGGGTGCTGCTGCGCTACTGGCCGGTCAGGCGTTCCGCTTCCTAGCTCGGTAGGCGGCCACGTTGGCCCGGCTGGCGCAGCGTTCCGAGCAGTACCGGCGGGACTTGTTGGACGAGGTGTCCAGGTAGGCGTTGCGGCACGGGGGCGCCTGGCAGATGCCCAGGCGGTCGGGGCCGAGCCCGGTCACCACGCTGGCCAGGCCCATCACCGAGCCGACCGCGACGGCGTCGGCGACCCGGCCGCCCTCGGTCAGGTGCATATGCCAGGACTGCCCGTCATGACCGGAAATTTGCGGATGCACCGGATGGCGGACCAGTAAACCGTTGAGGCGTTCGACCACATCGGCCGCATCCCCCTGCGCGGCCGACTCGAACACCCCGGTGAGCTCTTCGCGGAGTTCGCAAATAGCGTCCAGATCGCGCCGCGTCGCGCGGGCGGCGGCCTCGGTCCTGCCCGTCTCGGACAGGAGATCGCGAAGCGCTTCGAGGCTCCTCAGCCCGTGCTTCCGGTTGACCAGAAGCACGGCGAGTTCTGCATAAGACGTCAGATCCACCGTGAGACCTTGTAAGAAGTGACTCCGGACTTTGAGTATTACATGGTTGAGGAAAGTTCCAAAGGGGTTGTGACGGTGGTAAATCTCCCTCCGCTGCTTGGATGCCCCGCCCGGGTGTCGCCATCTCAGCATGTGGCACAATCAACGACACGCGGGTGACCCCCGTACCCCGTCAGGAGACACCGTCAACGGCGACGGCGCAGGGGCATATACCCATGCCTGGGCCCTCGTTCTCTTGCGGCGTCTAACGTGCTTTCTAGACAACTGGGGTCATCAATGACTGCTTCCCTCGAAGCGCTCGATCTTGATCCGGCGTTCGCCCTGCATCGGGGCGGCAAGCTGGAGATCCGTTCCACCATTCCGGTGCGCAACGCGGACGACCTGGCCTTGGCGTACACGCCAGGGGTCGCGCGGGTGTGCAGCGCCATCGCCGACAATCCCGAACTGGCCCAGGACTACACCTGGACCTCCAACGTGGTCGCCGTGGTCTCCGACGGCACCGCCGTGCTCGGGCTCGGGGACATCGGCCCGGCCGCCGCCATGCCGGTCATGGAGGGCAAGGCGCTGCTGTTCAAGGAGTTCGGCGGGGTCGACTCGGTGCCGATCTGCCTGGCCTGCACCGGGGTCGACGAGATCGTCGAGACGGTGGCCCGGCTGGCGCCCTCCTTCGGCGGCATCAACCTGGAGGACATCAGCGCGCCGCGCTGCTTCGAGATCGAGGAGCGGCTGCGCGCGCTGCTGTCCATCCCGGTCTTCCACGACGACCAGCACGGCACCGCGATCGTGGTGCTGGCCGCGCTGCGCAACGCCGCCCGGCTGACCGGCCGCCCGCTGTCCGAGCTGCGCGCGGTGGTGGCGGGCGCGGGCGCGTCGGGGGTGGCGGTCACCCGGATCCTGGTCAACGCCGGGATCGGCGACATCGCGGTGGCCGACAGCAAGGGCCTGCTCTTCGAAGGCCGCGAGGGGATGAACCCGATCAAGGACGCGCTGGCCAGGGACACCAACCGGCGCGGGCTGAAGGGCTCCACCGAGCAGGCGCTGGCCGGGGCCGACGTGTTCATCGGGCTGTCCGGCGCGACCGTCTCCGAGGCGGCCATCGCCGGGATGGCGGCCGGCTCGATCGTGTTCGCGCTGTCCAACCCGACCCCCGAGGTGCACCCGGAGGTCGCCGCCAAGTACGCCCGGGTGGTCGCCACCGGCCGCTCCGACTTCCCGAACCAGATCAACAACGTGCTCGCCTTCCCCGGCGTCTTCCGCGGCGCGCTGGACGTGCGGGCCACCACGATCACCGAGAACATGAAGGTGGCCGCGGCCATCGCGCTGGCCGACGTGGTCGGCGACGAGGTGGCCGCCGACTACGTCATCCCGTCGCCGTTCGACGCCCGGGTGGCCCCGGCCGTGACCGCCGCGGTGGCCGGCCAGGCCCGGCTCGACGGAGTGGCTCGCAAGTAAATTTGAGATTCCTTTAACAGAAAGTGCTATAACAAAAGCTCTCCGTTACCGGGGGAGAGCGATGCGACGCGAGCCCAATCCGTCATTACACCGGCACATCACCGAGGCGGGCCTGTCCCACAAGGGCCTGGCCCGCCGTCTGAACGACCTCGGACAGGCCCGTGGCCTGCTCGGTCTCCGGTATGACCACAGTTCGGTGCTGCGCTGGATCAGTGGCCAGCGCCCGCGCGACCCCGTGCCGGGGCTGCTCGCGGAGATCCTCTCGCTGCGCCTGGGCCGGCCGGTCTCCGCCGAGGACATCGGTATGCCCCGCGAAGCGACGCCCCTCGACCTCGGACAGGAATTCTCCCACTCGTGGCAGGAGGGCGTGCGGATCGTGACAGCACTCTGGCGGGCCGACGTGGAAAGACGCCGGTTCCTGATCGACTCCACGTTCGCGATCGGCGCGGGTTCCGCGGGGATCGTGCGCTGGCTGACCTTCCCCGGCGAGGAGCCGTCCCCGGTGGCCGGCAGCCGCCGGGTGGGCGCCTCGGACGTCGGCGCGATCCGCGAGGTCACGCGGTCGTTCGGGGAGCTCGACAACCGGTTCGGCGGCGGCAGGGTCCGCGCCGCGGTCGTGAAATATCTGGACACGGGGGTGGGGCCGCTGCTGGCCGGCTCGTACGGCGAAGCCACCGGCCGCGCCCTGGCCGGAGCCGCCGCCGAACTCACCCGGCTGGCCGGCTGGATGGCCTACGACCTGGAACAGCACGGCCTGGCCCAGCGCTACCTGATCCAGGCGCTCCGGCTGGCCCGCCGGGCCGGTGACGACGGCCTGGGCGGCGAGATCCTGGCCGGGATGAGCCACCAGGCCCTCTACGTCGGCCAGCCCAGGCACGGGCTCGACCTGGCCAGAGCGGCCCAGGTGGCGGCCCGCAGCTCCGGCGTGGCCGCGCTCCAGGCCGAGGCGTACGCGCTGGAGGCCCACGCGCACGCCCTGCTGGCCGACCCGGCCGCCTGCGCGCACGCGCTGCACGCGGCCGAGCTCGCCTTCGACCGGCGGGCCGGCGGGAACGAGCCCGAGTGGATCGGCTACTTCGACGAGGCCTACCTGTCGGCCAGGTTCGCGCAGTGTTTCCGCGATCTCGGCGATGGGCCGCACGCGGTCAGGCACGCCACCAGGTCGCTGGAGATGGACGGGCGGTACGTGCGCGGCCGGATGTTCAACCTGACCCTGCTGGCCTCCGCGCACGTGCTGGCCGGCGAGGTCGAGCAGGCCTGCGTGGTGGCGGTCGAGGCGGTCGCGCTGGGCGAGGGCCTGGAGTCGGCCAGGACCCGCTCCTCGCTGGAGGATCTGTGCCGCCGGCTCGGCCCGTACGAGCGGGAACCTGCGGTGGCGGCGGTGCTGGAGACCGGGGTCCGGCCTGGGCCGGACCCCGGGGATGCTACTTGACTTCGGTGAGGCCGAGCGTGCCGTCCTTCTTCACGATCGAGCCCGACCACAGCGGGGCCGCGGCCTTGTAGACGCCGAAGGTCTCGCTGTCGAAGTAGGGCGAGGTGATCAGATCGCTGCGCAGGTTGCCGTCGGTGTCGCCGCCGAGGCTGGTGACGCCGTTGATGTACCCGAGCCGCCGGTTGGAGCTGTAGCCGATCAGCCACGGGCCGCCGGACGCGCCGCCGGTCATCGAACAGCGGAGCGCGACGTGCTCCTCGACCTTCACCGACGACTCCACCAGCGGGTACTGCGTCTTGCCGTAGCAGTACTTGAGGGTGTGGCCGGTGTAGGCGTAGTCGCCGTCCTCGTGCGCCATCGTCGGGTAGCCGAAGACGTAGGTGGCCTTGCCGACCGCCTGGTTGTAGGCCAGGCCCTGGCCGCCGACCTTGGCGCCGAGCGGGCCGACATCGATCCACTGGCCCTTGGACCTGGCGATGCCGTTGTAGACGGTGACGAAAGCGTAGTCGCGGTCGGCGTCCTCGTAGACGTCCCAGTCGTAGTGAGTGAAAGCCTGCTTGCCGATGTAGACGCCCCAGGGCGACTTGCCCTGGTAGTAGCCGGGCACGAAGATCCACTTGTCGAGGGTGCCGGTGTTGCCCACCGGGTCGTAGACGCAGTGCCCGGCCGTGGCGACCAGGTTCTTGTACGTCGACTGCACCGAGGACGCGGAGCAGGAGTAGAGGTCGTCCCCGACCACGAAGAAGACCCGCCCGGTGGACTTGGGCAGGTTGACGTTCTTGGTCTTGGCGGCGGCCGCGGGGATGTCGGCGGTGGCCGGGACCACCCCGGGCTTGCCGTCGGCGGCGGGCCCGCCGGTGGAGACGTGCTTGGGCACCCGCTTGTGCTCCAGGCCGAAGGGGTCGGCGGCCTTGAGGTTGGCGCCGCCGTCCGAGGTCCAGAACTCCAGGGTGGCCGCGGCCTGGGCGGGGGTGTTCAGTTTGGCCGAGGTGGTGAACTTGGGTGCGGCGTTGGCGGCGCCGGTGAACGAGGCGGCCAGCAGGCCGCCCGCGGCCACTAAGCCGCTGACTGCGGTGATGCGCTTCATTGGGGGGAGAACTCCTCAGTCTGTCGTGGTTCGCCTCTTGCGCCCCATACGTCAGAAATGGATCACTGGGAACCTACAACGAGGGCGACGAATCCGTCTAACTGCGCACAAAAGGCCGGGCGACGTCGCGCCCGGCCTTTCGCAAGCAGATCGCTACGCGATCGAGCCCGACCAGACGTTCTTGGCCGCGCTGTAGACGCCGTACAGCTCACCGTCGAAGTACGGCGAGACCGAGGTGTCGATGCGGTTGTTGCCGTCGGTGTCGGAGACGGCGCTGGTGACGCCGTTCAGGTAACCGAGGCGACGGGTGTTCTTGTAGCCCGCCAGCCACGCCGAGCCGAGCGAGCCCTGGCCGGTGAAGCTGGACTTGACGCCGATGAGCTCCTCGGCCTTGCGGCTCGCGGCGCTCGCGGCGAAGGTCTTGCCGTACGACCACTTGAGGGTCTTGCCAGAGAAGGCGTAGTTGCCGTCCGGGTGGGAGCCGCTCGGGTAGCCGAACACGAAGACGGGCTTGCCGACCGCCTGGTTGTAGGCCAGGCCCTGGCCGCCGACGTTGTCGCCGAGACGACCGGCGTCAGTGAACTTCCGCAGGTAGTACTTGCCACCGTTGGTCCACTTGAAGCCCGACCAGATGGCCGGGTTGTCGTAGACGGCCTTGGTGACCTCGCGCCAGTCGGTCAGGGTCGCGGACGGCACGAAAGGCGTGCCGGTCTCGCCCGGCCGGGGGACGTACTTGATGCCGTTGTAGACGGTGACGAACGCGTAGTCGCGGTCGCCGTCCTCGTAGACATCGAAGTCGTAGTGGGTGAAAGCCTGCTTGCCCACGTACAGGCCCCACGGGACCTTGCCGTCGTAGTAGCCCGGCACGAAGACCCACTGGTCGAGGGTGGCCTTGTTGGTCACCGTGTCGTAGACACAGTGGCCGGCGGTCGCGACCAGGTTGCGGTAGGTCGACTGCACGGAGGTGGCGGTGCACCAGCGCGCGTCGGGCTTGGTGTCGCTGTCGGAGCCGTCCGGAACGGTGAAGAACACCTTGCCCTGGGTCTTGGGCAGGTTGACGTTCTTCGACGTGGAGGTGGACTTCTTTTCGTCGCCAATGGCCGGGACGACGCCAGGCTTGCTGTCGGCCGCCGGTCCGCCTGTGGACACGTGCTTGGCGGTGACCTTGGTCTCCACGTTGTACGGCGTTGCGCCGACGAGGTTCTCCGCCTTGTTGCCCAGCCAGAAGGCGGCAACGTTGTACGCCGCGATACCGGTGTTCGCCAGCGTGTCGCTGGCGACGTCGGAGCTGGCGGTGGCGGGCTGGCTGACGATCGCGGCGGCCAGCAGGCCGGTCACGACGCCACCCAGAGCGAGAGTGCGCTTCAAGGGGGTTCTCCTTGGTCTGTCGTGGGACACGTCTTGCGTCCCATGCGTCAGGAAAGGGATAGCCCGGAACTTATCGTGCGGATCTTGGCCATAGGAACCCGTTCAGAGGGGACCGTGTGACGCCCATGTGCGCTTTATCATTTCGTGACATGTCAGGATTTCTTGTCAAGTCGTGATGCTAAAGCGACGTTTGTCCAGTTGGTTGACTGGATGATGACCGTGGAGTCCGAGATGGTCCTGTGACAAGAGGGGCCGGCGCCGCGTCGGCGCTGTGACGCAAATCACAGTGCTCAGATGGCACCGATTGGGTGCCTCGTTACGTCTAAGATCGCTCGACTGTTGCGGATTTCATGATTTATCTGATGATTCCGGGCAAAACGAAGGGCCCGGCCGATGGCCGGGCCCTTCGCTCACTGCTGGCTGAACGCTACGCGATCGAGCCGGACCACAGGTTCTTGGCCGCGCTGTAGACGCCGTAGGTCTCACCGTCGAAGTACGGGGAGATGCTGGTGTCGTAACGGTTGTTGCCGTCGGTGTCGGAGACGCCGATGGTGACACCGTTCAGGTAGCCGAGACGGCGGGTGTTCTTGTACCCGGCCAGCCAGGACGAGCCGAGCGCGCCCTCGCCGGTGAAGGACGACTTGACACCGATGAGCTCCTCCGCCTTGATGGCGGCGGCGCTGGCGGCGAACGTCTTGCCGTAGCTCCACTTGAGGGTCTTGCCGGAGTAGGCGTAGTTGCCGTCCGGGTGCGACCCACTCGGGTAACCGAACACGAAGACCGGCTTGCCGACCTTCTGGTTGTAGGCCAGGCCCTGGCCACCGACGTTGTCGCCGAGGCGGCCAGCGTCGATCCACTTCCAGACGTAGAACTTGCTGCCGACCTTCCAGCGCGCCCACGGCGAGTACGTGTTGTACACGGCCTCGGTGACCTCGGCGAAGGAGCCGATGTCGGACGGCTTCTTGATGTCGGCGAAACCACCGTGCGGCAGCTTCAGACCGTTGTACACGGTGACGAACGCGTAGTCGCGGTCGCCGTCCTCGTACACATCGAAGTCGTAGTGGGTGAACGCCTGCTTGCCGACGTACACGCCCCACGGGGTCTTGCCCTGGTAGTAACCCGGGACGAACACCCAGCGGTCGAGCGTGGCCTTGTTGGAAACCGTGTCGTAGACACAGCTACCAGCGGTGGCGACCAGGTTCTTGTAGGCGGCCTGGATCGACGTGGCGGTGCACCAGTGCGGCTTGAAGTCAGAGCCGAGGAAGAACACCTTGCCCGAGGTCTTGGGCAGGTTGATGTTCTTCGACTTGGCCGTCGACTTCTTCTCGTCGCCGATCGCCGGGACGACGCCGGGCTTGCTGTCCGCAGCCGGGCCGCCAGTGGAGATGTGCTTGGCGACGATCTTGGTCTCAACGTCGTAAGGCGTAGCGGCGATCAGGTTGGCCGCACCTTCGGCAAACCAGAACGCCGCAATGTTCTTGCCAGCGATCGCGGTGGTGGCCAGCGGGGTGCCGACCACGTCACCGGCAGCGCCGGCGGGAGCCGCGAGGCCGGCTCCGAGGAGGCCGGCGGTGGCGATGACGCCACCAAAGGCGAGAGTGCGCTTCATGGGGGAACTCCTTGGTCTGTCGTGGAACGCCTCATGCGTCCCATGCGTCAGGAAAGGGATAGCCCGGAATTTACAGTGCCGATCTTGGGAACGGGTAGTCGTTCGGGGGTGCCCGGAAGGCCCCGGATTCCCGTTACGGTTCCGTGATCAGTCAGGCGGGGTGGTCAAGCTGTGATGCCGCAGCGACGTTTGGCCAGATCATTGACTGGATTTACGGACGGTGGGGTGGTGCACGGGGAGGCGCGGGGTGCCCGCGAGGTTTACGCGATGTGACGTAAATCACAGTTTCCAAATGGCACCGCAGGAGCGATCCAGGCGTCTAAGGCCCCTCCCAGCACTCTCCCCAGAGGTCCCCAGAGGGCTCCCCGGAGATTCCCAGCCGGGCCCCGACAACAATGAAGGGCCCGGCCAAGGCCGGACCCTTCAGAGTGTGGTGTCAGTCAGGTTCCAGTAACCCGACCCCGTCCTAGCTGTAGGACGGAACCGCGATCGAGCCGGACCACAGGTTCTTGGCCGCGCTGTAGACGCCGTAGGTCTCACCGTCGAAGTACGGGGAGATGCTGGTGTCGTAACGGTTGTTGCCGTCGGTGTCGGAGACGCCGATGGTGACACCGTTCAGGTAGCCGAGACGGCGGGTGTTCTTGTACCCGGCCAGCCACGACGAACCGAGCGAGCCCTCGCCGGTGAAGGACGACTTGACCCCGATGAGCTCCTCAGCCTTGATGGCCGAAGCGCTGGCAGCGAAGGTCTTGCCGTAGCTCCACTTCTGGGTCTGGCCGGAGTAGGCGTAGTTGCCGTCCGGGTGCGACCCGCTCGGGTAACCGAACACGAAGACCGGCTTGCCGACCTTCTGGTTGTAGGCGAGGCCCTGGCCACCGACGTTGTCGCCGAGACGACCAGCGTCCTCGAACGCCCAGACGTAGTACTTGCCGTTGAAGAACCAGCAGTAGTAGCCCTTCTCCTTCCACGCGTACGGGAAGTTGTCGTAGACAGCCTTCGACACTTCCTTGTACCCGCCCAGTACGGCGCTGCCGTCGTGCAGGCCCTTGACGCCGTTGTAGACGGTGACGAACGCGTAGTCGCGGTCGCCGTCCTCGTAGACGTCGAAGTCGTAGTGCGTGAAGGCCTGCTTGCCCACGTAGATGCCCCACGGGGTCTTGCCCTGGTAGTAACCCGGGACGAAGATCCAGTTGTCCATCGTGGACTTGTTGCCGACGGTGTCGTAGACGCAGCTACCCGCGGTGGCGACCAGGTTCTTGTACGCCGACTGGATCGACGTAGCGGTGCACCAGTGCGGGTTCTTCGCCTTCTTGTACCAGCGGTTCTCGGTGTTGGGCACCTTGACCCACTCGTACCCGTCGCTGAAGAACACCTTGCCCGTGGTCTTGGGCAGGTTGATGTTCTTCGACTTCGAGGTGGTCTTCTTCTCGTCGCCGATCGCCGGGACGACGCCGGGCTTGCTGTCCGCAGCCGGGCCGCCGGTGGAGATGTGCTTGGCGACGATCTTCGTCTCCACGTCGTAAGGCGTGGCAGCGACGAGGTTGGCCGCGCGCTCGGTGAGCCAGAACGCGGTGATCTCGTACGCGGCGAGACCGGTGTTGGCCAGCGGGGTGCCGACCACGTCACCGGAGGCCTGGGCGGGGGCGGCGAGGCCCGCGGCCAGGAGGCCAGCGGTGGCGACAACGCCACCAAAGGCGAGAGTGCGCTTCATGGGGGAACTCCTTGGTCTGTCGTGGAACGCTTCTTGCGTCCCATGCGTCAGGAAAGGGATAGCCCGGACCATATCGCGCGGATCTTGGGAACGATAAGCCGATCGCCGGAGTCGGATCATTACGCTGAGTACCCGAGATATTCCCGTTATTCAGTTGACTGCCGGAAAAACTATTGGTTTGCCCGGTGCTGGCGGTATTTGGGCAGCTGAATGGCCTGGTGAGGCTCCCCGGGGCCCAGGGGCAGGTGAGGCCGCTGTGGAACGGGCCACTTTCGAGTGTGACGCAGATCACACAACCTATAGAGGCCCTGTCGTTTGAGCGAGCCCTTTGGTTTACCTGGTTTTACGCCAATTTTTCTGAGTCAAAAGTCAGGGCATGCGAAGGGCCCGGCTTGGTGTGCGCCGCAGCCGGGCCCTTCGGTCTCTGGGGTTATCTGGGGTTGTTACGCGATGGAACCCGACCACAGGTTGGCCGCGTGCTTGTAGATGTCGTAGGTCTCCCCGTCGAAGTACGGCGAGAGGCTGGTGTCGATCCGGTCGTTGCCGTCGGTGTCGGAGACCGCGGCCGTCACGCCGTTCAGGAAGCCGCGGCGGGTGCTGTTGCTGTACTTGTAGAGCCAGGCAGAGCCCGACGAGCCCTCACCGGTGAAGCTGCACTTGATGCCGAGCAGCTCCTCCGCCTTGATGGCGGCGGCCGAGGCGCCGAAGGTCTTGCCGTAGCACCACTTCTGGGTCTGGCCGGAGTAGGCGTAGTTGCCGTCCGGGTGCGAGCCGCTCGGGTAGCCGAACACGTAGTCGCTGACGGTGCGGCTCTGGTTCCAGGCGATGCCCTGGCCGCCGACGTTGTCGCCGAGGCGGCCGGCGTCGACGAACTTCCAGATGTAGTACTTGCTGCCGACCTTCTTGGTGTAGTGGCTGACCACCCACGGGTTGCTGCCGTAGCTGCGGTACTTGTCGTACTCGGTCTTGCTGACCTGCTTCCAGTCGCCGTCGACCGGGCCGCCGCTGTGCGGGGCCTTCAGGCCGTTGTAGACCGTGACGAAGGCGTAGTCGCGGTCGAAGTCCTCGTACACGTCGAAGTCGTAGTGGGTGAAGGCCTGCTTGCCCACGTAGATGCCCCACGGGGTCTTGCCCTGGTAGTAGCCGGGCACGAAGATCCAGTACTTCATGGTGGCCGCGTTGGACTCGGTGTCGTAGACGCAGTGGCCGGCCGTGGCGACCAGGTTGCGGTACTTGGACTGGAGCGAGGTGGCGGTGCACCAGTGCGGGTTCTTGTCGGCGTCCAGGAAGAAGACCTTGCCGGTGGTCTTGGGCAGGTTGACGTTCTTGGAGCTGGTGGGGCCGGCGCCGCCGATGGGCTCGACCTTGCCGGGCTTGCCGTCGGCGGCCGGGCCGCCCTTGGAGAGGTGCTTGGCGACGACCTTCGTCTCCACGTCGTAGGGAGTGGCCGCGAGGAGGTTGGCCTTACTCTGCGCGTACCAGAAGGCGACGACGTTCCAGGCGGCGATGCCGCTGCCGGCCAGCGGGTCGGCGGCGACGTCGTCGGCGGCCGCGGCGGGGGAGACCAGCGCGGCGCTCAGTAAGCCGGCTGACGCGGTGAGGAGGACGAGGTTCTTCGCACGGGTGTGCATGGGACTCCTTCAAGCCAGAGGGTGTGCTGGGATGAAGGTAAAGACCAGCGCCTTCAAGTGGCTTGCAGACCACTTACCCGGTGGCCTGTTTGGCCGCCTCGTTGTAGACCCGCTGGGTGATGGCGTTGAAGAACGGCGTCGAGATCGCGTCCAGCCGGCCGTCGCCGTTGACGTTCCAGGTCAGGCTGGTCACGCCGTTGAGGAACCCGGTCCGCCTGGCCCGGTCGTAGTTGAGCACCCAGGGGCCGCCGCTGGCCCCGGCGGTGAAGCCGCAGGAGCGCAGCAGCACGCCGTGGCTGAGCAGGTAGGTCGGCGCGGTCACGTACTTGCGGTCGGTGACCCCGCTACAGGCCCGGACCGCCTGCCCGTTGTACGGCCGGCTCCCGTCCGGATGCGCCCCCGCCGGGTAGCCGAACGCGTTGACCGCCAGCGAGGTGCCCTTCGTCGCGGCGAATCGGAACGCGCCAACCTTGTCCTCCAGGCGGCCGACGTCGGTCCGCTGATAACCGCCCGAGGTGGTCTTCCAGGTGAAACCGCGGTGCACGGTGACGAACGCGTAGTCCCGGTCGAAGTCGCCCTTGCCGGGATAGTCCAGGTGCAGGAAGAGGGTGTGGCCGACGTAGATCCCGGCGTCGGTGCTGCCGTTGGCGTACGACGGGATGAAGATCCAGTTCTCCACCGGGCGGTTCTGCGGGAGCGAGTAGCCGCAGTGGCCGGCGGTGGCCACCAGGTTGCGGTTCTTGGAGTGCACCACCGAGCCGGAGCACCAGTACTCCTTGGCGCCGAGCTTGAAGAAGACCTTGCCGACCATGGGCGGCTCGCCGGGCTCCTTCTTCTTGGGAGCCTTGGCGGCTCTCTTGCCGGACGGCACGACCTCGGCGATCGAGGGGGCGGCCCGCGCGCTGGCGGAGGGCTTGGTGCTCGGCACGTACGTGCTCGCCGACCTGAGGCGTTCCGGCGTCCAGTACGCGGCGATCCGCTGCATCTCGGCGCTGGAAGAGCCGAGCGGGTACGTCACCACGTCGCCTGGAAGCTGGGTCTGGGGAGCCTGCGCGAGGGCCGGTCCCGACGCCACGAGCACGGCGGCCACGCTCACGCCGAGGGCGGTGAGGGGGGTTCGCCTGGACATCGGGGGGCCTTTCCGCTGGTGATATCGATCGTAAGGGGTGATTTTTCCAGATCAACAGGTGTTCGGCACACCTTCTTGGCCTTCTCGTTATGAAACAACGGGAACCGAACGAGACTGGACTGCGTCAGATTTCCCCATGGTGCGGAGTGGGCGCTTGATCATCCTGTGACCCGGGGAGATCGTTGCGCTCATGATCAAGCCGTCTGGCGGCCGTCTGGCCGCCCTGCTCGCCGCCACCATCATCGCGACCTGTACGGCGGCCACGCCGCCGCCAGCGGTCCAGCCTGATATCTCCGCTGATAGCGCGCTACCCGGAAAAGTCAGGGCTTTCGTCCTCACCATCGCCAAATCCGACTCCCGGCGGCCGTTCACCCGGGTGGCGCTGTTGGCCTGCTCGCCGCCGCGCGGCACCCACCCCAAAGCCGCGGAGGCGTGCGCCAAACTGGCCAAGGTCAGGGGGGACCTCTCCGTGCTGGAGCCGGACGGCACCGTCTGCACGCTGATCTTCGATCCGGTCACGGTCACCGCCACCGGCAGCTGGGATGGTGGAACGTTCTCATTCGAGCGTACCTACGGGAACGCGTGCGAACTGCGCGCGATGACCGGCCCGATCTTCGACTTCTGACAGCGCGAAGGGCCCGGCTCAGGCGAGCCGGGCCCTTTTTGGTCGCTATCGATGGATCACTGGGTCCACCGGTTGGCCGCGACCTTGTAGACGTCGTAGGTCTCGCTGTTGAAGTACGGCGAGGACAGACGGTCGTACCGGTCGTTTCCGTCGGTGTCCCAGGCGATGCTGTTGACACCGTTGAGGTAGCCGGTGCGGCTCTTGCTCTTGTAGTTCAGGAGCAGGGGGCCGCCGCTGGCGCCCGCGGTCATGCCGCACTTGATCCCGATGTGCTCCTGCACGTTGAACTTGGCAGCAGCCGGCATCGGCGCGGTCTTGCCGTAGCACCACTTCATCGTCCGCCCGGTGAAGGGACGGTCGCCGTCGGGGTGCGGGCCCGCGGGGTAGCCGAAGGAGAACACGGTGACCTTGGTGCTGCGGTTCCAGGTGAAGCCCTGGCCGCCCACGTTGTCACCGAGCCGTCCGACCGGCGTCTTGGTGAGCTTCCCCTTGTCCCAGCTGACCTTGAATCCGGAGGCGACGTTGACGAACGCGTAGTCGTAGTCGAAGTCCTCCTTCACCACGAAGTCGTCGTGCGCCTGGTACCACTTGGCGGGGTAGATCCCGTACGGGGTCTTGCCCTCCCAGGCCTGGTTCCCATCCCAGTACGACGGGATGAAGATCCAGTTGTCGTAGAACCGGTTGCTGGCGGGGTCGTACACGCAGTGTCCCGCGGTGGCGACGACGTTGCGGTACTTGCCCTGCAGCGAAGTACCCGAGCAGTACTTCCAGCTCTTCGGGTCGAAGGGGTTCTTGCCCGGCAGGGTGAAGAACACCCGGCCGACCGTGTTGGGCAGGTTGACCTGCTTGCTCTTGTTGGACGTCTTCGCCTCGCCGCCGATCGGCGGGACCAGGCCGGGCTTTCCGTCCGGCTCGGCCGAGCTGGGCTGGCCGGAACCCTTGACGGAGTTGCCCAGTTCCTCGGTGCGGTCCTTGGCCGCCCGAAGCCGCTCGGGCGTCCAGAACGCGGTGGCCGCGTCCGCGGTGGTGACGGCCGCCTTGGCGGTGACGTCCTGGGGGTCGGTCGCGGCGGCGGAGGTGCTGGCGCCGACGACGCCGAACGCGACCAGCGCGCCGGCGACGGGGATTGAGATACGCCGTGCTCGGGAGATCAATGTGACTCCTTTCTTAACGAGTCCCGCGTGCTTGGACGGGCCGCGCGGGCACCCACCAGGGCACCGTCGTCGCGGCGATCCACCTCACGCCTTTCTCGTTAAACAGTTGGGACGAATTCGAGGGCACGTCCCAATCCAGAGGAAACGCATAGAACGTTAATGACCGTTCGCCGCGTCCGGCGCAGCTATAACGAGAAGGCTCCGCTTGGTGGCCCTTCCGTTATTCATAACCCCCGGTTATGAATTGTTCTCGCAGGTCACAGGCCTACCGGGAATCGGTTGACAAGTTATTCCGGGCCGGTCTCCATCGATTTCCATCCCGCTGGCAACAGGCGTCCCAAAAGTTTTGGTTGCCAGCCGCGCGCCGAAGGACCATGATTTCGCTGTGGCAAGGTTCGACGTGATCGAACAGCGGCCGTCCAGGCGGCGCTGGATCGCGGGTGTGGTGATCGCGCTGGCGGTGGCGGTTCCGGTGGGAGGCGTGCTGCTCAGCCGGGAGACCCCCGCGCCCGAGCCGACGCCGACGCCGCTCCCCGCGCTGTCCACGTTCCGGCCGACGGTGAACATGGTGCATCCGGACGCGAGCGGCGGCGAAACCCGGACGATCAAGGTGGCCTTCCCGGACGGGAGCCGGGCCAGGGTCAGCTATCCGGCCGAGTTGCGCCTGGCCGAGCTGGGGCTGCGGCCGTACGCGACGGTGCTGATGGGGACCGCCTTCCGCGAGCTGGTCGCGCCCTATCAGGGCGACGCGGAGGTGGTCGCGGGCGGTCCCATGATCCGCCGGCTGACCCCGGCGGTGACGCTCTGGCCGCGCCAGGTCGGTGGCGGCGGGCAGATCCTGCTGTACGGCTTCGACGACTGGCGGATCACCCTCCGCGACCAGCCGATGCCGCTCACCTTCGAGGAGCGGCTCACCCTGGCCGAGAGCGTGCACGGCGAGGTGACCTCGGATGGCTTCCTCACCTTCCGTACGGATCCGCCGGTCAAGATGATGGAGCCGGGCAGGATCCTGGCCGGGCAGCCGGTCGGCCCGCAACTCTGGATCGGCGGCGGGGTCGGCCCGCTGGTGGTGATCGCGCCCATGCCGGACTGTGACGGCAGCTCCCGGATCGCGCCCGAGATCACCCGCAGGTCCGGCTCGTTCGGCATGACCTGCCGGGGCGACTACCAGGTGTCGGCGTCGGGCCGCCGCGACTTCGTGGCGCGGGCGCTCGAAGGCATCAGGATCCGTCCCGAGTAATGTTCTGGCATGTTCGCTGTCACCGCCACGCAGACCGATCCCGACAACCCGCTCAAGGGCCTGACGCTCGGCGAGCGCCCTGACCCGGTGGTCCCCGACGGCTGGACCACGGTCACGGTCCGCGCCGCCGCGCTCAACCACCACGACCTGTGGACCCTGAAGGGCGTGGGGATCAGCCAGGACCGGCTGCCCATCGTGCTCGGCTGCGACGCGGCCGGGGTGGACGAGGACGGGCGCGAGGTCATCGTGCACGCGGTCATCGGGACGCCGGTGCACGGGGACGAGACCCTCGACCCCAAGCGGTCACTGCTGTCGGAGAGCTACGACGGCGTGTTCGCGGAGCAGGTCGCGGTGCCGCGCGGCAACCTGGTGCCGAAACCTGCGGGGCTGTCATTCGAGGACGCGGCCTGCCTGCCGACGGCGTGGCTGACCGCCTACCGGATGCTGTTCGAGAAGGCCGGCGTGCAGCCGGGCGCGACCGTGCTGGTGCAGGGCGCCGGGGGCGGGGTGGCGACCGCGCTGATCGCGCTGGGGCGGGCGGGGGGACTGCGGGTGTGGGCGACCAGCCGGTGGGCGGAGAAGCGGGAGCGGGCCCTGGAGCTGGGCGCTGACCGGGTGTTCGAAAGCGGCGCCCGGCTGCCCGAACGGGTGGACGCGGTGATGGAGACCGTCGGGCTGGCCACCTGGGACCACTCGCTCAGCGCGGTGCGGCCGGGCGGGCGGGTGGTGATCTCCGGGGCGACCAGCGGCATGGTCGCGCCGACCAAGCTGGCCCAGGTCTTCTTCCAGCAGAAGTCGATCATCGGCTCGACCATGGGGACGCGGGAGCAGCTGGCCCGGCTGGCGGTCTTCCTGGACCAGACCGGGATCCGGCCGGTGATCGACCGGGTGCTGCCGCTGGACCGGGCCGCTGAGGGCTTCGCCGCGATGCACGCCGGTGAACTGTTCGGGAAGGTGGTCTTCACCACATAAGTGAAGATTTACTTGGATATATGGAGACCACTCGCGTGGAACCGTTCGGGCCCGGCTCGCTGCTCTGGGAGGGCATGGGCGACCGGCGGCTGATGCTGGTGCTCGGCGGCGCGCTGGTCATGCAGGTGATGCACCCGCAGATCGGCGCGGCCGTGGGCCAGCAGTCGGTCTACCGGACCGATCCGTGGGGGCGGCTGGACCGCTCGCTCACCTCGCTGCTCACCTGGGTGTACGGCGGCCCACGGGCGATCGAGGAGGGCCGCCGCCTCCGGGAACTCCACAAGGACATCAGCGGCGTCGACCACCAGGGCCGGAAATATCACGCCCTGTCGGCGGAGCCGTACGCGTGGGTGCACCTGACCGCGTTCGAGCGGACGGTCACCGTGGCCCGCTACTTCGGCACGGAGCTCACCCCGGAGCAGGAGCGGCGGACCTACGAGGAGGTCAAGCACCTCGGGCGGATCCTCCAGGTGCCGGAACGCATGTTCCCGGCCACCGTCGCCGACTACTGGACGTACTTAGACGACATGGTGGCCAACACGCTGGAGGATCATCCGACCGCGCACGACGTGCTCGACTCGGCCCGGCGGGTGGGGGCGCCGCCGTACCTGCCGGGGGTGCTCAGGCGGCTGTGGGGACAGCATGCGCTGGGGGCGAACCGGGTCAACCTGTTCCTGATCGTGGGGACGCTGCCGCCGGCCGTCCGGGACCGGCTCGGGCTGGACTGGTCGGCCGCCGACGAGCGCCGGTTGCGGCGGCTCGGCCGGATGGTGGCCGCCGTCGCGCCCCGGCTGCCCGAACGGCTGCGTTACCTGCCGATCGCGTACCAGGCCAGAGTTAGGAGTCGAGGCGGGATTTGATCCGGGTCGCGGCCTCGTCCAGGATGGCCCGGCAGGCGGCCAGATCGGCCTCTGACAGCCGGGTCTCGGCCGCCGCGGAGCGGAGGTCGGAGACGAAGTCGGCCAGTGCGTGGCCGAGCGAGGCGTCGTTGGCGGTCGCCCGCTCCTCGGAGACCCCGCCGGGCCGTTCTGGGCCGAACGGGAAGCCGGTCATCGACCAGGTGTCGGTCCAGATCCGCCGCCACTCGGTCTTCCAGCGTTCGGTCTCCTCCCGCCACTGCCGCTTCTGCCGCCGCCACTCGTCCTTCTGCTCGTCCCGCTGGCGCTGCCACTCGTGCTTCTGGTCGCGCCAGGCGTCCCTGGTCTCCCTGGCGCTGTCCGGGTTGATGTTGCGGGCCATCTGGGTGAGTTCGTGGCGGAGCGAGCGCACGGTCTGCCGCACGTCCTCGCCCACCTCGCGGGCGATGTCCTGGACCGAGGCGGTGAGCTCGCGCTCCAGCTCGGCCAGCTCGTCCATCCGGTCGGCCAGCTCGGCCCGGCCGAGGTCGGTGAGGGTGAACACCTTCTTGCCCTCCACCACCTCGTGGGTGACCAGGCCCTCCTCCTCCAGCCGGGCCAGCCGGGGGTAGATCGTGCCGGGGGAGGGGGAGTAGACGCCGAGGAACCGGTCCTGGAGCAGCCGGATCACTTCGTAACCGTGCCGCGGGCTCTCCTCCAGCAGCTTCAGCAGATAGAGCCGGAGCCGTCCATGCCCGAAAACGGGACTCATGCCTGTGTTTCCTTACTTAGCAGGGTGATGTCGCCCGACACGGTGGTGGTCCGGAGCGAGGCCATGCCCCCGCCCAACCGGCCGGACAGCGACCGCTGCCCGGGGCCGCCGCCGTTCACGAGCCCGGGGAACTCGCTCTCCAGCGTGCCGGAGGTGGATTTGAGGGACACGTCGGTGTGCACCGTACGGGGCAGCCGGACGAACACCGGGCCCGAGATGCTGGTGAAGGTGACGTTGCCGGTCGGGGCCAGCTCCAGGTCGGCGGTGATCCGGCCGGTCACCGTCTTGGCGCGCAGCCGGTGCGGCAGGCCGTCGGCCACGGTCAGCTCGCCCGAGACGCTGCTGAAGGTCAGATCCCCGGCCAGCGCCCGGCTCTCCACCGTGCCCGCCACGGTGTCGGCGGTGATGCTGCCGCTCACCCCATCAAGCACGATATTTCCAGACACGCTCTTGACCCGGGTGGTGCCCTCGAAGCCGGCCAGCACCGCCCCCGCCGTGATCACCCCGGCCTGCACCGGGCAGTCCTTCGGCACTGTCAGAGTGAGCACGCAGCGCCGGTCGCCCGACCTGAGCCAGCTCAGCAGGCCCTCCCAGGTGAGGTCGCCGTAGCTGACGGTCAGCCGCCCCTCCTCGTCGTGCTCGACCACCAGCGGCGCGCCGCCGATCTCGCTGACCTCCAGGGTGGGCGGCCCATCACTGGCGAGCACCGCCAGATGGCCGCCGACGATCCGCACCGACAGCGCGGTGACCGGGCCGAACGTCAGCTGCTCAGGTTTCTCTACGGTCCATTGGGACATGGCGCAGTGCCTTTCACGCGAACATCACTACAAACACGATATGTCGCGTTAGGCGAAAGTCAAGATGTATCGCGTTACTCGTCTTCGTCGTCCAGCCGGGCCAGCCAGGTCGCCAGGCGCTCGATCGGGGTCTCGAAGTCGGGATTGAGGTCGACGAACTCGCGCAGCCGCTCGGCCAGCCAGAGCATCGCCACCTCCTCCTCGCCCCGGCGCTCGACCAGTTCCTCGATGCCCCGGTCGGTGAAATACACAGTGTTTCCTCCCTATACGGAGAAGTCCCCCACGGCGGCGGCCGTGGGGGACTTCCCGGCGACGTGCTATCCGAAGATCTCTTCCACGATCGCGGCGAGCTCGGCGTCGTGCGCGGCGTGCGAACCGGCCGCCGGCGACGAGTTCGGCGTCCGCGACACCCGGCGCAGGCGACGCCCGCCCAGCGTGTCCGGCCGCTCGGTCAGCCGCAGCGTCAGGTACGGCCACGGCCCCATGTTGACCGGCTCGTCCTGCGCCCAGACCAGCTCGACGTCCGGGGCATAACGCCCCAGTTCCGCCTTGAGCGGGTTCTCCGGGAACGGGAAGAGCCGTTCGAGCCGGACCACGGCCACGTCCTGGCGGCCCGACTTGTCCCGGGCGGCGGCCAGGTCGTAGTAGACCTTGCCCGAGCAGAGCACCACCTTGCTGACGTTCGCCGGATCCACCGTCTCATCGCCCAGCACCGGCCGGAACGCGCCCGAGGTGAAGTCCGCCGTCGCCGAGGCCGCGGCCTTGGCCCGCAGCAGCGACTTGGGCGTGAACACGATCAGCGGCTTGCGCCGGTCCGACAGCGCCTGCCAGCGCAGCAGGTGGAAGTAGTTCGCCGGAGTGGTCGGCTGCGCCACGGTCATGTTGTCCAGGGCGCACATCTGCAGGAACCGCTCGACCCTGGCGGAGGAGTGGTCCGGGCCCTGGCCCTCGTAGCCGTGCGGCAGCAGCAGCACGACCGAGGAGCGCTGGCCCCACTTCTGCTCACCCGACGAGATGAACTCGTCGATGATCGACTGGGCGCCGTTGACGAAGTCGCCGAACTGGGCCTCCCAGAGCACCAGGGCCTCGGGGCGGACCACGCTGTAGCCGTACTCGAAGCCGAGCGCCGCGAACTCGCTGAGCAGCGAGTCGTAGACGTAGAACTTCGTGGTGCCCTCGTTGAAGGTCTTCAGCGGGGTGTGGTCCTCGCCGGTGACCCGGTCCACCAGCACCGCGTGGCGCTGGCCGAAGGTGCCGCGGCGCGAGTCCTGGCCGACCAGGCGGACGGGGTGGCCGTCGAGGAGCAGCGAGCCGAAGGCGAGGGTCTCGCCGGTGGCCCAGTCGATCGAGTCCTCTTCGATCATCGAGCCGCGCTTCTGCAGCACCGGCGACAGGCGCGGGTGCACGGTGAAGCCCTCGGGCATGTTCAGCTGGGTGTCGATGACCCGCTTCACGGTCTCCTGGGAGATCATCGACTTGACGTCGTCGTGCGACCACGGGATCGCCTCGTCGGTGGGCGGCTTGACCACCGCGCCCGGCTCCAGCGGCCTCCTGGACGCCTCGCGGGTCTCGGTGAAGGCCCGCTCCAGCTGCTCCTGGTAGTCGCGCAGCGCCTGCTCGGCCTCCTCGACCGAGATGTCGCCGCGGCCGATCAGGGCCTCGGTGTAGAGCTTGCGGGTGGAGCGCTTGGCGTCGATCAGGTCGTACATGAGCGGCTGGGTGAAGCTCGGGTTGTCGGCCTCGTTGTGGCCGCGCCGCCGGTAGCAGATCATGTCGATCACGACGTCCTTGCGGAACGCCTGGCGGTACTCGAAGGCCAGCTTGCCGACCCGGACGACCGCCTCGGGGTCGTCGCCGTTCACGTGGAAGATCGGGGCCTGGATCATCTGGGCCACGTCCGTCGCGTACACCGACGAGCGGGAGGAGGCCGGCGAGGTGGTGAAGCCGACCTGGTTGTTGACCACGATGTGCACGGTGCCGCCGGTGCGGTAGCCGCGCAGCTGGGACAGGTGCAGGGTCTCGGCCACCACGCCCTGGCCGGCGAAGGCCGCGTCGCCGTGCACCAGCACGGGCAGCACGGTGAAGCCCTCCTCGCCGCGCTCCAGCAGGTCCTGCTTGGCCCGGACGACGCCCTCAAGCACCGGGTCGACGGCCTCCAGGTGCGACGGGTTGGCCACCACCGAGGCGGTGATCTTGTTGCCGCCCGGCGAGACGAAGTCACCGGTCGCGCCGAGGTGGTACTTCACGTCGCCGGAGCCGTGCGCGGAGCGCGGGTCCAGGTTGCCCTCGAACTCGCCGAACACCTGCGCGTAGGACTTGCCGACGATGTTGGCCAGCACGTTCAGGCGGCCCCGGTGGGCCATCCCGATGACGACCTCGTCCAGTTCCTCGGCCGCGGCCGAGCAGATCACCGAGTCCAGCAGCGGGATCAGCGACTCGCCGCCCTCCAGCGAGAAGCGCTTCTGCCCGACGAACTTGGTCTGCAGGAACGTCTCGAACGCCTCGGCGGTGTTGAGCCGGCTCAGCACGTGCAGCTGCTCTTCCCGGTTGACCCGGGCGTGCGGCTTCTCCACCCGCGCCTGGATCCAGGCGCGCTCCTCGGGGCCCTGGATGTGCATGTACTCGACGCCGACCGTGCGGCAGTAGGAGTCCCGCAGCACGCCCAGCACCTCACGCAGCGTCATCAGCGGGCGACCGCCGAAACCGCCGGTGGGGAACTCGCGCTCCAGGTCCCACAGGGTCAGGCCGTGCTTGGTGATGTCCAGGTCGGGGTGCTTGCGCTGGCGGTACTCCAGCGGGTCGGTGTCGGCCATCAGGTGGCCGCGGACCCGGTACGCGTGGATCAGCTCGATCACCCGCGCCGACTTGGCCACGTCGTCGTCGTGCGTGGCCGACACGTCCTTGGTCCACCGGACCGGCTCGTACGGAATGCGCAGCGACTCGAAGATGTCGTCGTAGAAGTCGTCGGCCCCCAGCAGCAGCTGGTGGATCCGGCGCAGGAAGTCACCCGACTGCGCGCCCTGGATGATCCGGTGGTCGTAGGTCGAGGTGAGCGTCATCACCTTGCTGATGGCCAGCCTCGACAGCGTGTCGCCGGAGGCGCCCTGGTACTCGGCCGGGTACTCCATCGCACCCACGCCGATGATCGTGCCCTGGCCCGGCATCAGCCTCGGCACCGAGTGCACGGTGCCGATCGTGCCCGGGTTGGTCAGCGAGATGGTGGTGCCCTGGAAGTCGTCCACGCCCAGCTTGCCGGACCTGGCCTTGCGCACGATCTCCTCGTACGCCATCCAGAAGTGCTGGAAGTCGAGGGTCTCGGCGACCTTGATGGACGGGACCAGCAGCTGCCGGGTGCCGTCGCTCTTCTGCACGTCGATGGCCAGGCCCAGGCCCACGTGCTCGGGCTTGATCAGGGTCGGCTTGCCGTCCACCTCGGTGTAGGCGTGGTTCATCTCCGGCATGCTCTTCAGCGCCTGGACGATCGCGTAACCGATCAGGTGGGTGAAGGAGATCTTGCCGCCGCGCCCGCGGGACAGGTGGTTGTTGATGACGATCCGGTTGTCGATCAGCAGCTTGGCCGGGACCGCGCGCACGCTGGTCGCGGTCGGCACCGAGAGGGACGCCTCCATGTTGAGCGCGGTCCTCGCGGCTGCCCCGCGCAGCTTCTCCTCGTCGGCCCCCGAAGGCACCGGAGTGGCCGCCGCCTTCGGCTTCTGCGGCGCGGCCGCTTTCGGCGCGGCAGGCTTTGGAGCGGCTTTGGGGGGCGCCGGTGGAGTTGCGGGAGCGGCGGCAGGGGTGGCGCCGTTGGGTGCTCCCGGGGGCGGGGCTGTCTTCCCCGTCCCGTTGTAATCAGCGAAGAAGTGCCACCAGGCCTTGTCCACTGACTCGGGATCCTGGAGGTACTTCTGGTACAGCTCGTCGACAAGCCACTCGTTTTGCCCGAAGCTTGTCAGCGGGTTTGACCGCGACGACTCTGACGACACGGCGGAAATCGCCCTCTTCCGCAGACCGGCGTTGATGTTAAGACCTGTCCAAGGCTACTCGCCCCGAACAGTAAGGCGCGCCCCCTCTCACCCTATGGGCTTTCGTCGTTGGAGCGATCCGAGCCCATCAGCCCAGCGTGCGGGTTTCGGTCCGCACCTCGGGGGAGATCTGGGCCAGTAGATCCCGCAATTCCTCTCCCGCATCGGCGAGTTCGTCCATTGACATCGGTTCCAGGCGCTCCAGCAGGAACACCGCGTCCACGGTCTGCTCGGTGATCCGGGTCCGCACGCACTGCCGCCAGTTCCAGCGGCGGCAGGTGACGCCGACGTCGTCCCGCCAGACCACCTCGCCGATCTCCGGGTCGCCCAGGGCCTGGTCGGAGGGCTCGTCGCCGGTGGCGCGGACCAGCCGGGCCGGGCCCGCGTAGTGCCCGGCGTCCTCGCCGCCGATGGGCAGCGCGTGCCGTACCGACACGGCGTTGTAGGCGTCCACCACCAGGTTGATCTCGGGCAGCGGCATCCGCCGGATCAGCGCGTCCACCGAGGGCCTGGTCCGCTGCGGCTTCGCGCCGAAGGCGCGGTAGGCGGCCCGCCACGCCTCGATCTTCTCGTGATCGAGGGGTACGGCTCGCGCCGCCGCGTCGGCCAGCCAGGCCCGGGAACGTTCGTCGGAGGGGCCGTTGCGCAGCCCGGACGCGCCGATGACCAGCACGGCGAAGTCGGGCCTCAGCTCGCGGACGCGCTCGTCCACCCAGATGTCGTCGATCACACCGACCAGGGTAGGACCCGCGGCGCCCCCGAGGAGCCGCGGATCCCGCACCCCTTTACTTACAAGCTGCGCCGTTGAGCGTGACCAGGTCGGGGACCGGGTTCGCGCCGGGAGCGCTCTTCGCGACGAAGCCGAACTTCACCGTCTTGCCGGGCTTGATCTGCTTGTTCAGCGCGATGTTCTTCGCGGTGACGGTCGCGCCGCTCTGGCTGTGGTCCGCGCCCACGGCGGCCAGGACCTTCTGGCCGCCCAGGAAGGACCACTTGAGCGACCAGCCGTTGATCGTGCTGGAGCCGGTGTTCTTGACCGACACCTCGGCCGCGAAGCCCTGCGAGACCGAGCCGAGGATCCGGTAGTTGACGTCGCACTTGCCGGCCGCGACGACCGAGCCGTCGCCCTGGTCGGCGATGAACGCGGAGAGCTGGGAGAGCGGCGAGTTCCAGTTGATGGTCAGCTCGTTGGTGGACCAGGACTCGATGTCGTCGATGTAGCAGAACTGCGGCTTGCAGCCCTGCAGCTTGGTCTGCGCGACCGGGTCCTGGATGGAGGAGTTCGGGCCGCCGGACAGGGTGCCGCGCGGCGGGTTCGGCAGGTCGGGGTTGAGCTGGTGGGAGTACCAGCGGCTGTGCTGGTTCTTCGAGGCGACCTCGCCGTAGCCGGTCACGTAGGACTGGTTGAGCGCGTTGCGGCCGAGGATGTAGTCGATGCCCTCCAGCACGCCGTCCAGGTACTTCTTCTGGCCGCTGAGGTCGTAGGCGGCGGCCATGACCGCCATGTTGTTCAGCACCAGGTTGTTGGAGCCCCAGTCCCAGACGTTGTCGGCCGGCGCGTACGGCACGCCGTACGGGTGGGCCTTCAGGGTGGCCAGGTACTTGTCGGCGCCCGCGAGGACCGAGGCGCGCACGGCGGCGCGGTTCGGCAGCGCGTTCGGGACGGTGGCCAGGTCCAGGCGGCCCAGCTGGGCGGTGGCGGCCCAGTCGAAACCGCGGTCGCGCCAGATGTCGGCGGTGTGCAGCGGGGAGGCGAGCAGGTAGTCCTTGTACTCCTTCTCGCCGGTGCTGATGTAGAGCTCGGCCGCCGCCCAGTAGAACTCGTCGGTGACGTTGTCGTCGTTGTAGGCGCCGCCGCCGTTGCCGTCGGCCGGGGAGGCCAGCAGCGACGGGTTGGCCTTGGCGGCCGTCCACGCCTTCTTGGCCGCGGTCAGGTTCTTCGCGGCGAACGCCGCGTCGTACGGGGCGAACAGGCGGGCGGCCTGCGCGGCCGTGGCGGCCAGGTTCAGGGTGGCCGCGGTGGAGACCGGGTGGAGTTCGCGCAGCTGCGGGTCCAGGTGCGGCAGCAGCGGCAGGCCGGTCCAGTTCTGGTCATGGATCTTGTGGTGCACCATGCCGTCGGGGCGCTGCATCTTCAGCAGGAACTCCTGCTCCCAGCGGGCCTCGTCCAGCACGTCGGGCACCGGGTTGCCGCTCTCCGGGATGGCCAGGCCGCCGATCGGCTCGGCGGTGGCGGCGTTCTTGGTGCGCTCGAAGGTGCTCATCACCTGCCAGGCCGAGATGCCGCCGTTGACGACGTACTTGCCGTGGTCGCCGGCGTCGTACCAGCCGCCGGCCACGTTCAGCGAGTAGTCGCAGACGCCCGGCTGGCAGGGCACGTTGGTGTCACCCTGGTTCGGGGCGGTGCCGACGTGTCCGGCCGGGCGGCCGTAGCCGGGGCGGAGCGCGTCGTCGATCGCGATGCCGCTGCGCTGGGTGTAGTAGAACTTGAGCGCGTCCAGCTTGAGCTGGTCGTAGGCGGTGGCGGAGAGGTCGAACGGGCGGCTTGTCTCACCGTCGGCGGTCAGCGTGAGGCCGGTGCCGGCGTTGGTGTAGCCGCCGAAGTTGATCGAGTGCACGTTCTGGCCGGAGGAGACGTCCACGCCGCGCGGGGTGGTCTGGCCGTGCGCGACGACCGCGCCGGCGGCGTTCTTCAGCTGCCAGGGGAGCGTGGTGGTCGCGGTGGTGACGACGGTGGCGTTCTTGGGGCCCTTGGGCAGGTAGGCGACCTGGTTGACGCGGACCCTGGGGCCGGTGTCCGGGGTGTACACCTCGGGCTCGGCGCCGCCGGTCAGGGAGACGTTGTCCAGGCAGAACCGCCACGGGGTGGCGCTGCCGCCGAGCTGGAAGGCGACCTGGCCGGTGGGGAGGTCCACCGGTGAGGTGAACGTGTAGTTGTAGGTGTTGCCGGAGACGCTCAGCTCCGGGTTGGCGGTGAGGTAGGACGTGAAGGGGTCCACCGGGAGCTGGATCAGCGCGCGGGCCACCCGGGCGGGGGTGGCGGTGGCGAAGAAGGTGTAGGCGTAGGTCTCACCGGCGACCAGGGGGATGTTGTCCAGGCCGATGATCGCGTCCCACGGGTTGACGGTGCCGCCCGGGACGTCGGTGCAGAGCCGCCCGTTGTCGAGGCCGACCGTGAGGTTGCCGGTGTTCCACCAGGGCGCGGTCGTGCTGTCGAAGGTGCCGTTGGCGATCTGCTCGGGGCCTTCCGCGTGCGCGGCGGTCGGGGTCAGTCCGGTGGCGAGCAGGGCCATGGCGGCGATGGCGGCGGCGAGTCGACGTGGTCTGTTCGGATGTCTCGCTGGATTCAAGGTGCACCTCGGTTGCGGGCCGTGCGTCAGGGAGGTGGGAGCGCTCCCATTACGGTGAGTCCATTGATGTTTCCAACACGTTTCCCCTCAGTCAACGGCCGCCGACGGCGACCCACGGTGACCGGGCGATATCTCCTTCGCGCTCGTGAAAGTTTCACGATTGCAAAGTCTTGTTTGCAAAGCTATCTTTGCGATATGGACGAGGTCTACCACGTCAGCGACCCCCGCACCCTCAAAGCGGTCGCCCACCCCCTCCGGGTCCGCCTCCTCGGCGCCCTCCGCGTCGACGGCCCCGCCACCGCCACGGAACTGGCCCAGCGCTTCGGAGAAAGCTCCGGCTCCACCAGCTACCACCTGCGCCAACTCGCCCGCTTCGGCTTCACAGAAGAAGACCCCACCCCCCGCGACCGCCGCGAACGCCGCTGGCGCGCCCGTCACAGATACACCTCCTGGAGCAACGCCGAACTCGGCAGCACCCCCGAAGGCCGCGAAGCCGCCGCTTTCATGCGCCACCGCCAACTCGAAGTCATGACCGCCTCCATCGACGACTTCCACCGCGACCACGACAACTGGCCCAAACCCTGGATCGAAGCCGCCGGCATGTCCGACCTACTCGGCCGCCTCACCCCCGCCTCCGTCATGGCCCTGTACGAACGCGTCACCGCCTTGATCGAAGAACTCTCCGAACACGACGAAGCCGCCCTCGACGCCGAACAGGTGCACATCTACCTCGGCGCCTATCCCCACCGCTCGGAACCGTTCCGTTGATTCCCCAGTCGGGCGGGCCGCGCTTGGTCGTTCCGACCGCGCACGCGGCGGCGCACTCGACGGCGAAGCCGACAGCGGCGAGCGGGCAGAGCGCCAGCGACCCAAAGGGCGGGTGGGTGGGAGAACCCCCTGACCAACATCCAATCCCGTGAGGTGATCACAATGTCCCCCCGTTCCATCCGCTGGCGATTCGTCCTCGTGAGCTTTCTGAGCTGGCTGCCTCCCGGCCTGATGATGGCTCCCCAGGTGCTGCTCATGACCTCGCGTGGGCTGGATCTGGCCGATGTCGGGGTGGTGTTCGCGATTTACGGGGTTACCGCGATCGCGCTTGAGTTGCCCACCGGTGGGCTTGCCGATGTGGTTGGGCGGCGGGCGGTTGTGGTGGTTTCCGCGGTGTTCACCGTTGCCGGGTTGAGTGTGCTCGCGGTTGCTCACTCGGTGGGGTTGTTCGTGGTGGCGATGGTGTTGAAGGGGATCGCCAGGGCGTTGTCGAGTGGGCCGGTGGAGGCGTGGTTCGTGGACGCGCTGCATGAGGCGGAAGGGCCGGAGGCGGATCTCAAGCCGGGGCTGGCCGCCGGGTCGGTGGCGAGTTCGGTCGCGCTCTGTGGTGGTGTTCTGGCCGGTGGGGCGCTGCCGTTGCTGGTGCCGGGGCAGGGGCTGGCGTTGCCCATCTGGGCGGGAGCGGGAGCCGGGGTCGCGCTGCTGGTGGCCGCGCTGGCGGTGTTGCGGGAGCCCAGGCGGATGAGCAGGGTCTCGTTCGGCGGGGTGCTGCGCGGCGTGCCGGTGGCCGTACGCGGCGGCTTCGGGGTGACGGTCCGGGATCGCGGGGTCGGGCGGCTGCTGCTGGTGTCGGTCGGGCTCGGCGTGATGCTGAACGCGATCGAGATGCTGACGCCGGGGCGGCTGGCCGTACTGACCGGGGGAGTGGAGACCGGGAGCACGGCCTACGCGGTCGTGGCCGCCGTCGGGTTCGCGGCGAACGGGGTCGGCGGCGCGCTGGCGCCCTGGTTCGCGCGCCGGTTCACGACCTCGGAACGCGCCGCCATCGCCGGAACCGTGGTGACCGCCATCGCGGTGGGCGGCCTGGCCTGGTCGGTCGTGCTGATCGGCTCCGCCGGAATGATCGGCGCCGGATCCGGATATGTCGCCATCTTCGCCGGACTCTCACTGAGCGAGGTCATCCGGATGGAACTCCTGCACCGCCGCGTCGTCTCCGGCATGCGCGCCACCGTCCTCTCCGTCAACTCCCTGCTGCTCCAGGCCGGCGGCACCGTCTCCGCCGTCGCCCTCGGCGCGCTCGCCACCACCACCGGCGTCGGCTGGGCCTGGGCGGCCTGCGCCGCCACCACCCTCCTGCTCGCCCTCCTGTACGTCCGCCTCCCCCCACCCCGAATAGAATGATGTTCTACGAAAGAGGCACAATCGACGACGTGAACAATCTGGCGAACCCCGCGAACCTCGCCCAGCGCGACGCCTGGCTCGACAAACGACTCCCCGCCGTGGAACAGGTCCGGCCCGGCCTCTGGTCGATCCCCGTCCCCATCCCGATCAACCCGCTCCGCTACGTCCTGGTCTACGCCCTGGAACATCCCGGCGGCGTCACGATCATCGACGCGGGCTGGAACACCGACGAGGCGTACGACGCGCTGACCGCCGGACTGGCCGTCGCCGGATACCAGCTCACCGACGTCAAGGCCATCCTGGTCACCCACATCCACCCCGACCACTACGGCCTGGCCGGCCGCATCCGCGAGGCCACCGGCGCCTGGATCGGCCTGCATCCCGCCGACGCCCGCCTGCTCCACGGCCGCTACGACGACTCGGCCATCGACGAACTGATCGCCCGCGAGCGCGCGCTGCTGCTGCGCTGCGGCGTCCCCGACCTCACCGCCCAGGAACTCGCCGGCGCGTCAATGATCATCAAGCACCTGGTCACCATGGCCGCCCCCGACCGCCTCATCGAGGACGGCCAGACCCTCGACATCCCCGGCTGGAACCTGCGCGCCCTCTGGACTCCCGGCCACTCCCCGGGCCACCTCTGCTTCACCGACCCGGACCGCCGTCTCCTCTTCTCCGGCGACCACGTCCTCGCCAAGATCACCCCCATCGTCGCCGTCCACCCCCAATCCGCCCCCAACCCCCTCGCCGACTACCTCGACGCCCTCCGCTCGGTCGCCAAACTGGACATCGCCGAGGTCCTCCCCGCCCACGAGTACCGCTTCACCGACCTGGCCGACCGCGTCGACTACGTCGTCGGCCACCACGAGGACCGCCTCACCGAGGTCGCCACCCTGGTCGGCGAATCCGACGGCGTCACCTGCTGGGACCTCGCCTCCCGGCTGACCTGGTCCCGCCCCTGGGAGACCATCCCCCCGTTCATGCAGCGCTCCGCCAACAACGAGACCCTCGCCCACCTGGTCTGGCTTGAGGTCAAGGGCGACCTGCGCCGCACCCCCGGCGAGCCCGACCTCTGGCGTCGCTGAAGGTGTATTTCATGTATATCAAGTAGGAAATGTTGACTTCTGTCCCAGCGGTGTCTAGCGTGCTGGATATGAGCAACGGTCTGTACCTGATTCGGCGCGTACACGTGGATTACGGCCACGTCACCAGCGCCCAGTGTTGCCACCGCGAGTGATCGACCAGAACCCCTTCTCTCGCATGGCTACAGGACACTCATGAACAACTTCAGGAACGTCGTCGTCGTGTCCGGACTGCTGCTGGCCTTAGCTGCCTGCGGTGGAACGGACAAAGCCGAGGTCACCGAACTGCGCTACCAGGGCAGCGTCGGAGCCGTGACCCTCCCCGAGCTGGCCGAGAACCTCGGCTATCTCGCGCCCATCAAACTCAAATGGATCGGCAACACGATCAGCGGGCCGCAGGACATCCAGTCGGCGGCCACCGGGCAGACCGACTTCGGCGGCGCGTTCAACGGCGCCGTCGTCAAACTTCGGGCCAGCGGCGCGCCGATCAAGGCGGTCATCAGCTACTACGGCAGTGACCAGGACACCTTCAGCGGATTCTGGGTAACCGAGGCGAGCCCGATCAAAGGCCCCCGGGATCTGATCGGCAAGAAGATCGGCGTCAACACCCTCGGCGCGCACGCCGAGGCGGTCATCAAGGAGTACCTCAAGCGCGGCGGGCTCACGCCCGAGGAGGTCAAGCAGGTCGAGCTGGTCGTCGTCCCCCCGGTCAACACCGAGCAGGGCCTGCGCGGCGGGCAGATCGACGTGGGCGCGCTCACCGGGGTGCTGCGCGACAAGGCGCTGGAGCGCGGCGGCATCCGGCTGCTGTTCAGCGACACCGAACTGCTCGGCCCTTTCAACGCCGGGACGTATGTGCTGCGGGAGGACTTCATCGCGAAGAATCCGACCGCGGCCAGGAAGTTCGGCGAAGGGGTCGCCAAGGCGATCGAGTGGAGCCGCGCCCACAGCCGCGACGAGGTAATCGCGAAATTTCGGGAAATCGTGGCGAAGCGGGGGCGGAACGAGGACTCGTCGTCCATCGCGTACTGGAAGAGCTTCGGGGTCTCCTCGACGGGCGGCGCGATCGCCGATCGGGAGTTCCAGACGTGGATCGACTGGCTGGAGCGTGAGGGTGAGCTCACGCCGGGTCAGGTGAAGGTCGGGGATGTGTACACCAACCAGTTCAATCCCTACGCGACCGGGAGCGTCAAGTGAACAAGATCACGATCCGGGGGGTGGGGAAGACCTTCCGGGTGCGCGGTGAGGGGAGGCCGTTCGCCGCGCTGTCCGGGATCGATCTGGACGTCAGGGCGGGGGAGTTCCTCACCCTGGTCGGGCCGAGCGGCTGCGGCAAGTCGACGCTGCTCGACCTGATCGCGGGGCTGACCGCACCGACCAGCGGGACGCTGCACCTGGACGGCCGCCCGATCAACGGCCCCGGGCTCGATCGTGGCGTGGTGTTCCAGCAGTACGCGCTGTTTCCGTGGCGGACCGCGCTGGGCAACATCGAGTTCGGGCTGGAGGCGAAAGCCGTACCGGGGAAGGAGCGGGCGGAGCGGGCCCGGCACTTCCTGGAGCTGGTCGGGCTTGGCGGGTTCGCGGACCGGTATCCGCACGAGCTCTCCGGCGGGATGCGGCAGCGGGTGGCCATCGCGCGCAGCCTCGCCTTCGACCCGGAGGTGCTGCTGATGGACGAGCCGTTCGCGGCGCTGGACGCGCAGACCCGGGAGTCGCTGCAGGAAGAACTGCTGAGCATCTGGGAGAAGACCGGCAAGACCATCGTCTTCATCACGCACGGCATCGACGAGGCCGTCTACCTGGGACAGCGCGTGGCGATCATGACGTCCCGGCCGGGACGGATCAAGCAGATCATCGACGTCGCGTTCGACTCCCGGGCGGGGGATCTGCGCGCCGAGCCCCGGTTCGGCGAGTACCGCCACCACATCTGGACGCTGCTGCGCGACGAGGTCGCCGCGGCCCGCCGGGACGAGGTGCTCTCCGTTGGCTGACAACCAGGGCACCGCCCTCGCGCCCGTCGAGGAGTTCCCCGGCGACGTGCACTGGTACGACCTGCCCGACGACGACGCCGACCCCGAGGAGGCGGACGAACCGAGCGACACCCGGTTCCGGCGGATACTCCGCAAGACCCGGTCGCTGCTCGGGCGGTCGGCCGCCGTGGCGCTGCTGCTGGCGATCTGGGAGATATTGCCGCGGACCGGCATCGTGGATCGGGTGTTCCTGCCGCCGCTCTCCGAAGTGGTGGGCGCCGGGTACGACCTGATCGTCAGCGGTGAACTCGGCGAGCACGTCGGCGCCTCGCTCGGGCGGTCGCTGGCCGGATTCGTGCTGGCGATCGTGACCGTGATCCCGCTCGGGCTGCTGATCGGCTGGTATCAGCCGGTCGCCGACTTCCTCACCCCGCTGCTCGAACTCTTCCGCAACACCAGCGCCGTCGCGCTGCTGCCGGTGTTCACGCTGATCCTCGGCCTGGGCGAAACAGCCAAAATCACCTTCGTGCTGTACGCCTGCGCGTGGCCGATCCTGCTCAACACGATCAGCGGCGTGAAGACGGTGGATCCGTTGCTGATCAAATCGGCGCGCTCGATGGGCCTGGGGCCGCTGCGGCTGTTCCAGAAGGTCATCCTGCCGGCCGCGGTGCCCACCATCTTCACGGGGATTCGGCTGGCCGGGGCGTACTCGATCCTGGTGCTGCTCTTCGCCGAGATGGTCGGCGCGAAGGCGGGCCTCGGCTATCTGATCAATGCCGCCCAGTTCAACTTCCGCATTCCGGATATGTACGCCGGAATCCTCACGATCTCCCTACTCGGACTGCTGTTCAACCAGCTGCTCGTCACGTTGGAGCGGCGCTTCTCTACCTGGAGGACCACGTGAGCCCCCGCCGGCTTCATCTCAACGCGTTCCTGATGGGTGTGGGTCACCACGAGGCGGCCTGGCGGCACCCTCGCACCGAACCCGCGCTGGTCACCGACGTCAAACACTTCCAGAACCTGGCCCGGATCGCCGAGCGCGGCAAACTCGACTCGATCTTCCTGGCCGACGGCGTGGCCCTGTGGGGAAATGTCCGGCACAACGCGCTCGGCGGGCTCGAACCGCTGACCCTGCTGTCGGCCATCGCCGCCGTCACCGAGCACATCGGCCTGATCGCGACCGCGTCCACGACCTACAACGAGCCGTTCCACCTGGCCCGCAAGTTCGCCTCCCTGGACCACATCAGCGGCGGCCGGGCCGGCTGGAACATCGTCACCTCGGCCAGCGAGGCCGAAGCCCACAACTTCGGCATCGAACGCCCCGCCCACCGCGACCGGTACGCCCGCGCCGACGAGTTCCTCGACGTGGTCACCAAACTGTGGGACAGCTGGGAGGACGACGCCGTCGTCCGTGACCGGGCCAGCGGCATCTACGCCGACACCGACAAGATCCACGCGGTCGAGCACTCCGGGCCGCACTTCGCCGTCAAGGGCCCGCTCAACACCCAGCGCCCGCCGCAGGGCCACCCACTGATCGTCCAGGCGGGCTCCTCCGAGGACGGCCGCGACTTCGCCGCCCGGCACGCCGAAGCCGTCTTCACCGCCCAGCAGACCCTGGCCGAAGGCCAGGAGTTCTACGCCGACCTCAAATCCCGCGCCATCGCCGCCGGCCGCCGCCCCGAGGACGTGGTGATCCTCCCCGGCATCTCCCCGATCATCGGCAGCACCGAACGCGAAGCCCTCCGCCTGGAACGCGAACTCGAAGAACTGATCATCCCCGCGTACGGCGTCGCGCAGCTGTCCACCATCCTCGGGGTCGACCTCTCCGACCATCCCCTCGACGAGCGGTTGCCCGACATCACCCCCGAAACCGAGGGCCAGCAGAGCCGGGTCAAACTCGTCCTCGACCTGGCCAACCGGGACGCGCTGACGCTCCGCCAGCTGATCGCCCGCCTGGCCGGCGGCCGGGGCCACCGCGTCCTCGCCGGCACCCCTGAACTGATCGCCGACCAGATCCAGGAGTGGTTCGAGCAGGGCGCCGCCGACGGCTTCAACATCATGCCCCCTGTCCTGCCCAGCGGTTTGTCCGACTTCGTGGACCACGTCGTCCCCGTCCTCCAGGCCCGCGGCCTGTTCCGGTACGAATACGAGGGCCAGACTCTCCGCGAGAACTACGGCCTGGCCCGCCCCGCCAGCCGCTACGCCGAATTGGCGGCCGTCTGATGAGCATCGTGACCGTGGTCGGCAACCCGCGCAGCGGCTCCCGCACCCTTACCGTCGCCACCAAAGCCGCCGAAACCCTCGCCAACCGCCTCGGCATCCCCGCCGGCGACGTGGTGGACCTCGCCGGCCTGGCCCCCGCCCTCTTCTCTCCTGAACCGTCCCCCGGCGTCGAGGTCGCCCTCGAACTCCTCCTCGACGCCTCCATCCTGATCGTGGCCAGCCCCACCTACAAAGGCACCTACACCGGCCTCCTCAAATCCTTCCTCGACAAACTCCCCAACCAAGCCCTAGCCGGAAAATTCGCCGTCCCCCTCCTGGTCCTGGGCGACCCCAAACACTCCCTCGCCGTCGAGGTCCACCTCCGCCCCCTCCTGGTCGAACTAGGCGCCAACGTCCCCACCCCCGGCCTGGCCGTCCTCGAATCCCACATCCCCGACCTCGACCCCCTCCTCACCACCTGGACCGACCGCCTCCTCCCCCAACTCCCGACCCACCCACCCACCGATCCGGCCGACGGGGCGATCTCCCAGGTGGCAGACCAAGAGGTCCCTTCACTGACCGACCGACCGGAGGTCCTCACATGACCGCCGCCGCCGACGAGCAGCCCCCCTCGCCCCTCGCCGGGCCCCGCCTCCGCCTGGTTCCTCCCCAGGTCGATCGGGCACCGGGCGGCCGCACGCAGGACGCCTCCGCGTATCCGCCCGTAGCAGCCGACGAGTTCCGCCAGGCGCTGGGCGCCCACGCGGCCGGAGTCGTCGTGGTCACCGCCTTCCCCGACGGCCAGCCCGTCGGCCTGACCGCGACCTCCTTCACCTCCGTCAGCCTCACACCCCCACTCGTCTCCTTCTACGTCGACCGCGCCTCCACCACCTGGCCCGACCTCAGCCGCGCCGACTACTTCGCCGTCAACGTCCTCTCCGGCGACCAGGCCGACCTGGCGACCCGCTTCGCCCGCAAAGGCATCGACCGCTTCGCCGCCCCCACCCGCTGGACCCCCGGCCCCGCCGACGTCCCCCTCCTCGCCGACGTCTCCGGCCACCTCGTCTGCCAAGCCCACACCACCGCCGACGTAGGCGACCACATCCTCGTCGTCGGCCTCGTCATCACCCCCTCCGCCCGCCCCGACGCCGACCCCCTCCTCTACCACCAGGGCCGCTTCGGCAACTTCCACCCGCGCTAGAACCCCAGCGATCACAACGGCACCCTTGAATCCCGGCGGGCTCCACCCGTGC
>NZ_BLAD01000081.1 GCF_009687845.1 Acrocarpospora corrugata
TCGGCGGTCCGATCGTGGTCTGCTGGGAGTAGATCTCCATCGTGACGGTGATGCGGCAAGGATCTCCGTCGCGTCGCACTGACTCGCACGCGCATTTGAGCCGCCAGCTTCCTCGATCTTGCTGGCGCCAGCATCTACTGATCAGTTCGATCAGCCCATGCTCGGAATCGCGGACCCGCTCAGTCCATGCTCGGAACCCCAGATCGCTCGGCCCGGTATAAGGGGCATGGACTACGTTCAGCGCTATGGCAGGGCCGCACGCTGGTTCCACGTCTTCGTCTACCTGGCCATGTTGGTGCTGCTGTCGACCGGCTGGTGGTTCATCCTCGATAATTACCAGGGTCACCTGCTGGGCCTGCCCGACGACGACATCCACCAGTGGACCGGCCTGCTGTTCGTGCTCGTGACGCTCGGCTACGCCGTGGGGCGCGTCCGGGCCGCCCGCGCGTTCGTACGGGAGTCGCTGGAACGCGAGCCGGGCGACGCACGCTGGCTGGCCGCCTGGCCCAGGGCCGCGTTCACCGGCCGATTCCCCCGCCACGAGGGCCATTACGACCCCGGCCAGCGCCTGGCCAACCTGGTCATGCTGGCTACCCTCGCCGTCATGGCCCTGAGCGGGCTGGGCATGCTGTACCTGCCCTCGCTCCTGCTGCTGGCCGACTTGCATCGTTGGACCACCTTCCTGCTCACGCCCGTCCTCGCCGGCCACGTCCTGGTGGCCGCCGGGCTGCTGCCCGGCTACCGGGGCGTGTGGAGGTCCATGCACTTGGGCGGACGGCTGCCGCGCTCGGTCGCCGCCCGGATCTGGCCGGGCTGGCTCGCGCGACAGGACAGCGGCAGATCTCCCGGACCTGGCGGACCTCCCGGACCTGGCGGGTCTGTTGGACCTACCGGACCTGCTGGATAAACGGGTTTGTCGTGGACGCTCCGTGGTCATCTGCCCGAATCGGTGTCCGGCTCGGGACGGGTGGATAACCATGTGCACAGTCTGTGGACGAATTTATGGCGGCCTGGGGATAATTCGCGAGCAGGTATCGTGCTATTTCCGCAGGTAGGTCGTCCAGGAGGTTGCTGTGTCCGTTGCGAATCAGCAGGTGGCTGACTATGCCTTTCTCAAGGGCATGTACGCGGACGCGTACTATCCGGATCACGTTGTCGACCTGGGGAAGGCGATACTGCTGAGGCTGTGTGAGCGCATTGAGGCTGAGCGGCCGGCGGATCTGGCCGCTCTGTACGTGCTCACGGAGGCCGCAACGGAGGAGTTCAACGCCCTGGATGAGGTGTTCGTGGCGGCCGGTAGTGAGATGGAGACCGTGGCCCGAGAGGTGATCGCCGAGGACTTCTGGTTCGTGGCGTCGGCGTACGGGTTCGCGGAGGCGGACATAGAAGAGTTGGTCAGCGCTCGGGAGTGGTAACGCGGGATTCGTGCGGTTGCCGGACCCTTGGGAGAATCCCGTTATGAAATCAGCAGCGTCCCAGCGCCTCGGTGTGGTGCCGTCCGTATTCGCCATCGAGCATCTACCTCACGCGACCTTCCCCGAGGACGACGAGTGGATCGCGCTGGTTCGCGCCCCGGAGGGGCTCACCATGGTTCGCGAGACCTGGCCGACCGGGTCGGGTGAGCGTTGGATCGGTCTGTACGGCGAGGCGTCGGCGCACAGCCTGGATGTTCCGGGGATGCTGGCGGCGATCCTGCAGCCGCTGGCCGAAGCGGCCATTCCGGTGTTCGTCGCGTCGACATTCCATGCCGATCTGGTACTCGTACCCGAGCCGAGGATCAAGGAGGCCGTCGCCGTTCTGGAGGAAGCGGGGCATCGGGTGGACGTCAAAAACCTGCGCTAACTCTTGGTCTTCGCAGCGCACATGAGAACCAGCACATGCTCGGCCGAAAGAGATCCGTGAGGAGCCCCAGCGATTCCGGGCAGCGTCTGGTGGTCTGACTTACGCTACGGACTGCCCGGCCAGGTACCGGTCCTCGACTTCCTGCGGAGTCCGATAACCCAGCCCTGAATGTGCGTAGCACGTGCTCGCCCGAACTGAGGCGCAGCGCAGACGGGAATCAGTGCATGTCGGCCGAATTGAGGTTCAGGACACGTGGGAGTGATCAGCCCAGCTCGCCGCGGAAACCCCGTTGCCGATGGCATAGCGATATCGCCTACAGTCGGGCCGATCCCACCGAAAGGAGCACTCGATGAGAAGCAGCCGCGTCGCCTCGTCCTTCGGCGTCGTGGTCGTGCTCCCGGTGGGTTTCCAGCTGCGCTGAGAGCTCCCAGGTCGCCGGAGGGTCCTTCCCTTCTGACCTGTGGAGCTCTTCTTGCGTGCGCAAACCACGTATCTCGTCATTCGCGCAACGGCGGCGTCCGCCGGCGGCACCGCGTTCACGCTCAACCTCGTCTACCAAGCCCAAGTGGCCGGTCTCGGGCCACTTCAACTGATCCTCGTCGGTACCGTCCTGGAAACCGTCTGTTTCCTTGCCCAAGTCCCCACCGGCGTCCTCGCCGACCTGCGCAGCCGGAGGCTGTCGGTCATCATCGGATACCTGCTGTTCGGCGCGGGATTTCTCATCGAAGGCCTGTTTCCGGCTTTCGGCGCGATCCTGCTGGCCAACGTCATCTGGGGAATCGGCGCCACATTCGTCGACGGCGCCCAGGAAGCCTGGATCGTCGACGAGGTCGGCCCGAAACAAGCAGGCGACATCCTTCTCAAGGGTTCACAGTTCGGTCAGGGCGGGGCGGTGTGCGGCATCGGCGCGAGCGTTCGCCAGGGCGGCCAGCCGTCAGCCAAGCCGACGCGGCCGGCCAGGTGATCGGCGGACCACCCCTGGGGCTGACCGCCGAACGACTGTCCATCCGCGCCGCCCTGCTGGGCGCGGCCGCCATCACCATCCCCGCCGTCAAATTTCTGGCCGCGGCGGCCCGTACGAAGCCTCGCGTTCGGGTACGGCTCCAGAGCTCCAGCGGTCACCCGGACGACCAGTGACCGACCGAGCCAGGTGAACTGAGCACGCGATAGTGGACTGGGATCTCGCGAGGGCGGGATCCCAGATCCCTTATCCACAGCCGCACCAATTCCGCGAAACTACCGAAACCCTCGGAGCCGCCGCGTGCCCGGCAAGATCCTCTACATCATCGTCTGCGCCGCAGGCGCGGCCTCCGACGTCGGCGAACTCGTCTCGATGGCCCAGCGCCAACAATGGACGGTCCAGATCGTCGCCACCCCGTCCGCCCTCAACTTCATCGACGTACCCCACCTGGAGAAACAGACTGGCAGACCCGTACGCAGCGAATACCGCAAGCCCACCGAACCCAAGCCACCAAGAGCGGACGCCATCATCGTGGCCCCCGCCACCTTCAACACCATCAACAAATTCGCCCAAGGCATCGCCGACACCTACGCCCTAGGCCTCCTCGCCGAAGCCCCCGGACTCGACATCCCCGTCATCATCCTGCCCTTCGTCAACAGCGCGCTCGCTCTCCGCACCCCGTTCCGCCGAGCCGTCGCCGACCTACGCTCCGAAGGCGTACACATCCTCCTGACCTCCGAAGAGCCCCGCGCCAACTCAGACTCCTACCCGTGGGGCTGGCCTCTCGAGGTTCTCGCAGAGTTCGCTGTTTCCTGAGTATCGATTCGCGTCAAAGGCTCCGGAATGGCCGGCTCAAGGGGTAGTGGTTCTTGCGGGGTTCGGGCCGGAACGCTCCGGATCTTCAGCGTCGTGATGGCGTGCTCGCTGGTGGGTCCGGTATTCAGGCAGGGGCGTCGCTGCGAGCTGTATAGATTGTCCATAGGGCCGGGAGGAGGCGTTGTGGCAACATCGACTGCGGGGCCGGCGGGCGGCCTGATGAGTGACTTCCGCTACGTCACACCGCTGTACACCAAGCGACAGGCGGCGGATCTGATCGATGTTCCGCGCCAGACCTTCCGCAATTGGGCCGTCGGGTACGCCTACAAACGCCTGAACGAACCGCTTGTCGTCGCCGAAGCGCTGGTGACGACCGCTGGGGCTCAAGGGCCGACAGTTCCGTTCGTCGGACTGGCGGAGGGGTACATGCTCGTGGCATTCCGGCATGCGAACGTCCCGATGCAGCGCATCCGCCCGGCCATCCGCTGGCTGGAAGAGAACATCGGCTTGGATCAGGCACTCGCCAGCGAGCGCCTGATGACCGACGGCGCCGAGGTGCGGTGGGATTTCAAGGAACACACCGACAACCCCGCGGAGCGGAACGCCGTGGATGGGCTGGTGGTGATTCGCAGCGGCCAGCAGGTGTTCCGCCCCGTGGTGCGTGACTACCTGCGGCGCGTCACCTATCAGGACGGTTGGATGAGAATAATCCAGCTGCCGGGATATCCGGACGTGAAGGTGACCGTCGACCCGTGGATCAATGGCGGGCAGCCGACCCTGGCGAGCCGAGGGGTGCGCGTCGCCGACGTGCTCAGCCGATTGCAGGCGGGCGAGGATTCGCGCGTTGTGGCGGAGGACTACGACCTGTTGTTGAACGAGGTCGAGGCGTTGCTCCCGCAAGCGGCGTGAGGCGGAAGCGATGGCAGGCGAAGCGCAGGCATGAGCGGCGCTCGCATCTTCGCTCTCGCGAAGGCCAACGTTGTAGGTCGCGAGATGGCAGCCCTGTTCCTCGACAATGAGGAACAGATCATCACAACCGCCAGACGCGTGAACGAGCCGTTCGTCTTCGCCGTCGGCCAGAACGGCCTGCGCCGAGCCCGCGTCAGGTACCCGATCGACGGCGCCGATCACTAGATGATCCACTTGAGGTCATATAGGCGCGCTCCAGGTAGTCGGCGAGTTCGGTGGGGTGGCTCAGCATTGGGTGGTGGCTGCCGGGCATCTCGTCGGGGGCGGAGCCGAGGCGGTCCTGGACCATGGTGCGCATGAAGTCGGCTGGGAAGTAGCGGTCGTCGGTGCAGATCAGAGCTCGGGTTGGGACGTCGGGCAGGGTGGGTGCCGGCCATGGTGCGTTCATTGAGGTGTCGGCTTGGTCCCGGCCGTCCGCCAGTGCCGCGTCTGCGAGAGTTCTGGGTACGTCGTGCAGGAACAGGTCGTAGACATCCTGTGCGTCCGGGTCGCGGCCCTCGCGCAGGTGGCTTTCTCGGAGGGCGGACGCATGGCCGGTGTTCTCCCACCAATCGCCGGGGCGTTCGCCAGGCCGGGGGATCATCCCCGTCACGAAGACCAGCAACTCGACCGGCACCCGATCGCAGACGAGCGGTCCGGTGAACCCGCCGAACGAGTGGGCCACCACGACCAGGTCACGTTGGTCGCCGACGGCCTGTGCCACCGCGTCCGCGTATTCTTCCAGGCCAGCCTTCTCATCCTCGTACGGCAACTCGACCGCGAGGGCGCCGTGACCCCGCCCGCGCAGTTCGTCCGCCAACAGGGACCAGTACTGCGGCCCTGAACCTCCGCCGGGGATCAACACGAAGTTCGCCATGCTCTACATCTACTAGACGCCACCGACAATCTCGGAGCCGGGAACAGCCCGCCGCCAAGTGCGAGCCGTTCTATCGGCCAGAGCCGGAATGCCCAATGCCTTGAGAGGCGCGAAAGGCTACGCGGGAGGGGTTCGTAGCCAGAGCGCGGGCTCGTGGATCAGAGCGGGGGACAGCCAGGGGGCAGCGGGGCCGGGACCGCGTTGTAGACCAGCGGGCCGTGGCGACGCCGGTTAATGTCGGCGACGCGACGACGGCGAGGTGGCACCGTCCTCGCCGGCCCGTAGCGCCTCCAACCCGAAAGTACTGGTAGATCGACGGGCCTGGGCTCGCGATCAGTAGCTGAACGTGGTCGCGCCCTCGTCGCCGATCCACTGCCACATGGGTACGGTTCCGCCCAGCTCCGCGTTGTCGATGAGTGTGCTCTTGTCCAGCTTGCGGGAGTCGAAGCAGATCGGGCAGACCATGTACTTCCCGCCCGCGGCCGCGTACCGAGCGACAAGGTCGGCCAGCGGCGGGCAACCCTCGCACGCGACCCCCGTGGCCACGCCCTCGGTGACCAGTCGCGTCGCTTCCTTGGTGAGGAACATGAGCGTGGGACGGCCCTGTTCGGCCGCGCCGAGGGCGACCAGGAACGCCACCGTGACGCGCTCCGGGTCCTCAAGTCCTGTGGTCAAACTGATGACGGCCTTTCCGGCCATGGGATCTCCTCGATTGGATCGGATCTGTCTGACGACACGATGTCCGACCCGTGTGTGAGAGACCGTGTGACTCCCGCCCGAGGACACGCCAATAGCCGAGGAGAACCTGACCGCCGCGATCATCCCCGAAAGCCGACGAGGACCCGAAGGTCAGGTGAACCCGACCTGGCGTGAGGGTCAAGAGGTTTCGCTGCCGGCAGCGAACCTGCGCGCCGCCACCGACAATTCCGGGGCTCGGGAAGCCTGAGGCGAACCTCGAAAAGCTGAGGCGAACCCCGACCGCCGTGATCAACCGTGCGACGAAACGCGCCCCGAAGGCCGAGGCGAACCCGACCACTGTGATCAACTATGCGACGAACGCGCCCCAAAAGCGTCGACCGCACTCCGGATCTCAGGTGCGAGCTTCTCGTACTCCTGATCCGCAACCGCCCCCACCGCGCTGAGCACCCCGCTGAAGAACCGGCGCAGGGACACCGCCAGCACGATCTGGAACACATCCCCATCACTCAGCCCGAACCGCCGCAACGTCTCCGCGTCGGCTTCGGTGATCGTGGTCGGGTCCGTGGCGACCTTCGAGGCGAAGTCCATGATGGCCACGTCCACCGGCGCGAGCTCCGCGTCGTGATGGTCGCGCAGGATCGCGCTCAGCGCCTCGTCGTCGTAGAACTCCTGCAGCTTCTGCGCATGCGCCAGCCCGCAGTACTTCGAGCCGATCACCCGCGCGGTCGCCACAGTGACCAGCTCATACCGGCGCAGATCCATCCCATTCCGAACCGCGCCGCCAAGCTGCAGCCAGCCCTGGTAGACCTCCGGCCGGAGCGCGAACACCCGCGTGTAGTTGGGTACGAATCCACAGATGGCCGCATCGGCCGCGTACAGCGGCGACTCGTCGGGTGTGTCGAGATACGTCATGGTCTCGCTTTCGTGAGGTGACATCACGATAAGCCGCCATCAGCCGCGAACGACAAAGTGGCCCCCGGAATCCCGGAGCCACCTGGTTTCAAGCCGAGACGAGGGACATGCCGCGCCGACGCTTGCGGGCGGTCGTGAAGCCCACGACGGAGACGCCGGCCAGGCCCAGGCCCAGGTAGAGGCCCAGGTAGAGGCCCAGGTAGAGGCCCTCACCCGAGGCCAGCGGCACAGGCGACGGCGGGTCGAGGGTGGCGGGGCCACACATCGCGTGGCCGATGATCACATCGCCAACGCCGGGAGCAGTTGGATGTGCATGGCTTTGACGGTCAGCTTGTCCCCAACGGCGATCTGCTCGTTCAAGGTGACCGTGATCAGGGGGCAGCAGCGGCGGAAACTGGATGACCGTATTCGGCGCCGGGCTCGCGGCCAGGTTGATCAGCCCGATCCGGTCGTTCGCGATCGTGACGACCCGGTGGTGGCTGAACCGCTGATGTTCTCCGAGGTTATGTCGGTAGGTGAACGGCAACGACACATATTCCACAGTTACTCACTCTACGGAGTGACCAATACTTGATTAATCACTCCAGAGGGTGAGTGTTATTTCCGACCGCGCGCGGGCCCAGCACTAGATTGATCACCAGCTCGCCCGGCGGATAGCGCCGCGAAAGAGCATGTTTTCACTCCACGCGAGGATGATGTGCAGGAATACCGTGTTGTCGTAGTTGATGAATCGAAGTTGACTCATATTGCGCTGAATGCCGTGTTCGCGAAGTCGGGACGATTCCGGCTCATCGCCGCCGTGTCCACTGCCCACGAGGCCAGGAGTGTGGTGCTCGCACACAAGCCCGACCTGGTCCTGTGCGAAGCCGACGTGGCGGGCGAGAGCGGCCTGGAACTGTGCGGCTGGATCCGGCTGGCCAGCCCGGCGACCATGCCGGTGCTGCTCAGCGGGGTCAACGACGACTCGCTGGCCGCCTCCGCGATCAGCTGCGGCGCGGCGGGCTACCTCCTCAAGATCTCTCCGCCGGAGGACCTGATCTTCTACCTGTACGGCGTGCTGGCCGGCCAGCAGATAATCGACGATCGGGTCACCGCCCGCTCCTGGCGGCCCAGCGAGGAGAACTCACTGGCCCGATACGGCCTGAGTACCCGCGAACGGGAGGTTCTGGACGAGGTACTCCTCGGCCACGACAACCGCTCAATCGCCCTCCGGCTCCGCATTTCCATCGACACCGTGAAAAGTCATATCAAGGCGATCCTCCGGAAAACCGGTGCCCGGGATCGGGTGCACGTCATCGCGATGGCGCTCGGGCGCGGCCGTACCGATGTGCTCATTCCGACCGGACGACGCCAGAGCAGGGGGAGTGTTGCGTAACCAGCGGCCCCTCCGACTATTCGACCGCACGGACCGCTGATCGTTCGTCGATGACGGCCCGCCTATCACTCCAGAGGAGGAGACCGGGGCGCGTCCCCCGCCTCGCCGCCCGCCGGGCCACTAACGTTCGGCGACGTCGAATCGAAGGGGGCGGTATGACGCTTCGTGTCCTGCTCATGTACCTCATGGCCGGTCTGACCGCGTCCTGCGGCCTGGCACCGGCGGCTGCGACCGGCCGGCCCAGCGCCGCGATGCCGGTCGGCTCATGTCACCGCATGTCGCAGCCGGAGGAGCTTTATCACGTCAGTGATGTCGCCCCGCCGGTCTCGTGCACCGAGCCACACCAGACCGAGACCTACCTGGTTACCAGGCTGAGCGGCGCGCTGGCCACGGAACCCGACCGCCCCAGCCCCGACCGCCTCCGCGCGGCCTGCGACTACCGCCCGATCCGCCCCTACCTGGGGGCGCGGCGGAAAGACGCCCAATGGGGGATCGAGATCCAGGCGAAATTCCCGACCCGCGCCGAATGGGCGGCCGGCAACCGCACCCTCCGCTGCGACCTGCTCGTCCCCACCCTCCACACCGACCTCGGCCCCCAACTCACCGCCCCCCTCCGCGGCATCATGCGTCACCCCCAATCAGTGCTGGTACGGCGCTGCCGCCGCGAAACCGTGGACGTCGTCTGCGCGCTCCCCCACGACCAGGAATGGGTCGAACCACCCATCTACCTGGCCCACGACGACAGCACCCCAAGCCAGATGAAACACCTCTGCCAGGCGAACGCCCGCGCCTACACCGGCGGCACCCTGGACGGCCTGGCCGTAACCGTCGAACCGGTCGACACCCGTCAGGCCCACTGCTGGCTCCGCCACGACGACGACGCCGTCACCACGACCACTCTGCGCGGAGGCAGCCGATGACCTCCAGGACCCGAATCTCTCCCCCGGACACCACCGCCGACGACCACGAGCTGGGCGAACACGACCACAGCCGCGAGTGGTCTCCCGAGCAGGACCAGGACTTCGGCCGGAGCCGTTGCGTCGACGACCACGAACTCGGCACGGCGCGGTCCGGGCTGATCCGGCTCCGGAGCCACCGGGCCCGGCGTGGGCGCAGATCGGCGTTGATCACTGCGATTCTCACCGGCCTGGCCTGGGCCGGGGTCATGCTGGCGCGGCTGTTCGCGGGCGGGCCGGTCGGCGTGGGGGACCAGGGCGACGGCCGGCGGCTGCTGTGCACGTTCGGGGCGGCCAACGGGCGGCCCTGGAATGCGGACACGTCGGACTATGTCTTCACGGCCTGGGTTCCGCATGCCTGGTTCGGTGAGACCTGTGAGCTGTACCGGTCGACGCAACTCGGGCTGCTCTGGCTGGCCAAGCAGGTCAACGGGCCGCTCGGGCTGCCGGGCCTGGTCGACCTGCGTGGCCTGGGCGTTCTCTCCACGCTGCTGGTCGGGGTGATCGTCGGGCTGCTCGCCTGGCTGCTGCCCGGCCGGTGGTGGGTACGGGCGGGGGCGGCGAGCGCCATCGGCCTCGTGTACGCGGACGCGGCTTTCGCGGGCTTCTTCGTTTCGCCGCACACCGAACCGGCCGCGCTGCTGGGCGTCGGGTTCCTGCTGGCCGCCCTGCTCCTGCTGGGGAGGGGGGCCACGCTTCCGAGGCTGCTGCTGACGACCATCGTCGCGATCTTCACCATTGGGGCGCAGGTACAGACTGCCGCGCTGGCTGTCCCGGTTTGTGTGGCGCTGATCTGGTTGCCGTACCGGCGGCTGGTTCGCTGGCGGTGGGCGGGGCCGGTGCTGCGGCGGATTCCGGGAATCGTGCTGAGCCTCGTGGTGATCGCGGCGGCGTCGTTCCACCTGGCCGCCCAGCCCGAGACCCAGATGGAAGCCGCCCGGCACGGCGTCGTCTTCGGCTCGATCCTGTACGGCAACACGGGCGCGGCCAAAGACCTCCAGGACCTGGGCTTCGACGCGCCGTCAGCCGCCGCGATCAGCGAGATCGCCGCCACCAACGCCGGAGTCGGCAGCCTGCCGCCCGTGCTCGTCGCGATGTTCAAGGAGAACGTGACGACGGCCGGGATCGTGGCCTTCTATCTGACGCATCCGGCGCATGCGGTTCGCGCGGTCGGCTGGGGTCTGGAGGGTATCGGGCGTTTCTCGGTCGACTACCTCGGCTCGTACCCGCCGGACGCCGGACTCCCGCCGGGCGCGAGGGAACATCGCATCGCCGCATACAGCTGGTTCTGGGGGACATTCCGCGTCGCCCCCGCGTTCCTGCTGCTCCTGTGGGTCGCCACGTTCGCGGCCGGCCGCTCCGTCGTCCGCCGCCGCCGTGTGAAACCCGCCAGAAAGGCCGTCGGCCGCCTGGCCATGCTCGTCCCCCTGATGATCGTCGCCCAGTTCGGCGCGGTCCTGATCCTCCTGGGCCGAGCCGACATCACCCGCCACCTCACCGTTGTCAGCTTCCTCACCGCCGTGTGCATCCCGCTCCTGACCTTGGCCCTGTGCATCCGCTTCCGTGGCGTCCGCCCCAACCCTCGCCGGCGGGACGCCCCAGGCATGCCCAACTCCTGCAAGCCGGAGCTCGTCCGTTGAGCTCCAGGTTCACCGGGTGGCGGCATCGGGCTGGTCGCTGCGGTTCCGGCTCGCTGGGGATATCTACACCTCAACTCCTGACCTCTTCAAACGGATCATCAATATCGATCTTGAGCATCCGTGTCACGCTTCGTCACTTATTGGTCACGATAAGTTCACATGTTCGAGGCCGCTGCGGCGGGCCCTCGGTTTCACGACATGCGGGAGAGTAATGATCAAGATAATGAGGTTCGGCATGCGCGGGCATGGTCGCGGGTGCGGCGGTGCTGGGGCTGACCGGCGCGCCGGGTGCCGCGCTGGCCACCGACGAAGCCTCCGGGCCGTACGCGCAGGCCCTCGCGGAGATCGCCAGCGATGGATCGACTGTGATGGCGAACGGCGTCACGCGCGTCACCCATAATCCCCTGATCCCTGCCGCCAGTTTTCCTGCGGCAAGTTGCCTTCCCGGCCCTGGTCGGGCGTGGCAGTCGGTTTCGTGACGGCCGCCGCCATCGCCAGCGAGGGACGAACCCGGGCAAGGGACGCAACCCCGGCGTAGAGACCGAGGCCCGCGGCTGGGCTACCGGCACCCACGTGGCACATCCCGGACAGCACGGCACACCGCCCAATCAAAGCCCCGGACCGGCCACCAAGCCGGTAGCTGAGTCGGTGGTCCTGAGTCGGTGGCCCTGAGCCGGGCAGCGGCGGCCGTTTCACCACGGCCGCCGTCGCCCGGGGCGACGCATTACGGCAGCTCGACCACGGCCAGGCCGTGACGGTGGTCCCGCCGACGGGGGTGGTGCTCATGGCGTCTCCTCACGGGGATGAGCGCCGACGGTCCGGCGTCGGCGATGTCTCAGATGCGATGAGGGCCGTGACGGTGGTTTTGCCGTGATGAAGGTCGTGATGCTCGCCCACTTCGGCACGGGGCTCGTAGATGGCTGGGGCGATCGGCTGCCGCGCTCCCTCCTATGTCAGGGGGCTTTCGAGCCGGTGCGGCAGGCGCCCGAGAGGTTCTCGACCACTCCCGGAAGTTCTTCGGGAGGGGATCCTTGTCGTTGGTGGCAGCTCAGCCCTTAGCAGGGTGCCCATCACCTGCCGGACTGGGATACCGCCAAGGCCGCGCGCGGCTGAGATCCGCAGGGCTGAGATCCGCAGGGCTGAGATCCGCAGGGCTGAGATCCGCAGGGCTGAGATCCGCGCGGCGAGCTCGATGGCCTGGTCCTCGGACTCGACATCGACCAGTTGGTATCCCGCAAGGAATTCCCTGGTCGGCGGCCGGCCCGGGGCGGGGCGCTGGGTGGCCGGCGGCTGGACCGTCCATAACAACAAGGGCCTGTCCGTCCGCACGGTCGAGCCGTTCTACTTCAGGAGGAAAGGGGCGCTGGCGCGGACGGTGCCGTTGATGACGATTTCCAGGGTTCGGGGGCCTGGGGGTTCGTTTCGGGTGGTGACGGGGCGGAATGAGTGGGATTTGGTGATGGTCAGGGGGTGGCCGGGCTGCATGGAGGGGCGTTCGGCCAGGTGGAAGACGCGGTGTGAGTTGTCGCGGCGGATCGCGTATTTGAGGATGATCGGGCCGGGGTGGTCGGTGGTGAGGGTGACGGTGAAGCGGAGATGATTTCCGGTCACGACCTCGGTGTCGTGCAGGGTGAGGTCGTCGACGGTGCCGGCGCCGGGAGAAGCGCCCATGAGGGTGAGGGCGCGGGGGTGGCCCGCCTTGATGAGGCCGCGGGCGGCATGGCGGAGGGTTCGCTCGATGTGGGAGCCGCCGGATTCCCGCCAGCGGGCGAGAAGGTCGATCGCGACCTCGGGGTGGTCCTTGGCGATGTCGTTGACGTGGTTGGCGACGGAGCGGCGCACGTATTCGCTGGGGTCGTCGCGGAGGGCGTCGAGGATGGGCAGCGCGGGGCCGGGTTCCATCAGCCAGCGCACCCGGGATCCCCAGGGCAGGCGCGGCCGGGTTCCTTCGGAGGCGAGCCGTCTGAGGTGCTCATCGGGTGAGTGGGCCCAGTCATACATGATCTTCATCGCGTCCAGGTGATGGCGCTCAAGCAACGGCCGGACGGCGAACTCCGCGGTCGAATGCGGCGTCAGGACGGCCAGCGTCGCCATGGACTCATCCAGATGCTCCACCCCGTGGGTGGCGACGTGCTCGGTGGCCGGCCAGCCACTCCACAAGTCCAGCCGGACCTGACCGGCGCTCCCGCGGAGCACCTCGGCGGCATCCGCGAACGGCAACGGCAACGCCTCGTGCAGCATCCGCGCCACATGCCGAACGCGGTCCTTCAACTCCAGCCCGGCGAGCCCGGCCAGCGCGCCCCGCACGAACGCCGCCCGCGAAAAGGGCTTCCACACGGCCGCGATTCCATCCGCGAGCACCCCCACGGACCCGGCATTGATCATTTCCTTCAACGGTTGAGCCACAGCCACACGCTGCCACACCCCACCGACAATTCTCAGTGGACGGATTTGAAGGGCGTAAGCCCCGCCCAGTCGGCCAGCGCACGACCGAGCCAGAGCGGCCCGTCGAAGGAGGCACCGACGACCGGCACCGAACCCGGGCCGTCGAAGGAAGAGCCGACGACCGGCGTCGAACCCGGCCCGTCGAAGGAGAGACCGACAAGCGGTGCTGGACCCGGCCCGTCGAAGGAGAGACCGACAAGCGGTGCTGGACCCGGCCCGTCGAAGGAGAGACCGACAAGCGGTGCCGGACCCGGCCCGTCAGAGGAGGGGCCGACGACCGGTGCCGAACCCGGCTCGTCAAGGGAGGCGCCGACAGGCGGTGCCGAATCCGGGCTGTCGAACGATGGACCGGCGAGCGGACCTGAACCGGATTCCCAGCGGAGGAGCCACCCGGTGTCCGCGGTGAGTACGCCGTCCTCGGGGAAGCCCGGGTTCTCCAGGCAGACCTCGTTTCCGGCGAGGCTCAGGACCAGCCAGTAACGATCGGGGTGGTCGGTCAGTTCGACCCGGAGCACGATTCTGGGCTGGGGCAGCGTGTCGGGCGAGATCAGTCGCGACATGGTCCAGAGCACCAGATATGGATCATGTCGGGACGGCTGAGGTTCGCGCCAGCGGGCACCCCAGGAACCGAGAGCCATGCACACATCCGTGAGCTCGCGCCCGCATTCGGTCAGGTGATACTCGTGCTCCCGCCGTTCGACCACGCCGTCCTCTTCGAGCCGGCGCAGCCGCTGGGACAGCACGCTGCGCGGCAGCCCGGGGGCGCCCTCCAGGATCGCGCTGAAACGGTGACAACCCACCATGAGGTTGCGGAGAATGATGGGCGTCCAGCGTTCGGCGAAGACCTCGGCGCCCAGGGCGATTGGGCAGTGCTGTCCGTAACCCTTCTTCACACGTCCACCATGCCAGGCGACAAGTCCCTTGTTAGGGCAATTTTCAATTGTTTACCTGGCGTATTTATAACGCGAAAAGGGCCAGACCCATCAGGCCCGGCCCTCTCGCCACGAACTCACCCGATCAGCTCACTGATCCGCACCGGCACCGCGAAGTCGCCGGTCAGCCGGTTCTTCGTCACCGCCACCGCGATCCCGTTCGCCCGATCCGCGTACGCCGCGCTGCCCCCCGCCCCCGGCACCCCGAAAACCGAGGGCGTGGTTTCGGCGTCCGAGCCGGGACGGCCGATCGCGTATCCCAGCCCCCAGGTGGCCGCATTCCCGAACACCTGGTCGACCCCGGTGAACGACACGGCCGAAATCTCCCGCAGCCGCTCCGGCGACACCAGGCGAACCCCGTCCACCTCACCGAGCAGCGCCGCGTACATCCGGGCGATGGCCCGCGCCGACGTCTTCCCCCCGGCGGGAATGTCGGCGGCCAGCACATCCGTACGGTTCCCCAACGCCGCAGAAGGGAACAGCGCCATCGGCCCGGCCTTGAACATCGGCAGGTCGGTCGGCATGTCCGCGGCCCACTCCACGGCCACCGGCTCGTCCTCCAGCACCGCCAGCCGCCCGTGCTCGGCCACCGGCACCCCGAAGTAGAGCTCGTCGGCGACCCCCAGCGGCCCGGCCACATCCTCCCGCAGCACCTGCGAGATCGGCTTCCCGGTCGCCCGCCGGACGACCTCCCCGATGAGGTATCCGAAGCTGTAGGCGTGGTATCCGGTCTGCGTGCCCGGTTCCCACCACGGCTCCTGGTCCGCGATGGCCGCGCACATCTTGTCCCAGTCGCACACGTCCTCGATGGTGCTGTCCACCGGGATGCCGGGCACGCCCGCCGTGTGGTTGAGCGCCTGCCGTACCGTGACCTGGCCTTTTCCGTGGGCGGCGAACTCGGGCCAGAGCTCCGCGATCGGGGTGTCGTAGGTGAGCAGGCCGCGCTCGGCGAGCACGTGCAGCACGGTCGCGGTGGCGCCCTTGCCGATCGAGAAGTTGTAGAACACCGTGCCGGAGGTGACCTCGCGGCCGGTCTCCGGGTCGGCGACGCCGGCCACCGCGTCCACGATCAGTTCGCCGTGGCGGTAGACGGCCACCTGGAGGCCGCGCTCGACGCCGGATTCGACGAGCTCGTCGATGGTGGCCTGCACGTTCTTCTGAAGATCAGTCATGGTCATCTCCGTTTCGGTCAGCGAGCGGGCTGGTAGGTGAGGATGGTCACGCCGGACGCGAACGTCTGGGTGTTCGCCAGGGTGAGTCTGGCTTTCGTGCCGTCGCGGAAGCACCGCTGCCCTTCGCCGACGACGACCGGGTGCACCCACAGGCGGTACTCGTCGAGCAGGCCGTTCTCCCGCAGCGCGTCGGTCAGCTGCCCGCAGCCGTAGATCAGGATGTCCCCGCCGGGCTGTTCCTTCAATCGGCGCACGTCGGCGACCAGGTCGCCGGCCGGGATGATCGTGGTGTTGTGCCAGTCGGCCTTGTCGAGGGTGGCGGTGACGACGTACTTGTCCATCGCGTTGATCCGGTCGGCGAAGTCGTCCGCGCCGGCCCGGCCCGGCCAGGCGGCGGCGAAGCCCTCGTAGGTGACGCGGCCCATCAGCAGGATGTCGCTGGCGAACAGCTGGGCGTTGGCGTATTGAGCGGCTTCGTCGTTCCAGTAGTCAAACGACCACAGGTGCGGGTTGTCGATGAAGCCGTCGAGCGTGACGTACGTAGAAGTGATGACTTTGCGCATGAGGTGCTCCTAAGCGAGGTAAGGGCGCTTGGCGCGGGCGTCCCGCAGCGCGTGCGCCCACCAGGTCAGTTGATCCAGGGTCGTGTTGAGTGCGGCGTTGCAGCTCGCCGTCGGTTTGGGCCAGCTTCCGTCGGCCGCGAACAGCTCCCAGTAGCAGGGCAGCGAGACTCCGTCCCGGATGGGCACCGCGTGCAGTTCGCTGTACACCTGCCGGAGTTGGTCGGTGGCGTGGCGTCCGCCGGACTCCCGGCCGTAGGAGATGAAGGCGACCGGTTTGGCGTGCCACTCCGTGTAGAACCAGTCGATCGCCGTTTTGAGCGGAGCCGGGAAGCTTCGGTTGTATTCGGGGGTCACCACCACGAAGGCGTCGGCGGCGGCCAGGCGGGGCGCCAGCAGCAGGACCGGGCCGGGAAGCGGATCGTCCTGGTCGCCGAGAGCCGCCGGCAGGGCGGTTTCGGCCAGGTCGACCACATCCAGCGCCAGGTCCTCGCGCCGCCGGGCCCGGGACACCAGCCAGTCGGCCACGGTGGGACCGAACCGCCCGGTCCGGGTGCTTCCCACGATGACCGCGATTCTCAGCTTCTCCGACATTTTCCGCCTCCTTTCTGGCACGACCCACGTTGCCAGGGACGGCTTACGGACCCCTTCCCGTCCTCTTACGGTCGGGCATGAGACGGCGTAACCAGCTAGCGTGGCGTTTATGCGCTTTGGGGTGCTGGGGCCGCTCGCGGTGTGGACGGCGGACGGCCGCGCGGTCACGATCCCCGGTCTGAAGGTTCGCGCCCTCCTCGCCGACCTGCTCGTCCACGAAGGCCGGACGGTGTCGGTGGACCGCCTGGTCGACGACCTGTGGGGGGACGACGCCCCGGCGAACCCGGCGGGGGCGCTTCAGGTCAAGGTCTCCCAGCTCCGCCGCGCTCTGGACGAAGCCGAACCAGGCGCCCGCGAACTGGTCGTTTCCCATTCGCCGGGCTATGCCCTCCGTACCGGCCTGGAAACGGTCGACGCCGCACGCTTCACCCAACTCACCACCCAAGCCCAGGACAGCGCCGACCCGCGCACGGTCGTCGCCCTGCTCGGCGACGCCCTCGCCCTCTGGCGCGGTACGGCTTTCGCCGACTTCGCCGACGACGAGTTCACCCGGCCCGCCATCGCCCGCCTCGACGAGCAGCGCCTGGCCGCGCTCGAACAGTGGGCGGAAGCCCGGCTCGAACTGGGCGAACACAGCTTGCTGGCCGGTGAACTGGCCGACCTGACCGCCCGCCACCCGCTCAGGGAACGCCTGCGCGCCGCCCACATCCGCGCCCTTTATATGGCCGGACGCCAGAGCGAGGCGCTCGCCGACTACGCCGATCTGCGCGACCGGCTGGCCGACGAACTCGGCCTGGACCCCAGCCCCGAGCTGGTCGCCCTGCACCAGGCCATCCTGAACCAGGATCCGGCGCTCAGCACGGTCCCCGGAATCCGCACGAACCTGCCCGAACCCCTGAGCGACCTCATCGGCCGGGAGAATGCGGTCACCGAGGTCAGCACCCTGCTGGAGAAGGCCAGACTGGTCACCCTGACCGGCTCGGGCGGCGTGGGCAAAACGCGCCTGGCGCTGGAGACCGCGCGCGGAATGGCCTTCCCCGACGGCGTCTGGCTGGTGGAGCTGGCCGCGCTCAACGGCTCCTGCACGGCCGAGGCGATCATGGCCGCGCTGGAGATCCACGACAGCTCCGGCGAGCCGCAGGACCGGCTGATCGGCGCACTGCGCGCCCGCAACCTGCTGCTCGTTCTCGACAATTGCGAACACGTCATCGACGACGTCGCGAAACTCGCCGATGCCCTACTCCGGGCGGCACCGCAGGTACGCATCCTGGCCACCAGCCAGGAAGCCCTGTCCCTGCCGGGCGAATCCGTGTGGAGCGTGCCCCCGCTGGACGTTCCCTCCCCAACCGCCGACCTGGCCGCCCTCGACCAGTCCAGCGCGGTCCGGCTGTTCGTGGCCCGTGCCACGGCCGCCGCCCGAGATTTCACCCTTGACACCGACACCGCCCCCGCGGTCGCGATGCTGTGCCGCCGCCTCGACGGGATCCCGCTGGCCCTGGAACTGGCCGCCACCCGCGTCCGCGCGCTCGGCGTGCACGGTCTGGTCGCCCGCCTCGACGACCGGTTCCGGCTGCTGGCCACCGGCCACCGCGGCGCGCCGCCCCGCCAGCAGACGCTCACCGCCATGATCGACTGGAGCTGGGAGCTCCTCACCGACCCCGAGCGGATCGTCCTGCGGCGCCTGGCCATCCACGCCGACGGCTGCACTCTCGAAGCCGCCGAAGCCGTCTGCGCCACCCCCGATGTCCTCGACCTGCTCCCCCGCCTGGTCGACCGCTCCCTGGTCGCCGTCGCCCACGGCCCCGACGGCCCGCGCTACCGTTTGCTCGAATCGGTCGCCGCGTACTGCGTGGACCGCATGCGCGAAGCAGACGAATACCCCGAACTCCAGGCCCGCCACCGCGCGTACTACACCGACCTCGCCGAACAGGCCCAGCCTCACCTCTACGGCCCGGCCCAGCGCGACTGGCTCCGCCGCCTCGACGCCGAAGCCGCCAACTTCCGCACAGCGGTCAACCTCCGCCTGGTCAACGCCCTGACCTGGTACTGGTTCCTGCGCGGCCGCCTCACCGAAGCCCGCCGCTCCCTCGAAACCGCCCTCGCCCAGCCCGGTACGGCTCCCGCCGCCGACCGCGCCGCCGCCCGCGCCTGGCAGGCCGGCATCGCCCTCCTGCACGGCGACGTCGCCGACAAGACCGCCCGCCGCGAAGCCGCCCTGAAGCTCTTCGACACCGCCGACGATCCCGCGCGCCGGGCCAGAGCCCAGTGGTTCCTCGCCTACACCGGCTCCGACACCGGCGACCTCACCGCCGGCGCCGACCTGCTCGACCAGGCCCTCGCGACCTTCCGCGAACTCGGCGACCGCTGGGGCGAGGCGGCCGTCCTGAGCACCCAGGCCAAACTCGCCCACGTCCGCGGCGACCTGGCCGCCCTCGGCACGGCCGCCGAGCGCAGCAACGCGATCTTCAGCGAGCTGGGGGAGCGCTGGGGCCAACTGGAGGCCACCGGCTGGCTCGGCGCGCACGCCGAACTGGCCGGCGACTACGACGAGGCCGAACGCCGGCAACGCGACGGCCTGGCGATGGCCGAGGAACTCGGGCTGTGGGCGGAGGTGTCGACCAGGCTGTCATGGCTCGGCTGGATCGCCCTGCAACGCGGCGACTATGCGCAATCGCGGCTTTTCTCCGAACGCGCGCTCCGGCTCGCCACCGAACAGGCCCACCTGCCCGGCCTGGTGTTCGCCGAGCTGACCCTCGGCTTCGCCGCCCGCAAGGACGGTCTCATCGCGCTGGCCGAAACCCATCTCACCAGCGTCCTGCGGCGCACGGCCCCGATCGACGAGGCCAACCCGCCGCCGCATCTGCCGATGGTGCTGGCCGAACTCGGCTTCGCCGCCGAACAGCGCGGCGCCGTGGCCGAGGCCGTCGACCTGCACCGGCGGGCGTTCACGACCGCGCTCACCTTCGACGCGCCCCGAGGCCACGCCCTCGCCGCCGAGGGTCTGGCGGGCGCGTTCGCGTTCGCGGCCGATCATGGTCAGGCCGCGCGGCTGCTCGGCGCGGCAGCGCGGCTCCGTACCGAGAAGGCGCTGCCGCTGGCCCCCGCCGAGCGCCGCGACGTCGACCGCATCGCCGCCGCAACCCGCGCAGCTCTGGGCGATACGCTCTTCAAGGCCGAGTTCAACCGGGGCGCCGAACAGCCCCTTGGATTGAACCCCCCTACGGGGTCTCGCGTACCTCCCGGGGAGGAGGCTGGATGATGCGTTGGGCGAAGATTCTGGCGTTTGCAGCGTTCCTGGCAGTCGGGTGCTCGGGCACCGCCGACGCCGAAGACCCGGATGTACGTTTTTCGCTGGAGATGATCACTCATCATCGCCAGACCCTGAAACTCGCTGACATGGTGAAAGGCCGCAGCACCGACACTTTCGTGACCGGCCTCGCCACCAAGCTCAGAACCGGCGAACGCACTGAGATCGACGTAATGTCCAACTGGCTGACCATGTGGAACATGCCACTACCCAAAGGCGCGACCTACCAGATGACGGGCAGCGCGACCACGGCCGACTTCACCGCGCTGCAGAGCCGTACCGGCCCCGAATTCGACCAGATGTGGCTCACCACGCTCAGCAAACACCTGACCACCGGCGTGATGATGGCGCAGATCGTGGTCGCCACCGGCGACCACGCACCCACCGGTGACCTGGCCCGACGCATCGTCCGCGAGCAGCGCCAGGAGATCGCGGACATCGGCCAGCACCTCACCTGAGGTTTCCACGTGTGCCTGCACCCGTTTCGCGGGTAGTGGCAGAACAGCGTGGAAAGGTGGCGAGGGATGTGTCAGGGATCCTGCTGAGTCTGGAGTTCGATCAGAGCGCAGTGGTGCAGATCCGCCATCTTGTCCAGCGATCCGGCCAATCAGCCGGTCTGAGCGGCGCCGTCCTCGAAGATTACGTGCTGGCCGTCCACGAGGCCGTGACCAACGCCATCAAGTACGGCAGAGGCCCTCGTAGTATCTCCATCTGGGAAGAATCCGGCTCGTTCTGCTCCGAAGTCCGGGACAGCGGCCCCGGCATTCCGTACCAGACCCTGACAGCCACCGACCTCGCGGAACGCTCCATCCTCGGCGGGCGCGGCCTCTGGCTGATGCGCCGCCTCACCCGCACCACCATCCAGACCGGACCCGAGGGCACCACAGTCCGGCTCACCGCCCCGCTGCCCTAGGGTTCGCTGAGAGCTGAGTCTGCCAGGTACGGCATTCGCCCGAAACCTGTCCGAGTTCGGACGTGTTGGATGGGTTACCACCAGAAACAACATGGCCGCCGGCCCTCAACCGGGGTTCACTATCGCCAGATTAGGTACAACCGGTTATCAGGCGACCCCGGCCATGTACCGAACCCTTGCTAGGCTGGCGGGAACCTAGTTGGAACCGGGCGTTGTCTCACCCGGCTGGTGAGACCGTTGGGAAGTGGGGTCACACCATGAAGAAGCTGCTCGTTCTGGCGCTTGTCGCTATTGGGGGGCTGCTGGTCTGGCGTAAGGTGCAGTCCGATCGCGCCGAGCTGGACCTGTGGACTGAGGCGACAGGCAGCGAGAACTGACGACCACCCCGGAGATGGGTTTTGCTTGATCGTGGCGAAGGTGCGGGTATGACCCCCGTCAGGCTGGCCTGCCTGGACCTGGCGGGCACCACGATCGGCGACATCGCCATGGTGGAACGGGCGTTCGCCGAGGCGATCGCCACTCAGGGCATCGTCCCCGGGACCAGTGCGTACGCGCGGGCCATGGTCCACGTTCACCGGTCCCGGGGCTGCCCCAAGATAGACGTCTTCCGCGGCATCTTCCCTGACAACGAAGCTCGAGCCCAGGCCGCCAACTTGACCTTCGAGCGGTCGTACGAGGGGGCGATCGAGCGGACCGGCCTCGTTCCGCTGCCCGGAACCGTGGAGGCGCTGGAGAAGCTGCGCGCGGCCGATGTTCAGATCGCGCTCATCACCGGGTTCAGCCGTGGCACTTTGAGCCGGATTCTGGGTGCGCTGGGGTGGCACGACAAGCTCAACCTGGCACTCTGCCCGGAGGACGCCGGTCGTGGCCGTCCTTTTCCGGATCTGGTGCTGACTGCGGTGCTGAAGCTGGGCATCGACGACATCCGCCAGGTCGCTGTGGCCGGTGATTCGGAAAGCGACATGCTGACCGCACGCCGGGCCGGCGCTTCTTTGATCGCCGGCGTTCTCACCGGGGTGCACAGTCGGGAACGTCTGCTCAGCGGTGGCGCCACCCACATCATCGACAGCATCGCCGACTTCCCGACGCTGATCCTCGGCCGTCAGGCCGTCCCCGCCATCTTCTAGTCCACCCAGACGATCCGCAGCACGAACACTTTGCGTTGATCTTCCAGGATGAGATAGGTCGCGAGCCCTTGGCGGCGGTCGCCAAAGGGGTGCGTCCGCATATTCACCTCAGGACGCTGACGGTTCGCCGGATCCCCGCTCCACGGGTGGAGTTCCAGGAGATCCCAGAGGGCGAGGAAAGCTCCGCGCGCCTCCGCCGGGAGTGCTGCGAGGTAGTCGAAGGCCTCCTCCAGGAGGTCGACGCTGTACACCTCTAGAGGCCCAGCCTCGCTTCGACCTCGGCTCGCGAGAGCGCGGGCACGTCCTCGCCCTGGTTCAGCCGCCGTACCTGATCGAGCATCTTGCGGTGCGCGACGGGGTCCGCCGACAGCTGGGCCCACCGCGACCAGCGCTCGCTGAACTCCGTCAACGGCCCCAGATCCAGGCTCTCGGTCGCCTCAGCCATCAGGTGCCGGAACTCCCGGTCGAAGTCCCCCACATCCTCAGGAAGCAACGCATCCCGGATGGTACGGAGATTCTTCGGCAGGACGACACGAGAGGCATCAGACACCTCATGACCGACCGATTCAGCACGCTCCGCGCTCATGGTTTCAAGGTACCCGCCCCACCCAGGTTTGGTATCACCTCCCGAAGGGCTATCGCTCATAGGCCCAGCCCTGCCAGCGCTCCACACTGATCACGACAACTGGACCATCGGGACGGCGCTCTCGATACTGCCCATACCGTGCAGCCAGCCGGTCGATCCAGAGCTCCCGCACTCCCACGTCCTCAACGATCAACGCACGGCCGTCGGCCCTCGCCCACCAGAGCCGCGTCCAGTCATCCTCGTAGTGATCCACCAGCACGCAGACCCGCTCATTGCCCGCGATGTTCCGCAACCTGCGAAGGTCTGTCGTCCGCTTCGGCTTGTGATCGACGACGAACGCCAGCGCGTCACCGTCGACCGCGAACACGATGGGCACCAGATGCGGCACCCCACCCTCACCCACGGTCCCCAACCGCGCCGACCGCGCCGTCACGAATCTGTCCCGAGCTGCCCCTTCGTCCATATGTCCGACGTACCCGTGAATACCAGATCCCCGCAGGCCCGGCCGCGCGGAACCATCAAGATCTACCTCGACCCTGACCGCGTTGGTGCGCGGCTCTCCCACCACCCGCCCCACGTTGCGATACCAAGTGGCGCGAGAGCCTAAGCTGTTGCTACGGTATATAAGCCAGACAGCCGTGTGATCACCGCATTCCCGCAGGTCACGGACTGTTTGTAGGGGCCTTAGCTCAGCTGGCAGAGCGCCTGCTTTGCAAGCAGGATGTCAGCGGTTCGAATCCGCTAGGCTCCACCAGCCAAAACGCCCCGCTCTCGATCATGAGAACGGGGCGTGAGTGTTCTAACTGGGTGGCTAAGCCTGTCGCTCGTCGAAATGCGTGCCGGGGTGCGCCCGCCGATGGACTGATTCCATCTCCCCCAATCCTCCGACCCCTCCTTACTGCGCGGGTGCCGATAACCATGATCGGACTGTCTGAGATAACGCCAATCGCGATCAGCATGGCCGCTTCATTTGCCGCTTGAGGTGCTCATTTAAGCCACCTTTCAGCGTTCTTCAGTGTGGCTCCATACGGTATGGCCCATGAAACAGGCCCTCGCGCTGACCGCGATCGTAACCATCTTTGCCGTGTTGGCACCCACCTCAATGGGCACGATTCTGCTACCGCGACGGCAGCGCGGCGTGTGCGAAACCGAACTGCTGCATGGTCGCCTAACCGCATCTTTCCTGCGGCTTTGGACGTTTTCACCACATCGACCCAACCGCGTTCACCGAGGCACTACATCCGGGTGAGCGAGGTCCTGTCCTCCCGCCTGACCCCCGCCGGTGACATCGTCAGGGCACATCAAGGGGCGCATGGCCCCAACGCGCGGAACCGCTCGTCGTACATCCGATCTGCCAGCTCGTAGACCTGAGACGGTGAGAACCGGCCGGCTCCGGAGTGTGTTCGTTGTCCGTGCCCTTGATCCTGCATGGGTTGCGAGGAATTAGCTCGTCCTCTTCGGCTGCGGTCGTCAGAACGGCTCGCAGCAGCCGGTAGGCCTTTGTTGCCGTCAAGGCGCCGGCCCTGCGCGCCGCCGCGCGGGCGGCAACCCTGGCAACCCTGGCAACCCTGGCAACCCTGGCCGCCCTGGCCGCCCTCCCCGCCGGGCATGCTGCCTGGGGGCCGGTCCCGGCGGGAGCGGCCATGGCGTACCGCACCCTCCACGGGATCCGCGTTCTCGGAACGCTAGCCGTAGTCAGGCATGCGCCCCAGATCTATCCTTGCGCCGTGGACGCGATCAAACGGGTTGTCATGGCTGTCGTTCGGTGGGTGAAGTCTGATCTCGACCGGTCCAATCGGACCAGTCCCAGCGCTGCGAGGGAAGCAATCAAGCGTCATCCGCGCGCCTTCTTACGCTCCCTTGTGCAGGCAATGGGATTAGCTATTGCGATCACCGCAGCCTTTTGGCTGGCTGGCGGAGCCGACCTCGTATGGAGATTTATCGGCGTCCCTATCTTTTTGTTGGCGGTTTCATGGCGCCAGCGGTCCACCACCTCACGAAGCTGAACCGTGCCCCGACCAGCCCTGCAGCAGACCCTGAAGATCGGTAACCAACTCCAGAACCCCGCACCACGCCATCGATCCCAAGCGATCACCCATGACCCCTTCGGGCGGGTCGACGGCAGATGGGATGAGCAGGTGGGGAGTTGTGCTGCCGCACGCGGAACGCCAGGTCGCGGGCGTGAACGCCGTGCCATTAGCGTGCCATTAAGGGCCGGTGGCAACCAGCGCGCCAGCCAGGCCGTCATCGTCGTCATCCTGATCTTCACGTTCGGCCTCCACACGAGCACTCAGGGCATCCGCGATCTCGTGCGGACGACCGGCAGACAGCCTCGACGCCTCCTTGCCAGCGGCCGATTCACCTGGGAACGACTACTGGGACTCGCCGCATCCCGCTCCCTCGGAAAAGCACAAAAGAGTGATGCCGCACCGGGGTTCCGGTGCGGCATCGCCGTTTTCAGGGGGTGGCGGGTGGGGTGCCGGTGCTGAGGTTCTGGGTGGCCCAGGCGGCGCCGATTCCGGAAAGGTAGATTTCCTGGAGGTGCTTGTTCGAGGCGTTGATGGTGAAGACGCTGGTGAAGCCGTCGTGGTTGAGGGTGGCGGGGGTGCCTGCGGCTGCCGGCGTGCCAGCGTCGGTGCTGAGGTCCTGGGTCACCCAGGCCGCGCCGATTCCGGAAAGGTAGGTTTCCTGGAGGCGTCCGTTGGAGGCGTTGATGGTGAAGACGCTGGTGTAGCCGTCGTGGTAGACAGCGGTGGGCGCGCCGGTCGCCGCGGGGGTACCGGTACCCGCGCTGAGGTCCTGGGTGGCCCAGGCTGCGCCGACTCTGGGGAGGTAGGTTTCCTGGAGGCGTCCGTTGGAGGCGTTGATGGTGAAGACGCTGGTGTAGCCCTCATGCACCACCACGGCGGGTGTCACGTTGGCCGCCGCCGGGGTGCCGGCACCAGCGCTGAGGTCCTGGGTGCCCCAGGCTGCGCCGACCCTGGGCAGGTAGGTCTCTTGGAGATGCCCGTTCGATGAGTTGATGGTGAAGATGCTGGTGTAGCCCTCGTGCACGATCGCGACCGGCTTCGTCGCGGAGGCCGGGGTGCCGGCGTCGGCGCTGATGTCCTGGCTGTACCAGGCAGAGCCGATGTTCGGCAGGTACGTCTCCTGGATATGACCGTCGGCGGCATTCCGCGTGAACATGCTGGCGAAGCCCTCGTGCACCACCGCCGGACCGCCGGAGGGAGTGACAGGAACAGGGTCGTCGATATCACCCGCACCCACGGGGCTGGAGTAGCCGACGATGTCGATGTTGGTGCGGGAGTAGCTGTTCTCCTTGATGCGGTCGCCGCTGTTGCCTTCGATGGTGTAGACCGTGCTGCTGCTCGCCGACTTGACGATCCCGACGTGGTCGATGACGCCGTTCTGGTCCCAGTCGAAGACGAGGGCGTCGCCCGGCTGCGGTGTGTAGCCGCTGGCGCGGGTGTGCCAGGTGCCGTACCTCGTGCCGTAGTCCTTGAACGAGCTGGCCCAGCCGGTGAGCACGCCTCCGCTGGTCTCGGGCACATCGGCGTACGGCACGCCGGCGTTCTTCCATACGTACTTGGAGAAGTCGGCGCACCAGTCGCTGTCACGCCACTGAACTCCGTCGGTGGCGGAGCAACCGGTTGCGGGCTTCCAGGATCGGAAGTAGCCGGTGTAGTAGTTGCAACCGCTCCCCAGCGGCTGCTCGTGGTTGCGCGACGAGTTGGTCAGCTGGCTTTGCGCGACCGAGACGATGGAGTCGCGGGGCACGGCAGCGGCTGGCGTCGCGGTGATGGCGAGCAATCCCGATCCCAGGACAGCCGTGGTGGCCAGCCCGGCGCTGAGGCGGCGGGCGAATCGCAGGCCGCTCTGTGCTTCTACGCGGGTGAGTTTCATGGGGATCCTTCCGGTGGCGGAGGGTGCTTCGTGCTGACACCGGAAGATTCGAAGGGGCTGCTGAAACTTCGCTGAAAATTGGCGGCGGGCGGTTTTCAGCGCGCGGCGGACTCGGCGGCCGGGCCGCCCGTGAGCTCGTCGTATTCGCGGGCGCCGTGGTCGTGAAAGACCCTTCACCGCCCGCGCCCGGAGCCATCGACGGACGTGGCGGCGGCCCGACCGGGCGGGCGTCGCGCAGATGGCGGAGCCGGTCCCACTCAGATGGCGATGAGGAATTCCAGCAGTTCTGGGGCGAGGGACTGAGGGGCCACGTTATGCGTCTGGTCCTCCAGGATTCTGTGCACCGCTCGGGGTACGGTTGCGGCGACCGCCTTTCCCGCGTTGGTCATCCACGCGGGGCTGTTCTCGCCGATCAGCACGAGCGTGGGCTGCGTGATCGAGGTGAGAAGTTCGGTGGGCAGGGCGTTGCCCGGCCCCATGACAGCAGCCTCGTACGCCAGGGTGTGCGCGATCGCTTCCACTCCTGACCAGGAGGAGTGAGCGCGCATCGCGGCCACCATCTCGACGGGGACCTCGGCGGCCTCGACCATGAACACCTCGGCCGCCTCCGCGCGCCGGCCCTGTTTGACCACGATTTCCAGTCGCGACGCGAAGTCCTGCGACAGACTGGGTGCGCTCTCGTCAACGTGGTACGGAGGCTCCCACACAGCGAGTCGCGAGATGGCCGGGTTCCGGGCCGTGGCCTCCAGCGCCAGGGCGGCGCCGGAGGACCCACCGGAAAACCATGGCCGACCCGCCCGCCGCCTCGATGAGGGCGGACAGGTCCTCGATCTCACGCTCAATGGCATACGGCTGGGTGTCGCCGCTTTCGCCGCGGCCACGGCGGTCGTAGTTGAAAACCGTGAACCATGGGGCCAGGGCGGTTGCTACGCCGTACAGCGTGGGATGGGTCTTGTCGGTGAACGCGCCGTGCACCAGGACGACCGCCGGCCCGACGGGATCCTCTGCGCCCTCCGTTACGGTCTATGGCTCGAGTCTATGTTCGATTGTCCCGTACCGAGATCTCAAACGCGACGAGGGGCATGAGCTACCTGGTGTGAGGGAGGCGCCGTGTGAACCACGGGTTCCTCCCGCTGCCATGCGAGCAGTGCGATGACGGCAATGAGCTGTACCGCCAGGATGAGTGCTTGCGTCAGAGGTGAATTCACGCTCAGCAGCGCCATTGTGGCGTTGACACCGAAGTGAACTGCGATCGAGGCGACCACACCGGCACGTTCGTAGGCGTACCCAGTGAGCAGTGCCATCGGGATGACGCTGAGTGTGAACAGCAGACCGCTCCAGCTGATCAGGCCGAAAGTGTTCTGGACGGTTCCGGAGATGAAGAACAGCGGCAGATGCCATATCGCCCAGGCGACTCCCAGTACCAGGCTGGCTTGAACGCGGCTGAGCGAGGCGCGGAGCCGTGGATATGCCGTGCCTCGCCAGCCGGGTTCCTCGGCCAACGGGCCGGCGACCAGCATGCTGACGACGAACGCGACAGGTCCGCCCATGGTCGCGATCAGGTTCCGCCCGGCGGTCAGGCTCACCGCGGGGTCGCCCAGAAGGTGTGCGAGCAGCGCGCCTGCCAGTACGGTCGCCGGTGCCAGCAACAGCAGGGGCGGCACATAGAACAGGCGCATGCTGAGCCGGAGTCTCACCGTATGGGCGGGGGCGGGTAAACGGCGGCGGGCCCGGCGGGCCCGGATCACGATCGCGCCGATCACGGGGCCGAAGCCGCCGAGGAGGTACGGGATGACCGTGGGGTAACTCATCGGCGATCCACCGAGTGCGATCGCGACAAGCCAGAACGCCCAGGTCGTCGTGAAGGTGACTGCGAAGAAAAGAACAAGGCCGCTTTTCCGGCCGGCGGGGGGTGTGGCGGTCACGCCATTCCCTTCCATGGGTAGCGGGAGTAACAGGTCAGGGTTGTGCGGGAGAATCCGCGGGCTCTGCGGCGCGAATCTCCTGGGACCGGAGGCGGTGGGCGAGCCAGGCGGCCACCTGCGTGAGCAGGTCGGGGTCGATCGGCTGGCGCAGCAGCCGGGGATATGAGCGCACCGAGGCGGGGCCGGGGTCACGACGCAACAGGTGGGTGAGGTCGGGGATCAGGTGGATCTCGACCTCACCGGGCACCAGCCTGCGGATCTCCACCAGGTCAGCGGGGTCGACTTGAAGGTCCTTGCCGCCGGTGATCGCCAGGACGGGGACCTTGATCGCCGCCAGGTCCGGGCGGGGGTCATGGACGAGGAGCTCGCGCATCCACCGCGCGTTCACCGGCAGCCCGGCGACGCGGGCCACGTCTGTCCGGGTCGTCTTGATCCGAGCCAGCTGCCGGGCGGCGAAGGCTCGCAGAACCGGTTTCAGGAACGCCGGGAGATCTCGGGCGAGCATGCCGGCCTGCCAGCGCAGGGCGCCCTCACCCGGCCGGGCGAACCCGGCCAGCAGCACCACCGCCGCGACCTCGGATTGGCTGCCGAGGGACATCGCGTGGACCGCACCCTCGCTGTGCCCGATCACGCCAATGGCGTCCGGCCGAATGTCAGGTCGTGCGGCCAGAGCGCGTAAAGCGGCCGCGGCGTCGCGGCGGTTGTCGGTGAATCCGGTCGCGCGCCAGTTGCCGGGTGTGGCGCCGACGCCGCGCCGGTCATAGCGCAGGGTGGCGATCCCGTGGTCCGCGATCGTGGCGGCCAGCGGTGGTCCGAGCGCCATGCGGAGCCGGTCGGCGTTGCCGTCGCGGTCCAGCCGGCCGGAACCCTGCAGGAGCAGGACGGCCGGGTATGGGCCAGGCCCCGCGGGCAGGGTCAACGTGCCGGCCAACGGCAGTCCGTCGTCTGCGATGGCTGTCAGGTCGACATCCCGCATGTCCCGCTCACCATCCTCTCATTTTTGGTGACGTTCTCAATATTGAGAACATTATCGTATGTGAGAGAATTCATCCATGGCAACCGCAGACCTTCTCCTGCACCCCGTCCGGATGCGCATCCTGCAAGCGCTGTTCGACGTCGATCCGCTGACCACCACCCAACTGCGTGACCGCCTGCCCGACATCGCACCGGCGACGATGTACCGGCACATCGCCCTGTTGACCGACGCGGGGGTGCTGGAGGTGGCGGGCGAGACCCGCGTGCGCGGCATCGTGGTGCGCAGTTATCGGGTACGCGCGGAGCAGGCGGTGATCGACCCAGCGGCGCGGGCGGCCATGACACAGGAGGACCACCGACGGGCGTTCACCGCGTTCGTCGCCTCGTTGCTGACGGATTTCGAGCGGTATCTCGGGCTCGAAGATGCCGAGCCCACCTCGGACGGCGTGGTCTACCGGCAGGCAGTGGTGTACCTGTCCGACGACGAATTCGCGGCGATGATCGAAGAGATCGAGCGTGCGGTCGTCACCCGGGTCGGTCATGCCGAGGGTGACGGCCGCACGCGTCGCATCGTCAGCCTTGTCGTCCTGCCGGACAAGAGTGCCAAACCGTGAAAGCGCCTGGAGCGCTCCAGCGATCAGTGGCGCGGCAGGGTGGCCAGCACCAGGTTGGGGTCGGTGGCGGTGAGGTAGGCGGCGCTGAGCACGTAGAGGGTCCGGCCGCGTACGGCTACCGAGGTGGGATTCTGGAGTCCGGCGGTGAGAAGCGTGACAGCGTGGCCGTCCGCATCGATTCTGACCACTTTGTTCGGCGCGTTGAGGGTCGCGATGACCTGGTCGTCGCGGTTTCCGGGAAAGGCGATGTCGTCGATGCCGGCCAGCCCGGCGGCCTTGACCTGTACGGGTCCGGGGCGGCCTTGCCTGATCGGGATCCGCAGCAGGGTGCCCAGGTCGAGATTGGTGGCCCAGATCGCGCCATGCCGTACCTTGATGCCGTTGGCGCCGAGGAATCCCGTTGCGGCGAGTTCGGGTGCCGACGACCAGACCCTGGCGTTGCCGCCGTTGAGGGGCACCGTGGAGATGGAGCCGAGAACCGAGTCGGTGAGGTAGAAGGTCTTCGCCGGCTCGTCGTACGCCAGGCCGTTGGGCAGCCCGGTGGCCGGCAGCGCGGCGATGCGCTGTAACGTGTGGCCGGGACGTAGCCGGTAGAGGCCGGTGGTCGCGGCGTCGCCGCTGGCGTACAGGAAATACAGGGTGCCGTCGGCGGTGCGGACGATGCCGGTGGTGAGCGCGAATCCGAGAGCCGGCGTGCCGGCTCCACCGTCGGCGGGCGCGGGGAGGGTTGTCAGGATCCGGATGGCGCCGGTCGGGCTGATCGCGGCAACCTGGCGGGCGGCCGCGAAGGTGACGTAAGCCGTGCCGTCCGGGCCGAGCGCGACGTTCTCCGGCATCTGACCCTTGGCCAGGTCGAAGTGTACGGCGATTCGTGATGTCATCGCCGGGTGGGCCTGAACGGCGGTCGATGTCGGTACGGTCACCAGTGCGATCCCGGCGGCGACCGCGAGGGCGAGCATTCTGTTGCGCATTCCTGGTCCTTTTCTGAAATGGGCGTGAGGCATCAGACGCTCCGTTCGGAGCGTCTGAGAAGGTGGAAACGTGGAGTCAGCCGGTCATTTCCCGCGTCGGCGCATCGCGCCGGGGGTTCCGTCCGGTGATCACGCTGTGTGTGAGCAGCGTCATGGCGGAGTGTGAGGGGGATCCGGGTTCGGTGGTGGCGACGACCACCGCTTGGTCGTCGGCGGTCCGCAGCGTCTGCTGGGTCACCTGCATGGTGCCCACCAGCGGGTGTCGCATCTCGTAGACCGCGTCGCCGCCGGTTTTGACGCGGTGGTCGGCCCACATCGTGGCGAACTCCGGGCTTTTGACCGTCAGCTCGCCGAGCAGTGCGGCCAGCAGCGGGTCGTCCGGGTGGCGTCCGGAGGCCATTCGCAGGGTCGCCACCACGCCCCGGGCTTTGGCGGGCCAGTCGGCGTACAGGTCACGGGTGTGCGTGTCCAGGAACACCAGGCGTGCCATGTTGGGCCGCTGCCGCGGGGTGTCCGGGGCGTCGGGGGCCAGGTGGCCGGCGTACAAGGCGTGGCCCAGGGTGCTCCACGCCAGCACATCGCTGCGCCGGCCGAGCACCACCACGGGCACATCGCCGAGTACGGCGATCAGTTGACGGGTCACAGGGCTGACCCGTTCGGGCACGGGCCGGCGCGTGGCACCCCGGCGGCGGCCGCCGGCGGCCAGTTCATGCAGGTGCCGACGCTCCGCATCGTCCAGGCGCAGCGCCCGGGCCAGCGCGTCCAGGACCTCGGGCGAGGCGTTGGGCGCCTGACCCTGCTCCAGGCGTGAGTAGTACGACGCGCTCACCCCGGCCAGCAGCGCCAGTTCCTCTCGACGCAGCCCGGGGACCCGGCGTTGGCCGCCGTACGTGGCCACCCCCACGTCCTCAGGTCGCAGCTGAGAGCGCCTTGTCTGGAGGAACTCCCCGAGCTGTCGTCTCGTGTTCATGACTCACAGTATTCGCGGCCGGTTCGCGACCCAGCCACACCCTGTCGGGGGTAGGCACGGAAAGCTCGTATCGGTGACGGCACCCCGCCTAGATGTTTGCAGGGATTCGAATTCCGTAGGCTCGCTTATAAAAAGCCCAGGTCAGGGACGATTCCCTAACCTGGGCGTTAATCATTAATCAGCTGGGACTGCCATGTTCGTGGCTTCTTCAGTGCTCGTCTGCTCGCCACCGAGTCACTGTTCAGTCCGAAGCGACGCCGCGGTCTTCGCTCCGCATGTCCCCGGCGCCTGGAGTCCCCGCACCGAGGCCGTAACGCAGGAGTACGGCACCTTTGGACGAGACGACGGGCGGCTCAAGGAGCGTCAGGTTGGCGGGCACCGCGCCGTCGTCGAACACCTTCTTGCCGACGCCGAGCATGAGGGGGAAGAGCCACAGGTTGAGCCGGTCGAAGAGGCCCTCGTGCAGGAGGGCCTGCACCAGGTTCAGGCTTCCGATCACGTGGACGTGCTCATGCTTGTCGCGGAGCTCGTGGACGGCGCTCACCAGGTCAGATGCCAGTTGCGTCGAGCCTGCCCAGTCCAGATCCGGGTTGCCGCGCGAGGCGACGTACTTCGGGATGCTGTTGAACAGCGTGGCGATTCCGCCGTCGACGCCGTCGACCTGGGTCGGCCAGAACGCGGCGAAGATGTCGTAGGTCTTACGGCCCAGGAGCAGGGCGTCCATGCCCTCCATTCCGGCACCGACCTGCTGGCCGACCGTCTCGTCGAACAGGGGTGCCTGCCATCCCCCGAATGGAAAGCCGTCAGGGTCCTCCTCGGGATCACCCGGCGCCTGGCCAACGAGGTCGAGCGTCGCGAACAGGTCGATGTGGATCATGCCCATGGTGTCCTCCTCCTCGTGTTTCGGCACGAATATAGACCGGCGTCCGGACGCGAACCCGTCGAATGATCGTCGAGGACCCGATCAGGCAATCGACGTGCACCTGATGTATAGGTGTGGCCGCCCATCCAGGGCACAGGCTCGCCGGCTGTCCTCTGCCATCCCATCAAGACCGAGCATGTGGCTATTCGAGGTCGGGTGCCCTACGTGGACCGAGCATGTGGCTACCCGAGGTCGGGTGCCCTCCGTGGAACGTCATGTCGCTGGCGTGATCGCCGTGCCATTAAGGGAGGTGAATCGATGGGTTCGCGTTCCTTCGCTCCGGTCGGCCTGCGCTTTCTGAGGGCCCCTCAGCTCGCCGCCTTCTGTACCAGCGCGCCGATTCTTGCCTCGTCGGCGGCGGTCAATTCCGCCAAAGCGAAGGCGGTCGGCCACATGGTTCCTTCGTCGAGGTTCGCGATGTCGTTGAAGCCGAGCGTCGCGTACCTCGATTTGAACTTCTCCGCGCTTTGGAAGAAGCAGACGACTTTGCCGTCCTTGGCGTAGGCGGGCATCCCGTACCAGAGTTTCGGCGAAAGGGTCGGCGCGCTGGACTTGATGACGGCATGAAGCCGCTCGGCCATGGAACGATCCGGTTCCGGCATCTCAGCGATCTTCGCGAGCACGTCGCTTTCCTCGTCGGCCTTGCTCGCGCGAGAGCCCCGGCGAGCTGTCTTGACCTCCCGGGCACGCTCCTTCATCGCGGCGCGCTCTTCATCAGTGAAGGCTTTGGTGGTCTCGCCGGACTTCCCCGTGTCCTTCATCCCAGATCCCTTCCTTCGCGCGTCTCGCTGGTAGAGCAGCCAGGTGACCTTGTATCGGCCCACCATGATCGCCACGACCGTCCCAAGGAAAAGAGCGAGGCTCAAGCCTGCCACCTGGGCGACGACGGCGTCGGGATCCTCTTCATTGGCGGGCATCACGTAGGCGTACAGATAGGCCAGGCCGGTGATGAGGAGGGCCGCCGAGCCGAGAACGGCGCGGACGATCACCTTCAACGCGATCAGCCAGCCGCTCTCCACTGAATTGGAACCCGCGCCGGGCGACTGGATTGTCATGGGATTACTCCGTCTATCTGCCGCAGGTATTCGTTCGCAGGGTTCGATCACTGCTCGTTCTCTCCAGGCACCGGTGGCAACGGCCGGGGCCTTTCCGGCGACGCCCTCAGGAGGAGTGCCCCGCGTAGTAGCGTCGAGATTTGTCGCGGCTGCCGCAGGTGGTCATGCTGCACCACCGGCGGCGACGATTTTTGCTGACGTCCAGGAACAACCAGCAGCAGGACGGACACTCACCGAGCCGGTCCAGCGGCCCGGTGGTGAGTAGTTCGATCGCCGAAGCCGCGATCTCCCGGAGCAGGATTCGCACGGTACGCGGCATTCCCCACGAAAACCGGAAGCTCCCGTCGGCCTCCTCCAACCGGCCATGAGTGATGCCATCGCCGTATAGCGCGACGACGGCGTCAAGATCTGGCTGTGGCGCCCGACCACCCTGCGCAAGCGGCCGAAACACACGGAACACGGCCTCGCGCAGCTCGCGGGCATCCGGCAGGGCCGCCGCGAGCCCATCCGGCTCCTCGATCGCATGTCCCGTCGCCGTGGCCCAGGTCACCGCCTCCTCCGGCGTACCCAGCCAGTCTCGCCGAGCCACCGGACGGGCGTTGACCGTGTTGGCGAAGTCCAGGCACAGCGCATTCCCAACCAGCTCGACAGTCACAGCATCGAGTATCTCACCGATCAAACTCTGTTGACAGGTCAGACGACACAAGTCACGCTATGACCGATCAAAGACACTTGAAAGGTGAGAAACGTATGCGCCCCCTGTCGCTGGGTAGGCCGTTCAACGCGCTGTGGTTCGGCACCGGCGCCGCGAACCTCGGCGACGGCATGGCGCTGTTCGTCCTGCCGCTCCTCGCCCTCGCCGTCGACGCCTCGCCCGGCGGGGTGGCGGCCGTGACGGTGGCGCTCACCCTGGCCTGGCCGGTCTTCGGCCTGTACGCCGGCTGGATCGTCGACCGGGTCGACCGCCGGATGCTGCTGACTGGCGTCAACCTGGTCCGCGCGCTGGTGCTGTCCGGCCTCGCCATCACCCACTTCACCGGCACCCTGACGCTGCCACTCCTCCTCGCCGTGGCAGTCCTGCTCGGCGTGGCCGAGACGTTGGCCGACACCGCGCTGACCTCGACCATCCCCACGGTCGTCGAGCCCGCCGGTCGCAACAGAGCCAACGCACGCATCGAGGCGACCATCAACGTCACCAACCAGCTCGCCGGCCCACCGCTCGCGGGCCTGCTGGCGAGCCTCACCCTCGTCCTGGCCACCGGCGCGAGCGCGGCCCTCTACGCCCTGGCCGTCGCCGGGCTCGCCATGATGGCCCTGCGCCGGACACCCACCGAGACCCGAACCGCGAAGGGCGTGATCGCCGGCTTCCGGCACCTGTGGCGACAGCCGGTGGTGCGAACGCTGACCCTCTTCACCGCCGTGATGAACATCCCCTGGGCCGTCGCGACAGCCCTGCTCGTCGTGTACGCAGTCAGCCCCGGCCCGCTCGATCTCACCACCGCCCAGTACGGCCTAATGCTGACGGCGATGGCCGTGGGCGGGCTGCTCGCGGCGGCGGCGGTGGAGCCGTTGCGGCGCCGGTTCGGGGTGACCAAGCTGCTGATCGTCGACGCCGCAGGGACAGTTCTGCTGGTGGCGCCGGTGGCGTTGGACGGGCCGGTGTGGGCGGTGGCCGCGGGGGCGGTGATCGCGGGCGCCGGGTCGAGCGTTTGGCGCATCCTGGTGGCCACGATCCGGCAGAACCTGTCACCGCCGGAGTTGCTGGGGCGTATCTACGCCGCGTCTCGGGTGCTCAGCTGGGGTGTGATCCCGATCAGCGCGGCGCTGGCTGGAGTCGCAGCGGAGCTGTGGGGCGTACGGGCGGTGTTCCTCCTGGCCACGGGGCTCGCCGTCGTCGTGCTGGGGGCTTTCGTGCCGTACGCGCTCCGTACGGATCTGTCTGTGGCCATCGAGCCGAAAGCGGACTATCAGCCCGTCGCGTAAGTGCAGCCGACGACCTTTGGCTGCCCGCATGGATTTCGGGATGTCACGGTGGGGAAGGTAGGCCCAAACCGTGCGATGGTGCGACTGAGGTGACAGCATGGAAGCTCGGGAGGTGTCATGAGCGTTGACTTCACGACCGTCTACACGCAGTTGGTTGGATTGTGTGAGAAATACGGTATCGCTGAGCTGGCTGTCTTCGGCTCAGTTGCCCGTGGTGAGGATGAGGAGGGGAGTGACATTGACCTCCTCTACGTTCTGAAGCCAGGCAGTCACATCGGGATTGAGTTTTTCGGCTTCCAGGAGGAATTGGAAGACCTTCTAGGCCGCAAGGTCGATGTGGTCTCCAAGGAAGGTCTCCACTGGGTCATCCGTGATCAGGTTCTTGATGACGCCCAGGTGTTGTATGCAGCGTGAGGGCCTGTATCTGGTGGACATCATAGAAGCCGCCAGGAAGATCGCCTCGTACCTCGACGGTGTCTCACCCGAGGTGTGGGCCGCTGACTCGATGCGCCGTGATGCAGTCGTCTGGCAACTGTCCATCATCGGTGAGGCCGTCGCAGGGATCTCGGACGAGACCCGGGACTCCACCCCTGAGATCCCGTGGAAGCTGATCAGGGGGCTGCGTAACAACGTGGTTCACCGATATTTCAGTGTTGACTGGAAGATTGTGCACACCGCCGCCACAGTGAACGTTCCTGATCTGGAGCGGCAAGTACGAGACCTGCTGCAGCATGCCTACCCGGACCTCTTCGAGCGTTTGCAGGAAGAGGAGTCACGCGTCTCCTCAGATCCCTCGTGAGAGCTCTTTCGCCGCGCCAGTCGTGGACGGGAGAAGAAAGATCGCGGTAGGACTGGCCGCTGGTCCCGGCCTAGCGCCATCGACCTTGACGAATGCGTTGCACATTTGGAGACACGGCGCTGATTCTCGTCGAATTGGTGGTTTGGGTCAGTCGCTTAGCCGCACGGTGACGGTGACGCGGCCCTTTTCATCAATTCGAGCGACCGCATGTCCCGTTTGGTCGGTTCCGTCCAGGTGTAGTGATATCGGGCCGCCCGTGCCCAAGAAATTGCGCCACCACATCTTGGCTTCGGGGAACTGAACGCCGATCGTCACGGTGTCGGCTACGCGCTGGTAGGCGACGGGTGTATTGAAAGTTTGTCCGGAGCGTCGTCCCGTATAGGTGACAATCGTAAGGTGTCTGCTGACAATTCTGCCCCACCGAGGAGAGGAACGCAGCGTGCTTACGCAGGTATTGACGCGGCCGACCATTCGCTTCGGTAGAGGGCCCCGGTATCTCATAGAAACTCCATTTTTGTTTTCGGTGTTAATCTTTATCGCCCTTGCTGATCAGAGTAGCGAGATAATCGCAGCTCTTGTCCGCTTGAACTAAAGTGAGAGAGATGAGTACCGAGGCATCTCGTATGCCGGCCGTCGTCGGCGACATGGCGGGTCTGCGCGTGGACGCGCTGCAGAACCGGAACCGCATCGTCGAAGCCGCCCGCAAGCTGTTCGTCGAGCGTGGGCTCGACGTGCCGATGAGCGCGATCGCCCGGCACGCCCAGGTGGGGGCCGCGACGCTCTACCGCCGCTTCCCCACGAAGGAATCGCTCGTCACCGAGGTGTTCGCCGACCAGTTCGCGGCATGCGCGTCGGTCGTGGATGACGCGCTGGCCGATCCGGACCCCTGGCGGGGGTTCTGTACCGTCATTGAACGGGTGTGCGCTATGCAGGCCCTAGACCGAGGCCTCAGTGCGGCGTTCATCGCGGCGTTCCCGCATGCGATCAACGTCGAGCAGGAACACGGCCACGCCATACGCGGTTTCGCCGAGCTGACGAGACGGGCGAAAGAGCACGGGCGGCTGCGCGCCGACTTCTCCCAGGATGACCTCGCACTGCTGCTCATGGCCAACGACGGCGTCCTCACGGAGTCCGGCGAAACGGCCCAGGCCGCGTCCCGGCGCCTTGTCGCCTACCTGCTCGACGCCTTCCGCGCCGACCGCGCCGAACCCTTGCCCGCGCCCGTTCCGTTCAATCTGCTCGACGTCCTTGATCGCGTCGGCAGTACGGTTTCCGTCACAATGACCACGTGATCGACCGTTATCGCCGTCTCTTCGAGTGGCACCAATGGCTGGAGGACGGACTCTGCTGGACCATGGTGCAACCTCTCGACGACGCGGTCAGTGGGGATGATCTCCTGCGGCGGCTGAACGGAGGTCGTGATCCCGAGCGGCGCGTCATGGCGTACCCAGGGGAGGAGGCTCTGGACGAGGACCGGCCGGTGCTCTTCGTTTTTCAGGGTGAAGGGGCCTGGGGGTTCCTCGAATTCACCTTCGGCTTTGCCACACCCGACGACATCCTCGCCGAGCTCAGCAGGGACGCACGCGTGTGGATGGCAACCTGGCATTTCAAGGGAGGATGGACGATCCTCCATGCGGCTCACGGTGAGATCAGGGCGCGGATGCGCCAGTTCATATTCGTCGAGCATGCTATCGAGGAAGGTGATCCGGGCATCCTGCTGGGCCGCTGGGCCGAGGCGCACGACGAGGAGATCCGCGACGCCCGCGCTCGCTACGACGCCACGGCGATCCGGACGGCGTCGGCGTAAGCGCGAACATTGGTGATACGTCTACCTGGCATGGGATCCTTCGCGCCGGGAGCGTCGCGGCGGTGCTGACATGATGCGCGTCGATTGGATCAGCGCGCAGCTCGGCGGCGCTTTCGGCGGTCAGGTTGCGTTGGATTCCGGTAGTGGCCTGCCCTCATTGCTGAGAACGGACATCTATTTGGCCGAGGTCTACTCGCGCTGGAGTCACGCCAGTCCTGCGTGCCGCGACAGAATCAGGAGCCGTTGATGCATCAGCCGGATCCACGCCGGTACGTATACGGGAATGTGTCCACCCGACTGGCCATGCTGAGCGATCGCAAGCTGGCTGATCTCGTGGCCGCGGCGACTTCGCAGGGGTCCGGCATCGGTGGCCGGTCAGCGGAACTGGACGTTGACGGTACCCAGGTATTCGTCAAGCGCGTCCCCCTGACAGACGTCGAGACGCGTCCGGAGAACATGCGATCAACAGCCAATGTCTTCGGTCTGCCGACGTTCTACCAGTACGGGGTCGGGTCGGCCGGATTCGGAGCCTGGCGCGAGTTGGCTGCCCACGTCATGACCACCAACTGGGTTCTCGCCAACGAGTACGAAGGCTTTCCGCTGATGTACCACTGGCGGGTCATCCCGGATTCCCCTCCGGAAGGATTCGCCGACGAGTTCGGCGGAATCGATGGAGCGGTCGCGCACTGGGAGGGCTCACCGGCCGTACGTGCGAGGCTGGAGGCCATCGGCCAATCCTCGCTCAGCCTGGTGCTGTTCCTGGAATATCTCCCGCAAACGCTGGCCGCGTGGCTGGCTGACCGCCAAGGCGCGGCTGAGCGCGGGGATGTTTCAGCACAGGTGTGGGCACACGAGGCTCTGGCGCGGGGCACCACCTTCATGAGCTCCCGCGGGCTGGTTCATTTCGACGCGCATTTCCAGAACGTGCTCACCGACGGGCGACTGCTCTACTTCGCGGACTTCGGACTCGCCCTGAGCTCCCAGTTCGACCTGTCCACGGACGAGACCGAATTCCTCAACAGCCATCTCACCTACGATCGCCACTACACAGCGGGCCATCTGCTCCGCTTCCACCTACCTGGCGGTGTGCGCGGTGAGGCCCAGCACGAGGCGTTCCTCCGCGAATGGGTTGCTGGCGACGCCACCCTTGAAGGCATCGCCCCCGCCCTCGCCGCGATCATCGGCCGCCACGCCGAGAATTCCCTCGTCCTGGACGGTTTCCACCGCCGCCTGATCACCGAAACCAAGCGGACGCGATATCCGATAGACGCACTGGTGTGAACCCTGTTCTGTCGGTCGGCGCTGGCAGCATGGCGGGTGGTGGATCGCTATTTCGTCGGCGGACCTGCCGAGATGCCGGTCGGACGCAACGCTCGCCGCTCCCGGCGAAGCCTTACGCCAGGGAGATCATGAACGTCTCCCGGGAATTGTCGGTGCCGCGGGGCACAATCGATGGATGGAGAAACCAAAGGTAGTTTCGGCCGAAGAGTGGCAGCAGTCCCGTGACGAGTTGCTCAAGGCCGAGAAGGAAGCGACTCGCGCCCTGGACGCTCTCGCCGCCCAGCGCCGCCGCCTCCCAATGGTCGAATTCGCCGATTCGTACACATTCGACACGCCGTCCGGTGCCAAACCTCTGCTCGACCTGTTCGAGGGCCGGCAGCAGTTGGTCGTCTACCAGTTCATGGACAACGGGCCCAGCCACTACTGCCCGGGCTGCACCGCGTTCACGAACAACGTCCCGGTGACTGCGCTGGCCAAGCTCGCCGGGCTCGGAGTCACGTGGGTGACCGTGTCGAACATGCCGCTCGCCCAGATTGAGGCATACAAGGCGCGGATGGGGTGGACCCTGCCGTTCGTGTCATCCCATGGGACGGCATTCGCCGACGACTGCGGCGCGGGCCGCGGCTTCATGCTGAGCGTTTTCCTACGTGACGGCGACACCATCTACCGGACGTACAGCACCACGTCCCGCGGCGTCGACCGGATCCTGTTCACCCACAACATCCTCGACATCACCGCCTATGGCCGACAGGAGGACTGGGAGGACTCTCCGCCCGGCTGGCCGCAGCACCCTACATACGGTTAGGCGGATCCACGGCGGACGTCCGTTTGCATGATGTTGCAGCGCCCTGCTTGAGGTGGGCCGGCCGCCTGTTGCGGGATGTTGCATCGCCCTACCCTGCGGTGGGGATCCATGGCGGACTCTTGCCAGCGGGATGTTTGCAGTGCCTTGCTTAGGGGTTGGGCGGGTCCGTGTTGGCGTCCGTTTGCAGGATGCTGCAGGGCCTTGCTTAGGGATGGGTGGGCTCACGGCGAGCTCCGGGTCAGCGGATTCCCCCCGGTGGGCCGCAACACCCTGCATACGGATAAGTGGGCCCATGGGGAACATCAGGCTCTGGGCTGGAGTGTCAGTTCGGCGGGGGCGGTGTTCGGCTGGTGCTGGCGGAGGACGGTGAATGTGACGGCGATGGCGGTCGCGAGTAGGGCGGCGGCGGTGCCGAAGGCCAGGTGGTAGCCGCCGGTCAGGGCGAGGGCCTCGGTGTTGCCGGCGGTCAGTAGTTCTTCGGTGCGTGAGGCGGCCAGGGTGGAGAGTACTGCGACGCCGGTGGCCATGCCGATCTGCTGGGTGGTGTTGAACAGTCCGGAGGCGAGGCCGGCGTCGTCGGCTTTGGCGCCGGACATGCCGAGCGCGGTCAGTGCGGGGAGGACCAGGCCGCCGCCTGCGATGAGCAGCATCACCGGGAGCAGGTCGGTGACGTAGTTCGCGTTCACCGGGACGCGGGTGAGCCAGCCCATCGCCCCGAGCAGGAGCACCAGGCCCGCCAGCAGGACGGCGCGTTCGCCGAAGCGGGTGTTGAGCCGGGCGGAGACGAACAGGGAGACGCCGCCGATGGCCAGGGCGGCGGGGAGCATCGCGAGGCCGGTGTCGAGTGCGCCGTAGCCGAGGACTTTCTGCATGTAGAGGGCGACGATGATCTGGAAGGCGAACATGGCCGAAAGCGTCAGGACCTGGACCAGGTTGGCGCCCCAGACGTTGCGCGAGCGGAAGATCCGTAGCGGCATCAGCGGGGTTCTGGCTGTCGCTTGGCGGACGAAGAATGCGGCCAGGAGGGCGAGTGATATCGCGCCGAGTCCGAGGGTGTGGGCGGCGAGCCAGCCGTACTGCTCGATCTTGACCACGGTGTAGATGCCCAGCATCAGGCCGCTGGTGACCAGGGCGGCGCCGAGGACGTCGGCTCCGGCGGCGAGGCCGGCGCCGCGGTCGGCGGGGAGGGCCCTGATCGCCAGCGCGATGGTGGCCAGCCCGATGGGCAGGTTGATGAAGAAGATCCAGTGCCAGTTGAGCGCGTCGGTGAGGACTCCGCCGAGGACCTGGCCGATCGAGGCGCCGGCGGCGCCGGTGAAGCTGAAGATGCCGATCGCTTTCGCGCGCTCCCCGGTCTCGGTGAACAGTGTCACCAGGATGCCGAGGACGACCGCGGAGGCCATCGCGCTGCCGACGCCCTGCAGGAATCGGGCGGCGATCAGCATGGTGGGCCCGGTGGCCGCTCCGGCCAGCAGCGACGCGACGGTGAAGACCACGTTTCCGGCCAGGAACATCGCCTTTCGGCCGATGAGGTCGCCCAGCCGGCCGGCGAGGAGCAGCAGCCCGCCGAAAGCGATCAGGTATGCGTTGACGGTCCAGCTGAGCCCGGAAGGCGAAAAGCCCAGATCCTGCTGGATCGCCGGCAGTGCCACGGTCACGATGCTGCCGTCCAGAATCGTCATCAGCATCGCGGCGGACAGCACGGTGAGCGCGAGCCAGCGGGACGGGGAAGGTGAGGTGCGCGACATGGTCGTCTCCTGTTCAAGAGGGAACAGAAGCGACCGTAGCAGATAGTTCTGTAACGGACGATCCCTTGCAGACCTATTTCATGCGCTGTCGTGCCCGCCGGGCTGCCTGCGGCGCCTCGGACGGAGCGGCCAGATGCCCGGTCGCCAGGCGATTCATGATTTGTACGAGCGTCGCGCTCTCATCCTCGGACAGCGAGTCCAGGGCCGCCTTGTGTACGCCGTCAACGATCTGCTGGCTCTGCCGCGCGACCTCGGCGCCCTTCTCGGTGACCGCGATGATCCGGGCCCGTCGATCCGTACTGGACGGGCGGCGCTCGGCGAGCCCCTCCTTCTCCAGGGCGTCGACGGTGACCACCATCGTGGTCTTGTCCATGTCTCCGAGCTCGGCGAGCTGGATCTGGGTCCGCTCCTCCGCCATGGCGTGAACCAGCACGCAGTGCATCCGTGCCGTCAGCCCGATCTCGGCGAGCGCCGCCGCCATCCGGGTCCTCAGCACATGGCTGGTGTGGTCCAGCAGAAACGACAAGTCCGGTTCGGTACGAGCGGGTGCCATGGCGGTCATATCCCCAGCATAACAACTAGTCCCGTTCCGGATTATCTATCGACGGGAGCATATTAGATACACCACAAACGGTCAGCTGACACACCCGGGCCTCGCAGGCATCCGCGAGGCCCGCCTGGTAGTCGGCGGGAGGGCAGCCACCCGTCGCAGAGCCGCCCGGCGAGCCCCTGCGCCGTCGCGGGAATGGTGACAATTCCCTCGAAGGAATGGACAGACTCGGCACACTGGACGGGTGGACTTCGCTCATGCCCTGCGCTCAACCCGGCAGCGCTGCCGTCTCAGCCAACTCGACCTCGCCCTGCGCGCGGGCACGACGCAACGCCACCTCAGCTTCATGGAAAGCGGCCGCTCCCGACCCGGCCGCTCCATGGTTGTACGGCTCAGCGAGTCGATGGAACTCCCGCTGAGGGAGCGCAACGATCTCCTGCTCTCGGCCGGCTACGCCCCTGTCTACCCGCAGACCCCACTGGACGACCCCGGCCTGGAGCACGTACGCACCGCACTTCGGCACATCCTGACCGGCCACCTGCCCTATCCCGCGATCGTCGTGGACGCGCGGCACGAGCTGGTGCTCGCCAACGACGCGTTCGACCTGCTCACCGAGGGCATCGCGGAACACCTGCTACGCCCGCCGATCAACGTGCTTCGCCTCTCCCTGCACCCAGACGGCCTGGCATCGCGAATCGTCAACCTGGAGCAGTGGGCACAACACATCCTCGACCGCATCCCTCGGGACGACCTGTACGAGGAACTGTCCGGCTACGTGCCGAATGCCGCGCCGGGCCCCGACCACGTGGGTTTCGCCGTCCCAGTACGGCTTCGCTCGGCGCGCGGCGAGCTACGGCTCACGACCACTATCACGACGTTCGCGACCGCGCTCGACGTGACCGTGTCAGAACTGAAACTGGAGGCGTTCCTACCCGCCGACGCGACGACGGCGGCGCTGCTGGCCGGGTGATCCGCAGCCGCAGCGATCGGTCGGTCAGGAGCCCGGTCCGTCAGACGTGGTCCGTCAGACGTGGTCCGTCAGACGTGGTCCGTCAGGAGCCCGGTCCGTGAGTCCGGTCTGTGGGTCCGGGGTTGCGTCCACGGAGGTGGTGTATGAGTTTCTGCTGGTCGTAGGCGTGGCGTCGCGAAATGAGGACGGCCACCGAGTGATCCTTCTGGTCCGTGAGCCCGTTCGTCAGAGCCCGGGAAACATGTAGTCGGCAGTAATACGCCCGTCCCCGTCGAGCACGAGTACCTCCAGGCCGCCGCCCACCGCCTCGTCGCCCCCGACGGGCACCATCTCCCAGGTGAACTTGACGACGTCGCGAAGGCGAACGGCGTCGCCGCGGGGCCGGAAGAAGAACTCTCCGGGGGCGACGAACTCCTCATAGGAGCGCGCCACCCGCACTTCGATCTCGTCGTACCCGTGGGCCGAAAGGGCGGTGGAGTCGAAGCCCAGCCCGGCGGCGACCTCCCGGATCTCTGCGGGCGGCTGGAGGAGGTGGATTCCGTCCCCGGACCACACCTCCTCGATCGCCTTTCGGCGTAGCCCCGCGTCCGGCTCGTTCCAGAGCGCGACGTAGCGGCCGGCCAGCTCTTGCGCATGGATGTCGGTCATCGTTTCTCCTCGGTCGGCAGGTCCGTGTACCCGCCCACCTTGCGAGAAGGGGCCTCCACCGGACAATTCCCCAGAGGGAATGGCCGACGGCGCACCAGGCGTGTTCTGCCCATGCTTCTCGCCAGAGGATGTCGCCATCGATGTCACTGGGAGGTGACGTGCACGTGTCAGCGGGATGGGGGTTCGTTCAGGCCGCCCTGGTCCACCATTCGGATGACGAACTCGGCTGCGGCTTTGGCGGCCGGGGCCTGGTGTTCGTCGTTCTTTTCCACGCCCCAGTCGCAGATCGATTTGATGGCGATCCAGTCGACTCCGGCCTTCGCCGCGGCGGCGTACACGCCGCCGGCTTCCATTTCGCCGCCGATCGCGTCGGGGTTGGTGGTTTTCAGATGGTCGCGCAGGGTCTTGTCGTTGACCAGGGTGTTCATGGCCAGCATCGGGCCGAAATGGATGTCGGGGCCGGTCCAGCCGGTGGCCGCGGCGTCGGCTCGGCTGCCCAGGGTGACCGATGGCGAGACCCGGTCGCCCACGACGAATTCCGCGCCGTTCTGGACGCGCTTCTGGTCCATTACCCGGACCTGGGTCGCGACCATGATGTCGCAGAGTTCGTGGTCGTCCTTGAGGCCGTATCCGATGCCGGTGAGGATCACGTACGAAGGGCGTACCTGGTCGATGAGGGATTGGGTGGCGAGGGTGGCGGCGCCCGGGCCGAGGGCGCCCTGTTCGCATCGGCAGAGGAAGACCTCCGCGGAGCTGATCACGCCGAGTTTGAATACCGTGTGGTGGGTGAGGTGCCACTGCTCGGCTTCGCGGCCGTCTTTTGTGGCGGCGGAGATGACTGCGGCGACTTCGCGCCTGGTGGCCACCAGGATCAGGACCCGGGTGTGTGAGGTCACGCCATGCCTCCGTTGGAAGTCGGCTTTCGCTTTTCTCTGGGCGGCTACGAACTGTTTGAACGACAGGATGGCCACCGGTATCAGCACCAGGCCCAAGAGGCTGGTCAGCCAGCCGAAAGTCCACGCCTTGAAGCTCAGCGGGCTGAGTCCGTTCGGGTCGCTCAGGAGCAGGCGCTGGAGTAGCCAGCGAAAGGCTGAGCCGAAGTCGTCGGGTCTTCCCCGGCACGGGTCCGGAGCGCATGCCTCCTGCTCGAATCCCGGCACCAGCGTGGATTCGGCGAGGACGGCGACCAGGACGCCGAGCAGATAGAGCGGGAGGAACCCCCCGGATTCCGCGAACTTGCGCTGGGACTCTTCCGGGGTGGCCGACCCCGCGATCAGGGCGACGCGGTCAGAAGCGGGCGCGGCGGTCGCCTTGACCAGGGCGGCGCGAAGATCAGGACTGGTCGCCCCGTCGAGCAGGCAGACGAGCACCTCGGTGACCTGGGCCCGATCGGCCCGCGCTCCCAGCAGCGCGGCCGCATCCTGAACTTCCCCGCGGATCAGGCGACTCAGCCGCATCCGGACCTGATCCGGCATCGTGTCGACACGTTCCGGGACACACTGATGGCACAAAGGCATCCACCAGTGCTCGAACGGCAGATTCCCCACCACGTTCTCTTCGGCGGACTGATAACCCAAGAAGCCCCTGATCAGGATGTATGCCTGCCGGATCGGCAGACCCGCCATCATCACCACCAAAGCCGTCAATCCGGCGGCGACCAGCCCCAGCGCGATGAGATACGCCCGGAACGGGATCATCGCGACCGACGCCAGCAGGAACAGCGCGGGAATGGTGAACAGCGCCAGGAACTCCCAGCGCCGGTCGGCCAGGCGCAGCGTCGAGACCAGCAACCCGCCCCCACGCTGCCGCTGCACGAGCGGCCGCTCCAGCAGGGCGAACCCGTCGAGGTCCTGCCAGACCAGCCGGCTCTCCCTGCCCGCGATCCAAAGAATCACCCAAAGCGGCGCTCTTGACCGAATAAGCCCGTTTATCCCTCTAGGTCGGACTGTTGAATAGGCGCGCTTGCCGTCGGGAGCCTGCAAAATGGCGCGAGAAGCCCTAAACGCCACACGGAAGGATACTCCCGGCCCAACATCACCCACCCTCCTATAATTACGCATCTCTCGCTGAAAAGAGAGCTCTTCTCTTTATGTGAATGACAGCACGGGAATTTCGTTAGACGGAGTCGGAGCGTACGAGGCGGAGGAAGGCCTTCAGGCCGGTGATGAGTTCCTGGTTGTCGCTCAGGCCGTCCACGGTTTCGTCGAAGCGGCGCGACATCTGGGTAATGCGGCGGTTCAGGTCATGGTCGGCGGTTTCCGCGGCAGCCTGGGCGGTGGCCAGTTCCGCACGGAGCTCGTCGAGTGATTCGCTGAGTTCGTTGACTGTCTGGTCGAGTCGGGTGCGGGCGTCGGTGAGTTCGGCGACCTGGGTACGGAGGGTGGCGACGTCCTGGCGGGGGTAGTGCAATTCCTCCATCAGATTGGTGACGCGCTCGCGCAGGTGGCTCATGTACGAACCGGCGGGCCGGAAGAACGTGGCCAGCAGGTAGAAGCCCGCGAAGTAATAGCCGACCTGGGCGCCGGAGTAGAACGTGATCACGGCGATGACGGCGGCCGAAATGAGGTGCCCGGCAATGGCGAAGCGGAGCATTCTGCGGGCGATTTCGCGGGCCTCGTCCTCGCGGGCCTGCGGGACCTCGATGCCGCGCTCGCGGGACAGGTGGGTCTCGTGGACGACGCGGCGGGCGCTGAAGTAGAGGTTCCACGGCACGGTCAGCAGGATGATCAGCCAGATCAGACTGATGGCGCCGAGTCCGACGGAGAGCAGGGTCTCAGGGGAGACGTCGGCGTAGAGGATCAGCCAGGCGGCGACGATCGTGAAAGCTAGAGATACCCAGAAGATCCACCATTTCATGGCGATATGTTCTCGCTGGGGAGGGCGCTTCGGACACCGCTGTCGTACTCATCCTGGTCTGAGGATCTTCCCTCAGGTCAGAACAGGGTCAGTGGTTCGATCGGCGCGGGGTCCGGGAGCGGTTCGATCTCGGGCAGGACGGCCCGGACTTCGTCATAGAAACGCCGGGCGAGCATGAGCGCGTCGGCGTTGTCGGGGGTGTGGATGAACACGGTCGGCGAGCGGCCTTCGCGCAGCCATTCGACGACGGTGAGGATCCATTGCCGCCAGCCTTCGATCGTGCGGTCCTCGGCGTCCCGGCCGAGGTAGCGAACGATTGGGCGGTCGGTGAGGGCGCGCATTCTGAGCGGCAGGCGCGGCTTCTTGGTCCAGGCTTCTCGTTCGGCGTCGCTGGTCGGCGGGCTCCGGAAAAGCGTTGTAGTGTCGAACGGGATCCACTCCGTGTCAGTCTGGGCGAGGACGCCTTCGAGGAGTTGTACGGATCGGGTGTCCTCGAAGAATGCGCGGTGCCGCACTTCGACCGCGTACCTGTACGAGTGCGGAAGCCGATGAAGAAACGCCGCCAGAGTCCCCAGGTCGGCCGGCCCGAATGACCCCGGCAACTGCACCCAGAGCGCATGGGCTCGCGGGCCCAGCGGCTCGATCGCGTCCAGGAACGCCCCGAGTTCCTCGTCGGCTCCGATGAGACGGCGTTCGTGCGTGATCGACTTCGGCAGTTTGACCACGAAGCGGAAGTCGGGATCGGTCTGCTGCGCCCAGGTCTCCACCGTGCTCTTCGCGGGCGTCGCGTAGAAGGTCGTGTTGCCCTCGACCGCGTTACACCAGATCGCATAGGCCTTCAGACGCTCTTTGGGAGCGAGCGGATGCGGCAGGAACCGCCCTTGCCATGGCGCGTGAGTCCACATCGCGCATCCCACATGAAGCCGCATGGCCCCGACGCTACCGAAAATCAGCACCAGCGACGCGACCGGCCAAGGGTACCGACGGCGTGGCTGTCTGGCCGGTGTTGAACATGGTGGCACGCATGCCCTTGGTCAGCGACGGGCTGGTCGTGACGGCGGGTGGTGTTTGGACGGCTAACCGGAATCTGGGGTTGTTGTCATCGAATTCTTAGGTGTGGGGTGGAGGGTTATCGGTATCGGCGGGAAATCGAGGAGGGAATATGCACGATCGCGGGCTCGCGTTTGATCTGTCGCGGTTGGTCGGGCGGCGGGGGGCGCTCGGGCTGTTCGGCGGGGCGGTGCTGGTGGGCGCGGTGGGCTGTTCCACGAACGAAGAACCGCCCGCGACGACAGGACAGCCGGCGGCAGGGCAGGAGGAGATTCCCGACGAAACCGCTGGGCCCTATCCGGGGGACGGGTCCAATGGGCCTAATGCGCTGAGTCAGAGCGGGGTCGTCCGGGAGGACATCCGGTCGAGTTTCGGGTCGGGATCGGGGGTGGCGGAAGGGGTTCCGCTGGTCCTGGAACTCAATGTCGTCAATGCGGCCGGCGCGGCTGTTTACCTCTGGCACTGCGACCGGGAGGGGAGATATTCGATGTACTCGGAGGGGGTCACCGAGGAGAACTACCTGCGTGGTGTCCAGGAGGCGGGCGCGGACGGACGGGTCCGGTTCACCACGATCTTCCCGGGCGCGTACGCGGGACGGTGGCCGCACATTCATTTCGAGGTGTACGCAAGCCTCGCCGAGGCCACCGCGGCTTCGGACAGCGTCAAAACCACGCAGTTGGCGTTTCCGGCGGAGGTGTGCGCCGAGGTGTACACGACTTCCGGGTACGAGCAGAGCGCCGCCAATCTGCAGGGGTCCTCGTTGGAGGACGACAACGTGTTCAGCGACGGGTATTCGGCGCAGCTCGCGACCCTTACCGGTGACGCCACGAACGGTTATACGGCCACGCTGGACGTCCGCGTCTGAGACCTCCTAATGGACCCAAGAAGCTACGGGGCCGCGTAACCGGGGATCGACGGCCACCGTACGGTCATGACGACGGATTCTTCCTCGGCGTGCCAGGAATGGTCGACGTTCTTGCCCCAGACGACGTAGTCGCCCTGGTTGGCCAGGAGGACGGTCCGGTCGGGGAGCTCTATCCGGAACCGGCCGCTGATCAGGATGAGCAGGGCGGTGCGGTGTTCGCCGGTCACCCACTGGGAGCGTTCGTCGCCGGCGCGGTGGATGCCCCATTTGATCTCGACGTCCTCGCTGTGCCGTACCTCATCGGGGGCTTTGAAATGGCCCAGGAGCCAGCCCCGATCGGTCGCCGCGTCCACGTTCGCGTTCCCCACATACACGTTCACGGGCGATTACAGTACCAAGTAGCATGATGCCATAGTGCAAAATGCTATAAGGGGTGACTGGATGGCGCGTGGTCCGGATCTGGTGGGTCTGTGTGTGCTTGGGCTGTTGAATCTGCGGCCCAGCCACCCGTATGAGCTGCATCGATTCATCGTGGACACGCGCAAGGATTTCGTCACCGGGCTGCCGAGGAGTCTGTATCACGCCGTGGATCGGCTGGTCGCGGCCGGATTCATCGTTCCGGCTGCCGTCAGCCGGGATGGGCGGCGGCCGGAACGCACGGTGTTCACGATCACGCCGGCCGGGCGGACGGAACTGGCGACCCGGGTGCGGGCGCTACTCGAACAACCCGACCCGGATGCGCGCATTCTTCATGCCGCCCTGTCTTTGACGGGCGCCCTGCCACCTGCCGAGGCCGAAGCGGCGCTGGCCAAGCGAGCTGCCTCGCTGGAAAGCGCACTCGCGTCTATCCATGCGCAGTTGGAGCAAGCGAGCTATCTGCCCCGACTGGTCCTGCTGGAGGCGGACTTCGACCGCACGCTCAAAGCCGCCGAACTGGCCTGGGTGAGCGACCTGCTCGCCGACCTCAGATCTGGAGCCCTCACGTGGGACCTGGAATCCACCGCCGCCCTCCTGGAGAGACACCATGCGGACGATATGTGAAGTCCACGGCGTGATCGAAGCCCCGGCCGACCGCGTCTCCGCGCTTCTGCTCGCGGTACGGCCCGGCCAGGTCGGACCGGATAACTGCTGGTTACTGACCTCCCACGGAGGCGTCCTCACCGGCGGCCCGGAACGATTCACCCTGACCACACCCAGCCACTCCATGACCGTCGAAGTCGGCCCATCCTGGCTGGCAGCCCAAGGCGGATGGTGGTATCGCGGCGAATATCACATCAAACCCCACCCAAACGGCACCGAACTCGTGCACCGCGTCCTCAACGCGGCCGAATGGATGCGCTGGGGCGTCCCCCTGGCCAACCGCTTCTTCGTCGGCTTCGAGGCGACCACCCGGCAGGGATTCGCATCGCTACTGGATCGGGTGACCGCGGAATTGACGAGCGGACCCGCTTCAGGCGGCTCAGCGCGCTGAAGCGGACCCGTAAGGGCTTCTAAGCCAGGCGGATCGAGCCCTTCTTGACGGTGATGCGCTTCTTGGGGAGTGACTTGGTCGCCGGGCCCTGGACGACGTGGCCGGTGGCGATGGCGAATTTGCTGCCGTGGCAGGGGCAGTTGATGGTTCGGCCGCCGACGCTGGCGACGGTGCAGCCCTGGTGGGTGCATTTGGCGGTGAAGCAGCGGAAGACGCCCTTGCTGGGCTGGGTGACCACGAAGCGGGAACTGCCCACCTTGATGATTTTGCCGCCGCGTAACGGGATGCTCTTGGTTTTCGCCAGGAAGGCTCCTTGGGCGGTTTCGGTGTCGGCGGTGGCCGGCCGGACCAGGGCGACAGCTGAGGTGAGGGCGGCGGTGAGGCCGCCGGTGAGGCTGCGGAAGATGAACTTACGACGGGAAGTTCCCGGTTCCTCCATGGAAGTGCCCTTCTGATCGCACGAACACGGATGCCCCCGTACGGGGAACGGATGCCGGGATGATGTGGTTCAGAGGGGTTTGAGGCGGAGGCGTAGGCACGTTGCGGAAGTGTCGGCGACGGTGAGGGTGCCGCCGTGGGCGTGCGCGATCTCGCGGGCGATCGCGAGCCCGAGCCCGGCGCCGCCGGCGTCCCGGTCGCGGGCCTCGTCCAGGCGGGTGAAGCGGTCGAAAACCGATTCGCGGTGCTCTGGAGGGATGCCGGGACCGTCGTCGATGACATCCAGGGTGGCGTCGGCGGTGAGGCGGACGGTGATCGTGGAGTCGGCGTGCCGGAGGGCGTTGCCGAGGAGATTGGTGATCACCCGGGTGAGATGAGTGGGGGAGCCCTTCACCAGAACATCTGGCGCTATTTCCAGAAAAATCGGCATCTGGGGGTGGAGGCGGAGGGCCTCTTCTGTGGCCAACTGGCCCAGGTCGACCTCTTCGGTGCGCAAGGGTTCTCCGGCGTCCAGGCGGGCCAGGAGAAGCAGGTCGGCGGCGATGGTCTGGAGCCGGGTCACGTCGGTGAGCGACTCGCGGGCCAACTCGGGCGCGGCCCGTTCGCCCAGCTCCAGACGGGTACGCAGCGTGGCGATCGGACTCCGCAGCTCATGCGCCGCATCCGCGACGAACCTCTTGTGATGCTCGACCGCGGTCTCAAGCCGGTCAAGCGTGGCGTTGACCGTACGAGCCAGGGCGTTGATCTCATCACGGGCAACCGGCACTGGAACACGTTGATGCAGGTCGCGTGCCGTTATGTCGGCCAGTTTGGCGGTAATTCCGGATACGGGAACCAGGGCTTTGCTCATGAAAAGCCAGGTCAGCACCGCTACCAGGAGCAACAGGGCGGGGATTCCGAAAATCAGCAGAGTGCGCAGGGCGGCGAGCGCCTGTTCGGTCGGCTGCAGCGACGCCCGGGCGCTGACCACCAGCGGTCCGGATTTCGTGTCGACCGTCTCCGTGACGAAGATGTAGCCCTCCTGGGTCCAGCTCTCGCCGCGCACCCCCGGCCGCAGAACCTGCACGTCAGGATCCAGCGCCACGCCGGCGTTGGTGGCCGTCGTCGTTCCCAGGCCGACCGCGGGCGTCACCGGAATCGCGGGCACCGCCAGATGTCCCATCACACTGGTCATCCGCAACGACGCCTGGTCGGTCGCGCTCCGCACCAGACTCCCCCGCAGCACCCCGGTCAGCACCACCGCCGCAGCCGCCAGCGCCACCGCGACCACCAGCGTCGCCACCACGGTCGCCCGCACCCGAAGCGACCATCCTCCGACCAGCGCTTTCACCGCCGACCCTCCAACCGGTAGCCGGCTCCTCTGATCGTGGTCAGCGTGGTACGCCCGAAGGGCGCGTCGATTTTGCGGCGAAGCGCGCTCACATAGACCTCGATGATGCTGGGATCACCGTCGTACGCGAAATCCCACGCCTGAGCGAGAAGTTCAGCTTTCGAGACGACTTCGCCCGGGCGGCGGGCGAGGGCGTGCAGCACGGCGAACTCCTTCGGGGTGAGGGCGATCGTGGTCTCGCCGCGGCGGCAGGTCAGGCTGGCGGGGTCCACCACCAGGTCGCCGACGGTCAGCGCGGCCGGACGTTCGCGGCCACCGCGGCGGATGAGGGCGCGGAGGCGGGCCAGCAGCACGACGTAGGAGAAGGGCTTGGAGAGGAAGTCGTCAGCACCCGTGTCGAGAGCTTCGGCTTCGTCGTATTCACCGTCTTTGGCGGTGAGAATCATGATGGGCGTCCAGTTCTCCGCATCGCGGAGACGGCGGCAGACGGCGTAACCGTTCAGGCGCGGCAGCATGACATCCAGGACGATCGCGTCATAGCTGTTCTCACCGGCTAACCAGAGACCTTCTACGCCGTCGTGGGCGATGTCGACGGCGAACCCCTCCTCGGCCAGGCCGCTCTTCATCAGGTCGGCCAGTCGTCGTTCGTCTTCCACCAGCAGCACGCGCATGACTTTCAGGGTGCCCGAACCCACCTAAAGACAGCCTGAAGATCACTTCAGGTGCCTTCAGGTCCAGTTCAGGTACGGATCGAGATGGTGGACCCAATCGATCAGAAGGAGCTCCGCATGCCAGGAAAACGCATGATCACCGTGGGCGCGCTGGTGCTCGCCCTCACCACCACCCTCACCGGCGCCGCCAACGCCACCGAGGACCCCCCCACCTGCGAGAAGGGCCTCACCGTCACCTTGCAACTCAAGGACGGAAAGGTCTACGTCAACGGCAAGGAGGTCGACGCCGTCCCCGCCATCCCGGCGACCCCCGCCCTCCTCGACCCCAACGCGACCACCGCCCCCGCGCCACCGGGCACCGTCCTCTCCTCCGACGCCCCCGTCCGCTCCATCGCACCGCTCCCCTCCGGCGCACCGCTCCCCTCGGGCACCCCCCAGTTCACGGTGACCACCGAAGCCGGCGCGGTACAAGTCCAAGGACGCCTCGTAGCCCAGGGGACAGGCGTCGCAGGCGTAACCGAACCCGGCTCCGCCGCCCCCACACCGCCACCCGGCGCGATCACCTGCGCTGCCCCCGCCGTCCCTCCCACCGAATGACCAAGCCGTAGGGTTCCTCGCCGTTATCCGGCGCCGTTTACGCCCGACCCACTTCTCGCCGCACCGGCGCCAGAAGGGCCTGGCCTTCCGGCGGCCCGCCTGAACCAAGAATGTAGGCCGCCAGTCCTCGCCAAATCAGTTGCCTGGCTGGCGTCTGACGTTGGGGCGGGCCGTCAGTTCCGTGTTGCGGAGTCGCGGGCAGGATCGTCACCGCAGCTGGCGACTACCACCAGCGGGAACGGCGGCGGATGGCGGTGAGTCAGGGGATGGGCTACGTGAACGAAGGGTGGGGGCCGAGGGCCCAGTATTCGTAGAGGCCGTGGCCGGTGTTGTTTTCGTATTCGAAGCGGGCCACGGCGTCGACCAGGCCCCACATTTTGGGGGCGTCGTCGGGGAGGGTGTAGGTGACGCCTTCCACGACGGGGGTGGGGCCCTGGTACATGCCGTGGCGCCAGTTGGGTTCCAGGCCGTAGCCGGTGCCGAGCATGAGGTGGACGGGGAGGAGGAGGGTGCAGCGGACGTCGAAGGGCTTGCCGGTGGGTGGGGAGAAGGTCAGGACGGCGGATTGCACGTCGCGGGTGCCGGGGGCGTAGACGGGGTGGTATTCGGGGCGGCCGAGATATTCGTCTTCCCTGCCGTCGGACCAGACCCGGACGGCTTCTTCGAGAACCCGGCGGCCCTTCTCGTCCTCCTGGATGATGCACAGAATCGCGTGGTCGTCGAATTTCATCGGCGTGTACAGCCAGTAGAACGTGCCCGCGTTCTTGACCTGGATCCCGGGCGGCTCGGATTCGCCGACGGGCCGGATACCCCAGGACCGGTCGCGGGCGCCCTGCCACCGATCCGGCGTAACGAAGACGCGCTCGTCGCCGACCAGGATGTGACCGGTCCAGGAGCCGGTCTGCGCCATCCGGGTGGAGTCGAACACCACCCGCTCCTGCCACCGCAGGAAATGCCGGGGCTCCAGCGTCGCCGGAATACTGCCCTCCCAGGTCAGATCGAAGGACAGCCCATGCTCGTTCGGTTCCAGGACGACCCGCAGCCGCTTCAGCCCTTCGAGCACCTCGACCCGGAACGGCCCCACCGCCGTGTCCATCCGATCGACCCCGAGCTCCCGCGACGCCCGGACCACCCGGTGCAGGTCCCGATAGCGCACGCACGCGAACGCGTCGGTGACCCCCAGGTTCGGATACTGCCCCATCCCCACGATCAGCATCAGCTCGTCGGAGCCGGCGTGGCAGTTGAAGTAGTACCGGTCGTAGAAGTTCCGGTCCGAGGTGGCCACGTGCCGCATCACCTGCGGCGTCTGGTGGATCGGATAGTCGTCGAGCGGTGACAGCGTCATGCCCGTCTGTCTAACAAGCGCTTGGTACAACGTCAAGATACGGCCGACCCCGAAGGCTCGGCCGTACCCGAAAGATAGAGATCTACGGCTTCCGGCCGGTGACCTCGTCAGTCCGCTTGCCCAGCTTCTCCTCCATGGAGTCAGCCGCCTCGCCGACCTTTCTCTTCGTCTCGTCCGCGCTGTTCTTCATCACATCCGCCCAGTGCTGGGCATTCCTGCGATACATCACGAACCCGATAGCACCCAGCGCAAGCCCGCCCAAGAGCACCAGACTCGGCCAGTTCGTACGCGTCTGCATCTTCATCGGCGTCGGATCGACCCGTCGTGCCGTCTGCGCGAGCAACGCGCTCAGGCGCGGGGCGAGTTGATCCTCGACCGAGTGGGCCGCATGGTCTAGCTTGGGTGCAGCCCACACCCGGGCATCTTCGAACCGGCTGTACGCGCCCTCGCGGGCGTTGCTGGCCATCGGACCGACCTTGTCGGCTGCCCGAACGGCTTGGGCCTTCATTCGGCCCGACCACGTCGTCGGTAGGACCATTTCGACGCGGCGTCTTCTGAGATTCAGGGACACGGCAAACCTCCCCTGTGGTTGGGGCCCCGTTGCGTCCCCTTCCCGCCTGAATAGCCCTCAATCCTGGCCGGCCGCCGGTGGGAGCCTCGATACCCTGTCATCGGACAATGAACACCGAGACCGGAACTATCAGCGACCCAAGGGGGCGGCCTTCGCATGGCTGAGAACCTCATCGCGAATCTGCGTACCAACCATGGCACGATTCGCGTCAAACTCTTCCCGAACCAAGCGCCCAAGACGGTGCGCAACTTCGTCGAACTCGCCGAGGGCACGCGCGAGTGGACCCACCCGGAGACCAACGCCAAGACCAACGCCAAGCTGTACGACGGCACGATCTTCCACCGGGTCATCGGCGGGTTCATGATCCAGGGTGGGGACCCGCTCGGCCTGGGCATCGGGGGCCCGGGCTACGACTTCGACGACGAGATCCACCCGGAGAACATCTTCAACCGCAAGTACCTGCTGGCCATGGCCAACGCAGGGAAGCGGATGGGCCGGGGCACCAACGGCTCGCAGTTCTTCATCACGGTCGGCCTCACGCCGCACCTGAACCAGGGTCACACCATCTTCGGCGAGGTGATCGAGGGCACCGACGTGGTGGATTCGATCGCGGCGACCGAGACCGACAACCGGGACCGGCCGCTCAAGGATGTCGTGATCGAAGAGGTCACGATCGAGCGCTCCTGATCCGAGGTTCGAACGCCGCCCTGGCCCGCCGATCGCGCGGCCAGGGCGGCGTCTTCGTATGGCAGTCTGTGGATAGACCCCTTTGGAAGGACCCCATGACCATCCACCCACCCTCGATGCAGCCGGGTGCGGAAGCGGTCCCCAGCTGCTACCGGCACCCAGAACGCGAGACCTACGTCCGCTGCCAGCGCTGCGAGCGCCCGATCTGCCCTGACTGCATGCGCGACGCCGCGGTCGGTTTCCAGTGCGTGGAGTGCGTGCGCGACGGCAACAAGGGCGTCCGGCAGGCGAAGTCGCTGTTCGGCGGCGGCGCGGTGACCGTGCCCCGGGTGACCTGGACGCTGCTGGTGATCAACGTGGTCGCCTATTTCGGGGAGATCGTGCTGGGCGGCGCGTTCGTCAGCCGGTTCAACACCGCGCCGGGCGCCATCGAGATGGGCGAGTGGTGGCGGCTGATCACCGGCGCGTTCCTGCACCTGCGGCCGACCGGGGCGTTCGCGATCACCCACATCCTCTTCAACATGTGGGCGCTCTACGCGATCGGTCCCGAACTGGAACGGCGGCTGGGCCATCTGCGCTTCGCCGCGCTCTACCTGCTGTCGGCGCTGGGCGGCTCGGTGGCCGTCTTCCTGTTCAGCGTCTACCCGTCGGTCGGCGCGTCCGGCGCGATCTACGGCCTGTTCGGGGCGCTGTTCGTGGTCTCCCGGCGGCTCGGGTACGACGCCAGGGGCGTGCTCTGGCTGATCGGCATCAACGTGGTGCTCACGTTCGCGATTCCGGGGATCAGCTGGCAGGGCCACTTGGGCGGGCTGGTCATCGGCGTGCTGGTGTCGGCCATCTTCGCGTACGCGCCGGAGCAGAACCGCAGTGCGATTCAGCTGGTCGGGGCGGTCGCGGTGCTGGCCGCGCTGGTGCTGACGGTGCTGCTCGCCGACCCGTACGCGCTGATCGCGGAGCTGCAACGGCTGAACGGCGGCTAGGGTTCCGGGCTGTTTCCCCAGGCTGTGGATAAAGCCTGTGGAAAGTCACAGCCCGGAACACCCTGAGCTGCTAGCGCCACTTCGTGGACAGCACCACACCGAAGATGATCAGGGCGAACCCGATGAGCAGGTTCCAGTTGCCGAGCGGTCCGAAGACCGGGCCGGTGTTGCTGACGACGTAGTACGCGGCGATCCAGCCGATGCCGAGGATCCACGACGTCACCATGACTGGCGCAAGCCAGCGCGGGCTGACCTTGACCGCGCTCGTCTTCGACGGCGGCGTGTAAACGGCCTTCTTGCGTACGTTGGACTTGGGCACGGGAGTTCTCCTGGTGGTCACCCGCGCTGTCTTGCGGGTTTGTCAGTAAGCGTAGTCGCTGGCGAGCGAAGTCCGAAGTAAGAATAGTCGCCGCCCGTCGTCACGGCCATTCCGCCGGATCCGATGCCGGATCCGATCGCAGTGTAAACAATCCCCCAACGCGGGCTTGGCGGCAGCGGCCGACGGTCCGATCCGGCATACCTTGGGCCCGTTGTCACATGAGGGGGTGTGCGGTGCGGGCGGTGCTCCGGACTTTCGGCGAGCTCAGCATCACCCTCGGGCTGGTCATGCTGATGTTCTGCGCCTACCTGCTGTGGGGGACCAGCGCGTACACCGAACGCCACCAGGAGCTGCTGCAACGCCAGTTCGCGCAGGACGCCGCGACCGTGCCGGGGGACGGCAAACTGGACAGCATCGAGCTGGGCCGGGCGCTGGCGTTGATCCGCATCCCCCGGCTGGGCGCAGAGTACAAGTACGCGATCGTCGAGGGCATCGACTCCGAACACCTACGCCAGGGCCCCGGCCACTACCCCGGTACGGCCCTGCCCGGCGAAATTGGAAATTTCGTACTTTCGGGGCACCGGACGACCTACTCGGCCCCCTTCAACCGCATCGGCGAACTCCAGCGCGGCGACGAAGTGATCATCGACGCCCGGGAAGCCCGCTACACCTACCGGGTCACCAGCTCGAAAATCGTCTACCCCACCCAGGTCGATGTGATCGAACCCGTCCCAGAACGCCCCGGCAAACGCCCCAAAGAGGCCCTGCTCACCCTCTCCACCTGCCACCCCGAGTACTCCGCCCGGCAACGCCTGATCGTGTACGGCGTGCTCGACGGCACCCAGGAACGCCGCACCTGACCCAAAGGCTGAAATGTACGGACTCATCTGGCGAATGCTCCCCGGCGGCACCGCAGTCAAGCTATGCGGCACCCTCATCCTGATCGGTGTCACCGCCGCCCTACTCTGGTATGTCGTGTTCCCGTGGGCGGAACCCAGGATCCCGCTCGACCGGGTGACCGTCGGCTCATAGGGAGTCGGCTCATAGGGAGTCGGCTCATAGGGAGTCGGCTCATAAGGAGTGGCCTTATGCGCGTCCTCGTCGTGGACAACCACGACAGCTTCGTGCACACGATCGTGCAGTACCTCCGCGAACTCGGCGCCGACTGCGACGTCCGCCCCCGCGACGCCGTCACCACCGCCGACGCCGACGGCTTCGACGGCGTGCTCGTCTCGCCCGGCCCCGGCGCCCCCGAGGACGCCGGCGTCAGCGTGCCGCTGGTCCGCCACTGCGCCGCCCGCCGCCGCCCCCTGCTCGGCGTCTGCCTCGGCCACCAGGCCATCGCCATCGCGTACGGCGCCAAGGTCGGGCGCGCCCCTGAGCTCATGCATGGCCGTACCAGCAGGATCCGGCACGACGGACGCGGCGTCTTCCGCGGCGTGCCCACCCCGGTCACGATGACCCGCTACCACTCGCTGGCCGTCGACCCGAGCACCGTCCCCGGCGAACTCGACGTGACCGCGACCACCGCGGACGGGACCATCATGGGCCTGCGCCACCGGACCGCGCCCATCGAGGGCGTGCAGTTCCACCCCGAGTCGGTGCTGTCCGAACACGGGCATCAACTATTCGGAAACTGGCTCGCACAAATCGTGTAACACGACACCACCACCGGACGACATCTGGGTGAGGGTTTCCGCCATCGCCCCCGAGTGGCGGAAGCCCTCTTTCCGTGGGGGCGTGCCGAAAAGGGCCTCCCCCCGGAGGGGAAGGCCCTGATCGATCAGCCGTTCGGGTTGTCGCCGATGTCGACCTCGCCGCCGTCCGGCACGTCGGGCGGGAACTCGTTCGGATCCTCGGTCACCGGCGGCTCGGTCGGGAAGTCGTTGGACGGCCCGCTCGACACCAGCAGCGTGATCGTCCGGCCCGGCGGGTGCTTGGTCCCCGGCGCCGGGGACTGGTCGATGACCTGACCCGCGATCACCGTGTCACTCGGCTGCTCCACGACCTTCACCTTGAAGCCGGCCGACTCCAGCCCGCTCTTGGCCTCGTCCACGGGGATGCCGATCACGCTCGGCAGCTCCAGCAGCTCGGTCGGCAGGATGATCCGGATCTTGCTCTCCTTCGGTGCCTCGGCGCCCGCCGCCGGCTTGGTCTCGATGACCTTGCCCTGTTCTGCGGAGGAGTTCTTGTACCCGACCGTCACCGTGAAGCCCGCGTCCTGCAGCATCTGGGTGGCTTCGACCTGCGTCTTGCCGGCCACATCGGGCACCAGGACCGTCTCGACGCCCTTGGAGACCTTGAGGATGACCGCCTCGCCCTTGGCCAGCTTGGTGCCGGGCACGGGGTCGGTGGTGATCGCGCGGCCCTTCTTGACGTCGGCGCTGAACACCGGCTCCGCGGTGACCTTGAAACCGGCCGCGGTGAGCAGCTTCTCCGCCTCGGCCTGGGTCTGGTCCTCCACGATCGGGATCTCGACCTGGTCGGCCGTGGCCGGCTGGTTGGGCGAGCTCAGGAACGCGTAGCCGACCCCGATGAAGGACGCGATGATCAGCAGCGGGATGAGGATCCAGGCGGCCGTCTTGAGCGCGTTGTTGCCGCTCGGGGCCCGGTGCCGGTCGCTGCGGCTGCCGCGCTCCTCCGGGCCGTACTCGTACGGCTGGATGTTGCGGGTGCCCTGGGTGGGCGGCCCGCCCTGGGCCGACATCGACCGGGTGCGGTCGGCGCCGGCGTACTGACCGTAGTTGTTGGCCAGCTGCATCGTCTGCGGGTCCATCGGCATGCCCTGGACCGCGCGCTGCAGATCGGCGCGCATCTCGGCGGCGCTCTGGTAGCGGTGCACCGGGTCCTTGGCCATCGCCTTGAGCACGATCGCGTCGCACCAGCGCGGGATGTCCTGGTCGATCCTGGACGGCGGGATCGGGTCCTCGCGGACGTGCTGGTAGGCGATCGCCACCGGCGAGTCCCCCGTGAACGGGGGCTGGCCGGTCAGCAGCTCGTAGAGCACGCAGCCGGTGGAGTAGATGTCGCTGCGCGCGTCCACCCGCTCGCCGCGGGCCTGCTCCGGCGACAGGTACTGGGCGGTCCCGATCACCTGCGCGGTCTGGGTCATGGTGGCGGCCGAGTCGGCCATCGCCCTGGCGATGCCGAAGTCCATCACCTTGACCTCGCCGTTGCGGGTCACCATGATGTTGGCCGGTTTGATGTCCCGGTGCACGATCCCGCCGCGGTGGCTGTAGTCCAGCGCCCGCAGGATGCCGTCGACCAGTTCCGCCGCCCGTTCCGGCATCAGCCGCCGGTCCGCGCGCAGCAGGTCGCGGAGGGTCCGTCCGTCGACATACTCCATCACGATGTACGGCACGGGCGTGCCGTCCGTCATGTCCTCGCCGGTGTCGTACACCGCGACGACCGCCGGGTGGTTCAGGGACGCAGCCGACTGCGCTTCGCGCCGGAACCGGGCCTGGAACGTGTGGTCCCTGGCCAGATCAGAACGGAGTGTTTTGATCGCGACGATGCGGTCCAGCCGGATGTCCCGGGCGCGATACACCTCGGCCATGCCGCCACGCCCGACGACGCCGTCGAGTTCGTACCGACCACCGAGTAGTCGTGGCTGAGTCATTTCCTGCACTGTCCCTTGCCGTTCATCTTGGGGTGCCGCCGGTGTCCATCATCGACCCCATACGTCATGGCGTCTCCTCATTCGAGAGGCTTGAGGCGCTTGGGGTAATTGAGGGGGTTGGTGGAGTCTCACTTGGCGTCTGAGTCTCACTCGGCGTCGCGGTCGGGGTGGAAGGAGTCGGGGACGGAGACGGCGACGGACTTGGCGTAGGAGTCGCCGTCGTGCTAACGGTAGCCGACGGGGGCGGTGTCGGACGGCTCGACGGCACCGATGCGGTCGGCTTCGTCGGCTTCGGCGACGGTGACTTCCGCGGCGTCGGCACCTCGGAAACCGGGATGACCTGCGTGGGTTTGCCATCATTTGCCGGTGCGCCCGAATCCCGCAATTCCAGGATGGCGATCGTGCTGAGACCCAGCGCCAGCGCGACCCCCACGAGCGCGAGCGCCAGCGGCGGCATCCGGCGTTTCTGCTCCGGCGGAAGCGGCGGCGGCACGTAGCTCCGCACCGTGCCCGGCCCCCCGGACGGCGGCGCGCCCACTCTGGTCACGGCCCCGGTCACCGGGAAACCCGCCGGATCGGTGAGCCCGCTCAGCGCCTCGCCGCCGCCACCCGCCAAGCTGTCCCGCAGCACGAGCGCCCGGTCGCCGAGCTCCCGGGCGCTGGCCGGCCGCATCGCCGGATCCTTCGCGAGCATCGCGGCCACCAGGCCGCGCAGCGGCGGCGGCACGCTCTCCGGCAACGGCGGCGGCGGATCGTTGAGATGGTGCAGCGCGATGGCCACCTGCGTCTCGGCCGTGAACGGCGGCCGGCCGGCCAGGCACTCGTACGCCACCACGCCCAGCGAGTAGATGTCCGTGGCCGGGGTCAGGGTGGTGCCGGACGCCTGCTCGGGGCTCACATACTGGGCGGTGCCGAGCACGGTCCCGGTCTGCGTCACCGGCGCCGCCTCCAGCGCGCGGGCGATGCCGAAGTCGGTGATCTTCACCATGCCGTCGTTGGTGATCAGCAGGTTGCCCGGCTTGATGTCCCGGTGGATGATGCCCGCCCGGTGCGCCACGTTCAGCCCGCGCGCGGCCTGCGCGATCACGTCCAGCGTGACCTCCGCGCTCAGCCGCCCGTTCCTGGCCAGAATCGCCGACAGCGCCTCACCGTGCACCAGCTCCATCACCAGGTACGCGGTGTCGTCCTCTTCGCCGTAGTCGAAGACCTGCGCGATGGCCGCGTCGGACAGCCCGGCGGTGAACCTGGCCTCGCTGCGGAACCGCGCCCGGAACGAAGGATCGGTGGCCACATGCGCGCGCAGCAGCTTCACCGCGACCTCGCGGTGCAGCAGCTCGTCGTTGGCACGCCACACCTCGCCCATCCCCCCGGCGGCGATACGGGCGGTGAGCCGGTAACGATTACCGAGCAGGGGATGGCTCATTTCGCCTGCAGCACCGCCTGCATCACGTCCCTCGCCAGCGGTGCGGCGGTGCCACCTCCGGTCGCGTCGTTGCCGGCGCTACCCGCCTCGATGAACACGCAGACCGCGACCTCGGGGTCGTCGGCGGGGGCGAAGCCGATGAACCAGGCGTGCGGCGCGGGCGCGTCGCCCGCCTCCGCGGTGCCCGTCTTGCCGGCCACGCTGACGTTCGGGATCTGGGCGGCGACCGCGGTGCCCGCCTGCACGACCGACACCATCATTTCCTTCAGCTTGTCAGCCGTCTCCCGGCTGACCGCCTCGGTGAACGGCTCAGCTTCGGTCTCGTCCAGCACCGAGCCGTCCGGACCGACGATCTTGTTGATCAGGTACGGCTTCATGACCTCGCCGCCGTTGGCGATGCCCGCCGCGACCAGCAGCATCTGCAACGGGGTCATCTGGTTGTTGCGCTGCCCGATGGAGAGCTGGGCCAGCGCCGCCAGCTCCTCCTCCGGGCCGATGTCGCTCTTGGCCACCGGCAGCGTGAACGGGATCTGCTCGCCCATGCCGAACTTGGCGGCCTGCTCGCGCATCTTGTCCCAGCCGAGCTCCATGCCGAACTTGGCGAACGGGGTGTTGCACGAGCGCTCCAGCGCGTACCGCAGCGAGACCTGGCCGCCGCCGCACGCGGCGCCGCCGTAGTTGGGCAGGCCGACCGTGGTCTGCGGCAGGTCCAGCACCTGCGGCGCCGCCACCTGCGTCTCCGGGTTCCGGCTCGGGTCGTCCTCCAGGAACTCGGCCGCGGTCACCACCTTGAACGTCGAACCCGGCGGGTAGGTCTTCTCCGTCGACCGGTTCAGCAGCGGATCCTGATCGTCGGCGTCCAGCTTGTTGTACGCGGTCGCGACCGTCGCCTTGTTCGGCGCCGCCAGCGTGTTCGGGTCGTAGGTCGGCAGCGACACCATCACCTGGACGGCGCCCGTCTTCGGGTTCATCGCCACCACGGCGCCCCGCTTGCCGCTGGCCCGCAGCGCGTCGTAGGCCACCTTCTGGGCCGCGGGCACGAGGGTCAGGTCGATGCTGGCGCCCTTGGCCGGCTTGTTGCTGACGAAGTCGATCGCCCGGCGGAACATCAGGTCGGGGTGGGTGCCGTCCAGGTACTTGCCGGCCGCCGCCTCGATGCCGCGCGAACTCTCGGGGGCGAAGAAGCCCAGCACATGCGCGTACATCCGGCCGTTCGGGTATTCCCGCTCGAACCGGAACGTGCCACCGGTGTCCACCGTCTTGGCCAGCGTGGTCTTGCCGTCGTCGGCGGTGATCCAGCCGCGCTCCACCGCGTAGCGGGCGAAGAAGGCGCGCTCGTTGCGCGAATCGGTGCGGTAGTCCTCCGCCTTCACCGCGCCCAGGTAGTTCACGTTGACCATCAGCAGGCCGAACATGAGCAGGCAGGCAATCGAGGCGCGCTTCAGAGTGCCGTTCATCGCTGGAACACCTGTGTCAGTCCCTCGTCCTGGATGGCCTGGGGCGGTGGCCTACGGGCCGCGTCAGACATGCGTACCAGCAGGGCGATAAGGATCCAGTTAGCCAGCAGGGCGGAGCCGCCCGCCGACATGAACGGCGTGACCAGGCCGGTCAGCGGGATCAGCCCGGTGACACCGCCCACGATGATGAACACCTGCCAGGCCAGCAGGAAGGACAGGCCGCCCGCCAGCAGCTTGGAGAACGGGTCCCTGGCCGCGATCGCGGTGCGCAGGCCACGCTCGACGATCAGCGCGTACACCATCAGCAGCGCCATCAGCCCGGTCAGGCCGAGCTCCTCGCCGACCGCCGCGAAAATGAAGTCAGAGAAGGCCAGCGGAATCAGGTACGGATGGCCCTCGCCCAGGCCGGTGCCCAGGATGCCGCCCGAGCCGATGCCGAACAGGCCCTGCATGAGCTGGTAGCTGCCGCCCAGCTCGCGGTCGTAGAACTCGCTCGCCTCCGGGTTCAGCCAGACCTCGAACCGGGCCGTCACGTGGTCGAAGACCTGACCGGCCAGGATCGCGCCGCCCAGGAACAGCAGCACGCCGATGAGCACCCACGAGGTCCGCTGGGTGGCGATGTAGAGCATCACGATGAAGGTGCCGAACAGCAGCAGCGAGCTGCCCAGGTCCTTCTGCAGGACCAGCACGGCCAGGCTGAGGCCCCAGGTGATCAGAACCGGGCCGAGGTCGCGGACCCGGGGCAGGTCGATGAAGAGCAGCCGCCGCCCGGCCAGCGCCAGCACGTCCCGCTTGGCGACCAGGTAGCCGGCGAAGAAGACCACCAGCGCGAGCTTGGCGAACTCGGCGGGCTGGATGGTGAAGGTGTCCCCGATGCCGATCCAGATCCGGGCGCCGTTGATCTCCTTGCCGATGAACGGCAGCAGCGGCAGCACCAGCGAGCCGATCCCGACGAATCCCATCGTGTACGTGAGGCGCTGCAAGGCGCGGTGGTCCTTCAACACGATCAGAGTCGCGGAGAACATCACCACGCCGAGCGCCGTCCACATCAGCTGGGTGGTGGAGGAGGCGCCGGGCCGGCCCGACTGCTCGATCCGGTAGATGATCACAAGGCCGATGCCGTTGACCAGCGTCACCAGCGGCAGCAGCAGCGGATCGGCCCACGGGGCCCACCGCGCCAGCACCAGATAGGCGGCGACCATCAGACCGCCCAGGCCGAGACCGTACGTCAGCATGCCGGCGGGGATCTTCCCGTCCAGGCCGAGGCCGACGCTCGCATACGCGCCCATCACGACGAGGACGGCGAAGCCGAGCATCGCCAGCTGCGCCCCCCGCCGCTTGGCGGTCATGGGGACGGCCGCGCTCTCGGCCACCGCCGCGGTCACTTAGCCGACTCCGTCGGGGAGGGCGACGCGGACGGCTCCGGAGTCTTGACGGTGCCCTGCAGCGTCAAGATCCTTTCCTTTCCGGCTTCCAGGCTGTCAACGGGGATGGTGCCGCGGACCCGCGCCTGCTCGACCGGCGGGAGGGCCGAGACCGAGAGCTTGGGGTCGTGCACGACGTGCTTGAAGGACACAATGCCGAGATCGGCGTTGACGCCCTGGAAGACGACCAGTTTGTCGCCTTCCGCGCCCACGTAGAACTGCTGCTGAGTCCACTGATAACCGTAATAGCCGCCGAGCCCGAGCGCGGCGGCGAAAACGATGACGACGGTGACCACAAGCGGACGGGATCGTCGCTTCCGGGCCCGGCGGCCGGAGGCCGAGGCCTCCGGCGCCGGATCATCGTCCAGATCGGTGATCACCGGTTGTGGCGCGGTCACGCCTGCGGCGCGGCCCGCCGGGGTGTCCGGCGGCGCGGAACGCACCCGGCCGGAACCGGCCGCGCCCACCACCGCGGCCACGTGGTTGACCGACTGAACGTCGTCGAGCTCCAGGACGTCGGCCACCACGCAGGTGATGTTGTCCGGCCCGCCGCCCCGGTTCGCGAGGTCGATGAGCTGGCGCACCACATCGTCGGGATCGTCGATCGTCGACAGCGTGTGGTGCAGGGTTTCGGCGCTCACGACGGTGGACAGGCCGTCCGAGCACAGCAGGTAACGGTCGCCGAGCTGGGCTTCCCGGTCCTGCAGGTCGGGGTCGACCTCGCCACTGCCGTCGAGGGCGCGCAGCAGGATCGAGCGTTGCGGGTGGTTGGCGGCCTCTTCCTGGGTGATCCGGCCGTCATCCACCAGCGACTGCACGAGCGTGTGGTCGTGGGTGATCTGGTACAGCTCGCCGCTGCGCAGCAGATAGGCCCGCGAGTCGCCCACATGGACGAGCGCGAATCTGGTGCCGTTCCACAGCATCGCGGTGAGCGTGGTACCCATGCCCTTGAGGCTCGGATCGCGGGCGACCATCGAATGCAGCTGATGGTTGGCGTCGCGGACCGCTGCCTCGATCGTGCCGAGCAGATCACTCCCGTAGGCGTCCTTGTCCAAGGACGACAGTGCGGCGATGGCGACCGAGCTGGCCACCTCACCGTGAGCATGCCCGCCCATGCCGTCGGCGACGGCGAGCAGGCGTCCGCTAGCGTACGCCGAGTCCTCGTTCCCTTCGCGGAGGAGGCCGACGTCCGAGCGGGCGGCGTAGCGGAGTGCGATTGTCATTTGCGCAATTCGATGACGGTCTTGCCGATGCGAATCGGAGTTCCGAGGGGCACCGGCATCGGGCGGGTCACTTTGGAACGGTCGAGGTACGTGCCGTTGGTCGAACCGAGGTCTTCCACGATCCACTGACCGTCCTGGGGGAAGAGCCGGGCGTGCCGGCTCGAAGCGTAGTCGTCGCTGAGGACGAGCGTGGCGTCAGTCGCCCGGCCGATGGTGATGGGCGTCTCCGTGAGGTTGATGATGGTCCCTTGCAGGGGGCCGCCGACGACGACCATTTGACGAGGTTCCCCCCTCTTGGGCTTAGACACCGGTTTAGCCGGTTTGGTTGGCTTCCGGGCAGTAGCCGGAGCCGTGCGTGGACCGAACAAGTCTGTCCGGATCACACCGACCGCGGCAATGACAAAGAACCAGAGCACCGCCAGGAAGGCGAGCCGGATCAGCAGCAGCGTGAGCTCGGACATGGACCGTTTATCTACCTCTAATCGCGCCTGAACACCAGAGTCGTGCGACCCAGTGTCACCCTCGTCCCGTCCTGCATCTCGATCCTGCGGACCGGTTGCCCGTTGACGAAGGTGCCGTTCGTGGAGCCGAGATCAACCAGGACGACCAGCTGACCTTCGACCCGTAGCTCGGCATGATGCCGCGATACGCCCGGATCCACCAGCCGTAGATCACAATCGGTCCCGCGACCGAGCAGTGTGACCGGTGTGGTCAGTTCGTAGGACCGCTGGCCCTGCGGATCATCCTGGGTCGAAACCAGCAGCCGGGGATGGCCGCCGAACGCGCTCGACCGGCCGGCGGGCACATCGCTCACCGGCTGGCGGATCTCGTCCTGCTCCACCGTCGCGCCCCGGATCACTCCGGAACGGATCCGGAACAGCCCGACCGCGAGGTCGTCAGCCGTCTCGAACCGCACCCGGACCGGGCCGACGAACGAGTATCCCTGCTCCTTGGCATACTCCCTGGCGAGGTTGGCCAGTTCGTGGCTGATGCTGTCGGCATAGACCTCAAGCCGCTCGCTGTCGGTCGTGGACAGCTCCACCACGAAGTCGTTCGGCACGAGCGTGCGGCCCTGAGCGACGATCGCGGCACGCTCATCCATCTCTCGCTGAACGGCACTGGCGACCTCGACCGGTTGAAGGTCGGACTTGAACGCGCGTGCAAAGGCGCCTTCAACCAAGCCTTCGAGCCTCCGCTCGAAGCGCTGAAGGACTCCCACCGGTTACCTCCCTTCCTCCATCGTCTACAGGGATCGTATCCGGGTTCAGTAGCACTGGCGGTTCCGTGCTAACCTTTCACAGCACCTGGGAACGGGGGCACCCGCAAGGGGCAAGTGGCGGAATGGCAGACGCGCACGGTTCAGGTCCGTGTGTCCGAAAGGACGTGGGGGTTCAACTCCCCCCTTGCCCACGAACGACTGACCTCGACTGGTCGGAAGCTTAGCTTCCTTTCGTCGGGGTCTTTTCGTTGTTACACGGGGGGGTGACCCCCCGAACCCCCCACTGTGGGGGGCGGAGCCCCCCACGCCCCCATGTTTGGTAAAACAAATGGGGGCGTACGCCAAATTGGGTGCCCAAATGGCTTTGGGCTCGTCGGGTTTTGTTCCGGTTGCATCTACGGTGGCGGGTTTGCCGATGTTGGCTCCGCCGGTTGAATCACGGTTGATGTCCACGGTGGTTGCTTTGTACGGGTCCGCTTCGCCGTTTGTGGCGCAGTGGACGCTCGTGGCGGCGGCTTTCGTGGGGTCGGACCCACCCATTGTTCGGTAGACGCGCACTGCGGTTGCGTTGGCCGGGCTGGCCATGCTGTTTGTTGTTCTGTGTACGTTCGCGGTGGCTGCTTTACCCGGGTTGGCACTGGTGTTCGTTGATCTGCTGGTGCCGACGGTGGTTGCTTTGCCGGGGTTGGCCTTGCCGTTTTGTGTGCGTTTTGCGTTCATGGTGGCTTTGGGGCGCACGGTGACGCGGGTGCTGGTGGTGGCGGCCAGTTTCGCTGTCGTGGCTTCTGGGTTGTTTGTGGGGGCTGGAAGGCCCAGGCGGCCCGAAGCACCGGCCACCAGCCGATCACGATGGGGGTGCGTTGTCGGCCCTCTGCCGTCGGTCGGAGGGGCTGGGGTGAGGGTCGTGGTCGTGCGGGACCCCGGGTGTGTTGCCGGTGGCCGGGGTGGAGGCACGGGACATCTCCTCTGGTGGAGTACCGATCAAGGTAGTGGGTGGGTGGGCTGGTTTGAAGCCCTTGGGGTACTTCGGTGGTTCGGGTGGAGCTTCTGGTGATTTTGTGGATCTCGCTTTCAATCCACTAGCTGAGCGCTTGCGAACACATCTTTGCCTTGGGTCTTGGCCGGTGGGATGGAATGTCCCCGTATTTGGGCATGCGTGCCAGCGGGCACGCCACAGGCGGGTGAGGTAAGCAGCCACAGCCGAGGGGTCGCACCTCGACCCTCATCGCGACCCTAACTCGGTGATCCGGCCGACCACCTCGCCGAGCGGGACGCCGATCGCCTTCGCCTCGACCGAGTACCGCGGACGTGGTCCCCACCTACCCGTCCGTCGAGACGCTCACGCTCGGTCATCCCGGCCCGCTCCACTCGGCCGACGTGGTTCCCCCACCCGCCCACCCATCGGAACGCTGGGTTGGCCCCCGCCGCCCAAGTGGCACTTACACGCGACCCGAC
>NZ_BLAD01000082.1 GCF_009687845.1 Acrocarpospora corrugata
ACCCTTCGGCGATGGCACTGCGCCGCATGTACGAGTTGAACGCCGGGCTTTGGAGCCGTTCTCGGGATCTACGCGCTGCGCCCGATCCGGGAGATCAATCGCAGTAATATCAGGTTCCGAGCCGTGGAACAGTTGCAGACCTGCGCCCAGCATTCAGACCTCGACAAACGTTTCACCTGCCAGACCGCTGTCTGGGAAGCGATAATGGCGGACTTGGCCAAACTTGACTACGCGTGAGAACCTCGCACAATTCCAGCTGCGGACGGGACCCGCTGTATCCATCAGGTGCGGCAGCAACGGCCAGGCGGCCCAACAGGTTCAGGCAGACGGTCACTTCAATGACTTCGGCGGAATGCTGAAGTTAATGTGGAACATGTTGTCCGGGTCGTAGGCTGTCGGGCTCAAGAACTCGATTCACTTCTAGCGTGGAGCACTCACCGGATCTGAAATTAGGGTCTGCGGATGATCCATTCGGCTACGGCGAGGTTGATGAGCCATCCTGCGGCCATGAGCATGGCCCTGGCGGTCTCGCCGGGGGTGCCGACGAGGATCATCCAGGGGAGGTGGGTGAACGCCTGGGTTCCTGCGCCCATGGCGATCGCGTAAGAGCGGATCATCCAAGCGCGGTGGCGGTGGAAGTCTCTTCGCCGGATGGCGGCGAAACCGAGCACGAGGGAGACCGCCATCGCCGTGCCGAACACGAGCCGGAACGCCGCGACGAGATCGCCGTCGCCTGCCGGGCGTGGATAGAACACGGTCATCCACAGGCCGGTAACTGCGGCGACAAGTCCGCATATGACCAGGATTCGCCCTGCCATACGATGCCAACCCGGTCTCCGGCGACGGAACTTCTTCGCGAACTGGAAGGCACCCAGAATGCCGTAGAGCGAGGCTCCGATGATGTGTAACACCACGGGTAGCGGTGTCGCGAAAAATCGTGCATTCCCGGGGGTGACTACCGCGCCACCTGCCAATTCCCCCAAACGCAGTGCACCGGCAACCACCGGAATCACGCTGAGCAGAATCAGGCCAGCGGGCCCCACCCATCCGGGAACCCTCGCGGACGTCCGTTCACCCGGCGACCATCCCACCGCCCCTGCCAACCGCCCCGAAGTTCGCCCATCCGCCGGGTGATCCAGTGTCCGCTCGTCCGCCGGCCCCTCCCTTGACGCCCTCTGTGGCTTGGTTCGGTCCGTCGCGCTGTTGTCGGTCATGAGGGGATCGTGGCTTCTTCTCCCATGTCCACACATCACACGAACGGCCCGATTCAAGTCAGCCGATCATCCAGCGATCAGGCGTACTTTCGGCCGATTCGGTGGTCTGGCCACTCTTCTTAACCTTGGCTTCCTCCGCACCCGCATTGCACGCCGCGAGCAGCATCAGTCATGAATCCGACGCTACCGCCGGGCGGGGAGCACACTTGTGCGCAGGGGATGTGGCGACCAACCGGTGGCCTGGACGCTCTCGGATTCGGTGGCCGGTCCGGAACAGATCGGCCGAGTCATAGGCGCGTTTCACGTCGATGAGACGGTTGTAGTCGTCGCGGGTGTACGCGTCGGCTGTCCGGCTCGTGTCGGCGAGAAAGTTGAGGAAGACGCCTCCGTTCGCGTACGGCGCGAGCGCCTCGGCCACGCCGGGGAGTTGGGCGTCCACGATGACGGAGAAGCGGGTGTCGCGGTGGCTCACGGGGCCGCCGGGTTTGGCCAGCGCGCCACCCCAGTGGCGTACCTCCACGATGGCTTCCTGGCCGGCACTGACCAGGGTGTCTATGGTGGCGTCCGGCAGTGAGGGGAGGAGGTCGAGGTGGCGGGCGGCGGTGCCGCCCATCGCGGCCTGGCCGAACGGCATGGGGGACATGGTGTCGGTGATCGCCGTCGCCCACAGGGGGCGTAGCGGGTCGGTGGGTCCCGCGCACATGGCTTTGATCGTCAGGGAGGTCGGGGTCAGTACGAGGGCGGTGCTCACCTCGTCAGGGGCGGTCGCGCACCAGTCGCGGTAGAACGCCAGGGTTTCGGCCGCACGCTCGACCGGGAACGTGGCCGCCCCCGCGTGCACCACGGGCACCGGATACAACCGGAACTCCAGCGCGGTGACCACCCCGAAGCCACCGCCACCTCCGCGAAGCGCCCAGAACAGGTCGGCGTGCTGGTCGTGGTCGGCCGTGATCATCCGCCCGTCTGAGGTGACGATCTCGGCGCGGAGCACGCTGTCGGCGGCGAAGCCGTACCGGCGGGAGAGCCAGCCAAGGCCGCCGCCGAGGGTGAAACCGGTCACGCCGACACCGGGGTGCGACCCCGCCAGCGGCGCCAGCCCGTACGGCGCGGCGGCGGCGATCACCTGGCTCCAGAGCGCCCCGGGGCCGACCCGGGCGGTCCGGCGCTCCGGGTCGACGGTGACGGAGGTCATTTCGGATGTTCTGAGCAGCAGCACCCGCTCGTCGCAGGCGACGTGGGTGCCGTGGCCGGTGGCCTGCACGGTCAGGGCCAGATCGAGTTCCCGGGCCGCGCGCACGGCGGCCGCCACGTCCCCCGCCTCCTTGGCCTCGGCCACCAGGGCCGGGCGCGGGTCCAGAGCCGGGTTGAGCGTCCTGCGCGCCTCGTCGTAGCCGGGGTCGCCAGGTCCGAGGTAGTTGTGCCGTTCCATCAATCGGGACATATCGCGTCTCTCCATATTCATGCGTCGAACCAGATCCGGCGTCCACGACAGATTTAGACAGGTCGGTACGACAAAATCGCGAGACCGGTGGGAAGGATCGCGCCGCTGCCTTGGCCGGAACCGCCCCGTTGTGGGTGCCGCTGACGGTGATCGCCACCGCGGCATGTCGGCTGCCGTATTTGCTACTGACAGGTCCCACCGTGCCGGGAGTGGCTTACCGACTTCTTCCGCTCCGCTTACCGTCGGGCTTACCGGTTACGGTGGCGTCACGTGCTCCGGTGTGGTGGGCTCGCTCGCGGTGTGGATCGACGATGGTGCCGTGGTCACGATCCCCGGCTCTGTGACATGCGTGGATGAGGTTTCGGCAGGAGCAATGCTCCGGGGAGCGCGCGGCGGACGGTCGGGCTCCGGCTTGGCTATCGGTCGTTCAGCGTGGAGCAGCGGCTGCGGCCGACGACGGTGAAGGCGTACCGGGACCAAGTTCGTCTGTTCTTGGCTCTGCGCCTGCCGATGATGTCATCCGCCCAGGGCATGGCCTTGGCCATGGCATCGCCTGACGTGCGTGGTTCCCGCCGTCATCGTCGGCGGAGTCCAGGTCGGCTGTCTCGGCGATCTGAGTTCAGGTGAGAATTTCTCCGGATTCGGCTGGCTGGCAGGGCGGTTCGCGCTGTTCGGCGTGTTCGCGATTGTCTGGCCCGTAATCGCCGCGATTGCCGAGCGTATGGCTGAGCACATGGGGTGGATACGTTTAAAGCCACGCAGAATATTTCTTTCGGTCTTGTTCCTCGCGATGCTGTCCGTTGCCGCGCTGATCGCCTACGACGTCCAAGCGGTTGATTGTGCGCCTGCCGATAGTGTCATCCGCCAGTCCCTGCTCGCCTCCTCGGACGCGGCAGGCCAAAGGACTACAGCCCCCGAACCCTCGGAGGCGACGACGGCGTTCGAATATCTCGTATCTTGAGGTTGTAGAACGAGAATTGTCGCGTTAGTCGTATCCGGGATTCGGCGTAAAGATCACGCGTGGTCACCCTCCGTACGGGCGAGTGATGATCTCCAGGTTGTGGCCGTTGGGGTCGGACCAGTACAGGCCGCGACCGCCGTCGTCGGTGTTGATCTGGCCCGGCCGCTGGTGGAACGGGTCGGCCCAGAAGGTGAGTCCGCGGTCCTTGATCCGGCCCCAGATCTGGTCGAACTCCTCCTCGGTGACCAGGAAGGCATAGTGCTGGGGATGTACGGGACCGTCGGTCCCGGCGACGTCGAGGGACACCTCGTTGCCGAGGTCGACGACGAGGAACGGCCCGAAGGCCGTCGCGGGCGGCAGACCGAGAATCTCCACCAGAAACGCGGCGGTCTCCTCGCGGTCACGGGCTGCCACGATGGTGTGGTTCAACCGCACTGACATGTCGATCTCCTTCCCAGACGGTCCCGACCGTAGGGGGTACGACAGGGGCCGCGATATGTCTTTCGCCTCCTTACCTCCATGGTAGGAGCGGCCGTCAGGCCGGGTGGGTACGGGCCGGAGCAGCGGCGCTGGCGAGCGGTAAGGCCGTGGTGTTCGACGCGCCCGCGCTGCGGGCGAGCTCCCACGTCCGGCCCTCACGCAAGCTCGAAGTACCCGCGGTGCACTTCGGCGGCCATGTCGTAGCCATGTACGGGTACGACACACAGCAGGCCCGCCTGGTGGACACCGACCAGCAAGGCGGAGCGGTAACCACCACCCTGACCAGCCTGGCCATGGCCAGGGCCGAGCGCGGCCCGATGACCGCCAAGAACCGCTCGTTCACACTCACGGTGCCGCGCGACCTGCCCTCACCACACGACCAGATCGTTCCCGCGATCAAGGCGTGCGCCAACGGTTTCCTCAACCCGCCCATCGCGAACCTGGGCTACCGAGGCATCGAGAAGACCGCCACACAGGTGCAGAAGTAGCTGCACCGCAGCGACAACCCGCAGCGGGACCTGCCACAGGCCGCCCTGCTCATGGAGAAGGCCGGCACCGGCGGCGCCCTGTTCGCAATCTCTACCGCGACTTCCTCGGAGAGTGCGCCCAACTGATCAACGACAGCAACCTCGGCATCGGCCACGCGCTATTGAGGTGCCCTAGAGATTCCGGACAGCTCCCCAACTAGGGTTGGGGCGACCGGAAGGATGTAGAAAGTTGGCACGGCGCAAGGGCCCGTACTCGCGGGAGTTCAAGGACGAGGCCGTCCGCATGGTGCTGGACGGGGACCGTCCGGTGACGCATGTGGCCAGAGAACTCGGAATCCACGACACCACCTTGCACAACTGGGTGCGCGCGTGGCGGCGGCGTCAGGAGGGCGGCGAGGAAGGCTCGGTCCTCGGGCGCGAACCTCGCCCTGGCACCGACGCCGAGTTGCCGTTCGAGGATGGTGATCTGGTGACGCAGGGCGAGGATCTCGACGTCCTTGTCCCGATCTCCCATCGGGAGCAACCGCAGCGCCGCGAAGGTGTTCGTGACGGCGAGATAGGCCAGGCGAAGGAGCACGACCGGTCATCCTGCCGCACTGGCTCCTCTTCAGGAGTCGAAGCCTGCGTACCAGAGAAGTCCTGCAAGGCCGTGACCTGGACGGATGGAATTATCGGCAGGCGCAGAGGCACCGGGCGAGCCCGCGCAGGTCGGTGCCGAGGACGCGATCGAGCTCGTTCTCGGAGAGGTCGCCGAACGGAGTAGGGCGGTGCGAGACTCCGAGGTTGTTCACCGCGACGTCGATGCCGTCGCCAGCGTGCGCGGCGAGGAAGTCGCGCAGCGCACCGGGCGCGGCAGCGTCGAAGGACCCGGCGGTCGCTTCGGCTCCTTCCGCTCGCAAATGTACGGCCAGCTCTTCCAGTGGGGCGGCAGAACGTGCGACGAGGAGCATCCTATGCCCGGCAGAGGCCAGGCGTCGGGCGACGGCCGCGCCGATCCCACCGTTCGCGCCGACCACGATCGCGATGCTCATGACGCGCGCCAAGCCCGAAGGCGAGCCGGGCGAGGATCGCGGTGACCTGCGGGCTGGCGTCGACACCGGGGAAGCTCAGCGACCAGGTCACCAAAGCCGAGCAGAGAAGCGCGATCGATGCCGCGATCCCGCCGTAGAGGCCGATGACCGGCCCCGGCACACGCACGCCGAGGCGCAACTGCCTGGCGTACACCGAGGCCGCGAGGATGCCCAGCGGCACAGCGGCGCCGAACTGGAGCAGGGCGCCGATCCGTACCGCCATCGGATGGGCCGCATACCACCCCGCCACCTTGGTCGCGTCGGCGAAGGGAGCCGGCGCCGATCCGGTTCCGGCCACCAGTACGACCACCCCGGCGATGGTCAGGGCGAGGGTCACGATCGCGAGCGACCCCAGGGGCGGGCCGCCGGCACCGCGCCACGGGCGGATGGAACGCATGGATTCGGTCATAGCATTAATCATGCATAGTGTGAATTATTCAGTCAACTGAGCTATGCTGGATGCGTGACTTCCCCACGCCGTCCCCCACGCACCGGCTTCCTGCTCTCGCAGCTGGGCGCCTTCGCCTCCGCCCGGTTCGGCGAGCTGATCAAGCCAGTCGGACTCACCCCGGCGGCGGCGGGCGTGCTCCGAATCATCGCCCGCGAGCCCGGGCTGAGTCAGCGTGCGCTCGCGACGCGACTCGGCTCCGTCCCAAGCAGGGTCGTCGTGCTCGTGGACTCCCTCGAAGCGGCAGGCCATGTCTCCCGCACCCGCGACCCCGCCGACCGGAGACACCACCGCCTGGACGTGACAGAGGCCGGGCGACAGGTGCTCGGCGCGCTTCGCACTGCGGCCGAGACACAGAACGCCGACGTGCTCGCCCCCCTCGACGCCGCCGAACGCGAGACGTTCACCGCTCTCGTATCCAAGCTCGCCGCCGCCCACGGGCTCGACCCAGACGTACATGCCGGCTACGGCGTGCGCCAGAGCCGACCCGAGAACTGAAGACGTGCAACCTGCCGGATTCAGGTGGAGAGGCCCGGCTAGTCCTGTGAAGAACGCCTAAAGGGGGGAGCCCAACAGGCGACGACCGCCTGGCGGGGGTGAGGCCAGGCGTGCGTACCCACCCCGGCGGTGCAGCCGCAGCACCAGCAGCGCGAACATCGCCAGGCCGACAGCCTGCGCGATCATGGCCCCGTAGGGGAAGTACTCCGTGAGTTCGTAGGGTACTGGGAGGAAGGTGACCAGCGCAGAGATGATGTTGGAGGTCGCCTGGTAGGCGATGGCCGCTTCGACGCCACCGGTCGCGATCGTGAGGTACGCGAGCACCAGGCCTGTCAGCAAGAGTTTCAGGAATTCCAAGCCGCGGACCTCCGACGGTATGAACCAGGCGTGTCCGTAGGCGAACGCCACCGCGCTCACCAGGGCGCCGGGCAGCGGGTTCCGCAGGAACGCGCCGAAGAACTGCGGCAACCATCCACGGAAGATGTACTCCTCGGCCGCCGACTGGATGGGCATGGCCATGAACAGCAACGTCAGGGCGATTGACCAGTTCAGGCTGCCATCGACGTCGACGTTCGTGTCGTCCCCGAAGTCGTACGGGGCCTCAAGACCGGTCGCCGCCGCCGCGAAGCGCACCACGGAGACGATCACGGCGGCTCCCACCGCCGCTAGTAGGCACCGCCACAACAACCCCCAGCGCAGCCGCCCCACCACCGACGACAGGGTCCCGGCCGGGCGGCCCTGAATTCGGGTCGCCAGCAGTGCGACCGGCAAGAGCATCGCCAGCATCACGAAGCCGAGGGCCAGCCCGAACCACATTTCGGCGAGCACAACCCTCCGCTGCCCCTGGTCCACGCTGATGAAGGCCACCGCCACCACCGCAATGGAGGCCACCACTAAAGAGACCAGGCTGAGCGCCATCCGACGCCAGCCGACGCCGTGAGCCAGCCGGTGGTAGGGCACGCCCTCTGCCGGGCTTGCCGATGTAGTGATCTCGCTCATGTTTCCCCACGTCTGATTCCGGGTGGCTGATCAGCCCCTGGGAACCAGGAAAGCCAGTGGAGAACGTCATGAACAGGTCCACTCACGGTCGTTTGCCGCGTGCGACTGGACCGCTGTCGAGCCTGGCACCGGGCATAACCGCGCTACCCGGGTGATGACCTCCGCGCCCGGCCATCCCAAAAGCTCTCCCAGTCTCACCAGGTGAGACGTTCACGGTAGACGGCGCGAGCCTCCGCGATCAGGTCCAGGTAGTCCGTGAGCTGCCCGGCCTCCGGCAGCCTCGCCTTGTCCTCGATCAGGGCCGCCAGGCGGGCCAGCCAATCCAGGCAGAACTCCACGTCCGCCCGGCGGGCGACCGGCCGCCGGTCCACCTCGACGTAAATCGCGCTCGTGTGCGCGAAGACGTTCGTGAAAAGGCTGCGCGGGTGCGGGCCGCCTTCGACCACCGCGACCACGTACGTCGACTCCGTCGCCGAGACCTCGCCCACGCCGCCCCTCATAGCCACCGCGGTGTCCCCGGCCAGCACCGTCACCCGTTCGGCCTCCACTCCGGTGACGCGCACCTCGACGCGCAGAACGGTCCCGTGGGAGCAGGAGACTGTCTCCCCGGGGCCCGCCCCGTCCACAGTGAGCTCGACGAACGGTCCCGTCGTGGCGAACGTCCGCCCGGCCCGTACGGCCTCGGCGAACGGCGCGGCGGTGAGCGGCCCGGTCACCCGCGCGTACGTGCGCTCGAACCCGATCGGGCTGCTGACCATCTCCATCCGTTGCCGCGTGAACGACACCATGGTGTCGGTGCCGGCCAGGGCCGCCAGCCGATTGCCCGCCCCGACGAGCCGCCGGTACACCGCCGAGGAGCCGGCCGCAGAGGAGAAGTGCAGCACCTCCAGGCCGTCGGCCAGCCCAAGCGCGGCGTCCACGACGGCCATCCGCGCGGTGCACTGTGGACGTCCCGAACCGATCACGTCAGCGGCGCCGTGAACCGGCGCGTGGAAGGCGTGCGCGTACGTGACGACCGCGCCGAGCTCGCGCAGCTCACGGCAGGCCCTCGTGACCGGCGGCCAGTCGGGGGCGCCGAGGAAACCCGCGTGATAGCGGGTGGGCGGCGCCGCCGGGCCGAAGCCGATGATGTGGCCGAGCAGGTCGTCGCGGTATTCCACGCCCATCCGGGCCACATGAGTCGCGTCCGACCAGGGCAGATCCCGCCCGGCCCAGGCTTCAAGCGCCTCCCGGTCCATGATCCGCTCGCCGGACACATTCGCGGCGACGAGGTTCAGCACGTGCAGGTCCTCGCCGAGCTGCATGGCAGCCGCCATGTCCGGCGTGGCGACGAGGTCGCCGGTGAAGTTGAGGTGCACGTGCAGGTCACCGCCGTACCAACCGTGGGCGGCGGCGTCGTACCGGCGGCCGGGGGTGAGTTGGACGAGCGTGTCCCCTGAGGGGGTCAGCGCGGTCTCGGCCATGTCGTATTCCATGCCGCGCGTCACGCGGACCGTCAGCGGTTCGGCGGGGACGTCCAGGACGAGGTCGTCGCCGTGGAAGAACGGTGTGCCGTGGTAGTCGCAGCGGGCGGGCGCGTCGCGGGGGTACCAGCCCTGCCCATCGGCCGTCCAGACGCTCCACCGGCACGGCATCCCGGCCCGCAGCCGTAATCGCGCCGGCCTCGCGGCACGCGTCAAGCCGGTCAGGTCCACGCCGGTCACCTCGGCCGCGGTGTCCAGCTCGACCACCCGCACCCCGCCGGCCTCGACCTTGACCGAGCGCCCGCCGATGGAAAGGGTCGCCGGCCCGCGCCGGTTGTCGATCAGCAGGGTCAGCGGCAGGGGCCGGTCCAGGACAGCACGGGTCCGCCCGAGCAGGACGTCACCGGCCGGGGTCAGGCGCAGGATCGCCAGCCCGTCCGGCGGGTCGTCACCGATGACCTCCAGCAGCACCTCGTCGAAGTTCAGCTCGCGCAGCAGGATCTCCAGCTCGGCCTCGGACGCGTCCGGAGCCTGCGCACGCGCTCTCTCCAGCGCCGCCGCGTGGAACGTCCCGTCGTCGATGAACCTCGATGGGCTCATCACCCGCACGTACGCCAGCGGCGGCTCGCCCCAGGTCAGGCCATGCCGGGCCAGATCGGCGCGGTACCCGGCCAGATAGTCGTGCGGCATGCGAACCCCGTCCGTGAGCACACGAAGGCCCCGGCCGTGAACCGCCCATGGCCTCAGGGCCCGATCCAGGAGACCGACCCCAGCCGCGCGTGGACAGTTCCTCCAGTGGCAGCAGACCGCGTGGGCGCCTGATCATCCCGTGACGCTCCGGGCGCCACCGAGGTGTAGGTGTCGGCGGTCAGCACGATGCCGGCGTGCCCAACCTGACCCTGCACCACCGGCAGATCCACGTGCGCGGCCGACGCCGACGTGATCGCGCCGTGGGCTGCGGGAGGCCGTGCGGGCGACGAAGGGGAGGCGCGCGTCTTCTGGTCGGTATACTTGCCGCTGGCTCGCCCAGCGCACGTCACCATCGCGGTCCTGACCGCCGTCCGACCTGGAACGAGTATGTCCTGACCCGGGCGTCCGTCAACGACCCCGCGCGCTACACGTTGCCGCTCGGCCTGGAGTCCTGATCTCCGGCCAGGTCCCCGCTACAACGAGGTCATGGCCGCGTCCCTGATCATCGTCCTCCCCGGTCATCGACGTTCCCGTTCCTCAGCGCCACTTCGTCGATGGCCTCGTGAGAGCGATCAAGGTTAGCGACCTTAGAGAGCCTCGTAAGCGCGGGATGCGCCGATTCGGGAGGAGCCTGCTACCCGAAATCAACCCGAAGGACGCGGATATGGGACGCGCATCCCGACTCATCACGATGCTGGGCGTGGGGCTGCTCGCCACCACGTTCACGTCGCCGGCCCGGGGCGACCAGGCCCAGGCCGGGACGCCAGGTCTGGGCAGGTTCTACACCCAGCAGCTCAGCTGGACCGGCTGCGGCGGCGGCTTCCAGTGCGCGAAGCTGACCCTGCCGCTGGACTACCGCGACCCCGGCGGAGAGACCATCCAGCTGGCGGTGATCCGGCTGCGGGCCGGCGGGGGCAAGCGCATCGGCTCCCTGGTCACCAACCCCGGCGGCCCAGGCGGGTCGGGGCTGGAGTTCCTGCGCGGCGACAGCGTCGCCTTCGGCTCGGCGCTGCGGGCCCAGTTCGACCTGGTCAGCTTCGACCCGCGCGGGGTGGGCGAGTCAGCGCCGGTACGGTGTCTGACCGGCCCGGAGCAGGACGCGTACTTCGCCGTGGACGACAGCCCAGAGACCAAGGCAGAGGAGAAGGCGCTGAAGGTGGCGGACCGCAAGTACCTGAAGGCGTGCGAAACCAACTCCGGCCACCTGCTGCCGTACGTCGGCACCCTCAACGCGGCACGGGACATGGACGTGCTGCGCGCCGCGCTCGGTGACGAGCGACTGACCTACCTGGGCTTCTCCTACGGCACCTACCTGGGCGCGGTCTACGCCGACCTGTTCCCCAAGCGGGTCAGGGCGATGACCCTGGACGGCGCGGTGGACCCTGCGCTCACCGACAACGAGGCGTCCGACAGCCAGGGCGCGGGCTTCGACGTGGCCTACACCGCCTTCGTCAAGGACTGCTTCAAGGCCGCGAACTGCCCGTTCGAGGGGCGTACCGTGGCCAAGGCGTTCGCCGAGACCAAAAAGCTGCTGAAGCGGGCCGACCGCAAGGCCCTTCCCTCCACTACGGACGGCAGGAAGGTGACCGAGCCGGTGGTGCTGATCGGCATCCAGGCCGCCATGTACAGCGCCGACAGCTGGCCGGACCTGCGGGACGCGCTGGCCAGGGGATTCAAGGGCGACGGCACCGCGCTCCAGGCACTGGCTGACTTCTACAACGAGCGGCGTCCGGACGGGACCTACAGCAACCTTGACGACGCCTTTCGCGCGATCAACTGCGCCGACCGGCCTCGGGGCGCCTCCGTCACCACCCGCCCCCGGTCGGTCTCCTCCGGCGAGAACGGCGGCAAGCCGGAGCTGTTCGGCGACTACTTCTCCGACGGGGAGGACACCACCGACTCGTGCGCGGCCTGGCCGGCCAAGCCGTCCCCGGTGCCCCGGTCGCTGCCGGCCAAGGGCTCCGCGCCCATCTTGGTGGTGGGCACGGTACGTGACTCGGCCACGCCGTACAAGCAGGCCAAGGCGCTGGCCAGGCAGTTCGACTCCGGAGTGCTGCTCACCTTCGACGGGGACGGGCACACCGCCTTCCTTCAGTCAGGATGCGTGAAAGGGCAGGTCAGCGCGTACCTGCTGACGGGGAAGACTCCCAGGAACGGGACCGTCTGCGCCTCGGGTACCTGATCAGTGCAGTCGGAGGCGCTGTACCTCCGTTAGTACGGTGAAGACCTGGCCGTTGACGGGAGAGGTCAGCCGGGCCGAACGCGCTGTATTCGCCGTGCATGGCACGTCGTTGAGCGTGAACAACGTCGGAGATGCGTTCGTGCCGGTGTAGGTCCCGTAGAAGCCGATGGTGACGCTCTGCCCGGTGCCCAGGGCCGGTGATACCGACGTAACACTGCGCAGACTGGTTACGACACGGCCTGTGGGCAAACCAGGAACGCTACAGCCGAGCCTAGAAGGCCAGGTCAAGCGCCCTACTACGACTCTTGAAGCGATACACGGTTCAGCGGGGACGGCGGCCTTTCCTACCCTGGCCGGTTTGCGCACCCCGGCGATCCGACCCGCCCGGAGCGGGACTCCGCGGCTGCTCCCGCGCCTTCCCCGGGGCAGGAGCGGGGGTACGCCCCCGCGAGCTGTTCACCGTACGCCCACGGACAATGCCGATGAAGTCCTCCACCAGCTCAGTCGTCGCCTCCGTGGGCCAGGCCAGCGCGATGTGCGACTGCGGCGTCTCCACAACCGGCCGGTAGGTCAGATCTTTGCGTTGATACAGGCGCGCCAGCGACTGCGGGACCAGCAGCAGCCCAGCGCCCGCCGCCACCAGTTCGATCGCCTCCTCCGTCGTGTCCGGACGCGCAAATGCCGGCAGTCCGGGCAGGGCCGTCCACTCAAGAGTGTCGTCCCTCGGACGGAACACCTCTTCATCGGCGAGATCGGCAACAGTCACCTCGTCGGCGGCGGCCACCGTGTGATCCTTCGGCACCACGACCACGGTGGTCTCGACATAGAGAGGAATCACGCTGAGCCCTTCGCGGTCCACGGGCAGCCGCACGAGCCCGGCGTCGGCACAGCCGTCGTGCAGGAACTTCACCACCTCGGCGGCGGCAACGGAGACCAGGATGAGAGGCACGTCGGGCACACGCTCGGCCCAGACGCTGACCCATTTGGCGGGCGTCACCCCGGGCACGTAAACCAGCCGGAATTCCCTGTCAGTCATCTCCTCACGGTACCGGTGTCAGAGAAAACGGCTTCGCGCCCTACCCTTGACACCATGACCAAGCTCAAGACCACTCAGACGATGAAGCCCGCGACCGCGGCCAAGAAGCTGGGTGTGCTCCTCTCGGCTACTCCCGCCGAGTTCCAGGAGGGAGTCGTCTCCAGGGATGAGCTGAACGCGCTGCAGGCCGATCCGCCGGCATGGCTGGCCGATCTGCGGCGCAACGGACCTCACCCCAGGCAGGTCGTCGCCGTAAAGCTGGGCATCTCCCACTCGGGCCTGGCCAGGGGCGGCATCACCGGGCCGCTCACCACCGCCGAGATCGACGCCATCAAGGCGGAAGACCCCGAGTGGCTGAAACGCGAGCGGTCGGTTCAGGCCGAGGCGCGCAAGGAAGCGCAGCGCCGCGACCAGCGCTAGTCAGCCGATGGAAGTGGCGATCTGGTCCGGTTTGGTCCGCCGCCATTTTGGGCCAGCCTCTGAGTTTTCCAGCGCGGCCCGGTGAGCGTCCGGCGTAGATGGTGCAAGAGCGCCGGGGCAAGCATTGACCCGCCCGACGCCCTGATCGGCGCGACCGCCGTGGCCAACAACTCGACACTGGCCATCTGCAACACCAAACACCTGTCCCGAACAGGTTGTGGGGTGCGAAATCCGGATGCGGCCTCTGGCCTGCGGTTGTCCTATTCAGCCCGCCGGTACAGGTTGATCAGATCCGTTCAGTATCTGCCGGCGCTGCAGGCGGACCTGATCGAGATCGCTGGGTGTAGGCGGAGGCATGTGGTGGTTGATCGGCAGGCGCACGGTCCTGAAACAGCGAGAGGATGCCCCGATCGCAGGCCATTGCAGTGATCCACAAGTCGCTCCCACCCGGGCTGGGAATCATGTGCCTCATTCTGATCAGGAAAGGAATGCGGTATGAGATCTTCAGCGTTTCTCCTGCGTCTGGGAACGGTCGGCGTGTTGCTCGCGGGGCTGGCGGCCGGGCCCGTCCAGGCCGCGACCGCACACGCGGCGGCTATCGCGGCCACGGTCACCGCGTGGGGTGTAACGATCACTCCTCCCACCTACATCGGCCCCTGCAACGAAACACCACACGGCCTGTCGCTCACCGTCTCGGGGAAGATCACGGTCTCCGAACCGATGACCGTGAAGTACGTATGGGTCAACCAGCAGAATCTGCCCTGGCCCGGCCCTGAGCCCGTATCTGTGACGTTCCACGCGCCCGGCACCCAGACCGTCGTCCACGGCTTCGTCCGCACGACCAGCCTCAGGAGCTCGATGCGCCTCAGGATCATCGATCCCCCCTACGTCCCCGACTCCCTGGCCGCGGGAGCCAACACGGTCTGCGTGCAGCCGACGCTGTCCAATGTGAACATTGAGCGCGCGGACGAAGGCGAGGAGTGCGGGCTGGGCGGCCAACCCGCCGTGTTCACGCTCAGCGCGATGCTCGCCGTGGCCGGCGGCCCCGTCTTCCTCGACTACCGGTGGTACCGCAAGAGCAACGAGACCCGCAACCAGTGGTCGTACATCTCCGGCGGGAGCACGTCGTTCACCGCAACCGGAGCGCAGGAGAAGATTATTTTTAGCCCATACAGCACGAACCGGTCGGAGAGCGGGTACTTCAAGGTGGAACTCTCCTCCCCCTACCAAGGATCGGCGCAGACCACCTTCTTTGTGACCTGCCGCACGAAGAACGATCTCTGACGAACCGGAGAAGGCGGCGCGCCTGGCGGGGTGCGGTTGCGTTTTCACCCGACGACGCCGACCACATCGCGCAAGCCGCAGCGAGTCATGGTTGCCATCACACCGGCCGCCCCGGCCTGCCCATCCGCACGCGCCACCTGCGCGCTGAGGCTTTGCCTTCCCGGCAGTTCCTCTTGGCAGCCGTCGTGTGTCACGCACAGCGGGCTCGCTTACAGCCTTCGAGAAGTCCGGGTGCAGAAATCGGCGCCATCGATGATCATGGATAGGGGCTAGGTACAGGCGTGACGAAGCACGGCCAGCCACCAGGCGATGCGGCTGCGGGGTCGATGGCAGTGCGGATCGGACGAGAGAATTCCGTCATGTACGACGAGCACAACCGTGGCCAGTTCCACTTCAGCGCCCGCCGCGGCTGGATCAACGACCCCAACGCCCCTCTCTGGTACGACGGCGTCTACCACCTCTACTTCCAGCACAACCCCGATGGCCTGGCGTGGGGCAATCTCCACTGGGGCCACGCCACCAGCCCCGACCTGGTCCACTGGACGGAACAGCCGATCGCCCTGCGCCCGGACCTGCACCCGGGGAACCTCTACTCGGGCGGCGGCGTGGTCGACACCGAGAACGTCAGCGGCCTGCGGTCCGGCGACCACGCGCCGATCCTCCTCTACTCAGGCACCGACGGCGTGACCCTCTTCTACTCCACCGACGGCGGCTACACCTTCCACACCTACGACAACGGCCGCAGCGTCGCCGTACCGGAAGGCAAGAGCCGCGACCCCAAGGTCTTCCGGCACGAGCCGACGGGCCGCTGGTGCATGGTCATCTGGTCCGACCACAGCGGCTACGGCGTCGACTTCTTCACCTCACCGAACTTCCTCGACTGGACCTTCGCCTCCCGCTACCCCGCCGCCTGGCTGTACGAATGCCCGGACCTTATCCCCCTGCCCCTGGACGGCAACCTGAACTGGGTGCTCAACGGCGCCAGCGGCGAGTACGTCGTCGGCGACTTCGACGGCCGCGCCTTCACCACCGCCCACCCGGAGCCGCAACGTTTCAACCACGGCACCAACCACCCGGGCGGCGACTACTACGCCGGCCTGACGTTCGCCAACCTGCCCGACGACCGGGCGATCTCGATAGCCTGGCAGGGCGGCAACGCCGGAAGCGTCTGGACGGGCAACCTCACCTTCCCCGTGCAGTTCCGCCTGCGCGTGGTCGACGGTGTGCCGAAGGTGCTGAGCACGCCGATCGCCGAACTGGACGACCTGCGCGAGACCACCCTGACCTGGGCGGACGTACGCCTCGACACCGACAGGACGCTGACCGGCGCGGCCGTTTGCACGGTCGAGGCCGAGTTCCACATAGAAGAGGGCACCACCCGCGTCGGCTTCCGGGTCGGCCCCCGCGAGGTGGCCTACGACACCGCCACCGCCACCCTCGACGGCGTGCCGATGCCCCCCGACGGCGACACCGTCAAGATCCAGCTCTTGGTCGACCGGGGCCAGCTGGAGATCTTCGGCAACGACGGCCTGGTCTACAAGAGCCTCAACGCCGACCTCGGCGGCGACCGCCTCGACGTCTTCGCCGACGGCGGGGCGCACCTCGTGAAGCTGGTCTTCTCTCCGCTCCACTCAATCTGGCAAACGGGCCAGCGTTCGATCTCATGAAACATCTTCTGACGTTGCGCCTGCCGAAAGTTCCATCCGTGCAGTCCAAGCGGCATGTGAGTACTCGTGGAGCATTCCGCCGAGTTGGTCTTGTGGACTGTATGCCGGCCGACTCGAAGCTGCGTTCCCGGAGGTCGGTCCAGCCAGGTGACTACCAGTAGACCGCAGAAGCGCAGCCACGACGAAGGCGTCTGCTCGGCAAATGATCGAGGTAGCGGGTGAGTGTCCGGCGTAGCAGTCGGTGCTGGCGTGCGGGGGCCCGGGGTGCCCGGTGACGAGCACGACCAGCCCAGCCACCGCACGCGCAGCGTAGGTGATCCCGAGGCCGCGGTCGGCCTTCGGATCCGTCAGCCGAGCCAGGTGGCGAGCTGGGTCATCGCGGTGGCGGACCATCCGAGTTTGAGGTGGTTGAGGCTTAGCGTGGCCGTACCGGCTCGGGTGGTGAGGCCGTCGGAGGCGGTGCAGCTGGCGACGAAGACCGCGCCGTCGGAGGGGCCGGTGTGCTCATTGTGCAGCAGCGCCATGTCCGGAGAGTTGCCGCACAGCTGGTAGACGGCCACGCTCGCCGGGGTGCCCGCGGCGATCAGCGGGGCGACCAGGGAGCCACGGTCGATGGCCCACTGGATGCCGCGGCCGTAGGTGTAGAAACCGGTGCCGCCGTAGTAGGTGGTGTACCAGTCCTGTTCGGCGGCGGGCAGCGGGTAGACGTTGTCCCAGCGGTAGAGCATGTCGTCCGAGCCCGGGTAGGCGCTTCCCTCGTAGCTCAGCTCGGGGTGGTTGCGCCACAGGCCGTAGCAGATCATCTTCGAGTGTGGGGCGGGCGCGTTCAACGTTCCCCCACATTCGGGAAATATCGCGAAATCGTGGGTCCAACCGTGCCGGTAGCCCCAGTCGAAACCCTTGTTCGGCCCGCCCACCAGCAGCAGCTTGCGAATATCGCCCGCGTACGGCGTGCCCCACGGCTGCCGCAGCGAGGAGACGTACATGCGCGCGTTGAAGGCCCCCTTCGACCAGCCGATCACGTCCACCTGCGCCGCACCGGTCTTGGCCCTGATCTTGGCCACCGCGTCGGCTATCTGCTCGGCCCAGTAGTGGCCCTCGCCCGTGACGTGCGGGAACCCGACCGCGAAGACCTTGTAGCCGCGCGCGTCCAGATACTGCATGAGCCCTGTTGTGGGACAGCTGGCCTGGCCGCAGCCGTAGGCCCCGCGGGCGTTGGGGTTGGCCCAGGCCAGGTCGGCCGTCTGGTTGGCGCCGTGGACCAGCAGCACCGGGGTGGCCTTGGTGCCGCTCTGCCAGCCGGGCGCGTGGTAGAGCAGGAATCTGGAGGAATGCGGCCGGGCGACGTCGCCGAACAACCGCTTGGTCTGACCAGAGTGATCACCCCGACCGTCGGAAGGATAGGTCTCGGCCTGGAACCCGGAGGAGTTGTCGCGGTAGCGCTCCACCAGCGCCCAGCCGTTCTCCAGCGAGGTCGTGTAGGTCGCCTCCAGCGTTACCGAAGCGGAGGCGTCCGCTGGTAACGCCGACACCAGCAGGCCCGCCACCAAGGTCATGGCTGCGGCGATTCGCCTGAGAATCATCACATCTCCCGTCAGCTGATCGTGATGTCACCTTCTTCCTCGCAACTGACCGGTGCAATGTGGGCCGCGCCCACCTCGCAGCCCACCGACATGTGGAGATCCAGACTGAGCCGATACCCTCCACCACTACAAGATCGACTAATAGTGGTGCAATCACCCTTTCAGGGCGTCATCGTTCGTTGTAGATGCCTCACGTCTGTACCCGGGTCAGCGCCTGCATGGCGTCATGATCTATTCGCGAGAGGTCGTGGAGGGTTGTGCTGGCCTGGGTAAGGTGCGCTGCGTCGCCGGTATCGCCAGCCTGTGTGATCAATCCGGCTACCTCCGTCCATAGGGTGGCTGCTTCGGTGTATATGCGATGCCCCCGGCTACTCGGCCAGGCGCAGCACTGCGAAAGGATCACCGGCTCCTTACGCCGCGAAGTGCTCGACCGCATGCTCATCCTCAACGAGCACCATCTACGCCGGACGCTCACCCGCTACCTGCAGCACTACAACACGGCCCGGCCCCACCAAGCCCTCGCCCAGGCGGCCCCACTGCGTCCCGTCCCGGATCCGATCATCGATCAAGAGCGAATCGCGAGCTTGACCATACGCCGGAGAGAGCGGCTCGGCGGAGTCCTCCACGAGTACTCACATGCCGCTTGAACTGCATGGACGGAATTTCGGCAGGCGCACCTCTCTCACCCTTTGGCTTCAGTTAGGTTGAGGACCCACTCACAGAGGTCGAGGGCCCGCGGTTACCACGCCGATCAGGCCCGACCTCGCATCGCGGGCGTCTCTCCCCGGAGGCAACGGCCCTGCCCATCCCATAGTCAGGCAATGGGCAGGGCCGCTTTGTCTTTGCCAATGGTGCGGTTTGCTCTCCAAAATTGCGCTACTCCAGGTCCCAGGCAGCGGCGGGGATGACGTATCGTGTGTGGCTGCCGTAGAGCCAGGCGGCGTCCAGTTCCCGGCCGGTGATCCGGCCGACGAGCTGGAACGCGGCGTCGAGTCGCTCGTCCACCGCCGTCTCCCGGTTCAGGGGCAGCCCGTCCAGGTAGCGGTTCAGCGCGTCGGGCTCGGGGCCGAACCTGACGTCGGGTGCGGCCAGGGGGATGCTCGTGAGCGCGCGCCCGTCCACCACGTACTCCATGTCCTCTGGGCCTTCCATTTCCAGCATCGGCCAGCCCAGGTAGAGGAGCGCGCCGCCTTCCGACAGCTCCCGTTGCGGTCCGCCCATCCCGATGTGCAGGCCCTCGTACTGGATGATCAGCGTCCAGCCGGGGGCCTGCTCGCCGATCCACACCACGCCGTCGTCCGCGTCCAGGCCGTCCAGGCCGTCGCCGATCTCCGCCCACACGCACTCGGTGGCCGAATCGAGGTCGGCCCGTAGCCGCGTGGCGGCCTCGACGACGCTCAAGCCCTTGCACCAGACGCCGACGAAGAAGTCGTGCAGTTCGTATTCGTTGAGCAGGTCGTAACGCTCGTTGGGGAAAGCCACGGTCGAGTCCTGTTCGGATGGGGGAGGGAAACGCTCTGGCGCGGCAGGAAGCCGGCCGCGCCAGAGCGGTGTCGCGATCATTCTCGTGGATCGGCTAGTCCACGACTCTCACCCAGAACTTGTTATCAGTGCCCACGCGGTAACGCGAGTAGAACGCCGACAGGTAGCGCCCGTGCCGGTTGTTCTGCAGTTTCGGGATGTACATGATCGAGAAGTTGCCGTTGGCGTCCTTGGCGCCCATTTTGCTGCTGGCGTAGGGGAATTCATCGCATTCCAGGGTGCCGGCGACCGTGACTCCTTCGTTTTCGAGGCGGGTGCGCTCGTGCCGGCACGGTGTGACGATCTTGGCGCGGTTGGCATCCGACCACTCCTTGGCGGCGCTGCCGGGGGAGGCGGTGCCGCGCCGCAGGAAGTTGTCCTTGTCCTCGGGTTCCGTTCCCGTTCCGTAGTCGCCGGGGATGTCCTTGTCGAGGACGTTGCCGTCCTCGTCGCGCCGCTCCGGGCGGGTGGCGTTGGGGAAGTTCATGGCCATGAAGTTGTGGAACGCGGCTCCGGTGATGACGGTGTCGCTCAGCGACATGGTGAAGATCCGGTTGGCGGAGCCGAACACGCACGCTTTCTTGTGGCGGTAGTCGTCCGAGCCAACCTTGTTCCCCATCTTGCTGTTGTCACAGCGGACCCGGGGGACCTGGCTGTACCGGTAGATGCGGTTCTCGGGCTTGTTCCACAACGCGATCTCTCCGTCGAGGGGGCCCCAGCGGTCCTCGTAGTAGAGCTTGGGGGAAATCTCACAGATGTCGATCGAGGCGTCGTCGCCCGCCTTGGGCTGGGAGGTGAACACGTAGTCGTCGTAGGCGGTGCCCGCCCTCCACGTGCTTACCCTCGCCCGGCGGTCGGTGTCGCTCGCCCTGCGTACGCAGTTTCCGCTGTCCTCGCCCTTGGCGGCGGTGACCTCCAGTCTCATGTAGTCGTTGTCGAAATTGGTCGTCGGCTGGCCGTCGTCGAAGGCCCGTACGTCCTTGACCTCGGTCCAGACGGAGATGTCCCGGGGATTGTGGGAGCCGCCGCCGACCACGCCCGACCCGTCGGCGTTGCCGAGGTAGGTGTGCATGACCACGGTCGTCTCGGCGACCACGGCGTCGTCCGGGTCGGGGACGGGGATCGGCCGTCCGGCGGCGACGGACTTCTTCCGGTCGACGTCCCATTCGCCCCAGCCCAGCCACTTGGTCCAGCAGCCGCTGTATGGCTTGAGCTCCCGGAACCCTTCCGCCGTGTAGACCAGCCCGCTGGGCCGCAGTTTGTCGTTGCAGGTTTCCAGGTTGTGCCGTTCGTAGTCGAACCCGGGAACCACGCTCGCGGCGGCCGCGGCCGCGGGCTTCTCCGGGGTCTTGTCGATGGCGAAAGCCGTACGGGCGGCGGGCTCTTCGGCCAGCAGCCCGGTGACCGCCTCGGCGGACAGCGCCCGCTGGAAGACGCGGGTTTCGTCCAGGTCGCCCAGCATGCGGGTGCCCAGGGTCATGGCCGACTCGGCGTGCCACGGATCGAAGCCGATCGGAGCCGTGCCGATCGCCTCCCCGTCCAAGTACAGCGTGGCCGTGTCCGCGCCGGCGTCGTAGACACCGGCGAGGTGGAACCATTCGCCCACCGGCGGCTCAACCCCGGAGAGCACTCCGGCCGCCGTCGCCCCGGCGCTGTCGCCGTCGGCGAGCGTGAACACCAGCCCGTGCTGGGGGGTGTTGCCGAGCAGGAACGGCGCCCGGTTCGTGCCCCGCTGCTCGATGACGCGGTAGTCGCCCTCCTTGTCGTTCCACCGCAGCCACGCGGCGACGGTGAAGCTGTCGTCGGTACGGATGACCGCTTCGTCCGTGACCGCCAGCGGTTCCTCGCCGGGGTGGACGATGTCGATCGTGACCTGCTGCCAGCCGGCCCACGCCGAGCTGAGCTGGCCGGAGACCGCCCGCGCCCGCCAGCGGATCTTCCAGCCGTCGCTCAGCTCTCCGGCGGGGACGGCGAGTGTGGCCACGGTTCCGGAGGCCACGTTGTCGACGCCGCCCGCCCAGATCTGGCCGCTGCCCTGCCCGGTGGCGGCCGGGTCGTGTTCGATCTCAAACTCGGCGCGCAGCGCCTGCCCGCCGGGGTCGCTGACCCGGGCGGCCAGCGACGGGGTCAGCGCGCCGCTGACCGTCGTCCCTTCCACCACCCGCGACGGCGTGAGCGACAGCTCCTGCACCGTCGGCTTGGGCGGTTCGACCGTGACGTGCTGCCAGTCGGCCCAGGCCGAGGCCAGCTCACCCGCGACCGCGCGGACCCGCCAGCGGATCTTCCAGCCGTCGCCGAGCTCTCCGGCGGGCACGCTCACGCTGCCCTCCGCGCCGGAGGCGACATTGTCGACGCCCCCCGCCCAGATCTGGCCGCTGCCCTGCCCGGGGACGGCCGGGTCATGCTCGACCTCGAACTCGGCGCGCAGCGTCCCGCCGACCGTGTTGCTCACCCGCGCCACCAGGGCGGGGGTCAGGCTGGTGGCGACGGTTATCCCGGCCACCTGCTGCGACGGATCGACCCGCAGACCCGTCACCGAGGGCTCAGGCTCCGGATCGGGCAGATCGACCGTCACGTTCTGCCACCCCGACCACGGCGAACTGATCGTGGTCGCCTGGTTGACAGCGCGAGCCCGCCAGCGGACCTTCCACCCGTCGGTCAGCTCCCCGACCGGTACGGCGAGCGTGGCCACGGTTCCGGACGCCACGTTGTTCACGCCGCCCGCCCAGATCTGGCCGCTGCCCTGCCCGGGGACGGCCGGGTCGTGCTCGACCTCGAACTCGGCGCGCAGCGCCTGACCGGCCGGGTCGGTGACGGTCGCCCGCAGATCCGGGGTCAGGCTCGTGGTCACCGTCGTGCCGCCCACCACGAGCGACGGCGTCACCTGGAGCGACCCGACGGTCGGGTTGGGCACGTCCACGGTGGCCAGCTGCCACGCCGACCAGGCCGAGTTCGTCCCCGCTCCGGCGTTGACGGCGCGGGCCCGCCAGCGGACCTGCCACCCGTCCTGGAACTTCGCGGCCGGCACGGTCACCGCCGCCAGTCCGCCGGAGGCCACCGCACCTGAGGACCCCGTCCAGATCTGGCCGCTGCCCTGCCCGGTCGCCGCCGGGTCGTGCTCGACCTCGAACTGGCCGGTCAGGTTGCCCCCGGCCGGGTCGGACACGGTTCCCGCCAGCTGCGGTGTGAGCGAACTCGTCACCGTCACCCCGGCCACCTGCTGGGCCGGGCTGATCGCCAGGCCAGTGATCGCGGGTGCGGAGGCGGGGCCGCTGGTGGTGACGGTCAGCGTCGGCGGCACCCCGAAGTCGGTGTCGTCGGCGCTGGTGAACACCCGGTAGTTGTTGGTGTTGGCCTCGGTCGGGGACTGAAGCACCAGGCCGTGGTTGACCGCGCCGGCCGCTCAGTCCTGGGTCATGCCGGTAACGTTCCACTGCAGCAGGCCGGGCCAGGTGGCGCAGTTCGGATTGATGGCCTTGGTAACGGTCTGGGCGTCCTCGGTGGTGCTGGTGGGCTTGTTGCCCCAGTGGACGTTGTCCGGGTCCCAGGTGCTGGTGAGCCGACGCACCTGGATGCCCGCGCCCACGGCGTTGCCGCAGCTGGGGGCGTCGATGTTGTTGAGCGACAGGGTAGCCGCCGTGACCGTGCTGCCGGGCAGGCCGGTAGTGTCGAACTTTAGGTGCACGCGGTACTTGAGGTTGCCGCTCTGCGTCCCGGCCAGCAGGAACGGGCCGGTCGGGTCGCCCGGCCAGTCCTCGTCGCTCAGCGAGTCGACTTCGACGTCCTGGTGGAGAGGGAGTGTGGTGCTGGGGTCGATGCGTACCGGATAGACGGTCTTCGGGTTTGAAAGCCAGGCGTGGTCGGGTTTGAGCACCAGCTCGGTTCGGCCAGCCCGCTCCACCACCTCCGCGTCCACCGCGCGATCCTCGGCCAGCTGGCGGCGGCCATCCGCGCGTCCGTCCCACATCACCGGGCGGGGCGCCGAGGCCACGACCTTGTCGTTCCGGCCGGTCAGCAGCAGCCGTCCGCCCCTGCCCTCCGACAGCCGCAGACCGGTGTTCTCCACACCGATCCGCAGCTCCAGCGGCTTGTCCGGACGTTCCCGCAGCAGCACGTCATGCCGGAACCCGGTCGGCAGCACGGTCACGACCAGGTCGGCCCCCGCTCCGGCGGCGTCGGCGAAGGTGGCGACGTTGCCCTCGACGGTTGGCCTGGGCAGCGGCGACGGCCAGCGCAGCGCGTAACTCTTCCCGTTCGCGGTCATGGTCACGAACGCGCCGGAACCGCCGCTTGAGACCTCCAGGCTCGCGCCGGAGGCGATCGCCCTCGGTTTCAGCGCGTCACCGTGGTCGACCAGCGAGGTGTCGATCGGCATCCAGGCGCCGCCCACGCGGGTCCGCGTCGGCCCCGAGGTGATCGTGGTGGTGAAACGTTTCCCGTCCGGCTCGGCGCGGGTGACGCTCGTCGCGGTGGTGGCCCCGGCGACCTCGACGGCCTTGCCTAGGCGTACGGCTTCCGCCCGCGCGGCCGCGAACGCCTCGGCCTGCGTGTTGGAGACCGCGTTCCCGGCCTTGCCGGTGATCCAGTTCGCGGTGCCGCTCAGAGTCGCGTCCTTGCCGCGCCCGGAGGAGTCGGCAGCCGTCTCCCCCTCGCCCTCGTCGAACCTCCAGCGCCCGCGCTCACCGCCGTCCACGGTGGTGAACGACCAGGTGTGGGTGGGCAGGGTGTTCTCCCACAGATCCATGGCGCCGGCCACCTCGGCCGTGAACACCGTGCCCTCCGCCAGCGGCGCGCCAGGGGTGAAGGTGAGCTGGAGTCTGGCCTCGTCCACCGCCGTCGTGCCCGCGACGGGGACTCCGGCGGCCGTCTTCAGCTTGAACGTGGCCTCATCCACCGGTTCGCTGAACGTGACCGTGACCTGCTGGTCCACAGGCACCTGGGTGGAGTCGGCCACCGGGCTGACGGCGACCACCGCCGGTGGCTGGTCGTCCCCCACCTCGGGATCCATGGCGCTCCACTCGCCGCCCTCCAGCGGCTCCAGGTTATTCCTGCGCACCTCATAGGCGACGCCTGGCGCGTCGTCGTGCTCGATGGAGTCGGCGACCGTCATCGGGGGCAGGTCCTCATCGCCAGGTTCGAGCGCGTTCGCGGCGGCCTCGTCGTAGGTGGGCAGGCCCGAAGGCCGCTGGTCGAAGCCGAACATCAGCCGCAGCCGCTGCCCCGGCTCGAAGTCCACGGTCAGCTTCGGCGGGTGGGCGCCCGGGCTGCAGCAGGTGTACTCCTGGGTACGGTAACGCCGCCAGTTGGTCAGGTCGTTCTCGTTCCCGGCGGTGAGCTGGAAACCGTAGTTGGGCGCGCCATCCGCCCACTCCTGGACGATCCCGTTGACCGAGTGGATCAGAAACCACTCCTTGGCCGCCCAGCCGCCCAGCGCGCAGTCAGGACTGTAGGCTCCGAGCTCGTCGTCCGAGCCCGCGTTGGTGACCGTCGGCTGCGCGCTCCACTGGAGCGACAACTCGTCCCACGGCGAGGTGATCCGCCGGGCGATGACCCCGGAGCCAACCGCGTCGCCGCAGCTGTTGGACAGGTGATTCCACAGCGTCAGGTCCGCGTTCTGCACCGTGCCCTGACGCAGCGGCGAGTCGTGCGGGATGTCGGGGAACTTGAGGTAACTGCGCCAGCGTACGGAGCCACTATTGGACTTGCCGACCAGGATGCGATCCAGGTTGAAGCCGTCGGCGCTGTACGTCCACGCATCGTTGTTGATGAAAGTGTCGGAGCCGCCGTCGGAGATGTCCGGCTCCCACCAGTCGGAGTCGACCGCCATCAGAGTCACCGGGAAGGTGACTGCGGGGTCGGCGAGGAAGGCCGGGTCGGGGGCGTACACGAGGGTGGAGGCGCCCGGCTCGAGGGTGACGGCGGCCTTACCAAGACGGCCGCCGTCGATCGGGGCGGCCGGGGCCTCGGCGGCGGCGTCCAGCAGCATGCCGGGGCGCAGGTCCAGGATCTTCTCGCCGCCCGACATCAGGGACGGCCGGCTGGCGGCGTCGGCGGTGAAGGACATGCCCTCCGGCAGGTCCACGGGCAGGCGGAAGCGAAGCGGCCCACTGGGGCGGCTCCCAATGACGATCTCCTGGCGGAATCCGGTCGCGGTGGCGGTGACCTGGAGGTCCACGCCCTGGCCGTACGCGGAACGGTAGGTGGCCGTGTTGCCCTTCAGCACGGGCTTGGGCAATTTGGACGGGGCCGACACGCTGGCGGCCGAGCGTTCGGAGTCGCTGCGCAGCAGGGTGCGGTCGCCGCCCGTGGACAGGGCCAGCTCACCCTGGACGGCCTTGGGCTCGATAACGCCGTCACGCTGGATCAGGGTGGTGTCGATGGGGGCGAACCCATCGCCCTTCTTCACGCGGATGGGCTCGGTGTAGAGCTCCATGCGCAGGGTCTTGCCGTCGGGGTTGGCGTAGACGGTGCTGGACTCGGTCCTGTGCTCGGGAATCTCGACGCGCTCGCCGGCCTTGGTGGCCTTGGTCCTGGCGGACGCGATGAACTTGTCGACGACCAGCCCCCCCTCCGCCGGGGGTTTCGGCTCAGGGGCGCCGGCCAGGCGTAACGGCGGTAAGGGTGCCGCCTGCGCCGGAACGGGGGAAAGTCCGGCTGCCAGCGTGACCGACGCCGCCAGGACAGGGATGAGAAAGCCGCGGGCCTTTCGTCGATGTGGAGACGCTGATGGACGCTGTCCCATCGCGGTGAGACTCACAAACCACTCCTTGGGCATGCCTGTAGACCGCACGGTGGTGCGGGGAGATCACATGGACATTGCGCACAAGGAAGCTAACATCCAAGATTCTTTATCGAAATCTTGACATTAGTGATCTTTCGTGCGAATAGGATCCGAACTGGTGAACGATTTTGTAGCGATGGAGTGAGTCCCCAGCAGGTACGCGGCGACGGCATAGGCCGGGGCGTAGAGGAAGAACGGGGTCGCCCCGGCGCCCCGGTAGCAGGTGGACTCGTGGTCACCCAGCGGCGGGCAGACCGAGAGATTCGAGAACAGGGCGACCAGGTTAGCGCCGAGATTGGTCACCGCGAAGATGGCCAGCAGCCAGACCACGGTCCTGGTGAAGTGGCGTTCACGCCACAGCAGCGCGGCGACCACCAGGACGACCGGCACCCCGAAAGCGATCGTGAAGATCTCTACGTGCAGGACGGCGACGGCCACGTCGAAGACTGCCGAACCGAGGTACCCGACGCCGAGCCCCTGCGCCAGCGAGAAGATCCCAATCCCGTCCCGCACGGATATGTCGTAATAAAACAACCCTGTGATCGCGATGAGTGCTCTTCCGACGTACGCCATCACCGTCGGGAACAGCACAAGCGCCACAGGAGCTGAACAACGCGTCCACATGCGTCACAATCCTAGATCCGCCCGCCGCACCGCAGGATCACCCCCGTTCCCTGTTCTGGCAAGAGGCGTTCTGGTCGGACTTGGCCAGGAACGGCGAGCGGCCGAGGATGACGATGCCGGTCACCAGCGCGATCAGGCCCGCGACCTGGCCCGCCAACGTGGGAGGGTCCACGCCCAGGCGCTCGCCGAGCATGGCCACGCCCAGGGCGATAATGGTGATCGGCTCCACCGCGGTGGCGGCCCGGAGGGACACGCGCAGCGGCGTGGTGTCGAAGGCGCTCTGGTTGAGCATGATGCCCACCACCGCGACCATGACCAGGCTGTACGGCTGCCACGCGGTCAGCAGCCAGTTGGGCCCCTGCCCCGCTCACTCCAGCCTCACCAGGGAGTCGCGGATCAGCACGTCCTGGATTCCGTAAAGGATGCCCGCGGACGCCGCGAGGAGCATTGTCTTTCAGACCTGGGGATACATGCGGCTGGCCTTGGCCGCCGGAGACGACCTACGAGTGGTACAGGGCTTGCTCGGGCATGCCAGCATCGTAGTGACCGCGGACATCTACGCGTCGGTACTGCCGAAGCTGTACCACGATAGCGCCCGAAAGACCGCTCGGCTCGTGCTGGTCGCGGCACGCCAGACGCCTCGTGCCGCGAAAGGGGCACGAGCAATCCCAATGTGACTCACATGTGTCCTACGATGACTCTCGCTGTCATCCGGCAACTAGTGAAATGGGTAAAACCGCAGGGTCAAAGGTGGTGGGGCGCCAGGGATTCGAACCCTGAACCTACGGATTAAAAGACGAATTTCTTAGTGTCAATCAATGCCGTAGGCTATCCATTTCTATCATCTCGCCCGGATATGCCGCCGTCAAATGCCCGACGATGATGAGCGATGTTGCCCAGTGTCGCATGCCCATGAGCAACCACCGAGCAACCATCAGCTACCCTATCCGGCTTTACTGAAACACGATCACGTATTCTCGACCTTGGATCTTACGCCAGAGTGTCCGAACTGCCGGGGAAAGCGGACTAATCCCTGAGGTGCCAACAGATATTTGACGGCCTGATCAACAGCACCGACGGGCCGCATGGACGAAGTGGATAGACCAGAGGCCACATTCGGGTTTCGCACCCCACACGCTGTGCGGTAGAGAGCCACTGGACGCGGACGATGTAGACCTCGCGCTGTTGTTCCAGCACGACGTAGGTAACGAGCCGCCCGTCCCGAAGGGCATGATCCGGAGATTTCCTTCCGGCTTGGACGGCTTGCCGGCCCATGGTGCCGTCTCCAGCAGGGCGAAGACTTCGGCAAGGTAACGGACGGCATCAAGGGGTAGAGCGGCGATCTGGTCTTGGGCGATGGGATCCGGCTGGGTGATCGAGTACACCTATGCCTGCACTCCGCGTTCAGCGAGTAGTTCGCGCCAGGTTCTGTCTCCACGTGGCACAGCTTGTCCGTGGTCGGCGAGGTCTTGTACCTGTGCGGCGTGCGCGTACATGCGTTCGCGGCCTGCGGGGTCGTGTATGGAGTCGTGGGCGATCAGCCACCAGGTATGGATGAACTCGTTTAGCTTGCCGAGATCGAGCGTGGCACGCACTTCATCCAGAGTCAGGCGCAGACCTGCGTCGAAAGCCTCGCGATCTTGCGGCACGGTCAAGGCCACGCGGATCGACCGCAAGTTCCTGTCCAGCACGGGTGAGCTCACGTTCGCCAGCTCGTGCGGCTGAGCGCTCATGAGCAATCCCCTTTCGCTGGTCCGCTTCACAGATTACGTCACTGTCGCTTGTGTGAGCCCGCCTACAGCGTCAGCATACTGGGCGAGGTTCTCGGCTACTTCATGATCCGCAGCACCGACGAGTCGACCCGGGACCTCAAAGGCCGCGCCGCTGAAGCTCCGCCATGAAGTTACGCTTGCGCTTGTGGACGGTGCGTAGCCGCTCCAGGTAGGCGTGTCCGTCCGCACCCTGGCCCAAACGATCATAAAGTCTGATGATTTGCGCGGCTAAATCGGCGGCCTCAGCGTAGGCGTCGTTCTTCATCAGCGAGATCTCGCTCTCGGCCAGGCGCTCGTAGACGGGAATCGCCTCGGCAGGGTGAGTTTCCGCCCGCAGCCGAGCCAGTCGCAGCCACTGTTGATCGACGGCGCCGAACTCCTGCGCTGCCTGCCACGCCTCCTCAGCGCTGTTCTCCCACAACAGCACATCCACCAGCACGGAGGGAGGCCACCATCCGGTCAGGCCACTCCGCGCCGTACGCGCATCATGACGCAGCAGCTCCAGCGCCCAGACCCGCAGTTCCAGCCGGCGATCCGGCGACGCCGTCGCCTGCAGCGCTTGATAGATCGCCAGGCATCGGTCGCGCTCGAACTGGGCACGGCGCAGCGCCAACGCCGCCCCGCCCCGGTCGGCGGCGGCGTAGCACCGCATGACGGTATCCGGCCGGATGAGGAGCCTCAGCCGGCGCAGGACGTCGCGTGGCGGCGGCGTCAGGAGGGCGGCGAGGAAGGCTCGGTCCTCGGGCGCGAACCTCGCCCTGGCACCGACGCCGAGTTGCCGTTCGAGGATGGTGATCTGGTGACGCAGGGCGAGGATCTCGACGTCCTTGTCCCGATCTCCCATCGGGAGCAACCGCAGCGCCGCGAAGGTGTTCGTGACGGCGAGATAGGCCAGGCGAAGGAGCACGACCGGTCATCCTGCCGCACTGGCTCCTCTTCAGGAGTCGAAGCCTGCGTACCAGAGAAGTCCTGCAAGGCCGTGACCTGGACGGATGGAATTATCGGCAGGCGCACAGTCCCGCCCATCGACAATGGACGCTGCGACGGGCGGCACTGCTGTCTAGGATCGACATCGATGGCACAAGAACGACACTCAGGCGAGCCAGAACCGGGCGCGACAGACGACCGAGCCGCATCCAGGCCGGTCAGACGCCAGCGCGCCGACGGCCGTCGCAATCAGGCGCGGCTTCTTGAGCCGCATTCGCCGAACACGGCGCCTCGGTTTCCGTACGCGAGATCGCACGGCGAGCGGGCGTCAGCACCGGCACCCTCAGCAGGCACTTCCCGACGAAGGAGGAGCTGTTCAGCGCCGTCGTCCTCAACCGCATCGGGCAACTCGTCCAGCGCGCCGACGAACTCGCCGCCGACAAGGACGCGACCACTGCCTTCTTCACCTTCTTCGCCGTTCTGGTGGAGGAAGGCGCAGCCGACCACTCGGTCGGCGACGCGCTCAGCAGCGCGGGCTTCGACATTCAAGCCACCGCATCGACCGCGAACCGGGATTTCGGGGCTGCCTTGCGCGGCCTGCTGGTCAGGGCCCAGCAAGCCGGCGCGGTACGCCAGGACGTTGATACCGCCGACGTCAAGGCGCTGGTCGTCGGCTGCCTGGCCCGTGAACGTGACGGCATCGACGACGCTGCACGGCAGCGCATGATTTCGATCGTCTGTAATGGGCTCCGCGCCTGTCCACGGCTTGAAGCCCCAGCGACTCATCCCGCATAAAGCGCCTGTGCGCCTCGGTTGATCAACCAGGTCACGGCTCGTCCCAGCTGGAGGCGGTGCGGGTGAACTAACCGTCGGCTTTCGACGTGCTGTTCAGCTCGCGCTCGAGTCTGGGCCAGGCGGTAGAACTCGCGCATTCTCATTCCATCGGCTGCTCCCGCAGGGAACCTGTGATCACCTTGAGAAGGGGATTGATTGACCGTCAGGGTTGCGCGGGGGTGATGTCGGTGTGCGGGAAGTCCTCACCTTTGAAGAGCAGGGGCTGGTCGAGGTCTTTGGCGAGAGCGTAGGCGAAGCAGTCGCCCATGTTGAGCTTGGCCTTGGAGTTGTTGCCCTTGCCGTAGGTCTGGTACGCCCAGCGCGCAATCCTGGCCTGATTGGGTGTTACCGGCTCGATGATGAGGCCCATCTCGTCAACGAGTGTGTCGAAGGCGTTGCGCATGGCCTCACCGCGGTTGTCCGCCACGATGGCCGCTTCGATGGCCGCTTCGATGTAGTTGACAGCCGAGATGCGACACACGGCGACGGCGATGGCGTAGGCGAACGGGGTAGCCTCGGGCTCACCGTTGATGACAGCGATGATGGCGCTGGAATCGATGATCACGCGGGAAGGCCGGTGTCCGGGTCGTACAGGTCTTCAACGGAGAGCCGGTCCTGACCCAGATGGGTTCGCATGCCGGCGGCGATGCTCAGGATGCGTTCGGCTCTGCCGGCGGCTTCGGAGCGGCGTTCCAGCGCATCCAGACGGCGTTCGAGCACTTGAGCGGCGTGCTGGGTTTCCTCGGCCAACCGGATAACCCGGCGGGCGAGGTCATGAATGGGCTCGTGTTCGAGGTCTACGCTCACCGTCGCTCGACTCCCTCCGTCGCGGCGCCTGTGTTGCACCTTCAGCGTAACTGGTGGCCGAGGCTTACTCGCGTCGATGGGCTGCGTCCGTCCGCGTCACAAGGTTCTCGTCGAGTCACGGTTCTCCTCGGGCATGGTGTCGGCAGTGTGTTCGGCAGTGGTTGACCTGGGGGTTCGTGGCTGGAGCATGAGGTCTCGGGCATCCCGCTGACGTGTCGTGGTCCTCCCTCTACCTCATCCTCGGGCGTGTCTCTCAGTTCCTGGTCCTGCTGGGTCGCGGTGATCGGGTCAAGGCGATCGAGATCGTGGTGCTTCGTCATCAGGTCGCCGTATTGCGTCAGGTGAATCGGCCCGATCTCCAGCCGGGGGTTCGGGTCGTGCTCGTGTCTATCGCCGGGTCGGCTCTGCGCGAGGACCTTGCCACCGTGACGTTCGGCGGCGTTGCGAACAAGCGTCAGTTCGGGTTTGCCCGGGTCCTCGGGTGTGATGGCTCTGGCTGATCTTCGGCCACGCCTTCGGTGACGTCTCTGTTAAATCGTGTGGCCGGGGGGTTGACGGTAGCAACCGTGTTGGTGAAGACTCCCAGCACATCGAGGATGTCTGACATCATATACCCCCTTTGGAGACCCTCAATGGCCACACGTGCGGGAGCGATTCCGGCGTCGACCTTCGCCAGTCCTCTGCGATATCGCGGCAACCTCCCGCTGCGCGTCGCGGTCTACAGCGAGGTCGCGGGCGCGATCCGCGGCGGCGTGATCGGCCCGGGGCAGATGCTGCCGTCGGAGCCCGAGCTGAGCTCCGCGTTCGCAGTCAGCCGCAGCGTGATGCGCGAGGCACTGATCCTGCTGGAAGAGGACGGACTGATCCGCAACCAGCGTGGTATCGGGCGGTTCGTCGTCGACGTGATCCCGGCCATCGGGTTGGAGCAGCTTCATCCGATAGAGCGGATGCTCGCCGCTCCCGGCCCGGCCTACTCCGTGCGGCGGAGGAAGGCCAACCTCGAGACCAGCACAGACTTCACGCAGCGAGGGCTGCAGGTGCCCGACGATGCCGTGATTCTCATGTGGGAGAGCCTGATCGTCGGTGATGGCGTGCCGCTGGCTCTCGCACAGGAGTGGGTTCCGGGAGAGGACCGCCTGGCCGTGACCCACCCGGAGCTGAAAGCAGAGCTGCAGGAGCGTCACGCCGATCCTGTCAGCATGCTGGCGGTACTGAGCGACCGGTTCGGGGCCGCTCTGGGACCGAGCTCGTGCGAGGTCTCGGTCAGTACGGCCGGCAGCGAGCGAGCCCATGCCCTCGAAGTGACGAGCGGCAGCCCCATCCTCGTCCTTACCCAACGCGTGCTACTCGACGGCTCGCCCATCTACGTGGCCAAGCACCTCATCACCCCAGAGGCAGGCCACCTCACTGTCGTCCAGACCTCGTCCCCCTGAACCCCCTGGAGCGAGCATGAAAGCTCTGCACCTCGCCGCCCTGCTGGTAGTCCCCGTCATGGTAGTCACCGGATGTGGCGGTGACGGCTCGGCAACGGCCACCGGCACCAACTCCCAGGTCGCGATCAAGCCCGGCGTCGTCACCGACATCGGCGGCCTCGGCGACCACGGCTTCAACGATCTTGCCAGTACCGGCCTCAAGGTCGCGGAAAAGAACCTCGGCGCCGAGGGCCGCGTCCTGGTCCCGCAGACACCGGCCGACTACGCCAACAACCTCAACCAGCTCGCCCAAAGCGGCTTCCAGCCCGTCTTCGGCATCGGTTTCACCTTCACCGACGCGATCACCGCCGCCGCCAAGCAGTTCCCGAACACGCACTTCGGGATCATCGACTCAGTCGTCGAGGCGCCGAACGTCACCTCCCTCGTCTTCCGCGAGGAGGAGGGCTCGTATCTCACCGGCGTCGTGGCGGGCCTCATGACCCAGGTCAAGACCGACTACACCAACCCGGCCGACAAGGTGGTCGGCTTCATCGGAGGTCAGGAGTCCCCGCTCATCGAGAAGTTCGGTGCGGGATACAAGCAGGGCGTACTGTCGGTGTGCCCCGACTGCCAGGTGCTCTACCAGTACGTCGGCACGACGACGCAGGCGTTCAGCGATCCTGGCACCGGCTCGGAGATCGCCAGCAACATGCATTCCAAGGGCGCCGACGTGATCTACCACGCGGCCGGGGCCAGCGGTGACGGCCTGTTCAAGGTGGCCCAGGACCAGAAGTTCTTCGCGATCGGCGTGAACGTCGACCAGGCCCAGACCAATCCGAACGCCCCTGTCCTCACCTCTGTGCTCAAGCGGGTCGACACCGCGGTCACGTCCACGATCGAGGCGCAGACGAAGGGCACGTGGAAGGCGGGCGTCCAGTCGTTCGGCCTGTCCAACCAGGGCATCGCGCTCGCACCGTTCGGCAAGTTCGACTCGGTCGTGCCCGAGAGTGTCAAGACCGCCGTCGCCGACGCCCAGCAGAAGATCGTCGACGGCTCCCTGAAAGCTGCCACGACGCTCGCCGAGGTCGGCGGCAAATGATCCCGGAAGATCGGCGCGACCGCGCCGCCCTGCGCATGAGGGGCGTCACCAAGACGTTCGGGGCGGTCAAGGCGAACGACGGGATCGACCTCGAGGTGCGCGGCGGTGAGGTGCTCGGTCTGCTGGGAGAGAACGGGGCCGGCAAGTCCACGTTGATGAACATCCTGTACGGCCTGCTGCGGCCGGACTCGGGGACCGTCGAGATCGACGGCACGCCGGTCGACATCGCCGGCCCCGCGTCCGCGCTGGCCCGCGGGATCGGCATGGTCCACCAGCACTTCATGCTCATCCCCGCCTTCACGGTCATGGAGAATCTGGTGCTCGGCGCCGAGCCTGCCCACGCGGGGATACTCGACCGGGCCAGGGGCCGAGCGTCCGTCGTGGAGATCTCCGAGCGGTTCGGCCTCGAGGTGGACCCGGACGCGAAGATCGCGGCGCTCGGCGTCGCCGCTCGCCAGCGTGTGGAGATCCTGCGTGCCCTCTACCGCGGAGCCAGGATCCTCATCCTCGACGAGCCGACGGCCGTGCTGACTCCTGCCGAGAGCGACCGCCTTTTCCAGGTCGTCGGCGGCATGGCCAGGGAGGGCATGTCCGTCATCCTCATCTCGCACAAGCTGCACGAACTGCTGGCGGTGACGGAGCGGATCACGGTGATCCGGGACGGCCGGGTCGTCCGCACTGTGGACACGGCCGCCACCACCCAAGGGGAGCTCGCGCGCCTGATGGTGGGCAGAGAGACGGAGCTCGAACTCACGGTGGCGCCCCGGGCCAGATCCGAGTCCCCGATGCTCACCCTGCGGGGAGTGTCCGACCGCGCAGGGCGGGTTCGCGATGTGGATCTGGCAGTCCACGGAGGCGAGATCGTCGGCATCGCGGGAATGGACGGCAGCGGCCAGACCGAACTCGCCGAGATGATCTCGGGCGTTCGCCCGGTGGGAGCCGGCTCGATCGCCCTGGCGGGCGCCGACGTCACCCGCGCGGGGGTTCGTGATCGGCTGGAGGCCGGGCTCGGCTACGTGCCGGAGGACCGCAGCAACGAGGGTCTCGTCCTCGACCTGCCCCTGTACGAGAACGCGGTGCTGCGCCGGCACCGGCACCGCGGTCTGCGTGTGCGCGGCCTCCTGTCGCGGCGTGCGATGCGAGCGGTGGCGCGCCGGCTGATCGAGGGCAACGACGTCAGGCCGCCGCACGTCGATCAGACCGCCGCATCCCTGTCGGGCGGAAACCAGCAGAAGCTTCTCGTGGGGCGAGAGCTCGCGGATGATCCCCAGGTCCTCGTGGTGAGCCAGCCGACGCGCGGCGTCGACGTCATGGCGGGCCATGCCGTACACCGGCGGTTGCTCGACGCACGCGACCGCGGTCGTGCGGTCCTTCTGATCAGTCTCGACCTCGACGAGATCAAGGCACTCAGCGACCGGATCGTCGTGATGTCCGGCGGCAGGGTAGCCGGGGAGCTCGCCCGGGGCGAGGCCGCCGACGAGTCCCTCGGCCTGCTCATGGCCGGAGCCGGAAGCCGTGTGACGACCACCACGGGAGACGGATCGTGATGACGCCGCGCGCCTGGAGGGCACAGGTCCTTCGCGGGCTCGCCGCTCCGGCCGCGGCCGTGGCACTGAGCCTCGTCGCCGGAGCGGTGATCATGGCGCTGTCCGGGGTTTCCCCGGCCGTCGCGTACGTGTCCCTTCTCCGCGGGGCCCTGGGGTCTCCCGAGGCCATCGGCCGTACGCTGCAGAACGCCACGCCGCTCATCCTCACCGGCATCGCCGTGGCCTTCGCCTTCCGCGGCGGCCTGTTCAACATCGGTGGAGACGGGCAGTTCGCGGCCGGCGCCACCGCTGCGGCATGGGCCGGCGTCACGCTCAGCCTGCCGCCGGTCATCGGGCCGGTGGCCGTCCTCGCCCTGGGCGGGCTTGCCGGCGGGCTGGTGGGCGCTCTCGCCGGCGCGCTGAAGGCCAGGTTCGGAGCCCACGAGGTGGTCACGACGATCATGCTCAACTTCATCGTCGCGGACCTGTCCACGTGGTTGCTGCTGCACCCGCTCTCCGCGCACAGCCAGGTGCCCGGATCGGACTTCGCGCTTCCGTCGAATCGGCTGCCCATGATCGGCGGCGGCCTCGCCGGCGCGCACCTGGGGCTCGTCGTCGCGCTGGCCGGCGCCGTCGTCGCCTCGGTGGTCCTGTGGCGGACGCCGTACGGAATGGAGTTGCGCGTCTCCGGGCTCGCACCACGAACGGCCCGTTACATGGGCGCATCGCCCACAGTCGCCGCAGCCGCGGCACTCGGCGGTGGCGGGCTCTTCGCCGGGCTCGCCGGGGCCGGGGAGGTCCTCGGCACCTACGGCCACATGACCGTGCCATTCGTGACCAGCCTCGGCTACCTCGGCATCGGTGTGGCGCTGCTCGGCCGCAACCACCCGGTCGGGTGCGTCGCCGGCGGGCTCGTCCTCGGCGCACTGTCTTCCGGAGGTCAGCAGATGCAGTTCGACGTGGGAATCTCCGCCCACCTCATCGACGTCCTGGTGGGCATCGTGCTGCTCTTCGTGACGGTCCAAACTCTGCGCAGAAGGACCGGGCCTCGGCGGGCACGCGCCGCCCGGCTCGCCGTGGGAGGGCGATGATGCTCGATCTGACCGAGCTGATCGCCTCGACACTCCGGTTCGCGGCCCCACTCATCTTCGCCGCGCTGGGCGGAATCCTCTGCGAGCGCGCGGGAGTCGTCAACATCGGCCTGGAGGGGCTGATGCTCACCGGCGCCTTCTTCGGCGTGCTCGGGTCGTATCTCACCGGGAGCGCCTGGGCCGGGCTGCTGTGCGCGATCGCGGCGGGGACGGCGCTCGCGCTGGTCCACGCGATCATGACGATCCGGTTCGGCGCCGACCAGATCATCTCGGGGACCGCGCTCAATCTGATCGGCCTGGGAGGCACCAGTTATCTCCTCACCCAGGTGTACGGAAATCCGGGCAGCTCCCCCCAGGTGGCCGGTTTCGTCAGCACGCCGGTGCCGGTTCTGAAGGACATCCCCGTCCTGGGCCCGGCTCTCTTCGCCCAGTCGTGGTTCCTCTGGGGGGCCCTGCTCTGCGCGTTCGCCGTCTGGTGGTTCCTGAATCGCACCGTCACCGGTCTGCGGCTACGGGCCTCCGGCGAGGCGCCCAAGGTTCTGGAGGCGGCCGGCGTGCCGGTGCTCCGCCTGCGCTACGGCGCCGTCGCGGCGTCGGGCGCCCTCTGCGGTGTCGCCGGTGCCTACCTGTCCCTGTGCCTCCTCACCGCCTTCTCGGAGAACATGACGGCAGGCCGCGGCTTCATCGCGCTGGCCGCGGTCATCTTCGGCGGCTGGAATCCGCTGCGGAGCATGGTCGCCGGCCTATTCTTCGGCTTCGCCAGCGCGCTGGTGATCCGGCTGCCGCAGGACATGGTCGACGCGCAGTTCCTCAACATGATCCCGTACATCGCGACGATTCTCGCGTTGGTGGTCTTCGGTCGTGGCGTCCGTGGACCAGCCGCCGCAGGCGTGCCCTATCGGCCAGGCACGGGCGGGACGGCCAAGAAATGATCTCTCAGCGAAAGGGAAGCGAATGAGCACCGAATTGGTGGACAAGTCAGCCGTCGGGGTCACCGGGCCGCAGTACCACGTCGGCGTCCAGGCGGGCCAGATCAGCGAGGTCGTCTTGATGCCCGGAGACCCCTTCCGCGTGCAGTTGATCGCCGATCGGCTCGAGGACCCGGTGGAGGTGGCGCACCAGCGTGAGTACCGTACGGTGACCGGCACCTACAAGGGCCGGAAGATCACCGCGTGCTCCAGCGGCATGGGCTGTCCTTCGACCGCGATCGGCGTCGAGGAGCTGGCGCGCGCGGGGGCGAAGGTCTTCATCCGCGTGGGCAGCACCGCGGCGCTGCAACCGCACATCAGCGTGGGCGACCTGATCGTCAGTGAGGGGTCGTACCGCAATGACGGTACGACGCCGGCGTACGTGCCGCTCCCTTACCCGGCCGTGCCCGATTTCGAGCTCACGATGATGCTCAAGCAGGTGGCGACGGAGTTCGGCGAGGAGCGCGGCTTCGCCGCCCACGCCGGGCTCAACGCCACCGACGACGCCTTCTACGCGGAGTCGCCGGAGTGGATCGCGAAGCTGTCGTCGATGGGGCTCGCCAACGTCGAGATGGAAAGCTCCGCCATGTTCGTCGTCGCGCGACTGCGCGGCCTGCGCGCCGGCATGGTCTGCGCGGTCTCCGGCAACCTGGTGACGGGCGACGTCGTGTACGGCAAGGCCAACGAACGGCTGCACACGGGCTGGGAGCACAGCATCGATGTGGCCCTCGAGGCCGTCTACCGTCTGGGGCTGTAGCCGTGCTGCTCAACCTGCACACCCATCTGGAAGGATGCCTGCGGCCGGAGACCGCCGCCGAACTGGCGAAAGCGGCAGGACTTCCCGAACCGGACGCCGGCTGGGAGGCCGCCCTGCGGATGCGGGAACGCGCCGACCTCACCGTGTTCCTCGCCCACGTCGCCGCCGCTTATCCCGTGCTCGCGCACCTGGACGGCATCGCCCGCGCGGCCAGGGAGGCGGTCGAGGACGCCGCGGCCGACGGTGCGTCCTTCGTCGAGCTCCGGGTGGGACCCAGCACCCACGCGGGACCCGGCCGGTCGATCTACGAGGTGCTGAAGGCAGTGTGCGAAGGCGTCGCCTCGGCGCCGATACCGGCCGGGGTGGTGGCATGCCTGCTCAGGCACGTTCCCGAGCACGTCAACATGGAGGTGGCGGATGCGGCCTGCCGGCTGGCCGGGGCCGGCGTCGTCGGCCTCGACGTGGCCGGTGACGAGCTTTTGTTCCCCGCGCTGGAGCCGTACGTCGCCGCCTTCGCCATGGCTCGCTCGCACGGGCTCGGCGTGACCGCCCACGCGGGGGAGGCCGCACCCGGTCATGCCGTGCGGGAGGCCGTCGACCTGCTCGGCGTCTCGCGAATCGGGCACGGCAGCCGGGCCGCTGACGATTCCCGGCTGCTGGAGTGGGCCGCCGACAAGGGGGTGTGCTTCGAAGTGTGCCCCACATCCAACGTTTTGACGGGTGCGGCGCCCAGTCTGGCGGAGCATCCGATGCACCGCTTCCTGGCCGCCGGATGCAGGGTGGTACTCGGCGACGACGACCCCGTAACGACAGGAGTGCGGCTCGCGTCGGAAGTGCGGGCGCTGGTCTCCGAAGGTGGCTTGCCCCCCGCGGCACTGGACGGCATGGCCCGAACGGCGGTCGAGGTCGCGTTCTGCAACGACGGTGTCCGGGCGGAACTGCGCCATGCCCTCGAGAGAGGGGATCCGAGCGGAGGACTGATCACGAGGCGTTGATTCTGGCGGTGGCCGGGCTCGGTCCGGCCACCACACACGGCCTCACCTCGCCGTGATGAACGTGAAAGGTGTCATTATTCGGCTCTGGCTGGTGACCTGGGCTGATGCGGTGGCTGACGTCGGGCATCCTCGACGCCTGTGGTGTTCCGTCTTATATATCTGATCTTCTGTCGGGTGGTCGGCTGGCTGTGCCTGCTGGCGCGCGGTGACGACTCCAAGGACCTGGAGATCCTGGTGTTGCGTCACGAAGTCGCGGTACTGCGTCGTCAAGCCGGACAGCCACGATTGTCCTGGCCGGACCGGGCGATCTTGTCAGCCCTGACCCGTGGGCTGCCGAAAGCGCTTCGGGCGCACCGGCTGGTCACGCCGGGCACGCTCCTGCGCTGGCATCGCCGTCTGGTCACTCGGAAGTGGACTTACCCCAAACGAGGCCGAGGCCGCCCGCCGACCGATCCTGAGATCGTGGCGCTGACCGAACGCCTGGCCACAGAAAATCGATCCTGGGGCTATGAACGGATCCGCGGTGAACTGATGCGCCTGGGATATCGGGTAAGTGGTTCAACGGTCCGCCGGATCCTCAAGCGTGCCGGCCTCGGGCCGGCGCCCCGCCGTCACGACGATCGGTGGCGGGACTTCGTGCGCATCCACGCCGCCAGCACGCTGGCATGCGACTTCTTCGCCGTCGATACCGTCACCCTGCGCCGGCTCTACGTCCTGTTCGTCGTGGAGGTCGGCACCCGAATCGTGCATGTCCTTGGGGTGACCGCCAATCCGGACGGCGCCCGGGTAGCCCAGCAGGCCCGTAACCTCGTCATCGACCTGGGCGACCGTGCGACCGCAATGCGATTTCGGGTCTGCGACCGGGACGCGAAATTCACGCGGGTCTTCGATGATGTCCTGGCGGACAACGGCACCAAGGTGATCAAGATCCCGCCCCGGGCGTCTCGAGCGAACTGCTATGCCGAACGTTGGGTGCGCACCGTACGAGCCGAATGCGCCGACCAGATGTTGATCTACGGCGAACGCCACCTGCGATCAGTCCTGCAAGAGTACGCCGATCACTACAACGCGCATCGCCCGCACCAGTCCCGCCAACAACGGCCACCTGATCAAGACGAGCAAGTTGTGGTGCCGCTGGAAGGCTGGATTCAGCGCCGAAAGGTGCTCAGCGGAGCGATCAACGAGTACCACCGAGCCGCGTAACTGACCCGATGAAACGCCAGCTCAGACCCCGTGTTCGAATTTGAAGCGGTACAGGTGCAGGGCCAGATCGGGCACGCCAGCATCGTGCTGACCGCCGACACCTACACCTCGGTGCTGCCGGAACTGCGCCGCCAGGCGGCCAGGGCGACGGCGCGGCTGGTGCTGTCGGCGGCGCGCGGAACCGCCCGGAAGGTGCGCCGGGGGCGGTGCGGCTGGATGACCCAGGTGTGACCCATCCGTGTCCCAGGTCATGATCGACTGATCTGCCGTGCGGGAGAACTCCCAGGTCAGCGGTGGTGGGGCGCCAGGGATTCGAACCCTGAACCTACGGATTAAAAGGTCAAAATGCCCGCTGGTGGTGCGCGATGTTGCCCCGTATCGCCTGCCAATGAGCAACCGCCGAGCAACCGTCAGCTACCCTGCCCCGGCTTTACTGAAACCCGACCGCGTACCCTCGGTGCAGTTCCTTGCGCCGGCATGCCATTCTGTGCTGTTGCCCAGCTTGGCTGCTAGGCCAAGCTGGGCGCGACGTGTGCGCCCAGCTTGGCGTTAGCACGCGACTACCGGAGCGGGTAACGCTATCTCAGATGGGCGGCGTGTGAGGGATTCGAACCTCAACCTACGAATTAAGGGGCAGATCGCCAAGTGACACCCCGAGAACCGGCAGGTCAGACATCAATCCCATTATTGAGCCCCACAGGATCCGATCATCGATGCAGAGCGAATCGCCCGCCTGAACGTACGCCGAAAAGACCGACTCGGCGGAGTCCTTCACGAATACTCACATGCCGCCTGAGCTGCGTGGATCAGGTTTTCGGCAGGCGCAGGGCCGGTGGGATTGTGGCTGCTGTGGCCGTGGCCGGCCTGGTGGGCGCGCAGCCGTGCGCCAGGCCTGGGAATGGGCGGCTCCCATTAAGGCGTAGCCAACAATTCCGATACCCAGGGTGGGGCAGGGAACTCGTCGTCTTGTGAAAGGCCCGTCACTATCTCTGCTCCGGAGTCAGAACGTGTCGGGTCCGGTCCCCGATCCAGGCCGCTTCGAGGATCGCGGTCAGGCTGGCGGTGTCGGTCGGGCCTGGATGGTTCTGGATCAAGCGGGTGACGCCACTGGCCATCTCCGCGAAGCGCGGGAGGTCGGCGCGTGCCACGCCGATGTCCGCCAAGGTGGTAGGGATGCCGATGTCGGCAAGGAGCCCGTCGAGCCAGGTGAGGAACGTATCTGCGGCCTCGGCATCCGAGGCGTCGGTCACGTCGAGCCCGCACACCCCGGCGAGGATGGTCAACCGGTCGCCGATGGCATCCCTGGCCGCGTCCAGCGCGTAAGGCAGCAGCAGCCCGACGCCCAGGCCGTGCGGTGTGTGGGTGGCTGCGCCGATGGGGTACTGGAGGGCGTGCGGAGCCGCGTTGCCTGCGTGGGAAAATGCGAGCCCGGCTAGCATGGACCCATAGGACATGTCCGCGCGCGCGTCCTTGTCGCCTCCGTCCCTGACGACACGGGGCAAGCTGCGGGCGATCCGCTCCGCGGCCAGGAGCGCGTAGTGATCGGTGATCGGGTTGCGGCCGAGGAAGACCTGCTCCACAGGGTCGCGCGGTCCGTGGGCCCGGGGTCGCGCGGTGTAGCTCTCCACCGCGTGACAAAACGCGTCGATGCCGGAGTGGGCAGTGACGGTCGCAGGGCAGGTGTAGGTGAGCTCGGGGTCGACGATGGCGAAGTCGGGCACGATGTGGACGCTGGAGACCCCCACCTTCAGCTCGCGGTCCGGGTCGGTCAACACCGAGACGGGCGTGAGCTCGGAGCCGGTGCCTGACGTCGTCGGGACCGCGACGAGAGGAATCGTCGGCCCCGGCACCTTCGACTCGCCGTAGAAGTCGCGCGGCGTCCCACCGTGGCGCCGGATGACGCCGACGATTTTGGCGAGGTCGATCACCGTGCCACCCCCGATGGCGAGGATTACGTCGGCGTCCACCTCTGCGGCGACCGAGACGGCCAGGGCGACATCGGCGAGTGGCACGTCCGGAGTCGCGTCGGCAAACACGCCGACGACTTCGACCTTCTCCCGCACGGCGGCCACGATCTCGGCCACGCCCGGCTGCCCCAGAAGAACCCGGTCGGTCACGATGAGGACTCGTGAGCCACACTCGGCCACCACTCGTGGGATGTTCTGCGCGACCCCTTCGCCCACTATCAGCTGGCGTGGTCCGCGAACGGTCTCAAGCATGTCAGTGCCTCTCTGGAACGTCGGCGGTGATTTGCTGGGCGGACGTCCAGGTCACCTGCGAGACCGGGACGGCGTCGACAAGGTTGGCTGCCGGGTGGCGCAGGCGCGCGCGCCGGGCTCCCAGACTCGGTCGTGCCCGGGCGCCCTCGGGTCCATCGCGATGAAGACGTCGCCCTTGGTGGGCGGGTCAGTCGGGTCGAGGGTTCCGCGGACATCGTCGCCAAGGGCGGTACGAGTCAAGGTCGCGACCAGCACCTCGATCATGAGCCCGAGGGCGTAGCCTTTGGGACCGCCGAAAGGGCTGATCGCCCCATCCACCGCCGCGGCCGCGTCTGTGGCGCGCACACCGGCGGAGTCTACGGCGTCCCCGGGTGCCAGCGGATTCGTGCCGACCATGGCCCGGGCCCCGCCCCACGTGTGGAGGCCGGTCAGGTCATGTGTGCACAGGGTGCGGTGATCCTCGGCGGGCACCCGGAGCAGCGGGCCGGTCACGGTAGGTCGATCGCCGCGTAGGTGACGTCGAGGTACTCAAGGATGCCCTCGTGCGACCCCTCCTTGCCGATCCCGGACTGCTTCACGCCTCCGAACGGAGCTGACGGGTCCGAGATCAGACCACGGTTGATGCCGACCATCCCCGTCTCTAGCCCCTCGGTGAACCGGAGCGCCCGCTGGAGGTCACGGGTGAAGACGTATCCGACCAGGCCGTGCTCGGTGTCATTGGCCTTCGCCATTACCTCGTCGTCGGACGTGAACGAGATGATCGGCGCCACCGGGCCGAAGATTTCCGCCTCCAGCATCCGCGCGTCTTCGGGCACGTCGACGAGGACCGTAGGCGGGTAGAAGTAGCCCGGCCCATCCGGACGCTCGCCGCCCACCAAGACACGGGCGCCGCGATTGACCGCGTCGGCGACGAGCTCGTCGATCTTGGTGACCGAGGCCTCGTCGATCAACGCCCCGACGTCCACACCGTCGTCGAGACCATGGCCCACCGAGAGCGCACCCATGCGCATGGCAAAGCGAGCCGTGAACTCCTCGCGCACCGGCTCCTCGACGTAGATTCGGTTGGCCGCGATGCAGGACTCCCCGATGTTGCGCATCTTGGCCACCATGGCACCGTCGAGCGCGACGTCCAGGTCCGCGTCGGCACACACGATCAAGGCCGCGTTGCCGCCCAGTTCCATGGAGGTGCGCAGCACGTTGTCCGCCGCCTGTCGTAGCAGCACGCGCCCGACCTCGGTCGACCCGGTGAACGAAAGCTTGCGGGTCCGACGGTCGGCTAGCAGTGCTGAGACCACCTCGCCGGCACGCTTGGTTGTCACGACGTTGACGACGCCCGGGGGAACGCCGACCTCCTCCATGATGCGGGCCAGGAACAGCATGGTGAGTGGCGTCTGGGCTGCCGGCTTGGTGATCGTCGTGCAGCCCGCCGCCAGCGCAGGAGCGATCTTGCGGGCACCCATGGCCAACGGAAAGTTCCAGGGCGTCACGAAGACGCACGGTCCGACCGGCTTCGGCACGGTGAGGATGCGATATCCACCAGCGGGAGCGGTGTTGTAGCGCCCCTCGACGCGGACCGCCTCCTCGGCGAACCAACGGAAGAACTCGGCGCCGTAAGCCACCTCTCCCCGAGCCTCGGCGAGCGGCTTGCCCATCTCGAGCGTTATCAGCCGGGCGACCTCCTCGGATCGCTCGGTCAGTGCCCGGTACGTCGCGGTCAACAACTCTGACCGTTTTCGCGGCGGGGTCGCCGCCCACACCGCCATTGCCTTGCTCGCTACGTCCAGAGCGGCGAGCCCGTCAACGACGCCGGCGTCCGCCACTTCGGCGATGGTCTTGCCGGTGGCCGGGTCCTCGACGGCAAAGGTGGCTCCGCTGGCGGCGTCGCGCCAGGCGTCGCCAATCCGGAGCCGCCGGTGCTCGGGGGCCAGGACGTTCATCGGGTCACTCATTGCGTCGCCTCCTGTGATGTTCTTGGTGATGTCCAGCGTGACCTCAGCGATCGCGCCACGCGCGTTGACGAACGGGTCGAACGTGGCCTTGGCCCTGGCTGCAGGGCGACGCCCCGCACCACCGATCGCCTTCTCGGGCCATGGCTGCTTCATCGTCGTCAGGCCGTGCTCACCGGTGACGGTCCGCCGAGGCTCGATTGCCACGTGCGGGCGCATGTTGACGTCGCCGCCCCTGCGCGGTTACCTTCCGGCCTCGGACAGCACCAGCCCGGTGCCCGCATCGAACAGGTGCGCGCGGTCCAGGTCGACCGTGACGTGCAGCCGCTCGCCCGGCGTACCGGTGACGGTGGGTCGTGCCTTGACCTTGAGGATCTCCGTCCCCACTCGGACGTCGACCACCGTTCGGTCACCGAGCGGCTCAAGCCCGTAGAGTTCCCCCGACAACGACGCGTTCCCACGCTGCTCGACGGACAGGTCCTCTGCGCGCAGGCCCAGCAGCAGCGGACGACCGTCCTCAGCCGTGGTCCAGCGGGGCCGCGGCAGCGTCCAGCCTTCCGCCCCGACCAGACGATCTCCCTCGGCGTGGCAGGCGAGCAGGCTGATCGGCGGGCTCCCGACGAAGCCCGCGACCCACTGGTTGGCTGGACGCTCGTACACCTCGGCCGGCGTGCCGACCTGTTGCACCTTCCCCTCCTTGAGGATCGCGACCTGGTCGGCCATGGACAGGGCCTCGACCTGGTCGTTGGTCACGTAGACGAAGGTTGCTCCGAGGCTCCGGTGGATGCGGGTGAGCTCGGTGCGCATCTCGACGCGGAGCTTGAGGTCGAGGTTCGTCAGCGGCTCGTCCATGAGAAACGCGCGCGGGCGACGGACCAGCGCCCGGGCCAGGGCGACACGCTGCATCTCACCGCCCGACAACTGCGCCGGACGACGCTGCAGCAGACGTTCGATGTGCAGCAGGCTCGACATCCGCTCGACGGCAGCGGCGATCTCGCTCGAAGAACAGCGGCGTGCCCGCAGCGGCGAAGCGATGTTCTCGTACGCGGTGAGTCGCGGGTAGAGGGCGTAGCTCTGGAAGACCATGGCCAGGTCGCGTGCGGCCGGGGCGTCACCGGTCGCGTCCCTCCCGTCCAGATGCACCGACCCGGCGTCAAGCTTCTCAAGGCCGGCGATCGCTCGCAGGGTCGTCGTCTTTCCTGCCCCGGAGGGCCCGAGCACGACGAAGAACGAGCCGTCCGGCACGTCCAGCGTCACCCCGTCCAGGGCCTGGACTTTACCGAAGGACTTGCACAGCCCGTGCACTGCCACGGTTCCCATCAGGCCACCAGCTCTTCCGTGCTCACGTCGTAGACCGGCGGGGGCCCGCCGGTGTGCCGCAGCCCGACCGGTGCGTCAGCATCGAAACGGACAGTCGGTGGCATCCGAACCCGTACGTCGCCCTGGCCGCCGTGGTCGACCACGTAGATGATTTCGTCGCCCAGCCACTCCGCCGAGACCACGCGGGCCGGGACCGAACCTTCCGCCCCTGGTTCTGTGACTTCCAGCGCCTCCGGCCGGACGCCCGCGACCAGGCCACGGTCGCGCGGCAGGTTTGGCGGTGGCGTGAGGACCAGTCCGCTCTTACTGCGCAGCTTCCCGTCGGCCACCTCCACCTCAATCAGATTCATCGGCGGGGAGCCGATGAACGCGGCGCAGAAAAGACTCGCCGGACGGTCGTAGACTTCCAGCGGCGTGCCGATCTGCTCGACGCGGCCCTTGTTGAGGATGGCGATTCTGTGACCGAGTGACATCGCCTCGACTTGGTCGTGGGTGACGTAGACCATCGTCGTCCCCAGCTCCCCCTGCAGGTGCTTGATCTCCGTGCGCATGTCCGCCCTCAGCTCCGCGTCCAGATTGGTGAGGGGCTCGTCCATGAGGAATGCGCGCGGTCGTCGCACCAGGGCGCGAGCGAGCGCGACGCGCTGCTGCTCCCCGCCGGACAGCCGGTGCGGTCGCCGGTCCAGGAGCGGACCAAGCCGCATCAGCCGGGCGGCCTCTTCGACCCGCTCGTTCACCTCCGCCTTGGGCAGTCCCTCGGCCCGCAGTGGGAACGCCAGGTTGTCGCGGGTTCTCAGATGCGGGTAGAGAGCGTAGAACTGGAACACCATGGCGATGTCGCGCTCGGCCGGCGGCAGGTCGTTGACCAGCGTGTCGCCGATGCGGATGTCGCCCGTCGTCTGCCTCTCCAGGCCGGCTATGGCCCGCAGCGTGGTCGTCTTGCCGCAGCCCGAAGGGCCGAGCATCACGAACAGCTCGCCGTCGCCGATGGACAGGTCCACGTGATCAACCGCGACCGTCCCGTCCGGGTAGCGCTTGTGCAGGGCGTTCACCTCGATGCCCGCCATCAGCGTCGCACCGCCCCGAGCGTCACACCGGCGATGAGGTGCTTACGCACCAGGTAGGCGAAGACGAGCACCGGTAGGGCGAACACTACGGAGGCGGCGGCCACCAGACCCCAGTCCACAGTGGTTCCACCGATGAGGCCGGCGATGGCGGGTGGGGCCGTCCGCACGCTGTCGCTGGAGGTAAGGAAGATGGCGAACACGAACTCGTTCCACGAGAAGATGAGTGCGAACACCGCTGTCGCGGCGATGCCGGGCAGGAGCAGGGGAAGGGTGAATCGCCGGAACGCCTGCAAGCGGGTGTAGCCGTCGAGCATGGCGGCGTCCTCGTACTCTGCGGGTACCTCGTCGACGAACCCCTTCATCATCCAGATCGTGAACGGGACGTTGAACGCGGTGTAGATGAGGATCAGGCCGAGCTTGGTGTCGATGAGTCCGAGTTGGCGGTACATGAGGAAGATCGGGATCACGACCACCACGGGCGGCATGAAGCGGGTGGACAGGATGAAGAACAGTTGGTCCTTCTTGGCCTTCACGGCGAAGCGTGAGTAGGCCCAGGCCGCCGGGACCCCCAGCACGGTGGCCAGCACCGTGGAGACCCCGGCGACCACGACGGAGTTGAGGAACGAGACGGACAAGGACGAGCGACCGCCGCCGGAGGAGAAGAACACGTCCTTGAAGTGGTCCAGAGTGACCTGGAAGTCGAAGAACTTGGCCGGGATGGCGTAGACGTCCCGGTTCTCCTTGATGGACGTCTCGATCATCCACAGCACCGGAAAGAGCATCACGGCGGCCAGCACGGTCAACACCGCGATCTCCAGCACGGAGAGGCCCCGGCCGCCAAAGCGGCGCGCGGGGGGCGTGCGATCCCGGGCAGGATCTGTGGACACGGCCTCGTTGATGGAGACGGCCATCAGTCCTCCTTGAGCTTGTTCAAGTAGCGCAGGTAGAGCTGCGTGAGGACGATGACGATGAGGACCATGAGGATCCCGTACGCTGAGGCGGTTCCGGTGTTGAAGCCCAGGAACGCGACCTTGTAGACGTGGAACGACAACGTCTCGGTGGAGACCCCCGGACCTCCGCTGGTGAGGATGTAGACGAGCTCGAACAGCCGGAAGGCCTCGATGGCCCTGAACAACACGGCAATGAGGAGCAGCGGCCACACCAGCGGAAGAGTGATGGTGCGGAACCGGAACCACTCGGACGCCCGATCGATCGAGGCGGCCTCGTACAAGTATTTGGGGACCGCGGTAAGGCCCGCGAGTGCGATGAGCATGATGAACGGCGTCCATTGCCAGGTGTCGACCAGGATCAGGGAAATCAATGCCGTTTGCTGCCGGGTGAGCCACTCCACCTGCCCCAGGCCGAGCGAGCCGAGCATGCTGTTGATCACGCCGAATTGCGCGTCGAGCATGAATCGCCAGAACAGCCCGACCACGACCGGCGACAGCATCATCGGAATTAGGAACAGAGTGGTCAGCAGTCCTCGCCCGTGCGTGCGCCGTGAGATCAGGTAGGCGATGGTGAAACCGAGCACGGTCTGCAGGGTGACCGCGCCGACCACGTAGATCAACGTCGTCAAGGCCCTCTGGTGGACCTGCGCCGAAGTCAGGATGGCGGTGTAGTTCTCGAACCAGACGAAATGGGCGGACCCCCCGCGGGTGGCCGAGTAGTCGGTGAAAGACAGGTACAACGCCCACAGCAACGGGAACACCGACATTGCGAGCAACAGCAGCAACGCGGGGGAAATGAATGCCACAGTGAGCCAGCGGTCGCTCAAGCGGCGGGACCAGCCCGGTGCAGGCGGCGTCGCGGACGCCACCTGCCCGGGGTGGTCGGTCGTCAGAGGGACGGGGTCACTCACAGCCCGCCGCCGCCCTTGCTGCCGCTGGAGTCGAGCACGGCCTGCTGCTCCTTGGCGATGTCGTTGAGCGCGTCCTTCGGCGTCTCCGCGCCGTTGAGAGCGGCGTTCACGTTGGTGTTCTCAATGTCGACGAGGCGCGCGTACTCGGGCACGTTCCACATGTCCCGCATCCGCGGAACCGAGTCGGCGTACACCTTGTTGAACGGCCCGGCATTGAGGAACTCGGGCGACTCCAGGGCGTCCGTACGCGATGGCACGCCACCAGCCGCGGCCCACTTCTTCTGGATGTCGGCCTGCTGGAACCACTTCATGAAGTTCAGGGCCTCCGCCTGGTTCGCCTCGGAGGAGTAGGCCGACACGTGCATCCCCATGCCGCCGAGAGGCACCAGGTTCGTCTTCTGGCTCGGCAGGGTGGCAAAACCCAGCTTGCCGAGAATCTCCTCCCGCGTGGTGCCGAGCGTCGACTGCTTCGGGTCAAGCAGGCCGCCGCTCGCGGCGATCCAGTTGAACGCGATGCACGCCTTGCCCTGGGCGACCGCCGCGTTCACCTCGTCGATGAACCAGTTGCCTGAGCCCGTGGCGGTCAGCGGCTTCATCTTGTTGACCAGGACGTCCATCGCCTCCTGACCCGCAGCGTCGTTGAGGACGCCCTCGATCTTGCGCGTCTTGGGGTCCCAGAGGTTGCCGCCGTAGACGCCGTTGACCGTGTTGTAGGTTACGGCCGCGGCGTCGGAGCCGTTGGCCTGGTGGAAAGCCAGCCCGCTGACGCCAGGGTTGTCCGCCTGGCACTTCGCGGCGGCTGCGATCATCTCGTCCCAGGTCTGCGGTGGCTTGTCGCCGATCAGGTCCTTGCGGTAGATCATCGTCCAGGTGTCGCCGAGCAGCGGCAGTCCGTACAGGCTGGCGTTCTCGTCGCGCTTCCCGGTCTCCGCCTGGGGGAACTGGCCGTAGGCCGCCAGGAGGTACGGGTTGTAGGCATTGACGTCGATGTTCTGCTTGACGAAGTCGGTGATGTCGACGATGTTGCCGTTCGTCACGGCCTCGCCGATGTGCTGCGAGTCCAGGATCGGGATGTCGAAGTCGGTCTTGTGCGCTGCGAACTGGGTGAATATCGCGTCGTGCCAGTTCGCGTTCGGTACGGTGTTGACCTTGATGGTCACGTTCGGGCGATCCTTGGTGTACTCCGCGTTCGCGAAGGCTTCGAGCGCCTGGGCGGGGGGCCACTCGAACCAGATGAAGCTGAGGGTCAGCGGGTCCTTGGTGAGCTCCGGGATGGTCGCCGGTGCCTTGGGGGCGCTCGCCTCCGTGCCGCCGCCGCAAGCCGCCACGGCCGTGGCCAACAACATGGCCGCGGACAGTCGTCCTAGTCGCTTTGGATACCGCATCTTTCTTGCCTGCTTTCTGGGTGGGGAATTTTGGAGCCTTGCTGCATGCTCCGCCGAGCAGTCGCTGGGTTCAGGCGTCACGAGTACGCCGAGCATGCTCATGGGAGCTCCAACTGATCGAAGCGGAGCGATGGCGGATGGTTCCCCGATGGGTGAAGGATGGCTGGCATCCGCCACCTTTCCTATACGATCCGAGTGGGGGCGTCAACATCCCGCAGCGTTGCGACCGATGTCAACAGGTTCCCGAAGACGTAAGAGAAGACGTAAGAAAGGACCTCACGTCACGATGGACGACGAAGCGATGATCGCGCGGCGCCGTGGGGCCATGACGGACGGAATGCCGCCGGGAAGATCCCGCGGCCGGCTTGCCGACGAGGTGTACGACACGCTGCTCGGACAGCTGATGTCGCTACGGATCGAGCCTGGCTCCCGCGTCACGATCGACGTCCTGGCGCGAGAGCTGGGGGTCTCGCAGACGCCGATCCGAGACGCTCTGAACCGCATGGAGGCCGAGGGCCTGGTCGTGCGTGTGCCCCATGCCGGCTATCGCATTCCCCCCCAAATCACCCGTGAACGATTCGAGGACATGCTTGAGATCCGCCTGCTCCTGGAGCCGGCAGCGGCGCGCAGATCCGCCGAACGCGCATCCTCCAAGCAGGTGGCCGGTCTGCGACGAATGCTGGAGGAGATGGCGGAGCTGGAGGGGGGCGACGGGCCCCTGGCCTATGGCGCCTTCGGGCTACGCGACGCCGCTTTTCACGATCTCGTCGCCCTGAGCGCGGGGAACCAGGTCATCCGCGAAGCGCTCGCTCGCCTGCACACGCACGTGCACCTGTTCCGGCTTCACCACGACACCCAGGTCACTTACTTGGCCATGGCCGAGCACGAAGAAGTTCTGGCCGCGATCGCCGCGCGTGATCCCGAGGCCGCCGCCTACGCCATGCGCCGGCACATCCTGCTGTCCGGCGAGCGGTTCCGGCGATTGTTCGACGAGGCCAAGGGCGCGGACGGAATGGCGGTAAAGGCTTGACGGGGCGGGCTGGGCGGAGGAAGCTAACTCAATCGGATCGGATTGGATCCACCTCACCCGCCCGAGATGCGAGGAGAAGTAGGTGCCCAGAGCGCTGCTTCTGACCGGCGACGCCGCCGAGGAGCTCGACACCATGTATCCCTACTATCGCGTGCAGGAGGGCGGCTGGGATGTTGACGTCTCGTCACGGACGATGCGTGACGTTCAGCTGGTCATCCACGAGTTCGACCCCAACTCCGACGCCTACGTGGAGAAGAACGGCCGGAAGTTGCCGGTCGACGTGCCCTGGGCCGAGGTCGACGTCGAGCGCTATGACGCCCTCATCATCCCTGGGGGACGTGCCCCCGAGTGGATCCGGGTCGACGCCGACGTCAGGCGCATCACCGAGCACTTCTTCGCGCGCGACCTCCCGATCGCGCTGGTATGCCACGGCGCGCAGGTGCCGGCTGTGTACGGGCTGCTGAAGGGTCGAAAGACAGCGTGCTTCCCCCCCATCACCGGTGACATGGAGAACGCGGGCGCGACGGTCATCGACGCTCCCGACGTCGTGGACGGCAACCTCGTCTCCTGCCGGGGGTGGCCGGACATGCCGCAATTCGGCAGGGCGATGATGGAGCTCTTCTCGAAGTCCGTCAACTCCGCATCGGCATGAGCACACCTGGCCCGTCCCGGTGACGGCACTTCGGACTGTCACAGTCGACGGCTCCCCCGTCCACGCCCTGGAGAGCGGCACCGGGCCCGCGGTGCTGATGCTGCACGGCTCCGGGCCCGGTACGACCGGATCCGGCGCCTGGGCGACGACGGCACAGGCGCTGGGCACGTCCTGGCACCTGGTGGCCCCTGACCAGGCTGGATTCGGCCGGACACCGATCCCGGCGGGATCCAGGGGTGGGCTCCGGCTGTGGACGGAGCAGGCCGCGGGCCTGATGGATGCTGTCGGTGTCGAGCGCTACGCCGTGGTGGGCCACTCCATGGGCGGTGCCGTGGCGCTGGCGTTGGCGGCCGCGCGTCCCCAGCAGGTCACCCGGGTCGTGGCGGTCTCGACGATGGGCGCCCCCGGGGCGCCGCTGTCCGCCGAGCTCGACGCGATCTGGGCCGCCCCCGCCGGCCCGCTCGGGGCACGAGACATGTTGAGTCGCCTCGTCCTCGACCAAGCGCTCGTGACCGAGTCGGCCGTCGCCGCCCGTGCAGCTGCGATGCAAGCGGGGGCGGCCGCATTCGCGTCGTTGTTCCCTCCACCTAGGGCACGTTGGGCCGACGACCTCACCCTCTCAGCGCAAACGCTGGCAGGGATCCGCGCGCCCGTGCTGCTCGTCCACGGCGCCGAGGACCGAGTCACCCCGCTCGGGACGGCAGCCCTGCCCCTGCTCGATCACCTGGCCGATGTCCGTCTGCACGTGCTCGGCCGATGTGGGCACGTGCCGGCGCTCGAGCACCCGCACGACTTCAGGCGACTCCTGTCGTGCTTCCTCGGCCGGGAACGAGGTCACTAATTGCTGCGACAGGTCCGCAGCCCGTGCTCGAAGGCCGACGCCGGCCAGTTCGCCGCTGATGCGCTGATACCCCCTGTAGGGCTCAAGAACTCGATTCGCTTCCAGCGCAGAGCCCATCGTCGGGTGGGGTGGACGGGTTGAGAGTTGCCGAGCGGCTGGTTCGGGTCGTCTGGGACCATGCTTTGTGATCTTGTCTATGGTGTACGCCGTCACCCGGCGCCTGATGTCTTTGCCCGTACTGCTGTTGCGGCGCGACGCCTCCAAGGAGGCGGAGCTGCTGGTGCTTCGGCATCAGAACGCGGTCCTGCGCCGCCAGGTCCCACGCGTCCGGTATGAACCAGCCGACCGCCTGTGGTTCGCGGCGCTCTCGCACCTGGTACCCCGCCCCAACTGGGAGAAGATCTTCCCGGTCACGCCGGCCACCCTGCTGGCCCGGCACCGCAAACTCGTGACGAGGAAATGGGATTACAGCAGACATCGCCGTCCCGGCCGCCCGCCCACCGCGGCCGCGGTCAAGGCCCTCATCCTGCGCATGGCCGCGGAGAATCCGGGATGGGGCCACCGGCGCATTCATGGTGAACTGACCCGCCTCGGCCACAAGATCGCCGCTTCTACCGTCTGGAACGTCCTGAACCGGGCCGGGATCGATCCCGCCGCGCGCCGCAGCGGACCGACGTGGAAGCAGTTCCTGACCGCCCAGGCCGAGCACATTGTCGCCGTCGACTTCCTGCACGTGGACACCGTCCACCTCAAACGCCTTTACGCCCTGGTCGTGCTGGAGCACGGCAGCCGCCGTACGCATCTGCTCGGCGTCACGGCAAACCCCACGGGCCAGTGGACCGCCCAAGCCGCCCGCAACTTTCTCATGAACTCCGACATCGACGCGACGAACCTGAAGTTCCTGATCCGTGACCGTGCGGGCCAGTTCACCGGTGCCTTCGACGCGGTGTTCGCCGACGCCGGTCTCCGGGTCCTCAAGAGCCCAGCCCAGGCCCCGAAAGCGAACGCCCACTGCGAAAGGATCATCGGCACTCTACGCTGCGAGGTCTTCGACCGCATGCTCATCTTCAACGAGCACCATCTACGCCGGACACTCAACCGCTACCTAGAGCACTACAACACAGCCCGACCTCACCGCGGCATCGGGCAACTGTCCCCATCGCAAGCCGAAACCGGACCGCCAACCCCGATCGACCTGGCCAACCGCCGAGTCCATCGCAGAGCCATCCTCGGCGGCCTCATCAACGAGTACCAGATCGCCAGCTGACACCACCAAGACCCCGCAGGCCAGAGCCGAACCCTATTTCTGACCCCCACAGGCTTGGTCGCTCTCCCCGGCCTCGGCGGCCGGGAGGCGGGTGCGGCGGCGGTGGCTGGTGTCGCAGAACGGATACGTCCGGCTGCGCCGGCACGCGCACAGGGCCACCAGGAACCGGTCGGACCTGGCGACCGAGCCGTCGTCCAGCGTGACCTCGACCGGCCCTTCGACCAGCACCGGTCCGCCGGGCACAATCGTGACCCGGCGGGCCTCAGGCGGCGTGCCGTCTCGCGGCGGTGTCGGATTTGTCGGCACGGATGACCACCAGTTCCTCGTCGTTGTGTCCCGGACCCAGCAGCCCCTGGACCTGAAGGGCTTCTTTTCGCGCTCGCATGACCGGCCCGAAGTGCTCGCGCCGCCTGGCGACCACGCACGCGTTGAGCCCCGCCTCGCGCAGCCGGCACAGTGACGCTTCGACGCCGCTGAGCGCCGAATGCACCATCAGCAGCGACCCGCCGTCGGCCAGGTGCGCGGGCGCGAGGGAGCAGACCCGGTCGAGGATCCCGCGCCCGTCCAGCCCCGCGTTCCAGGCCCGTGCCCTGCTGTGGGCGGAGGGCGGGGCGGCGTCGCCCGGTACGTAGGGCGGGTTGGTCACGATGAGGTCGAACACCTGCCCGCCCAGCGGGGTGAACAGGTCGCCGTGGACCACCCGTACGCCCAGCCCTCTGATCAGTGTGTTGAACCTGGCGGCCAGCACCGCGCGCAGCGACCGGTCGACGGCGGTTACTCGCACACCGGCCCGGCGGGCGGCGACCACGGCCATCGCGCCGGTCCCCGTGCCCACGTCGAGCACCTCGGCCCCCGGCCGGAGTTCGATCAGTCCGAACGCGGCTGCCAGCAGCGCCGTGTCGCTCTGCGGCCGGTACACACCCGGCGGTCTCAGCAGGAACATCCCGCCCCCTATCGCGAATCGGACATCGGAGCCAGCAGGGAGCTACGGCCGGACCGCCAGCGGCCGAGCACGAAGTCGCCGAACCGGCCCTCCAGCCAGTCCGTCGCTCGCACGCCGAAGACGACGTCGGCCGCCAGGCCGGGCTCCCGCTGCAGCAGGTCGCCGATGACATCACGCCGTAGCACCTGCTCGTGTACGGCGTCGGCTTCGATGTGCTCGGTGTAGAACAGCGGGTCGACGCCGAGCCGGGTCAGTCCCTGGGCCAACCGCCTGGCGCTGGGCGCGGTGGTGATCTCGGCCGCGGCGAAGTGCCCGACCAGGGCCCCGCGCAGGCGGCGATGCAGGCCGAACAGCGACATCATGTTCACGACCGCGAGCATCTCGGCGGGCGCCACCTCCAGGTATGCCCCATAGGAGGAGTCGAGCGCGAGTTCGTCCATCAGGTCGGCGAACAGCCGGGAGTGCATGCGCTCGGCCCGCCCGCCGCCGAACTCGTCGAACTCCACCGCCACCAGCGCGGCCTTGGCCCTGCCCTGCAATCGGGGGATGACCCAGGCGTGCGGGTCGGCCTCCTTGAGGTGGTAGATCGACCGGTGCACGACGTACTCGCGTAGCTGCCACAGCTCACCGTCGTCACGCAGATGGTGTGAGATCCCCGTCGCTTCGACCGGCTCGACCAGCAGCTCCTCCAGCACCCCGCTCACCTCGTCGCAGCCGGTCACCCCGCCCCGCAGCGCCGCCAGGAACAGCCGCTCCAGCTCGCCCCGTGTCGCCAGCAGCCCGGGATCCCATTCCCACTCGCCGCTGACACCGTCGAACCCGCGATAGTGCAGCTCGTAGCAGAGATACAGGGCGAGCTGCAGGTCCTCCCCGAGCGGATCGGCCCCGGCCACCCGAGGCGGCGGCTGCCGGAGCGTCAGCGCCGAGATCACCCCGGCCGACAGCGGTCCGCGCGCGGGCGGCAGTTTCGGTTCGTTCATGCGCTCTTCCTGTACGTCGGGTGCGGCTGTTCCCGCACGGTCTGGTCGCGCAGCATCTCCAGCACGGCCTCCGGCCCTCCCGCGGCGGCGCGGCGCTGCCGTACGGCACCCGTGCCCGCGCGTCGTACCCAGGCCACCGACTCCTCGACCTCGGCCAGGTCGCCGCTGTCGGCCAAGGCGTCCCGCACGTGCGCCAGGAGCCGGTCGAGAATCCGAGCGGCGGGCACGGTGCGCGCCTCGACCACGTCGACGCCGGGCCCGTCGAGCCCGTGACGGGCCGCGTTCCACACCGCCGCCGCGCAAATCTGGTCGTCCACTCTGGGTGCCTCCCGCCCTTCGGCCAGCGCGGCTTCGGCCGTACCGACCAGGGCCCTGGTCAGCGCCGCCTGCAGTACGGCCTCGTCGGCGGTGCCGGCCGCGTCGGCCGCGCGCACCTCCACAGTCGGTAACCCGACGCCCGGTCTGGCCAGCCAGAACGACATCGCCTCGTCCACCAGCACGCCGCAGTCGACCAGCCGGTCCACCTGCCGCTCATAGGCGGATGCCGAGTCGAACCACGGCGGCACCCCGGAGCCGGGGAAGCGTGACTGCTGCACCATCCGCCAGCTCGCGTACCCCGAGTCACGTCCACGATCGAACGGCGAGTTGGCCGACAGCGCCAGCAGCGTGGGCAGCCAGGGACGCAGGTGATTCATCATGGCTACCGCCGTCTCGCGATCGGCGACGCCGACGTGCACGTGGCACCCGCAGCTCTGATAGTCGGCGATCACACCCCTGTACAGATTTCCGATACGCGCGAACCGCTCGCCCTCCGACAGCACGGGTACGGCCTTCGCCAGCACCGGAGTGCCCACCGACACCAGGTCCAGCCCCTCGGCCCGCGCCGCCTCCGCCAGCAGCACCCGGGCCCCGTGCAACTGGGCGCGCAGGTCGGCGAGCGTCGCGCAGACCCCGGTGGCCGCTTCGACCTGCGTCTGGAACAACTCCTGGTGCAGGCTGCCGCCGCTGCCCCGTCCAGGATGCCCGCCGACCGCCGCAAGGACCTTGCCCGCCAGCGCGACCGGCTCTCCTGAGGCGGCCAGCAGCAGGAACTCCTCTTCCACTCCTACGGTCTTCGCCATCTTACCTCCCGGGCAGCGCCGCAGGAGATGGCCTGGAGGCCCCTGAGCTGCGGCGCAGTGCTTAAGCCCTACCCAGTTGGCGCCCATCATGCCTGGAGCGGGCCAGAGCGACAATGCCCACCAGGGCGGCAAGCCGAATTTACCCATCAACTTGCTCGCTAGTTCCCTGCGGGCGGTGGGCGGCCACGCTCACGCGCCAAGGCCTGCCCATCCATGACTTCACAGCAGGTCAAGGCTCAAACGACCTGTTAAGAATACGGGCGTTCGGGTATATGGCGAACTATGTAGACATGAAAGGGGCAAATGTGATTCGCATGCTGAAAAAGATCGGGGTGCGTTCCGAGATGATGTACGCCGCCGGAGTCGCGTCCATCGGCTTGACCTTCGCATCGTGGGTGGCGTCCTACTTCGGCGAGCGCGCGGGTACGGATCGGGCTGACCGGTGGGGCCTGTTCATCGGTGAATGGGCGCCGACGTTCTTCGCGATAGGTATCGCACTCCGTCTCGAGGAGACTCAGCCAAGCCCGCAGGATCTGGAAGCGCCCGCACGCGAGGAGCGGGCGGAGGCGTACCGGGGCGCGGAGATGCGCAACCCGGTGCGATGAGTGGAGCGCCTCATCGGACCATTCCGACTCTTGCGCAAGAGACCAAGGGAGACATCATGCATGAACCTACACCGAGCCGCGCAACCGATCCCTCGTCGGTCGGGGCCCAGATCAGGGACACCATGGAAAGGAAATCGGCATACAGGACGAGCGAGTTCATGCTTTACGTCGCGGCGGTTATCGCGGTGGTGATCACTGCTCTAGTGGTCGGCGATGACGACGGTAGCGGGCCTGGCGTTGATCCCTTCGGGGCAACTCTCGCCCTCGGATACATCACCATACTCACCATCGGCTACATGCTGGCCCGTGGCCTGGCCAAGGCCGGGACCCGGCGTGAACGTTAGCCGAAGGAGAAACAGCACGTGACCTGCGTTGCTCCACGTGAGGGAGCTACCACAGGTCCAGGTCCTTCCCCGGCTCCGTTCTGGGCAAGGGCTCAGCAGAGACGAGCTTCCTGACCTGCCTCGAACAGAAGCCCAGGCTCCACCAGAGCTCCTAGGGGCCGGGAAGCGCGAGGTGGTGACCCGCGAGTACTACTGGAGTTAGCCCTGGTCGTCACCGTGGCTTGGCGACGCCGTCGAAGGCGCCGGCCGAGTGGTACCGCTCTTGCCTCTGATCCGGGAACCGCTGGTCAGCCCAGAGGGCTTACGGGCGTTGAGGCGTTTCAACGTGTAGGCGAGAGTCGCACCGTAGACGACGTGGCTGACCGCCATGACCCACTGGCGGCCCCGATAGTCGCGGGATATCGGTGGCAGGATGCCGAGCGAGGGCACCCAGCCTCCATAGCTGGACAGCCAGATCGCCAGCCCGTATGCCGTGCCGATCGGCGCGGACGTCCGGTAGCCCCGGGCCACCGCGGCGAACGCGCTGCCGGCCACGGCGCCGAAGCCGAAGTGAGACAGGAAACTGAGCACGTTCTCGCCCGGCTTGGGACGATGTGCCGGTCCCGGCATCAGGGCGCGGGTGATGTGTTTGGGCGGATGCTCTTCCATAACACCGAACCGGCGACCGGCCAGCATGACAACGCTCATGGCCGCGGTGGCTAGCACGCCACCGACGGCTCCGGCGCCCAGTTCCTTCTTTATGACGACTCCCTTGCGGATGTGGCCTGGTGCAAAACCCTGTCCTCGAATTGAGCACAAGATCTCGGACCAAGTCGAAGAGGTATGGTCCTGGAACGACCGTCATACCCGCTTGGAGCTGGGCAAACGCGTCAGGGCCGGAGCAGTTTCAGCTCCGCTAGATGGGCATGTGGGCCGCCAGCGCCAGCTGACACCACCGAGAACCGGCAGGTCAGACATCGTGGCCGCGTGCTTCGCGGGCTGCGCCGTGGTGCGCTGGCCGGGTTGCGCTGGGCGGGCGAGCAGGTGGTCGCCGAGGCCCGTAAGCGTAACCAGGCATACATCGACGGTCACCGTCTCGCCGAGCGCCGTGCTGCCCTGGATTTGACCCAGGTCGAGGTGGCCGAGCGGATGGGCGTCACCAAGAGTCGCGTCTCCCAAATCGAACGCGGCGAGGTGTCCACCGTGGAGGCCATCGCCCGTTATGGTGTCACCCCGGTACTTCGTCATCGCCTGGGCGGCGCATTTGCTGTCGCGGCTCCCATCAGTCCGCCGGCGTGGTAGCCGATCAGCCCCAGGCGATGACGATGATCAGATAGCCCGCCAGGACGGGCAGCAGGTCGCGAAACGTATGATCTTGCGGAGGTGCGGGGGTATGTGTCAGATTCCGTGCCACCGGAGCTTTCACCTACTCTGTCGCCAGGTCCGAGAGGGTGCGGACCTTGTTCGCGCCCCCGGCGGCGGGGATGGCCCACCGGCGGAAGCTATGTCCGGTTATGGTGTTTCCGGAGTCTCGCCGGATATGCGTTGTGTGTCCCCATCGTTACGGAGTTCGTCGGCTGTTTGCGTGGACGGCGCTCACGCCGGGGTGCCGGCTCTGGTACTCCGACAGGTACGGAAGCCGCTCAGGCGCGCGGCCGGAAGGACTGCCGGTAGCGGTGCGGGCTGGTGCGCAACTCGCGGTCGAAGTGGGCGCGCAGGGCGCTGGCCGAGCCGTGTCCGCTGCGGTCCGCCACGGCGGGGATCGGCAGGCCGGTGCGCTCCAGCAGGTGCCGGGCCAGTAGCAGCCGCTCGCGGGCGAGCCAGGCCAGTGGTGTGGTGCCCGTCTGTTCCTGGAATCGGCGCGAGAGCGTGCGAATGCTGAGGTTGGCGTGCTGGGCGATGGCGGCCAGGGTGAGTGGTTCGGCGGCGTGTTGCCGCATCCAGGCGAGGGTCGCGGCCAGGCTGCCGTCGGTGGTGGCCGGTGGTGGGTGCGGGATGAACTGGGCCTGGTCGCCGTCGCGGCTGGGCGCCATGACGGTGGCGCGGGCGGCGCCCGCGGCCACCGCCGCGCCGAAGTCGCGGTGCACCAAGTGCAGGCACAGGTCGAGCCCGGCGGCCACACCGGCAGAGGTGAACAGGTTTCCGTCCCCGACATAGAGAGGGCGGTCGTCCACATGGACGTCGGGATAGCGGCGGGCCAGTTCGCCCGCCGCCGCCCAGTGGGTGGTGGCCGGTAGCCCGGCGAGCAGGCCGGCCTCGGCGAGGACGAACGCTCCGGTGCAGATGGACACGATCCGTGTCCCGCGCGCCGCCGCCTCGTGCAGCAGGTCGAGTACGGCGGCCGGAGCCGGTCGGGTGATGGTGACACCGGGCACCACGATGGTGTCGGCCTCTTCCGCGCCGTCCAGCCCGTTGGGGGCCTCGATGCGGTAGTACCCGATGCCGGCGGCGGTGGCTCTCACCGACGGGGAGGTCCCACATACGCGCACCTGATAGGGGTAGCGGCCGTCGGGCAGACGGGCGGAGCCGAAGACCTGGCAGGGCATCGCCAGGTCGAAGCCGACCACCCCGTCCAGGGCGAGTACGGCGACGATGTGCGGATCAGTGGGCATCGGACAGCAGTGCCTCCGGTCGCGTGCGGCAACTCCAGTGGCAGGGCCGCCCCGGGCACAGGCATCGGGGTTTCAGCACGAATCCCGGTCGTCCTCCCACGCCATGCACGGTGGCCTCCACCTGGAACACCTCGCCGATCGTGGTGGGCGTCAGCACGTCGGCAGCCGGGCCATGAGCCACCAGCCGCCCCTCCTTGAGAACGGCGACGGTGTCGGCGTAGGTGGCGGCCAGGTCGAGGCTGTGCAGCGCGGCGACCACGGTGACGTCCAGATCCCTGACCAGTTCCAGGATGTCGAGCTGATGGCGTACGTCCAGGTGGTTGGTCGGCTCGTCCAGGATGAGTAGCCGCGGCCGGCCGGCCAGGGCCCGGGCGAGCAGGACGCGCTGACGCTCGCCCCCGGAGAGCCCGCCGACCCGGCGCTCGGCGTAGGGTGCCAGGCCGGTGCGGTCGAGCGCCTCGGCGATGGCGGCCCGGTCAGTGGTGGTGAGCCGGTCGAAGAAGCCGAGATGCGCTGTACGGCCCAGAGCGACGGTTTCCGCGACCGTGAACTCGAAGCCCGCGTGCTGTTCCTGCATGAGCACGCCGACACCTCTGGCGGCGTGTGCCGCGGGCATGGACCACAGGTCGCGGCCGTCGAGACGGATCGTGCCCGAGACCGGGCGGAGGGCCCGATAGACGGTTCGCAGCAGGGTGGACTTGCCGCTGCCGTTCGGGCCGACGAGCGCCGTGAACGTCCCGGAGGACACGGTCAGCGATACTTCGGCCACCACGTCCTGTCCGCCCAGCGTCACCGAGACGTCGTCGATGTCGAGTCTCATGGCGTCTCCTGAGTGGCCAGACCGCGTGCCCGCATGACGAGCAGGAAGCACGGGACCCCGAGGAACGCGGTCAGCACACCGATGGGCAACTCCGCGGGCGAGGTCAGAGTGCGCGCGGCGACGTCGGCCCAGAGCAGGAAGAGCGCGCCGAGCACCACCGTGACGGGCAGCATGCGCCGGTGGTCGGCGCCGACCAGCATCCGGGCCAGATGCGGCACGATCAGCCCGACGAAGCCGATTCCGCCGGACACCGCCACGATCGTTCCGGTCAGCAAGGTGACCAGCAGGAGCAGGTACCACCGCTGACGGCCGGTGTTGAGGCCCAGCGCGGCACTGGCCTCCTCGCCCAGCACGAGGGCGTTGAGCCGCCGCGCCCGCAGCAGCAGAAGGCCTGCAGCCACGCCGACGACCGCCGAGGGGATCGGCAGGGTGGCCCAGTTGGTGCCGGACAGGCCGCCGAGCAGCCAGAAGATGATCTGCTGCTGGGCGGAGGAGCTGTCGGTGCGCGACAGCATGAACGAGGTCACCCCGGCGAACAGGTGCCCGAAGGCGACGCCCACCAGGATCAGCCGCACCGGCAGCAGCCGGCCCTGGAGGCTGGACATCACCAGTACCACGCCGATCGCGACGGAGGCTCCGGCGAACGCCGCCAGCGGCAGGGTCAGCGCACCGAGCACGGTCGTCCCCGTGGTCAGCACCAGCACGGCGCCGACGGAGGCTCCGTGCGACAGCCCGAGCAGATACGGGTCGGCGACCGGATTGCGGACCACACCCTGCACGATCGCTCCGGCCAGGGCGAGACCGGCGCCGGCCACCGCGCTGAGCAGCACACGCGGGAAGCGGATGCGCCAGACGATGAGGTCGGAGACGGCCGTGCTGTCGCCACCGCCGGTCAGGTGATGAGCAAGGATGCCGGCGACCTCCCCGGCCGGTATGCCCACCGGCCCGAGTCCCGTGGCGATCACCACGGACAGGCCGAGCGCCGCCGTGAGCACCACGACCAGGGCCGGGTACGGCACGGCGGCGGCCCTGACCGGCAGCCTGCGGGCGATCGCGATCATCAACTGCCCGCGTGCAGGTCGGCGGCGAGCTTTTCCAGCCCGTCGAGGTTGAGCGGGCTGGGGAAGGCGACCAGGTACTGCGAGGCGGAGAAGACCTTTCCCTCCTTGACGGCGGTGGTCTCGGCGAGCAACGGGTTCTGCCTGACCTTCTCGACCAGCTCCTGCCCCTTGATCTTGGCGAAGGAGTAGTCGGTGATCACCCAGATCACCTGCGGGTCCCGTTTGACCACCTCCTCGGGGGAGGCGTCGGCGTGCATCGAACCGACGTCGCCGAAGAGGTTCTCGCCGCCCGCGAGGGTGAGGATGGCATGGGTGATCGTGGCGCTGCCGGAGGTCTTGATCGGCTGCCCGGCGACGGGGTCGTCCTGCACGATCATGACGCGCGGTCTGGCCCCGTCGGATGTGACGGCGCTCTGGCGGGCCCGCAGGTCGGTGACGAGCTTTTCCGCCCGGTCCCGTACGCCGAACACGGCGCCGAGCTTGCGGATGAAGTCGTAGGTGGGGGTGAGGTCGGTCAGCGCGGAGGTGGAAGGGGTCTCGCCCATGGCCATGCCGCCACCCGGCATGCACCCGGCCAAGCCCTTCGCGTTCATGGTGGCCAGGTCGGCCTCCTTCGGGCTGCCCACCGGGCCGCCGAAGGTGGAGAAGCTCGTCACGACCAGATCGGGCCGCTGACCCGCGACGACCTCGGTGACCGGAATCCTCTCCGCCAGGACCGGGATCGTGGCCAGTTCCTCCTTGTAGGGAGAGGTGTCCACCGTGAACGGCGCGGGGAACCCGGTGCCCACGATCTTCGCGGTCAGGCCGAGCCGGACCATGGTCTGGGCCGCGTACCCGTCGAGCGTCACCACCCTCTCGGGCGCCGCGGCGAAGGAGACGTCCTGGCCGGCGCAGTCCTTGACCACGACCGCCCCGGCCCCGGCACCGGTCGCGGCAGGGACGGGGGTGGCCGAGGGCGCGCCGCCGCAGGCCGTCAGCGCCAGGGGGAGCGCGATCAGGAGGGTCGACAGCCGTCGCATCATCGTTCACCCACCGTCACCGCGGGGTCCCCGGTGGAACGCCAGACGGGTGCGCGCCGCTCGTATTCCAGGAGGCGCTCCAGCAGTTCCGCCGCCTCCCCGCCCTGATACCGCTCGACGAGCCACAGCGCCAGATCCAGCCCCGAGGTGATGCCACCCGAGGTCACCACGTCTCCGTCGTCCACCACGCGGGCGTCCACGTGCCGGCCGCCCATCGCGACCAGGTCGTCGACCGCGCGGTGGTGCGTCGTGCAGGCACGGCCCGCCAGCAGGCCGGCCGCGGCGAGCAGCAGCCCGCCGGTGCACACCGACGCCAGCACCAGCCCCGGCCGGGCCGCCTCCGCCAGGGCGGCGGGCAACCGCCCGGACGCCAGCTCGGCGCCGACACCGGCTGATCCGCTCTTCGCGAATCCGCCACCTGCCACGATGACCACGTCCGTGTCCTGTGGCGCCCAAGCCCCGGTGGGCAGGGGGAGCCCGCCCCCGGTCGTCACCGTGCGTGGACCGTCCACGGACGTCAGACGCACCGTCACGTCGAGCCCCGCGCGTCCGGCCAGGCCGAGCACGGAATAGGGACCCACCACGTCTAGGTCGTCGGCGCCGTCGAATACGGCGATGTCGACTCGCATACAGCCTCCCATCGTTGAACTGGGTCCCATGGTCACTGTGCGTCGCGATTGCGTGGAAGTGGCCAGCAGGCCAACCTCCGCCAGCTTCTGGCCACGGCGACAGGCAGACTCCACCTGTACGGAGTAGTCGTCGCGAAGTGCGCACCGGTTCCTGGAAATCTTCATGAGGGCACGCACGGCCTCCGAAGTGGAACCAGTCCAGAGGGACGTCCGACAAGTCGAGGGAGGCCGGGGAGGCGCCCGCGTCCACGAGCAGGCCGCCGACGGCGGCGAGGTCCGCGATGGCGCCGCGTCCTCACGAGCACTCCTCTACCGTGTCTGTTCTGCGAGCCGGGCTCGCACCCATGGCACGCTTCGCTCCAGCTCCGCCGCGAGCCGTCGGAGGCTCGCCCCCTGTGCGCGCCGCTCTCGCAGCCACTGGTGCAGATCGGCGGCGCCCACGCGTGCGGCCGCGTGCTCGATGTTGAGGGCGACTCGGGAGCGGCGCCCCGTGTCACTGTTCACTCCCGTGGCGCGTAACGGGACACCGGCGGCGGCCAGGGCGTTGCGTAGGGTGGTGCGACCGGCACCGAGCATGGCCGCGAGGTTGTCCACGCTGATCTGCCGATCGACGTACAGCGTGCGCAGCCCGGCGGCCTCGTCGGGGAAACCGGCGTCGGTGAGTGCGGTGAGCAGACGTTCCCCTGCGGCACGCGCGCGGGTGGCCCGCCCGTCCTCCAGTTCCCGGAGCTGGGCGGCACGACGTTGCGGACTGTCTCGCCTGGCCAGGGTGTTGAGTTTCCCGGATCGCGCCAGTTTCCGGCCGGGTTCGAGGCTGGCGCGGGTGGCCGCGGAACGCCGGTACAACCGCTGCTGCCTGCCACGGCGAACCTCCGACAGTTCGTGTGACGTCAGCGCCTTGGTCGCGTACAGACCGAAAGCCTCCCGGTAGGCATCGGCGGTCAGGTCGTGTACCCGGATGTGGCTGCCGAGGGCGCGAAAGGACCGCCCGCACAGGTGGCACCGCACCTTGCCGGTCTCCTCGTCACGGGCGAGTTCACCGATTCGCCCGTGGACGACGCCGTCCATCCAGACCTCCATATGCGAATTATTTGCAATAGCATAATTATCGCAACAGAGGAGGTGGGCCGCATCGAGACCGACCAGATGCTGGCCGAACGTGGGCTGCGCCGGACAGGGGCGCGGATGGCCGTCCTGACGATTCTGGAACGGGCGGGTACGCATTACAGCGTGTCAACGCTGGCTCGGCTGACGGCCGCTGTGCGGCCGACCATCAACGCATCCACCGTCTACCGGAACGTCACAGCGATGTACTGCACAGCATCGAGTGGGCGGGAGTGGTTCTCTACGGCCTGGACAGAACCCCGCACCACCACCTCATCTGCCAGTCCTGCGGTGTCCTGCTGGAGATCCCTGCGAGCGACCTGAGCCACACCGCCGCCGATCTGGCGATCGGGCGGCGATTCACGCTTAACCCGACAGGTCAGATGCTTCTCGGCCGCTGCCACAGGTGTTCCCGCGTATGACAGGCCCCCGTTCAGTGGGATCTCGACCAAGGTTTCGCGACAAGTCCTGATGCGGCGGCGTCTACCCGACGACCGTTCCGGATGACACGCGATTGTGTCCTTGCTGCGAACTTCTCGCGACAACCAGACCCCCGCGTGTGTATTGCCCTGTTCCGTGTGGACGCGCAGGTGGAGGAGTTCCGCACCCGCGCCCTGGCCGGCGGCCCCTACACCTTCCTCTGGTTGGACGTGCTCACGCAGAAGGTGCGTGAGGGCGGCCGGATCGTCAACGTCCACTGCCTGGTCGCGACCGCGGTCAACGCCAACGGCCAGCGGAAGATCCTCAGCCTGGAGGTGTCCCCCCGCGAGGACGGCGCGGGCTGGCCTTCCTGCGCTCGCTGGTGGCCTGCGGCCTGTCCGGCGTCCAACTGGTCACCTCCGATGCCCACCCGGGTTTGGTGGACGCGGTCGGCGCCTGCCTGCCGGGCGCCTCCTGGCAGCGCTGCCGCACCCACTACCTGCGCAATCTGCTGACGACCGTGCCCAAGAATGCCCAGCCGTGGGTGGCCACCCTGGTGCGCACCATCTTCGACCAGGACACCGAACAGACGGTCCGCGCTCAGCACGCCTGGGTGCTCGACGCTTTGGAGGCCAAGTATCCGGCCGCCTGCCGGCACCTGGACCAGGCCCGCGAGGACCTGCTGGCCTTCGCCGCCTTCCCGTCCGAGGTCTGGCGGCAAGTCTGGTCCAACAACCCGCAAGAGCGGCTGAACAAGGAGATCCGCCGCCGCACCGACGTGGTCGGCATCTTCCCCGACCGGGCCGCGATCATCCGCCTGGTCGGCGCGGTCCTGGCCGAGCAGACCGACGAATGGAGCGAAGTCCGCCGTTACATCGGGATGAACATTCTGGCCAAAGCCCGACTTCGTGTGATCAATGGCGACACACAGGCACCGAACGTATTGCCAGAGACACTTACCGCTTAACCTGCAGAATCAGGATCACGCGAAAGCCGATCTCTTAAGCTTTTAACCCGCGTGGAGCTGCTCTTGCCTGGATCGGCCGTCGTCTTGGTGGGGGGTGTGGACTGTGACACACAGCAAGGATCACTGCGTGGCGTACAAGCGATGCGGCTGCGCCAACAAGACGACAGGCAAGCGTCTGGGAGGGCGATGTGGGCGGCTCGCCGAAACAGACCACGGGAGCTGGTACTTCGCGATCCAGGTGACGGATGTGTCCGGGCGTCGGCGCAGGATCCGCCACGGAGGCTTCCCGGACGAAGCGGCAGCCCGGCAGGTGGCAACTGATCTGATCGCGTCAGGTCAGGATGCTCCGGTGACTGCGCACTGCACGGTCGGGCGGTGGCTCACGTATTGGTTGTCCATCGTGACGCAGTGGCTGCGACCGCCGACCGTGAAGGCGTATCAAGACCATGTCCGGCTGTTCCTGGCCCCGTATCTCGGACCGATTCCTTTGAATCAGCTGACGCGCCGACACCTCGTCCGGATGTTCGCCATGATCTCTCGGCGGCGGACCCGGTATGGCACCCCGATCGCTGCGGCCACGCTGCAGCGGATCCGCGCGACGTTGCGCGCCGCGCTGAACGAGGCGGTCC
>NZ_BLAD01000083.1:0-53641 GCF_009687845.1 Acrocarpospora corrugata
ATGATCGTCCAGCACATGGCCGAGGCGGGCCATTTCTCCTCTTCCAGAAGTGAACGGTAATAGTCGATGGCCATTTCGTCCCTTTTCATGGAAAAAGGCCCGGGCGAAAATCGGGACCCGGGGCCCGGAGTCACTCGTCGAAGAGGCGGAACCAGAACTTCTCGCCGTCGATGACGCGCTCCTTGCTGAACCACGCGTTCATTGAAGCAGTGGCTACGAAGGTGTAAACGAGAGCCGGGTGTTCGTTGGATTGAGAGCCAGACGTTGATCAAGGGGCTCAAATGTTGGTGGCTTCGGGAGCCACCTTGACCTGCCGGGGGGAGCGAGTTCAGAGGACGTCGCCGTGGAGGACCTTGATGATCTGATCGCGGGCTTGTTGCAGGCCGACGCCCAGGGCCTCTGTTCCATCCTCATGGAGGAGGCCGAGCAGGAGATGCTCGGTGCCGATATACCGGTGCCCGAGCCCGGCGGCCTCACGGCGGGCCACCTCCGTGAGGCGGACGAGGTCTGCGCTCATCGCTCGGGTGCGGGTGCCGCCGAGGTCGACGCCGAGGCTGTCGAGTGTTCTGACGGCCACGCTCTCCTCCAGGCGGGCCAGACCCGTCAACAGGTGATCGGCGGTAACGCGGTCATGCCTCTGAGCCCGTGCTTCCCGCTCAGCCAGGTCCAGCGCCTGCCGAGCACGAGCGGTCAGGAGACGCTCCAGGGGTTGATGCAGGGCCGCCTTCCTCAGCTTCCTCAGCATGGTGCCTCCGTCCGTGCGAGCAACTGACAACAGTATGGTGGCGCCGCGTTGCGCGTGACAGGGCGGTCAACCGGTTTGGTGTTCGGCGCGGGCTTTGGTCTGGGCAAGGCGGTAGGAGTCGCTGCCGAACATGGCGTCAGTCGGGCCAGCCACGCTTTGGGGGTGATTCATGCATGAGGGCAGGGCCTGCACGCGCAGGCCCTGTCGTCTCTGTTGTACGCGCCCGCACTCGCCGCAGTGCTCCGGCAAGCTGCTTCCGCCTGGCCTTGCACAGCGCGCGCCCATCGCCATATCTTGGCGATATATCGATCCGATACATCGACCCGGTAGGTCGCGACGATGATCTGCCACCCGGAGATGGAGGCAGCCTGATGTCCCGCGCACAGCTGTACGACGCCATCGGAGCCACCTACACCGTCACGCGGCGCACCGAGCCGCGGATCGCGACCCAGGTCTGGGCCGCGCTCGGCGATGCGCGGACCGTGCTCAATGTCGGGGCGGGCACCGGCTCTTACGAGCCCTCCGACCGCGACGTCACCGCGGTGGAACCGTCGGCGGTCATGCGGGCGCAGCGCCCCGCAGGCGCGGCGCCGTGCGTGGCCGCCTTCGCGGAGAACCTTCCGTTCGAGGACCAGTCCTTCGACGCCGCGATGGCTTTCGCCACCATCGATCACTGGCAGGACCCGATCGCGGGTCTGCGCGAGATGCGGCGGGTCGCTCGCCGCGTGGTGGTGTTCACGAAGGACTTCAGTGCCCTCGATCTGTTCTGGCTGGATCGCGACTATCTGCCCGAGCGCGCTGGCCTTCTCGTCGGCCGGCCGTCGCTGACTGAGCTGGCCCGCTCGATCGGAGCCCGGGTGGAACCGGTGCTCATTCCGTGGGACTGCGCGGACGGTTTCTACGAGGCCTACTGGCGCCGGCCCGAGGCGTACCTGGATGAGGATATCCGCAGCGGAATGTCGATCTGGGCCAGAGTCGGGCCGGTCGCCGAGCAGCGGGCAGTGCGCAGCCTCCGTGATGACCTCGCATCCGGCCGGTGGGCCGAAAGCAACCGCGACTTCGTCGATCTCGACGCGGCAGAGCTTGGCGTGCGTCTGCTTATCGCCTGATCGCGCCGTCTCGGCCCTGAAACATGGAAGGTCCTGGCGAAGCTGCGCCATTGCCCGCGCCGCGCCACCGCGATCGGGCCATCGAAGCCAACCGCTACCCAGGATGAAATAGGTTCGCTCATCCCGTCGCCAAAGCTTCGGTCGGAGTGAGGGCGGCGGCGCGGCGGGCCGGGTAGAGGCCGGAGACGATTCCGACCAGTACGGCCGCAGTGACACCGAGCGTGATGACCTGGGCGGGGAGCGCGAGAGGCCAGCCTTGGGCGAAAGCGAAGAGCAGACTCGCGGCCAGGCCGACGATGGTCCCCGCGACGCCCCCGCACAGGGACAGGACCACCGCTTCGACCACGAACTGCAGACGGATCTGCCCTCGCGTCGCCCCGAGGGAGCGGCGCAGGCCGATCTCCTGGCGGCGTTCCAGTACCGAGATGACCATGACGTTGGCTATGCCGATGCCGCCGACGAGGAGGGCGACCGCGCCGAGCCCGAGGAAGAGGCCGTTGAACGCGGCGCGCGCGGCCAGTTCCGCGGTGAGAGCGTCGGACGGGCGGCTGACCTGAACTTGGTCGGGATGTTCGGGGTTGACGGTCGCGGCGAGTACCTTCGCGATCGTGGTGACGCGGTCGTCGGTCGACCGTTCGTACACGATGGTGGGGTGGCCGTCGAAACCGAGTTCCTTTTCCGCGTACGGCCAGCCGACGAGCGCGGCGGCGTCGATGTCGGGGGCGAGCGGAAGCGGGTTGAGTATGCCGATGACCGTCATCCACCGGCCCGCGACGAAGATCTGCCGTCCGGGCCGGTCGATGCCGAACCGGTCGGCGGCATACGTACCGAGGACGACGGCCGGGTAGCGGGCGGTGGCGGCGTTGAGGAACGTGCCCGACCTGACGGTGCCCTTCAGCGTCGCGAGGAGGTCGAGCCTCGCGGCGGCGACTCCGACACCGTTGGTGACCGCCGAGTCGATCAAGTTGGTACGGCGGGCGGTCGCCCCGTTCACGTACGCGATGGCGGTGGCGCCGACGACACCGGGCACGTGGGAGACGCGGGCGACCGATTCGAGCGGCAGCGAGGCCTTACCGCCGAGGATTGAATGGCCTGGTGCCACGGTCAGCACGTTCGTCCCGACACGGGCGAGTTGCTCCTGCAGTCCGGCGCTGCTGACCGTGCTGATTCCCAGTATGGCGATCATCGACGCGATCCCCAGGGCCACCCCGAGGGCCGACAGCACGGCCCTGCCCCGGCGTGCCCGCAGCCCGGCCAGCCCGACGCCGGCCAGGTCCCATGCGCTCAGCCGGGCCGGTACGGGAATCACTGGAGCCTCCCGTCCAAGAGGTCCACGCGGCGTGGGACGGCCTCGGCGAGGTCGGTGTTGTGGGTGATGACCACGACGGTGGTGCCCTCCTCGTGCAGTTTCCACAGGATGTCGAAGATGCCCGCGCCGGAGGCCGTGTCGAGGTTGCCGGTGGGCTCGTCGGCGAGCAACACCGCCGGTCGTGCGACCAGGGCTCGGGCGATGGCCACCCGCTGGCGTTCGCCGCCCGACAACTCGTGCGGGGCATGGGTGAGCCGATTGCCGAGCCCGACGCGTTCGAGCGCCTCACGCGCGGCCATGGCCCGGCGACGGGCGGGGACGCCCAGGTAGAGCAGGCGGGTGGCCACGTTGTCCACAGCCGTGAGGTGGGGGGTGAGGAAGAACTGCTGGAAGACGAACCCGATCCAGTGCGCTCGTACCGCCGAAAGCCGCCGGTCGGACAGCGTGGCCATGTCATGGCCCAGCAGCCTGACGCGGCCCTCGCTCGGCCGGTCGAGCGTCCCCATGAGGTGCAGCATGGTCGACTTGCCCGACCCGGACGGCCCGCAGACGGCCACCAGCTCCCCTGGGCCGATCGTCAGCGTGACGTCGCGCAGGGCCTGCAACCCGCCCGGGTACGACTTGGACACCCGCTCCAGCTCGATCACGCTCACGGTTTGGGCACCTCAACCCGCGTGCCCTCGGCCGCCCCGGTGACCTCGACCAGCCCTCCCGCGAACAGTCCGAGCTCGACCGGGACAGCCTTTCCCGCCACCTGGACCGCGAACGTGCCGTCCGCCTGCCCGAGCAGGGCCTCGATGGGTACGGCGAGCACGCCCTTGTGAACGGTGCTGGCGAACCCGACGGTGACAGGTGCCGCGACAAGACGTCCCGGGGCCTTCGGGTGGTCGAGGGTGATCGTGACGGCGATGGTGGCCGTCTCGGTGCCCTGCCCGGTCTGGCCGGTGGAGGCCGCCTTCGCGACGGTGCCGATGGTGGTGACGTGCCCGGTCGTGGTCTTTCCGCCGGGGAGCGTGATGGTGACCTTTCCGCCTTTGACCGCGAGTTGCTGCTGGTCGACGGGAATGTCGACGAAGACTTGGCGGGTCGTGCCGGTGACGGTGAGCAGCGGCCCCGATGCGGGTCCGCCGAGCCGTCCGGTACGGGAGGCGACCCTGATCGGGCCGGGCTCTACGACAGCCTCGGACGGGGCGAGCATGCCGGTCTGGGGCCGGCCGAGGTGGCGCTGCCAAGCCTTGACGGCCTTCGCCGTCGCCCAGGTGAACCGGTCATCCACGACCAGCGAATAGCCCAAGGTGGCAAGATTCCGCTCGACCACCCGCACATCCGGACCCCGCACTCCAACCGACAGCGTTCGCCACAGCGGGATCCGTCCGTAAATGAGTGGAACGGGGTGGCCGTCGGCCGCGTAGACCCGCTGGCCGGGCCTGATGATCCGGCCATCCGCGGGCAGCCACGTCACAGTCCCCAAACCGCCGACCAGGGTTCTGCCGGCGGCGTAGCCGAGCGTGCCGTCCACATTGGTCCTGCTGACCAGGTCCGTACGGACGACGGGTGCCGTGGGAAACGACGGAGCGGCCGCCTGCGGCGGACTGCAGGCGGTCACCACGAGGGCCGTTGCGACCAGCCATCTCACTGGTCCACCTCTTTCTGGCAGGCGGCCGTGATCGCGTCGAGGTCCTTGCCGGGCGGGGGTGAGCCGACCCTGATCCCCGGATCGGCGGCTGTCGGATCGGACGCGTCAATGCCGTTCCTGCGCAGGCAGGCGGCCGTCTTGCGCATCCTTTCGAGGTCCTCCGCGCTGGGCGGGCGCTCCTGTGGGCGGTATTGCTTACAGGTCTGCAGTGCGGCTTCGAGCTTGTCCTTGGGCACGCCACGGGCGTTGAGGTTGAAGGAGTCCTCGCCCGGGGGCGGGTCGGCGGCATTGATTCCTTGCTGGCGCAAGCACTGGGCGTACTTGACCAGCTGGTCGTGATTGTTGTCTTCGGCGCCGAGGCCCGGAATGACGCCGCATCCCGCGACCAGGAACGCCAGGGGGAACAAGAGCTTCTTCATGTGGGACACGATCGCGGCGGAGACGTTTCGCGGCCGTCTCCGCGTCCGTTAACGCCAGGGAAACTCCAGACCGGGTATGACTTGGGTCATGCGGGTGCTGGTGGCGGAAGACGAGAAGGCTCTCGCGGACCTGGTCGCCGACGGACTGCGCAGGTACGCGATGGCGGTCGACATCGCGTACGACGGCACAACCGCGACCGAACGGCTCAGCGTCAACGACTACGACGTGCTCGTGCTCGACCGCGATCTACCGGGAAGGCCTGGCGATGCCATCTGCCGTGACCTCGCGCAGGCGGGCGCCCGTACGAGGATCCTGATGCTGACGGCGGCGGCGTCGTTCGCGATCGGGTCGCCGGGCTCGGCCTCGGTGCCGACGACTACTTGCCCAAGCCATTCGACTACGCGGAACTCGTGGCACGTGTCCAGGCCCTCGGACGCCGCAGCCAGGCGCCCGTCCCGCCACTGCTGACCCGAGGGGACATCGTCCTCGACACACCGCGCATGCAGGCGTTCCGGGACGGCCGCTATCTGGCGCTGTCGCGCAAGGAGTTCGCCGTACTGGAGGTCCTGATGCGGGCGGACGGCGCGATCGTGAGCGCGGAGGAACTGCTGGAACGGGCCTGGGACGAGCACACCGACCCGTTCAGTGGGGTCGTCCGGGTCACCATGAGCAAGCTGTGCGCCAAACTCGGTGACCCTCCGGTCATCGAGACAGTCGCAGGCAGCGGATACCGCCTGCCATGACGCTCAGGTTCCGGCTCGCCGCGCTCTACAGCGTCCTGTTCATCGCCACGACCATCGCCGTGCTGGTCGCCGTCAGCGTCTTCATCACGTACGCCGTTGTGGGGCAAACGAAGATCGAAACGACCATCGTCCGTGGGGTCCCTGACGGCACGCCCGTCATCGTGCGGCAGACGTCCATCAGCGCCCCGACCTTTCGATCATCACGCTGGTCGTGGGGGTGGTGCTGGTGGCGGTTTCGATCTGGGCCGGGTGGTGGCTGGCCGGGCGTACGCTGCGGCCGTTGGGGCGGATCACGTCGGCCGCCCGGCGATTGTCAGTGACGAACCTGGACGAACGGATCGCGCTCAAGGGCCCGAAGGACGAGTTGAAAGAGCTGGCCGACACCTTCGACGCCATGCTGGACCGGCTTGAACGCGCGGTGACCGCACAGAGCAGGTTCGTCGCGAACGTCTCGCATGAGCTACGGACGCCGCTCGCCATTCAGCGGGCGGCCATCCAGATCGGCCTGGCCGACCTCACCCCTGAGCGGATCGACCGTTTCCGAGCGGAATTGCTGGAGGCCAACCGGCGGACCGAGCGGTTGATCGACGGGCTACTGGTGCTGGCGCATAGCGAGCACGGCCTGGACGAGGTCGAGCCGGTGCGGTTCGACCGGGTCGTCGCGGAGATTGTCGCCGGCTTCGTCATCGTCACAGTCTGATACACCAAGTCTCGCCCTACTCATGCCGCACTGGGAACTCCATCACCATATGTCCCAGTTGAGCTTGGCACAGAGGGAACCGATACGAACACCGGTGGAGATCAGGGCATGCCGCAATCGGCAACGCTGTGGCCGGTCGGCTACTCACTCTCCTACGGCTCCGTCCTGGTTGCGATCCTCACCTACGCCAGCCATCACCGCAACGCACACAAAGGTTGCGATCAAAGCGGCGTGAGCGCCTGGTACAAGGGTGTTAGCAAGATCGGGACATTGCCCGGACAAATAGGACGAAGAGAGGGCGTCGCCGTCGATTCGGGGCAGGAGGCGGCCGCCGGCACCGAGCATCCTCCCCTTACTCCTGCTCAGTCCCGCGGTCTGGCCACACCGGATGCCGCTGTCCGCCCATCTGCTCGCCGAGCCCAATCCAGACTGCCAGCGAGTAGCGTCGTGAGCGCGACCCCCTAACGCGGTATTCACAACGAAGGTGGGACATGGCGGAACATGAGATACGACCCGCCCTCCACGAGGCGGCGCGCCTGCTTCACGTCGATGCGCCGACCCTCGAATGCTGGCTGGAACAGCGCGACATACGTGCGATGGAAAGTGCCGGAATGGAGGCCGGGATCAATCCGCGCACTATGAGTGGATTGATCAAACTACTGATAGAGGACGAGGCGCGGTACCTGAGGGCGGAAGAACGCAACTCCCGACAGGATCGCCCTGGCGCCTTCTGAGAACGGCTGATCCCTCCAGAGCACCATCGGGCGGTACGGCGCCTGGCGGCCTGCCTTCGAGCCGAGGCCCTCGACCGGCTGAGTCAGTGCATCGACGGTGACGACTGAGGACGTTGCTGTATTTCGCTGCTGTACGAACGGCGAAAGGCCCCTTCTGATCATGGTAAGGGGCCTTTGAGCTGGGAGCCGCCTTGGGGAATCGAACCCCAGACCTTCTGTTTACAAGACAGATGCTCTGCCGATTGAGCTAAGGCGGCGTGTCAAGCCCAGCAAGTCTACCGGGCCGCGACATGGGGCGTCACTGCCGGCGGAGGCGGGAGATCTCGTAAAGGGCGATGCCTGCGGCGACGCCGGCGTTGAGGGATTCGGTGGCGGTGCTCATGGGGATGCGGACGGTTTGGTCGCAGGATTCGCGGACCAGGCGGGAGAGGCCCTTGCCTTCGGAGCCGACCACGATGACGAGGGGGTCGGTGGCGAGGGAGGTGGTGGAGATGTCCTGGGTGGAGGTGCCGTCCAGGCCGATGATGAACAGGCCGGATTCGCGGTAGCCCTGGAGGGTTTGGGTGAGGTTGCTGGCGCGGGCCACGGGGAGGGTGGCGAGGGTGCCCGCGGAGGTCTTCCAGGCGCCTGCGCTGACGCCTGCGGAGCGGCGGGACGGGATGAGGAGGCCGTGGGCGCCGAAGGCGGTGGCGGAGCGGGCGATGGCGCCGAGGTTGCGGGGGTCGGTGACGCTGTCCAGGGCGACGATGAGGGGGGTCTCGGCGGCGTCCTGGGCGTAGCCGATCAGGTCGTTCGGGTGGTGATACTCGTACGCCGGGACCTGGAGCGCCAAGCCCTGGTGGATCGCGCCGTCGCAGAGGCGGTCGAGTTTCTCGCGGGAGGCTTCGAGGAGGGCGATGCCCTTGTCGGCCGCGATTTTGATGGCCTCTTTGACGCGATCGTCGTTGTCCAGGCGCTGTCCGACGTACAGAGCTGAGGCGGGGACGCCGGCGCGGAGGGCCTCGACGACGGGGTTGCGGCCACCGATGTACTCGGGGGCGTCCTCGCTCTTGCGAGGGCGCACCGCAGGACGGCGTGTGGTCGCCCCGCCGCGCTCCTCGCGGGCGAGCCGTTCGGCGCGCGCCTTGTCCTTGTACCAGTGGCGTGCCTCGGCGGGCGGGGTGGCACCCCTGCCTTCGAGAGATCGCCGGACCTTGCCGCCGGTGCCTCTGGTCGCACCCTGCTTCTTCGCGGGCTTACCCGAAGCCCGTCCCCCTGCACCCATGACACCAAGCCTATCCGTCTGTACGAGGCCCTCTCCCCAAAAGTCAGCGGGCGAGCTCCCAGCGAGGACCCTGCGGTGTGTCCTCGACGACGACGCCTGCGGCGGCCAGCTGCTCGCGGATGGCGTCCGCGGCGGCGTAGTCCTTGCGGGCGCGGGCGGCCTGGCGTTGTTCGAGGGCGACGGCGATGAGTGCGTCGACGACCTCGCGCAGGCCGGAGTCGCCGGTGTTGCGCCACTGCGTGGAGCGCGGGTCCAACCCGAGAACGTCCAGCATGGTCTGGGTTTCGGCCAGATGGCGGGCGACCTGCTCCTTGTTCCCCTGGGCGAGGGCGACGTTGCCTTCGCGGACGACCTCGTGGATGACCGCGAGGGCCTGGGACACGTTCAGGTCGTCGTTGAGTGCGTCGACGAAGGCCTGCGGCAGGGGGGCGGTGGCGTCGACGTCGTGGATGACCTCGGCGGCGCGGGAGACGAAGCCTTCGAGGCGGCGGTAGCCGGCGGCCGATTCCTGGAGAGCTTCTTCTGAATAGTCGATCGCGGAGCGGTAGTGGGCGGCGATCAGGTAGTAGCGCAGTTCGACGGGGCGGACTTTGCGCAGCATTTCGGGGATGAGCAGCGAGTTGCCGAGGGATTTGCTCATCTTGGTGCCGCTGAGTTGGAGCATGCCGTTGTGCATCCAGTAGCGGGCGAAGCCGTCGCCTGCCGCCTGGGACTGGGCGATCTCGTTCTCGTGGTGCGGGAAGATCAGGTCGACGCCGCCGCCGTGGATGTCGAAGGTGCCGCCGAGGTATTTGGTGGCCATCGCGGAGCATTCGAGGTGCCAGCCGGGGCGGCCGCGGCCCCAGGGGGTCGGCCAGGTCGGCTCGCCGGGCTTCTCGCCCTTCCAGAGGGCGAAGTCGCGGGGGTCGCGTTTGGCGGAGTCGATGTCGGTGTCGCCCGCGGCGAGCATGTTCTCCAGTTTCTGGTTGGAGAGCTTGCCGTAGCGGTCGGCGTAGGAGCGCACGTCGAAATAGACGTCACCACCCGACGCGTACGCATGACCTTTGTCGATCAGGCGGTGCATCAGTTCGATCATCTCGGGGACGTGGCCCATCGCGCGCGGTTCGACCGTGGGCGGGAGGCAGCCGAGCTGATCGTAGGCCCAGGTGAAGGCGCGCTGGTTACGCTCGGCGACGACGAACCAGGGCACGCCCTCATCGGCGGAGACTCGGATGATCTTGTCGTCCAGGTCGGTGACGTTGCGGCAGAAGGTGACGTCGTAGCCTTGGCGGGTGAGCCAGCGGCGGAGCACGTCGAAGTTGACGCCCGAGCGGATATGCCCGATATGCGGCGGAGCTTGAACGGTCGCACCACACAGGTAGATCGAGACCCGGCCGGGCTCGATCGGCACGAATTCACGGACCGTACGCGTGCTGGTGTCATAGAGGTTCAGGCTCACAAAGGCAAGGCTAACGCCTCTCACGCCAGCACAGGCCGACTTACCGCAGCGTGAACCCCGCCATTTCGGCCGCCGTACACCCCAGACTAACCCCGGAGATACACCTTCTCTGGGGTGATGCGGGCTATCACTCGTTCATTGTCCGGGTTCGCCTCTACAAACGGCCTTTTGTAGTACTTCTGGGAAAGCTCCTGGATCAGGTCGCCCTTCGGGTCGTCGACGAGCGCCACCCGGCCGCGGATCTCGGCGTACACATAAGGGTCGGACGGGTCGACGATCAAGATCGAGGTGCGCGGGTCACGCTCCAGGTTGCGGTGCTTGCGGCGGCCTTTGACAGTTGAGAACAGGATGTCGTCACCGTCGGTGCGTACCCACACGACCGAGGTCTGCGGGCTCCCGTCCTGGTTCACGCTGGAGACGGTGGCGAAGTTGACGCCGTCGAACAGGTCGCGGACCCGTTCCGGCAATGATGTATTCCCCATGTGTCGATCATGCCATTTCGCCCGTGTCATAAATCAATGGGCGGCGGGTGAGTCGGTAGGCTCGAAAAGCCATGGACGCGACTCCCCCCGCGGCGGCAGGCTCGACCTCCCGCCCATCAGCCATCCGTACGGCCCCGGCTTCCCGCCCGGCCGGAATTCCGCTGGTGCTGCGCCGGCTGGCCATTGGCCTGGCCGGTCTCGCGCTCGCCATCCTCGCCGGGGCCGCCTGCGCACTCTCCTTCGACGACCTGCGCGAACTCGCCCTCCAGGGCCGGGCAGAACCGCGTCTCGCCTACCTCTACCCGGCCGGTTTCGACGCGCTTCTGATCGTCGCGTTGATCAGCGTGCCACTGCTCCGCTCCGGCCGATTACTGGTACGCATCCAGGTCGGCGCCATCCTCCTTCTACTCCTGGCGGGCGCGGGCGCGGCCACCGTGGCCACCGCGACCGGCGCCAGTTTCGATCCCCGGCAGGCGGCGATCACGGTCGCGCTGCTGCCGTGGATCATGCTGGTGATCGGGCTGTGGCTCCTGCTTGCCCTGGTCAAACACACCCAAGCCCGGCGCGCCGACCTCAACGGCGACAACGACATCGACGAACTCGTCCCCTTCGACGAGGACCATTCCGCCCCCGTTTCGGGCCGGACCATCGACGCGGCCGGGGTCTCCACGAACCCCTACCCGGTCATTCTTCCGTCGGTACGGCATGCGCTCCCGGATCCCCATATATCCGCCGAAGCCGCGGCCCCACCCGACTACACACCTCCGGTCCCGGTCAGCCCGGTAACGGAAACCGTCGCCCCACCCGAGCTGGCACCCCCACTCCCCCGAACCAAAACCCCCTCTCCCCAGGTCGAAGACCCCGCCCCGCTTCCCCAGGCCGACGACTCCGCCGCAGATCCCCAACCCAAAGACCCCGCCCCAGAACAACCGACTCGCCCCAAACGCCCCACCCGCTGGGGCGACCTGATCCGCCCGAACGTCGGCGACGTCCTCGTCCACCCCCGCCCAGGCTCCCCCGCCGCGACGGCCACCCCCGACCTCGACGACGACCCCGAAGCCACCCCGGACGACCCGGCCTTCGCCGACTACTCCGACCAGAGCGACACCTGCCCGACAAACCCGGCCGCCACCCCCAGCAGGCAGCCGTCCAGCCACGGTTCCGAAGCGCCGACCCAGCCCCAAGAAGCCGAGACCCCAGAAACTCCGAGCGCCGAAGAGCCGGGCCAAACGCAGCCCACCCAAAGCGTCGAGACATCGACCCAAGCCCAGGACGACCCCGACGTCTCCTATTGGGCGGGAACAGCCGACGAGATCACCCCCACAACCCCGGAAGAAACCACCGCTTCCGAGTACCTGGAAGCACGGGAAGTCAACGCCCAGACGGCACCCGACCTGGTCGCCTCCGACGACGCGGCCGCCGAAGCCCTCTCCCGCCGCTACGACGAAGCCGCCGCCCAAATCGCCGCACGCTTCTCCCCTCCGGCCGAACCCGACGAGAACGAAGAAGCAGGCGTCGACACCCAGCCGATCCGCCAAGTCCGCGACTCCCCCGACCCGGAACACGGCATCGACGCCGCCGACCCCGAAGAACTCAACTCCACCACCCGCCGCCTCCCCTCCGGCGCGGAACCCCCGGCCCCTCCCTCCGGCAGAATGCGAAGCACCCCTCTCCCACCCAGCTGAAGAACCCCTGTCCAGCAGTTCTGCCAGAAAATGACCTTGGGTGTGCCGCCTCCTGACTCGAACGGGGGAACAGGGGAGGCATGCCGATCGCGTCGTGGGTTTGGGTTCCTGAGGGAAGTGGGTTTCCCGGGTGGAATTTGCCCTATGGGGTGTTTTCGAGGCGCGGAGAGCTGCCTCGGGTAGGAGTCGCCATCGGCGAGCACGTGGTCGATCTGGATCTGTTGCGGGCGACGGGCGCGCTGCCTGAGGCGCGCTGGTTCGCCGCGGGGACGTTGAACTGGTTTCTGGCGGCGGGGCCGGAGGTGTGGCGGTCGACGCGGGAGCGGCTGATCGAGTTGCTGACCGACGAGGGACATCGGCCGGCCGTGCTGCCCGCGCTGGTGCCGATGAGCGAAGTACTACTGCATCTGCCGTTCGCAGTGGCCGACCTGGCCTGTTTCCAGGGCTCACTGGACCACACCACGAATATGGGGCGGATGTTCCGGCCGCCGGCGATGGACCCGATCAGGTCGAACTGGCGGCAGATGCCGGTCGCGCATCACGGCCGGGCGGGAAGTGTCGTGGTCTCGGGGACGCCGATTCTGCGGCCGGGCGGCCAGCGCGGCGAGGCGGACGTGGGACCGTCCAGGAAGTTGGACATCGGGCCGGAGATCGGTTACGTCGTCGGAATGCCCGCCAACCATCCGGTCGGAACTCGGGCGTTCCGGGAGCACGTCTTCGGCGTGGTCCTGGTGAACACCTGGCGGGCGCAGGACCTGCTGAACTGGGAGTTCCAGCAGCTGGGCCCGTTCACGGGGCGCGCGTTCGCGACCACGATCTCCCCGTGGGTGGTGCCGCTGGAGGCCCTCGACCATGCCCGTACGGCCCAGCCCCCGCAGCACCCCGCACCCCCCGGCTACCTCCACGTCACCGAGCCCTGGGGCCTGGACCTGTCCCTCGAAGTGACCCTGAACGACGAGGTGGTCTCCCGCCCGCCGTACGGCCTGCACTACTGGACCGGCCCGCAGCTGCTCACCCACACGACGGTGAGCGGCGCTCAGCTACGCACGGGTGACCTGCTGACCTCCGGCCCGATCTCCGGGCCAGACGATCCGGGCACGCTCCTGGAAATGACCTGGAACGGGAAGAACCCGCTGCAGCTCCCCAAAGGGGCTGAGCGGGTCTTCCTGGAGGACGGGGACACGGTCATGATCTCCGCGAGATCCGCCCTCGGGGTCGGGCTAGGCGAGGTCACGGGAACCGTGCACTCGCCGTGATCCGGCTATACGCGCGTTCGGCCACGCAGCGCGGCGACGGCCCCGACCCCGACGATCGCGAGCACGACCTGCATGACGATCTCGATCCAGTCAATGCCGTTGGTGGTGGCGACGCCGAGCGACTGGGCGATCGCGGTACCGATGAGGGCCGCGATGATGCCGACGACGACGGTCAGGATCCAGCCGATCGGCTGACGTCCGGGCAGCAGCAGCCGTCCGAGCGCGCCGATGACCGCACCGATGACGATGGCGCCGAGAATGGTCTCGATGGACATATCGACCTCCGCTTGAAGGTGTCACTTGCACCCTCAAGGGATGGCAAATACCCGGTCCCAGAGAATTAGTCCTCAGCGCCAGAAATTTCGTCCTATCCGCTGGTTGGCCGTCTGGCCGCGACGGCGCCCACGCCGATGATGGCGAGCACCAGCTGCAGGATGTGCTCCCACCAGTCGATTCCGCGCGTGTTGGCGAACCCCAGCCAGTGCGCGATCAGTGTCCCGATCAGCGCGGCGACGATACCGACGATGATCGTGAGAGCCCAGCTGATGTGCTGCCGACCCGGCAGGATCAACCGGGCCAGCGCCCCGATGATCGCCCCGATGATCAAAGCACTGATGATGGATCCGATCATAACAATTCCCCCTTAGAGGGAGAAATACCCCATACTTGCCGTCACAACCCGCAATCGGAACATACGGACAGTCGCCAAAATACGGAAGGCGGCAACCCGTTACCGCGCCTGGTCACAGGTTGCCGCCGCCTGCATGTGAGACGCGCGGGCGGGCGATCAGGTTGGCGAGATGTTCGAAGGCGGTTGGAACGGGTCAAGAACCAGCGCGGTGGCCATCGCCGCGACGCCTTCGCCGCGCCCGGTGAGGCCCAGGCCGTCGGTGGTGGTCGCGCTCACGCTCACCGGCGCGCCGACGGCCGCGCTCAACGCCAACTCCGCCTCGGTACGGCGGGGCGCCAGCTTCGGCCGGTTGCCGATGACCTGAACAGCCACGTTGCCGATTTCGAAGCCCGCGGCCCGGACCCGTCTGGCGGTCTCGGTCAGCAGGGTCGCGCCGGACGCGCCCGCCCAGCGCGGGTCGGCGGTGCCGAACAGGCCGCCCAGGTCGCCCAGGCCGGCGGCCGACAGTAACGCGTCGCAGCAGGCGTGCGCGGCGGCGTCACCGTCGGAGTGGCCGGCCAGACCGGTTTGGTCTGGCCAATAGAGGCCCGCCAAGTGGAGCTCGCGGCCGGAAGCAAAAGGGTGGACGTCGATTCCGACGCCCACCCTTGGAAAAAACGTGTTCAGGAGTTCAGCACCTCGTCGAGAAGTGCTTCTGCCTTGTCCTCGTTGGTCTTCTCCGCCAGAGCGAGCTCACTGACCAGAATCTGCCGAGCCTTGGCGAGCATCCGCTTCTCGCCCGCCGAGAGACCGCGTTCCCGGTCACGACGCCACAGGTCGCGAACGACCTCGGCCACCTTGTTGACGTCGCCGGACGCCAGCTTCTCAAGGTTGGCCTTGTAGCGGCGGGACCAGTTGGTTGGCTCCTCGGTGTGCGGCATGCGAAGCACGTCGAAGACGCGCTCAAGGCCTTCCTGGCCTACGACGTCACGCACACCGACAAGTTCGGCGTTCTCCGCTGGCACCTGGACGGTAAGGTCGCCCTTGTCGACCTTGAGCACCAGGTAGGTCTTTTCCTCACCCTTTATGGTCCGAGTGGTGATGGCTTCGATCCGAGCAGCCCCGTGATGGGGGTAGACGACCGTGTCGCCGACCTGGAAAGTCATGTGACAAGTACCCCTTCCGCTGTACTCCAGGGTACCACGCGTCAACAGCCTCCCGGAACAGTGAAATCACCATAACTGCAGGTCAAAGCCTCATTTTGGGACTTGACAACCAGTCGACTCTGTGAATGGGCAACTCTGGCATACCGGGTGACCTGCCAAATCAGGGGAAACCGGCCCGGTGCGGGGAGGGGCGCCTCCCATCGATAGGGTGATCCCCAGCTCTATCTGACCGGGTAACAAGGAGACCTCAAGCCGTGACCAGCACCAGCCGCCGCAGGGTGATCGTCGTTGCCGCGCTCCTCGCCGCCGCCCCTGCGCTGGCCGCGTGCGGCGCGGGCGACCAGGCCAACACCAACCTGCCGTACTCGCCGACCGAAGCGCAGGTCCTGATCAGCGACAACGCGTACGGCGAGCGGGGCATGCGGATCAGCCAGGCGTTCGTGCTCGGGCCCGACTCCGGTGGCCAGATCCCGGCCGGCGGGGCCGCTCCGCTGTACTTGATCCTCACCAACCAGAACGCGGCGCCCGACAGCCTGGTCAGCGTGACCCCGCTGCCCGACCAGGCCACCTCGGTGAAGGTCGCCGCACCCGTCGCGGTTCCCCCGCACACCCTGGTGAACACCGGTCAGCCGGCGCCGCAGCTCACCGTCGAGGGCCTCAAGACCGCCCTGCGCGGCGGCGAGAGCCTCAAGCTGACGCTGAAGTTCCAGACCGCGGGCGACATCACCCTGGACGTTCCGGTGATCACCCGCAGCCGCGAGTACGCGACCCTGCCCCCGGTCCAGGGCGCGCTCCCGGCCCCCAGCCCGGTCGCCTCCGCTTCTCCGACCGCGGCGACAAGTCACTGAACAAATCGGGTTGCTCGCCGCTATCCGGCGCCGTTTACGACCGTTCCCCTTCTCACCGTCCCGGCGCCAAGAGTGTCGGGGCCGCCCAAGTGCAGTCAGCGAGAAACCCCCTGGCCGGTGAACGGGCCAGGGGGTTTCTTGGGTTTTGGGCTAGTCCTCGATGACGGGGTCGAATTTGTAGCCGAGGCCGCGGACCGTGAGGATGCAGCGGGGGTTGGCGGGGTCGGATTCGACCTTGGCGCGGAGGCGTTTGACGTGGACGTCGAGGGTCTTGGTGTCGCCCACGTAGTCGGCGCCCCAGACGCGGTCGATGAGCTGGCCGCGGGTGAGGACGCGGCCGGCGTTGCGGAGCAGGACCTCCAGGAGTTCGAACTCCTTGAGGGGAAGCTGGACCTGCTGGCCGCGGACCGCGACGATGTGCCGGTCCACGTCCATCCGGACCGGGCCGGCGGCCAGGATGGCGGACTCCAGCTCCTCGACGTCACCCTGACGGCGCAGGACGGCCCGGATCCGGGCCACCAGCTCGCGGGAGGAGAACGGCTTGGTGACGTAGTCGTCGGCGCCGAGTTCCAGGCCGACCACCTTGTCGATCTCGCTGTCCTTGGCGGTCAGCATGATCACTGGGACTTTGGAGCGTTGCCGGAGGGAGCGGCAGACTTCGGTGCCCGGCAGGCCGGGCAGCATCAGGTCGAGCAGCACCAGGTCGGCGCCGTTTCGGTCGAAGGTCTCCAGCGCCTCAGGCCCGGTGGCCGCCACGGCCACCTCGAAGCCCTCTTTGCGAAGCATGTAGGACAGGGCGTCGGAGAACGATTCCTCGTCCTCCACGACGAGTACCCGGGTCATGTGGCCGCCTCCATGGGGGTTGTGGTGCGTGGTACCGCCACCGCCACGCCGCCGAAGGCGGGGAGACGGAGGGTGAAGGTCGATCCGGAGCCCTCTTTGCTCCACACCGTGACTTCGCCGCCGTGCGCGACGGCGACGTGTTTGACGATGGCGAGCCCGAGACCGGTGCCGCCCGTCGCTCTCGACCGGGCCGCGTCGACCCGGAAGAACCGTTCGAAGATGCGCTCCTGCGCGCCTTCGGGGATCCCGATGCCCTGGTCGCTGACGCTGACCTCGACCGATTCACCGGCGGGGCGGGCGCTCACCACGACCCTGGTGTGCTCGGGGCTGTAGGCCACCGCGTTGTCGATCAGGTTACGCAGTGCGGTGACCAGGAGCTCGTCGTCGCCCCACACGTTTAAACCCTCGGTGCCGCCGGCCACCAGGGTGATGTCCTTGGAGGCCGCCTTGGTGTTGCACCGGTCGATGGCCTCGTGCACGGTCTCGTCCACCGGCACCGGGCCGGGGGTCGGGATGGCCTCCGCGCCCTGGATCCGGGACAGCGTGATCAGGTCCTGCACCAGGTAGGTGAGCCGGGCCGCCTCGTGCTGCATGCGCCCGGCGAACCTGGTGACCGCCTCGGGGTCGTCGGCCGCGTCCTGGATCGTCTCGGCCAGCAGGCTCAGCGCGCCGACCGGCGTCTTGAGCTCGTGGCTGACGTTGGCCACGAAATCTCGCCGTACGGCTTCGACTCTGAAGCGTTCTGTCTGGTCCTCGGCGAGGACGAGCACCTGGCCGTTGGAGCCGAGCGGCGCGACCCTGACCGCGAACGTGGTGGACTCCTGGCCGAACTTGCGGCCGGGCACTTCGAGCTCGCCTTCCCTGATCTCACCGTCGCGCCGCACCTTGCGGGCCAGGGCGAGCAGTTCGGCGGCCATCATGGCGTCGCCTTTCACCAGCCCGTACGCCCTCGCGGCCGAACTGGCCCGCAGCACGCGGTCCTCCCGGTCGAGCACCACCGCCGAGGACGGCAGCACGGCCAGCACCGACGCCACCCCGGGGGACAGGCTGTCGTCGATGGGCACCGGATCTCGCACCGGCTCCGACTGCCGCCGGATCGCCATCATGACGAGGGTGCCCACCAGGAAGCCGCCCATCGCCGCGAAACTCGCCAGCAACTCGTTCACGACTTAGATGCTAGGTGGGAATCCCGGTGTGCCAGACTGCCTGATAGGGCATGACCTTTGCCTTTCCGGAAGAGTTCACCTGCCGGTCTAGGTTCGTTCATCGTGCCACGCGTACGGTGACGGCATGCGCGACGCCTATCACGATGAACTGAACACGCTCACCGATCGGCTGGTGGAGATGACCCGCCTGGTCCGGTCGGCCATGTCGCGGGCGACCACCGCGCTGCTCGACTCGGACCTGCACCTGGCTGAGAGTGTCATCTCCCAGGACGAAGAGGTCAACCGGCTGTACGCGGAGGTGGAGACCTCCATCTACGAGGTCATGGCCACCCAGCAGCCCGTCGCCATCGACCTGCGCACCGTGATCAGCGCGCTCCGGATGGCGGCCGACCTGGAGCGGATGGGCGACCTGGCCGAGCACATCGCCAAGATCGCCCGGCTCCGCCACCCGACGTCGGCGATCCCGGCCTCGCTGCGCGACATCATCCTGGAGATGGGCCAGATCGCGGAGCGCCTGATCACCAAGACCGGCACCTGCATCGCCACCCGCGACGTCGAGCTCTCCAAGGAGCTGGAGGCCGACGACGACGCGATGGACAAGCTGCACCGCCGGCTGTTCCGCATCCTGCTCTCCCCCGACTGGAAGTACGGGGTCGAGGCGGCCATCGACATCACCCTGGCCGGCCGCTACTACGAGCGCTACGCCGACCACGCCGTCCGGGTCGCCCACGACGTGGTCTACCTGGTGACCGGCTCCCGCCAGGAGAGCTGACCCGAGCACGCGTGACCCCCCGGTCCTCGGGGGGCCGGGGGGCCGCGCGCAGGTCGGTTATTTGCCCTGGTTCTATTTGCCCTGGTTCGCCACAGCTTCGATGGCGGCCTTGGCCGCATCCGGGTCCAGGTAGCCGGAGCTGACCGGCTTGTACTCGGCGTCCAGCTCATACCGGAGCGGGATGCCGGTGGGAATGTTCAGGCCGGCGATGTCCTGGTCGCTGATCCCGTCCAGGTGCTTCACCAGCGCGCGCAGCGAGTTGCCGTGGGCGACCACGAGCACGGTCTTGCCGGCGGCCAGGTCGGGGACGATCTGGTCATACCAGTACGGCAGCATCCGGTCGACGACGTCCTCCAGGCACTCGGTCCGGGGCAGCAACTCCGGCGGAAGCTCCGCGTAACGGGCGTCGCCCGCCTGGGAGAACTCGTCGTCGTCGGCGATCGGCGGCGGCGGCGTGTCATAGGACCGGCGCCACAGCATGAACTGCTCGTCGCCGAACTCGGCCCGCGTCTGCGCCTTGTCCTTGCCCTGCAGCGCGCCGTAGTGCCGCTCGTTCAGCCGCCACGAACGCCGCGTGGGAAGCCAGAGCAGATCGGCCGATTCCAGGGCCAGATTGGCGGTCCTGATCGCCCGGGTCAGCAGGGACGTGTGCACCACATCCGGGCGCACGCCCGCCTCGATCAGCAGGTGGCCGCCACGGCTGGCCTCGGCCTCACCGGTCGCCGAGAGGGTGACGTCCACCCACCCGGTGAACAGGCCCTTGATGTTCCATTCGCTCTCGCCGTGCCGCAGCAGCACCAAAGTCGCCATGGGCGCAATCCTAACGGGATCCGCCTACGCCGACTCCCGGCCGGGGTCGGCGAAACGCGCGAAAGCGGCGAGGTTCGCGGTGGATTCGCCACGCTTGAGACGCCACTCCCACTCGCGCCGGATCGAGGACGCGAAACCCAGTTCCAGCGCGCGGTCGAACCACTCGTCGGCGTAGGTGAGCACGCAGCCGAGGATGCGGTCGATCTCCTCGTCCGAGATGGCCGACAGCGGGATCCGGCCCACCAGGTAGACGTCGCCGATCGGGTCGAGGGCGAAGTGCACGCCGTACATGGAGCCGTTCTTGGACAGCAGCCAGCGGTAGAAGTCGGCGTGGTTCTCGTCGGGGCGGCGGCAGAAGAACGCCTCCACGTGCAGGGCCTGGTCGGCGACGATCAGCCAGGTCATGGTGGCGAGCTTGTGCTGGCCGGGCAGTTTCACGAGGAAGGCGCCGGGCCGCGGCTGTTCGTAGGACAGGTCCGCGGCCTTCAGCGCCTCCTCGACGGCGGCGATCAAAGGTTGACCGCCACGGGGACGCGATGCAGCTTGGCCATGGTTCCGGTATACACCTCGACCAGCCGCGCGGCGGTGGCGGACCACCCGAAACCGGTCGCGTGGCGTGGCGCGTTGACGGCCAGGTAGTCCCGCCAGGTGGGCTGCCTGATCAGTTCTGCCAGGGTGGTCGCCCAGGTCTGCGGGTCGTGGCCGTTCACGAGCACGCCGGAGACGCCGTCCTTGACGGCGGTTCTGAGGCCGCCGACCGAGGCGGCGACGACGGGCGTGCCGCACGCCTGGGACTCCAGGGCGACCAGGCCGAAGGATTCGTTGTGGGAGGGCACGACGGTGAGGTCGGCGGCGCGGTACCAGTCGGCCAGCTCGTGCTGGGGGGCGGGCGGCGCGAGCCGTACCACGTCGGAGATGCCGAGTTCGGCGGCCAGGTCGGCGAGCAGCGCGGGGCGGGCCAGGCCGTTGCCGCTGGGGCCGCCGACGCAGGCGATGACCAGGCGGTCGCGGAGCGACGGGTCGTCGGCGAGCATCCTGGCCGCGGCTTTGAGCAGGACGTCGGGGGCCTTCAGCGGCTGGATGCGGCCGACGAAGAGCAGGATGACGGCGTGCTGCGGCAGGCCGAGGCGGTGCCGGGCCGCGCCCTTGGAGGCCGGCTGGAAGACGGTCAGGTTGACGCCGGGGTTGACCACCGAGACCTTCTCCGGCGGCGCGGAATAGAGGGAGATGAGCTCTTCCGCCTCGGCCGCGGTGTTGGCGACTAACCGGTCGGCGATGTCGACGACCTGTTCCTCGCCCATCACCCGGACCTGGGGTTCCGGCCGGTCGCCCTCGGCCAGCAGCAGGTTCTTGACCTTGGCCATGGTGTGCATGGTGTGCACCAGCGGCAGCCCCCAGCGCTCCTTGGCCAGCCAGCCGACCTGGCCGGAGAGCCAGTAGTGGGAGTGGATCACGTCGTACCGGCCGGGGTCGTACATGGCCTCGGTGCGCAGCACGCCCGACAGGAACGCGCACATCTGGCCGGGGAGATCACCCCGGTCCAGTTCCTCGTACGGCCCCGCGGTCACATGCCGCACCGACACGCCCGGAACGATCTCCGCCACCGGAGGCAGGTCGCGCGCGGTCTGCCGGGTGAAGATCTCCACCTCGACCCCGAGCGCGGCCAAGCGCTTGGCCACCTCCACGATGTAGACGTTCATGCCGCCCGCGTCGCCGGTGCCCGGCTGGTCCAACGGGGACGTGTGCATGCTGATCGTCGCAACCCGGTTCAGTCGTCGCCGTCCGAGCGTCACCCCAAACCACCTCCAAGCGGGTAATAACTCCGAATAACTCCGTCAGATTCCCACCCATAAGATGGCCCCCATGGCACGGACAGCAGTGGTGACAGGGGCGAGCAGCGGGATCGGCGAGGCGACCGCGCGGCGGCTCGCCGCCGAAGGATACGACGTGGTCGCGGCCGCCCGGCGGCGGGACCGGCTGGACCGGCTCGCGGCCGAGGTTCCGTCGATCCGGCCGGCCACCCTCGACGTGACGTCGGCGGAGTCGGTGGACGCGCTCGTGGCCACGCTGGACCGCTGTGACGTGCTGATCAACAACGCCGGCGGGGCGATCGGTCTGGAGCCGGTTTCGGCCGGGCGGGTCGAGGACTGGCAGCGGATGTACGAGGTCAACGTGCTCGGCTCGCTGCGGATGACCCGGGCGTTGCTCCCCAAACTCATCGAGTCGGGGGACGGGGTGCTGCTGATGCTGACGTCGGTGGCGGGGCTCGTCTCCTACGAGGGGGGCGGCGGCTACTGCGCCGCCAAGCACGCCCAGACGTCGATGACCGAGACGCTGCGGCTGGAACTGTGCGGCGAGCCGGTGCGGATCGTCGAGATCGCGCCCGGCATGGTGCGGACCGAGGAGTTCTCGCTGGCCCGGTTCCGGGGGGACCAGAGCGCGGCGGCCAAAGTGTACGACGGCGTGCCGGATCCGCTGACCGCGGAGGACGTGGCGGATGTGATCGCGTTCGCGGTGACCCGTCCCGCGCACGTGAACATCGACCGGCTGGTCATCCGGCCGCGCGCGCAGGCGGCGCAGCACAAGGTCCATCGGGTGTGAGGCGGCCGGTCGGGGAGATCACCCGCGGCACCACCGGCCGCAACCGGCTCCGCCGGGCGGACCGCTGGATCGCGGCCGGGTACGGCGGGTTGCTGCGCTCGGTCCCGGAACCGCTGGTGGTGGACCTCGGCTACGGCGCCTCCCACATCACGACATATGAGCTTTTCACTCGGTTGCGGCGGGTGGCCCGGGACGTCCAGGTGGTCGGCGTCGAGATCGATCCGGCCCGGGTGGCGGCGGCGAAGCCGTACGAGCGGCCGGGGCTGAGCTTCGTGCGGGGTGGGTTCGAACTGCCGGTGGGCCGGCCGCCGGTGCTGGTCCGGGCCTTCAATGTGCTCCGGCAGTACGGCGAGCCCGAGGCGTGGCAATACTGGGAAATGTTGCGACAACGGCTGCATCCGCGGGGAATCCTGGTCGAGGGCACCTGCTCCGAGGTCGGCCACCGCGCCGTCTGGGCAACATTGGACGATAAAAGCCCAAAAATCATTACGTTCGCGGCGCGGTTCGGCGGCATCGACCGCCCCTCCGACCTCGCCGAACGCCTCCCAAAAACCCTCATCCACCGAAATATCCCCGGCCACCCGATAAATCGGTTCCTCACCGACTGGGACCGGGCCTGGGCCACCTGCGCCCCCTTCACCGCCTACGGCGCCCGCCAGCGCTGGATCCGCACCGCCGAACTCCTCGCCCAAACCTGGCCGGTCCACACCCATCCCCCGTTCGGCGGACGAACCCGATGGCGGTTGGGCGAACTTACCCTCCCTTGGTCAGCCGTGTCCTAAGCTCGACGCTGGTCCTAAGTACTACCTCTCTACAAGACGTAGTACTACGCCAGGTAGGCTGATGTCGTGAAGGGTCTTGGCGAGCTTGAACGCAGCATCATGGACATCCTCTGGGCGGAGAACGGTCCGTTGACCGCGCGCGAAGTGGGCCGGTTGATCGCGGACCGCGACCTCGCCCCCACCACGGTGATGACCGTCCTGGACCGGCTCACCCGCAAGGGCTTCCTCACCCGCACCCGCGACGGCCGCGCCTGGCGCTACGAACCCGCCGCCAGCCGCGACGCGTACGTGGCCGAGCTCATGCTGGAAGCCCTGGAGATGACCGGCGACCGCAGCGCCGCCCTGCAACGCTTCGCCCAGGCGGTGTCCGGCTCCGAGGCCGAGATCCTCCGCCGCGCGCTCACCGAGCTGGAGGAGTAATGATCGCGGCGGCGACCCTCGCGGCGCTTGCCACGGTCTGTGCCCTCGGCGCCTGGCGGCTGACGGCGGCCCGGTGGACCTGGCGGGCCCCGCGCGCGGCCATCCTGCTGTGGCAGTCCCTCGGCGTGACCTGGGGGCTGGCCAGCACGGGCGCGCTGCTGGCGTTCGCGCTGGAACCGTTCGGGCGTGGGATCGTCCATGGCCTGGCGTACATGGGACACCACTGGCGGGAGCCGCACGACTTCCTGCGGATCGCGGCGCTGCTGGGCGGGCTCGCCCTGTTCGCCGTGCTGTCGGCCGTGCTGGTGGCCGCCGGCGCGCAGACGTTGCAGGCCCGGCGGCGGCATCGGCTGCTGCTGGCGCTGATCGCGCGGGACGAGCCCGGGGTACCCGGAGTCCGGGTCGTCGACCACCCGGGGGCGGCGGCGTACTGCGTGCCGGGGCTTCGCTCCCAGGTGGTGATCAGCGCGGGCACGCTGAGCCTGCTCAGCGCCGACGAGCTGACGGCCGTGCTCGCGCACGAGGCCGCGCACGTCCGGGAGCGGCACGATCTGGTGCTGCTGCCGTTCGCGGCGCTGCGCTGGGTGCTGCCCTGGACCAGAACCGTGCACGACGCGCACGCCTCGGTGGCGCTGCTGATCGAGATGGCGGCCGACGACCGGGCCCGCCGCCAGTGCTCGCCGAAGCGGCTGGCCACCGCCCTGCTCCGGTTCGGCACGGCCGCCGCCTTCGCCACCCCCCACGGCGCCCTCGGCGCGAGCACGGGGGAGAATGTAATGGCGAGGGTGAATCGCCTGGTCAAGCCGCGTGCCGAGCTTCCGGCGCATGTGCGTTTCGCTATCGTGGCCGGGTCGGTGATCCTTACCGCGTCCGCCCCGCTGCTCTGGCTCCTGCCGGGCTGAGTTAGCTGCTGTTATCCAGCCCGTTTGCAATTGCATACACGCTTTGGCAGACTGGAGGCATGGAACTGCCCAAGATCGGTTCGTACATTCGCGAGCAACGGCAGCAGGCGAAGATCTCGCTGCGCCAGCTCGCCGCTCAGGCGGGGGTCTCGTTTCCCTACCTGAGTCAGGTGGAGCGCGGGGTCCGCAAGCCCAGCGCGGAGATCCTCAACCAGATCGCCAAAGGTCTGCAGATCTCCGCTCAGGCGCTCTACGTACAGGCCGGTCTGATCGAGGAGCGCGAGCCGGACAGCGATGTCCTGACCGCGATCCGGGCGGATGTCACCATCAGCGGACGGCAGCGTCAAGTGCTGATCGACATCTACGAATCGTTCCGGCGCGAGAACCGAGCGGCAACAACCGACGAGGCCCAGCCGACGACACCGGCTGAGCCTCTGGGGGCGGTCAACTCGCAAAACGGTCACGCCACATCAGAAGGGTAACGCCCATCATGACCCTCGCCACCGAGGTAAAGAAGATCACCGAGTCGAAGCCGTTCTACGCCCTCACCGGCGCCGGCGACTTCGCCATGGAGAAACTGCGCGAACTGCCGGACCAGCTGGCCAAGCTGCAGGACCGCCAGGGCGACGCGAAGAAGTACGCGGAGCGCGTCCAGGACCGGGCCGAGAACTACGCCCGCGAGCTCCCCGGCAAGACCAGGGAGTATGCGGAGACCGTCACCTCCCGGCTGACCGAGGTCTACGACGACCTGGCCAAGCGCGGCCGGAAGGTCGTCCGCAAGGTCAGCGGCGGCGCCGCGATCGAGCTGGAAGAGGTCGCCGAGTCCGCGGGCGCCCGCCGGGCCCCGGCCCGGAAGCCGGTCACCCCGCGCACCAAGGCCAAGGCCTGAGCCACCGGAAAGCGGCCCGCGTTCGACGCGGGCCGCTTTCTGCTTCTGTACGGCTCCCGCGCACGCATTAGGCTGGTGGTCGTCCATCCTTAGACCACGCTGGAGTGACGATGCTCTACGGCCTGCTGGACTACATCTTCTGGGGCCTCGCCATCGCGGCCTTCGGCATGTCCGTGTGGGCCCTGGTCCACGCGATCAAGACGCCGGCCAAGGCGTTCCAGGCGGCGGGCAAGCTGTCCAAGAACCTCTGGCTCGTCTTCACCGGCCTGGCCACCATCTTCACGCTGGCCTCGGCCAGCGGCTACCTGGGCGTCGGCTTCGCCATGCTCAACATCTTCACCATCGCCTCGGTCATCGCGGCCGGCGTCTACCTGGCCGACGTGAAGCCGGCCGTCAACGAATACCGCGGCGGCGGCAGCAACCAGGGCCCCTACGGCCCCTGGTAAGGACCCTGCAGCGGCCTCGGCCCCAGACCCTCCGGCGCCATGCCGCGCGACCGGAGGATGGCCACCAGCCACTGCGCCAACCGGCGATGGCCGGTCAGGGTCGGGTGCGTTCCGTCCGGCAGCAGGTCGCCCTTGGTCCACTTCTGGGTGAGCGGGTCGGCGAACGGCACCCCGGTCAGCCAGGCGGCCTTGGCGACCGCGTTCCTGACCTTGACGGCGGCCTTCGGCGGCTTCTTCAGCCAGATCGGGCCGACCAGCACCACCCGGGCCTTGGGCCAGCGCGCCTTCACCCGGTGGACCAGCCGGATCGCGGCGGCCCGCACCTTAGACGCCTGCTTGCGGTCGTTGTGGCCGCCGGCCAGCACGACCAGGTCGGGTTCAGGGCGCCAGGACAGCTCCCGCGTGAACGACTGGCCGAACGTGCGGTCGACCTTGCCCTTCGCCACGAACCCTGCGCCCCGGCCACCGGCGGTGATCAGCTGCCAGCCGAGCGCGCGGGCCGTCTCCGCCGGGTAGGCGTCCCAGGTGTCCACCGGCCCTGAGCCGACCACGAAGCTGTCGCCGACGAACATCACCACGGGGGTCCGGAACGGGACGAGCGGCGGCGCCGGGATGGCGGTCTCACCGACGGCGCTCGCGCATCCGGTGACCAGCCCGCAGATCGACAACCACGACACCAGCAACGGCGCGCGCATGCCACCTCCGGTCTCCAAGCGCAGGCCGGAAGTCTATCGATTACAGCCAGTCACGTTTGCGGAACTGCCAGTAGAGGACGACGGCGGCGATCGACCAGACCCCGGTGGAGGCCCAGAAACCCCACATCTGCTCGGATCCGGGGTAGGGCACGTTCTGGCCGTAGAAGCCGGTGATCGCGGTCGGGACGGCGATGATGGCCGCCCAGCTGGTCACCCGCTTCATGATCAGGTTCATCCGGTTGCTCTGCATGGTCATGTGCGCTTCGCGGATGTTGCCGACCAGGTCGCGCAGCGAGTCCGTCCATTCGGCCGCGCGCAGCACGTGGTCGTACACGTCCTGGAAGTACGGGGTGATGGAACTGTCCCTGATCACGTCGTTGCGGCGGAACAGGGTGTTGACGATGTCCCGCATCGGGGTGACCACGCGGCGGAAGGTGACCAGGCTCTGGCGGAGTTCGAAGGTGCGGCGCTCCTCGACGCGGTCCGGGATCTGCTCGCCGAACAGGCGGTCCTCCAGGCCCTCGATCTGCTCGTCCATCGCCTGGACGACCTCGAAGTGGGTGTCCACCACGTAGTCGAGCACGCCGTGCAGCAGGAAGGCGACGCCGTGCTCGGCCAGGCCCTCCGAGGAGTCCCAGCGGTTGATCAGCTCCTGGACGTCGAAACGATCCGAGGTGCGGACGGTGACCAGGGCGTTGGCGGTGATGAAGGCGGACGCCTCGGTCAGGTCGAGCACGCCGGTGCCGCCGTCGAAGTGCGCCGTGTAGACGTTCAGGAACATGTGCGAATCGAACATGTCCAATTTGGGGCGCTGGTTGGGGGTGAGCACGCTCCGGACCGCGAGTTCGTGCAGGCCGAGCTCCTCGCTGATGGTGGCCAGCTCCTCCTCGGTCGGGGAGCAGAGGTCGAACCAGATGACCGCCCCCTCCTCGTCCAGGTGATCGGAGACGTCGGCGATCGGAAAGCCCTCGGAGATGAGTTTTCCGTTCCGGTAAAGACGGGTGTTCGCCGGAGCGGTCTGGGCCATCGCACCAGCGTACTCCGGGGCGCACAGGACAAGTCGGACCGCTATCGTGGCGGCTCATGGTGAGTCTCGTACGCCAGCTCGGGCCGATGGTCGCCGCGGTCGCAACCCTCCTCGTGGTGGCCTCCCCCGCGCGCGCCGACCAGGGCACGCTCACACTGGAGCTGCGCAAGGACGGCGTGCTGCACGTCAAGGAGGACGTGGTCCTCAAGGGCGGGCCGGTGACCAGGACTCCCCTGCTCAGGACCCGGCACGACGACGCCAGCGACCGCGTGTACCGGATCGCCAACGTCAAGGGCGCCACGTTCGACGGCGCGGAACTGACCGTCGCCGCGAGCGGCTCGGTGGAGTACGACGTGATCGGCGCGGTGGCTCCCCTGGCCGGCGGCGAGGAACTGCGGTGGTTCGTCGCCGAAGGGCCGCAGGACCTGGTCACCGTCAAAGTGACCGGTCCCGGGCAGATCCAGAACCTTGCGTGCTTCGCCGGGGAGCCGGGCGCCTCGCTCGGGTGCACGGCGGCCGCCATGGACGAGACCGGGCAGAACGCCGAATTCGAGCAGCAGGGGCTCGCGGCCGGGCAGGTGCTGACCATCGTGGTCGGGTACCCGGCCGGGACCACCGGGGCCTCGCCCACGCTGGAGCACCGGTTCAGTCTGAGCGCGGCGTTCACGGTGAACGCGATCACCGGCGGGTCGCTGGCGCTGCTGCTGGTGCTGCTGCTCGGCGGGCTCTGGCTGGTCTACTGGACCCGGGGGCGGGACGCGCGAGTGATCGGGGCCGAGTCCGGCGCGCGCGGGGCGTTCCAGGACGGGCGGTTCGCGCCGCCGGACGGGGTGCGGCCCGGCCAGATCGGCACGCTCATCGACGAGCAGGCCGACGTGATCGACGTGACCGCGACGATCGTGGATCTGGCGGTGCGCGGGTACATGCGGATCGACGAGCAGCCCCGGGAGACCTACGACGCGCCGGACTGGCTGCTGGTTAAGTTGCCGAAGGCGCCGGTGGCGAGCCTGCTGCCGTACGAGCGGGCGCTGTACGACTCGGTCTTCGACCTGCGCGACGAGATCCTCCTCTCCCAGCTGCACGGCGGCTTCACCACCGGCCTCGGGCGGGTACGGGACGCCCTCTACCGTGACGTCGTCAAGCAGGGCTGGTTCATCCGGCGGCCCGATTCGGTCCGGTCCCGCTGGACGGTGCTCGGGGTCGCGGTGACCGTGCTCGGGCTGGCCGGGACGGTGGCGCTGGCGATGTTCAGCACGTACGGGCTGGTGGGGCTTGCGGTGATCATCGCGGGGGCGGCGTTGACCGTGGGCGGGCAGTACATGCCGGCCAAGACCGCGAGCGGGGCCGCGGCCCTGGCGCACACGCTGGGCTTCCGGGAGTACCTGGCCACCGGCGACATCGGCGACGTGCCGGCCGGGCAGCGGGCCGAACTGTTCTCCCGCTACCTGCCCTACGCGGTGATCTTCGACAGTGTGGACCGGTGGGCCCGGGTGGTGGCCTCGATCAAGGGCGAGGGCGACAACCTGTACTGGTACCACGGCCCCGCCGAATGGGACCTGTCCAAGTTCGCCGACTCGATGCGCACCTTTACCATGACCACCTCCGGGGCGATCTCCGCGTCCCGTCAGTTCAAGACGTTCTGACCCGGATCTCGCCAACCGGCTGCCCGCCGCCGAGTACCGGGACGGCCAGTTCGTCCAGTTCGGGGGCGTCGAAGCCGAGCGCGCGCAGCGCGGCGATCGTGACCGGGACGCGGGCGCGCTGGCTACCGTCGACGATCTTGATGACGGCGGCGCGGCCGTCGTCGTGCGCGAACGCGTCGAACGCCTCGGCGCCGGCCTTGAGCATCAGGCCCGGGATCACGCGCATCAGTTTGGCCTCGGGGCGGTGGGTGCCGCTGGTGAACTCGGGGTGGGCGCGCATCGCGTCCGCGATCCGGCGTTCCAGGCTGCCGGGGGTGGCTTGGACGAGGCGGCGGAACGCCCGTACCAGGCCGGTCATCGAGCAGAAGAACAGCGGCGCGCCGCAGCCGTCCACGCCGGTCGCGGGCACCCGCTCGGAGGTGAACTCCTCCACGGTGGCCCTGATCGTCTTCTGGAGTGGGTGGGACGGGTCGCGGTAGTCGTCCAGCGGCCAGTCGTTGGCCGCGCAGGTGGCGAGCATGGCGGCGTGCTTGCCGGAGCAGTTCATGTAGACGCGGGCGCGCTCCTGGACCGCCCGGTCGTCCGGGAAGTCCGCAGGGCAGCGCAACTCGCTCTCGTCCAGGCCCGCGCCGGCCAGGATCGCGCGGGCGCCGTCGACGTGGAACGGCTCACCGGCGTGGCTGCCGCAGGCCAGCGCCAGAAGTTCGTGATCCAGGTTCAGCCCGGCGGTGAGCATGCCGAGCGCCTGCAGGGGTTTCATAGAGGAACGGGGGGAGGCCGGGGTCTGCACTTCGCCGTGCACCCGGACCGGCTTGCCATCGCCGTTCACGGCGATCATCCGGGCCCGGTGCGCCGATTCGACGAACCCGGATCGGACCACCTCGACGATCAATTCGGACATGAGGGCGAGTCTACGAACCCTGCCCCCTCATGACAGAATCCACCCCATGCGCGCGGTGGTCCAACGAGTCAGTTCAGCCTCGGTGACGGTAGACGGCACCACGATCGGCGCCATCGACTCCCCCGGCCTCCTCGTCCTGGTCGGCGTCACCCACACCGACACCCCCGCAGAGGCCGCCAGACTCGCCACCAAACTCTGGCACCTCCGCATCCTCGACGGTGAGAAGTCCTGCTCCGACACCGCCGCCCCCCTCCTGGTCATCAGCCAGTTCACCCTCTACGCCGAGACCACCAAGGGCCGCCGCCCCACCTGGCAGGCCGCCGCCCCCGGCCCTGTCGCCGAACCCCTGGTCGAGGCGGTCATCAGCACCCTTCGCACCCTCGGCGCCCACGTACAGACCGGCAGATTCGGCGCCGATATGAAGGTCTCCCTCGTCAACGACGGCCCCATCACCCTCGTCATCGACGTCTGATCTAACGGAGGCGGCGGCGGAGTGCGGGGTCGATGGTCACGTTGCGGCCCGCGTCCGGGGGGACGATCACTTCCTGGGTGGCGGCGACGTTTCCGGCGAGTAGGGGGATGTCTATCGGGACGGTTCGTTTGATCACGGCGAGGGCGATCGGGCCCAGTTCGTGGTGGCGGGCGGAGGAGCCGATGAAGCCGATCTGGCCGGGGGTGGCCGCGCCTTCGGTGGCGCCTTCGATCGAGGCCGTGGGGTCGCCTTCTGCGGGGGTGCTCACGCCGAGGGTGACCGGGGCGCCGTGCGGGGGGAGCGTGTCGACGCTGCCGTCCAGGTGGAGGAAGACGAGGCGGCGCGGGGGGTGGCCGAGGTTGTGGACGCGGGCGACGGTTTCCTGGCCCCGGTAGCAGCCCTTGGAGAGGTGTACGGCGGCTTCGATCCAGCCGACCTCGTGCGGGATCGTCTTGTGGTCGGTGTCGAAGCCCAGGCGGGGGCGGTGGGCTTCGATGCGGAGTGCGTCGTAGGCCCAGAGCCCGGCGGGGTGGGTGATCACGACGGTGAGGGCGGGGCGCGGGACGAGCAGGTCGGTGCCGACCACGACCGCGCCGGGGGTGGCTTTGGCGAGAGCCTGGAGGATCTCGGCGGGAGCCTGCGACGCTTCAGCGGGCACCGGCGCGGTGGAGACGACCGCGTATTCGGCGCTCAGGTCGGCGACGTCGACCCGCAGCATGAAGCGCATCTTGTCCAGATAGATCGCCAGCTGAGCGCCCGTGCCCGGCTCGACGTGGATCCAGGTCGCGTCGCCGTCGTCGACCAGCGTCAGGTGGTGTTCCACCCGGCCCTGCGGGTCGAGCACCAGCGTCTGAGTGGCGGCCCCGGGAGCGAGCTTGTCGACCTTCTGGGAGCTCAGGTCGTTCAGCCAGCTCAGCCGATCCACACCCGAGACCCGCAGGACGTCACGGTTGCCGCGGTCGACCAGTGCCGTGCCCTGGAGGAGGGCGCGTTGTTCCGCGTACGGATCCCCGTAGTGGGCGGCCACCGAATCGTCGGGAGCCTGGGCGGGGACGGCACCGGGAGTGTTCAGCAACGGACTACGCATACCCCAAGGCTATGCCTGGCCGACCACCCGCGCGGCCCGGGGCAGCCGATGCGTCAGCGGCAGTTGCGGCAGCGTCCGAAGATGGTCAGGTGATGGACGTCGGTGTCGAAGCCGAGGCCGTCTCGCAGCCCGTCCACCATGCCCTGGACCAGGCCCGGCGGGGCTTCGACGATCTCGCCGCAGCCCCGGCAGACCAGATGCACATGGTTGGCGTCCGCCGCCAGATGGTAGGTCGGCGCGCCGTGGCTCAGATGGGTGTGCGTGACCAGGCCGAGCTCTTCGAGCAGCTCCAGCGTCCGGTACACGGTGGAGATGTTCACACCGCGGGCGGTCTGCTGGACCTTGCTGCAGATGTCCTCAGGGGTGGCATGGCCGAGCGCGGTCACCGCCTCCAGAACGAGCTGGCGCTGCGGTGTGACCCGGTACCCCTTGGCCCGCAGTTCTTCATGCCACGTCTCGGTCATGGAGGCGAGTTTATTCGCTTGCCCGACTCGCGAGAGCTCGCATAGCGTACGAATCACGCCGAGAGGAGGTGGTCCGAACAATGGTTGATCATAGTTGGGCTAGCGAGGTGGCTGTCCGCTAGGACTGGCGAACCGGACCAGCTCCGGATTACGCCATCCAGCGTAAATCCAGACAGACACCGGGACCCCGGGCAGTCGGCGGCTGAGGACAGGATCCTCCGCCATTGGTCCAGCCGACCCGCGTCGACAGGTTGCAACCAGCCGCGACGCGGAGTGTGCCCGGGGTTCTTCTCTGCCTCGCACCCATTCCGCCAAGCAACCAGGCAATTACGGTACGCGCAGGAATGTTCATGCGAATCCACTACCCCCGGACTCCCCATCTGCCCTGGTCTCCGGGAGTCCACTCGGACGACATCCGAGCCCGCGGCCTGACCGGTCTCGCCGGCCGGGAGGTGGTCGTCACCGAGAAACTCGACGGCGAGAACACCACGCTCTACCCGGACGGCCTGCACGCCCGCTCGCTGGATTCGGCGCATCACCCGTCCCGGACGTGGGTCAAAGGCCTGCACGGCCGGATAGCCCGATCAATCCCGCCAGGGTGGCGCATCTGCGGAGAGAATCTGTTCGCCCGCCACTCGATCGCCTATCAAGATCTGGACAGCTGGTTCTACGCCTTCTCAGTCTGGAACGGCGACCAATGCCTGGACTGGGACCGGACCGCAAATTTCACCAGAAAGCTGGGCATTCCCGTTCCGCGCGTTCTCTGGCGCGGCCTCTTCGACGAGCGCACGATCCAAGCCCTCCGCCTGGACCGGACCCGGCAAGAAGGTTATGTCGTACGGACGGTTGAAGGTTTCACGCGGGACGAGTTCGCCGATCGTGTCGCCAAATGGGTGCGTCCCAACCACGTGCAAACAGCCACGCATTGGATGACGGCTCCCGTCGTCGAGAACGGGCTGAGCCCGGCCGCCGCACTCTGGGACGTCCGCGCGGGATCGCCTCCGAACACGCCGGCCCTACTCGCCGCGACCAGGCTCGACCACACCGAACCCACCAACCGGCACGACCCCACCGAACCCGCCGGCCTGACCGAACCCACCGAACCCACCGGCCTGGCCGAACCCATCGACCTGTCCGACATATCCGCCCGCCTAGATCTACTCGGCCGTTCCGGGGACGCCCGGCTGGCGGGAGTGCTCGCGGCGCTCTTTCATGCCACCCGCCGAGCCTGGCTGGCTCCCCGACTGGTGGCGCCGCTCGGCATGCCCCTGGCACGACGCGTCGCCGACCTGGTCGGCCTGCACCCCCACCTGCATCAGCCATTCCCAGATGAATCCCGCCGATCCGGCCTGATCCGACTGGCCATCGCAGCCGACCTGGGCGTCCTCCACGCCGTCGCCGCCACCGTGGCGAACACCCCGGAGGCCCGTGACCAGGTCGCCTGGTCAGAACTGCACACCGAAGAAGCCGGACTCCTCACCGAGGACCCTTGGGCGACCATGCGCACCGAAATGCGCGCGAAGCTCGGACATGGCGACGTCGCGGACCGATGCTGGGCCGAGACGCGGGAGGCATACGCACTCGGGCGAATCAGCACAGCCGACGAGGGCATCGCACGAGGCTGGCGCTGGCGAACCGGCGACTTCCCCCGATTGATCATCACCGTCGGCCCGTCAGGCAGCGGAAAGAGCACCTTCGCCCAGACCCTCGGGCAACCGATCATCTCGCTCGACGAGCTACGCGAAGCCCGAGGATCCCGCTCAGACCAAGGCGCGAATCCCGACATCTACCGCGCCGCCCTACAAAAACTCGACACGTCCCTCGCCGGCGGCGGAACAACCATCTGGGACGCAACCGCCCTCAACCGACGCCAACGCTCAATGCTCCTGAAGGTAGCCAAACGCCGCAACACCCTAACGACCTACGCGCTCATGCTCGTCCCCGACGACATCGTCACCCAGCGGAACACCAACCGCCCCCACCCGGTCCCGGCAGAGATCCTCACCAGCCAGCTCCGCCGCTTCAACCCACCTTTCCCCGGCGAGGCACACCGCACGTGGTACATCGGATCAGAGGGAACCGTACTCGACACAGCGGGAACCCTCGACGGGGAGGACTGACCATGCGCACCAGCGAGGAGATCTATCACCAGATCCGCTGGGATCCCCGTTTCGATCCGGCCAAGTTCGTTCTCGGGGTCAATGTGCGCGGGGCCGAGCCGAAGCGCGTGCCGCTGCCCGCTTTCGTGCCCGGCGGCGACATCCCGTGGCATCGGATCATGTTCGTCGAGGCGGACGGCGAGACGGTGTGGGATCGGGCGACCGGGCTGGATGTGGTCAACATCTCGCAGGCCGGTCGCGCTGAGGATCCGCGGAAGTTGAATGCGCCGTTCTTCACGGCGGGGACACCGCTTGCCTGGGATCCGCTGCTGGGATGGAGTCCGGCCGAACGAGGGCCAGCCTGGCAGCCGGGCACGTTGCGGGTTCTGACGTGGAACGCCCTCTGGGATCGGTATTTCAGCGAGCGGATCGACACCGCCCGTCGCAGGCCGCTGCTGGTGGACGCGCTGGAGCGAGCCAACGCCGACGTCCTCTCGCTTCAGGAGGTGGAAGCCGACCTGCTCGACCTCATTCAGAGCACCCCGTGGGTCCGCGACGGCTACACGCTCTGCGCCGACGACATCGGCAGGAACAAACTGCTCGTGCTCAGCCGGGTACCGATCCGCGAGGCGGGCCTGCACGCCTATGGCCCCTACAAAGCGCTTTCCGCGATCACCCTGCACTCGGCCACCCACCCCATCGTGCTGGCGACCACCCACCTGACCAGCGACCACGCCCAGAACGGCCCGGCCAAACGCGAATCGGAGCTGGCCACCATCGTCGAAGGCCTGCTCAGCGTGGACGCCGACGTGATCCTGATCGGTGACTTCAACGACGACGGCCACCCCGAGAAGGCCCTCGGCATGCGCGACGCGTGGAGCGAGATCCACGGCTCCGCGGACGCCACCCCGACCTACGACCCCACCAGAAACCCGCTCGCCGCCATCCAGTCCCTCGGCGGCCGTCCAGCGCGAATCGATCGGGTACTGCTTCGCGGCCCCGCCCTACGCCCGACCACCGCGATCCTCCTGGGCGACTCCCCAGCAGCCCCCGACGGCCTGTTCCTCTCCGACCACTACGGCCTCGCCGTGGACATCAACACCCTCCCCGGCACGGACGCCTTGGAAGTCCCTTCAACCGCCCGAACGGCCATCGCCTGGATCCCACCCAGCGAACTCTGGCCCACCATCCAGGAGATCCGCGCCAAACACGACCCGCAAATCGACCGCTGGCCACCCCACATCACCCTGATGTCAGGCTTCATCCCCGAATCCGCCTTCGAGGAAGCCGCTCCCCTCCTCACCGCCGCAGCCTCCACCACCGCCCCCTTCACCGCCCAACTACACGGCGTCCACGCCTTCCACCACCGCAACGACAGCACCGTCTGGCTCGCCCCCGGCACCCCCGACCCCTGGACAACCCTCCGCCACGCCCTCGAAGCCGCCTTCCCCGCCTGCCGAACCCGCGACGAGACCTACACCCCCCACCTAACCCTGGGCAAAACCCGCAACCCCGACCGCCTACTCGCCGAATGCCACACCCGCCTCCCGCCGATGTCCGCCCACGTCGGCGAACTGGTCCTACTCTCCCGCCGCGCCAACGAACCAATGCGCCCCCGCGCGACCATCACCCTGGGCACCGGCGAACTCCACTGGATCACCGAGCGAGCCGCCCCGAATATCAGCGACACCTCGCAGGCCAACCTGAGCCGTTCCAGCAGCATGTCCGCATCCCAGACCGGGCGTAGTCACTCCCTGAACGGGCGGGTCGAGGATGTGGTGACGCGGCTAGAAGGCTGCCTGAGTGAAGGTGCGGTTCATGTGGTCGGGTCGCGGCGGCTTGGCTGTGCGTTGCCCGGAGCGGATCTTGATCTGGTGGTGGCGTTGCCCGGGGTGGTTGATCTCTCGCAGGTCGAAATGCGTGTGGCGGAAGTGCTTCCGGAAGCGACGGGGACGCGGCGGGTGATCGGTGCGCGGGTGCCGGGGCTGCGGATGCGGGCCGGGGGTCTGGATATCGATCTGGTGGTTGTGGGAACCGGTTCCATTCCGCCCGGTGACGCGGTAGCTCGTCGTACCGAGCTGGATGAACCGTCCGCGACAGCTCTGAGCGCGGTCAGCGATGCGGATGCAATTCTTGCGGCGGTCGCCAAGAACAAATCCGGATTTATCACGCTTGCGCGGCAGGTGAAGGGATGGGCACGGACGCGCGGACTGGACTCGGCTCCGTTCGGCGGGCTCTCGGGGCTGGCGTGGACCATACTCGCGGCCCGGACGGTGATCGAGTCGGACGAGCTCCCGCCAGGGGAGTTGCTCCAGCAGTTCTTCGCGACCTGGGCCGCCTGGGACTGGCACGAACCGATCGCCCTCGGCCAGGTCGCCCGCTCCGACGCGCCCATCCAGATCATGACCGCAACCGCCCCGGTACGCCCCTGCAGCGACCAGGTCAGCATCGGCGGACGCGATCTACTCACCCAGGAGCTCTACCGCGCCTGGGAAACCACCGACATCGACGAACCGCCACCCCTCCACCGCCGCCACGCGGCCTGGGCGATCGTCACAATCCACGGCGACGTCGGCAAGGCCCGAGGCCGAATGCGCGCCCTCCTGGCCTTCCTGGAACGCGCGGGAGCACCGGACGCACACGCCTGGCCCCGACCGTTCCACACCGGCCCACGCTCAACCCGCTACGCGATCGGCCTCGGCCGCACACCCCCGGACACCGCGACCATCACCGAGATCGCGACCCGCTGGACCGAAACCCTGCCCGGCGTCACCGTCACCCGAGCAGAAGGCGGCGACGTCCCCACCCTCGGATGAACCGTGGGCTGCCCGGAATTACCTTCGGACTGGCACCCGTTACGGACATGGTCACGCCGATGGCGGTGCGGGTCTCGGCCACGCCGGGGCCAACCGGTCTGAAGGCCAGCGGCGCGGCGCCCGTCGAGGAGCTGGCCCGAACGGAACGCGGCAACGACCCCATCCTGAGCTGACCCAGGTCAGTGCGCTCCCCGGGCGGGTACTCCGAGTGCCGCGCACGCCTGTTCGTACAGTTTGACCACCTCGGTGCGGACCTGGGCGCGTTCGGTCAGGGTGGTGCTCCACGGAACGCGGATCTCGTCGCCGGCCACCTCGAAGTAGATCGCTTCGCCGTCCACGTTCGTGGTGTGGGCCGCGGTCGCGTCGGGGCGGCCGCCGAGGGCGCGGACGATCAGGAGGGCGTCGGCGGCGTGGTCGTCGTTCATGTGGCGTTTGATGGCCGCGACGGCCTCGTCCGTGAAGGGGTTGCTCATGTGGACAATCCTAGGTTCACGGTTCGCCGGTGAATTCGGCTGCCTTCTTGAGTTCGGCGGAGGCGTGGGACTGGAGGGGCTGGCCGACGGCGGCCATGTCGTAGGCGTACATGAGGCTGCCGTTGACCAGGCCGTACAGGCGGCGGCCCGCCGAGTACTCCTTGGCGGTGGCGGTCCTGGCGACCACGTCCGTCTGGAGTTCGATCTTGTGGAAGACGACCTCGCCGACGTAGATCTCGACGATGCCGGTCGGGTGGGCCAGGCAGACTTCAAGCTGCCGTTCGGGCTGGATGCGCCAGAAACCGGTCTCCCGGGAGAGCGGCCGGACCTTGTTGCCGTCGGCGTCGAGCAGCCAGCTCCGGCTCGCGTACGTCAGGAACGGCTTGCCGTTGTGGCCGAAGAGGATTTCCTGGCCGAAGTTGGCGCTCTCGATCGTCGGATAGCCGATGACGCCCGCGCCCTCCCAGCGGCCCAGCAGGAAGGCTATCGGTTCGAGATCGGGATGTACGTCCATGGCGGTCAAGCGTAGTACCCGGCGTAGGCTCTTCCCATGGCACGCCAACTGGTGATCAAGGTAACAGCGGGCGCCGACGCGCCCGAGCGGTGCAACCAGGCGTTCACGGTCGCGACGGCGGCCCTGGTCAGCGGGGTTCCGGTGTCGCTCTGGCTGACCGGGGAGTCGGCGTGGTTCGCGCTGCCGGGGCGGGCCAAGGAGTTCGAGCTGGACGAGGCGGCCCCGCTGGAGGATCTGCTGACGGCGGTCCTGGCGGGCGGCCAGGTGACGCTGTGCACCCAGTGCGCCGCCCGGCGCGGGATCACCGTGGACGACGTGCTGCCGGGCGTCCGGATCGCGGGCGCGCCCACCTTCGTGGAAGAGATCCTCCACGAAGGCGTGCAGGCGCTCGTCTACTAGGGCAGGACGGCCGCGAGCCGTTCCTGGCGGAGGCGCTCGTACCAGCCGTCCTCGATGGCGGGGAGCGGGCCGACGGCCCAGCGCAGCAGCAGGTCGGCGAGGCCGGGGTTGCGGGCCAGGGCGGGGCCGTGCAGGTAGGTGCCGACGATCTTGCCGGTGTGGCAGCCCTCGGTGCCGTCGCCGTTGCCGGTGCCGACGATGGTCTTGGAGAGCGGCCGCACGCCGGGGCCGAGGTGAGTGACGCCCATGTGGTTCTCGAACCCGGTCAGGGTGGGCACGCCCAGTTCGGGGTCGACGTCGGCGGCGAGTTCGCCGACCGAGCGGCGTTCGCCCCGGCTGGAGCTGATGTCGAGCAGGCCGATGCCGGGCACCGGCTGGCCCTCCTCGCCGCCGAAGACCGAGCCCATGATCTGGTATCCGGCGCAGACCGCCAGCAGGGCCGCGCCGCGCGCGATGGCGCGCTGCAGGCCGCCGTCCCGGCGCAGGCGTTCGGCCCCGAGGATCTGCGGCCGGTCCTCACCACCGCCGATCAGGTAGATGTCGCCCTGCTCTGGCACCGGATCGGAGGAGCGCACGTGCACGGTCTCCACGGGAATGCCGCGCTTGTGAGCCCGCTGCTCCAGCACCAGCACATTGCCCTGATCCCCATAAGTGCTCAACAAATCCGGATAAATCCAGACAATTCGCAAGCTACTCTGCACGGCCGAACTCCGTCCGGATCGCCTGGAAGGCGGTGTAGTTGGCGATGACGTCGATGTCCCCCGGCGGCAGCGAAGCCACCGCCTGCCCGAAGGAGTCCCGGAGCGTGAACGGCACCCCGGCCACGTCGAGCCGGAGCGCCAGGTCCAGCCGCCGCTCGCCGGTCACCTGGACCGGCCGCCCGTTCAGGATGCGGTAGTCCACGTCCCACAGCCACGAGGTGTCCCGTCCGTCGGGCCCCTGCGCGTTGACCGACAGGATGATCGGCCGCTCCGCGCTGGACACGTCGAACGCCTCCAGCCACCCGGCCGGGTTCTTGGCCAGCAGCAGCCGCAGCGACCGCCCGTCCCGCTCCACCGTCGTGTACCGCCCGGCCACCGAGGTGACCTCGCGCAGCCGCGGCAGCGCCAGGTGCGGGGCCAGCCCGAACGCCTCTGCGGTGGCCAGCGCGATGGCCGCGTTGGACCGGTTGGCCAGGCCTGGCAGCTTCAGGTTGAGCCGCCAGCGGTCCCCGCGCGGGTCGATCACGTCCTCGTCGTCGAGCACCCAGTTGGGTTCCGGCCGGTGGAAGGTGCACTCCCGGCAGGCCCAGTCGGCGGCCTTGCGGTCCAGCGGCCCGCCGCACTCGGGGCAGCACCAGGAGTCCTCCCGCCAGCGCTGCCCGCCCGCCACCCAGGTCACCCGGGCGGCGGTGGACGCCCCCCAGGTCACCAGCGGATCATCGCAGTTGGCGATCACGTGGGCCGGTTTCCCGTCCAGCGCCCGCCGCCACTTCTGCGCCAGCAGCCAGATCTCGGCCGCCCGGTCCATCTGGTCCCGGCTCAGGTTCATCAGCACGACGACCCCGGCCTCGGTGGTGTCGAGCACCTCCGGCAGGTACTTCTCGTCCACCTCCAGCACCGCGTACGGCGCGGCCTTGTTGGTCGACAGCGCCGACACGTGCCCGGCCGGCATGTTCGCGCCGAAGGCGTTGCTGGCCACGTCGCCCAGCTCGCGCAGCGCCGCCGTGATCAGCCGGGTCGTGGTCGTCTTCCCGTTGGTGGCGCTGACCAGGGCCAGCCGCCGGTCGGCGGCCAGCTTCCTGAGCAAATCCGGTTCCAGCAGCAGCCCGACCCGGCCGCCGATCACTGATCCGTCGCCGCGCCCGGTGGCCCGGGACAGGGTCGCGGCCGTCCGCCCGAGGGCACTCGCGAGCTGCGCCCGCAACGGCAACTGGCTCACGGGGCCCTCTCCTCATCGTGCTGGCTCATGACGAGATCCTAGCCGCGCCGAGCGGTCAGGAAACGGGCGCCTCGATGAAGGAAAGCTCGGCGGGGGTGTCCCCGTCGAACGGGAGCACGAATCGGCGCGGCCAGGACAGCACGGTCTCCAGCCAGCCGGCCCCCATGGTCTGCGCGACGTGCCTGATCCGCTCCCTCGGCTCGACGCCGATGGCGACCGTGGTGACGTCCTTCTGGATGCCCTCGTGCTCGTCGTCGCCGAGCACGACCCGCCAGGCCAGCGCGCGGTTGCGGTCCACCTCCATGGAGAGCGGGTGGTGCCGCAGCGCCTTGGCCCGGTGGCCGAGCAGTTCGGGCCGCCCGGCGGTCTCCTGGCCGCCGTTCAGGCCCTGGTGCGCGTACGGCCGGCCGGACGCGTCCGTCCCGAACAGCGCGTACTCCATGGCCGGGGCGGGACTGCGCAGATTGGGCGCCGGATGGCCGAAAGGGAACAGCCGGTCGACCTCGTGCAGCCACCGGATCTGCGGGATCACCCAGGCCGGCCCCGGCCGCTCCCCGGCAGCCATCGGCGGCGTCTCGGCGCCCGCCCCCAGCAACCCTGCGGCCACCTCGGCGGCCTTCTCGGTCAGCAGCGTCGGGTCGAACCAGGTACGCAGCGACCACGCCCGCCGCGCCACGCGCTGCTCCACCAGGGTCGCCAGCAGGCACTCCCGGCGGCGCGGCGGCAGCTCCGACCAGATGTCGTTGAGGATCCTCGGCACCCCAGGCAGCGACCGGTTGGTCACGAACGCCAGCACCACCGTGTCGGTCCATATCCGCAGCCACGCCCACTCGGGCGCCTCGGCCAGCAGGTCGGCCTCCCGCACCTCGAACAGGGTGCACGCCTTCCCGGTCCGGCATTCGCGCCCGCACGCCGCCGACCGCCGTCCGCAGATCGGCGGGGTCGGCCCGAGCAGCACGTGCTCCCGGTCCTCCCCCAGCGGCACCTGGATCCGCAGCGGCCGGTCCATGCCGTCCGCGAACACGGCGGCGAAGCCGGGCTGGAGCGACACGACCTGCCGGGACTGCTCCTCGCTCAGGTTCATGGCCGCGCCCACCAGCTGCCGGTCGTCCTCGGCGGGCAGCCGGTGCATGACCTTCAGCGCGGTGTTCTTGACCACGTCGGAGACGAGTTTGGTGGGGATCTGCTCGGCCACGATGATGCCCTCGCCGTACGCCCGGATCTCGGCGAGCATGCCGGCCAGCAGTTCGACGGCGTGGGTGGAGGCGCGCTGCGCGCCGCGGTCGCGGAGCAGCCGGTGGGCCTCCTCGATCACGATGACGTGCTGGAGGCCGCTGGTCTTCTCCTGTCTGGCCCGCATCCGCAGGTGCTCCACGATCCGGATGATCAGCGTGCCCATCAGGAACGCCTTGTCCTCGTCGTTGGCCACGTCCTCGATGGCCAGCACCACGTTGCGCTGGAGCAGGTCGCCGATGTCGGCCGGGTGGCCGCCCTCGAAGAACCTCCCGGCGGAGCCGACCCGGAGCGAGCGCAGCCGGAGGGTGATGAAGCCCTCCACGTCGGCCTGGACCTCGTTGCCGTACCCGATCTCCTGGATCACCTCCAGGGCGTGCTGCTGGAGCTGTTCGAGGGTGGGGATGGCGGGCTGCACGGCCGCGCCGGGGATGCCGCCGCCGGTGACGACGTCCCAGCCGTTGGCCTCGTAGACGCGCTGCAGGGCCAGCGACATGATCTGCGGGAACGGCTCCTCGGCGTCGAAGGCGGCCATGAACAGGGCGCGGACCATGTCGATGTGGGCCTGCACGGGGTAGCCGGGCTCGGGGGCCAGCGGGTTGACGCTGAACGGCACGTTGTCGGGCGCGGAGGGGTTGATCACGGTCAGCGGGGCGTACTGCTCGACCCGGCCGGCCATGGCGGAGTACTCGGATTTGGCCGGTTCGATGGCCAGCCACGGGATGCCGGCCTTGGTGAGCTGTTCGAGCAGGTGCCGGACCGTCTGGGATTTGCCCGAGCCGGTCGCGCCGGTGACGAAGGCGTGGCGGTTGAGGGTGGCCAGTGGGACGCGGAAGCGGCCGACGGCGCGTTCCTGGCCGTCCATGATCGCGCCCAGGTCGATCATCTCGCCGGTGGTGCTGTCGGCCTCGCTGGTGACGTCGAAGAAGCCGGTGTCCAGCACCCGGACGCCGGGGACCTCGCGGCGGGGCAGCCCGGCCAGCGCGGCCAGCGCGCCCGCCGTGGCGGCGAAGGGGGCGGCGGCGCTGTCGGTGGGGTCCTGGAAGTTGACGCCCAGGGCCTCGCCGAAGCCGTAGACGAGTTCGGCGGCGTTCGGCCGGGCCGGGCCGGCCATGGCGCTGCGCAGCCGGTACGGATGGTGGCTCATCTCCACCGACCCCACCAGCACCGGCGCGATCTGCCGGAGCTCCTCCGGCCCGGCCGCGCCCGCCAGGACCCGGACGTTCCACAGCCCGGCCTCCCGGAACGCGTCCAGCTCCTGCATCCGGCGTTCGGCCCGTTCCGCGTCGTAGCGGGAGCGCTCGGAGGCGTCGCCGTACTGGCGGAGCACGTTCAGCTGGGTGCGCAGGTGGGCGACCTCGGCGTCGAGCAGGTCGGTGGGCTCGGCGATGACGACCCAGGCGAACGGGCGGGACATCAGCGTGGTCAGGGTGGACTCGAACAGGGTCGGCTGCTTGATGTCGTCGGGCGCCGGCTCGCGGCGGCCGGCCAGCGGCGGCGCCTGGCGGCCGGGGCACGGCGTCCAGACCAGGTCGGCCAGGTCGGCCAGCCAGTCGTCGCCGATCTCCACGCCGCGCGCGCCGCCGGGGAACAGCAGTGGCTGCGGCCCGGTGGCGACGACCTCGACGGCGGCGGCGGCCCGGCGCGGCGGCCGGGGCGGCGTCAGCGGCCCGGCGTTGGTGATCAGCTCCAGCGGCGCCCCGGAGCCCCGGGACAGCCAGCCGATCACGAACGGGCGGTCCCGCTGCGCGGCGGAGAGCACCGCGGGCAGGACGTTGACGAAGTCCCACTCGGCGGACGACGTACGCGACGGCGCGGTGATCGCCTGGATCCGATACCACGGCCCGCTCAGGGGGAACGGTTGCATGAGGCCCCTCTCTCACAGGCTCTCAAGGTCCTTTGCCGATCATGGTCACATATCCATGTTGGCGAACCTCTTACCGTGTCTATTCACGAGCCAGAAGGATCGGCCTCAGCGACCCGGCTTGCGCCAGTCCAGCCGGGGCGGCGGTGGTCCCAGGTTGGGCGGCGGCGCCTCCTCGTCGAGCGCCTCCACCACCGGGGGCGGGGCGGCCGGGCGGATCGCCCGTACCTCCTGGAGCGTGGTCTTGGGGAAGGTGAGGATCGCCGGGTTCGCGTCGGCCAGCCGGACCTCCCGCCCGTCCGCGGTGGCGTGGGTGACGATCACCGAGGTGGTCGGCAGCTGCTGCAGCTGGTGCGGTTCGACCAGGAACTCCCTGGAGCGGTGCATGACCCCTTCCGTGACCGTTCCCGCGTTACGCCCCCACTCAGTGGATTCGGTGATCCCGGCCCGCAGGTCCGGCTTGTCGCGGTGTTCCGTCTCGGTACGGCTCGCGCCCACGGTCGAGGTGTAGAACCCGCCGCCCCCGTTGACCGCCGAACTGACCGACTCGGTCAGCTGGGCCAGCTCCAGCCGGTGCTCGGTGCCGACGTGCTCGCTCGCCACCCGGGCGTCCTCGGCGTTGCCCAGCCGCATGAACGCCACCGCCGCGTGCCCGCGCCCGAGCCGCTCCCGGACGGTCGCGGTGAGGCTGCGGTAGGTCAGCACCAGCCCGGTCTGCGAGGTCTCGCAGGCGTCCATCAGCCGGTCCAGCACGTCGCCGCGTAACTTGTCCGCCCCGGCCACGATGATCGTGTGATACCAGGGCCGCTCCGAGGCGGGCGACTGCCGCAGGATGTGGGTGAGCGCGGTCGCCACGTACGTGCCGAGCACCCGGTTGCCGAACACGCCCGCCTGCCGGTCCATGCTGACCACCCGGAGCCGGGCCGGCGGCAGCCGGACCGCCTCGGTGCCGAGGGTCTCCAGCTTGCGCAGCTGGGATTCCAGCGCCCAGGCGCGCTCGATCACCACCCGGTCGGCCACGCCGCGCCCGAACAGGGTGCCGATGCGTTCGAGCTGGGTCGCGGTGAGCAGCCCGAACCGCAGGTCGTCGCGGGGGTCGCCGACCTGGGCCAGGGCCCGCAGCGCGGCGGTCACCTGGCTGATCGTGGCGGTCTCGCCGAGCACCTCCAGGACGCGTTCCAGGATGGCGTTGTCGAAGCCGATGTCCCTGCTGGTCTCCTCGCTGACGCTGACCACGTGCGCGAGCACGTCCGCGAACGCCTCCGGCTTGAGCGTCGCGCCGAGGTCCAGCTTGGGCAGGTCCGTCGGGAGCACCCAGACCAGCGGGTCGTCGCCGCCGCGTCTGGCCAGCTCGATCAGGTCCTTGGCGATGGCGCCCTCGGACAGGTCCAGCACGGTCAGGTGGCCGCCGCTGTACAGCCGGGTGGCGCCGATCAGGGTGATCAGGGCGGACCAGCCGGGGAGGGTGCCGCCGGCCACGTCGACCCGGTCGATCTCGTCGGGGACGGCCACCGCGTACCAGCTGAGCTGCCGGTCGAACAGGGCCTTGCGCTCGGACCACTCGCGGTACTTCTCGGCGTGCTCCTGCTGGGCGGCGGCGATCTCGCGGTCCTTGCGGGCACGTTCCCTTTCGGCGCGCGAGCGGCGTTCGTTGACCCGGGTCTGGACCGCGCGGCGGCCCTGCCTGATCGCGTACGAGCAGATCCCGGCCACGCCCCCGGCGGCGACCAGGCCGATGGCGACGAACGACCAGTCGAGCAGGCCGGCCAGCCCGAGCAGCGCGATCACCACGGCGAGCACGGTCATGAAGGTGCGGAACAGCTTGACCGGGCGGTTGAGCAGATCCTCCTGGAGCTTCTCCTTGCGCGCCCACTCGGGGTCGATCGCGGGCGGCTCCAGGTCCTCGCGGGCCGGTCGTTTGGGCGGCGGACCGGGATCTGGGTGCAGCAGAGCGTACTGCCAGCCCAGGTAGATGCGATCAGCCTGAAGCTGGGCATGCTCCGGGTGCGCGTCGCCCACGAGCCCTCCATGTCCGCCCTGCGTCACAGCGTAGGAGCTGGATCGCCTATCAGGGCAGGGTTCTCGCTATTCGGACGGCTTTCCGACCAAAGATAGGGACGAATGCGGCGGATGGTTCTGATGTGGGCGTACTACCATCCTTTCTCATGACGTCCTCCCCCCGTGGCGGCACCCGTCGCCGGCGCCCGGTACTCGTGCCGATCGCCGCGCTGATCTCGGTGTCCGGCCTGGGGGCGACGGCCGGCCTGGGCGGTTTAGCCGAGGCCAAGGAGCCCCCGCCGCCGACGGCCGCCCAGGGCGCGGTGGTCGATCAGGGCCGCTATCGCACCCAGTTCATCAAAGCCATCGAAACCACGACTGAGCAGTCTTTCGGCCCGCCGAAACGCAGCGTGGATCTGGTGCTCAAGGTCAGGAACACCGGTGAAGAGACCTCGCCGGTCGGATTACTCCCGGAACCCGGCAAACCGCCCTCGCCGCTGACGTCTTTCGCCGGTTCGCTGCTCAAGATCAGCCCGGAGATCAAGACCGAGTACGGCCCGAAGGCCTTCGTCCTCAGCTACGGCATCGAGAGCGGCCAGCTCCATCCGGGCATCACCGCCACCGTGGTCGTCCGGTACGAGATCGAGCCCGACACCGTCGTCCCCGCGTCGCTGACCGTGGAGGTCGGCAAGTTCGTCTTCGAGGCGCTCGGCTCCGGCGAACGGACCCGGTACTGGCAGTTGGTGCCAGGCCCCGGCTCCGCGGCCGGCAAGTTCGTGCCGGAAGTGGCCGCCCGCGTCTCCCTGCCGGTGCGCAAGGAGGACGCCTGATGGCCACCGCCACCCGGACCCGGCCCCGGGTCGCCCCCGCCCCCACCCCGCCGCGCCGTGGTTTCGCCCGCCGCGCCGGGGCCGCCGTCCTGGGGGTGGCCCTGTGCGCCTGCGCCGTGTACGCGCAGGCGCTGGCGATGCCGTACGAGCAGCTCGGCTCCAACCTGACCAGCCACGCGACCCTCGGCGAGACGACCGCGACCGGGCGGTTCAGCGTCAGGGCCACCTCGGTGGTCGCCGCCAAGGCGGTGGACACCCGCGACTACAGCGGCAAGGTGAGCAAAGTTCAGACCAGCCACGTGTTCCTGATCGTCGCCGTCACCGCGACCGCCCCCAAGGAACCGCTCAGGTTCGACGCGTCCACCACCGTCCTGGTCACCGCGGACGGAAAACGCTACCGCGCGACCGACAAGGTGGACCGAACGCTCACCCTGTTCGAGAAATGGGTGCAGCCCGGGTTCTGGTCGACCGGAAATCTGATCTTCGAAGTGCCAGTGGGGGCCGTGCCGGGAGCGAGCGTCATCGTGGCGTCGCCCAGCGGGGGGTTCCTGGTGGACTCGTTCGCGCCGGAGGTCGAGATCGATCTCCGGCTCACCGGTTCGGTCGTCTCGGGCGCCGAGGAATACCACCCGCTGGTGGCGGCATGAGCGGCGCGCCCATCGACGATCGGGACCAGAACGCCGACGCCCGGGGCTGGTTCGTGCCGCCGCCGGATCAGCCGACGGACATCACCCTGGCGGGGCACCTGCCGCCGCTGCGCGTGCCCAGGCCGGTCTACCCGGACCGCAGGGTCTGGCCGCCGCCACCGCCGCCGCCGTCCCCCGACGACGAGGGGTACTCGACCCAGCCGTTCCCGGTCATCGCCGCGCCGCTCCCGCCGTCCGCGCGTCCGCAGCCGCCGACGCCCCCTGCGCCGACGCCGACCGCTGAAGCCGTCGCCAAGCCCCGGCGGCGGGTCCTGTGGGGCTTCGTCCTGGTGTTCGCCGTGGCCGCGGCGCTGGCCGGGCCCGGGTGGTTCACCTACTCGACGTACAAGTCGGGGCGGCCGGACGATCGTGTGCACGTGGTTCCGGCCGGGCAGCCCGGCACCTGGCAGCACGTGTCCTGGACGGCGGCGGTCGAGCCGACCGACGGTCCGGCCGGCGCGACGCCCGCCCCCGACCGGCAGTGGCTGAAGGTCGTGCTCACCCGGACCGCGGTCGACGCGGAGGGCGCGACCCGGCACGGCAGTCCGCTCGACGTGACCCTGCGGGACCGGAACGGGCGGAGCTGGCGCACCGAGGAACTCAGCAACAAGACGCCGGCGACGGTGGCCGAGAACGTGGTCGGGCAGCCGTACCAGATCGAGATGCTCGGGATCGTTCCGGCGCAGGTGGCCGGCCAGGTCGAGGTGCACCTGCGGCCCAGCACCTATCGGGACATTCCCGGCCAGGAGGTCAAGGACCTGGTGAAGAGTTCGGTGGATAACCCCGAGACGCTGGAGAACGTTCTACGATTCCTGCGATGATCTTGCCCTGGTGGCCGCGATGTCGTACGTCGCCGCGACCAGGCACATCGACAGCACGGTGACCACGAGATCGGCCACGAAGGTGATGGGCACCTCGGTGACCATCCAGAAGAACGGCTTCTCGTCCCCGGCCAGGTAGAAGCCCGCGCGTTCCAGGTAGTCCCCGCCGATCTCCAGGCCGACGTAGCAGAGCGCGAACAGCCCGAACAACGGCGCGCCGCCCCGGATGGTCAGCCGGAGCGAGTTGAGCAGCGGAATCCAGCGCGAGGTCCATCCGCCGGTGAGTTTGGCCAGCGTCGTCCTGGTCAGGCTGTGCGCCTGGTCCAGCCGGTCGGCCGCGGACTCCAGCCTGGTGCCGCGGATCGTGGTGCGGGTGTCCTCCGCGTACGCGCCGTACACCAGGATGCCGACGGTCAGCCAGGTCAGCGGGATCGCCAGACCGTCGATGACGAACGGCCAGACATCCCCCAGGCGCGCCCACCCCGGCACGACCTTCGCGATCTCCTCGCTCAGCTCACGCCACCCGGCGACGACCGTCCGGCCGTCGAGCCAATCACCCCGGCTGTCGGCCAGCCAGGCGAGCGCGTTCAGCCCGTAGAAGGCGAAAGCGAGTTCCGAGAACGTGGTCGCGACCCCGGAGAAGCGCCCGCCGCCGGCCTCGTGGCGGCGGCCGAAGTAGGTCTTGAGCAGGAACGCGACGGCCATCGTGCCGACGGAGACCCAGATGTTCAGGTCCAGGAGCCCCCGCATCGAGGTGCTCTCCCGGCCCGCCAGGGCGGCGGTCATGATGTCATCGGGGTTCCGCATCATGTCGATGTCCACGAAGTCCCGGGCGTCCTGGGCGACGAAACCCCAGGTGATGTAGAGACCGGCGAACGCCAGCGCGGTCCGGTTGAGCGCGGTCAGCGTGTTCTCGTCGGCCGATCCCTCGGCGCGCCTGGCCCTGGTCTCCAGCAGGGCGCCGCGCACCGCGTACAGCATGCCCACAGTGGTGGCCAGCGAGACCATCACGACCAGAGTGAACAGGAACAGCACCCCGACCAGCCGGACCTGGTACCAGGAGCCATGCGAGAGGGTGGCGGCCAGCAGCAGGAGGGCCCACCGGACCAGGCGGCCGACGGTGAACCAGAGCATCAGCGGGACGGCGCAGGCGGCGGCTATCCGAAGGGCGTGCCACGGAGCCGCGTACCAAGGCAGCGGTCGGACGGCAAGTGCGGACGTTTCGGACATCCGCGTTATGGTAGCGAAGAGCCCCACCGGGTTGGTCAAATTTCGACAACCAGCCATCGGGGTGCACTCGTCTGCGCTGTCGCCGATGCGATGATGCGCGGCATGGGCATCGAGGGCGAAGCCGGGAGAAGTCCCGGCTTTCTGCTGTGGCGGGCCACCCAGCGGTGGCAGCGGGAGATCAACGCGGCCCTCCAGGTGGTGGGGATGTCGCATGTGCAGTTCGCGCTGCTGGTGGACCTGTGGTGGTTCGACCACCGGGGGCGGATGCCGACCCCGCGCGAACTGGCCGAGCACGCCACCGTGGACGACATGATGACCAGCCAGGTGATCCGCGTCCTGGAGGTCAAGGGCCTGCTGACCAGGGAGATCGACCCCACCGAGGAGCGGCGGCGGGTGCTCGCGATCACCGACGAGGGCCGCCGGCTGGCCGAACGCGCGGCCGAGATCGTGGATTCGGTCGACCGGCAGGTGTTCCACCTGGCGGGGCCGGAGAACGCGCTGATCGACGTCCTGAACGAGCTCGCGAAAAGCCCGGCCTCCTGACGGAGACCGGGCTTCCCGGAAGAAATCAGACGGCCACGGCCAGCTGGGCGACCTCGCCCAGCTTCGCCTCGACCGCGATGTCCTTGCTGACCCCGCCGCCCGCGATGATGCGGACGGTCCACGAACCCGGGGCCGCGAAGAAGCGGAAGATGCCCTCGTCGGAGACGACCACTTCGCCGGTGAACTCACCGGAGTGGTCAAGCAGCCGCGCGTACGCGGTGCCGGCGCCGGTGACGACGCCCTGGATCACGGCCTGCGAGGCCAGATCGATGCCGGCCGGCAGAGCCACGGTCTGCTCCGGCGCGGCGCAACCCTGAACAGTCATCAGAGAGCCTCTCCCAGTTCGACGGGGACGCCGACCAGCGAACCGTATTCGGTCCACGAGCCGTCGTAGTTCTTGACGTTGGGCTGGTCGAGCAGCTCGTGCAGCACGAACCAGCTGTGCGCGGAGCGCTCGCCGATGCGGCAGTAGGCGATGGTGTCCTTGCCGAAATCGACGCCCTGCCCGCTGTACAGCGCCTTGAGCTCGTCGTCGGAGCGGAAGGTGCCGTCGTCGTTGGCCGCCTTGGACCACGGGATGTTGCGGGCGGTCGGGATGTGGCCGGCGCGCTGCGCCTGCTCCTGCGGAAGGTGCGCGGGAGCCAGCAGCTTGCCGGTGAACTCGTCGGGCGAGCGCACGTCGACCAGGTTGAGCTTGCCGATCGCGGCGACGGCCTCGTCGCGGAAGGCGCGGATGCTCAGGTCCTGCTCGGTGGCGGTGTAGCTGGTCGCCGCCCGCTCGGGCACGTCCTTGGTCAGCTCGCGGGAGTCCAGCTCCCACTTCTTGCGGCCGCCGTCCAGGAGCTTGACGTCCTGGTGGCCGTAGAGCTTGAAGTACCAGTACGCGTACGCGGCGAACCAGTTGTTGTTGCCACCGTAGAGCACCACGGTGTCGTCGTTGCCGATGCCGCGGGACGACAGCAGGGCCTCGAAGCCCGCCTTGTCGACGAAGTCACGGCGGACCGGGTCCTGCAGGTCCTTACGCCAGTCGACCTTCACCGCGCCACGGATGTGACCCTTGTCGTAGGCGCTGGCGTCTTCGTCGACCTCGACGAGCACGATGTTCGGAGCGTCCAGGTTGGCTTCGACCCAGTCAGCGTCCACCAGGGTGGCGGAGCGGCTCATGAGATTCTCCCAGGTTGTAGACGGCGGATGATCAGAAAGACTTCGCAGCCCAGGCAGAAACCGAAAGCTGCGTTGAGGAAGGCGGCCAGCAGTGCCGCTGCTGTCGCACCCAAGGCCAAGGGGGTGACTCCGGTCGCGAATCCGATCAGGCCGACGAAGGCGAAGGCCATGCCCAGGCCCTGCGCGAATCGGGGCGGCGCCGCGTCTTCCAGCTCACTCGGCGGTCCCAGCCTGGGCCGCAGCACGTGCTTGAAGAACAGCACGTACGGCGCGGCGACGAATGCGCCGAGGACGAAGACCACGGCCTGGGCCGCGAGCAACCAGGGGCTGCCCGTGATCAGGACGAGTGCGAGAACCAGAGTCGTGACGGCCGCGCCGAAGCGAAGGCCTCGGGGATCAACTTGCATCGTTGGATGCTCCTGACGGGATTTCGCTTCTGCGGCGTGGTGTGGGACGCCGCGGGAATCACCCTCAGGCCTAGCGACAGAGTGCGGTGGCGACGCGGCAGAAGTCCACCGCGCGCCGCTTCGTGAGCAGCTCTGTCGTGGGAGTCATGTGCACGACAGTACCTTTCGTCTCGCCATCTGTCACTTCCCGTCCGGGTGTTGAGACATTCCGTCCACGTTCGGCGGAACGGCCAGACCCAGCGCGGCGATGACGTCGGCTTTCCTGGGCTGCCCGGAAGCACGTTTCACGATATTTCCGGAACTGTTCAGGATGAGGACGGTCGGGGTGCGGAGGATGTCGAAGGTGCGGACAAGATCCAGCCGGGACTCGGCGTCGATCTCGATGTGCCGGACCCCTGGGACCAGTTCGGCCACCTCGCCGAGCACCCGCCGGGTGGCCCGGCACGGCTGGCAGAACGCCGTCGAGAACTGCACCAGCGTCGCCCGCTCCCCCAGCGATTCACCGAAGTCCACGGCACTCTCTTTCGCCTTGGCCGAACGCAGCACGCCGTCGCGCCGCCTCAGAACCACGCCTAAGAGCGTGCCGCCGACGAGCGTCACCGCGAGCACCACAAAACCAGTCATCCATCGCGGAAACCAGGAACCCCCGGGAAGAATTCCCCGGGGGTTCCTCAGCCGTGAGACACGGCTCTCACGACGCTGGAGTCGGCACACCGTCCCTGATGGGCACGGCGACGATCTTCCGCCCGCTCGGGGTGATCAACTCGAACCGGTCGATCTGCTCGATCGTGTACTCCGAGGAACCCGGCGGGAGATGGGCCTTCCCTGCTTTGTAGTCGGACGCCTCGACGGTCCAGCTGGAGACCGGGGAGACGGTCCCCCGGCGGTTGACGGCCACCAGGCGGCAGGCCGTGCCGACCGGGATGCCGGACAGTTCGATGTCCACCCGAGTGCCGCCGGGCTCAGCGAACAGGCCGAGTGACAACTTGACCTTGCCGGCGGCGCCGGCGTAGCGGACCGGTTCACCGGCCGGCAGGCTCAGCACCTCGGGCGCGACCGAAGCCATCGCAGGCGCGCTGGGCCTGTCCGGGACCACCTTTCTCTGGGTGCTGTCGTCGGCCATCGTGCCGGCCGCTTCCTGCCCCTGCGAACTGGCGGGGGCCGCGCCGGCGGCGGTCATCTCCGGGCTGGAGTTCAGCGTCGCCGACAGCACCGCGCCGCCCACCGCGACCACCACGATCGAGGCGGCCAGCGACAGCAGCAGCCGGGAGCGCTTGTGACGCTTGACCGTCGCGGTCAGCAGCCGGTCCAGCACCACCCGGGGCGGGGTCGCGGCCAGCGAGATGTCACCCACGCTGACCCGGCCCAGCATGGTCGGCAGACCGGACAGTTCGGCCAGCTCCTCGGCGCACTCCGGACAGGTGTCCAGGTGCGCCTCCACGGCCGCCGTCTCCTCCGAGTCGAGCGCGCCGAGCACGTACACACCGAGTGACAACCGGGCTTCCTCGCAGCTCATCGGGGCCGTCATGGCGCCAGCCCCCGCTCCTCCAGCGCCAGCTTGAGCGCGCGCAGCGCGTAGTACGTGCGCGATTTCACCGTTCCGGGCGGGATGCCCAGGGACTCCGACGCCTCCTTCACGGACTGGCCTCCGTAGTACACGGCCAGCAACACCTCTCGATGTTCGGTACGGAGCGACGCGAGCGCCTCAGCAATCGCCCATGATTCGACGGCTTTATCTAGTTCATCGTCGGCGGGGAGCACGGCCAGCGCGTCATCGCCCGTCTCCGGCGGGCGGGACTTGCGGGCCCGGTGCTGGTCCACCACCAGGTTCCTGGCGACCGTGAACAGCCAGGCCCGGATCGGGCGGTCGGCCACCGGCCTGCGCCACGCGCGGAGGATCGTCTCCTGCACGATGTCCTCCGCCCTGCCTGGATCGCCCGTCAGTCGCACCACGTAGCCGTAGAGTGGCCCGGCGTGGTCGTCGAACAGAGCCCGCACGAGCTCCTCGTCTGCGGTGCCGGCTGGACTCACATCATCAAGACGTACCGGCCGGTCGCCTGGTTCAACTCCGGAGGGGAACATCGCTCGCCGTGCCCTGGACCAGCAGGCCCTCCTCGGTGGGGGTGACCTTGGTCAGCTTGAGGTTGAGCGGGAGCTCCTTGATCGGCACGGTGAAGGAGATCAGGCGCTCCGGGTTGGGGACGGGCACGCCACCCGCGATCTTGACGCTGGCCGGGGTGATCCGGAGGGTGCCCTTGTCGAGTTCGACCTTCATGTCGGCGGTGACGGGGACCTTCTGGCCGAGCACGGTGAGCTCGCCGGTGACCTGGATGGTGTTGTTGCCGCCGCCCTTGACCCTGATGCCGCGCGGGGCTCGGGCGTCCAGGGTCTTGTACGAGACGACGACCGTGCCGACGACGCGCTCCGCGCGCAGGTCGACGGTTTCCGGCTGCTGGATGAGGTCCATGAGGGGGGCCCGCACGCCGTACAGGGTCGCGTTCACGCTGGACAGGGAGATGCCTTCCTGGGTGATGTCGCCCATCTCGATGGTCACCTCCTCGTACCGACCGGCGATGGCC
>NZ_BLAD01000083.1:53687-66255 GCF_009687845.1 Acrocarpospora corrugata
GCCTCGATCTGGCGGGCCACCTCGCGCTGCACGCCGACGACGGCGACCCGGTCGAGGACGACGAGCACGATCCCGAGCAGGAGGACCGACACCAGCAGCTTCCGCATCGTGATCCTCCGGGGGGAGCCTGAGTTGTGATCCAGACTAGCCCCCGGCAAAGGGGGGCAAAACCTCCACTACGGCACCTTCAGGGAGGTCCACCAGGTTGGGATCACGGGTTCCGGCCGGATCCCCGTTGACCAGAAACGAACACCGCACCACGACCCTGGCCAGATCCGGATTTTTTGTGATTTTGGTTACAAGTTCTCCCAAATTTTCCGCGTCAAAAATCTCCTCGGCGACCCCCGCCGCCTCCTTCGCCGCAGCCCAGTAACGAACGGTTCCCCTTGCCATACGCCACTCCCGTCACAAAACCCGTCACCCAAGGTAAGCAAAGGATTACGGTGATTCTCCACGTGAAGCGTTGTTCACACGGTGGACTCACATTGGACGCAAACATGCTGTGGGCTAATCTACGGACAACGGGACCTGGGCGACGAAGCCCCCGGGTCCCTACGTGTTTTGTACGGCGATTCGCCAACCGGCGGTCTCCGTGAACGATACGCGGATGGAGGAGGCGAGCCTGTGAACATGCACAGCGCGGTGCTCAGCTGGCGCGCTCTGCCGTGTGGCGAGGAGGCCCCTTGAGTAACCTGCTTCTGCTGACCAATGCCCTGGAACCCTCGGCCGAGGTGTTGCCCGCACTCGGGCTGCTGCTGCACTCGGTCCGGGTCGCGCCCGCCGAGGGCTCGGCGCTCATCGACGTGCCACCGGCCGACGCGATCCTGGTCGACGCCCGGCGCGAGCTGGTCCAGGCCAAGAGCCTGTGCCGGCTGCTCAGGACCACCGGAGTCGACTGCCCGCTCATGGTCATCGTGACCGAGGGCGGCCTGGCGGCCATGACGGCCGAGTGGGGCGCGGACGACGTCATCCTGGACAGCGCCGGTCCCGCCGAAGTCGAGGCCCGGCTCCGGATGGCGGTCGGCCGCCTGTCCATGGCCGCCGCCGACGAGGTCCCCGACGAGATCCGCAGCGGCGACCTGGCCATCGACGAGGCCACCTACACCGCCCGCCTGCGCGGCCGTGCCCTGGACCTCACGTTCAAGGAGTTCGAGCTGCTCAAGTACCTCGCGCAGCACCCCGGCCGGGTCTTCACCCGGGCCCAGCTACTGCAGGAGGTCTGGGGTTACGACTACTTCGGCGGCACCCGCACGGTGGACGTCCACGTCCGCCGCCTGCGCGCCAAGCTCGGCGCCGAGTACGAGTCCCTGATCGGGACCGTGCGCAACGTCGGCTACCGGTTCGTACCGGACCGGGGCGGCGAGCACGCCGAACTGCCCGAGGTCGCCCGGCGTTAGACCAGCGATAGCCCCCCGGACGCGCGGGTCCGGGGGGCTATCGGCATGCCTGCACACCGCGTTCGCCGGGTGCGTCCCGGCATCGGCCACGTCATTGGGGCCGATGCCGGGAGTAGCGGTCTTACGGGATCACAGTGATGTGGTTGGCCACCGGAGGCGCCACCGGCGAGTGCGCGCCCAGGTAGGCGGCGAACGCGTCGATGTCGAGCGGGCCGCTCCACAGGTCGGTGCCGTCCCGGAAGGCGAGGAAGGCGTCACCGCCGCCGACCAGGAAGTTGTTGGCGGCCACCCGGATGCTCTGGGCGGGGGTCACCGCGACGCCGTCGATCTTGATGTTGGAGACCCGCGAACCCCACGCGCCGCTCGCGCTGTAGGTGTAGGTGAAGTTCGACGACGGCTGCAGGATCTTGGTGAAGGCCTGGTTGTTCGGGCCGCCCACCCACTGCTGCTCCAGCACCGTCTTCAGCTGCGCGCCGGTCAGCGTGACCACCTGCATGAGGTTGTTGAACGGCTGCACCGCGAACGCCTCGCCGTAGGTGACCACGCCGTCGCCCTCATTGGCGGGCGAGTTGGCGAAGGTGATGCCCTGGCGGATGCCGCCCGGGTTCATCAGCGCGATCTGCGCGTTGCCGCCGGTCCTGGAGCCTTCCAGCTGGGCGTCCGCGATCAGGTTGCCGAGCGGGATCTCGCCGGACGGGGTGGCCGCGTTGGGCAGGTCGCCGGTGATGCTGCCGATCGGCTTGTTGGCCACTCCGGCGCTCCGCGCCTTCCACAGGTCGACGAAGGCGACGGTCTCCGGGTCAGGGGTGACCGTACGGCGCACCACGTGGTTGTCCACGGCCACCGAGGAGCGCACGATGTCGCCGCTGTCCTTGCTGATCTGGAAGTCGATCTGGGTCAGCACCCGGCCGAACGAGGAGCCCTGCGTGTAGTAGCGCTGCTGGCCGTCGGGGGCGGTGGCCTTGCAGATGTAAGCCTGGTGCGAGTGGCCGCTGATGATCAGGTCGATCTCGGAGTCGACACCGGTCGCGATGCGCGAGCCGAGGCCCGGGATGACCGGGCAGGCGTCCGGGCTCTGGTTCGGGGTGACCTGGTCACCCTCGTGCACCAGCACCACCTGGGCCTTGATGCCCTTCTGGGTGAGCAGCCTGGAGGTCGCGTTCGCGGCGGCGACCTCCTCGGTGAACTCCAGGCCGGCGATGCCGGAGGAGGTCACGATCGACGGGGTGGTCTGGGTGACCAGGCCGATGAAGCCGACCTTCTCGCCGTTGATCCGCTCGACGTAGTACGGCGCCAGCGCGGTCTTGTTCTTCTTCGTCTCGATGACGTTGGCGGCGATGAACTCGAAGTCAGAGCCCTTCCACTTGCCGGCGGGGGAACACCCGTCGACCGGGTGGCACTTGCCCTCCATGATGCGCTCGAGCTCGTCGAACCCCTCGTCGAACTCGTGGTTGCCGGCGCTGGAGGTGGCGAGCTCCAGGTTGTCCAGGAACTGGATCGTCGGCTCGTCGTGGTAGGCGGCGGAGATCAGCGGCGACGCGCCGATCAGGTCGCCCGCCGCGACCAGCACGGTGTCCCTGTTCCTGAACTGCTTGACGTAGGTGGCGAGGTAGGCGGCGCCGCCCACCCCGTCGATGATGGTCCCGGTCTCGTCGGCGATGCGGCCGCTCGACCCGGTCGGGGGCTCCAGGTTGCCGTGCAGGTCGTTGATCGAAAGCACCCGGATCGGAATGAGCTTGTCTGGTCTGTCCTTGTGCGAGGCGGTCGCGCCCGCGGGGTTGATCATGAGCGTTAAAGCGCCCGCCACGGCGGCTGCGGCCACAGCGAATCGTTTGCGAGAAGCAGGGGTCATGTTCACTGAGCGTAGAGAACCGATCTGGCCATCCAATGTCCCAAAGGTAACGATTCCCAGGGATACCTCCTGGCGGGAGTTGCCAACACGTGCGCCGTAGAGTGCCAATCATGAACGCGCACGTGTTGATCCGGGAACGGTTGGGCGACGACGAGGTAACTTCCGTGCTGGGCTTGGTCGAAGCCGCCGCGGAAGCCGACGGGGTCCGCCCGTTGAACGAGCACGTGATGCTCCACCTCCGCTACGGCGGCGACACCGGGGCGAAGTCCTTTCTGCTGTACGCGGAGGACGGCCTGGCCGGCTTCGCTCACCTCGACCCGACCGACCCCGTCGAAGGCCCCAGCGGCGAGCTGGTGATCTCCCCGCCCCACCGGCGACGCGGCTTCGGGCGCCGGCTGCTCGACGCCGTGCTGATCGAGAGCATCCGGCTCGCGGCGGAACGGTCGCTGCCCGCCATTCCCGGCGGCGGGCGGTTGCGCCTGTGGGCGCATGGCGACCATCCCGGCGCGTCCCGGCTGGCGGCTTCCGCCGGATTCACCCGGGTGCGGTCGTTGTGGCAGATGCGGCGTTCGCTGTACGCCGAGATGGGGGCGGCCGTGCTCCCGGAGGGCGTACAGATCCGGGCTTTTGTACCCGGCAAGGACGAGGCGGCCTGGCTCACGGTCAACGCCCGCGCGTTCGCCCACCACCCCGAGCAGGGCTCGTGGACCCTCGACGACCTCGACCAGCGGGAGAAGGAGCCCTGGTTCGACCCCGCCGGATTCTTCCTGGCATTCCGTGACTCGAAGCTGGTCGGCTTCCACTGGACGAAGATCCACGGCGCCGACGGCCACGGCCACGACGCCATCGGCGAGGTGTACGTGGTCGGCGTCGACCCCGACGAGCAGGGCTCCGGCCTAGGCAAGGCCCTCACGCTCACAGGCCTCGCGCATCTGCGCGCCCGCGGGCTCTCCCAGGTCATGCTTTATGTGGACGAGGAGAACCCGGTCGCGATCCGGGTGTACGAATCGCTGGGCTTCAGCCGCTGGGACACGGACGTGATGTACGCGGACTATTCCACCGCGCCCTGGCGTGGGGCCCCTGCCTGAGGCTCCTACTCCACCGCCCAGTGGAGGGCGAAGTAGCACAACGCGGCCACCAGCGCCGACGCAGGGATGGTAAGAATCCACGCCGTGATGATGTTGCCCGCCACCCCCCAGCGGACCGCGGAGCGGCGCTTGGTCGCGCCCACGCCCATGATCGCGCTGGTGATGGTGTGCGTGGTCGAGATCGGCGCGCCGAACCCGATCGCCGCCGTGTAGAGCACGGTCGCGGCGGCCGATTCAGCCGCGAACCCCCGGGGCGGGTCGAGCGCGATGATCCGGCGGCCCAGCGTCCGCATGATCCGCCACCCACCGGCGTACGTGCCCGCCGAGATCGCCCCAGCGGCGGCCAGGATCACCCATTGCGGGATCTCCTCACCGTTGGTCGCGTACCCACCCACGACCAGCGCCAGGAAGATGACGCCCATCGTCTTCTGCGCGTCCTGCAACCCGTGCCCGAGCGCCATCGCGGCGGCCGACACGGTCTGCGCATACCGGAATCCCTTGCCCGTCTTATGCGGATTGCTCTTGCGGAAGATCCACAAAATCGCGATCATGATCACCGCGGCGAGCGTGAACCCGACCAGCGGGGAGAGGATCATCGGGATGACGACCTTGTCCAGCACCCCGTCCCAGTGCACGCCCACGCCGGCCACCAGCGCGGACCCGACCAACCCGCCGATCAGCGCGTGACTGCTGGACGAGGGCAACCCGAAGTACCACGTGATGAGATTCCAGGTGATCGCCCCGACCAGCCCCGCGCCCACGACCACCAGCCCGTGCGCGCCGTCCGGCGGATCGATGATCCCCTTGCCGACGGTCGAGGCCACCTGCGTACCCAGATGCGCCCCGATGAAGTTCATCACCGCGGCCATCAGCAACGCCGCCCGCGGCGTCAGCGCCCGCGTCGAAACCGACGTCGCGATCGCGTTCGCGGCGTCGTGGAACCCGTTCGTGTAGTCGAACGCCAGGGCGATTACCACAACCCCGATGACAAGTGCCAGCTCCACTTAACTTTCCTTGACCGCGATCGACTCGACCGTGTTCGCGACACTCTCGAACGCGTCCGCCGCCGACTCCAGCTGGTCGATGACCTCTTTCATCTTCAACACGGTCAGCGCGTCGTACTCGCCGCCGAAAAGCTTGGCCAGTAACCGCCGGTAGACCTGGTCGGCCTGGTTCTCCAGCCGGTTGATCTCGATCCAGTATTCGTTCAGGTTCTTCATCGACCGCAGCCGAGGCATCGCCTCCGCGGTCAGCTCGGCGGCCCGCTCCAGCACCTCGACCTGCCGCACGACCTCCTTCGGGAGGTGATCGATCTGATACAGCACTATGAGGTCGGCAGCCGCCTCCATGAAGTCCATCACGTCATCGAGATTCGACGCGAGCCGGTAGATGTCCTCGCGGTCGAACGGCGTGATGAAACTCTCATTGAGCCGGTTCATGATTGCGTGAGTACGCTCGTCGCCCGCGTGTTCGCAGGCGCGCATCTTCTCGGCCAGGGCCTCCCGGTCCGAGCCGTCGCTGATGATCTCAACCAGCAGGCGTGATGCGGTGACGAGGTTGTTCGCCGAGTCAGCGAACAAGTCGTAGTAGCTGTCCTCACGGGGTGTGAGACGCAGGCGCACGGTGGATCTCCAGATGTGCGGGGACGGTCCGCAGAGAAGAGTACGGCAACCAGCCGGAATGCGAACTTAAGGGTGCGCATACCTAGATGTCACGAACTCTTACCCTTGGGGTTGCCCTGTGGCCTTGTGCTGACACGTGAGGCGTATCTAAGGGCGAGGGCGGGTTATGGAGAGTTCATGTGCTGTTCATTAAATGTTCATACTTTTGTGCGGTGGAAGCTCATGAAGGAGCGGCTGGGGGTTGGGCCGCGCTGACCCTGGTATCTGGAACCGTACTTGGCGCTGCCGTACGGGAAGTCGGCGGGGGAACTCAGCCGGAACATGCACAGCTGCCCGATCTTCATGCCGGGCCAGAGCTTGATGGGCAGGGTGGCCATGTTGGAGAGTTCCAGGGTGACGTGGCCCTCGAAGCCGGGATCGATGAAGCCCGCCGTCGAGTGGGTCAGCAACCCGAGCCTGCCGAGGCTGCTCTTCCCCTCCAGCCGGCTGGCGATGTCGTCCGGCAGGCTGATCACCTCGTAGGTGCTCGCGAGCACGAACTCCCCCGGATGCAGGATGAACGGTTCGTCGCCGTCCGGCACGACTTCGCGGGTCAGGTCGGGTTGCTCGACGGCGGGGTCGATGTGGGGGTAACGGTGGTTCTCGAACACCCGGAAGTAGCGGTCGAGCCGGACGTCGACGCTGGAGGGCTGGATCATCTCCGGGTCGTACGGATCCAGCTTGACCCGCCCCGACTCGATCTCAGCCCGAAGATCACGATCAGAAAGCAGCACCGTGCGACTCTATCCGGCACCGCTCCCAGGAACCGAAGTTCACCCCCACAGCCCCTACTCTCCCGCCCCATCCAACGCCCGGACCGCAACACGACCCCGCCGAATCCGCTACAGTTGGACCGCGGTCGTCCTCTGAGACCACCACCGCGGGTGTAGTTCAATGGCAGAACATCAGCTTCCCAAGCTGACAGCGCGGGTTCGATTCCCGTCACCCGCTCCACAAGCGTAAGCCCAGGTCATCCGATGGATTTCGGAGCCCGGGCTTCGACCTTTCTCACGCTCGTAGACAAGCGGGCAACCATCCGCACACCAGGCGACGAGCATTCCTCAAGCCCGCTCACCCGGCCACAGCAACTAACATGCTGAGCCCTTTTCATCCTGAGTAGCCCTTGGCCTCGATGGTGTGCAGCACCCTGACGGCCTGCACGATCGCGGTGATGCGATGCGGGCAGCACCGCACTTTCGCCAGGATCTTCCACGCTTTCAACGTCGCGACGGCGCGTTCGCCCACCGCGCGGATCCTGGCGTGCGCACGATTGACGGCCTTCTGATGCCGCGAGAGGCGAGGCCGATGGCGGTGCCGCTTGAACGGAGTGCGGATCGTGCCGCCGGCGCCTTGGTAGCCCTTATCGGCGAAGACCTTCACCTTCCCGCTTGTGAGCGCCTGGATCAGGCCGGCTGTCCTGGCTGCGGTCAGATCATGAGTACGGCCGGGCAGCGCGGGCGAGGCCCACACCAGCCGACCGCCCGGGTCGGCCAGGACCTGGACGTTCACGCCATGGCGATGATGCTTTCCGGAGTAGTACGGCCGTTGGTCGGCGACCCGGTCGATGGGGATCAGGGTGCCGTCCAGGATCGCGTAGGCCAGCCGGGAGGCCCGGGCCACCGCGGCGTGCAGGTCGTCGGCGAGGTGGGCGAGAAGGCCGATGCCTTCCTGGGCGTAGCGCCAGGCGGTGGTGGTGCCGATTGCGAATCCAGCAGCCAGCTCGGCGTAGGTGTCGCCGTTGCGCCATGACCAGTAACGCCTGCCGGCCGGGGGTCAGCTTGCGCCTCGCGTGCCGCTGGCAGTGCGGTGGCGGCGGATGATTGCGGCGTGGTACGTCAGGGTCCGGCGTGACAATGGCAGAGCGGCACGGTAGAACAGCACACGAAGCTCCTGGAAATGGTGTTGCTCTTGGTCGACAACCCATCTACCAGGGGCTTCGCTATTTGTGATCAAGACATGCGATCTGCAACAGTGCTGTGACCAGCGCCTTCAGGTTGGAAAAGGCTCGCTAATTAGCATGACGTGCACGCCCGCGAACTCCTGCCCCTGGCAGAGCATGCCGTCAGCATCGCCCGGGAATTTCCTACCGAACTTCTCCCGAACCATCACCGCCAATGGCGACCGCGACATGGTCACCGAAGTCGTCCATGCCATCGAACAAGCCTTCCGCGACTTCCTCGCCTGCGAAACACCCGAGATCGGCTTCCTCAGCGGAGAGGAGGTCTCGGTCGGTGACGCTCGAGCCGCCGCCGTACTACGCGCCCACTGCACCTAACCCACTCGCTGACCAACGGCCCACCGCACACGATCTCCGCGAGCGACATTCGTCAGAAATTCTCCCCAGTCAGCGGCCCCCTTGCTAAAGCAGCCCGCAGGGGCTCAATCTCTGCCAACAACGATCGGCCGCCATCAGCCTCCTCCCATAGCTGCCAGAGCTCGGAATCCTCACCTAGGACCCGATCAAGCGCACGCAGCGCGAGCGGCACAAAGTCATCGGAAGGCTCGATCCTGCCGCCCGCGAGCAGGAAATCCGGCGCGTATGTCGAGGTGACCGGCGGACCACCGCAGCGTTCAGCCCCAACGATGGCTATCGCCGCCATGGCTTCGCACCCCTCACTCGCATCCAAGTAGTCCGCGGGCTCCGCTGCGCGGAGCAATGCCTGCTGGACCATGGCCGCCCGATCTTCCGGATTGGCATCATCAAGGTGCCCGCACCAGTCGGCGGCTGTGTCATTGTCGAAAGGACCGCTCCCCAGGCGCCCATGTCGCTCACTCCTCATCTAAAGGATCACGTGAGAACACGGGATCAACCTACAGACCGGGACTGACATCTCCGGCGGGCATTCCGGCTTCAGGATGATCACCAAGGATGATCAGCCTGCCGGGATCAGCGCTCCTGCTGCTCCATCATGCTCTTCCTTGCGCGCGCAGCTCAGATCTTGATGACGATGAGGCGTCCGCCGCACAGGGCAGCGAGGTAATCAGGGTTGGAGTGAGAACCGTGACGGGGCCAGGGGCAGCATGGGCGGTGGCGCCGAGCATGCATCGATGGCGTGCTTGTGCGCATGCAGGCCGACGTCGAACAGAAGTGTGGCGGCGTGACGGGCAATCGGCTCAGTGACCGGCTCGACGACAAGGCGGGACAGCGTCCACTGCAAGGCCGAGCGGTTGACGCGGGATGGATCGCTTCGACGAGAGCAGGGGGGAAGGTGACGAGGCGGATGTCGTCGGCACGAGCGAGGGACAGCCATACGGTGGCCGTGCGGTCGCGCAGGTTCACTGGCCTAAGGCGAGTGAACTCGATCTGGATTGGTTGGTTTACACGAGACCGGGTTGCTCGGTGCCGAATAGCTACTTCTCCACCTTGGCCTTCTTCTTTCGTCCACGATGCGGCGGCTTGAGTACCAACGATCGAGCGCTTCCGCCTGGAGGCTCATCGAGCCTAATGCCGCTGCGTGCCAGCAGCGCCACGATGTTATGAACTGAGTCTTGAAGCTGCCTGGTCTCGCTTCCGGTGAGCACAGCCGCAGGTGGGCTTGAAGATGCCGTCGCCGCGGCCTCCAGTCCGACCTTTCGGAGCCATGCGCTTAGCTTCATCCCCACTGCCTCGGCCGCTGCGACCAACACGCCAAGGTCATCTGGACTGACCCTCACCGAAACCACGCGATCAAGAGCAGTTCGTGTGGAGTCTATCGCTATCTGTTCACGATTGTCGTAGAACCACTGACCACGCTCCGCCTCGTCCATTGCGGAAATGTCCTGTGCGGTCGGCTCATCCTCGGCCACGATCATCTTCTCCCTTTTGGCGTGTCATAAGCAGTTATTGGCCTGGCGATCTCTAATTCGTACTCGCCCCAGTCACGCAGCTTGGTCACGGGATAGAGCACTACCACAGTGACCCGCCGCCCTTCGTCGGTCGACCCCACCAAAAGGTAGTGGTCAGGGATCGCTTCTCCGTCCCTGTTGCGCGACTGCTGGACATCGGGCTCGTTACGAACGACCTGCTCGATCTCATCCCGTGTGACTCCATGCCGTTGGGCATGATCAAGATTTGCCTCATCCCAGTCCAGCGGCAGCTCGACGATCGGATACGGCTTGCTCATCCACAACCCTTCATGTCATACAGACTACCCAATCGATGTCATACAAAACAGTCTACGCGCCTTGGGTATCCACCCACCACGGCTGTCGTTCGACGATCTTCAAGCCAGATCGGTGACCGCTTGACCAGTGACGACGCCGACAACGGGCGACTTCTGAAACACGAAGTTGATCGCGTGCCAGATCCATGCCAGAAGGGGTGGGAAACCTCAGTCGCTTCCGTGCCAGATGCGTGCCAGAACAGGTGGGGAAGCGAGGCGACTCATGGGGACTCACGGTCAACAGACCTGTCTTGACCTGTATCACTGTTTCCCCAGCTCAGGGCCCCAAGATCAGTAGATGATTCCCAAGCTGACAGCGCGGGTTCGATTCCCGTCACCCGCTCTCATGCTAAAGGCCCAGGTCCGGGACATGATACCGAACATGGGCCCTGATCGCTCTCGGCTCAGAACGCCACATGAGGTTGGCGCGAGAGCCCTCCTCATCCGCTTGGAGGAGCGGTTCAGCCCATCCGCATCATCAAGTTCTGGGGCGAGATGCCTAGGTCGGCGACAAGGGTGATACCCGTGTGCCGCAGGTCATGGAGTACGGGTACGAACGCTGAGCAGCCTCATCTGCGTGATTCCCTGGGGGGAGCCGGGCTGCCTCTTGATGAGAGAGGTTACAGAGCCAAGGCGCGCTGTAGCGCCCGGCCGACGTCCACCATTGTGGGCATCGAGAGCGCCCCTAAATCGGCGACTATCTGGTCTCGGTACAGGGGGCCGAGGTCGTCGCAGTTGACGTAGCCGGTGAGAGGGTCACCAGGGCGCAGGGCGGCCCAGGATGGCAGATCGCGGCGAGTGGTGGTGATCCGCGCGACCAGACAATCATCGATGGCGTTGTTGCGAGCATTATTGGAGACCACGAGCCATGGCTTGAGCCCGAAACCGAGATCGGCTCGATAGACCCGGCCGCGGACGGGGATGATGTTGGGAGCAGCGTTCACGCTCGCTTTCCACCATCCATCACGTTGCCGCGGTCCCAGCCACGGCGGGCGGTGCGGTAATCGCGGTCCTCGTCATCCATCTCGGCCGCCCACGCCGCATATCCGGTGGTTGCCACCTGCTGAGTGACGGCATCCCGTCCTGCACGGACCAACGCGGCGAGGATTTCTGCGTCTGAAGCGCCGGCGTCCAGTTCCTGACCGGTGAGCTGCGCCAGGGCCTGGCGCTCGGGGCTGACGGGAGCGTGCATGCGCTCGAGAGTGGTGACATCCTCGGGTCCCATCGGGACACTTTTGCGAACACTCATGTAGCCAAGTGTACAGCAGTAGATGCATCGAAGGATGCTGCAAACAATGCTGCATCACTATAGGAACGTCGAAACGCCCTCGCCGAAGGCATTCACATCCGCCACCTGCTGCGCTTGCATGAGAGGCCAGGTCAGCGAGGTGGTGGCGGGCCGTGCCGTCCATCAGGCCGGGGGTTGATCGTCGTGCCTGCTACGGGCACAGATCCAGTCAACCTCGTCTCGGATGCCGGTCGTGACGCGCACCTCGTGCCAAACCTTGGATGCCCTCAGTCAGGGCAATCGATCGCGTGCCAGATCCGTGCCAGAACAGGCGGGACACCAAGGTCATTCACGGGACGTGCGGGCAGTCGACCCGCCCTGGCCTGCACCCCCGTCTCCCCAGCTCAGGACCCCAAGATCAGTAGATGCTTCGCAAGCTGACAGCGCGGGTTCGATTCCCGTCACCCGCTCTCATTGCGAAGGCCCAGGTCAACCGATGGATTCGGAACCTGGGCTTTGATCTTGTTTGGGCTATTTGATCTTCGTGTGCCATTAACGTGCCATTAGCTCAGTGGATCACCCAGCTGGAACCAGGACCCCGAGTGGATCATCGTCATCCCTGTGCCCCATCCGCGCCATCAGATCCTTGCGCCCGGCCCCCGACTCCGTCGTGGTCATGTTTCCGGTGCGACGCAGATACACGCAGGTGAAGCCCCACGGCACCGATCGCCCGGACGGACTCCATCTAGGTCTAGGCGCTCACCTTCTTGAAGCCACTCCGCCGCATCGTAGGTCTGGAGGTGTTCGCGCAGTGCGGGAAGAACCGCCTGTGGGATACCTACCGTGCGCTTGCCGACCGGACATGCGGCCTGGGGGCCGGTCCCAGCCGACGGCGACTCGGGGCGGTCGAACACCCCCTGCGATCTGCCCATTTGTCACGCTCATTGATACTTAACCGCCGGTAACCCCGAAACTGTCAATGACAGGAGTTCACTCCCCTCAGGAAACTAAGTCCGCAGCGCGCGCCGCACCCCCTGGACGATCACAACGTTGCGGGAGAGCAACCAAGATGAATTTCTTGAAGGTGAGAGAGCCGAAGCAGCAGTCAACGCCCGATCTCGACAAGCCAGAGAAGCTTCCTACGCGCTGGGTGATCATTGCCGCGATCGCAATAGCGCTGGGTCTCCTGGTCGGGAGCGA
>NZ_BLAD01000084.1 GCF_009687845.1 Acrocarpospora corrugata
TTGGATTTCATCGGCAACCAGCACCGGCGGTTCCGGTTCGACCGTCGCTATCGCGCGCTGACGGGCGCGAGCCGTACCGGCGTGGCCCGGGATGTGGAGGCGGGGTTTCCGCTGCTTCCCGCCGGCTGCCATATCGATCTCGATCGTGAAGTGGCCCGGCTGGTGCTGGCCAACATCCGGCAGACGCTCCAGCTGCGCTGGGCCGACCTGGCCGCCGAACTGGCCGCGCTGCCCGAGCCGACCACGCTGGCCGCCTTTCTCGAAGAGACCGGGCTGGAAGTCGGAGACCTCTACCGCCGCAGGAAGGGCTGGTCGGAACTTCGCCGTGCGGCTGGGCGAGGAAAGGCGGCCGGGCCTGACGACAAGAAGCTCGGGCAGGCGTTCGGACGCATGCTCCACACCGACGACGCGGAGCGCCTCGATTTCGTCCGGCACATTGTCGACGGCGGGGCCCTGCGCGGCGTCCGCCACCATCGGTTGCTCGCCATGTTGGACGCCACGCTTTGGGGCGGCACGAATCCGGCGTCCACCGCTGAGGCGCGGCTCGCGGATTTACTCCGTCATCCCGACCGGGTGAGCGAACTCCGCGAGCTGTCCGCCCTGCTGGCCGACGGTCGGCGGCGCGTGACGCTCCCGTTGTCCGGCGATATTCCGCTGCATGTGCACGCGACGTACAGCAAGAACGAGGCTCTGGCCGCATTCGGTGTGGACAAGCCCGGCCATATGCGGGAAGGCGTGAAGTGGGTGCCCGAGGCGCAGGCCGACCTGTTCTTCGTCACCATCGACAAGTCGACCGGCCACTATTCGCCCACCACCATGTACCACGACCGGGCGATCACCCGGGAGAGCTTCCAATGGGAATCGCAGTCCACCCTGCGCCAGGTCAATCCCACCGCGCAGCGCTACAGGTCCGGGCGGTCCTCGGTTCACCTGTTCATGCGCGAACACAAACGAGACGAGGGTCTCGGCGCCCCGCCGTACACCTATGCCGGACCCATGTCCTTCGACCACTGCGACGGCGACCGGCCCGTCCGGTTCCGCTGGCGACTGGAGCACGCGCTCCCCGCTGAGGTCTTCCACTACGCCAAGGTCACCGCCGGCTGATCCGCCCCGGCCAATACATGAGGCTTCAAGTTGCCTCCGATAGCTTGAAGCATCAAGTTTCTAGGGAGCGCAATGTGAACGTATTCCTCTGGGTCCTGCAGGGACTGCTCGCCGCCTTCTTCGGGCTCGCCGGGGTCATGAAGGCCACCCAGCCGAAGGAGAAGCTTCAGGCGAACATGGCCTGGACCGAGGACTTCTCCGACGGGGCCATCAAGGCGATCGGCGGGCTCGAACTGCTGGCCGCGATCGGCCTGATCCTGCCCGCCGTCACCGGCATCGCGCCGATCCTCACCCCGCTCGCCGCCACCGGACTCGTCATCGTCATGATCGGCGCCGCGATCACCCACCTGCGCCGCAAGGAGCCCCAGGCGGTCGCCATCAATGTCGTCCTGCTCGTCCTCGCCGCCGTCGTCGCATGGGGAAGGTTCGGTACGTACGCTTTCTAGCGTGGAACCACGGGGCGGATGGCTGGACGACACGGAACAGCGGGCATGGCAGGGCCTCCTCGCCTTCGCCATGCTCGCACTCCCCGAACTCGAACGCGCCCAACGCCGCCACGGCCTCGTCCACATCGAGTACGGCCTGCTCGCCGCCCTCACCGAACGCCCGTTCCGGCTGAGCGACCTGGCCTCGATGCTGAACATGTCCCAGAGCCGGCTGAGCCACCGCATGAACAAACTCCGCGACCGCGGCTGGGTGTCGGTCCGCCAGTGCCCCGAGGACGGGCGCGTGACGATCGCCGAAATCACCCCGACCGGCCGCTCCCTGGTCGAGAAGATCGCCCCCGAACACGTCGAAGACGTCCGCAGACTCGTCTTCGACAACCTCGACCCCAAACAGACCCGCGCCCTGGCGGACGCGCTCACCGCCGTCATGTCCGGCTTACGCACCTGCTCCCCGGACTGACGTAGTCTCTCGATTCGTGTACGTGAAGATCTGCGGCCTGCGCGAACCCGCCCATGTGACCGCCGCCGTCGAAGCGGGCGCCGACGCCATCGGTTTCGTCCTGACCAAGAGCAAACGCCAGATCACCCCCGCCGAGGCGAGAACGCTCGCGGAGGCGATTCCTCCGCATGTCCTCACGGTCGCGGTGTTCGCCGGTGAACCACCGGAAGTCGTGCGCGCGCTGGCTGTCGAGGCGGGAGTGCAGGCCGTCCAACTGCACGGAAACCATCCGCACAGCGACTTCGTCGCCCTCAAAGACCTCGGAATCACCCTGGTGCGCGCGGTGACTTCGGACGCCGACCTCCGCTGCGGCGCCTACGACGAGGACCTGCTGATCGTGGACGCGCCCAAACCCGGCTCCGGCGAACCATGGAACTGGTCGGCCGTCCGCGACCGCCCTACGGGCAACTGGATGCTGGCCGGCGGCCTCGACCCACACAACGTGCGGCAGGCCATCACGGAGGCGAACCCCTGGGGCGTGGACGTATCCAGCGGCGTCGAACATGAAGGCCGAAAGAGCCCCGACCTCATCCAAGAATTCGTGGCAGCGGCCCGGCACAGCTGAATCCTTGGATCACTACTGATTCATGAGACACCTGGGCCTTTCGTCCGACTACTGCCGTTAGCATCGAACCCGTTGATACCGCGGCCGACGGGCTTCCGCTCAGAACCTGAGCACGGATACGTCCCCATACCGCACGAGCTTTCGTGCTGTCTGGGGGTCTACTGGTGGTACCCGCTCACCGATCATCGGCCGCAGCCTTACGCCGTGATCTGTCCGCGAACAGATCACTCGTGGAGAACACCCTGCTCAAAAAGCTGGCCGAGAATGTCAAACGCCAGCGCGGGCAGGCGGTCAGGACGGCTGAGAAGAAGGCGTGGCTTCATAGCCTGTCCGAATTCGTCCGCGTGCTGGACGACGCGGGGTTGGGCGCCGTCGAGGTCCTGGTCGAGTTCCCTATGCCGCACTGCAAGCTCAGCAGTGCCGACGTGGTGCTCGCAGGTGTGCACCCGGTAACGCGAGCCGACGCCTATGTTGTCGTCGAGCTCAAGCAGTGGGGCAGCGCCACTGCCGTCGATGCAGATGCAGACCTGTTCGAAGTACCCGGACTGCCTCCCAAAAGCCACCCAGCCGAGCAAGTCCTCAAGTACCGCAACCAGATAGCGAACAACTTTGGAGCGCTCGATGGGCATCCCGAAGCAGTCAAAGCAGTGGTCTATTTACACAACGCCACCCACACCACCGTGGGAGACCTTCTGCTCGGCGCGGCTGTCGAGGGCGTCCCTCTGTTCACCAGTTCCGAGCGCGGCGGTCTGATCGAGTATCTGCGCCGCAATCTCGCCGACGAGCCGGGCCATCTGTCAGCGGACCGGCTGCTGCAAAGCCCCATCCGCCCCAACCAGCACTTCCTACGCAAGGCCGCCGACGTGATTCGCGGGGTTGGGCAATTCGACCTGCTCGATCAGCAGCTCGACGCGTATAACCTGGTGAACGCCCGGACACGCCTAGCCTCCCAGGCGAATACGAAACGCGTGGTGATCATCGTCGGCGGGCCGGGCAGCGGCAAATCGGCGATCGCCCTTTCCCTGGTTCGGGAGCATATTAGGCAGAACAACAGGGTCGCATACGCCACCGGCTCACGAACCGTCACCAAGACACTGCGCCAGCACGTGGCTCGGAAGGACGCGCAATTCGAGGGGTTCTTCAGATACTTCATGGAATTCGCCAACAGCAAGCACAACGGACTCGATCTTCTCATAGCCGATGAAGCACACCGCGTGCGCAAGAACTCCTCCGACCGGTTCCGAGCGGAATGGCGAAGCAACGATCCGCAGATCAAAAGCATCATTAACGCCGCCCACGTGCCGGTCTTCCTGTTGGACGAGCACCAGGTCGTCAAGCCGGACGAGGTCGGCACCGTCGCGGCGATCATCGCGCAGGCACAGGCACTGGACGTTGCGTATGACGTGATTCGCTTGGATGGGCAGTGGCGTTGCGGCGGTAGCGCGGTCTATGACCAGTGGGTGCTAGATCTGCTCGGCCTCGGTCCCTCCGACGGCGAATGGAACGGCGGTATCGACCCGGAGAAATGGCCCGGCGACCCGAACTTCGACGTCGTTCTCGCGAACTCTCCGGAAGACATGGAAGAGTTTCTGCGTGCCAAGCTCAGCGACGGGCTCAGCGCCCGCATGACCGCGGGGTTCTGCTGGCCGTGGAGCGATCCCAACCCCGACAAGACGCTGATTCCCGACGTCATCCTTGGGACGTGGGCGCGTCCGTGGAATGCCAAGACCACACGTGACAGGATAGGCTCCGCCCCTTCCAGCCACTACTGGGCCACGGCGGACGGCGGATTCGAGCAAATCGGCTGCGTGTATACGGCGCAAGGACTGGAATTCGACTGGGTGGGCGTGATCATCGGTCCAGATCTGGTGGCGCGCGCGGGAAAATTCGTCCCGCGCCGCGAGTACAGCAGGGACAAGGACCTCATTCCCGCCCGCGTAACATACGAGCAGTTCGGCCGACATGTACGGAATGTCTACAAGGTTCTGCTAACCCGAGGGCTGCGAGGAGTCGTGATCTACGCCGCCGACCCGGAGACCCGCGAATTCCTGGCGGCGCTGATCAACGCATGATCGTGGCCAGGTAGCGCTGGAGGTCCGGATCCACGGCATAAATCAGTGTTCCGCGCATGCCTCTGGTCAGCAAAACCTTGTAGACGTTGCGGACGAGCTGGTCGAAGTCCGTGTCGGGGACGGATCGGCTCTTGAACGCGGGATCTCTGTTCTTGCTGCGTACGGTGACCAGACGCCCGTCCCGGACGGTGAGGTCGGGGCCGAGGATGACGCCATTCCAGTCGTACTCGAAACCCTGCGCAGTGTAGACGCAGCCCACCTGGCCGAAACCGCCAGGTTCGCTGGCCCAAAGCATGCTGGGCGGTGCGTCGCCTACGGAGCGGTCCTTCTTGACGTTCCAGGGCCGGGCCCAGTCGCCTATGACGATGTCGTCGACGAGGGTGTCGTTGGGGAGTGGGTCGCTCCACGGCCAGCAGAATCCGGCGGTCATTCGGGCGGTGCCGGATTTGCGGCGCAGTTCTGATTCCAGCTCGTCCGGAGAGCCGACCAGCCGGACTTCGAAATCATCGTCTCCGTTCCAGGGCCGCGGGGCGTCGTCAGCCAGGCCGAGAAGGCTCAGCACCCATCGTTCGTATTTGCGGCTGCCGCCGCATCGGAACTGCTCGTCGAGGGAAACGTGATGCACCTCGTAGCCCTGGGCGCGGGCGAGGGTTTCGATGCGTTCCACGGTGCCGACTTCGCCGGGCCGTACAACCTGGTGCTGGTCGAGGAGGAAAACCGGGACGCGCGCGGCCGACAGGAGTTCGTCAAGCTGGCTGCGGCCGGTGCGTTTCGCGGCGGGGGTGAAGCGATTGGTGGAGGTTTCGCGGATCCGGTGGGCCTCGTCGCAGATCAGCACTTCCAGGTCTTTGGGGTCGGCGTCCGTGAAACTGTTGAAGTAGGTGAACAGGTTCTTGATCCGGGTGCTGCCCCGGCCCGGGTAACGGCGCAGTGTCTGGGTGAAGGATTGGGAACCTGTGGCATGCAGGGCGGTGCGGCCCTGACGGTATAGCTCGCCCAGCAAGGACAGGGCAATGACGCTTTTTCCGCTGCCGGGACCTCCGGTGACCAGGACCACTTGTTTGGTGCCGGTTCGGCGGGCCCTCACGACGGCGCGCATCACCAGTTCATACGCGACTTGCTGTTCGTCCAGGAGAGTGAACTGTTCTCTTTCCCGGATCTCCTTGGCCGCGTACGCCATGAGTTGCTTGCTCGGGGCGACAGCGCTGTGCAGGAGCCGGTCGGCGGCGTCGGCACCGGACTTGTCGGCCAGCCGATCGCCCAGATAGCGCAGGAATTCGCCGCGGCGCTGTTTGGTGAAGAGGCGGCTGCGGTCGTCGCGGACCTGGTCGGCGAGACCGTCTACATCCAGGTCCATGGCATTGTGCAGGTAGGCGGCACCGTGCACGGCGTCTGGGCTGTCCTTGAGGACACCCAGGAAGTCGCGCATGTATTCGCAGTAGCGGCGGACCTGTTCGGCTGGGTTGAGGGTCTCCCCGCCGGGAGCGCCGTCCACAATGACCAGGTGTTCGCCCTCTTCGGACGGCTCGGCGCGGCTCCACTGCTTCAGTTCGACCACCACGTACGAGTCTGCGCCCGTACGGGGATGGACGCCGGCCAGAACCACGTCGGCGCGTCTGCTGGTCAGCGGGAGTTTGTACTCCACCAGCATCTCGACCTTGTTCAAGCCCGCGTCCGCCAGGTCGCGAGCCAGCGCGGGCAGACTCCGCTGCCAGGACCTGACCTCCGCCGGGGACGGGCCGCGCCCGGTCGTCATGCGCACGTGTTCCGCGATCGCCGCCGCCAGGGCGGCCTCGTTCGGTGACGCGAGCAGGTTCTCGACAGACAGCCGCAACGCCGTCACAGATTTCCCCCGGGCAGCACGAGAAGACTCGTGCGGGTGGGGGCCTATCCAGATAACGCCGGAAGCCCGTCGGGCCGCATCACATGGTCATCTAGAGGTTAGCGGGGGCACCTCGCAGACGGAACCGAGATCTCACATCATCGAGGGCCATACGTAATTCTCCTCATATGCCGTTGCTGCCTGCCATTTTACTGTCGGCGCATTGGGCCAAGAAGAGGAGATCGTGCCCGTGGCCAGCAACGACCTGACTGCTCCGGACATCCTGTCGACCGACTTCGCACTCGATCCCTATTCGGTGTACGAGACGCTGCGTTCCGGCTATCCGCTGATGTGGCATGAAGCCATGGGGAGTTACATCATCAGCCGGTACGCCGATGTGGAACGCGCCATGAAGGATCCGGCCTTCTCCAACAGGAACTATGACTGGCAGCTCGAACCCGTGCATGGGCGGACGATCCTGCAGATGGATGGGCGTGAGCATGCGACCAAGCGGGCGCTGATCAGTCCCGCGTTGCGGGGGCGGGATCTGGCGGAGAAGTTCACGCCGATCATCGAGCGGAACAGTCGCGAGCTGATCGACGGGTTCGCCTCGGAGGGGCGTACGGATCTGGTGGCGAGTTTCGCCAACCGGCTGCCGATCAGCGTGATCGTCGACATGCTGGGGCTGCCCAGGGACGATCATGAGCGGTTCCACCAGTGGTACAGCTCGATTGTGGCGTTCATCTCCAATCTCACGCAGGATCCGGCGGTGGCCGAAGCCGGGTTGCGGACGAAGGAGGAGCTGACGGCCTATCTCATGCCGATCATCGAGGCGCGCCGGGCCGCGCCGCGCGACGATCTGCTGTCCACGCTGTGCACAGCCGAGATCGACGGGGTGCGGATGACGAACGAGGAGATCAAATCGTTCGTGAGTCTGCTGCTCGCGGCCGCGGGTGAGACCACTGACAAGGCCATCACCTGCCTGGTCCGGAATCTGCTCGACAATCCCGACCAGCTGGCGGCGGTCCGCGCCGACCGTACCCTCATCGACCGGGCCCTCGCCGAGACCCTGCGCTACTCCCCCGTCGTCCAGATGGTGATGCGCCAGCCCGACGCCGACGTCGAACTGAGCGGCGGCGTGATCCCGGCCGGCAGCACGGTCACCTGTCTGATCGGCGCCGCCAACCGCGACCCTGACCGTTTCGCCGAACCCGATGTGTTCGACCTGTTCCGTACCGACCTTGACCTGAAACGGGCCTTCACCGCGGGTGCCAATCACACCGCGTTCGCGTTGGGACGGCATTTCTGTGTCGGCGCGCAGCTCGCCCGCGCCGAAGTCGCCGTCGGCATCGGCCTGCTCCTCGACGCCGTACCCGACCTGCGGCTGGCTCCCGGCTTCACCCCCGTGGACGCGGGCGTGTTCACCCGCGCGCCCGAACGCCTCCTCGTCGAGTTCACTCCCGCCTGACCCCGGGCGCGCGCAGGATCCCGAGGCGCTGCGCGCGCAGGACGGCCGACAGGCGGTCGGCGGCGCCGAGCTTGCGGTAGAGCTTCTCCTGGTGTTTTTCGACGGTACGGATGGAGATGTTCAGGCGGCGGGCGATGCCGTACGCCGAATGACCGTCGGCCATCGCGGTGAGGACCACCAGCTCCCTTGGGGTGATCTTGAGGTCGGTCACCACCGCGTCCGCCGAGCGTGACCCGCTCTCGCGCCATCGGTCCAGGTAGCGCAGGTGCCGGTCGACGGCGATCAGCAGCGGCTGGAGCCGCCGGGCGACCGAGAGGTCGCGTTCGGCGAAGTCACGGTTGGCGAGCTGGATGGAGAGCCCGCGGAACGGTTTGGCCTGTAGGGGGACGCCGAGCGCGTGGGTGGTGCCGAAGAGTTCGCGCATCTTCGCGTACGCCTCGGTGCGGCGCCACGATCGATTGGGCATCAGGTCGCTGCCCCGCATGGGGGTGAGCGATTCGGTCACGCCGTAATGCACGGAAAGCGGATGTTCGGTGATGATCGTCCGGTGGACCGGCGAGCCTGGCGGGACCTGGTGGGCCGCCAGGCCTGGCTCGATGTCGAGCATTTCGCCGTCGAATCGGGAGTAGTCCACCTTCACGCGGGTGAACACGTCGGCCCGGAAAAGCGAGTCGAGCAGTTCCTGGCCGATGAGCTGCCACGCGTCCCCCGGTTCGCGGGCCTGAATGAGGGCGGCGGCGAGCCCGATCATCCGGTCGTAGTCACGCGTGGACGGCTGCGACATGGACTCCCCCGACCTCGCTCGTCTCCCCTCCATTGATACGTAAGCGGAGACCTGCCGTCGATAGCCGCCTTGTTTCGGCTCTGGAAACCATTTGTGCACGCCGCCGGCCGCGCGGTTCCATTGGATCACTACCAGTCACTCATGGAGAAACGTGGCCCACAAACAGCTGAGACCTGCCAACGCGCGCCAGACCGACGACCGGCTCAAACTCCACCTGCGGACGATCCGAGCCGACGGCCGCGAATTCCAGGTCATCACCCTGCGGCCCGGCACCCGAGCCAGATTCTCGACGAACTATTACCACGGAACCTGGCACGTCCTCTCCGACCCACACGGCGCCCGGCTACTGGCCAGACTGCTCTGGGGCCTTTCCTACCAACGCCGTCCGGACACCCTCATCGTCATCGGCCACGACCACCTCGACCCCAACCCCTTCGACGCGGAAACGCCCACGCCCATCGCGCTGGTCCCCGCCGACCTGACCCACCTTCCCCACAAGACCGCCAATCGAGTACGGCAAAGCCTCTCCGCGCCAGGACCCTCGCGAAGCACGGTTCGCTGGCACACCTGGGGACTGGACGCCGAAGTCGACCGCTACCGGTCGATGCGGGCCGATCGCAGCTGGTGGCAGGAATACCACCCCGATCCCGACAGCCGGGGAGCCGAAGTGAACATGATCGGCGGCATGCTCACCTTCCGCGGCTCCGCAACCCTCCTCCGCAGCTGGGCACTTGGCGTGGCCACGCTGGGCGAGCACCTCTACTACGGCATGGACTACGTCGAAATCGACCATCCCGATTACGAGGTATGCAGATCCAACGGCGAAGTCCAAACCTTCCTCGACTACCACCGGAAGGTATCCACCGCCAAAGTCTCCAGACGCGAAATCCTGAGTTCCGCCCCGGCATCAACCGACCCGGCCACTCTCCGCCCACTCATCTGGAACCACACCGAAACGATCCGCGACCGCCGACGGCCTTTGAAGGCTACGTAGAGCGCCGAATTCAGTTGGTTGCCGGTGGCGCCTTGCGGGCGGAACCCCGGTAGAGAGCAGGGTCGTAGCGGCGGGCGCTTTCATCGAGCTTGGCGTGTGCGGCGGCGACTAGGTCGATACCGAGAACATCGGCGAGGCGGATCAGGTAGAGGGTTACATCGCCGATCTCCGCACGCACCCGACCAAGCGCCTCGTCGTCCAGGTGCTGGGACTCATCAGCCGTCAGCCACTGAAATTCGGCCACCAACTCGCCGACTTCACCGGAAAGCGCCATGGCGAGGTTCTTGGGCGTGTGGAACTGCTCCCATTCCCGGACCCGCACGAATTCCCGCAGGCGCACGGCCAGCTCTTCGAGATCGGTCGTCATGTCTGGTGACCCTAACGCACCTGAGCAGGGCGTCCTGGTGTCGGCCAGCCCTCCTGATATCAGGATCCAGTCGCACACATGCTCGACATCTCCTGTACCTTGATCGCTGCGCTTCGTTTCCTCACCAAGCGGATCAGGCCAGCCGACCATGAGCACTCCCTTTGACGTGTACACCCGACTGCGTCACCTTTTCCCCGATCATGGGTGTTTGTCCTGGATCAGAACCGGCGACACAACCTTCCCCAACCTGGTCCGCTGCTTAGGCGGGGACGAAGCCACCACAGAAGCGGCCACGTGGGATGAGGTGGGAAGCACGGCGTACGAGGATCTGGACGAGGACACCGCGGGCATCATGCTGGTCGCCCGGCACGGCGAGTGACGGTGCTGGTGGAGCCGTTCACCGTGCGCGGCTCCAGTCCGACGATCCTGCGTGCAGTCGCCGCAGACATTGAGGCTTACAGCATCCTCTGGACGACAAATCTGGATATCGCCATCACGTACGTGGCGAAAGGGCAGCTTGTCGCCACTCTTGACGCGTTCGATCTGGACAGTATGCCCCCGAGATCCGGTCGTGCCTGGCTGGCGGCGCTGCCCGTGACGGCGGAGCAGTGGTCGGACAACTGGATGGCCGCCGCGCTGGCCGTCGGCGAAGAACTGTCCGGGGTTCGCCTGGACCGCGCATGGCTTGGACAATCACACCAAAGCGTCCGGCTCTATCCTCTTCCACCCCGGGAACCGAGCCTGGAAGACCTACTCGACGCCGACATGCGCGCCATCGCCGCCCAGGATCCCCGCATCGGGGCAATCACGGCAGAACCCACCCACGACAAACTCCCGGAGATCATTCGCATCGCAGCCGAACTGGCCGTGACCACCACCGGCCTGGACGGCCCTCTCATCGACGAGGCGATGCGCCTGATCGACACCGGCGACCGTGGCGAAGCCGCCCGCGAGGTGAGCGACCGCCTCCACGCCCTCCGCGACGAATACCGGGCCCAGATCCCCATCGCGCAACGCGCTACGACCGATCGGGGAGAGGTAGACATCGTTGGTCACGACAGCGAATATGGCCGCCTGGTGCTGAAGACCAACGCGGTGGAAGCGCTCTGCTACGCGCTGAACCCCACCATCGAACTCGTCGACGCGGCCCGTCGAACCGTCCTAGCCGCCGGCATGACCCAGCTCAGCCAGGAAAACGGCGACAGCGATCGGGAACGCACACTGAGCGTGATCACCTACTGCCTCCAAACCCGGTAGTTCGCACAAACAGATCCGGAGGCAGAAAGTGGCATATAACGCTCGCGTCGCCCCGGTGCGGCAGTCGTATACCCTGTTCTGGTGGTGGTGGCTGGCCTTCGGCGTGGCGTTGTCGGACTCGGCTTGGATGATCTTTTTTCTGGTGCTACCCGAGTTCGCGATGTACGGATCGATCAGCTGCGGTTGGACGACCTACAGCGATTCGCCTCAGTGGAAGTGGGAGTGGCTGGCCAGGCTCGCACCCGTCGACGCCTTCCTGGTCATCGCGATACCCGTCCTGCTGATCCTGTTAATCATCCTGATCGCCCGTCGCGGCGCAGGTCATCCCCGCGCACATCAGTGGAGCGCTTTCGCCGCCATCACCCTGTTCGTCGTCGACTATCTGGTGATGCGCGCCTCGATCTGCGTGAATCCAATCCCGCTGGGCGCCAACTGCACCGCGGACCCGGCCACCTTCAGCACCCTGACCTGGGAACAGGTCACGTGGGCCTTCGCTCCGGCCATATTCGTCGTGATCGGCGCGGCGATGGGCCTGCGCCCGATGACAGCCTCGCGGCGCCGGCCCTGAGGTCGGCGAGAGCCACCCCGACTAGCACCCACACCTGAGGATCCAGCCGGGCCACCCGCGATTGAGGTCATGCTCTTGGCGAATGAGGTGCCGTCATTGTCCGAGACGGATAATGATCTGCGATTCCGCCGTCGTTCGTCCTTTCCATCGGGGAAACTGGCGGCATGGCCCCTCAACCCGAGGATGTGCTCACGTTCGCCCATCTGAGTGCGCCGAATTCGGCGCTGTACCGGGACATCCTGCGTGTCTTCGCGCGGGCGAAAGAACGGTTCACCGTGCATCTCCGCCCGGAGGACGTCGCCGCCGAATTGCGCCGGGACAGCGATGAGCAGATCGGGGCGGCGCTGGAGAAGCTGGTGGCCTGGGGCAACCTGCACGCGGACGCCGACACCAGCCGGGTCACGTCGGTGGAGGATTTCCACCGCAAACGACAGCTGTTCCAGCTGACTCCGGCGGGACACGCGACCGAGCAGGCCATCGCGTTCTACGAGGAGGCGATCGGGCGGCGTGGCGCGCTGCAGTCGGTGGCGCTCGGCGATATCGCGGAGCAGCTCCGGGCGCTGGCGAGTCTGGCGGGTGAGGCCGAGCCCGATCCGGCCAAGGTGCATCTGCTCCTGATCTCTCTGGCGGAGCGGTTCTCGTCGCTGGCCGACAACGCGCAGGCGTTCATGGGCTCGCTCCGGCGGGCGATCGATTTCTCCGACGGCAATGTGGCGGGGTTCATCGCGTACAAGGAACGGCTGATCGACTACATCAATCGGTTCATCGCCGATCTGGCGAATTCGGGTGCTCGAATCGCCACCCTCCTGAACGAATTGGAGGAGCGCGAACACGAACGGCTGCTGTGGCAGGCCGCGCATCGCGAGGCCACCGACGCCGTGCCTGAGGGGGACGACACCGCCGACGCGTACGCCATCGCGGCGAACGACGCGTTCACGTCCTGGCAGAACCGGTGGCGTGGGCTCAGGGACTGGTTTCTCTCCCGGGACGGCGGGCGGCTGTCGCAGGCCAGGCTGCTGCGGCAGGCGGCGATCACCGCGATCAAGCAGCTCATCGACACCGTCGGGCTGCTCAACGAACGCCGCTCGGGTCGTTCGGACCGGGCCGCGGACTTCCGCGTGCTGGCTCGCTGGTTCGCCGAGGCCCCGGACGAGGAGGCGATGCACCGGCTCTGGCGGTCGGCCTTCGGGCTGACCTCCGCGCGGCATCTCACCGTCACACCCGCGACGGTTGACCTGTGGCAGGACGTCCCGGCCTCGACGCCTTGGCGCGAGGCGCCGCCGATCAGGATCTCGCCTCAGCTTCGCCGTACCGGATCGTATGAGCGCCGGGGCAAGCCGAATCGGGTCACCGATCGCAGTCAGGCTCGCCAGTTGCTGCGGGAGTTCGCTGACCGGGAAGCCGCGGAGACGGCCGCCGCTCGGGCGCGGCTGCATACCGATGGGCCTGTGCTGCTGTCGGAACTGGGGGTGCTCGATCCTCGGGCTTTCCGCCTGTTTCTCGGGCTGCTGGGTGACGCGCTGGCCGCGCGGCACCCGGACGAGACCGAGGTGAAGACGGTGACCAGTGACGGCTCGATGGAGGTGCGGCTCACCGTGGTCCCCGACGGGGGTCCGGTCCGCGTTCTGACGGCCGACGGTGTGCTCACCGGGCCCGAGCATGTGATCGAGATCACCGACCTGATGGCCTCATGACGCCGGAAGACCTGGCCCAGGCCCGGAAGGCGCTTCGGGGCCTGCTGGTCAAGCCGCTCCTGACCGTCGAGCACGACGCCGAGCTGCTGATCCTGGTCCGCCGTCATCTGACCGTGCTGCGTGAGTGGCTGACCCGCGAGACCGGATGGCGGCTGACGGCCGATTCGGAGACCGCACGGCTCTTCAAGGTGACGGCGGACACGTCCGACGTCACCCATCCGGCCAGGAGCGCACGGGGCGAGCCGTTCGGCAGGCGACGGTATGTGGTGCTCTGCCTGGCTCTGGCCGCGTTGGAGCGAGCGGATGCGCAGACGACGCTCGGAAGGTTGGCCGAGGACGTGCTCAGCTCCGCGGCCGAGCCTGAGCTGTCGGGAGGATCCTTTGTGTTCACCCTCGACAGCCGAGGCGAACGCACCGATCTGGTGGCCGTCGTGCGGCTGTTGCTGAACTGGGGAGTGTTGCGCAGGGTTTCGGGTGACGAGGAGGCGTACCTGACCGAGACCGGCGACGTGCTCTACGACGTGCGCCGGCCGGTGCTGGCGGCGCTGCTCACCGGGACGCGAGGACCGTCCACCATCACCGCGACCGCCTTCGAGGAACGGCTGGCCGAACTGACGGCCGAGCCCGTCGCCGACACCGACGACCTGCGCAATCAGGAACTCCGCCGCCGCCTCACCCGGAAGCTTCTGGAGGACCCCGTGCTCTACTATCGCGGCCTGGACGAAGCCGAGCGCGCTTACCTGACGTCGCAACGGCATGCGATCACCAACAGGATCGAGCAGGCGACCGGCCTGATCGCGGAAGTGCGGGCCGAGGGCATCGCGATGGTGGACCCTGCCGACGAGCTGACCGACGTACGGATGCCTGAGCAGCGAACCGACGGCCACGTCACTCTCCTGGTCGCCGAACGCCTGTCCACGGGCGAGGAATACACTCTCGACGAGCTCAGAGCTTTTGTCCGGCAGGCCGCCCTGAAGCACCTCGGGTTCTGGCGTAAGGGCGTCACCGACACCGGCGCCGAGCACGGCCTGCTGGCCCAGGCGCTGACCAGGCTCACCGCCCTCCGCCTGGCCGAGGTGGACGGGGATACCGTCCGCGGCCTGCCCGCCATCGCCCGCTATGCCGTGGCCAACCCCGTCATCAAGGGAGACTGATGCCGACCGCCCCGACCTCGGAACGCTGGAAGCCGCTGCGTGCCGGGCTCGTCGACATGTTCTACTACGACGTGGAAGAGTTCCACTTCCACCAGGGCCGCCTGCTCCTGCGCGGCAACAACGGCACGGGCAAATCCAAAGTGCTGGCGCTGACCCTGCCTTTCCTCCTCGATGGAGAGCTCTCCCCGCACCGCGTCGAACCGGATGGCGACCACCGGAAGCGGATGGAGTGGAATCTGCTGCTGGACGGCAAGCACCCGCATCCGGAACGGCTCGGCTACACCTGGCTGGAGTTCGGCCGCCTGAACGCGGACGGAAGCCCGGAGTTCCGTACCATCGGGTGCGGCCTGAAGGCGGTCAAGGACCGCGGTATCGCCCGGAGCTGGTTCTTCGTCACCCAGCAGCGCGTCGGCGTCGACCTGCACCTGATATCTCCGAGCGGCACCGCGCTCACCAGGGACAAGCTCCGCGACGCCGTCGAAGGAGCCGGACTGGTCTTCGACCGCGCCGCCGACTATCGCCGCGCGGTCGACGACGCCCTGTTCGGACTGGGCGAATACCGTTACGCGGCGCTGGTCAACCTGCTCATCCAGCTACGCCAGCCGCAACTGTCCAAGAAACCGGATGAGAAGCGCCTCTCCCGAGCCCTCACCGAGGCACTGCCCCCGCTGAGCCCCGCCTTGATCGCGACGGTGGCCGACGCGTTCCGCGGCCTCGACGAGGAACGCGACGCGCTCCGCACCCTGACGGAGGCGCGCCAGGCGGCGGACGACTTCCTGACCCACTACCGCCGGTACGCCGCCATCGCCGCCAAACGCAAGGCCGCCGCCCCCCGGCAGACCCACAGCCGGTACGAACACCTCAGCCGCGACCTGATCGACGCCGACACCCGGCACACCCGCGCCGACGCCGACCTGGTGACCGCGCGTGCCACGCTCGACGACCTGGCGGCCCAGCAGGTCAGACTCGACGCCAGAGCCGAAGCGCTCCGGCAGAGCCCCGAGATGCGGGACGCGGAACGCCTCAGGCAGACCGGCGCCGAGGCGAGCCGGCTGGCCGCTCACGCCCTGCGGAGCGAGCAGGAACGCGACCGCCTCGCCATCGACGTCGGCCGGGTGCGGATCAGGGCCACGGCCGCCGACGGCAAAGCCGAAGCGGCGGCCCGCGAACTCCTTGCCGCCGGTGACCTGGCCGTGGCGGCGTCCCGCGCGGCGCGCTGCGAGACGGCGCATCTGGCCCTCGTGGACGGGGTCACCGATCCCGGTCAGGTGCGCGCGGCCAAGCGGGAATCCGAAGCCTTGGCCGTACGGCGCGAGCAGGCGGTGACCGGCCTGGAACGGCTCCTGAAACAGGTGGCGGAGGCGCGAGGACGGCTGGCCGGAGCGCAGGCCGACGTGGATCGGCTGAGTGCGGAGCTGCAGGCCGCCGCCGAACGCATCGGTGCCGCCGAGGAGGCCACGGACGCGGCGAGGGACGAGCTCAGCCGCGCCTACGGGCGCTATCTGGCGGAGCTCACCGAACTGCGGATCGAGGATCCCGACGCCGTACTGGCGGCGATGGACTCCTGGGCGGTCACGGCCAACGGGCCCAACCCGGCCACAGTGCTGGTGGACGACGCGGCCAGAGCCGCCCCCATCCTGCTCGGCGGCCAAGGGGCCGAGCTCAACGGCGCACTGCGCGCAGCCCGCGCGACCGCCGCCGAACTGGGCGCCGAGATCGCCAAGCTGGAGGCGGGCGGCCATGACACCCCGCCGATCCCGCACACGCGCGGGCCACAGGCGCGGCTCGGCCGTCCCGGCGCGCCGCTGTGGAAGGTGATCGACTTCGCCGGGGCCGTACCCGCCGATCATCGCGCCGGGCTCGAAGGCGCGCTGGAGGCCGCCGGGATCCTGGACGCCTGGGTGACTCCGGACGGAAACCTCCTCGTCGAGAACGACACGGTCGTCCTGCCAGTCGGGCCCGTGGCCGGACCTACCTGCGCCGGTCTCCTGCGTCCGGTCATCGATCGCGCCGACCCGCAGGCCGCCGCCCTGTCCGATGACGTGGTCGAGCGCGTGCTCGCCGCGATCGGGCTCGGCGCGGGGCACGGGCCGGCCTGGGTGACCGTGGACGGGCGATGGGCCAACGGCGTGCTCACGGGGTCGTACCGCAAAACCAGCGCCGACTACATCGGCGAGGGGGCCCGCGAGGCCGCGCGCCGCGCCAAACTGATCGGGCTCCGCGCCGAGCTGGCGCGGAAGGAACGCCAGATCGACGACCTGGCTTCGCAGGTCAGGGCGCTGACCGTGCGCCAGGACGCGCTCGCCGCCGAACATCGTGCCCTGCCGTCCGACGCCCCCGTCCGTGAGGCGCACGTCAGGCTCGCCGCCGAGCACGGCAGACGCCGGGAACTGGTCGCCCAGCACACCCGCGCGGCCACGATCGCGCTCGAACGGCAACACGACCTGACGGAGGCCCGCACCCGTACCGACGAATTCGCCGGCGACGTCGGCCTGCCCACCGACGCGGAAAGCCTGGCCGACGTCAAGGCCGGTGTGGGCGAATATCGGCTGAGCTTGGCCCGGCTGTGGCCGGCCTTTCACGCCCTGCGCGAAGCGCGCGAAACCGTCGCCGACACCAGGACGCAGCTGGCCGAGGCCCAGCAGCGCCTGGACGCCGCGATCGAACTCTCGCTCGGCGCGCGAGCCGAGGCGGACGGGGCAGCGGAGATCCACCGCGTGCTGACCGAGACCGCCGGCGCGGCCGTCTCGGCTCTCAACCAGCAGTTCGATGAGGTACGGAAGGCGCAGCAGACCCGCGCGCAGGCGGAACGCGAGGTGCGCGGTCAGGAGCGGAAGGCGCTGGAGGAACGCGGGAAGGCGGAAGGCCAGCGCAACAACCTGCGCGTCCAGCTCGAAGAGGCGGCCATCGCGCGGGAAACGGCGATCCGGGAGTTCCGCGCTTTCACCGCCACCGGTCTCCTGAAGCTCGCCCTCCCCGACCAGGAGATCCCCGACCCGGCCACGGAGTGGGCCGCCAAACCGGCCGTGCTGCTGGCCAGAGAGGTGAACGCGCGCCTCGAAAGCATCGACGACGGGGACCCGCTTTGGGAGCGGATCCAGCGAAAGGTCGCCGAAGAGCACAAGCTGCTTTCTGACGTCATGGCCCGGCAAGGCAACTCGGTCGGCCTCAGCGTCCCGAACGGTGTGATGATCGTCGACGTGGTCTTCCACGGCCGCCGCCAGGACGTCGCCGGTCTCGCCGGGGGCCTGGCCCGGGAGAGCGCCGACCGCGCCGAGCTGCTGTCGGCGAAAGAGCGCGAGATCCTGGAGAACCATCTGCTCAACGAGGTGGCGGGCACCCTGCAGGAGCTGATCACCGATGCCGAGTCCGAGGTCCGCGAGATGAACGCCGAGCTGGAGTCCCGGCCCACCTCGACCGGGATGCGCCTGCGCCTGATCTGGAAACCCGCCAAGGACGCCCCGGACGGGCTCGTCCGGGTCCGCGACAAGCTCCGCCAGCAGGTCGACGCGTGGGCGGTCGCCGACCGGGCCTCGGTCGGCGCGTTCCTGCAGCAGCAGATCGCCCGCCAGCACTCCGACAATCCTGCCGCCGGCTGGACCGAGGCCCTGACGAAGGCACTGGACTATCGGGGCTGGCACGAGTTCGCCATCCAGCGTCTGCAGGACGGCCAGTGGCGGTCCGCCTCCGGTCCGGCCTCGGGTGGAGAGCGTGTGCTCGCCGCGTCCATCCCGCTCTTCGCCGCCGCGTCCGCGCACTACAAGTCGGCGGGCAACCCGTACGCGCCCAGGCTGGTCGCGCTGGATGAGGCCTTCGCCGGGGTGGATGACGATTCCCGGGCCAAGTGCCTGGGGCTGCTGGCCACCTTCGACATGGATGTGGTGATGACCAGCGAGCGGGAGTGGGGCTGCTACCCGCAGGTTCCCGGCCTCGCCATCTGCCAGCTTTCCCGCCGTGACGGCATCGACGCGGTCCTCGTCACGACGTGGCGATGGGACGGCCAGGAACGCCGGAGGACGGAACAGTCCGTCCCTTCGCTGCCGATCGAGCGATCAGCGATCCCGCAGGGCGGTCTGTTCGATGAGTGAATCGGCCGAACGCCTGGAACGGCTGCTCGGCCGGGACGAGATCGCCTGGCTGGTTGAGCGGGTTCGTCGCCGCATCGCCCAGGGCAGGCCGCTGACCGGCAGCGTCTCACTCGGGAAGGCGACGCCGTCGCAGCGGCGGACGGTCGAGTCCCTGCTGGGCCGCAGAGCGGGCACCGGTGCCTCGCTCACGGTCTCCCTCGACGAGGTGGACCAGGTGCTGCGCGCCAGCGGGGCCGCCCCCGAAGGTCTGGCCCAAGCCGTCACGTTGCTCCGCGGCCCGGTCGTGAACACGGCCGAGGAGAACGCGGCAGGTGACGCGCGCTGGCAGGCGGCGTTCGCGCCCCTGGATGCCCACCTCGCCGCGCGCCCGGTCCTGCACAGGTGGCGCTCCTGGTTGGACGCCACCGGCTTGGTCCGGCGGCTTGCCCCCACTCCCGACCAGGCGGCCCCTTTGCTGGAGGTGCTGACCGCCGTGCTGGCCCGGCTTCCCTCTCCCGGCCTGCCCATCGGCCGGCTGGCCGCCGAGACCTGCTCGGACGCGCACGCGCTCGACGAAGGCCGCCCGCTGGCCACCCTCGCCCTGTCCGCGGCGAAAGCCCTGTCCGGTCTGCCGTTCGCGGCCGACGGCGGCGCCGACACCCGCCGCCGCGCCTGGGCCGCCGTCGGCGTGCATCTGGACGAGCTGTCCTCGCTCGTCCTGTGCCTGGGACTGCCCGGCGACGACACCACCCCGACGGGGCGCATGCTCGCCATCGCCCGGGCCGCGGGCGAGCCGTGCGCCCTCACCCTCCGCCAGCTCGGCCGGCACGACGGTTCCCTCGCGGGCGGCTTGGTCCGCCTCTGCGAGAACCCCGTCGTGGTCGCCAGCGCCGCCGACCAGCTCGGGCCCGCCTGTCCGCCCCTGGTCTGCGTGAGTGGCAGACCGTCCGTGGCGGTGTGGCGGCTGCTGGACCTGCTCGCCGCCGGGGGCGCGTCGTTCGCCTACCACGGCGACTTCGACTGGGGTGGGATCGCCATCGCCACCGCGATCCATGAGCGGTACGGAATCGTGCCGTGGCGGTTCGACACCGCCGCCTACGAAGCCGTGCCGTCCGCGAGACCGCTCACCGGACGGCCGCTCCCGACCCCGTGGGACTCCGGGCTGGCCGGCGCGATGGCCCGGCGCGGCGTCCGCGTGGAGGAGGAACTCGTCCTCGCGGACCTCCTGAGCGACCTGACCACGTAAAAGGGGTGCCGGGGCGAACCCCGGCACCCCCCCTGTCTGGTCGGGCTTAGACGGCTGTGCCGTCGTTGGCGACGATCAGGGTGTTCGCGTCGCGGATGAACACCGCCCGTACGGCCGGGTCAGAGACGATCTTCGGGTCGTTGACCGCCTCGATGAAGCGGGTCAGCTTCTTGACGATCTTCTTCTTGTCCCGTTCGCGCTCCTTGTCCTCGGACACCATGACCTTGGAGATCTTGTCCTCCAGCTTCGCCGCGCCGGTGGGCGACAGCTGGCTGGTGTTCTGGAAGCGCTCGATCAGCGCCGAGATCTCGTCGGTCGAGGTGACCGTGGTGAAGTTCACCGACTGCTCCAGCGTGGCGCCGGTCCGGGGTTCCACGGTCACGGTGAGCGTGTGGTCCCCCAGGCTCAGCTGGTAGAGATGCTGGACTGTGCCGGAGGTGAACGGCTGGCCGTCCAGGGTGCCGGTGACGCTCTTGACGCCGGCGCCGACGACTTCCCAGGCGATGGTCAGGTCCTGGCTGTCGCCGTACTCGGCGCCGTCGGCGACGCCGGAGATGGTGATGGTGGTCGTGGTGTCCGGGAGGGCGCCGTAGACCTTCATCTCGTAGATCGAGTAGCCCCACTGGCCGGACTTCTCCACGCCCTGCATCCGGACGTAGCGGGTGTCGGTGTTGAGGTTGATCAGGTCCGTGCCGCCGTTGCTGGCGGTTTCGGTGAAGGCGTCGGTCCAGGTGTCGCCGTCGGGCGAGGTCTGGATCTTGTAGCCCTTGGCGTAGCTGTCCTCCCAGTCGATGGCGACCTGGTAGACGGTGTAGGTGTCGCCGAGGTCCACCTGGACCCAGTTGTTGGCGGATTCGCTCGCGCCCCAGCGGGTGGCGCCTTCGCCGTCGAAGGCGGCGGCGGCGGTCTGCTGGGCGTTCGACGCCGACGACGCGGTGGCCGTCTTGCCGAGAGCGATGTTCGGCGCGGGCTGGCCGTACACCTCCATCTCGTAGAGCGAGTAGCCCCACGGGCCGGACTTCTCCACGCCCTGCATGCGCACGAAGCGGCCCAGCGCGCTCACCGGGATCCTCTCCGTGCCGCCGTGCGAGGCGGACTGGGTGTGCACGTCCTTCCAGCTGGTGCCGTCCATCGACACCTGCAGCTTGTAGCGCTTGGCGTAGGAGTCCTCCCAGAGGAGGTCGACCTCGGTGAGGGCGTAGATGCCGCCCAGGTCGACCTGGAGGGAGTTGTCGGCGTTCTCGCCGGCGCCCCAGCGGGAGACCGGGTCGCCGTCGAAGGCCTTGGCGGCGGCGTACTCGGCGCTGGACTGGGAGGTGGCGCTGGCGGGCTTGTTCAGGGCCAGGTTGACCCGGGTGGTGTCCCGCAGGGTCAGGTCGAGCGTGACCTGCTGGTCCTTCTTCAGGGGAAGGACGCGGGCGATGTTGCCCAGCGGCGAGTTCTGGACCGTGAGGCCGGTCGCGGTGATCTCGTCGATGCCGGAACGCTGGATCAGCGTGAGGTTCTGGTCGACGTCGGAGGTCAGCGTCACCTTCACCTTGCGGGTGTCGGTGTCCCAGTCGAGCTTGTCGATGGTGAACCGGCTCTTGCCGAGCAGGCCGGAGATGGAGCCCTTCTTCAGGCCCTTCGGCAGCGCGGGAAGCAGCTCCAGCGTGCCGGGGTCGGTCGTGGCCAGCATCTCCATCATGATCGTCGGGACGGAGTTGACGACGTCGGTGGCGAACACGCCGTGGTTGTTGTAGTGCGACGTCGACAGGCTGTTGTAGTAGTAGTCGTCCTTGGCGAAGCGCATCAGCTTCGCGTTGACGGAGTCGGCGTTGTTGAGGTTGGCGGCGATCAGCGCGCCGTGCAGCAGGCCGTGGCCGGCGTTCTCGTAGCTGCCGCCGTCCTTCTTCTGCAGGAAGACCTTGGCCGCGTCGTACAGCGGCTTGCTCTTCTCCGGCGTGACCTCGCGGTACGGCCAGACGGGCATCAGCCCGCTGGAGTGCCGGTGCTGGTAGGCGTTCTTGTTCGCCAGATCCGGCCAGGCCCACTCGGCCAGCGCGCCGTCGTTGTTGATCAGGTACGGCGGCAGGTGGTCGAGCTTCTCCTGCCAGACCGCGATCTTGTCCGCGTCCTTGCCGAGGGCCTTGCTGGTCTCGATCAGCGTGGACAGCGCGAACCGGGCGCCGGCGATGTCGTACACCGAGTTGACGGACAGCGGCACGCCGCCGGCCGGTCGGTTCTCCGGCGAGATGGAGCCGGCGAAGATGTACTTGCCGTTGGCGTCCTTGTCGACGAGGAAGTCCTCGTAGAAGTCACCCATGTCGCGGATCAGCGGGTAGTACTGCTGCTCCAGGAACGTCTTGTCGCCGGTGATCTGGTAGTGCTCCCAGAACGGGTAGAGCAGCCAGGACTCGCCGCCGGTGACGTACTGGTACGGGTAGTCGAAGTTGATGTTGGAGATGAGGCCTTCGCCGTTGGGCGTGTTGCCGCCGGTCAGCATGCCCCGGGTGCCCAGCAGCTTCTGGGCGTTGGTCCGGAAGTCGGCCTGCCACCGCTTGTTGATGTCGAAGTAGCCGGCCATCACCTCCGGCAGGTTGCCGATGTTGCCACCGGAGATCTGCAGGTTGAGGTTGGCGTCCAGGTGGTAGTAGCCGTCCCAGCCGACGTTGCTGTCGCCGGTCCAGTTGCCGAGCAGGTCGGGCGGGGCCGTCGGGCTGCTCGACCCGATCAGGTGGTAGCGGCCCGAGTTGAACATCCGCTCGAACAGCGCCAGGTTCGGCGTGGTCGCGGACTTCTGCTCGGCGAGCAGTTCCTCGTTGGACTTCGAGCGGTCGGTCGGGCTGGCCCCGAATTCGACGGAGACCCGGTTGAAGAGCTCGCTGTGCTTGGTGGTGTGGCGGGTGAGCAGCGTCTGGTAGTCGCCGGAGAGCGCCGCCAGCTTCGCCTGGAGGAGCTGCTTGTTCCAGTCCTGCTCGGCGGGGACGCCGCCCTCGTAGGTGCCGTCGTAGCGCTGGGTCAGCGACAGCAGCGTCACGTAGGTCGCGCCGGTGACCTGCACGTCGGTGCCGGCCATGGTCTTGACGCCGTCGGTGACGATCCGGGTGACGCCCTCGTATCCGGCGTTGTAGCTGCCGGTCGGGTATTTCGCCCGCAGGTTGAGGTAGTCGACGGTGGAGTTGTTGACGTAGGTGACGCCCTTGTTGAGCAGGTTCATGCCCGGGTCGATGGACAGGCCGAGTTTGACGTCGAGCCGCTGACCGGCCGGGGCGGGCAGGTGCTGGACGGTGACGCCGTCGGTCTGCGACACGAAGGCGTCGCGCTTCCAGTCGCCCTTGTCGTCGGTCCAGTTCACCGAGACGACGCCGGAGGCGTAGTCGGTGGAGCGGACGTAGTTGGTGACCTCGCCGCTGGCCGGCGACTGGAGGGTCATCTTGAAGCCGGGGTGCTTGCTGCCTTCGCCGCCGCCCTGGTAGCCCTGCACGTCGGCCGCGAGCTGGTTGGCCTCCTGGTACTTGCCGGCGATCAGCAGGTCCCTGATCTTCTTGATGTTCTCCTGGCTGACGGTGTTGAACGTGCGGTGCGGGCGGGTCTGCGACCGCGCCATGAAGAAGTCGCGGTCGTTGAAGACGACCGTCTCGTCGCGCGGGTCGCCGAAGGCGATGATGCCCTGCTTGCCGTCACCCGCGAGCAGGCCGTCCTCCCAGTCCGCGTAGGCGCGCGGGTAGCTGGTGGACAGCGCCCTGGTCGCCGGGTTGCCGGGCGTGGTGAACGTTTTGATCAGGCCGGCGCTCTCGTTGCCGTTGGCGTCGAGCGCGATGACCTTCACCGAGTAGGTCCGGCCGGCGGCCAGGCCGGTGACGCCGTAGGTGCGGGCGTCGGCGCCGAGGGTGGCCTTCAGGGTCTGGCCGAGGAAGACCTTGTAGCCGGTCACGGCCTGGTTGTCGGTCGCGGCCGGCCAGGTGGCGGTCGCGGTGGCGCCGGTCAGCGCGCTGATCTGGACCTGCGCGGAGGCCGGCCAGGTCGGGGCGGTGTCGGCCGCGGGCAGTTTGCCGTAGACCTCGAACTCCCAGAGCGACAGGCCCCACTGGGTCGCGGCCTTGGTGCCCTGCATGCGGACGAAACGTCCCTGCGCCGGCGGGTCGAGCACGATCGTGTCGATGTGGTCGCCGGTCGGCGTGGTGTCGTTGTGGGAGTGCGCGTCGGTCCAGGCGCTGCCGTCCGCCGACGTCTGGATCTTGTACGTCGAGGAGTAGGCGGCCTCCCAGTTCAGCACGACCTTGTCGACGAGGTGCGTCTTGCCCAGGTCGACCTGGATCCACTGAGTGTCGCCCCCGTTGGAGCCCCAGCGCGTCGCGGGGTTGCCGTCGAACGCGCGGAACGCCGACCGGTCGTTCTGCGGCTGGCTGTTGGTCTCGCCGCTGCCGTCGTTGGACTGCGACGACGCCGTGTACGCCGACGGCGCGAGGTTCAGCGCGAGGTTGACCGGGACCTCCGGCTGGACCGGGGTGCCGTAGATCTCGAACTCGTACAGGGAGTAGCCGTACTGCGTCTGCGGCAGCACGCCCTGCATGCGGACATAACGGGCGACCTTGCGGATCTGCACCGTCTCGACGCCGCCACCGCCGGTGGTGGTCGAGAACACGTCCTCCCACTGCTGCGCGTCGCCCGAGATCTGGATCTTGTACGACTTCCCGTAGGCCGCCTCCCACGACAGGACGGCCCTGGACACGTCGTACTCGTCACCGAGGTCGACGTAGATCCAGGCGTTCGGGTCGTTGCTGTGGTCGGTGGACCAGCGCGACGAGCCGTTGCCGTCGATCGCGTTCGCGGCGAGCAGGTTGCCGTCCTGGTAGGAGGCGACGGCCTTCGCGTCGGGGTTGCGCGACAGGTTGACCGGCACGTCGGTCGGCGGGGCCGGGGGCGTCGGCACGACCTGGCCGGCCGGGGGCCACAGGGTGAAGGAGTTGGCGCCGTTCTTCGCCTCGGCGAACGGTCCCGCCATCAGGTTCTGGGCGGCGACCGGCTTGCCGAAGAAGTCGGTGGTGACGTCGGCGGCGATGCTCTCGTTGGCGAGCGGGATGGTCCCGACCCTGGCCTGGGTCACCGGGGTCAGCCCCGTGATGCCGGCGGCGTTGAGGTCGAAGCCGAGCTTCATCTCCCGGTTGCTCGCCGTGACCTGGACGTTGGACAGCACGCCGGTGGAGTTGCCCTCCTTGACGTGCGTCTTGCCGGCCGCGTCGACCGGCAGCGTCGAGCCCTGGACCAGGTTGTTGTACCAGAAGAACTTCTGGACCGGGTTGGGGGCGCTGGTCTCGTTCATCGTGCCGGGCGCGAAGTAGTAGTTGTCCCGGCCGCCGCCGTCGACCGCGAAGCGGCCGTTGTCGATGAACATGTTGTTGGCGTACACGATGCCGGTGGCGTCCAGCATGCGGATGTCGTTGTTGCCGATGAAGACGTTGTTGTCCACGAGGATGGGGCCGTGGACGGCTTCCGCGTAGTAGCCCCACGGGCTGTTCATGACGATGTTGCCGGTGACGCGGACGTTCTGGTTACCCCAGTCCGTCCAGATGCCGGCGGAGTTGCCGCCCTTGGAGTTCTTGAGGTAGTTGCCCTTGATGAGCCCCTCGTTCATGTAGTGAACCTTGATCGGGGCCGTCTCCGCGCCGCTGAACTCGCCGCGGTAGTTGGTGTCCTCGATCATGTTGTACAGAATGTCGGAGTTCCAGGAGAAGACGCCCGCGATGCCGGACTGGCCGGACTTGGCGATGTAGTTGTTGCGGACGATGTGCGAGCCGTACTTGGCGGTGTCGCGGAAGTGCGTCCGCGTCTCGCCGGGCCGGTTGCCGGCCCATTCGTCACAGCCGAGGCCGATGTCGATGGCGATCGTGCGCGCGTTGATGACCGTGTTGCTCTCGATGATCCACTTCAGGCCGCCGTTGACGCTGATGGCGCCCGCCTGCCGCCGGGAGGGGCTGCTCGGGAAGTCGGAGTAGGTGTTGGCCGCGTGCTTGACGGTGAACCCGTGCACGGTGATGTAGCCCAGGCCCCACGCGTCCGGCGCGAACACCTGCCGGCGCACGTTGATCTCCGCCAGCTTGGCGTTCGGGTCGGCGCCGTCGAAGTTGGCGTAGATCGTGGTGTTGCCGCCGACCACCTCGGAGAACCAGGTGTTGGGCGCGGACTGCACGTTGGCCAGGGTGGCCTTCTCGAAGTACGCCTGCTCGTTCAGGTAGACGTCACCGGCGGTGTAGCCGGGGAAGGAGCCGTCGCCGCCGCCCTGCGGCTGCTTGGCGGAGTACGGGTTGTAGTCGCCGAAGTAGGCGGCCGGCAGGGTGACCTTCCACACGTCGCCGGTCTGCTTGGCCCAGGTGTCGATCTCCTCCGAGCCCTTGATGACGACTTCGCCGTCGCCGGCGTTGGTGTAGGTGATGCGCGTCGTCTCGTCGGCGCCGCCGCGGGCCGGCTTGACGGTCTCGCGGTACAGCCCGGCGTGGACGATCACCGTGTCGCCCGGCTGGGCTTCCTGCGCCGCGTGGTTGATGGTCTGGTACGGCGCGGCCGCCGTACCGGCGTTGGTGTCCCTACCGGTCTTGGCCACGTGGATCTGGCGCCCGTCCTGGGCCACCCGCGCCGCCGCGATCGATGGCACCGCCATCGACGTGGCCACGGCGACGCTGAGTATCGCGCCCAGCGCGATCCTTAGAGTCCTTCGGTGTTTCATGAGGTTCCTTTGTTGCGGAGCGAATTACCAATGGAGCCGGTGACCTCGCCGAAGGACCGGACGGATTCGTCAAGAAGCGCGGTTGAGAGAGCGGCGGCCCGGTCCTGCGGGATCGCGCGGCCGTCTCGGCGGGTGATTCGGAAGACCTGGCTCTCGCCGGGCAGGAGCGTGCGGAGCGCGTCGTCCACGGCGAGCGCGGACGGCTCCAGGCCGAGCGGCTGGGCCAGCCGGTCGGCGGACACGCAGACATCGCGCAGCAGGGTCACGGCGCCGACCGTGACGTGCAGCGCGCCGTCGACGACGGTGACGCCGACGGTGCGTTCGGGGCTCGGGGCGGCCAGTTCCCGCTCCGGGCGGTAGGCCCAGGTGGTCCGCACGCCCTCGGCGTCGATGACGAGCAGTTCCGCCCGCGGGTCGGCGGGGAGCGCGACCTCGGGGTCGACGGCCAGCCGGACCAGGCCGCCGGCCGGGCATTCGGCCCGGACCTGGGCTCGCGCGTGTTCCCGGCCGTCCAGTCCGACCCGCCGGATGAGCACGTCGGGACTCCAGCTGGCGTCCGCGTCGTTCACGAGCACCAGCACCAGGCCCTCGTCACCGGTGGGGTCGTGGGTCGGCCCGGGGTTGACCGGCTGGATCGTGACGAGCCGGGGGGCGAACGAGTGGCGCAGGGCGTGCCAGAGGGGTTTCTCGATGCCCTCGCTGTCGACGGCCGACCAGCTGATCACCGGCCAGCAGTCGTTGAGCTGCCAGACGACGGCCCCGCCGCAGCGTTCGCGGGAGCGCAACCATTCGACGCCGGCCGAGACGGCGCGGGCCTGGACGACCTGGGTGGCGAAGTGCCAGTCGGCGTCGCCGCGCGGGGTGGGCACGTGCGGCTGGAGGCCGCGGGTCAGCTTGTGCATGCCGTCGATGGCGCGCAGGTGGTGGCGCGTCTGCGGCGAGTCGGGTCCTGGGCTCTCGCCCACGACGACGCGCCCGAGCGTGGTCCAGGCGGGGGGACCGCACCAGCCCATCTCCGCGACGAACGCCGGGTCGTGGTAGCGATAGTGCACGTAGTCGCGCTCGTTCCAGGCGTCCCACAGGTGGCTCAGGCCGTGCGTGTCGACGGCCGGATCCCGGTCCAGGGAGCCGGACCAGGGCGAGTTGGGCACGTAGGGCCTGGTCGGGTCGAGGCGGGCCAGCACGCCGGGCAGCACGTCGAGGTAGTAGCGCGCGCCCCAGCCCCGGACGCCCATCTGGTCGGGCCAGCCCCAGTGGCGCCAGCCGAGGACGGTCTCGTTGCCGCCGCACCAGAGCACCAGGCTCGGGTGGGCCGACATCCGGGCGACGGCCTGCTCCGCTTCGGCGGTCACCAGCTCGACCATCTCGTCGTCCTCGCAGTAGGCAGCGCATGCGAAGAGGAAATCGTGCCATACCAGGACACCACGCTCATCACAAGCGTTCAGGAACTCTTCGGTCGCAAAGTGACCGCCGCCCCAGACTCGGAGGAGGTTCGCGTTCCCGGCGACGGCCTGGTCGATCCGGTGTGCCACCCGTTCGGGCGTGGCGCGGCTGGCCAGGGTGTCGTCGGGGATCCAGTTGTAGCCGCGCACCCGTACGGGCCGGCCGTTGACGACCAGCGCCCAGCGTGTCCCGAGCGGGTCCGGGGTCTCCTCGACCGCGACGCTGCGCAGGCCCACCCGGACGGCGGTGGAGTCGAGCACCACGCCGATGTGCTCGAGCTCCACCCGCAGGCCGTACATCGGCTGCCCGCCCAGACCGACCGGCCACCACAGGTCGGGGTCGTCGACCCGCAGGACGACGGCCGCCTCGTCGCCGACGACCGTGCCGACCGCCGACCCGGCGCGCCGGCCCGCCGGGTCGGTCAGTTCGACACGCACGTCCGAGCCGTCGGGCGCGTCCACCCGGACGTGCGCCGTCACCTGGGCGACGGCGTGCCCGGCGTCGAGCCGTACCAGCGGGCGGACGTGGTCGATCCGGCCCGCGTAGGTCTCCAGCCGGATGTCGCGCCAGATGCCGGCCGTGACGTAGTGCGGTCCCCAGTCCCAGCCGAAGTTGGCCGCGGCCTTGCGCACGTGCGGGTAGGGCTCGTCGTACGGGCTCGGCAGCGGGCCGTGCGCGCGCTCGTGCTCGCGGGCGGCGTCCCAGGCCGAGGCGAACCGCACCTCGACGAGGTTGTCGCCCGGCACCAGGGCCTCGTCCACCCGCCACCGGTAGGCCAGGTGCTGGTCCCTGGCGGCCCCGACCCGCCGGCCGTTGACGTAGACGTCGGCGATCGTGTCCAGGCCGTCGGCCACCAGGTCGGTACGGGCCCCCGGCGTCGGCGACCACCGCACGTGGCGCCGGTACACCCAGTGCGAGTGCCCGACCCACTGCTGCGCCAGCTCACCCCACCCGACGTCGGGATCGGCGAGCAGACCGGCCGCGAGCAGTGCCGTGTGCACCTCGCCGGGCACCTGCGCGGGAATGGCCGCCGTGCGGACGGCCTCGGGGACGTCATCCGGGCCCGCCGACCAGGTCAGCTCCCACTCGCCACCGAGATCGAGCCGGGTGGCGGCGGAGGTGTTTACCTGCGGGGCCTGCGTGGTCTGCGTCATCCCTTGACTGCTCCTGCGGTGAGTGCTTCCTGCATACGACGGTTCATGAGCGAGTACGCGACATACACCGGCAGCACGGCGAGCACGGTGCCGGCGGCGAGAACGCCGAGGTTGGTCGCGTCGGAGACAAGCATGGGCAGCGCGACCTGGACGGTCCTGACGTCCGGCGCCGTGCCGGTGATGGTCAGCGAGAACAGGTACTCGTTCCAGAAGGTGAGCAGCTGGAGGATGGTCACGCTGACCACGCCGGGCCTCGCGATGGGCACGTAGACGCTGATCAGCAGCCGCCAGTGCCCGGCGCCTTCGAGGGCGGCCGACTCCACCAGCGCCTGCGGCACGGTGCGCATGAACTGCGTCAGGAGGAGCACGGACAGCGGAAGCGCGCTCGCGGGCAGGAACAGCATCTGGAACTCGCGCGTGCCGAAGAGCCCCGACTCGATCGCCAGCACGACCGTGGGGATCAGCGCGGCGAACGGCGGGATGAGGAACCCGGCGGAGAAGGTGCCCGTGATCACCCGGGCCAGCCGGTTGTCCTGCCGGGCCAGCGCGTACGCCGCGGGAACGGCCAGGCACAGGGTCAGCACGATGGCCACGACCGAGATGAACACGGAGTTGACCAGGGCCCGCCCCAGGTCGGCGGTCCGCCAGGCGGTGCCGAAGTTGTCCCACAGCCACCGCGCCGGCAGCGCGAACGGCCGGGTGAAGATCTCGATGTTGGTCTTCAGCGCGCTGACCACGAGGTAGTAGAGCGGCGCGGCGAGCAGCAGCGCGTACAGCCAGGAGAGAATGGTCGCCAGCGGGCTGCGGTTGCGGCGGGGCGCGCTCATCGGGAGTCCTCCTCGGAGCCGCGCAGCAGCGCTCGGATGAGCAGCATCCCGGCGACGCCGGCCAGGAGCAGCACTACGCCGACCACCTGGCTGTAGCCGAGATCCCGCTGGGAGAAGGCCTTCGCGTAGACCAGGTAGGACAGCGTGGTCGAGGAGGTGCCGGGCCCGCCCTTGGTGAGCAGGAGGATCAGCGCGGCCGAGGTGAACAGCGTCCAGAGGAACTGCAGCATCGCCAGCGTGCGCACGTAGTCCTTGATCATCGGGAAGGCGATCTGCCACATGGTGCGCAGCCGTCCGGCGCCGTCCATCTGGGCCGCCTCGATCACTTCGGCCGGCAGGCTGGACAGGCGGGCCGCGAACAGCACCGCGGTCCAGCCGATGCCGCGCCACAGGTCGATGGCGATGAGGGTCGGCAGCGCGGTGCTCGGGTCGGCCAGCCAGGCCGTGGCCCAGGAGTCCAGGCCGAGCGTGCTCAGCAGGCCGTTGACCCCGCCGTTCGGGGACATCACCCCGTAGAAGATCATTCCCGTCATCGAGATCGAGATCAGGCCCGGCGAGAAGTAGAGCACCGACAGCACGCGGTAGCCGCGCGGCTTGGTGTAGAGGTGATAGCCGAGCATGAAGGCCAGCGGGATCATCACCGGGATCGCGATGGCGACCTGGATCACGCTGTTGCGCACCGCGGCGTGGAACGTCGGGTCGGCGAAGACCTTGCCGACGTTCTCCAGGCCGATGTACGTGGGCTCGTACAGCAGCCCTTTCCATCGCAAGGTGGCGATGACGAACATGGCGGCGAGGGGGCCGACCGAGAAGACGGCGAACCACACGAGAGACGGGACGGTCAGCCAGAGGACCCGGGGCGCCTGCACGCGGGTGCTGGTCGATGACATTCGGGTGTTTCCTTCGGGGCGTGGTGGGGCCGCCGGGTGCGGCGGCCCCACGCGTCGGGCGGGTGTCAGCCCTTGGTGGCGGTGTCGAGCCCCTCGCAGATCTCCTGCGGGGTCGCCTCGCCGTAGGCCCCGGTGAGGACCTGGGTGATCGGGTCGGACGCGGCGCCGATCCAGACGTCAGGCAGGACCGCGTAGTCGACGTTGGCGTCCAGGCCGAGGGAGGCCTTCAGCAGCGGGTCGGTCGCGAACGAGGCGAAGTCGCCGGTGACCGGGGGCAGGATGCTGGCGTCCTTGACGAAGTTGCCGACGGTCGGCTGGTCGTAGAACTTGGTCACCAGCTGGCGGATCTTGTCGATCTTCTCGGGCGAGGCGCCCTGCTTCGTGATCATGAAGCCGACGCCGGTGAAGCCCTGGAAGGCCGTCGGCTTCGTGTAGGCCGCGCCGCTCGGGACGGGGAACCCGCCGAGGGAGGTGTGCTGCTCGATCCCGGTGCCCGAGGCCTTGGACTCGGTGTACGCCCACGAGCCGGCCGACATGATGGCGGCCTTGCCGGAGTAGAAGGAGGCGTACATGTCGTCGGCGGTGAGGCCGGCCACGTTGTCGACGAACACCTTGGCGTCGCGCAGCTCGGTGAAGAGCTTGATGCCGTTGAGCACCGAAGGCGTCGAGCAGTAGCCGCCGCCCTGCATGACCTTCTGCATCGACGCGGCGTCGGTGAACGACTGGGCGATCTGGTAGAAGAGCTTCTGGCCGGTCCAGTCGTTGCCGCCGACGGTGACGGGCCCGACGCCCGCCTCGCGCAGCTTCTTGGCGGCGGCGATGAGCTCGTCGGTGGTCTTCGGAACCTCGGTGACGCCGGCCTTGGTCAGCAGGTCGGTGTTGTACCAGAGCGGCCAGCTGAACCCGGAGAACGGCAGGCCCTGCAGCTCGCCGCTGGCGACGCCGCCGACCCGCCACTCGTCGAGGGCCTCCGGCTTCATCTTGTCGGCCAGGCCCCAGTCCTTGACGTACTGGTCGACGGGGACGGTGACGCCCGCGTCCAGCCAGCCCACCGTCTTGTCGAACAGGTTGACGATCACCAGGTCGGGGGACTTGCCGGCGGCCACGGCGGTCTCCACCTGGTCGTCGATGGTCTCCAGTCCTTCGATGACGTTGATCTTGATGCCGGTGTCCGCGGTGAAGGCGTCGAAGACACCCTTCTGGGCCGCGGCCGCGGAGTTGCCCGACGTCCATCGGGTGACGACGTCGATGGAGCCGCCGCCGGTCGCCGCCGGGGCGGCGGCGGGGCCTGCGGCCGGTTCGTCGGAGCCGCAGGAGGCGAGGGAGAGGACGAGGGCTCCGACGGCGAACGCGGCCACCCCGCGTACGGCCCGTGGCGTGGTGCGGTGCATGGGGCTTCCTTTGCTTCAAGTTCCGGGGGGTGATCGGGAGGCGTGTGTCCCGTGGGTTACTCAGGGGTTGCGTAGACATTGCTGAGGCTGCTCGAACGACATCGTGCAGGACGGGAGGCCCCGAGTCAATAAGAAAGATTAGTAATCTATTAAATGCTGGAGCCGCGAACCACCAGCGTCGCCGGCGCAGCCGTGATCACTCGCGGCGCGGCCCCCGACAGAACCCCGGCCAGGGCGTCGCCGACCAGTTCGCCCAGCGCCTGCACATCATGGCTGACGGCGCTGAGCGGCGGCTCGGCGAGCTGGCACAGCGCGGAGTCGTCCCACGCCACCAGAGAAAGATCGGCCGGGACGGCCAAGCCGAGGCGGGTCGCCTCGTGCAGGGCGCCGAGCGCCATCACGTCGTTGTCGAAGACCAGCGCCGTCGGACGGGCCTCGATCCGCAGCAGGCTGGTGACGGCGCGCACGCCGGCCGCCTCGGAGTAGTCGCCGTCGAACGTGGTCGTGCGCACGCCGTGCTCGGACGCGACGGCGTCGAACGTCCGGCGGCGGATGATCGTGTGCGCCATCTCGGCCGGCCCGGCGACATGGCCGAGATGGGTGTGCCCGCCCGCGACCAGCGCGGCGACCACGTCGCGCATGGCCACCTCGTCCTGCGTCCACACCGTCGGCAGTCCCCCGGCGGTGACCGGGTCGCCGATGACCACGGCGGGCAGGCCCAGTTCGCGGACGAGCGCGACCCGCTCGTCGCCGGGCAGCAGGTCGATCAGGATCGCGCCCTGCACCTGGCCCTGCGCCGCCCAGGCGCGCATCCGGTCGCTCGCCTGCTGGATGGTGGCGACCACCTGGAGGAGCACGGGCACGCCCAGCGGGACGAGGATCCGCTCCATGCCGGCGATGAACTCGTGGAAGAACGGCTCGGCACCGAGAACCTCGGCGTCGCGGACGAGGGCGAGGCCCACCGGTGTGCCCGCACGCGGACGTGTCGCCGTGCCCGTTAATGCCGCGACCATCGGTCCCTCTCCCTCGTGCATTGAACTAACCTCGTCCCCCGTAAGGTAGTGGTGCCGTACATACGGCCGGGGGAGAGGCGGTTGAGCGTGGCCCGACGAGAGTCCGCGGCCGCAGGGCCCGGGAGCCGTGCGCTCGTCGTCGACCTCATCAGGTCCGCCGGGCCGATCAGCCGGGTGGAACTCGTCAAGGCGACCGGGCTGACCCAGCCGACGATCTCCAACATCGTCCGCCGCCTGATCGACGACGACGTCGTGCGCGAGACCGGCGCCACCGTCGCGACCGGTGGCAAGCCGCGGACCATGCTCGTGATCAACTCCCGCTCAGCATACGGCGTCGGGATCCGGGTCGGAGCCGACACCCTCACCTGCGTCGTGACGGACACGCGGGGCGGCACGATCGGGCGCGAGCTCGTCTCCGCGCCCCCGGCCGAGAAGCCGGAGGACGTGGTGGCCCAGCTGGCGGCACTCTACCGCGATGTCACGCACGGTCTGGGGCTGCTGCCGCAGAGCGTGGTGGGGCTGGCCGTCGTCGGTCCCGGCCCGGTCGACGTCGCCAGGGGCAGGTTCCTGGCGCTCCCCGGGCTGGAGCAGTGGGCCGACCTCGACCTCGGCCAGACCCTCACCGCCGAGCTGGGCGTGCCGGTGCTCGTCGACTGCGACGCGGCCGCGGCCGCCGTGGGCGAGTTCTGGGGGCGGCAGGTGTCGCGGGAGCGGACCTTCGGCTGTCTCTACATGAACTCGGGAATCGGCTCGGGAGTCGTCCTGGACGGCGCGCTCCACCGCGGCGCCAGCTCCAACGCCGGTGAGATCGGTCACGTCTCGGTGGTCCGCGACGGCGCGCGCTGCCGCTGCGGCAACCGCGGCTGCCTGGAGCTGTACGCCGCGCCCGCCGCGCTGGTCAGCCGGGCCAGGGCCACCCCGGGCCTGGCGGACCGCCTGGGGATCCGCCCCGACGACCAGTACGCGCGGGCGTTCGACGTCCTCGCCCGCGCGGCGATCTACGGCGACGGGCAGGCCCGCGCGCTGATCGACGAGTCGGCCCTGCTCCTCGCCGACGGCGCCATGACGCTCAGCAACCTCTGGGACCTCGACACCCTCGTCCTCGCCGGGCCGGGCTTCGCCGTCGCCGGTTCGCTCTACGTCACCGAGATCCGCCGCCGCCTCGCGGGGCGGGCGTTCTCGCGCGGGCTCCACACCGTGCAGGTCGACCTGTCGAGCAATCCCCGCGACTCGGCCGCCATCGGCGGAGCCGCCCTGGTGCTGCAGGGATCCGTCGCCCCCGGCCACGGGCCACAGGTCAGCGCGCCGCAATCGTAGGGCGCTCACTCACTGTTCGCTCCTCATTTGCCTGCCGGTCGCCGCGATACACAAGGCTGCGAGGACGTTACTGCTAGTGGTCTGCTGCGGCGACCTGTGAAGAGGGCTCAACATTGTTTAAGCACTGGCGTGGGACAGCCACCTTAGCCATCGCGTTCCTGACCGCCATTCCGCTTCTGCCCGTGTCGTCCGCCGCGGCGGCCGAGGTTCCGTCCATCAAGGTCAACGAGGTCGAGTCCAACGGCGGCACGCCGGGCGACTGGACGGAACTGGTCAACACCGGGACGACACCCGTCGACGTGTCCGGCTGGCTCGTCAAGGACAACGACGACACCCACATCTACACGATCGCCGCCGGAACCGTGATGGCCCCCGGCGCTTTCCTGGCGGTCGACGTGGAGACGGCGTACGGCCTGGGCGGCGCGGACTCGGCCCGGCTGTACCTGCCGGACGGCCTGACCCTGGTGGATTCCCACAGCTGGACCGCGCACGCCCCGATCACCTACGGCCGCTGCCCCGACGGGACCGGCGCGTTCGCCGCCACCGTGGTGGCGACCAAGGGCGCGGCCAACGACTGCGGCACGCCCTCGGCTTTCATCAAGGTCAACGAGATCGAGTCCAACGGCGGCACCCCCGGCGACTGGACGGAACTGGTCAACATCGGCCCGATCCCGGTGGACCTGTCGGGCTGGCTCGTCAAGGACAACGACGACACCCACATCTACACGATCGCCGCCGGAACCGTGATGGCCCCCGGCGCCTTCCTGGCGCTGGACGTCGAGTCGGCCTACGGCCTGGGCGCCGCCGACTCCGTCCGCCTGTTCCTGCCGGACGGCCTCACGCTCGCCGACTCGCACAGCTGGACCGCGCACGCCCCGGTCACCTACGGCCGCTGCCCGAACGGGACCGGCGCGTTCGCGAGCAACGCCACGGCGACCAAGGGCGCGGCGAACAACTGCGGCAGCACCCCGGCGGCCGTGGTGAAGGTCAACGAGGTCGAGTCCAACGGCGGCACCCCCGGCGACTGGGTCGAACTGGTCAACACCGGCGCCACCCCCGTCGACGTGTCGGGCTGGCTCGTCAAGGACAACGACGACACGCACATCTTCACGATCGCGCCGGGCTCCACGATCGCCCCCGGCGCCTTCCTGATCGCTGACGTGGAGACGTCCTACGGTCTCGGCGCCGCGGACTCCGCCCGGCTGTTCCTGCCGGACGGCCTGACCCTCATGGACTTCCACACCTGGACCGCGCACGCCCAGGCCACCTACGGCCGCTGCCCCGACGGCACCGGCCCGTTCGCCGAGACGACGGCGTCGACCAAGGGCGCGGCCAACACGTGCGCCGGGCAGGTTCCCGCCTCGCCGTGGCCCGGTGGCGCGGCTGTCGCCACCGCCGACCCGGCCGGCACGCTCGGCGGCAACATGAGCGGCCTGGCCTACGAGCCGTCCGGCGTGCTCTGGGCGGTCAAGAACGGCCCCGGCATGCTGTACCGCCTGGAGTGGGACGGCGCCACCTGGGCGCCCGCCACCAGCAACGGCTGGAACAACGGCAAGACGCTGCGCTACCCCACCGGCATCGGCGACCCCGACGCCGAGGGCGTGACCCTGACCGGAGCCGGTCTCACCGGCGGCGTGTTCGTCTCGACCGAACGCGACAACACCAACAGCGGCGTCAGCCGCCCCACCGTGCTCCGCTTCGACCCGGCCGGTACGGGCAGCACCCTCACCGCCACGAAGGAATGGAACCTCACCGCGGACCTGCCGCCGGTGGCCGCGAACAGCGGTCTTGAGGCGATCTCCTGGATCCCCGACTCGTTCCTGACCGCGCGCGGCTTCCGCGACGAGCACACCGGCGCGGCCTACAACCCGTCCGCCTACCCGGGCCACGGCGACGGCCTGTTCTTCGTCGGCCTTGAGGGCAACGGCAGCGTCTACGCGTACGCGCTCGACCAGGTCGGCGGCGGATTCACCCGGATCGCCACGATCGTGAGCGGGTTCCCCGGCGTGATGGACCTGGAGTTCGAGCCCGAGTCGAAGCACTTCTGGGTGGTGTGCGACGACACCTGCCAGGGCCGCACCGCGACCCTGGACATCGACGACACCGGCAAGTTCGCCGTCACCCACCTGTACGACCGTCCGGGTTCGATGCCCAACCTCAACAACGAGGGCTTCGCGATCACGCCGCAGTCGGAGTGCGCGGACGGCCACAAGCCCGTCTTCTGGTCCGACGACAGCAACACCGGCGGCAACGCGCTGCGCAGCGGCACCCTCGACTGCACGGTGCTGGACCTCGACGCGGACAATGACGGCGTCAACGACAACGTGGACGTGACGTTCCCGCCGGGCACCGCGCAGGCCAGCAACCCGGGCAACCAGACGTTCTCCGACCGGCTCCTCGGCGGCACCACGTCCGGCAAGATCACCAACCGGAACGGCCGTACGCTCACGATCTCCGACGCCAACTACCCCGCCGGGGTCCTGGTGGAGGTCGGCGCGGGCGTACTCCCGGCACGGTTCCAGCTGGCCGACACCTTCGGGACGATCGAGCTGGGCAGCGGCTCCTACAAGCTGACCGCCGCCGGCAAGACCAGCACGATCACCACGGTCATCGGCGAGCCCGCGGTCGTCACGGTCACGGTGAACGGCACGCCGATCACGCTGACCGTCGAGGCGGGCGAATCCGTCACCTACACCGAGACGCCGGGCAACGGCACGGTCGCCGGGCTGACCGGCATCCAGCAGAGCGGGACCGTCGGCCTCCGGGCCAACGGCCTGCCCGCCACCGCCTGCGCCGACATCGTGATCCAGAACGTCATCGTCGCCTCCAGCGCCGGCAACGCCATCGCCGGCACCGGCGGCAACGACCTGATCGTCGGGCGGCACGACAACGACCACGTCACCGGCAACGGCGGCAGCGACTGCGTCGCGACGCAGGGCGGCGACGACGTGATCGTCACGACCGGCGGCGACGACTGGATCGACGCGGGCGGCGGCGACAACGTGGTGAACGCCGGCGGCGGCGCCGACACCATCGCGGCCGGGAACGGCGACGACAGCATCGACTGCGGCACGGGGGTGGACACGGCGCGCGCGGGCCGTGGCACCAACGCCAACGTGAGCGACCAGTGTGAGACGTTCGCCAGCTGATCGCTTGTGACCGAAAAGAGCCCGTGACCTTTTCCGCAGGTCACGGGCTCTTTTCGGCAGAGGTGGCTGATCGTTAACGCAGCCGCAACGCGAGTTAATGCAGTGACAAAACGTGAACGTTCTACTTAGTGCAGTTTCGTGAGCTTTGTGTGGCTTGCGTGACTTTCAGCACGAGAGGAATGTCATGAGGCTTTCTAGGGCTGCGCGCTGGCGCGGTCTGGCCGCCGTAATCGTCGCGGTGGTGACGGGGGCCGTGTCGCTCCCCATCCCCGCGACCGCCGCCGACACGTGGTCGGTTGTGCCGGTCGACGGCGGATATCAGGTGACGTTACGTCTGGACGAACCCCTGCCGGTGCGTAACGCCGCACCAGAACTGGCGATCAACGGGCAATCGCTCGGTTACGCGACAGAAAGCGACGAGGGCCATACGCTCACGCTGCTGACCCCCGACCCCCGGGCCGGCCAGGCCACGAGCGTCCAGGTCGCCTGGAACGGCGTGGTCGAATCCAGGGTCACCGCCAAGGCCATCTACATCCCGCCGGCCGAGCCGCAGCCGTCGACGATCCCCACCGACCCCGGCGTGCTCGGGCCGTACGAGGTCGAGGAGAGCGGCTACGACCTGGGCCAGACCGCGATCACGCTTGACGGGCTCGGCGGCCGGTTGGGCGAACTCCGCGCCCAGGTCTATCTGCCGAAGGGCGTGACAGGACGCCGCCCGCTGGTGCTCTTCCTGCACGGCCGCCACTCGGCCTGCTACAACCCGATCACCCGGCAGACCAGCAACAGCGCCTGGCCGTGCCCGGCCGGGCAGCAGCCGATCGAGAGCTTCAAGGGCTACAAGGGCCCGGCCGACGCGCTGGCCAGCCACGGCTACGCGGTCGTGTCGGTGAGCGCCAACGCCGTCAACGCCTTCGACGCCAACTTCTCCGAGGACCGGGGCGCGCTGGCCCGCGGCGAAGTCGTCATGCGCCACCTCGACCTGCTCAACGCCGCCGAGAGCGGCAAGGGCGACCCCCAGCTGGTCTCTCTGTTCCGGGGCAGGATCGACCTGGACAACGTCGGCCTGATGGGGCACTCGCGTGGCGGCGAGGGCGTCGCCAAGGCCGTGCTCATGAACGCCGGCCGGGCCAAGCCGTACGGCATCCGGGCCGTGCTGCCGCTCGCGCCGACCGACTTCGCCCGGATGTCGCTGCCGGGCATCCCGACCGCGACGATCCTGCCGTACTGCGACGGCGACGTCTCCAACCAGCAGGGCCAGCACTTCTACGACGACTCGCTGTACGCCGTCCCCGGCGACACCGCGTTCCGGTCGTCGTTGATGGTGATGGGCACCGACCACAACTTCTTCAACACCGAGTGGACGCCCGGCGTGGCGACCGCGCCCGCCTCCGACGACTGGTCCAACAACAACGACCCGGTCTGCGGCAACCGGGCGGCGTCCCGGCTGAGCGCGGCCGAGCAGTACGCCGTCGGCACCGCCTTCATGGCCGGGTTCTTCCGGCTGGTCCAGGGCCGGGAGACCGCGCTGCTGCCGCTGTTCGACGGCAGCGGCAAGACGGTGGCCTCCACCGGTCGCGCCGTCGTGTACACCGTCGCCCAGGCTCCCGCCTCCAGCCGGATCGACGTGGCGACCTTCGCCGGGTCCTCCCCCGCCCTCGTGTCGGGCGCGGCCACCGGCACGGTCTGCGCGAGCATGCTCGACCGGTCGCCGCAGAGCGGGCTTCCGTCCTGCGCGACCAAGCTGACCACCTCGCAGGCGCCGTCCTGGACGCCCGCGACCTACCTGCCGAACGCCGTCGCCACCCCGTTGCTGCGGTTCGCCTGGCAAGACACGTCCGGAAAAATCACCATTCCTCTGGCGGAGGGCTCGCGGAACATCTCCAAGGCCGAACTGCTCACCTTCCGGGTCGCCCGGGATGAGAACATCGCGGCGTCCGCCCCGCTCGACCTGAACATCACCCTGGTCGACGGGCGCGACCGCAGCGTCACCGTGCCGGTGTCGTCGCTCAGCACCGCGCTGACCGCGCTGCCCGGCCTCGCTTCTCCGCTGCCTAAGACCTGGCTGCGGACGGTACGGATGCCGCTCAGCGGCCTCAACGGTCTCGACAAGAAGGACATCAAGGAGGTGACGCTCACCGGAACCTCCGACACCGGCGGCGTCTACCTGGCTGACCTGTCCTTCACCCGGTTCCGGGTCGGCGAGGAGACCATCGCCGCCCTGCCTCAGGTGTCCGTCGGCGACCTGACCGTCCTGGAAGGCAACGGCCCCGGCACGGCGCAGATCCCGGTGGCCCTGTCCAAGCCGTCGGACGTGCCGGTGACCGTGACCGTCCAGGCGCTCGCCGCCGGAACCGGCCCGGTCATCACGCAGGTCGCGGCCACCGTCACCATCCCCGCCGGGCAGACCGGCGGCCTGTTCACCGTCCCGCTGGTGGGCAACACCGTCAAGACGACGGCCGCCCAGTCCTACCAGGTGATCGCGGGCGTCTCCGCGAACGCGACCATCGGGGACGGCTTCGCCCGCCTGGTCGTCACCGACGACGACTGACCCAGCCCGAACCGCTCCACCACGGCGGCGGCCTCCGGGTCGCCGCCGTCTTCGACCGCCGACGAACCAAAGCGCGTGACCGGACATCACACCTATGACGGTGTCGAGCTGGAGGTTCCGGGATGCGCATGCGGTGGCTCAGCGGACTGGCGGTCGGCTGCCTCCTCCTGGCGGGATGCCAGGCGTCCCTCCCGGGATGGACGGATTCGCTGCTGCTCGGACCCGACGAGTTGTACGGCGCGGAGCCCGTCCCCCGCTCCCCCGGCGAGGATCCCCCGCTCCCGCCGATGCCGTGCCCCGGCGAGCCGCCCCCGTCTCCCACCGAAGAACGGGCGATCACCGCGACCGTCAGCCCCGGCGGCGAACGCCAGTACAAGATCCACCAGTACGTGGGCCGATTCCGGACCGGCGAGCCCCAGCAGTACCTCATGGAACTGCACAGCCACATCCTCCGCTGCGGACGTGCCGAATCCGCGCCGGGCAAGGACGGCTACCAACTGGTGTCGACCAACACCGGCACGCCCGGTTCGATCGTCCTGCTTCGGTACGCGACTGAGGAGGGCGGCGGGGAGAAGGTCAGCGCCATCCTCATAGCGGCGGTCGGCGACCATCTGATCGCGGTCGCGGAGAGCACCGCCGGCGACGTCACCATGGTCAACGAAATCGGCGACCGCGCGTTACGCAAAGCCGGCGCTCCGACGGCCGACGCCCCTCCCGCGCCGAGCGTGGACACCAGCTGGCTCACATACTCGGTGTCCGGCATATCCGCAGTGCGGCTGTCCGAGGACGGCCGGGTGCTGACTCTGGACGCGTCGCTGCCGGGTGGCGCGGACGGCTGTGCACGCGGGCTGACCGGACGGCTGGAAAGCATGGAGCCGAAACTGATCCGAATCGACCTGCGATTCGAGTCACGGCTGGCGGGCGTTTCCAACGGCTGCCCTCAACAGGTCATCGTTCCCGTGGACGTACACCTGCCGAAACCACTCGGCAAGCGGGACGTATACGTGAACATGTCCTGGCTGTACACGCTTGATTCGCCCGGCGTGCTCCGCCGCTGCGGCGAACTGGGATGCCACCCCGCCCCCACCGGATGCACAAAAGACTCCTACTACCAGGCCGCCCGCGACGCCGACACGCCCCGGCACAGCCGCTGGGATGCCCGCGGCTGCGACGGCGAATGGCTGATCCTGGACATCTCCATCGGCGCGGGCCCGGTCTGCGAGCCCGGCCAATCCTGCCCGTCCAACACCAACCGATGGTTCTACCGCGCCACCCCCTCCGGCTGGCGCGTGATCACCGCCACCCAGACAGCGGGCTGCACCACCGTCCAAAAGGCCGAACCCGCCTTTCCTGCCAGCCTGTGCAGCGAACTTTCCCAGCCAGGCTAGTTCGTGTCCAGCTGAGCGGATGGGCTGGCGTCGAGCGGAATGTTCGCGGTGATCGTGGCCCCGTTTGCCGTGGCGTCCACGGTGAGGGTGCCGCCGATCTGTTCGACGCGGTCGCGCATGGAGCGTAGGCCGACGCCCGGGGTCCAGTTCGCGGTGTTGTGGCCTTGGTCGTGGACCTCGATTCGCAGGGCGGGGCCGGGGGTCAGGGCGAAGGTGATGGTGGCTTCGGCGGCGCCGGAGTGGCGGGCCGCGTTGGTCACGGCTTCGACCGTCATTCGGTAGGCCGCCACTTCGACGGCGGCCGGTAGGTCTGGCAGGTCTTCGGGGGTGTGGATGGTGACGGCGAGGGGGCGGCCGTCGGCGGTGCGCATGGGTGCGATCTGTTGCCGTACCGCGCCGACCAGGCCCAGTTCGTCGAGGGCGCGCGGGCGCAGGCCGTACACGATGCGGCGGATCTCGGCGATCGCCTCGCCAGCGCCGCCGCGCAGGTCGCGGAGGATCTCCAGGGCGTCGTCGGGGGCGGAACGCAGCAGGTTCGCCGCCGCGTCAGCGCTGTAGGCGATGCCGGTGAGAGTGGGGCCCAGCCCGTCGTGGAGGTCATGGCGCATCCGGCGGCGTTCTTCTTCCAGGGCGTTGACCGCCTGGCCGCGGGATGCGCGTAGTTCTTCGGTCAGGCGTGCGGCGTGCAGGGCCTGCGCCAGGGGCACGCTCACCAGGCTGAGCACCGCGGAGGTGGCGGGGGCCGGACGCAGGTCGTCGGCGGGGAGCGCGACGACGAGGTCGCCGACGTGCGCGGCATCGGTGCGCAATTCGGTGACCACGGTGAGGGAGGCCCCGAACTCGCCGGACGACGCGATGATCTTCTCTCCTTGGCGTAGCGCGACACCCCGGACGGCCAGCGCGGTACGCAACGTGTCGAGCCATTTGGGCGGTGACGAACCGGCGGCCAGGTGGGTGCCGAGCCGGGTCAGGGTGTCGATGGGATCCGCTCTGCCGCCGAAGAGCATCTCGTCCACGCTGGTTCGTACCCAGCGCAGCATCGGGTGAAAGCCCGCGGCGACACCGACGGCGATGAGCACCCGCACGCCACGGGGTGGGATGTCGCCGGTGAGGGCGAGAATGGTCGCCTCCGTTCCCGCGTACAACGCGGCACCGAACGCGAACATGATCGTCAGGACGGTCAGGTTCGCGAGAACGGCACGCACGTCCACCACCCGCGGATTGATCACCGCGATCGCGGTGGCCAGGGGAAGCGACAGCGACAACACGGCCGCGACGACCCCCAAGAGGAGCGCGACACCAGGAGCGGCACCGCTGATGAAAACGAACAGCAACAGGCTCGTCGGGGCACTCACGACGAGCCCGAGAATCATCCACAACACCTGGCGCCGCTCATCACCCGAGGTCATCTCGAACAGCGCGAGCCCAGCACCCAGCATGACCACCCCGCAAACGGTCACAAGAAGCACCGCCGTCCGCGTGAACCCGGCCATCGTGGCGTACACCGCCGCGAGCCCAACAAGCGTGGCCAGAATGTCGGCCCACCGCATCACCGACGGTGCCGGCCCGGGCCGAACCACACGCCGCAGCGCCGCCGGGATCACGACCAGCACGGCGGCGACCCGCAGACCGCCAGCAAGATCAGAACGGCCAGCCGCGAGCGCGGCAAAGAAGATCAGCGCCGCCAGAATCAGCAACCGCCCAACCACAACTCCTCGACCAACCAGGACGATGGCATAGCCAGCCACCGCACAGCCAAGACCCACGATCAGCTGCCAGGCCACCGCCCACGCCGGCGTCATGATCGTGTGCCCTGGTCGCCGAGGCCTTTCTCGCGCGCCCTGACGATGGCCTCGGCACGGCTGGCCACCCGCAGCTTGGCGAAGATCGCCGACACATGGTTGCCAACCGTTTTCGGTGCCACACCGAGCTCCGCGGCGATGGCGCCGTTGCTCTGCCCTTGGGCGAGGCGGTCGAGGATCGCCCGTTCACGCGGCGTGAGATCCGGAAACGGATCGGGGGGCTGCGCGGTGCCGAGATAGCCGACCAGCCGTCCGGCGACACCCGGCCCGATGACCATCTGACCGGCGGCGACCGACCGGATGGCGGCGAGCAAGTCCTGCTGCTGCGCGCCTTTGAGCAGATATCCCCGCGCACCCGCCCGCATCGCCGACAGTACGCTCGCATCGTCCTCGAACATGGTCAGCACGAGCACCGCAGCGTCAGGCACCAGCACACTGAGCCGCCGCGTCGCCTCGATCCCATCCAAGTCCGGCATCTGGATGTCCATAATGATCACGTCCGGGCGGGTCAGCTGCGCTTGGCGCACCGTCTCCGCACCGGTCGCCGCCTCAGCCACCACCTCGACCGCGTCGAGCGAAGCCAGCAACGCGCCGATGCCACGGCGTACCACAAAATGATCGTCAGCAATGAGCACCCGGATCGGCGCATCGGTCATGCCCAGAGCATGACCGATCACCTCCCGCGACCGCATCGCCTCATGCCCACCCCAGACGGGCATATTTCCCGGCCCAACCGGGAACCGCACCCGATGCCACCCGGACGCACGCAAGCGCATGCTGCCCCATGCCGGACAATTACCCGGCTGACGCGCAGACGGGAGAAACCCGCATGACCACCCATCCGCCCCTCACCACCCAGAACAAGATAGGACTTGTCCTGGCGGCGGCCCTCGCACTCGCGGACCTCGGCCTGACCCGCACCGGCCTGGCCATCGGATTCGACTTCCCCGACCTCGACGTCGAAAACCAACCAAACCTCCCCCTCATTTGGGGCGGCCTCATCATCAGCTCAGTACCCGCGATAACAACGCTCGTCGCCATCGTCTACACCTGGCTAACCGCCAACCGAATCGGCTCCCGCATCATCGCCGGCGCCCGAGTCCTCTCCCTACTCCTCACCATCCCCATCTTCTTCGCCATAGGAATGGACGAATACGGCCACGTCTTCGGCCTACCAATCGTGCCCTTCACCGCCGGACACGTCCTGATCACCATCATCACGGTCATACTCGTACTCTCCCGCCCAACTGCCGCGCCCTTGCGACCTGGGCGGTGATCCGGCAGAAGCAGGAGCCGCTGACGGCGGCGAGCCAACTGGTCCAGGTCGCGGACATGGTGGGCCGGCCAGGCTGCCGAGGGTTACGTCGCGGGCCCGTCCGCCGTGTCCATCAATGGCAGCCGGAGGACGAAGCGTGCGCCTCGTGGTGCGTCCTCGACCAGCAGGGTTCCCTTGTGGGCCTGGGCGATGTCTCGGGAGATGGCCAGGCCGAGTCCGCTGCCGCCGGGTTCGCGGCGGCGGGCGGCGTCGAGGCGGACGAAGCGTTCGAAGACGCGTTCGCGGTCCTGGGGGGCGATGCCGTCGCCGTCGTCGGTCACGGTCACCACCGCCTGGTCGTCCGTGCGTTCGGCGGTGACCTCGACTTCGGCGTCGGCGTGCCGCCGGGCGTTGGCCACGAGGTTGCTCAGGATCCGGATCAGCTGGATGCGGTTGCCCCAGACCTTCACCTCACGGTCGATGTGGACGTGCACCGGCACGCCGTCCGCCAGGGTCGCCGTCTCCTGTGCGATCAGGGCGCTGAGGTCGATCGGCTCGTGCACGGCGGGGGCGCCGGCGCGGAGACGGGACAGCACCAGCAGGTCGTCGACGATCGCCACCAGCCGGTCGGTGACCGACAGGGCCTTGTGAACGGTTTCGCGGGGGTCGACGTCGCCGGGATAGAGGACCGCCTCCTCCAGCTGGGCGTGCAGGCCGGCGAGCGGGTTTCTGAGCTCGTGGGAGGTGGTGGAGGCGAAGCGGCGTTGCAGCTCCACCGACTCCTCCAGACGGGCCAGCGTCTGGTTGACGGTGAAAGCGAGGCGCCCGAACTCGTCGCACACCGGCGGCTGGGGCACCCGCAGGCTCAGGTCGCTCACCGTGATCTCCGACATCCGCTCCCGGATCGCCTCCACCCGGCTCATCAGCCGAGTCGCGAACCGCCAGTTTCCCCACGCCACGAGGAAGGTGACCAGCAGCACTCCGGCGGCGGTGGCGACTTCCAGGCCGTGGGAGACCAGGATGGCCGGTTGGCGCATGCCGGCGTAGACGAAATGCGCCTCACCCCCCGGGATCAGACGGTTGGTCTGGGGGAGAAGCCGGCTGGCGGTGAACAGGATGCACCCGCCTTCCGGGGAGCAAACCGTGCCGTCCTGGATCCGGTCGTCGTCCGGGGGCCGCAGCGCGCTCAGCGGCGGCAGGCCCGCCGCCGCCTCGCTGGCGGCGACCACCTGGCCGCCGGAGTCGACGAGTTGCAGCAGGTCGACACTGGTCGACGACGACGTCGCCGACGGTATCCCGTCCGCTGCGAAGGACCCGATCCACTCGGTGGAGGCTCGCTGTGTCTCATGGAAAGCCTGAACCCGGACCCTGTCCAGGACCAGAAAGTCGAGGCTGACACCGATCACGGTGAGGAAGATCAACGCCATCACCGCGACACCGAACGTGGTACGCGCGCGAACCGAATGCGGCAGAAGAGATGCCCATCCGCCTCCCACCACAATCCCCCTCCTTGCAAAAGCCCAGGTCAGGACGTTGTCAAGAGTAGTCATCAGGAGAGCAACCACCCACCAATCCGCCCATATCAGACCAAAAGAAGGCCAATGTTTTACCCGCCCTCAATGCGCGATCAGGCGGCGGCGCACGGCCGTTCGTACGGGATCAGCGGAACGAACAGCTCCCACTCGCCCTTGGTGATCTGGTTTCCCACGTTCTCGCAGATCCGCTCCGCCGCCCGCGTGATGTCCAGATCCCAGAGCCGGACCGTCCCGTCCAGCGCCGAGGAGACCAGGGTCCGCCCGTCCTGACTGAACGCGACCCCGAAGAGATCATCCGTGTGGCCGACCAGCGCGCCGGCGTCGATCGGGATCGCGGTGTCAGAGATCTCCAGCAGCCGGATCGTGCCGTCCGACGCGGTGACCGCCAGCGTCCGGCCGTCCGGGCTGAACGCCCATCTGCTCCAGATGTAGGGGGTGTCCTGGGGGTCGGCCACCTCGACGTCGATGGTCGCCATCAGCGCGGGCCGCAGCCGGTCGGTGATCTGCCAGAACTGCAGCGTCTGGTTGCCCAGCGCCACCGCCAGGATCCGGCCGTCCGGGCTGAAGATCGCGTCCTTGCTTTCCACCCTGACCCGGATGATGCCCGGCTCGCCCCCTTTGTCGAGGTCCCACAGCCGAATGTCGGAGAAGCCGCCGCCGGAGGCCAGCACGCGGCCGTCCGCGCTGAAGGTGTGCAGCCCGCTGGTCCCCGCCTCGTACGGCAGTGGACGGCCCCGCCTGACCGCGCGCCCCGAGGGGCCGATCAAATCCCAGAGCTGGGTCCCGCCCTCGCTGGCCCAGCTGGCCAAGGTGTGGCCGTCCGGGCTGAGCAGGATCATGGGGGTCTCCTCCTCGGCGGGCAACCCGAAATCGAAGATCCTGGGCCGACCGGGGCGCCACGGATCCGTCACGTCCCAGAGCCACACCTTGATCTCGGTCTCGGACATGGCGGCCAGCGTCTTCCCGTCCTTGCTGAACACCAGCAGGAGGTTGGGGTCGGAGGGCGCCTCCGGCAGCGGGGCGTAAGGGAGCAGCTTGGGGCCGCGCGTCTCAAAGAGGCGTACGGTGTCCGACGTCGTCGCCAGGACGGGCCGAGTGGGGCTGAACGCGATCCCGATCGTGTTCGTTTTAGCGTCCCCCGTGGGCCTGGCTCCCTTGACGGTGTAGGCGGCGGACCTGGCCACGTCGGCCAGGTTCCACTGCCGCAGGGTGCCGAGCAGGGAGCCGGTGACCAGGCTGTCGCCGTCCGCGGCGAAGTTGAGCGCGGTGAGCGCGTCCCCGCCGGTCCTGAAACGGTAGTTGCTGACCGGGAACCTGGTGCCGATCCGGGTCCACAGCCGGACCTCGCCGTCCTCGAACGCGGTGGCGAGCCGGGTCCCCTTGTCGTCGAACGCCAGATGGTTCACCGCCACGGTACCGATCTGGACCTGGGCCCGGGGGGCCCGGTTCTCGCTGTCGACGTCCCAGAACTCCACCGCGCCGGAATCCCGGCTGATCGCGAGGGCCGATCCGTTGGGGGAGATAGTGAGGGCCACCGCGTCGCCGCGGACCGGGGCAAGCCCTGCCGGCGCGTTGATGTCGGCGATGTTCCAGAGCTGAAGCTCCTCGACGGCCTGGCCGATCAGCGTCCTGCCGTCCGGGCTGAGCACGAGGTGGTCCTTGGGGCTCTCCTTGGTGGAACCGCTGTTGGTACGCACCCGGTAGGTGAGGGTCACGCTCGCCCCCGCGACCGGTTTCGCGGGATTCTCAATATTGAAGACCTGAATCAGCTGGTCAAAGTCTCCCGGCGACATCGCGACCGCCAGCCGGCGGCCGTCGGCGCTCAGCGCGACGAGGTTGACGCCCTTGGCGACGGGCACCTTCCGAGCCAGGACCGGCTTGGCCGGGTCACTCACGTCCCACAGTTCGACGGCCTTGTCGGTCCAGGTGGCCAGCACCGGCCGGCCGCTGCTCAGCGCCATCCCGAGGATCGACTGCGCCTCGCCGCCCAGGACCTTCACGGTCACCGGTCCGGCGGCCCCGCCGGTCTTCCACAGCCGGACCGTTCCATCACCGTTGGAGAACGTGGCCATCGTCCCTCGGCCGGGGCCGAAGGCGATGGTGTCCACCGAGTGGGTGTGGCCGGAGACGGCGGTGCCGATGGGGTGGGTGAGGGTTCGCAGCAGCGCGCTACGCGCTTCCGGGGTCTGCGCGATCTTGTGGGCGGCCACGGCGAGCTGGGCGGCCAGCAGCGGGTCCTTGATCCGGCGGGCGGTCTCCGCGACCCGGCGGGAGATGCCGTCGTCACGCTGCTCGACGGCTTCGACGTTCTTCGTCGTCCCGTACACGAGCGCCGACATCGCCAGCACGAGCAGGGCCGCGAGGGCCGCGATGACCTGATAGGTGACCCTGGTACGGCGACGCGCCCGCCGCGTACTCTCGGCCAGGAACTCCGCCTCCAGGCCGGACAGCTCCGCGGCCGGGTCCGCCACGGCGGACCGGGCGTCGGCCACCCGGTTGTCGGTGTAGAGGTAGGCGGGGTCGCGCTTGTTGCGCTGCCACTTGACGGCGTCCTCGCCCAGCTGCTGGCGGACCACCAGGGCCGTGCGGTCCGCCTCGATCCAGGCCCTGAACCGGGGCCAGGCGCGGATCAGCGCCTCGTGGGTGATCTCCACGCCGTCGTCGTCGACGGTCAGCAGCCGCGCGTGCACGAACCGGTCCAGCACATGCCGGGCGTCGTCATGCTGGGCCGAGGCGGCCGACGGGAGCAGCTCCGCCACCGGCACCTTCCTGCGGGTGTCCTCGGTGCCTTCGCCGAACCGGACCAGCCGGACCAGGAGCCGCCGGGCGGTCTCGTGGTCGCCCAGGTCGAGGCGCTTGAGGGTCTCGTCGGCGGTCTGGGCCAGCGCGCGCTTGATCCCGCCGGTGGCCCGGTAGCCGGCCAGCGTCAGCGTCCTGTCCTCGCGGTGGTGCCAGGTGGCGAGCAGGGCGTGGGACAGCAGCGGCAGGACCCGTCCGGCGCCGACCGAGCTGAGCTCGGCGCTCGTGCCGAGGTCTTCGAGCAGGAGGTCGACGAGCCCGTCCTGGAGAGTGAGGTCGCTCAGCATGGCCGGCCCCTCGATGACCTCCCGCAGCTGGGCCGGCGTCATCGGGCTGACGACCACGGGCCGGCCGAGGGCGGCGACCAGCTCGGGATAGGCGGCGCAGTGCCCGAAGAAGTCCGACCGCACGCCGATCACAACGACGGCGGGCGCGTCCTCCACCGGGTCGGCGCAGGCCGCGTCCAGCGCCTGGACGAAGGCCCGGCGGCTCTGCTCGTCGGGGCAGAGCGTGAAAAGCTCCTCGAACTGGTCGACGATGAGGACCGCGCGGCGGGTGGAGTCGGCCGCCGCGCTCCTGAGTAAGGTCCTGAAGTGACCCGGGTCGGCCAGCAGCCGCTCCCGCAGGTCCATCGGATGGGAGCCGTCGGCCTGGGCGAACCGCTCGGCCAGCGTTCTCAGCGGATCGTTCCCCGGCGTGAGGATCATGAACTCGGTGGCGCTGCCGTCCGCCCGCGAGGAGCCCCCCAGCGCGGGCACCAGCCCGGCGTAGAGCAGTGACGACTTCCCCGCCCCCGACGGGCCGGTCACCACGAGCGGGCCGGCCTGCGAGAACTGCCCGGCCACCCGGTCGATGAGCGAGAGCGTCAGCTCCGACCGCCCGAAGAAGAAGTCGGCGTCGTCCGCGCCGAAGGGGGTCAGCCCACGGTAGGGGCTGAACTCACCCACCCGCTCCCCCGGCGAGCCGGCGACGCCGAGGTAGGCGGCGTTGGGGGCGAGCACCTTCAGGTCGCCGTAGTCGGTGGCCTGACGCCGCGGCTCGGGCAGGCCGGCAACCGTCAGGGTCCGCGACAGCGACCGGTAGGCGTCGTCGAGGGTCAGCCACCGAGGGGCGGTGGCGTCACCCGCCGTGAACAAGTCGATGAGCGCCCCGCTGAACGCGGTGTGCCGCCGCCCCGGCGGAGCCCAGGCGACCTCGTCGCCGCTCGTCGAGGTCAGCACGTACGCCCCTGACCGCTGGGTGGTCTTGAACACCTCGTCCACGTCGCCCCGGCTGACCCCCTGAGCCCGCCCGGAGAAGCAGCAGTCCAGCACGACCAGCACCAGCGGCGCCCGGCAGTCGGTCAGCACCTCCCGCATCACCGCGTACGGGAGTGCCTCGTAGGCGGGGACGCCCTCGGTCAGGTCGATCGTCGAGTAGGTGGCGAGATGCAGCTCGTTTCGGGGGCTGACCAGGCCGTGGCCGACGTAGTAGACGACCAGGACTTCGCTGGCCTCGCCTGCCGTACGGGCCAGGGCGCGGGCGAACTCACGGGGGTCCTGGGGGTCTACCAGGGTCGTCAGGTGCGAGGGATCCAGCCCGGAGCGCTCCACCAGGCAGCGCCCGAGATCGGCGACCGTGTCCGGGATGGCGGGAACGGTGGTCAGCGTCGACCCCGCGGCGTAGGTCCCCGATCCGACGATCAGCACCCGCGCCCCGGGCACCGCGAGCATCGCCCGCCCTGGCTCAGCCCCCGCCATGATCGCCTTGGTTGCCGTTGGGGGCGGTCTCGCGGAGGACTTCGGCGATGTGGCTGGTCAGCGCGCGGGCGGCCGCGACGTCCAGCGATTTCACGCCCTTGGCGGTCACCTCGACCCGGGTCTCCTCAGCGCCCCTGGTCAGGCTCACGCTGACTTCCCCGCGCCGGGTCCGCAGCCACGCGATCACTACGGTCGCCATGGTGGCCACGGCGCCTCCCGCGCCGAGCAGCACCTGGAGCCCGTCTGTTCCGGCGCCGAGCGCGCCGGGCTCGATCTCCGCGTCGACCACGCGGACGAGGCCACGAAGTTCCTGTTCCTCCCGGAGCCACGCGTAGAGGTCGCGGACCCCGTCAGCTGAGTCCTGGGCAGTGATAGTCAGCAGAACGGTCACATTACGAGTATGGACACGATCTACGGTCCGGCATATGAGTACATCCCTACTCAATCCGGCTCGCCTGGTCCACAACCAGTGCGCGCCGACGAGAACAGCGGGGCTCCGTGAGACTGGAGACCCGCCCGTTTCTCCATGTCAGCGGCTGGATCCGCTGGTCAGGATTTGGTGCGCCTCCGCCACTACCCACCGAGGGTGGAGACGAATATCACCAGTGCAATAACCTCGCGAATCAGGCGATACGGTCAAACCCATACTTGGATGATCGTCTATAGATTTTCGGCTACTTCTCTGTGGCTATTTCCAGACATCGGATGCCTCCGCATACCGGACAGCTGGTAGACCAATCGGTGATAAAACCATTGATGATGATCTCGACAACGAACTTCCGCCTCCAGGGCCATGCGCCGAAATCCCGGTGACGGCGGCTTAACCTACGAACGTGTCAACCGGATCGACGGGACCGTTCTGGGCCCGGCGCTGCAGATTCACACGCTGATCGGCGATGTCAACTCGCACATCGGCGCTCGGCTACCCCCGCCTCAGCAACTCCCGCGTCCATGCACGCTTGTCGGCCGCGGGGAGCAACTGGATTCGCTCCACCGGGAGCTCGCCGCCGAAACCACGCGCGTGATCCTCGTGACCGGATCTCCTGGGGTCGGCAAGACCTCGATCGTGGTCCGTTGCGCACACAACATGATCGCCGGCTTCCCAGATGGCCAGCTCTACGTGGACCTGCAGGGGTACGCGCCAGTGGCGGCGCTGAATCCGGCTGACATCCTCGCCGGGTTCATCCGCGCGTTCGGGATCGCACACGAGCGAATCCCAGCGAATCCAGCTGAAAGATCCGCCCTTTTCAAGTCCCTGGTGGCCGGCCGGCGCGTCCTCGTCGTCCTGGACAACGCGAACTCGGCCGCACAGGTGGCTGACCTGGTGCCCGGTGACTGCATGGTCCTGGTCACCAGCCGAGAGAAGTTGGTCGGACTCGTCTGTGACGGCGCCCGGTTGATCCAGTTACGGCCGCTCTCCAGAAACGACGCGCTCGACCTGCTCCGCCAGATCGTCGATCCCGCGCGTCTGGAGCGCGAGCCGGAGTCGGCACATGAGCTGGTGGCCCTGTGCGAGGGGGTTCCGCTCGCTCTGTCGATCGTCGCGGCGCGACTGGCCGGCCGGGAGCACTTGGCGCTGTCGGACATGGTCCGGGACCTCGCGCAGGAGAAGCAACGACTGGATCGACTGTCCGCCGAGAACAGGGGAGTTCGGACTGCGCTGTGGATGTCCTACCGGCGCCTACCGGATGAGGTGGCGCGCCTGTACCGAGCGCTGGGGCGCTTTCCCGGCGTGATATTTGATGACTCGGTGGCGGCGGCCCTGCTCGATCAGCGTCCCGACCAGGTCCGACCGCTGATCGAGCGGCTCATCGAGGCCAACCTTCTGGACGACGTGCCCGGACGCGGCTACACCTTTCACGCGCTGGTGCGCCTGCATGCGCGGGAAATGGCCGACTCGACGGACCCGTCCGAACTCCGGACAACGATCGAACGTGCGGTGAACTGGTATGTCCAGTCCGCACGGTCGGCCTCTCGCTCGGTCAAGCCTTCCCGCAGAATTCCCGTTCCGGACTCGGACCTCAGCTTCAACAGCCCCGCGGCCGCACTGGACTGGATGCACCAGGAGTACAGCAATATCCGAACGGCCGCCAAGCTGGCCTTCGAACACCACCTCTACGAGGACACCTGGCACCTGGTCGACACCTTGTGGTCTCTGTTCCTGCACCGTGGTTACCAAGTGGAACGGCTGAACATCGAAGAGCTCGGGCTCTTAGCGGCCCAGGCGTGCCACAACCTCGAAGGGGAGGCCAAGATGCTGAACCGGGTCGGTCACTCGCTTCGCGCCCAGGCCAGATATGACGACGCCAAGAAACATTTCGAGCTCGCGCTGGACATCTGGCGTCAGCTGGACGACAACTACCGGATCGCGGGCGCGTACCGCCGGCTGGGGCTGGTGGAGCTGGATTGCGGCCGATATCAGGAAGCCGCCGCCCTCTTCCGGACGGCGATCAAGGGCTACGACGCGACCAGAGAGCCCCAGGCGGCCGCGCGCGCCACATGTGACCTCGCGCACACGATGATCGAGGATGGACGCCGTGGAGAGGCCGCGCCGCTCTTGGCCGGAGCGCTCACCGCCCTGGATGGTGACCCCTACAACAAGGCGAGAGCTTTGGTCCTGCTCGGGCTCGCACACTCGGACCAGCCCGGCATCGCGGAAGAACACCTCCAGCAAGGGCTGAAGCTGATGAGGGAGATCAAGTCTCCCGACGGCGAAGCCTTCGCCCTCCAGACCCTCGGGTTGGTAGCCCAAAGGTCTGGACAGCTGGAAAAGGCATCCGAGTACTACTGGTTGGCCCGCGTACTGCTGGCGGGGATGGATTCCGACACCGCCGAGATCGACCAGCGGCTCCGCCAGGTCACCTCCTCAGACGTCCCACCGGGACACCTCGGTCGGTGACGACGGGAGGGCGCACAGTTCGGTGAGGGTCAATGCGACCTTCCCCGGGATGCGATCCCCGATCTTCCAGCCGGCGTGCAGGACCGCCCGTTGCAGCGCGTGTACGGGATCCCCGGTGAACACCCAGAAGTGGAGGAACGTGGCGAACAGTGCGTCCCCGGCACCGGACGTGCTGACCACGCCCCGGGGGGCGGCGGCGTCCACGGTGACCAAGCGGCCGTCCCGCAGCCCCAGCATCGCGCCCTCCGGTCCCCGGCCGACCCCCACCAGGTGGCAACGGGGGTATCGCTCGAAGATCTGACGAATCCACAGTTCCGGCGGGACGGGGAGACGCTCGTGGCTGGAGAAGACGATTCTGGCCGCTCGTAACCACGGCTGGCTGTAGGAATCGGACAGGTCGGCGATGAGGTGGGTGTCCACCGCGATCGGGATGCCGAGCAGGTCCGCGCGGGCGACCAGCGGGCGGACGAACTTCGCGTTCGTCATCACCAGCAGGTCGGCCCCCTGGGCCTGGGCCGCGAACGTCTCGTACGGATACTCGACGTCGTTGACCGGCGAGAGATGCGGATACCCCATGCGACGCCCGTCGGGGCCGACCAGCACCACGCCCATCGACGAACCGTGGCCGGGGATCACCCCGGGGCCGAGCAGGCCGTCGTGGTCGAGTTCGGCCCGGATGCCGGCGCCGACGATGTCGGACCCGACGACCGTGCAGAGGCGGATGTCGCCGCCCAGCGTGCGCATCGTGCGGGCGATGTGCGCGGCGGCGCCGAATACCCCGCCCGACAACCACCTGGGCGTACAGGTCGGGAGATACCGGATAGGGAACCCCTCCACCCCGAGTGACAGGTAGAAACTGGTGGCGCCCGCCACCACGATGGTCCGGCCCATGTCATCACCTCGGCGGGGCGGTTCGACCAGCATGATCATCCTTCCTGGTGCGCGATGACGAACGGCATCGGGACCGGCGTGGCGACCGGGATCGTCGCGGGCTGCCGCAGGCCCATCAGCCGGTAGAGCAGGCGGCGCATGTTGCGGTGGAATTGGCCGGGCGCGGAGGTGACGCGCTCCCCCACCCGCCGGTACTGGTCCGGTTCCAGCGCGGCCACGGCCCGGTCTAGCTGGCTGCGGAGCGGCCGGTCCCGGTTGATCCGGGGCGCGACGGCGGCCAGCTCGGCGAGCGGCGACTCCGGGGCCACCTCGGCCGCCTCGAAGCTGGCCAGCATGACGGGCACCCCGATGGCGGCCCCGTAGAGGGTCGCAGAACCGTGATCGCCGATCACCCAGTCGGCCGCCACCAGCACCCCGCGCCAGTCCTGTTCGGGCATCAGCACGCGCAGCCCCCGGCGCTGGCAGTCGGCCAGCCAGGTCAGGATCTGCCAGGGTCCGTGCCCGAACCACACGTTGGGGTGGAGCAGCGCCACCACCAGGTACTCGCTGGCCGGCAGCTCGTCGACCAGGCGCGACAGCAGGCCGGACCGCTTGGCGAACAGCGAGTGCGGCCCCCAGGTGGAGCTCACCGCGACCACCTTCTGGCGCGGCCCTGCCCCCAGTGCGCGCCGGTAGCGGTCCCGGCCGGGCCTGCTGGCCGACAGCCGGTCGAAACTCGGGTCGCCCACCACCTCGGCCACCGGGACCGCCTGCGGGCAGGCCCGCCCCAACCGCCCGAGCTCGGCCTGGTGGGACAGCACGATCGAGGACGCGACCACGCTGCCGTCCCGGATCAGGCGCTGCGCGTCCAGGCCGTAAGTGGAACGTTCCCCCATGTTCTGCTTGCCCGGCGGCGGCGACACCCGTTTGTTGAATCCGGTGCCGTGCTCCATCACGATCAGCGGCGCGTGCACCTCGTGCACCGACCCGTGCGCGGCCGCGATGGCCAGATCGAACGACATTGTCACGGCCTGCCGCCAGGGCAGCAGCAGGGCTCCGATACTTTCGACGAACTCCTCGACGCCGTTGTTGAATACGTCCGGCGCCATCGTGAACATGACCTGAATCCGCAGATCGGATTCGACCAGCTCGACCACGTCCATCAGCCGCTGCCCTGAGGTGACCGTGTGCACGATCACCAGCAGCGTTTTGCAGTTCCCCCGGGTCGCCCACCGTCGGGCGTCCCGCCCCACCGGTACCCGGCACCATTCCTGAGTCGGCATTACGCTTCTACAGCCCCCTCGCTCATCCAGTCCTCGGCGACCCCCGATCGCCTCACCGTGAGCGTCCACGCCGTACATTGCGGAAACCTTGCGGGGACCTTACTGACATTGTCATGACGGCCAGAATGCGATTCCACTGGATTTCGGGGACCGGAGATGAAAAGATCCCGGCAAACGTTCCCTGCAATGGGATTTAACGTGGATTTTCGTATCCTAGGGCAGATTCAGGCCCTGTCCGAAAACGGGCCTGTCGACATTGGGCATGCGCGGGAACGCCACCTCCTGGCCATACTGCTGCTCACCCCGGGCCAACCGGTGTCGCTCAATTCCCTTATAGATCGCATATGGGACGGTAATCCGCCCGCGGAAGCACGGTCCCAAATTTATCCGCCCATGTCTCGGCTCAGAAAAAGGCTGGCTAAAAGCGGGACGAAACTCCTCACCCGGTCCGGCGCGTACGTTCTGGAGACCGAGCCGGACAGCGTGGATCTCCATCGGTTCCGGAGGCTGCGGACCCGGGCGCGAACCGCCGAGAAAAACGGCGACGACGAACAGGCCATCCGGCTGCTCCGCGAGGCGGCCCAGCTCTCCCAGGGCGAACCGCTGGCCGGCCTGTCCGGCTCCTGGGCGGAGAGCACCCGCAGGACCATTGAGGAGGAACTGCTCTCCGCCGTCATCGGCCGGGTGAAGCTCGAACTCCGCTCAGGACGCCACGCCGAACTCGTCGCCGAACTGGGCGAACTCGCCCTCCGCCATCCGCTCAACGGCCGCCTGGTCGCCATGCGCATGCTCGCCCTGCACCGCAGCGGCAGGCAAACCGACGCCATCGAGCTCTACCACGAGACGAAGGAGCGCCTCGACGACCAGGGTCTGAGCACCAGCCCCGAACTCCGCGAACTCCTCCAACGGATCTCCAACAACGACCCGGCCCTGCTCCCCCGCCCACGCCCTGCCAGAGCACCCGCCCGCCTGCCCCGCGACCTGTCCATCTTCACCGGCAGAACCGAGGAACTCTCCCGGCTCACCGCCATGGCCGCCGCGCACACCACCGCCGTCACCGTCCTGTGCGTCGACGGGATGCCCGGAGTCGGAAAATCCGCCCTGGTCCTGCATCTGGCCCACCTGCTGGAGTCGCAGTTCCCGGACGGTCAGCACTATGTCCGGCTGCACGGTCACGATGCCGAGCAGACCGTCGTGGACGCGGCCGGCGCCCTTCGCCAACTGCTCCGCGAAATCGGCATCCCCCAGGAGCAGATCCCCCAGGGGCTGGACGAACGGGCGACCCTGTGGCGGGCTCAGCTGGCGCGGCGCCGCGTCCTCATCATCCTCGACGACGCCACCAGCCACGAGCAGATCAGCCACCTGCTGCCCGGCACCCCCGGCAGCCTCGTCCTGATCACCAGCCGGCGGCGTCTGACGGGGCTCGACGACGCGCTGCCTCTCACCTTGCGCCCGCTACCGGAGGATGACGCGACCGAGCTTCTCGGCCGCATCATCAAGAGCCCACTCAACCGCGAAACCGACCAGGTGGCCACGGCCGCGCGCCTCTGCGGCTACCTGCCACTCGCGATCACCCTGGCCGGGCATCAGTTCCGCGGCCGGCAGTCCTGGCGGGTGAGCGACCTGGTGGCCCGGCTCAGCGACGGCCGCCGCCGGCTCACCGAGATGCGCGGCGAGAACCGGGCGATCACGGTCGCCTTCCAGCTCTCCTACGACGCGCTCGACAGCCGCCACCGCCACGCTTTCCGGTTCCTCGCGCTGCATCCGGGCACGGACATCACGGTCGACTGCGCCGCCGCCCTGCTGGCCGAAGACGGCCCGGCCGCGGAACACCTCCTCGACGGCCTGCTCGACCATCACCTCATCGAACACCGCGACGGCCGGTACCGCTTTCACTCCCTGCTCGGCGAGTACGCCCGTTCACTTACCGGCACGGATGACGTGGACGAGGTCCGTGCCGCGCTGAGCCGCCTGCTCGATCTCTACCTGTACGTCTGCGACCAGGCCGACCGGATGCTCCATCCGGACCGCACCCGCCCGGTACCGGAGGTCGCCCATCCGCCAGAGGTGTCCACCGGGTTCTCCTCGGCCGACGCGGCGCGCGAATGGCTGGAAGTAGAACTCGACAATCTCCGACAGGTCGTCCGATATGCCGGGGAAAATGGGTGGCCGAAACATGCGGCGTTGCTGCCGCACATTCTTAGCAAATTCCTTGAGACCGGTGGGTATTGGAAGGAAGCCGCATACCTACACGAACACGCCGTCAGCGGATGGCGGGAGTTGGCGGACCCGGCGGGGTTGGCCCGTGCGCTGACCGATCTCGCGAAGGTTCTATGGCGCTCCGGAATCTACGATCAGGCGTTCCTGCACGCGACCGAGGCGCTGGACATCCGCACCGGCCTGGACGACCAGTCCGGAGTCGCCGAGGTGCTCGACCGGATCGGTCAGATCCATCTGCACCGGTCAGAGTTGGATCTGGCCTTTGACCGCTGCCGTCGAGCGCTGGACATACGGAGATCACTTCAGGATCTACCCGGGCAGGCGGCGAGCCTGAATTTGCTCGCGGAAATCACCTGGCACCGCGGGAACTATGCCCAATCAGTGACACATTTGCAGGAAGCACTCATCGCATTCCAGGAACTCGGCCACACCGCCGGCCAACTGGTCACCCTCAACAATATCGCCGAGACCGAACTTCAGTTGGGGCGGGCAGCCTCGGCTCTGAATCTGCTTGAGCAGGCCATCGCGATCAGCCCTGAAATGAACCGCCAACATCACGCGGTCTGGCTCAATAACCGCGCGAACGTACACCAGTACACCGGAGAGTTCACCGCGGCACTCGATTACTATCGGAAATCTCTGCGAATCTCCCAGGAGATAGGTGACCGCCGGAGCGAGGCCGACACACTCACGAACATTGGGTCCTGTCTCGGCCAGATGGGGCGCGACGGTGAGGCTCTGATCCATCACCACAAGGCGCTGACAATCTCGCGGGAGATATTCGAACGTTCCATAGAGAGCCGCGCGCTCCTCGGTATCGGAGACGTGAATCTACGTGCCGGCAAGCACGAGATCGCTCAAGGTCGCTACAGCGAGGCGCTGCGGCTCGGCCATCTCACTCAGGACTTATACGTCCAGGCCCGCTGCCTCGATCGGCTAGGCACCTCGATGGTCCAGACGCACGACCGCGAACGGGCAGAGGAGCACTGGCGCCAAGCCCTGGCCCTGTTCGAGATCCTTGGGGTTCCCGAGGCGATGGAGACACAGTCCCGGTTGACCACGCGAAGGCGTGCCGCCGAATCCTAGTCAGCCCATTATGTCCCGAATGGCCCGAAATAGACTTGGTCGGCCGACCATTCACGAGGCCAACTTTTCTAAACGTAGCTCGGGCGTGCTTCCAAGCTGACCGTCACCGCCTGGTTTGCCTAGTGTGGAACCGAACCACTATGGTGCCTCACATCGCTTGCGTGGACGTAGGACGACCCACCCCGCATGGCGACAATAAAGGCCGATATGAAGCATGCTCTTCAGCGTGCATGGAAAGTCCAAATGATTTATCTCAAGGAGCGCGATTATGCGTCCATTGAAGTACGTTATCGCTGCACTCCTCCTCGGCCTCCTGCCGATGGTTCTCGGAGGAAACATCTGGATGTCACTACTAGTGGGGAAGATCCAGTCGGCAACGGAGCCGGCGCAGCAGAAATCGACCTCGCACTACATTGGCTGAGCGCAGAAAAAAATTTACTTGATAAATAGAATTGTCATCCTGAATCGTCACCGAGCCGGCAACCACGAAGGGCATGCTTCGAGCGGCGTCGCAACTGGAAGTAGAGCCCCAGTGGCCTTGTGCGTCCTGAACCCCCTGGTCAGCAGGCGGTTCCAGTGATGACTCTTGGAACTGGCCGTCCTTGTGGCGGCCAGTTCCTGCGTTATATCTCGCAAGTCACCTAAATCCCCCTTGTCAGGCGTCGTCGTCCACGAACCCCTCGGACTGATCTGACAGTGGGAGCGCGTGACTTATGAGCCTCATATCGTCAAGACCGAAATCCAGATTGACCCGGTATTCGGCGAGCCGCATCGGGTCGCATAGCTGACCAGATTCACAGTGAGCGCCCGGTCGTTCCGATGTCTCAATGATGATCTCCATTATGCCCAGGAAACCCCACTTCACGGACATGGCGGATCATTTTCGCGCCGCCGGGCAGCACCTCCCCAGGCCCCAACCCGTCAGGCCGGACCAGGGCCGCGCTCATCCCCTGGCCCAGCGGACCCACGACATCCCCCGCCATGTTGTCCCCCACGAACAGGATCCGCTCCGGGGCACACCCGGCGGCGGCGATCACCATCCGGTAGAAGATCGGCGCGGGCTTGGCGACCCCCAGTTGGGCCGACTGCAACACCACCTTGAAGACGTCCTCGATGCCGGCGCGGCGCAACGCCAGGCGCCGGTCCTGTTCGGTCTTGGTGTTGGACGCCAGCACCAGCCGCAGACCGGCCGTGTGCAGCCGCCGCAAGGCCACTATGGCGACGGGATCGACGGGCCTCATCTTCAGTCCCGGATCGACCTTCGCCCCTGGCACAGTCAGCGTCGACCCATAGTCGAACACCACGCATGACACTCGCCCCACTGCCGCCACCACCCCAACGGTTCCCACCACCGCGCTGAAGCCCAGCCCCAACCCACCAACATCCGCCCTATTTGGCCCAAACGCCATAAAGCCAAACAAGACGCCCGCCGAAGATACGTGACCCGGTTCGGACACGCGATCGACGGCATGGCCGAGCCGTGGGGGCCGTCGCCTAAATCCCCTGATGTGGCATCGACCCCCGGTATTTACTACCCGGTCGCCTTCGTCAAGGGGATCCAGACTTGACCTGACACATCTGGGCGGTGTCTCACTCTTGACGCATCCGCCCGAATGGATTGACGCACAGCCTGGTCATCGCTGGACGCCGCCGTGATGTAATCCGCTCATGAGGAGGGCGAGCAGGCGGTCGGCTTGAGCTGAGCTGTCCGGGGTGTCCTGGGCGGCCCAGGCGATAGCGCCGACCATCTTCAGCACATCCGCTTCGTCCGCATCGGCGACGACCGCGCCTGATTGCCGCGCCCGCGCCAGCAACGCAGCCCCCACCTCGAACAACTCCGCATGCCAGGTCGATACCAGGCCATTCCCACGGTCGAGCGCCGAGTTCATCACCGCGGCCGACAGACCTCGATAGGTCAAGGCATGCATGAGCGCAGCACGCAACCAAGTGGACAACGCGTCGAATTCGTCCTCGACCGTCAGCAGCCCGCGACCATGGCCGACCAACTCGGCTATCTGCTCGGCGAGCACCGCCTCTATGAGATCCAGCCGAGTGGGGAAATGCCGATACAGCGTCCCGCTGGCCACCCCTGCCCGCCGAGCGATCTCGTCCAAGGAGGCGTCCACGCCGAACTCGGCGAACGCAATTCGTGCCTGCTCGACCAACTGCCCATAGTTACGTCGGGCGTCTGCACGCCTCGGACGCCTGGTACGCGGCCGCGACTCGTGACCTGCCAGCGCAATCACCACACCCTTGCTAACCGGGGACACAGTCCGTTACCGTGGCCATCTAACCGGACTATGCCTCACCTTACTGGCATGACTCACCTAAAGCATGGAGGGGCCGCCCCCATGTCGCTGTCGGAACAAGACCGAATCGACATCAACGACCTGATCAATCTCCACGGCCACCTCACGGACGCCGGTGAGCTGGACCAAGCGGGTGAGCTGTTCACCCCAGATGTCACCTATGACCTGGACGACTACGGCCGCGGCTCGTTGCACGGGACCCCGGCCATCCGTGAGGCCGCGCTCGCATTGGGCGAAGCCAATCCGGTCGGTCATCACGTCACCAACATCGTGATCACTCGGATCGACGATCGCTCGGCGCGGGTCCAATCCAAAGGAGTCGGCATCAGGGCCGACGGAACGGCCGGCAGTGTCGTCTACGACGACATCGTCACGCGCCAACCCGACGGCTGGAAGATCAGCTACCGCAAGGCGACTGCCAGGCGAGCGGCACTCGGCGAGCAAGAAGCCGGTGCGCGTGAGGTCCTGGAGAGTCTCCGCCAAGCCGCTATCAGCCAGTCCGCCGATGACATGAGCCGTCTGTACGCAGTCGACGCGGTCCATGAATTCCCATTCACCGCCCCAGGCGTGCCGTCCCAGCTTGAGGGCCGCGACGAAATCGTGAACTGGATAACCGCAGGGTGGAAGGCCAACCCGCTGAAGTATGAGCGTTACCGTACTCTTGCCATCTACGACACCTACGATCCGGAAACGATCATCGTCGAGCAGGAAGCCCTCGGGACGAGCGCATCCACCGGCGAGTTCGCGCTTCCCAACCTCGCTGTGCTCACCGTGCGCAACGGGCAGATCACCCGTCTGCGCGACTACGTCAACATCCTGGCAGCCGCAGCCGCCATGGGACGCGATATATAAACGCGCCACCGCACCCCATCACCACCGTCACCCACGAGAACGGCGACTCGTGTCGTCAGGGGGAATCTGGAGGCCGTCGTCTCCGAAATTGCTCCTCGAGGAGTCAGTTGGTGGAGGCGGCTGTTTCGTCAGCGAGGACGAACCACTCATTGACCTTGAAGGAGATCGGTGAGTTGCTTCATTTACGCGAAGCGCGTCTCGGACCCGCAGGCCCCAGCGCATCAGGATCATCGTGATCAGCTCGCCGGCCGGGTCGTCCCACCGCTTGAGGTTGTCCGGCCTTTCGAGTTGGGCCATGACGTGCTCACTGAGCGCGCGGGGTAGCGCTTTGGCCTCCTTGGGCATGTCCTCGGGGAAGAACATCGCGCTGATCTGCAGGCCACTAGCCCAGCCGTGCTGGCGGATCGCCGTGAAGAACAAGTTCAGCTGCCCGATCATGTGCCGCCGCACCGTGCGTGTGCTGCCCAACTCGACCTGCAGATAGGCCAGGTAGCGCTCCAGAAGGGGTCGGTCGACCTGGCCCAGCCCGCGAACATCTACGGCTGAGGCAGCCACCGTTTGGCCAGGTCCTTCAGCCAGGGCTGGGGGATGTCGGTGAAATGGAGATTAGCGATCTCTCGGTCACGGATGCCCAGCTCACGGAGCCGCCAGACGTCGCGGCCGTACTCGTGCTCCCACGGGAGCTCCCGCCACTGCGGGACCGCGGAACGGGGCGGCCGCGTCTGCTGCTCAACCGCCGCGGCATTGGTGAGCGAGACAGGCGAGGTCATAGCCGCACCTCCCGTCCGGTGAACCAGCCCGCCTTTTCGAGCGCCTTGCGGCGTCCTCAACGGTCAGGTGCCCATACGTGGCGGTCGTCGTGGTCAGCGACACATGGCCGAGGATCTTGGCGACGACCTCGACCGGGACGCCCTCTCGGAGCAGCCTGGTCGCCGTCGTGTGACGGAACCAGTGCGGGTCGAAGTCGAGTCCAGTCCGGCGGCGTAGCCGTAGGACGAGATCGTAGGCCGAAGAGTAGGTCAACGGCCGCCCGTAGGGCTGCCCCCACAGATTCACCAGCACGTAATCGGAGTCGAGATCGCCGTACTCCTGGTGCAGGTAGTCGGCGTAGAGGCGGATAAGGTCCCCGCTCACCGGGATGGTCCGCGATGTCCTGGACTTGGTGCGCGCCCCGTTGTCGTTGGTGCGCGGCCAGATGGTCAGCTCCCGCTCGGCGGCCGCGACGTCCTCGTGCCGGAGCCCCAGCGCTTCACCGATATTGCACCGCGCCAGCTCAGTATCCCACTGGCATCCTTCGATTTCTTACCAGCCTCCGGCCCCCTCACCCTCATGGCCGACGGCCGGGGCGGTTCAGCTCAGATCGCCGTCCCCAACATCTGGCTTGTGGCATCGCGGCATGTTCGGCAGGGGGTGGATGGTGGCGTCGACATGTTTGGCTCCGACGAAGCCCCACCCTTCCCAGCGCTCCTTGCCCGGCTCTGAGCGGTCTCCCCGGGTGTAGTACCAGACCCTTCCCCCGTCACCCTGGACACGTCCGAGCTCCCAGCAGACGAACCAGCTCTTCGGGGTGTCCAGGACCGCTATCTTCTCGGTGCTGCCCACGTTGAGGTAGAGCGGCGTGTCGGGCCGGTTGACGCACACGAAGTCCCTGGTCCACACCCCGCCTTGTCTGGCGTCGGCGTGCTTGACTCCGCTGCGTTCAGTGCAGAGATGCGCGGTCTCCGCGTCCGCCGTGAAGTCCGCACCGAGGCGCCAGATCAGGATTGCGCCCGTGACCAGGGCCGCCAGCCACGCCAGCGTCGACCACGCGCGTCTCTTGGGCAGGACCGGCGGAGACTCGCGCGATTCTCGCGCCGAGGGCGGGGAGTCCGGCGACGGGGGAGCGGCTGGTCCGGTGCCGTTTCGCGGCCTTCCGGTCGCTCGACGGGCTGGTCCGCGCCGGTTTCCGGTTCGGGCGCCTGGACGGTCTGCGCCCGTACCCATCGCTGGTGTAGTTCGATGACCTCCGCCTGGCTCGCCCGGCATTCCTTGGCGAACTGCTCCAGGAGCGTGAAGCGCGGCGGCACGCCCTCTCCGGAGCAATAGCGGTGGAGGGTGGATTTGCCGACGCCGAGTCTCCTGGCGAGTGCGTCGTAACTACGGCCGGTCTTGTCCTTCAACTGGCGTAGATACGTGGCCAAATCCTCGATTGCAGAGGGCTCTGACAACCTGGCTCCTCGAGTTCCGACCCCGAGTTCGACATCCCGAAGGCTAACAGCAGGATCAGCGGCATCTCTGGACATATCCCACCCCATCCCAACTCGAACGGGATCGCGCTGGTTAATGCAGCTCCTTGTCCCGTTGTTCCTGAGTTTTCCCACGTCCCTTGCTGTGGGACAGACGGCCGGTCACGGTGATGACCGTCATCCGAAGAAGATCGCAAATCTGGCTTGGCCCGCCCCGGCCGCCAGGATCACTCGACCGTCAGGAGCATGATCATGCGCCCCTTCATTTCCCGCCGTTCCCGGCAGCGAGGAGCAGGGCACCCCGCGTGGGTGAGTGCGGTGACCGCGGCGGCGCTCACCGTCCTCATCGGCGGCCTGCCGAACCTTCCCGCGCACGGCGCGGCCGCCATGGCCGCCCCGAACCTCCAGTTGCCCTTCCCCTGCGGCCAGCAGTGGCGGCTGGACACCTGGGGGCACGCCCCGGGGCTCGACATGGTCAAGGAACCGGACCAGCAGGGCACCGAGGGGGCCACGCTGTCAGCACCCGCTGCCGGCACGGTCAACAAGTCGTACTACCACGACAACGCCGGCAACGTGATTCAGATCAATCACGGTGGCGGCTATTTCACCACCTACCTGCACCTGCAGTCCCGGGCCGTCAACGTGGGCGCCACGGTCCAGCAGGGCGCCGTCATCGGGAGGGTCGGCCGCACAGGGCCCACGTCCAACAACCATCCCCACCTCCACTTCGAACTCGGTTACGACGCGAACGGCAACGGGGAGGCGTCCTGGGGATTCGCGGGCGCCGAGCGGGTCAAGCCCACGTTCAACGGTGTCTCGTACGGCAGCGCCAACAACCAGACCTACCGGAACGTCACCAGCCGCAACTGCGGCGGCTCTGTCGATCTGGGGGTGCTGGACTTCTACCTGTCCGACGATCAGAACGCCACTGGCTCCACCCGGCCGGTCTTCAGTTACGGCAATAGCCCGATGTTGCCTATCACGGGTGACTGGGACGGCGATGGCAAGGACACCGTCAGTACCTACGATCCCACCTCGAGTCGTTTCTTCATCAGTAACAA
>NZ_BLAD01000085.1:0-9640 GCF_009687845.1 Acrocarpospora corrugata
GCTGGCCCTCGGTGCCGACCTCCCGGGCGACCCGGGTGACCTCCTCGGCGAAGGCGGACAGCTGGTCCACCATCGTGTTCACGGTGTTCTTCAGCTCGAACATCTCGCCGACCGCGTCGACGGTGACCTTCCGTGACAGGTCGCCCCTGGCCACCGCCGTGGTCACCACCGCGATGTCGCGGACCTGAGCGGAGACCCGGCCGGACATGGTGTTCACGGCGTCGGTCAGATCCCGCCAGGAACCGGACATGCCGCGCAGGTTGGCCCGGCCGCCCAGCTTGCCCTCGGTGCCCACGTCCCTGGTCACCCGGGTCACCTCGGAGGTGAACAGGGCCAGCTGGTCGACCATGCCGTTGATGGCCTTGCCCAGCCGCCGCACCTCGCCGCGGGCCGTCCTGTCCAGGTCTATTCGCCGGTTCAGGTCGCCCTTGGCGACCGCGTCGATCACGTCGGCGGCGCCGGTCACCGGCGTGACCAGGGCGTCGATCAGGTCGTTCACCGACTCGACGCTCTCCGCCCACGAGCCGACTCCGGGCCCCGGCGTCAGCCGCTCGCCGAATCGGCCCTCTTTGACCACCTCGCGGCGGACCCGGGCGAGCTCGTTCGCCAGGTGCTCGCGGCGGTCGGCCAGCTCGTTCAGCAGCAGCCGGATCTCACTCAGCATCCCAGGAGGCGCGTGCGGCACACGGCGCCGGAAGTCGCCGTCCCGCCAGACGGTCAGCGTGTCCAGCAGGGGCCTGAGATCCGACTCGGAATACCGGCGTTCGGTCTCATCCTTTTCGGCGATGGTGCGCGACATAAGGCCTCCTCACTGGTAAGTCTGTCACGTTCCGTAGGAGTAGGGTCGTTGCTTGATTGACTCCGCGTCAGTGTGAAGTGTGGTAGGCACAAACGGGTGACGACTACTCCACGAGCCGTCCTGGCCGCCTCGTTCGCGGCGGGGGACTTGGCCGTGCCCGAGGTGAAGCGGTTCACGCGTGAAGTGCTGACCGCGTGGGCCGCCATGTCCATGTACGCGGACGCGGAACGGGTCGCCGAGGCGCTGGTGGCGGCGGTTCCGTTCGGATCCTTCGAGGTGCGGTGGATGCACCGGGGGGACTCCGTCCAGATCGAGGTCAAGGAACTCGGGCAGGAGCAGGACTCGCCGATCGACGCGCCCGCCTGGGGGGTCACCTACGCCGGTTCGGATCGTACCCGGTGGGCCCGGCTGGATCTGCCGGGCGGCGTCAGCGCGGAGGAGGTCGTCGAGCGGGTCGCCGGGCCCGGGTGGCTGGGGTTCCTGGCCGACGCAAGCGACCTGCTGGCCGGGACGCTCAACCCGGACATGGTGCCCGCGATCGTCGCGCAGATCGTGGTGCCCCGGCTGGCGTCCTGGTGCGCGGTCTACACGGCCGAGCATGGCGGGCCGCTCCAGCTGGCGTACGTGTGGCACGCCGACGAGGCCCGCACCGACGGGCTCCGCGAGGACCTGGCCGGGCTGACCATGCCGGCCGCGGACGACCCCGCGGAACTGGCTGTCGGGCCCTGGCAGGCGCTCGGGTTCCCCCTCACCGCGCGCGGGCGGCGGCTCGGCGTGATGTGCCTCGGGCGGTCCGACCGGTTCCCCGACGAGGTCATGCAGCTGGCCGAGGACCTGTCCAGACGTTCCGCCCTGGCCCTGGACAACGCCCGGCTGTACGCCCAGCAGGCCGCCGCCAACCTGGCCCTGCAACGCAGCCTGCTCCCGCTGGAGGAACCCAAGGTCCCCGGCCTGGACTCGGCGGTGATCTACGAACCGGCCGGCGAGACCAACGAGGTCGGCGGCGACTTCTACGACCTGTTTCCGGTATCCGAAGGCATCTGGCGCTTCGCCATCGGCGACGTCTGCGGCACCGGGCCGGAGGCGGCGGCCGTCACCGGCCTGGCCAGGCACACGCTCCGCCTGCTCGCCCGCGAAGGGTACGGCGTCGCCGCCGTCGTCGGCCGCCTCAACCAGGCGATCCTGGAGGAAGGCGACAGAGCCCGCTTCCTGACCCTGCTGCACGGCGAGATCACCCTCGCCAACGGCGGCCTGGACCTGCGCCTGGTGTCCGCCGGGCACCCGGAGGCGCTGCGGCTGCGGCCCAGCGGGGTGGTGGAGGCCGTGGCGTCGCCGCAGTCGCTGCTCGGGGTGTTCCCCGGGGTGCAGTTCGAGGCGGAGCCGGTCCGCCTGGAACCCGGCGACGTGCTGCTCGGCGTGACCGACGGCGTCACCGAGCGGCGGGCAGGCTCCCGGCTGCTGGACGACGAGAGCGGGCTCGCCAAGCTGCTGGCCGAATGCGTGGACCTGTCCGCGCGGGCGGTGGCCGAACGGATCCGCCGGGCCGTGCAGGACTTCGCGCCGGAGCCGAGCGCGGACGACCTGGCCATCCTGGTGCTGCGCGCGCCCTGAGCGGTCAGCCGGTGCCCGCCATGATGGTCAGTTCGGTGCGGACGCGGTCGGGGGGCCATCGGTCGGCCGGGTCCCTGGCCAGCAGGCCGAGGAGCACCGGAGCGAGCGGGCCGGCCAGGACGGGAGGGGCCGGGTGGGCGGTGAGCACCGCCGCGATCACGGCCGCCGGGCTGGTGCCGCGGTAGGGACCCCGGCCCTCGACCAGGTGGTACATCGTGGCGCCCAGCGACCACAGGTCACCGGCGGGGCCGTCGGCGTCGCCGTTGAGGCGCTCGGGCGCGATGTAGCCGGGGGTGCCGATCAGGCCGCCGGTGAGCGTCAGCGAGGTGTCGTCGGCACGGGCGGCGATGCCGAAGTCGGTGAGCACGACCCTGCCCTCGTCGTCGACCATGGCGTTGGCCGGCTTGACGTCGCGGTGCAGGACGCCGACGCTGCCGATCCGCTCGACCAGCCGGTACCGTCCCGCGAGCAGCCGCTCCTCCCGGCCGGGTGAGGGCTGGGTCCAATCGGCCCGTGCCGTGGCCGGCTCCGGCGACGGGGCGGCGGCTGTGCCGCGGAGCGCCGGAGTCGTGGCCGCCGTTCTGCGGCCCTTGGGCGTGCGGGCGAGGAGGAGCAGGGCGATCCCGCAGCCGAGGATGACCAGCTGGGCGCCGGCCAGGAAGTGGACCGGCGTGGTGAGGGTCGTGGCGGCGTGCGCGTAGTCGGCGGCGACGCCGTACAGGACCAGCGCGACGGTCACCGCGCCCGGCACGGCGAGGAAGGCGCGCCGGGCGTGGCGGGCCTGGATGATCGCGACCAGACCGCAGAACGCGATCACCCGGCCGGGCGCGAAGCTGGCCCAATCCCAGGTGAGGATGGCAGATTTGTCGAGCATGAGCCGGTCCCAGCCGACCAGAAAGTAGTCGAGGCTCTGGAACGGCGCGAGGACCAGGAGCACGCCGACGAGGCGAGCGCCGGGAACCGCCGCGGGGTCGGTGCGGCCGACTCGGCGCTCCAGCAGTTGGGGCACGCCGAGCCCGGCGAGGCAGAGCCCCGCCACGATCGCCGGGACGAGCGTGATCGTCGGCCCGATCGACTCGACCACCGCCCAGAACAGCGTGGCCGCGTACGCCAGCGCGACGACGAGCCCCGCGCCCGCCGCCCACTCCCGCGCCGCGGGTCTGCGCGTTCCCACCACGGCCAGGATGAGCGCCGCGACGGAGCCCGTCGGGATCAGGAACTCCCAGAGGTCGGGCGTCGAGGCGAATGACCACTCGTCCGGCCTCCAGAAGACCAAGCCCCAGAGCGGGGCAGAACCTGCCGCGAGCAGGATGGCCATGATCACCATGGCAGGCGCGATCCACGACCGGTACGTGCGCATATCGGATGGTCCTGGGATCAGGGGCGGGTCAGCACCCGGTTGGCGAAGTCGATCTGGGTGCGCATCTGCCTGATCCGCTCCTCCACCACCCGGGAGGCGTGGCCGGCGTCGTAGCGGTAGACGTCGTACTCGCTCTTCAGGGCGTCCAGGTAGTTCTCGATCTGGCGGATCGGGCAGCGCGGGTCGTTCTCGCCCGCCAGGACGAGCACCGGGGCCTCCACCAGGGTGGCGTAGGTGATCGGCGAGGAGGCCTCGTAACGGTCCGGGTGTTCGGCGGGGGAGCCGCCGATCAGGGCGCGATGGTAGGCGCGCAGGCCCTCGGCCTCGTCCTCGTACGCCGCCGTGTGGTCGGCGATCGGGACCGCGGCGATGCCGGCCGTCCACGCCTTCGGCTGGGTGCCCAGGCCGAGCAGGGTCAGGAAGCCGCCCCACGAGCTGCCGGACAGCAGCAGGCGCTGCGGATCGGCGATGCCCCGGTTGACGACCCAGTCGCGGACCGCGGCCACGTCGGCCAGTTCGATGTGGCCGATGTCGCCGTGCAGGGCGTCGCGCCAGGCGGAGCCGTACCCGGCCGAGCCGCGGTAGTTGATCCTGACCACCGCGAAGCCGCTGTCCACCCAGGCGGCGACGTGCGGCTGGAAGGAGTCGTCGTCCTGCGCGGACGGGCCGCCGTGCAGCAGGAACACCGTCGGGTACGGCGCCGGCGTGCCGATCGGCCGGGAGACCAGGGCGTGGATCCGGCCGCCTGGGCCGTCCACGTCGATGTCCTCCAGCGGCACCGACGGCGGGGCGGTCGGGCCGGGGTTCATCACGACGTGGCCGTTGCTGGACCTGATCACGGGGGCCTGGGCGGCGCTGGACCAGGAGTACTCGACCGTGCCGTCGGGGCGGGCGGCGGCCGCGTCGATCACGCCGTGCGGGGTCTCGATGGGGGTCATCGCGCCGCCGGCCAGGTCGTATCTGAGCAGTTCTGTGCGGCCTCGGTGGTTGTGCACGATGAGCAGGGCGCGGCCGTCCTCGTACCAGTCGGCGGTGACCTCGCCGGGCACGCGCAGGTAGATCTCGCGCTGTTCGCCGGTGACCGGGTCCCACACCAGCGGCTCGTGCCGGCCGCGGCGCTCGTGCAGCACCAGCATGCGGCGGTCGCCCAGCACGGGCGCGAACCTGATGCCGGTGACGCCCTTGCCGGCGCCGTCGCCCAGGTCGCCGACGACCGTGCCGTTGGCCTTCAGCACCCGCAGCGCGGGGTGGCGGGAGTCGCCGTGCTCGCTGTGGTTGATCGCGATCAGCGAGCCGTCCAGCGAGATTCCGGCCACCGAGGCGAACTCGTCGTGCTGGTAGAGGATCTTCGGCTCGTCGTCGCCCTGGAGCAGGACGACCTGGAAGCCCTTCCGGCAGGCGCGGCCGATGGCCGCCGTGCCGTTGGCGGCGAGCGCGAGGCCGCACGGGTAGCCGGGGGCGACATTATTCAGGGGCTGGGCGGGGCCGCCGCGGAACGGCTGGCGGATCCAGACGCCGTACTCGTCGCCGTCGGTGTCGGCGAACCACCAGATCCACTGGCCGGTCGGGTCGACGTCACCGTGCGCCGTCCCGTTCGGGCGGTCGGTGACCTGCCGGGTGTGGCCGGTCGCGCGGTCCCAGGCGTAGATCTCCCAGGTTCCGGAGGTGTTGGAGCGGTAGACCGCGTGATGCGGAGCCTGTTTCGCCCAAACCGGCAGCGTCGTGCGTGGGGCGCGGAACCTGGCCTGCCAGCGTTCCTCGGCCTTCATCGCTAATTCCTCCCGGGGTCCGCCGCTAAGTATGGCTCGTCGGTCTCCAGAACGGCCCAAAAATTGGGGATGTTAGGGGGGAATTTACGGCTAAAACTCCCTCGGGTCACTAGGGTCACACACGCGAGGTTTCACCGCCGTGGCCGCCAGCCTGTGATCAGCACAGATACCCGCACCGTGACCGGATCCGGAAGCGCTTCGACTGGCGATTCCCGCGCGTGCCAGGCGCTCGGGCCCATCCCGACGGCCTCCGTCACCGCCTTGTGCCCCAACTCCACCTCATATTCCAGCCGATCCTGTACGGCTTGCGCGAACCCATCCCCCAGAGCCGCCGCCAGCCGCCCTTCCTTGTCCTCCTCCACCCGCAGCAACCCCAGCCGGTCGACCAGCGGCCGCAGATGATCGGGTCCGGGCGTCACCGTCACCAGCATCCCGCCCGGCCTGAGCACCCGGGCGAACTCGGCCGGATTCCGCGGCGCGAACACGTTCAGCAGCACATCGAGCGCGTCGTCCCTGACCGGCAGCCGCTTCCACACGTCCGCGACCACCGCGCCGATCCGGGGATGCGCCCGCGCGGCCCGCTTCAGCGCGTGCTTCGACACGTCCAGGGCCAGCCCGACCCCTTTGGTGGCCTTGGCGAGGTAGAACCCGGTTCCCGCGCCCGCGTCGCCGACGGCCTCCCCCGGCCCGCAGAACTCGCTCAGGCGATCGGCGATCGGGTCGTAGTAGCCCATGCCAAGAAAATCATCCCGAGCCGCGACCATCGCCGGACTGTCGGCCGTCCCGGGCTTGGATGAGCCGGTGAGAAGGTTGACATATCCCTGTTTGGCGATGTCAAAGGTGTGTCCACGCCTACAGCACACCGATTCAGGCAGCAAGGAGAAGGACTCCCGGCACACCGGACAGATGAGCAGTTCCAATACGTCGACAAGCACGCGTTCAGTAAAACAGCAAGTCGACTGCAAGCCGCAGGGGGTGCAATAGCCGCACACGACAAGGAGAAGAGAAATGACCAGGAACCGCCGCTGCTGCCCCCGATGTCACACCACCCTCGACGAGGGCCCGATCCTCTACCGCTGCTCCCGCTGCCAGCGCGCCGTCTACGCCGCCGACCTCGACTTCGACTACACCGCCACCGTCAACCACTCAGCACGCTGACCAGTTCTTCGTAGATCGACGGAGCGGCGACCAGGAAACCCTCGCCGCACAGCTCCGGCGGGACCGCGCAGGCGTGCCTCGCACCGCTTTCGGGCGGATTGCCCGGAAGCGAGGGCAGATGACCTCGTGACGCTCCCGCCTCGGTGGCGACCAGACCGGCCGCGGCCACGTCCCACGGACGCAGATCCTCCGTGTGGGCGTCCAACCGCCCCGCGGCCACCCAGCAGATGTCCAGCGCCGGCGCCGCCGCCCGGCGAATGTCCTGGCAGCTCACCAGCAGCCGCCGTACCCGCTCGACGAGGGCGTCGACCTCCCCTCTCCGATGCGGGAACCCCGTGCTCACGATGGCCCGCCGGAGGCTCTCCGGCACACTGACCTTGATCGCCGTGCCGTTCAGCGCGGCCCCGCCGCCCCTGGTCGCGGTGAAGGTCTCGTCCAGGAAGGGCGCGTGCACGACGGCCGCCTCGACCACCCCGTCCACCGCGTACGCCAGCGACACCGCCACATACCGGTGGCCGCGCGCGAAGTTGGCGGTCCCGTCGAGGGGATCCACGATCCACACCGGCCCGTCGTAGCCGTCGATCGGGCCGGACTCCTCGGACTGGACGCGATGTCTCGGGAAGGCGGAGACCAGCGCGTTGCCGATCAGCCGGTCGGCGGCCAGGTCCGCCTTGGTGACCGGTTCGACGCCGTCCGGGTAGTCGATCGTGGCAGGGCCGCTCAGGGCGTAGCCGCGGAGCAGACGACCGGCGTCATGCGCGATCTGTACCGCCATATCGAGTTCTCGCACGACATCAAAGATATGGTGCCGTCATGCCGTACCAGCCAAGGGTCTTCGCGGGGGTGGAGGTGGTCGCGCTCTGCGACGCCGTCGGCCCGATGGGGGCCGCCATCAGCCGCCCGCTACCCGAACTCTTCCCCGGCGGGACCTTCGCCGACGGCGCGGAATGGGTTCTGCACTTCCACTGCCACCTGCTACGCGCGGACGGCGGCACGGTCTTGGTCGACACCGGCATCGGCGGCCTGGAGTCCCCCGCCTCCGGCTGGGCGCCCGTCCCCGGGCAGCTGGAGGACGAACTCGCCGCCGTGGGCGTGCATCCGACCGACATCGACGTGGTCATCCTCACCCACCTGCACAGCGACCACGCCAGCGGCGCGGTGGCGAACGGCGAACCCGCCTTCCCCAACGCCCGCTACGTGATCCAGCAGGCCGAACTCGACTGGCAGGGCGGCGGCCTGATGCGCGACCGCGTCATCCGCCCCCTCCGGGACTCCCTGGAGATCATCCACGGCAGAGCCGAACCCGTCCCCGGCATCACGGTCGTCCCCGCCCCCGGCCACACCCCCGGTCACCAGATCGTCGAGGTCGGCGACCTGATCATCTCCGGCGACGCACTGCTCCACGAAGCTCAGCTGGCCGACCCGTCGATCCGCTACCTCTACGACGACGACCAGGACCTGGCCGTGAAAACCAGAACCACCCTGGTGGGCCGGGCGACAGTCCTCGCCACAGCTCACTTCACCGACCCGTTCACGCCGGTACGCCCCCCGAAGTAGACATCGAGCTTGGCGCCGCCGTCAGGTCGGTGGGTTTTCTGAAATGGGGCGATATTGGGTGAGGTTGGTTGTGGGGTTTCCGTGGGTGACGAAGGCCGCCCAGGCGAATGGGTCGGGGTTTCGGGAGCGGACGGTCAGTTGGGCGGTGCGGAGGGCGTTGGGGACGCTCTGTCCGGCTGTCAGGTGGGTGTAGAACTCCTTCATCAGGTCTGCGGTCGCGCGGTCGGGGATCTGCCACAGGGTGCTGACCAGCGTCTGCGCGCCGGCGACCGCGAAAGCCCAGCGGAGTCCCACGAGTCCCTCGTCGGAGCGGTGTTCGCCCAGGCCGGTGTCGCAGGCCGACAGGACGACGAGGCGGGTGTCGCGTAGGTCGAGCGTGCACACCTCGTCGGCGGTGAGCAGGCCGATCCCGGCCGCGACGGGTGGGGTGGAGCCGCTCAGCCACGTGTTGACACCGGCGAACGCCACGGCGGATCGCAGCAGCGGATCGGACCCGGCGAATCCGAAAGAGTCCTGGACCGGCGGCCGCACCCGCTCGGCGCCGACGACGAAATCGCCCTCTCCGGGAACGTGGAGCACCTGCACACTCTCGTAGTGGTCCCCGAGAGGCGGGGGCTCCGGACTCGGCATGAAGAAGCCGTGCGTCGCGAGATGCACGACCAGCGGCGATTGAACCGAGGCCAGAGTGATCTTCACCGCCCGCGCTCCGGTGATCGCTTCGGTTCCCAGCAGCGCGGCCGCCTCTCTCCCCTCCACAGCGCTCCCGGGCAGCGGCCTGACCGCCCTGCTCGGCGCGGCCGACCCGAGATCGTAGTCCGGATCGGCGATGACCAGCGGCGGCCCGGCCACCCGCTGACGAACGGGTTTCGTCCAGCGCAGCAGGTCGCGGGGAGCGGACAGATAGGAGATCTCGTACTCGTCGATCAGCCGCCCGGTTCCGGGGAGCGGTAGGAGCTGGAAAGGAAGTAGCCCCAGCCTGCCTCCGGCCACGATCAGCACGCGACGATCCCGGATGTCCAGTGGGTCGAAGAGTTGCTCGCGCAGGGCGGCTGCGCATGCGTCGCGTTCGTCGGCGCGGTTGGCGCGAAGCCGGGGGATGAGGAGTTCGCGGAGTCGCGCCAAGTCCGCGTCGATTTGGTCGGCGTCGCCGAGCAGGATCATGCGTGGCCCATCCGAGGCGATTTGCCCGGGATCGCCGAGTTGCGGTTCGGGCGAGGTGACGACGAAGGCCAGGTAGTGGCGGGGTTGGTGGGCGTGGAGGCCGTCGTGGGTGGTTGGCGGGGTGCCGAGGGCGAGGTTGGCGAAGTCGATGATTCTGGTCTGGACGTAGGTGATTAGGGTGGTTCCTGGGGGGAGGGAGGTTGCGATTCGAGTGGCGGTTGGGGG
>NZ_BLAD01000085.1:10058-64009 GCF_009687845.1 Acrocarpospora corrugata
CGGCGGGGAGGAAGGCGGCGAGTAGGGATTCGAGGTCGTCGCGGCGATTGAGCAGGTGGTCGGTTTGGGGGGAGTCGTTGCGGAGGGCGGCGCGGGCCAGGCGGGCCCGTACCAGGGCGAGGTCTTCGAGGATGGGTCTGCCTGAGCCGCGGAGGGCGCCTTCGCGTTCCAGGCGGAGTTGTTCCGAGTCCTGGCCCAGCCGGCGGACCAGCAGTTCCCAGGCCCGTGTGGCGTGTCCCGGCGTGGCCAGCGTCAGGTACGCGTCGACGGTGGTCCACAGCTTCGCGAAGAACCCGCCGCGTCGTCGCTCTGGCGTCGCGGCCGCCATGACGTCGCGGAGGGTCTCGTCCTCTCGCTGGATGAGCAGGTCGAGTAGGTCGAGCGCGGCCTCCCGGTTCCCTCGGGCGGCCTGGAAGTAGGCGTAGAGGCGCAGATTCTCGGTGCCCTCCGGGTGCAGAGTCAGCCCCCGCTCGAACAGCCGGGCCGCCTCGTCGAGGTCGCCGGCGACGGCCGTGCATCTGGCCAGCACGATCAGCGGTGCGGTCTGGAGGGGGCTGGCGGGGCCGTGGGCGGCTTCGGCGATCGTCAGTGCGCGCCGGGCGAAGGCGGTCGCCGTGTCGTCGGCTCCGATGCCCAGGTACAGGGTGGCCAGCGAGCAGAGGGGGCCGACCAGGCTGGGATGGTCGTCGCGGGCTGCCTCGATCGTCGTGATCGCGTTGCTCAGGGTGGTCGCCGCCGTCCAGTCCCCGGTCTTGAACCGCAGCCTTCCCAGGTGTCCGAGCGCCACGCCGTAGCGCGCCGAGTCGCGGCCCACCGACTCCTCCAGCAGGCCGAGCGCCTTGGTCACCAAGCTGATGGCGCGCTTGGCGTCGCCCAGTTCCTCATACCCGTGCGCTTGGTTGAGCAGCAGTGTCGTCTCCTCGACGACATCGCCGCGCGCGGTGGTCGCGGCCCGCCGGAACCAGGTTCCCGCCTCGGCGGACCTGCCCTGGCCGGACAGGCCGAGGCCGATTTCGTTCTCCGCGTCGGCGCGGCCGGAATCATCCACGCCCAGCAGGTGCAGGGCCGCGAGGGCGATCCGCTCGGCGTCGCGGAAGTCGCCGCGGTGGCGCTGGATCTTCGCGTGCGGCAGCAGGGCCCGGCCGATCCGGGGGTCGTCGGCGCCGTACCAGGTCAGGGTCAGGCCGATCGTCTCTTCCGCGAGGTCGTGGGCCTCGTCCAGGCGGCCGGCCTCGATCAGCAGCAGGGTGAGGTTCTTGCGGCTGATCAGCTGGTTGTCCTGGCTCTCGGCGAGGTCGAGGGCCGCACGGTAGTGCTGTTCCGCCGCCCCGAGGTCGCCGCGCCGCTGCGCGATGAGGCCGAGGGCGCTGCGCACCCGCCCGAGCACGTCACCGTCGCTGTCGTCGATGGCGTCCGCGAGCAGCGCCCGCGCCTCCTCGTCCCGGTGCTGCTCGACGAGGAACAGGCCCAGTTCGCGCCGGGCCGGGAGCAGTGCTTCTTCGCCCGGCGGGAGGATGTCGATCGCCTCCCTGATCAGCTCCTCGACCCCGGCGACGACGCCGTGGTCCCGGCGGACGGCCGCGAGGAACAGTTTGAGCCGCGCGGCGTCGATGCTGTCCGGGCCGGGGTCCAGTGAAACGATCCGCAACGCCTGCCCCAGCAGCCGCTCGGCCTCGTCGTAGTCTCGCGCCGCCCTGGCCGTCCTGGCCTGCTCGACCAGCAGCCGGTACGGCTCCGCCGCCGACCCGAGCCCCGGCACGTCCAGGCCGAACTCCGCCGCCACCGAGGCGGCTTTCGCCCGCAGCCGGGCGTCCAGGTGGGGCTCGGCCTCGGCGATCAGCTCCACTGCCCGGCCGGTGTCCCCGGTGGCCGCGATGATCCCGGCCACGTCGACGAGCGCGTGGAGCAGGTCCGGATCGTCAGCCGGTAACGCGGCGCGCATCTCGGTCAGCGCCCGCTCGTGCTGCCCGACCGCCTCGTCGATCCGGTCGAGGCTGTGCAGCGCGTTCGCCAGGTTGTGCCGGACCAGGAAGATCTTGTCGGGGGTCGCGCGGGCGAGCGCTTCGCCGTACCAGTGCGCGGCCTCGTCGAATCGGGCGGCGCGGTAGTGGATGTCGGCGAGGTTGTTCATTTCCGCGCCGTCGCGGTCGAACGCCGCCAGCCGCTGCTGGGCGGCCAGTTCGTTCTCCAGGTCGCCCAGGTCGTGGTAGGCCGCCCGGACCCGGGACAGGATCTCGGGTGCTTGCGGGTGCGTGTCGCCCGGTTCGAGGGATTCCAGTGCCCGGGTGGCCGCCTGCCGGGCGGTGCCGGTCGCGCCCGCGCGGGCGTAGAGCCCGGCCAGGTCGCTGTCCGTCAGAGCCGTTTCCATGGGGTTGTCGAGTGCGCGCCAGGTGTCGGCCGCGCTCAGCAGCCACCGTTCGGCCTCTTCGAGGTGCCCGGCGGCGGCGTGCACCCGGCCGAGGCCGCGGGCCGTGGCGGCGACCTTCGGGTGGGTGTCGCCCAAGGTCTCGCGGTAGAGGTCGAGCCCTCGTTCGCATAGCTGGGCGGCCTCGCCGTACTCCTCCTGGGCGAACAGCGACTCGGCGAGCGCGACCAGCAGGCGGGCCAGCGATGCGCCGGTGAACCGTCGTTCGTCCAGTGCGGCCCGGATGACCTGTTCCGCCTCCGTCGGCCGGTTCGCGGTGTTGAGCCGGGTGGCCAGGTCGGCGGCCACCCGCGCCGCGTCGAACTCCGGCACGTCGGCGTCGACGCGCTGCGACGCCAGCGTGAGCAGGGCCAGCGCCCGGTCAGGATCGGACTGGACGTTCGCGAAGCTGACCACCAATCCGGGCACCAGCTCCGGGGCGGCCTCGTCCAGGACCAGGACGGCGTCGGTGAACAGCTCCTCCTGGTTTTCGAGGACGGCCTGCTGGGCCAGCTGCTGTCCGAACTCGGCCGAACCCGCGCCGAAGACCCGGCGGGCCAGCTCGACCAGCTCGGCGGCCAGGCCGCGCGCGCCCTCGGTGTCGCCCTGCTGGTGCAGCAGGACCTGCTGGGCGGCCAGCCGCCGGTACTCGGCCTCGCCCGCCGTCTGCGGCTCGACGGCGGGCTCCCGCCCGGCCGCGAGGCGGCGCAGGTCGGCCAGCCGGTCGGGGGCGTCCGGCGGCAACTGCCCGGCGCTGTCGCGCAGCGTGCCGTCGAAGAGTTCGATCAGCTCGTCGGAGAGCAGGTAGGGGGCGGTGGCCACGAGCGTGGCCACCTCGGCGGGGGACCGGGCGTAGATGACGTCGGTGAGGGTTTCGACGATCTCGTCGCGTCCCGTCTGCGCGTAGTGCTCCAGGCGGGTGCGGCGCAGGGCGGTGACCGCGCCGGGGACGCGCTCCCTGGCCGCGACGGTGAGATGCTCGTGGGCTTCGACGTACTGGCCGGCGGCCAGCAGGGCCGAGCCCAGGTTGAGCCGGATCGTGGCCTCCGCCGGCGCGAGTTCGAGCGCGGCGCGCAGTTCCGCGACGGCTTCGTCCAGCCGCCGTTCGCGGACCAGCAGGCCGCCACGGTCGGAGCGGAGGTACCAGGCCCGGGGATCGTCGGCGATCAGCAGGTCCAGGTCGGCGAGGGCGGCCGGGGTCTGGCCGGTGTCGGCGTAGGCCAGCGCCCGGTTGTAGCGGGCGTCGGCTTCGTCAGGTCGCCGGTCCAGAACCCAGGTCAGCTCCCGGATCGCCGCCGCCGGGTCGCCCGTCCCGAGCAGAGCGAGCCCACGGCCGAGCCTGGCGGGGAGGTCGTCCGGATGCTGTGCTAGGTGCTCGTCGTAGGCCGCCTTCGCCTCGGCGAACCGGCCCATGCCCTGCAGCCTTCGTGCGCGCTCCAACGTCATGATTCATGGTGGGCGCACCCGTACGGGCGAGGGAAGAGCGGGCTTTCGCCCGGTAACGCAGCACCTGCCACACAGCGATCCCCCAGATCGGGTACTGCGCGGCCAGCGCCAGCCGGAAGTTCCCGTGCAGGTCGAGGCCGACGCCGATCAGCCCGAGCACCAGCACGGTGACCAGGAAGCCGCCGCCGTTGACGATCCCGGCGGCGACGCCGATCCGTTCCGCGGGGTTGAAGGTCCGCGCGTAGTCGAAGCCGACCACCGAGCCGGGGCCGTTGGCGGCCAGCACCGCCATGTGCGCGACCAGCAGCCAGCCCGGCGCGTGCCCCGGCCAGAGCAGCAGGACCGTCCAGGAGATCGCCGTGCTGCCGACGATCACCAGCACCATCCGGGACCGCCGGGTCGGGAAACGCCCGGCGATCCAGCCGAACAGCGGGTTGTACGCCAGGGACAGCACGGTCAGCGCGGTGATCATCCCGGCCGCCGCCTGCGGGCTCAGCCCCTGGTCCTTGACCAGGTACGGATGCCCCCACAACATCAGGAACGCCGCACCCGACGACTGGGTGGCGGCGTGCGCCCACATGCCCAGCCGGGTGCCGGGCTCCGCCCACGCGGCCCGTACGCCCCGGGCCTCCCCGGCGGCGGCCGGACGGGTCTCCCGCAGCCCCAGCAGCACGACGATCAGGGCGACCGCGCTGAGCCCGGCCGCGCCGAGGAAGGTGGGCGTCCAGCCGTACCGGTGCAGGGCGGTGATCAGGGGGACCGCGGCCGCGATGGCGCCGATGGCGCCGAGCAGGCCGGTGAGCTGGACCATGAGCGGGTTGCGGCGGGGCGGGAAGTAGAGGTTGATCATCCGGATCACGCTGATGAACGCCATCGCGTCGCCGCCGCCGACCAGCACCCGGGCCGCCACCGCGCCCACCAGGTCGGCGGCGAAGGCGAAGATCAGTTGCCCCGCGCCCATGATCAGGGCTCCGGCCAGCAGCATGCGCTTGGAGCCGTACCGGTCGACCAGGATGCCGACCGGGATCTGCATCGCCGCGTACACCAGCAGCTGGAGCATGGCCAGCATGGACAGGCCGGTCGCGCCGAGGGTGAAACGTTCGGCCGCGTCCAGGCCGCTCACGCTGAGGGTCTGGCGCTGGAAGACGGCCACGGCGTACCCGAGAACGCCGATCAGCCAGAAAATCAGCGCCTTCCATCCCCCCGCCATAGCGACAACTTTACCTTTAATATATTTTTTCGGGATAAACGGGGTGGCCGTTTGGCACTGTCGTGGGGAATCCAGCAGGATCGGGCAGATGAGAACCCGGATCCTGGCCGTCGTGGCGCTGCTGGCCCCGCTCGCCGTCCCCGCCACCGCGGCCGCCGCCACCGCCGCGCCCGTTTCCGGGGCGGTCTTCTACCGTTTCACCGACAAGGTCAACGTCTACCGCTACCTGGCGGGCAAGTTCACCAAGACCAGCGTCGGCGGCGCCGGCCAGTTCGCCGCCTCGCCCGACGGCAAGAAGGTCGCCTGGGTCGACTACAACAGCAAGCTGCACGTGACCTCCGGCCAGACCGACAAGATCGTCGCCAAGAACGTGATCTTCGGCGCGCCGTGCGCCACACCGGTCTGGTCCGCCGACTCCAAGCGCCTGGCCTTCCCGATGACCGGCACCGAGGGCATGGCCCCGATCGGAGTCGTCAACGCCGACGGCACCGGTGCCAGGAAAGCCGGCAAAACCTACGGCGTCTGCCACCTGGCCTGGTCCGCCAACGGCCGCTACCTGGCCGGCTACGCCGGCACCACCGAAGGCGTCTACCTACTCGATCTGACCAGCGGCAAAACCCGCAAATCCGCCGGCATCAAGCTCGCCAACCACGTCCAGAGCCTCTCCCCGGACGGCCGCAAAGTCGTCATCCACACCCTCAAGCCATCCGACCCCGGCGGCGACGGCGCCTGGCCGACCTGGTTCCCCCCGACCGTGGTCGACACCGTCACCGGCGCGAGGATCGCCCTCCCCGTCAAAGGCACCCTGATCGGCGCGATCTACCTCCGCGACGGCCGCCTGGCGGTCCGGGTCAAGGGCGCCACCCGCAACACGGTCGTCATCCTCAGCCCCGCGCTCAAGCAGCTCCAGCGCTTCGCCGAACCCGCCAACACCCGCACCATGGGCCTGCTTCAGCTGCTCTGAGCCGCACCCGACAGATAGACGCACTCACCGCTCCGCCGGGCCCGCTGCCCCGCCACTAACCTCTCCAGCAGGTAAGGCGGCAGCAACCCCGCCGCCTCCTCCGCCGTGAAGAACCCGTACGCGTCCAGTTCGTCCTCCTGCAGCACGATGCCATCCCCATCAGGCAACGTCCCACAGTCGAACAGAAAGTGCACCAACGCGTACGGCCGATCGCTCAACTCCGGCACCCAGTGCACGGTCAGCAACCGCCCCACCGCCAACTCCAGCCCGATCTCCTCCCTGATCTCCCGCCCACACCCGACCTCAGGGCTCTCCCCGTCATCCACATGCCCCCCCGGCCACCCCCAATGGTCCCGATAGTTCGGCTTGACCAGCAGGACCCGGTCGGCAGGATCGGTGATGAACGCCCCAGAGGCGGGGATCACGCGATACAGCCCGGCGTAGAACTCATCAGCGGGGATCACGCCCACGACTGTAGCCGGAGATTCGGTCCGTGCCCTATCTGGATAACTGGACCACCCGATACTCGAACGGATCCGCTCTGGCACACCCAGCGCCGGTACTTATTCGGTTTCGTCGCCATTTCCCATGCCGTGCCGCCGCCGTCGGATCCGGCCGGGGGTATCCCCTACTCCGATACTCGGGTTTACCCCTAGACCTCACGAATGAGGGATGTACCCCTCAGGCAGTACGGGGGATTTGGCTTTTGCGGTGGAGGTTTCTTGGGGTTCCGATTCCTAACGTTAAAGGAAACGTAAAGGGGATCGGATATGAGAATTCGTAGGAATCTCGCTGCGACGGTGGGTGGGTGGAGTGCCCGGCATCGGTGGTGGGCGTTGCTGATCTGGGTGGGGTTCGTGGCTGCCGCGACCTTCGCGGGGAGCGTGGTGGAGACGGGGGAGATGCGGGGGTACGAGGGCTCCAATGGGGATTCCCGGGTCGCGGAAGAGATTCTGGACGGGGCGAAGTACAAGGATGTGGCCAGCGAGATCGTGTTCGTGCAGAGCGACACGCTGGTGGTGGACGACCCCGAGTTCCGGGCGGCGGTGGAGGCGGTTACCGCGGCGGTGAACGGGACGGGGCAGGTGGAGCATGTGCGCACGCCGTACGACGCCGAGCCGTCGCCGGTCAGTGGGGACAAGCGGACCACGCTCGTGCAGTTCGATATGAAGGGCGCGGGGGAGAGCGCGGACGAGCGGGTGCAGCCGGTGCTGGACGCGGTCGCGGGGGTCGCCAAGGCGCATCCGGGGCTGCGGATCGAGCAGGCCGGCGGGGCGAGCGCGGACAAGTTGATCGGCGAGGCCATCGAGCAGGACTTCGTCCGGGCCGAGCAGCTGTCGCTGCCGATCACGATCGGTATTCTGCTGGCCGCGTTCGGGGCGCTGCTGGCGGCGCTGATCCCGGTCGCGCTGGCGATGACGGCGATCTTCTCGGCCACCGGCCTGCTCGCGTTGACCAGCCAGTTGCTGCACGTGGACAGCGCCACCACGAACGTGATGCTGCTGATCGGCCTGGCCGTCGGGGTGGACTACTCGCTCTTCTACATCATGCGGGAGCGCGAGGAACGGGCGAAGGGCCGGGACAAGCGGCGGGCCATCGAGATCGCGGCGGCCACCTCGGGGCGGGCGGTGCTGGTCTCCGGGATCACGGTCATCGTGGCCATGGCGGGGATGTTCCTGACCGGCAACGGCGTCTTCATGGGCTTCGCGGAGGGCACCATCCTGGTGGTGCTGACCGCGGTGGTCGGCTCGCTGACCGTGCTGCCCGCGCTGCTGTCCCTGATCGGCGACAAGATCGACGCTCGGGTCGTGCACGGAACCGTCCGGGTCGCGACGCGGGGGCGCGTGACATGGCGGCGAATCCTGGGCGTGCGCGGCGGCGAGAGCAGGTTCTGGCACGCGGTGCTGCGCCCGGTGCTCAAGCACCCGGTGATCGCCGTGGTGGTCTCCAGCGGCCTGCTGATCGCGCTGGCGATCCCGGCGCTCGGCCTCAAGCCGGGCCCGACCACCATCGACGACCTGCAGGGCGACTACGCCATCGCGGACACGTTCAAGTCGATCGACAAGGCGTTCCCCGGCGGTAACGAGCCGGCCGTGGTCGTGGTCAAGGCCGCCGACGTGACCAGCCCCGAGATGACCGCCAAGATCGAGGACTTCAAGCGCGAGGCGTTCGCCACCGGCGAGGCCAACGAACCCTTCAGTGTCTCGATAAATCCGGATAAGACGGTGGCGCGGATTGATATCGCGATCAAGGGCACCGGCACCGACGAGGTCTCCGAGCAGGCCATCCACACGCTGCGCGACAAGGTCATCCCGGCCACCCTGCCCGGCGCCCACGTCACCGGCAGCACGGCCGGCTCGATGGACTTCAACGACCAGATGGTCAAGACTCTCCCGCTGGTCTTCGGCTTCGTGCTGCTGCTCGCCTTCCTGCTCCTGCTGATGTCCTTCCGCTCCCTGGTGGTCGCGATCAAGGCCATCCTGCTCAACCTGCTCTCCGTCGCGGCCGCCTACGGCGTCCTCGTCCTGATCTTCCAGGACGGGTACGGTGAGAGCCTCCTCGGCTTCGAATCCACCGGAACCATCACCGACTGGCTCCCGCTGTTCCTGTTCGTGATCCTGTTCGGCCTCTCGATGGACTACCACGTCTTCATCCTGAGCCGGATCCGGGAGGCGTACGACAAGGGCATGCGCACCGAGGACGCGGTCACCCACGGCATCACCAGCACCGCTGGCGTGGTCACCAGCGCCGCGCTGATCATGGTGGCCGTCTTCGCGGTCTTCTCGACCCTGTCCCTGCTGTCCTTCATGCAGATGGGCGTCGGCCTGGCGGTGGCGATCCTGCTCGACGCCACCATCGTCCGCGCGGTCCTGCTCCCCGCCACCATGAAGCTGCTCGGCGACTGGAACTGGTATCTGCCGCGCTGGCTCAACTGGCTCCCGGAACTCTCCCACGGCGACGACGACGACCAGATCGCCCCGGCCCGGAAGGAACCCGCACTCGTCTGAGAAACGCCGAGAGCCCCGGAGCGATCCGGGGCTCTCGTGCTGTCTCAGGCCTCGACGGTGGCCGGGCGTTCGATCATGCTCTCCGGGATGACCACGATCGCCGTGGTGCCGCCGTACGGGGACGGGCGCAGGGTCACCGCGATCTTGTTGCGGTGGGCCAGCCGGCCGACCACGAACAGGCCGAGCCGGTCGCTGTCGGCCAGGTTGAACTCCATCGGCCCGGCCAGCCGCTCGTTCATGGCCGCGAACTCGCCCGCGTTCATGCCCAGACCCCGGTCCTCGACCTCGACGATGACCCCGCCCCGGCCGGGTTCGGCCCGCACGTAGACCTTCGTGTACGGCGGAGAGAAGATCGTCGCGTTCTCCAGCAGCTCCGCGATCAGGTGGGTGACGTCGGCGACGGCAGCCCCCGTCAGCGACACCGCCGGCATCGGGAGCACGTTCACCCGCCCGTAGTCCTCCACCTCGGCCAGCGCGCCGCGGACCACGTCCAGCATCGGGACCGGCTTGCGCCAGCCGCGGCCGGGCACCGCGTCGGAGAGGATGATCAGGTTCTCCGCGTGGCGGCGCATGCGGGTGGTCAGGTGGTCCAGGCGGAACAGGTCCTCCAGGGCCTCCGGGTTCTCCTCGCGGCGCTCCATCGTGTCCAGCTGGGTCAGCTGCTTGTGCAGCAGCGACTGGCTGCGCCTGGCCAGGTTGAGGAAGACCAGGCCGACGCCCTTGCGTAGCCGTACCTGGCCGGCGGCGGCCTCGATCGCGGTGCTCTGCACCGAGTTGAGGGCCTTGGCGACGTGCTCGATCTCCAGGATCGCGTCCGGCATGGCGGGCACCTCGCCGGGCTCCTCAAGCTCCTGGCCCTGCTGGAGCTGGTCGACCGCGCGCGGCAGCCGGACGTGCGCCAGGTTGAGGGCGGCGGTGCGGAGCTGGGTGAGCTCGCGGGTGAGGCGGCGGGTGAACCGGAGCGAGATGATCACCGTCATCACGATCGCGATCAGGCCGAGACCGCCGGTCAGGCCGATCCTGAGCAGCACGCCGATCGCGGCCGGGATGACCCGGGCGATCAGGCGCTCCACCGAGGCGACCTGGTTGCGCTCGACCTCGGTCCAGTAGAGGTCCACCACCACCTGTGCGTCGGGGGGCGCCTCGCCCTTGGCGACCTTGTCCTCCAGGGCCAGGAAGTTGGCCTGGGCCTGGGTCGGCGCGTACGGCGCGGCCAGTTCGGCGTCGAGTTCGGACAGGGCCTTGCCGTACTGGAACCTGCGGGTGGCGGCGGCGTCGGTGAAGGCGGCGCGGGCGGGCGGGTCGAAGCCGCCGACGATCAGGGCGCGCTGCCGGGCCAGCAGTTCCTTGGCCTGGCCGAGCGAGGTGACCGCGCGGGCCTGCCGGTAGATGGGGGTGTCGGGGACCAGGATCATCGTGTCGTACATCCGGAACGTGACGTCCACGATCCGGTTGTACGCCTCGATCACCCGGAGCCGGGTCGCGCCCTGGTCGGCCTCGGTCCTGATCGCGGGCAGGTCGTCGAGCTGGTCGAAGACGGCGGTCAGGTGCGGCCGGAGGTCCTCGTCGACGTCGATGTCACCGGCCAGGCCGCGGAAGGTGGCGACGGCCTTGTCGGTTTCGGCGCGCTGCACGTCGAGCGGGCTGCCGGCGACGGTGAGCAGCCGCTCGTGCTGGAGCTCGATGATCACTTGCTCGGACGGGTTGGCGATGGCGTTGGTGATGGCGTTGATCTGGAGCAACCGCAGGCCGTCCACGCCGGTCAGACCGGCGGCGAGCGCCCATAGGGCGATCAGTGCGATTAGCGGAGGAACGACCAGGGTCACAACCTGGAACCGGATGGGTCGAGTACGCATACCGTCCCTGACAGTTTGTGGTGGAATGCACCCCCAGAGATCATCGTTGAGGTTACACCCATTGGAGCTCCCGTGCCCCGGTCATCTTCGGGCTGGACCATCGCCGTTTTCGGCGTTCTCGCTTTCATCCTCGGTCTGGTGGGGCTTTTCTCCCCGTCAACCCTGCTCGGCATGCTGGGCTTCGAGGCGCTTGAGCAGCGCGCTCCCGGCGACTACACGCTTGTCTATATGGCGGCTTCCTCGATGGCCGCCATCAACATGGGGGTTTACTACGTTTTCGCAGCGGCCTCCGAATTCCGTTCCTTCTACCTTTGGACGGTTCCATTCCGTCTAGTCACCTTTAGCGTCTTCACCTTTCTGGTCGTCACCGAGGCCGCTCCGGCGGAGTTCATCGGCGTCGGCCTCTGGGAGGGCGTCGGCGCGCTGATCACCGGCGTGGCGCTGTGGATCGAGTCCCGCCGTGGGGTCACGACCCGGTGGATCCCCGAGAGACAACTGGTCGCCTAGCCCAGGTCTCGATGAGCGCGCGGTCGCGTGCGGGCAGCCGGAGCGTGGCGGGCAGGCTGTCCGGCGGCGGTGTGACCTCGAAGACGAAGCGGCGGCCGGTGACTCCGGTCGCGCTGGTGTAGTCGGCGGCCCCGGCGTAGGTCGGCGGACCGGGATGCAGGCGCGCGATCGCCTGTTCCAGGCTTTCGCCGGGGCCGACGATCGTGGCCGGCAGCCGGTCGGTCTCCGCGTCGGAGACCAGCAGCAGGCCGCCGCCGGCCGCCGCGAGCACGGCCACGGTGAGCTCTTCGCAGCTGGACCTGGCCGCTTCCGCGCGCAGTTCGTCGAGGCGGGGGCGTTCCCAGCCGTGCAGGGAGAAGAACGTGTCGCGCTGGGCCTCGATGGCCGCGGCCACCCGCGGGACGGTGTTCGAGGGGAGCTCCCCCACCGGAAACCATGCGATTTTTTCGCATTTATCGGGTTCTGTGTTGGTGGGGGTTCCGGACCAGGACCGGGCCACCAGGAAGAAGCCGATCCGGCCGGCGCAGCCCGGATTGCGGTGGTGCATGACGTGGACGACGTCGAGTTCGCCCACCTCGATCCCGAGTTCCTCGCTGGCCTCGCGGGCTCCGGCGTCGAGCACCGATTCGCCCTCGTCGAGATGGCCGGACGGCATCGCGATCCACTCGCCGTCCGCGTACCCGGTGTTCCGGCGCAGGCCGAGCAGCACCCGGTCGCCGTCGAACAGGAGCACGCTCACGTCCACCACCGGGCGGTAGCGCCGACGCGCGGTCAGCAGCTCCGGGAGCACGGCCGCGTTGCCGAGGATGAACTCCCGCAACTCCACCGGCACCAGGTTCACCGAGCCGACGTCGGCGGGACGGACGCGCTGGATCTCGTGGCCGCTCTGATCGTGGAATTCGGCGCCGGTGCGGCGGGACAGGTCCAGCTCGACCAGGCCGGCCACGTAGACCGTGCTCCGGTAGCCGGGTTCGACCAGCGTGAACACCGGCACGACCGGTCCTGCGGTCGCGCCGAGCTCTTCGGCGAGTTCCCGCCGGAGGGCGGCTTCTGGGGAGGCGTCCTCGGGCTCGATGCCGCCGCCGGGAGTGACCCAGTACGGCTCGCGTCCCGCCTTGTCCCGCCGGAAGAGGACGAGTTCGTCGCCGTCGAAGAGCAGGGCGCGGACGCTGTGCCGTACTGGGCTCATGGCCTGATTATCCGAGGCGGGCCAGTTCCTCCGGCGTGAGAGTCAGGTCCAGCGCGCCCAGGGAGTCCCTGATCGTGTCCGGGTGGCTGGAGCCGGGGATCGGGATCACCACCGGGCTGCGGGCCAGCAGCCAGGCCAGGCAGACCTGCTGCGGTGAGACGCCGCGCTCCTCGGCGACCTCGCCGAAGGCGGCGTGCGCGCTGCCCAGCTGCCGGGCCGAGCCCATGCCGCCCAGCGGCGACCAGGGCAGGAACGCCAGGCCCAGCTCCTCGCACACGTCGATCTCCGGCTCGCTGCTCCGGAACCGGGGCGAATACTCGTTCTGCACGCTGACCAGGCCGGGCCCGAGGATCTCCTTGGCCTCCCTGATCTGCGCCGGGTTGGCGTTCGAGATCCCGGCGGCCCGGATCTTCCCGGCCTCCAGGAGCTCCTTCAGCGCGCCGATGCTCTCCGCGTACGGCACCATGGTGTCGGGCCGGTGGTGCTGGTAGAGCGCGATGCTCTCCACGCCGAGCGCCTTCAGCGACTTCTCGCACGCCTCCCGCAGATACGCGAGGCTGCCGTTCAATCCCCAGCCGCCGCCGGCCACCCGGGTGTGCCCGCCCTTGGTGGCGACCAGCACGTCGTCCGAGTCGCCGTCCCAGGAGGCGAGCGCCTTCGCGATGAGCCGCTCGTTGTGCCCGACGTCGCGGTGGGACGGGGTGTACGCGTCCGCGGTGTCGATCAGCGTGACGCCCGCGTCCAGGGCGGCGTGCACGGTCCTGATCGACTGCTCCTCGTCCGGCATGTGCCCCAGAACCGACATGGGCATCCCGCCAAGACCGATGGCGCTGACGCTCGCGGTACCGATGTTTCGGGTTCTCATGCGCCCACCTTGCCGCCTGGAGTGGGCTCCAGGTCAAGCCCACCGCACGCGCCGCGGAGTGGCAGAGTGGCTGGTATGCGGGTGAACATCCTCGGACCACTCGAAGTGGTCGCCGGGGGCGAGGTGTCGACGATCGGCGGGGCTCGGCTGCGGGCGCTGCTGGTCCGGCTGGCCCTGGACGCCGGGCGGGTCGTGCCGCTGGATCAGCTCGCGGAGGCGCTGTGGGGGGACGCCGCGCCCGCCGACCGCGCCAACGCGCTCCAGTCGCTGGTGTCCCGGCTGCGGCGGGCGCTGCCGGGGGCAGAACCGCTGCGCTCCGCGCCGGGGGGCTACCGGCTGGACGTGCCACGCGACGAGGTGGACCTGTTCAGGTTCGAGCGGCTGGCGGGGGAAGGGCGGCGGGCGCTGGAAGCGGGCGATCCCGGGACGGCCGTGGAGCGGCTCGACGAGGCGCTCGGGCTGTGGCGGGGGCGTCCGCTGGCCGACATCGCCGAGGCGCCCTTCGCGGACGCGGCCGTCAGCCGGTTGGACGAAGCCTGGCTGTCGGCCACCGAGGACCGCATCGAAGCCCGGCTCTCGATCGGCTCCGCGCCCGGACTGGCGGCTGAGGTGGCCGAACTCGCCACCCGGCAGCCGCTGCGGGAACGCCTGCGCGGGCTGCTCATGCGGGCGCTCTGCGCGGAAGGGCGGCAGGCCGAGGCGCTGGCGGGTTACGAGGAGTTCCGGCGGCTGCTGGCCGACGAACTCGGCGTCGACCCCGGGCCGGCGCTCCAGCAGAGCTACCTCGCCGTGCTGCGCGCGCCCAGTGCTCCGGCGCGCAGGTCGCGGGGGAATCTCCGTACCCCGCTGACCAGCTTCGTCGGCCGGGACGACGAGATCGGCTGGATCGGCGCGCGGCTGCGGCAGGACCGGCTGGTCACGCTCGTCGGCCCCGGCGGCGCGGGCAAGACCCGGCTCGCCGTCACCCTCGCCGCCCGGCTGCCGCAGGCCGCCTGGCTGGTCGAACTCGCCCCCGTGACCAACCACGACGACGTGCTCCAGGCCGTGCTGGGCACGCTCGGGCCCGCGTTCGGCGGCGACTCCACCGACGACTCGATGAGCCGCCTGGTCGAGACGCTGTCCGGGGCGGAGACCGTGCTGCTGCTGGACAACTGCGAACACGTCGTGGACGCGGTGGCCCGGCTGGCCGACGAACTCCTCGGCCGCTGCCCCCGCCTGCGCGTCCTGGCCACCAGCAGGGAGCCGCTCGGCATCCTCGGCGAGACGCTCTACCCGATCCCGCCGTTGCGGCTGCCCGCCGCCGACGACCTCGGGCCTGCCGTCCGGCTCTTCGTGGACCGGGCCGCCGCCGTCTCGCCCGGGTTCGCGCTCACCCCGGGCAACACCCCGCACGTGATCGAGATCTGCCGCCGCCTCGACGGCCTGCCGCTGGCCATCGAACTGGCCGCCGCCCGGCTGCGCTCGCTCACCGTCGAACAGGTCGCCGCCCGCCTGGACGACCGGTTCCGGCTGCTGACTGGCGGCAGCCGTACCGCGATGGCCCGGCACCAGACGCTGCGCGCGGTCGTCGCCTGGAGCTGGGACCTGCTCACCGGCGCGGAACGGCGGCTGGTCGAACGGCTCGCGGTCTTCCCCGCCGGATTCACCGCCGCCGCCGGCGAACCGCTCGGCGGCTCACTCGACCTGCTCGCCGCGCTCGTCGACAAGTCGCTGCTCCAGCTCGTCGAAGGCCCCCGCTACCGGATGCTGGAGACCATCCGCGAGTACGCGCTGGAGCGCCTGGCCGAATCCGGCGGCCTGCTCGACGCGCGGGCCACCCACGCGGCCTACTTCCTCGACCTGGCCGAGGCCGCCGAGCCGCACCTGCGCGGCGGCGACCAGCTGACCTGGGTCACCGCCCTCGACACCGAACACGCCAACCTGCTCGCCGCCCTCCACTACGCCGCCGACCGGGGCGACGCCGACACGGCGGTACGGCTGGGCGCCGCGCTCAGCCAGTTCTGGGTGATCCGCGGTAAACGCAACGAAGCTGCGGGCTGGTTGCGCCTCGCCCTCGACGTGCCCGGCGAAGCCCCCGAGATCCCGCGCCTGGTCGCCACCGCCCTCTACCTGATCAACTCCGCGGCCACCAACAACTTCGCCAAGCTCGCCGACACCATCGCCGAACTCCAGGGCGTCGCCGCCCTCGCCCGCGTCGACGTCAGCCATCCCGTGCTCGCCCTGATCGAACCCTCCCTCGCCCTGTTCACCGACGACACCCCGCACGGCCTGCGGGTCATCGGCGAACGCCTGGATCACCCCGACCCCTGGGCCCGCGCCACCCTGCACATGATCCGTGCGTTCATGAGCGAGAACGACGGCGACCGCGTCGGCATGTACCGGGACCTGCGCGTGGCCGTCACCCTCTACCGGGAGATCGGCGAACGCTGGGGCCTGGCCCACGCGCTCACCTCCCTCGCCGACGTGCTCCTGGTCTCCGGCGACTTCGACGGCGCCATCGCCGCGCTGGAAGAGGGGATCATGCTGATCCGCCAGCTCAGCCCCGACGACGACGCCGGTCACCAGCGCATCTGGCTGGCCACCGTACGGGCCCAGAAAGGCGACGTGGACCGGGCTCGCGCCGAACTCAACGAGCTGGCCGAATGGGACGCCCAGGACTGGACGGTGCGCAACCTCGTCTTCGCCCGGCTGGGCCTGGGCGACCTCGCGCGCTGGCTGGGCGAACTGGACGAGGCCAGCCGGCACTACGAGATCGCGCTCACCGAGATGTCCCGATCGAGCGAGATGCCGCTGGTCGCCCCCCAGTTCCGGGGGCTGATCCTGACCTCCCGGGCGTATCTGGCGGTGGAGGTCGGCGACCCGGAGACGGCGGCCCGGCTGGTCGACGAGGCGGCCGAGCTGACCATGCGGGCCAAGGACATGCCCGTGCTCGCCAAGGTGGGGGTCGCCGCGGCGGCCGTCCACGCGATGCGCGGCGACCCGTGGCGGGGGGCGGTGACGATGGGGGCGACCCAGCAGCTGCGCGGGGCCCCCGACCGGTTCAACGCCGAGGTGGTCCGGGTCAGCGGGTCGCTGGCCACCCTGCTCGGCGAGACCGCGTACGGGCGGGCTTACGCGGAAGGCGCCGCGCTCGCCCGCCCTGACGCGATAGCGCAGGTGCACTGCGGTTCAGGACCTGCGACGGTAGGCGCGCACGGCCAGCGGCGCGAACACGGCCAGCAGCAGCGCTGAGAACCCCAGGCTCCAGGCGACGTGCGCGCCCGCCGCGCCGCCGGTCATCAACGCCCGGGACGCCTCCATCACGTGCGACACCGGGTTGACGTTCACCCAGGCCTGCAACCAGCTCGGCAGCGTCTCCTTGGGGGCGATCATGCTGGTGCCGAAGGTCAGCGGGAACAGCACCAGGAACGCGATGCCCTGGACGCCGCCCGGTTCCCGGACGAGCATGCCCACCAGCACGAAGATCCAGCTGAGGCAGAACGCGAACGTGATCACCAGCAGGCAGGCCAGCAGCGCCGACAGCGGGTCGGTCTGGATGCGGAAGCCCAGCACGAACCCGGTCGTCATCAGGGAGACGGTCGCCACCACATATCTGATCAGGTCGCCCAGGACCGAACCGATGAGCGGTGCGGACCGTCCGATCGGCAGGCTGCGGAAGCGGTCGAAGACGCCCTTGCCGATGTCGGTGTTCAGGTTGACTCCGGTGGCCATCCCGCCGAACAGGACCGTCTGGACCAGGATGGCGGGCAGCAGGAACTGCAGGTAGTCGTGGGTGGAGCCGGCGACGGCGCCGCCCAGCAGGTACACGTAGACCAGGGTGAAGATGATCGGCTGGAGGGTGACGTCGAGGAGTTGCTCGGGGGTCCGCAGCGTTTTGATCAGGCTTCGCCGGCCCAGCGCCAGGCTGTGCCGTACCAGGGCGAACGGGCGTTCCGGGGAGCGGGCCACGACGGATCGGGTCACCGTCGTCCTGGGCTGCTGAGATGTCTGGGTCATGCCGCGTCCTCCTCGGTGTGACGGCCGGTCAGGGTGAAGAAGACCTCGTCCAGGCTGGGGAGGCGCAGCGACAGTTCGGTGACGGCGACGCCGGTGTCGGCCAGTCGCCGGACGATCTCGGTGAACGCGGCGTCCCCGGTCACGGGCACGGCCACGACGCCGCGGCTCGGCGAGTCCGCCGGACGTCCGGCCACGGCCGCGAGAATGGCGGCGGCGTCGTCCAGCCGGGCCGGGTCCGCCGGTCTGGCCAGGACGGTCTGGCCGCCGACGATCCGCTTGAGCTCGGCCGGGCTGCCGTTCGCGATCACTTTGCCGTGGTCGATGACCGAGATGTCGTCGGCCAGGGCGTCGGCCTCCTCCAGGTACTGCGTGGTGAGCAGCACGGTCACTCCGTCCGCCACCAGAGAGCGGATGATCGTCCAGACGTCGTCGCGTTTGACCGGGTCCAGGCCGGTGGTCGGCTCGTCCAGGTAGATGACGTCGGGGCGGCCGACCAGGCTCGCGGCCAGGTCCAGGCGGCGCCGCATACCGCCCGAATACGTTTTCGCCGGACGTCCGCCGGCCTCGGCCAGGCCGAAGTCCGCCAGCAACTCGGTCGCCCTGGCTTTCGCGTCGGGGCGACGCAGGTCCAGCAGCTGCCCGATCAGGATCAGGTTCTCCAGGCCGGTCAGATCCTCGTCCACCGAGGCGTACTGGCCGGTCAGCCCGATCATCCGGCGCACTTTGGCGGCCTGCCGGACCACGTCCAGACCGCCGACGCTGGCTCTTCCCTCATCCGGGCGCAACAAGGTGGCCAGAATTCGCACGGCGGTCGTCTTGCCCGCGCCGTTGGGCCCGAGCACCCCCAGCACACTTCCCTGCCGTCCCGCCAGGTCGATCCCGGCCAGCGCGACGGTCTTCCCATACCGTTTGACGAGGCCTTCTGCCTCGAACGCGAATGTCATACCGCCACCATGCCGAGGCCCGCTGCCATAGCCCGCACAGATGCCTGACATACCGGTCTGATCCGGCTGTCTTCCGGGGGGATGAATCCTTCATCGAACCTGGGCCGCGCTGAGCCCGTATCTTCGCTCGTGGGTGGTGATCCCGGACGTGGTCAGCGAGCGGCTCTTGTCACTCTGATCATTTCTGTCGCCATTGGGGGCGTGGACAACGGTGGGCCCGTGTCACGCGCCTTGCGCGCCGCGGTGTTCGCCATGGTGTGCGTGCTGGCCTCGCTGGGGATGCACGTGCTCGCGGGAGGGGCCGGGGTCCGGCCAATCACTCTGCTGTGGGCGACCGGTCTGACCGGGGTCGGCGCGTATCTGCTGGCTCGTCGCCGTCGCGGCTTCGGCGTCCTGCTACCCGCTGCTTTCGCCGCTCAGTACGGCATGCACCGGCTGTTCGGGGCGGGTGCGGTGGTGGATGTGGAAGGCCACCACAGCGGCGGCCTTTCGACTGCGCTGGGCATGCTGCTCGCGCACGCGCTCGTGGCGAGCCTGTCGGCCTGGTGGCTGGAGCGCGGGGAGAACGCGCTCGCCACACTGGTGCGGCTGCTGGCCTGCTCGCTGTTCGACCTGTGGCGGCTGCTCGCCGCGACGCTGGCCGTCGTCCCTGTCCGGCCGGTGGTTCCGGTCGCCGGGCCGGCTCCGGTCATCACGGGCAGCCAGATTCTGAGCTGGACGCTCTGTCGCAGGGGCCCGCCACGCCGCTAGGCGCAATGCGGTCATCCCGTCATGGCGTGACGCCGTGGCGTTCCCCCCTGCCTTTCGCGCGCGCCTTTTGCGTGCGCTTCTCCGGATGGAGAACTTCATGACCTCGGTCGAGGTACGCCCGGAAATCGCTTCCGTGGCTTCCGCTGCGTGCCGGATCGCAGCAGCCGCGTGATCATGGAGGGGGCCGAGTCGGGGCCGTGGGCGCAGGGCGTGTCCGTGTACGTCGATCCGGCGAACGCCACCGTGCTCGGGCAGATCGACGACTCGGCCACGTTCATGCGGATCGTGCGAACCGTCCACGGGGAGCTCATGTCCGGCGTGGTCGGGGATCGGGTGGTCGAGACCGCCGCGTGCTGGGCGCTGATCCTGGTCGCCACCGGGACCTACCTGTGGTGGACGAGCAGGACCAGGAAACGGCAAGATCCTCCTGCCCGGCGGGCCAGAAGGCGTCTACACGGTCGTCACCGACCCGCGCCGCGACCCGGCCGCCGCCCAGACCCTGCACATCGACCAGTACAGCGCCGAAGTTCTCGTCTCCTTCGGCTGGAACGAGTACGGCCTGATGGCCAAAACCGTCGAACAGGGCATCGCCCTGCACGAGGGCCGCCGCTACGGCACCGCCAACCTGATCGTGATGCTGACCGCCTGCCTGGCCCTGATCACGCTCATCGTCACCGGCGTCTGGATGTGGTGGAAACGCCGCCCGCACGGCCGGGCGGGCGCACCGGCCCGGCCGACCAGCCGCCGCACCCCGTACACCGTGATCGCGATCATGGCGGGGCTCGGGCTGCTGTTCCCGCTCGCCGGGATCACCATGCTGGCCGTGCTCCTGCTCGACTGGCTGGTGATCCGCCGGGTCGCCCGCCTGAACCGGATCTTCGGCTGAACCCCGGCCGGGGGCGATCGTTTGCCACTCGCCCCCGGCTACCGAAACCGACATACTGAGGAACCGTTATGGCGGGATCTGACCCTTTTAGAGGACGTCGGCGATGACCACTCCGCGGGTACGCGGCGGAACGCCGGCTTTCGTCGGCGCGCTCGCGGCACTGGCCGTTCTCCTGCTGGCGCTGTGGTTCGGCGGCGGCACACCCACCCCGAGCATCGCCGGACTGCCCTCACCTGGCGCGCTGACCCGGTGGGGCCTGCCGATCGTGCGGCTGATCCACGACATCTGCGCGGTCGTCACCGTCGGCATCCTGGTCATCTCGGTCATCGCCGCGCAGGACGCCAAAGCGCGGGCGTCGCTGGCCCAGGCCGCCGGGCGGTGGGCGGTCATCTGGACGTTCTCCGCGTCGCTGACCGCGCTGCTCACGCTGTCGGACTTTCTCGGGCTGCCGCTCGGGGAGGCTGTGGAATCGGGCGTGCTGCCGACGTTCCTGTTCAACATTCCGCAGGGGCAGGCGTTCCTGATCGTCACGATTCTGGCGCTCGTCGTCTCGATCGGCGTTCTTTTGCCGCTCGGGACGTGGGGGCGGGTCGTGCTGCTGGTGGTCGCGGTCGTGGGGGTGTTGCCGCCGGCTTATGCCGGGCATTCCGCGTCGGCCGCCGATCACAACCTGGCCATCTCCAGCCTGATGTTGCACATCGCCGCCGTGACCGTCTGGGTGGGCGGGCTGGTGGCCCTGCTCTTCCTGCTGCGCGGTTCGACCGGCCTGGTCACCAGCGTGCAGCGGTTCAGTGCGCTCGCGCTGTGCTGCTACATCGCCGTCGGCGTCTCCGGCACGATCAACGCTTGGGTCCGGGTGGGTGGGCTCGAACCCATCTTCACCACTCGGTACGGATTACTCATCCTCGCCAAGATCGTGGCGCTGGCGGTGCTGGGCTGGTTCGGCTGGCGGCACCGCCGTACCACGATCGCGGCGATGGAATCCGGGGACACCCGCTCGCCCTTCCTCCGGTTGGCCACCGGTGAGATCGTCGTCATGCTCGCCACCGTCGGCCTGGCCGTGGGCCTGTCGCGGACCGCGCCGCCGCCGTCCGAAGTCGAGCTGACCACAGACAACACCGCGCTCGGCTACGTGCTCTCGCCGTTCACCCCCGGCGGCCTGCTCACCCAGTTCCGCCCCGACCCGATCCTGTTACTGCTCGTCGCCGGTCTCGCCGCCGCGTACCTGCTGGGAGTGCGCCGCCTCACCCGCCGCGGCCTGCCCTGGCCGCCCGCCCGCACCGCCACCTGGCTGCTCGGCCTCCTCATCCTGCTGTACGCGCTGACCGGCGGCCTGGCCGCCTACGGCCCCGCCATCTTCTCCATCCACGCGGTCCAGTACGGCCTGCTGGGCACCCTCGCCCCCGCCTTACTGGTCTTCGGCGCCCCATTGACCCTCTACCAGGAGGTCAACCCCGACGGCCGCGCTCGAATCGACAGCCCACTCGGCCGCGCCCTCTCCCACCCGTGGACCGCCCTCGCCCTGTACGGCGTCCCGCTCCTGGCCCTCTACCTGACCCCACTCTTCGACCTGGCCCAATCCAGCCTCGCCGCCCGCCTGGTCCTCCAGGTCCTCATGGTGTTCACCGGCTTCGTCTTCTTCGCCACCGCGATCGGCGAAGACCCGGTGCCCCGGCCGATCGTGGCCATCGTCCGAACCCGCATGCTGGCCGGCGCCCTCGCCATCAACGCCCTCGTCACGTTCTTCCTGCTCACCGGCTCTCCTCGGGGCGCCGACTGGTACATCTGGCTCGACGTCCTCTGGGCCCCCGACCGCGACAGCGACCAGCAACTGGGGGCGATGCTCGCCCTGGCCTTCCCGGCCCTGACGATCATCACCCTCATGCTGCTCCTGATGACCCGCTGGCGCACCCTCCGCTCGGTCAGGTGATCAGGCTTCGTTTCCCTTGCGGCCGGTGCTGAGCCAGACGACCACGCCCACGATCACGAGTACGCCGCCCGCGATCCACAGCCAGCCGGGGATCCCTTCTGAGGCTTCTTCTTCGCCGCTCGCTTCCGAGAAGGTGGGGACGGGTGTGGGCGCGGCCGACGTCGCCGGGGCTTGGGTCGTCGCAGCCTCGGTCGGTGTGGGGCTGGGGCTTGGGGCGGGGGCGGCTTTGACCGTGAAGGGGATCTCGCCCTCGATGGGGTGGCCGTCGATGGAGACCACGCGCCAGGCGATCGTGTACTTGCCGGAGGCCAGTGGTTCCGGGACCGCGGTCTTGACCTTGGTTCCGTCGAGTTTCGGTTTGCCGAGGGCGATTTTCTCCTCGCCCAGCATCAGGACGACGGCGGGGAAGCGCACCTTGGACGTGAAGTCCAGCAGGATCGTTTCCACGCTTTCGACCTTGGCGTTCTTGACGGGGTTGCTGCTCTTCAGGCGGTCGTGGGCGGCGGCGGGTGCGGCTGGAATGGCGAAAAACAGTCCGCAGGCGAGTGTGGCCGCCAGGGAATTACGAATGGATCGCGGCAGAGAAGCCAACGTGAACTCCAGAGGTGACGCCCGGACGTCTGCCGGGCACTGAGGGGGATGACCTACGACGTCCGCGCCAATTCAACCGGCGCAGATCGCCTCCGGTGGCCCTCTCCTGGCGATGCTTCCCACGAACTCCCGCGCCTTGCCCAGCCACGGCTCGTCGAACGGTAGGACCGCCCACAATGGTGCGACTGTTCTGACCGGGGCGACCCCCAGCATCCACCTGGGCACTGGAATCGAGGGCGCTCGCCACAGCCGCACCATCAGCCAGAACGCGCTTTCCCCGCGATAAAGCCACCAGCCGGTCAGCAGCCCTGCCACCAGGTGAACCACTCCCATCCCCACATTCAGATGAAGATGTTCACCCACGCGCTCCGGGCCCGGCGCCGCCCACCCGAAGAACAGATGCAGCGCCACCTGCGCCCCGACGGTCATCGCGACCACGGCCCCCGCGCGCAACTCCCGCCCGCCGACCAGATAAGCGAGCCCCAGCGCCCCGATCCCGCCGGCCACGGCCACACCCGGCCCGATCACCCCGCCCCCGGCGAAGGCATGACCGCCAGCAGTGATGCCCAAACACACCACCGCGAAGCAAACCGCCCGCACCGCTCGCAGCACGGGATCCTCAGGGGACACGCCCCCATCCTCCCAGCGACCGCAACCCGGCGAAACCCTAACCGCCCAAGGCCGCCGAGCCCCGCGAACCGGTTCGTAGCGCTCAGCTTATTTTGAATTATCCACATAAAGCGTTATTTGTTGTGGCGAATGGGAAATAATGGACTTCGCTTTGGCGTTTCTCGGGGCTATGTCAGAATAGAGTGAATGAATGGCCTGGCTTTTTGTTGTGTTGGATGTTGGGCGCCTGGAGAGTTTTGATCCAGATGGAATCATTCTGGCGAGCTGTTCAGAGGAGGCGTGGTCTCAGGGTTCGCCACCTGGTCTTTCTGGCGATGGTGACGACAGCGCTTATTTTCGCGACGCTGATCTTTGACTGGGCCACGTGGATTTTTCTGATGCTGGGCGGGATTCTCGCCATTCTGCTGATGTTGTTGCTGCGGCGTTCTTCGCTCAGCCCTCCGCCTGACTGAGTTCTGCCAGCAGGTCGCTCAGGTCGGCGCCGGTGTTCGCGGTGGCGTTGACGACCAGGCAGTGCAGGACGCCGGCGGTGAGAGGCAGGACTTCCTCGGTCGCTTTCGCGAGCTTCGGGCCCTGGCGGACACGGACATGGTGGCCGTGGCCCGGGAGGCGATGACGGGGGCGAGGGTCGCCAGGAAGCAGGCGGCCAGTTCACGGGCCCAGGGCCAGGTTTCTGGGATCTTGAGCTTGCGTTTGCGCTGGCCGCGCACGAGGCGTACGGCGGTGTGCAGGAGCCGGTAGCGCAGTGTTTTGGGTTCGGCTGCGGCCATGGTCCCACTCATTCAGAGCAGCCGTAGCCAGCACAGCAGGTCGGTGGCGATCGCGGCGGCGACACACCATGCGGTGTTGACCTGCATGGATGTGCTGGGCAGGTGCCCGAGCCCGGTGGATTTGCCATTCCGGATGCGGTCCTCGACGCGGGCGCCGGGCGGTCTCTCGCGAACGGCCGCACTCCACCGGCGTGGAATCGGCCACCCACACATCATCGCTCCACAGCGAGGTATCGGCGGCCAGCATCCGGATCACGGCCACCACCAGCTCCGATGCCTTCCGCGGCCGCCTGCCGTACCCCGATTGGCCAGGCAGATACGGGAACATCCCGGTCAGTTCGGCGTGGGCATAGCGCAGCCAGCGCCGTTCGGAGACGAAACCCAGCAACGTCGACATGACCGCCAAGGTCACCAGTTCGGCATCGCTGAGTATCGGCGCGATCCCTGTCTTCGGCCGCCACGGGGGCCAGGCCCGGACAGGCCTTCAGTAGATCATCGACCTTCACGTACAGTGCGGTTGCGAGGGTGTTGAGGTCTTTCGTCACACATCGATCCTGAGCACCCTCGCCCTATCTCCGCAGCCACGCCTTGGACTCACTCATCTAGGTCTGAGGTGGTCTACTCCTCCACCAGCCCCAAACCGGAATTTGGTTCAGCCAGTTGCGTCGTTGCGAGCAGCTTCCGCATTCTGGGATTCGCGCACGGCGAGTGATTGCCGCAATGACGTCTCCCAGTCCGACAGCGCGCCGGTACGGGTGAGAGACTCCGAGAGTGGGGATCTGATTTGCCAGGCCTTCCCATGTCATCGGAAGGCCTGGGATGGGCGGCGACTTCCTCAGATCGCCGGCACTGAGTGATCGCACATCCGGGTGGGCGAGGAGCTCCGTGATCATGGGCCCATCGGTGAGTCCGACGTACGCCGACTCATTCCGATACACGACAACCGCGCGACCAACCTCATACTTAGTCGCGGGTGAGGTGTTCGCTTCCGTTGGCGGCTGAATCGGGACTTCCAGCCACTGAACGCTGGTCACCATACCCTCCTCAGATCAGCCGTTGCAGCATCCGACGACGGGCCTGCACCACCAGGTGCAGTCACACGTGGCACAGGCTCCGCACTTCACGACGCACAATCCGCACCGTCCGGCGAGGCACACCAGGAACGCAGCCCAGTTGATCTTGGGGCACGTGAGGGCGGCGCTGAGACAGACACCGCCACAGCTCCTGCCGAGACACCCGACCAGCGCGTCCCACCAGCCATCTCGGACCGCCAGACGTCCATGGTTCGTCGAATCCGGGATGTACTCCTTAACTCCTTCTATGATGAAGTCCGAGGTCCGGAGGACGAATAGATCGACCTTCTCGTCGCCGACGTCTGGCTTCATGACGGTCGCGAACACGCCCACGTGCTCGCTTCCTGTGTTGTAGCTGTTGCAGATCAGGCTGGACTCGATCGTCTTCACTGCCCTGTCGCCCTCGTGGGCGTCGGCGGCCAAGTACGGCTCCTTGAGGTTCCACGTTGCGCCGAAGCCGACCGGCTCCTGTACGGCGGCCTCATCGATGCCGACACCGAGCAGGCTTGGTATGGCGTCTCGCAGGACAGCCAGGTCCGAGTAGCCCTGGTCCAGGCGAGTCATCTCCCGACGGGCCTGGTCGGGGCTGTAGATCGTCAACTTCTCCTCGACGAGCACAGGGGCGTTCGTCATGCTGTTCTCCTCTTGGTGTGCGCTGAGCCACGAACATGACTCCGCTACTTACAGTGTTCCCGTGACTACGATAGATACACATCGGCATAGTTCGCGGGGATTGTGTGATTACCCGCTGTCGCCGCCGCGAGCCAATCCGGGCGCACCACCCGTGTCAGCGGGTGGATCGGTGTCGCCTTTCGTCGTATCTATTCAGAAGTTCGTGATCATGCTGGCGTGAGCACCGCCCGGGCGGTGGGATGATCTTTGAGTGCCCAAGACCCCCGGAGCGTCGCCCGTCCTGTGACGAGCTGGCCGCGCTGGTGGTCCGGCAGATGGCGACCATCGAGGCCCAGCGGGAGACGATCGCGCAGCTGGAAGCGACAGTGGACCTGCTGAGCGCGCGGGTCGCCGAGGTGGAACGCAGACAGAACCGCAACTCGGGGAACTCCTCGTCACCGCCGTCCAGCGACACCTTCGTCCGGCCGGACAAGAAGCCGCCGGCCAAGAGCGGGCGCAAGCGGGGCCGCCAGCCCGGTGCGCCGGGAAACGGCCTGGCCATGGTCGAGGTCCCGGACGAGGTGGAAGAGTACGTCCCGGCCGCCTGCGGCGGATGCGGGAAGCAGCTGTCGAGCACTACTCGCGCCGCCAGGTCCGCGACATTCCCCTGGTCACCGTTACGGTGACCGAGCACCGGGCGCATCGCTGCCGGTGCGGCGGGTGCGGCCGGGTCACCAGCGCGGACATGCCCGGGAAGGTGGCAAGCGCGCCGTCGTCATACGGGCCGAATCTGCGCGCTCTGGCGACCTACCTGCTGCTGTTCCAGCACATACCGGTGGAACGCTGCGCCCAGCTGATCGCCGACCTCACCGGAGCACGGGTCTCGCCCGGCTGGGTGTCGTCCGTCCTGGTCTAGGTGACTGGCGTTTTTTATCTATCTCGCGTCGGTCTCTCCTCCTGTGCCATGGTGATCGATGTTGGTCACCGGGTGTGGGGAGAGATCGAGCGATGGCAGTGGGTCAGACTCCGACGCAGCCGGGGTTGCTGTCCTCCACGGTGAATTTCGTCGAGGATCGGCTGGCGCCGAACTCGATCTACGCGGTACTGCACCGCGAGTGCCGGGCGTTGTTCCCGGCTGAGATGTTCGCCGACTTGTTCGCCGAGGACGGCCGCAAGTCGGTGCCGCCGATGATCGTGGCCGTGGTCATGGTCCCGCAACGCCTGGAAGGGCTGTCGGACCGGGAAGCGGTCGATCGGTTCGCCATCGATGTGCGGTGGAAGTACGCCGCCGGCGGGCTGGACTCCGACCACCCCGGGTTCGTGCACACGGTGCTGGTGGACATGCGGGCCCGGCTGGCCGCCTCCGACCGGCCAACCGGATCTTCGAGCGGACGGTGGAGGTCGCTTCCCGGGCCGGGCTGATCGGCCGCAGGCGGGTGCTGGACAGCGCGCCGATCTATGACGCGGTGGCCACCCAGGACACCGTCACGCTGATCAGGTCGGCCATCCGGAGCCTGTCGCGGGCCGCCGATCGGGATCTGCGGGTGGAGTTGCGGGCGCTCATCTCCAGCGCGGACGCCTACACCGATCTGGCCAAACCGGTCATCGACTGGAGGGACGCGGCCGAGCGGGCAGCTCTCATCGACACGCGGGCGCGCGACGGGTTCGCGCTGCTGGCGGTGTTGGACGGGCGCAAGTTGGTGGAGGGGGTCAGGCAGGCGGCCCGGCTGCCTGGCCACCGTGCTGGGCCAGGACTTGGAGCAGGGCACCTGGCCCGTGGGCGGGCCAACAACGCCGATCCGGTTTGGCTGGCCCGTTACCGGGCCACCCGGCCGAAGGTGGAACGGAAGATCGCGCACCTGATGCGGCGGCGGCACGGTGGTCGCCGGGCTCGTGTCCGCCGCACCGTCAAGATCGACGCTGATTTCTCGCTTCTGGTCGCCGCCGTCAACCTCGCGCGGCTGGCCGTGTTGGGCATCGTCTCGGCTGCCGGTGGAGCATGGATGACCGCAGCACCGTGACCAGCGGGAACGCTCGGGCAGGGGTGCCGGGCAGGGTCGTGACGCCTCTGGCGGGCCTGTGGATAACGTGACAGGCCCGCCCATCCGGTGATCGCCGTCGCGAATCCGCGACCGTGGTGCTCACCGCTGCGCTGTTTCGGCGAGCTCACCCCGAATCGGTCAGTCAGGATGACCCGCTTAACACCAGTCACCTAGGCCGCCGCTCTGGTCGCCGACAGCATTAAAGTGATCCGCGCGCTGCTGACGCTCACGCACGTGCTGCACGTCGATGAGACCACCACCCGGATCGGGGCCGGACACCGCTGGCCGCACGTGGCCTGCACCAGCACCTTGACCCTGCTCGGCCTGGGCGAACCTCCCGCGTCGGCGCCGACTCCCTCGGTGTCCTGCCACAGTTCCGGGGGTAGCTACCCAGGCTGTTCCTGACCAGGAGACGATTCCCGCAGGTCAAAACCCATGCGGGGACACCGAGAAACGGGAACAGCCTGTTGCGCTCTATCCCCACGGGGATGGTTGTTCCGACAGATAGACTTATGGCACCAGCCTCAGGAAAGCTGTGCATGCTGCAACCGAGTTATTACTTAAACCGAAAGAACCTCCATGGGGTCGTCTTGCGCTCGTACGTTCCGGGGGCAGCCACTCGGATGCACGTTTACATCGTGGTTTCCTGCTCGCGGAGGCACGTACGCATGCTCGTGATTCCTGATAGGGGGATGCGCTGCCAACTACACCAGCAACCGCCAGAGAGACTCGAAGACACGAGAGCGTCTTGGATTTCAAGAACATAGAAACCATCTGCTTGCACCTCTTCCAAAGGCCACGGAGTTCCGGAACCAGCAACAGAGACGCAGCAACGAAAGCCCCTATCGGGAGCCACGGAATCGAACCGAGACTTTCCCCTATCAGGAACCACGAACAAGCTCATTTTAGAGCACGCGGTGATCCTGTGCGCTTCCTCGTTCACATCGCATCTGGATTGCTGCGGCACCTTGATCAGGACCTATGGTCACGCAATTAGTTGCTCAACAAAGCAGAAAGGCCCGGTCCGCTTCGCGGATCAGGCCCTCTACCTCGGGAAACTGCAACGTCGGGGTGACAGGATTTGAACCTGCGACCTCTTCGTCCCGAACGAAGCGCGCTACCAAGCTGCGCCACACCCCGGTGCCCTGGGCTTTGCGGCCCTGAGCTTCGGCAAGTCTAGCGGACTTTGGGGATGCTTGCGTCACCGTTAACGGGCGGGCCGGGCCGGGACCAGCGTGAGCAGGGTCGCCTCGGGGGGGCAGGCGAAGCGGGCGGGCGCGTACGGAGAGGTGCCCAGGCCGGCCGAGACGTGCAGGTACGCGGAGTCGTGCCGGGAGAGCCCGCGCACCCGGGCCCGGTCGATGCCGCAGTTGGTGACCAGGGCGCCGTAGAACGGGACGCAGAGCTGGCCGCCGTGGGTGTGGCCGGCCAGCAGCAACTGGTAGCCGTCGGCGGCGAACTTGGTCATGTTGCGGGGCTCGGGCGAGTGCATGACGCCGAGGCGGAGGTCGGCGTCGGCGGGAGCGGGGCCGGCGATCCGGTCGTAGCGGTCCAGGTCGATGTGGGAGTCGTTGATGCCGCCGACGTGGATGTCCAGGTGGCCGACCTTCAGGCGGGCGGTGGAATTGTTCAGGTCCAGCCAGCCGGCCGAGGTCATCGCGGTGCCGAGCTCCTCCCAGGGCAGGTTGGGCAGGGCCCGGCGGGTCTCGCCCTTGGAGGTGCGCCACAGGTAGCGGGCGGGGTTCTTGAAATGCGGCGCGTACATGTCGTTCGAGCCGTACACGAACAGGCCGGGGCGGTCCAGGAAGGGCTCGACGGCCCGCATGTACGCGGGGATGGCGTCGGGGTGCGAGATGGTGTCGCCGGTGTTGACGATCAGGTCGGGGTCGAGCGCGGCCAGGGAGCGGACCCAGTTGATCAGGCGGGTGCGGCCGGGGGTCAGGTGCAGGTCGGAGATCTGCAGGATCCTGATCGGGCGGGCGCCGGGCGGCAGGACGGGCACGTCGAAGCGCCGGAGGCGGAACCAGTTGCGCTCGATGACAGTGGCGTACCCGAGCCCGGCGACGCCGAGGCCGAGCAGGGACAGGGGTACCGCGACGACTTTCCGCACTCACTCATCATGCCCGAACCTGGGAGCGGCTCAGGAATAAGTGCGCGAGAAGCGGACGTGCGACACGGCAAGATAGAGCCATGAGTGCGTTGAAGGACAAGCTGAAGGCCGATCTCGCGGCCTCGATGAAGGCTCGGGACGAGGTCCGGTTGCGGACGGTCCGGATGGCTCTGGCCGCGATCGGAGTCGAGGAGGTGGCGGGGAAGACGGCCCGCGAGCTCTCCGACGAGGAGGTCGTCAAGGTGCTCGGCAAGGAAGCCAAGAAGCGCAAGGAGGCGTCGGAGGCGTTCGCGAGCGCCGGGCGGGCCGCGCAGGCTCAGGCCGAGCTGGACGAGCAGGCGGTCCTGGAGGAGTATCTGCCGGCGCAGCTGCCGGACGAGGAGCTCTACCGGCTGGTGGACGAGGCGATCGCGGAGAGCGGGGCCTCGGGGCCGCAGGCGATGGGTCAGGTCATGAAGGTGGTGAACCCGAAGGTGGCGGGTCGCGCCGAGGGTGGCCGGGTGGCCGCCGCGGTCCGGGCCCGGCTGGCCGGCTGAGCCGTACCGACGGAAGGGCCCAAGGGCTGAGCCGTACCGACGGAAAAGGGCCCTCCCGCGCCAGGAGGGCCCTTTTCGTTTGGTCAGCGGTTGATGGGGACGACCACGTCGGGGTCGTCGCCACCGCCACCGCCGGGGCCGCCGTTGTCTCCGCCGGGGCCGTCTCCGCCGCCGCCGGGGCCGCGGTCGTCTCCGCCGGGGCCGTTTCCGTCGCCGTCAGGCTTCGGCTTGGGCTTGGGGGCGCAGAAACCGGGTGAGCAGCCGCCGAACTCGGACATGTCGATGTTGACGAAGTTGGTGGGCTCGACCTTCTTGAGTGCGGCCATCATGGACTGCTTCCAGATCTCGCCGGCGATGGAGGAGCCGTACACGTAGCCGTAGGGGCGGTCGCCGATCACGACGTTGGTGAGGTCGTAGCGGAAGGCGCCGCGGGGGTCGCCGATGCTGATCGCCGAGGAGAGGTCGGGGGTGTAGCCGGCGAACCAGGCGGCGGTGTAGCCGTCGGTGGTGCCGGTCTTGCCCGCCGCGTCCCGGCCGATGCCGCCGACCCCGGACATGGTGCCCTTGGTGAAGACGCCGGACAGGATGTGGCTGGCCGCGTCCGCGACCTTCTCCTCCAGCACCTGCTTGCAGTCCGGCTCGTACGGCGTCGCCTTCCCGTTCCGGTCCACGATCTCGGTGATCACCATGGGCGCGCAGTACTTGCCCCGGGCCCCGATCGTGGCGTACGCGTTGGCGACCGTCACCGGGTCCATCTCGTTGACGCCGAGCGTGAACGTCGGCACCTCGCGGAGCTTGGTCCCGTCCGCCCGCTGGATGCCCAGCTTGCTGGCCATCTTGACGACCTTGCAGAGCCCGACGTGCTCTTCCAGCTTCATGAAGAAGGTGTTGACCGAACCCCAGGTCCCGGTCTCCAGCGTCTTGAAGCCGCCGCCGCCCTCACTGGAGTTGCGCACCTCGTGCGGCTCGCCGGAGCGCAGGCCCTTGCAGTCGCGGAACGGCGTCCGGCTGTTCTCCGGGATCGTGTAGGCGGCTCCCGTGCCGAACCCGTCGCCCAGCCTCATGCCCTCGTCCAGGGCGGTGACCAGGGTGAACACCTTGAAGGTCGAGCCGGCCTGGAAGCCGCTGCCGCCGCCGTGCAGCCCGTCGGCGGCCAGGTTGTAGCTGATCTCGTTCTTCTTCTTGTTGTCGCCGAACTTGCGGCTGGCGGCCAGCGCCCGGATCGCGCCGGTGCCGGGTTCGACCATGGCCTGCGCGGCGACCTGCTTGTCGGACGGGAAGACCCAGTTCTTGATCGCCTTGTCGGCGGCCTTCTGCATGTCCCGGTTGAGGGTGGTGCGGATGGTCAGCCCGCCCCGGTTGAGGAATTCGGCGCGGGCTTTGGCGGTCTTGCCGAATTCCTTGTTGTTGAGTATGTCCTGCTGCACGTACATGCAGAAGTACGGGAACTCGCTCTCCTCGCAGCCGCCGGGGATCTTCTCGCCCTTGTAGCCGAGCTTCTCCGCCTTGCCCGCGGCGGCCTCCACCGGAGTGATGATCTTCAGCTGGGCCATCCGGTCGAGCACCACGTTGCGGCGGGAGAGCAGGGCGGCGCGGAACTCCTTGCCCCGGTTCGGGTCGGTCGCGCTGGGGTTCTGCACGGCGCCGGCCAGCGTGGCCGCCTCGGAGAGGTCCAGTTCGGAGGCGTGCTTGTCGAAGAACCGCTTGGCGGCGGCCTCGATGCCGTACGCGCTGGCCCCGAAGTAGGAGATGTTCAGGTACCGGTTGAGGATCTCGTCCTTGGAGTACTTGTTCTCGATCGCCATCGCGTAGCGGATCTCGTTGAGCTTGCGCCCGTAGGTCGCCTCGATGGCCTTGAGCTGGTCCTCCTCGGTCTCGGCCGAGTTGAAGATGACCAGCTTGACGTACTGCTGGGTGATCGAGGAGCCGCCCTGGACGACGCCGCCGCCGAAGAAGTTCTTGGTGAAGGCGCGGATGGTGCCTTCGACGTCGAGGGCGCCGTGCTCCTTGAAGCGGAAGTCCTCGATCGCGACGATCGCCTGCTGCATGATCGGGGCGATCTTGGTGAGCGGCACCGATTCGCGGTTCTCGAAGTAGAACTGGGCGATCTGGCGGCCGGAGGAGTCCAGCAGCCGGGTCTTCTCCGGGAGCGGAGGCTCGTTGAGCTCCTCCGCCTCGATCCGGAGCGCCGCGACGCCGGACTTGGCGCTGATGCCGGCCCCGCCGACGGCGGGCAACGCTATGGCCGCGACGAGCACGCCTCCGGCGCACGCGGCGGCGAGCAGTCGCACGAGGTTCGCGATCTGGCGGCCGACCCGGCGCGGGCGCGCCCCCGATGGCTGAGCTTTGCCTTGTCCTTGCACAAAGCCAAGGGTACGTCGAATCAGGGAGTCAATCGGTACCAAAACCACCACCCGGCATTACCCCGCGCGGGGATGACTAGTCATTCCCGGACATCCTTAGGTCGTAAATTTGGTCCCTGCGGGTCTGTCACTCCGACAGGCTCGTTGCGTACGTTCTCCTCTGCGGCAACTGAATAAGGAGGCTCGGCGACCGCGCCCGTCGGCCCCAGAAGTCACGACTGACCACCTAAGGGGAGTGGGGTCGAAATGTGGATCACGGATTGGACCTCCCGTGCCGCCTGTCGAGGTGCGGATCCTGACGCCCTGTTCGTACAGGGCGCCGCACAGAACCGGGCGAAGCTGATCTGTCGAGGGTGCCCTGTCCGTACCGAATGCCTCGCCGATGCGCTGGACAATCGCATCGAGTTCGGGGTATGGGGCGGAATGACCGAGCGGGAACGGCGCGCGCTACTGCGGCGTCGTCCGGATGTCGACTCATGGCGCGACCTGCTGGAGTTGGCCAAAGAAGAGTACGAGCGCACCAACGAGCTGATCGCAGGCTGAGGCGCTCTGAACGCGGCGCTCTAACGAGCGGTGAGGAGTTCTCCGATCTGGCGCAGACCAGCCAGATCGTGAACATCCTCTGACATCGCGGGCACCTGGGAAATCGGCACTGTGGGGTGGGCCGAGGTGAAGTGTTCCTGTTCCCGGTGCTCGCGGGCGGCGAGCTGCATCCGTCCGGCGTGCAGGCGAAGCACGGCGGCGGTCAGTTCATGCTCGCCACGAGACTCCAGGTCCTCCGCGGCGGCGGTGCTCCGTGCCGCGGACAGGGCCGGAGCCGGGGAGCGGTGCACACGGTTGACCACCAGGCCGGCCAGGGGCATCCGCTCCTCGGCCAGCCGCTCCACGAAGTACGAGGCTTCCCGCATCGCGTCCCGTTCCGGCGTGGCGACGACGACGAATGCGGTGCCCGGCTGCTGGAGCAGCCGGTAGGTCTGCTCGGCGCGCTGCCGGAAACCTCCGAACAGCGCGTCCAGAGCGCCCACGAACGTCTGGATGTCCTTGAGCACCTGGGCGCCGAGCACTTTGGTGAGCGCTCCGGCGATCAGGCCGAATCCGGCGTTGAGGATTTTGAACGCGCTCCGGCCCCCGGCTTTGGCGGGGGCCATCAGGATGCGGATGAGCCGCCCGTCCAGGAACCGGCCGAGGCGTTCCGGCGCGTCCAGGAAGTCCAGCGCGGACCGGGACGGCGGGGTGTCGACGATGATCAGATCCCAGTCGCCGGAGCGGCGCAGCTGCCCCAGTTTCTCCATCGCCATGTACTCCTGGGTGCCGGAGAAGCTGGACGACAGCGACTGGTAGAAGGGGTTCGTCAGGATCTGCTGGGCCCGCTCCGGGTCCGCGTGCGCCTCGATGATCTCGTCGAAGGTGCGCTTCATGTCGAGCATCATGGCGTGCAGCTGGCCGTCGCCGTCGACCTCGGTGATCCGGCGCGGGGTGTTGTCGAGCGAGTTCAGGCCCATCGACTGGGCCAGCCGCCTGGCCGGGTCGACGGTGAGCACGACCACGTTGCGGCCGCGTTCGGCGGCGCGCAGGCCGAGCGCGGCGGCCGTGGTGGTCTTGCCGACGCCGCCGGAGCCGCAGCACACCACGATCCGGGTGTTCGGGTCGTCCAGGATGGCGTCCAGGTCCAGCTGGGGGGCTTTCACGGCTCTCTTTCCGCTCGTCATGCCGCGCCTTGGCTTCTGATCGCCTCGGCCAGTTCGTACAGCCCGGCCAGGTCGGCGCCGTCGGCGAGGAACGGCAGCTCATACCGGCGGGCCCCGGTCTTGACCAGCTCCTCCAGCTCGCGCCGCTCCAGGCCGGTACGGCTGGCGTGCTCGGCCACCTCCCGCGCCAGCGCCTCCGCGATGGCGGTGGCGTCCTTGCCGTCGGTCAGCCCGGCCGCCTTGAGCCCGAGCGCGAGCTCGGCGTGGTCGACCTCGCCGATCAGCGCCGGGTCGGTGCTCCGCACCATGTTCACGAAGATCCCGCCGACCGGCAGCTTGACGGAGCGCAGTTCGGCCATGCCGTCCAGCGTCTCCTGAACCGGCATCTCCTCCAGCAGCGTGACGAAGTGCACGGCCGTCTCCGGCGAGCCCATCACGCTGCGGACCATGTCGGCGTGCGCCTTCACCGGCCCGACCCGGGCCAGCCCGGCCACCTCCTGGGTGACGTTGAGGAAGCGGGCGATCCGCCCGGTGGGCGGCGCGTCCATCACCACCGCGTCGTACACCCGCCGCCCGGCCTTGGTCTTGCGCCGGACCGCCTCGCTGGTCTTCCCGGTGACCAGGACGTCGCGCATGCCGGGCGCGATGGTGGTGGCGAAGTCGACCACGCCCATCTTGGTGAGCGTCTTGCCCATCCGCTTGAGCCCGTAGAACATGTCCAGGTAGTCGAGCATGGCCTCTTCTGGATCGATGGCCAGCGCGAACACGTCACCGCCGCCGGGGGCGACGGCGATCTTCCGTTCCTCGTACGGCAACGGCGGCAGATCGAACACCTGGGCGATCCCCTGCCGGCCCTCCACCTCGACCAGGAGCACCTTCCGGCCGCCGGCGGCGAGCGCCAGGGCCAGGGCGGCGGCGACGGTGGTCTTCCCCGTGCCACCTTTGCCGGTGACGACGTGGAGACGGACCCCATCCCAGTCGGTGTCGCGAGAACTCACATCTCGAAGGCTACCCAACGGTTAATTTCTGATTCGCCGCAGGGAACCCTGTCGGGTGTTCCCGGTAAAGGAATGGTGCGCGTCTCGATAGCCTTGGCCGCATGACCAAGTGGGAGTACGTGACCGTGCCGCTGCTGACGCACGCGACCAAGCAGATTCTGGACAACTGGGGCGAGGACGGCTGGGAGCTGGTGGCCGTCATTCCCGGGCCGAACCCCGAGCAGCTCGTCGCGTACATGAAGCGGGCCAAGGCGTGACGCCGGAGCAGCGGCTGGCCGAGCTGGGCTTGACGCTGCCGGCGGTGGTGGCGCCGCTGGCGGCGTACGTGCCCGCCGTCCGGACCGGTGACTACGTGTTCACCTCCGGGCAGCTGCCGATGGTGAACGGGCAGCTGCCCGCCACCGGCAAGGTCGGCGGCGAGGTCTCCACCGAGCAGGCCGTCGAGCTGGCCCGGATCTGCGCGCTGAACGCGCTGGCCGCGATCGCCTCGGTGGTGGACGACCTGTCGGCCGTGGTGCGGATCGTGAAGGTGGTCGCGTTCGTGGCCAGCACGCCGGACTTCACCGACCAGCCGGTCGTGGTGGACGGCGCGAGCAACCTGCTCGGCGAGGTGCTGGGCGAGGCCGGGCGGCATGCCCGCAGCGCCGTGGGCGTGGCCGTGCTGCCCAGGAACGCGCCGGTGGAAGTGGAAGTCATCGTCCAGGTGCGTTGATCTCGGGGTCCGGCGTCGGCGAGACTGCTGAAACCGAGGGGAGAGCCGATGGGGATTCCATTGCCGGGCGAGTTCGGGGAACGCGCCCGCGCCATCCTCGCCGGTCGGCTCGCCCCGGTGGCCGCCAGGGACGCGGCCACGGTGATCGTCCTGCGGGACGATCCGCTGGAGGTGTACCTGCTCCGCCGCAAGGCCACGATGGCCTTCGCGGCGGGCGCGTACGTGTTTCCCGGCGGCTCGGTGGATCCGCGGGACGATAGTCATGCGGTGGCCTGGGCGGGGCCTTCTCCGGCCGAATGGGGGGAGCTGCTGCGGGCGGAGGAGAAGACCGCCAGGGGGCTGGTGTGCGCCGCTGTCCGGGAGACCTTCGAGGAGTCCGGGGTGCTGCTGGCGGGCCCTACGGAGGACACCATCGCGGCCGACACCACCGGGTGGGACGCCGAGCGGGAGGCGTTGATCGATCGCTCGCTGTCGTTCGTGGACTTCCTGAACGGCAAGGGTCTGGTGCTGCGGTCGGATCTGCTCAAACCGTGGGGGCACTGGATCACGCCGGAGGTGGAATACCGGCGGTTCGACACGCGGTTCTTCGTGGCGGCGTTGCCGTACGGGCAGCGGACGAGGGATGTCGGCGGGGAGGCGGATTCGGTGGCGTGGATGCGCCCGCAGGAGGCATTGGATCTCGCGAAATCGGGAGAAATCGCGATGTTGCCGCCGACTTTACATACGCTGAGGGAAATGGCGGGTTTTGAGGCGATCGCTGCGGTTTTCGCAAACGATCGGAAGATTGTCACTGTTATGCCCCGGGTGGTGGAGGTCGACGGCGAGATGCGGCTGGATGTGTCCGGATGAGCGGCCTCTACCTGCCGATCGACGGGTCCGGGACGGCGAACGCCCGCAACGTGCTGGCCCCCAACGCGTCCCCGATGACGCTGGACGGCACGAACACGTGGGTGATCGGCCAGGGTGAGACCGTGCTGGTCGTGGATCCGGGGCCGGACGACGAGGGCCATCTGCGGCGGGTCGCCGACCTTCTGGGCGAACGACGGGTGGCCACCATCCTGCTCACCCACGGACATCCCGACCACAGCGGCGGCGCGGCCAGGTTCGCCGAGCTGACCCGGGCGCCGGTCCGCGCGCTCGACCAGCGGCACCGCCTGGGCGCGGAGGGCCTCGGCGACGGCGACGTGATCACCCTCGGCGACCTGGAACTCCGGGTCATCGGCACGCCCGGCCACTCGCACGACTCGCTCTGCTTCTGGCTGCCCGCCGACGGCGCGCTGCTCACCGGCGACACCATCCTCGGCCGGGGCACCACCGTGATCGCCCCCGACGGCGACCTCGCCGACTACCTCCGCAGCCTGGACCGGCTCCGCGCCGCCGCCGAACTCGCCGACGCGCGGACCCTGCTGCCCGGCCACGGCCCGATGCTCCCCGACCCGATCGGCGTGCTCGACGAGTACCTCACGCACCGCCGCCGTCGCCTCGACCAGATCAGCGAGGCCATCCGCGCGGGCGCGAAGGACGTGCCGGAGATCGTGGCGATGGTCTACACCGATGTGGACCGCAGCCTCTGGCCGGCCGCCGAGATGTCGGTGGCCGCCCAGCTCAACTACCTCAAGAACCGCTAACGGGAGCGGTTGTACAGCCGCTCGATGTCCATGATCACGACAGCCTTGGCCTCGATCCGCAGCCAGCCGCGGCCGGCGAAGTCGGCCAGCGCCTTGTTGACGGTCTCCCGGGAGGCCCCGACCAGCTGGGCCAGCTCCTCCTGGGTGAGGTCGTGGTGCACGCGCACGCCGTCCTCGACCTTCTGGCCGAACCGGTCCGCCAGGTCGAGCAGGGCCTTGGCCACCCGGCCGGGGACGTCGGTGAAGACCAGGTCGGCCAGCACGTCGTTGGTCCGGCGCAGCCGCTGGGCCAGGGCGCGGAGCAGGTGCAGGGCCACCTCGGGGCGGCCGGTCAGCCAGGGCCGCAGGTCGTCGTGGCCGAGGCCGGCCAGCTTGACGTCGGTGAGGGCGATGGCGGAAGCCGTACGCGGCCGGGGGTCGAACAGGGAGAGCTCGCCGAACATCTCGCTCGGGCCGAGCACGCTGAGCAGGTTCTCCCGGCCGTCCGGCGCGGTCCTGGCCAGCTTGATCTTGCCTTCCAGCACCACGTAGAGGGTGGAGCCGGTGTCGTTCTCGCTGAACAGCGTCTGACCCTTGGTCAGGGACACCTCGGCGATACTCGTCCGCAGAGCCGCGGCGCTCTCCCGATCCAGCGCGGCGAAAAGGGGCGCCCTGCTCAGTACGTCTTCAGTGCTCACGGTGCCTCCCTTGCCATGGTCGCACTCGTCGGGTTTGCGGAGGTCCCCGGGGATCTCCGTGCTAGCCATTGTGACCTACGGCATCCGCGTAGGCTTACGGGGTGCCCCAGAAGGAGTCCCGGCTCGCCCTCGTACGCCGTGCCCGGCGGATCAACCGCATCTTGGCGGAAACATATCCTGACGCCCACTGCGAACTCGACTTCGCCGACCCGCTGGAACTCCTGGTCGCGACGATCCTCTCGGCGCAGTGTACGGACAAAAGGGTAAATATGGTTACTCCGGTACTTTTTGCAAAGTATCGGACAGCGGCCGACTATGCCGCCGCTGACCGCGACGAGGTGGAACAGATCATCAAATCCACCGGCTTCTTCCGCGCCAAGACCAACAGCATCCTGGGCATGGCCCAAGCCCTCTGCGACCGGTACGGCGGCGAGGTCCCCGGCAAACTCAAGGACCTGGTCACCCTGCCAGGCGTCGGCCGCAAGACCGCCAACGTGGTCCTCGGCAACGCGTTCGGCGTGCCCGGCCTGACCGTCGACACCCACTTCCAGCGCCTCACCCGCCGCTTCGGCTGGCTGGACGAGACCGACCCCGTCAAGATCGAGCACGAGGTCGGCACACTGATCCCCAAAGCCCAGTGGACGGTGTTCTCGCACCGGATCATCTGGCACGGCCGCCGCATCTGCAACGCCCGCAAACCGGCCTGCGGGGCCTGCCCGCTGACCGCCCTCTGCCCGTCGTACGGCGCCGGCCCCACCGACCCGGTCGAAGCACGCAAACTAGTCAAGACCGGTCCGTTCTCCTAGCGGGAAGCTCTGGGACGGCCCGAGGGTTGATACCCGGGGGAGGTGGCATGAACGAAACGCCGGAGTGGCTCACGGGATTAGCGACCAGCACGACACCGGTTCCGATGGGATTACGCCCACCGGCCGAAGGCGGACGCCCCGCCGCGGTGCTGGCGCTGTTCGGCGAAGGACCGCTCGGCCCGGACGTGCTGCTGATCCAGCGCAGCTCCAACGGCCGCAACCACGCCGGCCAGCCGGCCTTCCCCGGCGGCGGCCTGGAACCCCAGGACGCGGGCCCGATCGAGGCCGCCCTCCGCGAGTCGGCCGAGGAGACCGGCCTCGACCCCACCGGCGTCACCGTCGTCGGCACCATGCCCGAGCTGTACGTCTGGCGCAGCAACTACCGCGTCACCCCCGTGCTGGGCTGGTGGCACACCCCGTGCGTGGTGCACGCCGCCTCACCCGACGAGGTCGCCTCCGTCGAACGCGTCCCCATCGCCGAACTCGTCGACCCCGCCAACCGGCTCAAACTCCGCCACCCCAGCGGCTTCGCCGGGCCCGCGTTCCGGGTCCGCGGCCTGCTCGTCTGGGGATTCACCGCCGGCGTGCTGGACGGCCTGCTCACCGCAGGCGGCTTCGCGCTCCCCTGGGACACCTCACGGGTCGAGGACCTGCCGCCTGACGTCGTCAGCATGGCCGCTCGTTAGCGAGATCCCCAGCGACGCCCAGTCGGCCACGTCCTCGTCCTGGTCCCGCGCCAGGCGGCGCAGGGCGGCCAGGCCGGCCGGGTCGGCGGGGCGGCCCAGGAGGTTGGGCAGCGCGTAGGCGGCGCCGTACCGGACGGTGGCCTCGGCGTGGGTGGAGAGTTCGATCACCGAAGGGAGGGCGCGCGGGTCGCGCAGGTGGCCGAAGGCGATCAGCACCGAGTACAGCACCCGGGTGTCGTCCTCGCTGGCCGCCAGATAGCGCAGCACCGGGATGGTCTTGTCGGTGAACGGGCGATCACGCCCGAGTTCCCCGAGAATGTCGACGCCGAGCACCCGCTCGGCGGACGTCGCGGCCGCACAGAGCCGCCGGGCCGCGGTGAAGGTCTCCAGGTCGCCGCGCTGCTGCAGGGCGGCGATGGCCTGCCAGCGGCTCGGCCCGTCCGGATCCTCGTCGGCTAGTGCGGCCTGGATCAGATGATCAACTGGTGCCCCCATGACGTCACGATATAGGGGAGACCTCGGGGAACACGTGCACGCGCGCGGGTGGCGCTGGATACCGTAAAGGGGGGCACCGGGCTCAGGGTCGATAGGGGTGTAATTCAGGCGTGCAAGGCGACGTGCTCGATCTCATCCTGATTGGCCTGGTGCTGGCGTTCGCCGTGTCCGGCTATCGGCAGGGCTTCATCATCGGAGTGTTCAGCTTCGTGGGGTTCTGCGGGGGCGCGCTCGTCGGTATCTTCATCGCCCCGCCGATCGCGGGCGCCCTGGTCGGCGGCGACACCGAGAAGGCGCTGCTGGCGATCGTGATCGTGTTCCTCTGCGCGACCGTCGGGCAGTTCGCCTCCTCCACCATCGGCGCGGTCGTCCGCAGCCACGTGACCTGGGATTCGGCCAGGACCGCGGACTCCTTCGGCGGCTCACTGGCCAGCGGGATCACGGTGCTGGTGTTCGCCTGGCTGATCGGCTCGCTGATGATCTCCACCAGCCTGTCGTTACCGCGCCAGCAGATCAACGACTCGCTGCTGCTCAAGTCCGTCGACTCGGCGATGCCGCAGGCCGCCAAAGACCTCACCCGGCGATTCCGGGACTTCGTCGACGCCTCCGACTTTCCGGAAGTGTTCAGCGCGATCGGCGGCAGCCGCTTCGTGGACGTGCCCGCCCCCGACGAGAGCATCATCAAGGACCCCACGATCGCCCGCGCCCGGCGCGCCATCGTGAAGGTCCAGGGCACCGCCCCCGACTGCAAGAAGCGCATCGAAGGCACCGGCTTCGTCTACGCCCCGCACCGCATCATGACCAACGCCCACGTCGTCCAGGGCGTCACCCAGGAGCTCAGGGTCACCGACTACACCGGCGCCGTCCACGACGCCCGCGTGGTCCTGTTCAACCCCGACCGCGACATCGCCATCCTCTACGTCGCCTCCCTCGACGTCACCGCCCTCCGCTTCGACACGACCGCGGAAACCAAGGACGACGCGATCATCGCCGGCTTCCCGAAGGGCCACGGCTTCACCATCAAACCCGCCCGCATCCGCGTCAAACAGCACGCGGAATCCTCCGACATCTACAACGACCACAAGGTCGACCGCGAGGTCTACGCCATCCGCGGCGTCGTCCAGCCCGGCAACTCCGGCGGCCCCCTGCTCACCCCCGAAGGCCGCGTCTACGGCGTCATCTTCGCCGCCGCCACCGACCAGGAAGACACCGGCTACGCCTTGACCGCCGACGAGGTCCGCACCGACGCAGAAGACGGCAGCGCCGCCATCGCCCGAGTGGACACCCAGACCTGCGACTAGGCCCTGACGAGCGGAAGCGTTCGCAGCCTCGCATCGATGTGCGCCGACACGAAATCAGGGACGGGACAATTGGCGGAGATCTCTGCCCATGAGTCGGCCAACGCGGCCACGGTGGCGCGGACGGTCTCCGCGACCACTTCCGGGTCTGCGCCGATGGTTTCCGCGAACCTTCGGAAGTGATCCACGGTCAGATAGCGCGTGTCCTGCTGCCCGTCGAGCGACAAGGTCAGGGTGTCGGACCTGAACAGTTCGTACGCGGTGACGCAGACGATGTCGTACGCGGGCGAGAGCCGGGGCGCTCTTCCGTCCAGGTATCGGAGCGACCAGTTCTTCATGTGCTCGTCGGTGTTGCCGACGATGACGCATGCGGTCACCCGCCGGACGAACTCACCGAGGTCCTGCGGGCACTCGCGCTGGATCACCTGGCCGATGTCCTCGGCGTGGCCTCGATCCTTCTCCTGCGGGAGCAGACCGAAGATCTGGGCGAAGTCCTCCTGGTGAATCCGGGCACCGGCCTCCCGGTCGAATCGTTTGATGGCGAATGCTCGCTCGCTCGGTTCGATGAGTCCCGCGGGAATGTTCTTCAGGTCGGCGGGCGCCACCAGGCGGTGCTCGGGTACGTCCACGCCCGCCAGCTTGAGCCAGGTCATGATCGCGTGTTCGTTCTCAGGAAGCGAGCGCAGCCGCCCGCTGGGGAACTTCACGATCCAGTCGCCGCCGACGCCCTCGTACGCGAATCCGTCGCCATGCCGCGCCATGGACAGCTTGACCTGCATGCCGGACAGGGAGAAGCTCAGCTTCCTGGCGGCCGGGACGGTCGGTGCGTGCTCGATATCGGGCTCGTCTGTGTCGGGGCCGTCAGGGCGCACTATGACCGCGCCGGGAAGGTCTTCGCCGAGGTGGGTCAGCAGGTGGAAGTCATTGATCCACGGCACGCCCAATTGAGTGATGATCATTCGACGAAGGCCGGACCCCTTCTCCGGCAGGAGATTGGCGAACCAGATGGGCACCCCGCCGCCCATGCCCTTCTCGGTGGTCAGCGGCTCGTACTCGTAGCGCAGGCCGAGTACCGGGCGATCGGCGGCACGATCGGTGTACCTGAACGAGACCCGGCCGGCCCGCTGAGTGAGCCGGCCGACTTCGCGTTCGTTCAGCAGGACACGCGCGGAGGTGGGTTTCTTCATTCGTCGCCACCCAGCTGAGGGAGTCCGGGTCCGTCCCTGAAACCGAACAGCGCGTTCTCCTGTACGTGCCCTTCGATCAACTCCCGGATCTGTGCCGCTCGTCTGGTGAAGAATTCGTCGTAGCGGCCGGCCCGCCACAGATTTACGCCCGGCTCGTCGATGACGTGACTGTGGAGTGTTCGTTCCCATTGCGGAAAGGAACCGGAATTCATCAGCAGTGAGAGTGAATCGGATGGGGAATCCGGTAGCTGTACGAAGCGGTTGGCGAGAGTGTCAGTCAAATTTCCGTCGAGTGGTGAGATCCGGGGCAGGGGATTTCTCCCGCTTTCCATTAGCGTGTGGGCATCGATGATGCCATCGCTGATGTCGGCAAGCCCGCGGGGGCGGCGGGACAGCAGGCCGAGGAGATTCACCTTAGCCTGTGCCATATCGATTTGTACTGCCTTCAGATCGGCAGCCCATTCACCGCCCTGGAGGAGGTCGAGGAGACGGCCGGCGCCGGCGACCGGGTCGTCGTTGATCGCCAGTTCGTTCTGCCGCAGGGCCTCCGTGTCGCCGTGCGGGGCGAAACCCGTCACCGAGCCCCGCCACACCCAGCGTCGCAACAACTCGGCCGCTCGCCCCTCCGGAGCACCGAAAACAGCCGAGAACCGGGCGATGATTACCAGGAACAGCATGTGGGGCAATAGTCGGACATGTGGAATTCCGGCGACATCGCGAAGGAACTCCACCGCAGTGCCCAGCGCCTGTTCGGTCTTCCTGAGCGCCGCGTGCCGCTCGGCGTCATCCTTGGACTCTTCACTGAAGTCGATCCGCCCTCCGCGAACTGCCAGAACCGACTCCACCAGCACTCGCTCGGGGATTTCACCGAAGCCGAACCCCCGAACCGAGGCTGCCAGCGCGGCAAGGCCTGAGGGCTCCATCTGAACGGAGAGCGTGTGCAACGCGCCGAAGATTTCAGACCTGGTCAGTCGTTTACCGGAGTCGTTGGTGCGGTCGAAGATTGTTTGGATGGCCTTCTCGTCGTTGCTCTCGACCACGTACATCGGAATGGCGTAATTCCGGATCGCGGTGACCACAGAATCGCATCGGACTGATTCGTCCTCGGACAGCCATGGGCGTTCCCGCTGCCAGGCGAGCAGGCGTACGTTACTGAGTGCGACCGGAACCGGCAGCCAGTCGTCAGGAATACGATCTCGCCGGCTCGCCGAAGCGAACTCGTCGTTGGCCGGGTCGTAGAAGATACGGAACCGGGGGTCGACGGTGTCGGGCGGTGCCGTTAGAGCACCCACCAGGCTGGTGATTCGCTGTTGTCCGTCCACGATCCAGAGCGCGTCGGGGGTTTCTGGCGCGTTGATGACCAGTGGGCCGACCTCAAGCGTGGCCGGTGCCGCAGGACGCTGCCACATGAGCAGATTGCCGATGGGGAATCCGCGCAGGACGCTGTCGAAGAGCTTGATGACGTCGTCGCGTTCCCACCGGAAGGAGCGTTGGAAAGCGGGGATGCGGACGCGCCCGGCCAGGACCCAGTCCACGAGTTGGCTTGGCCTTGTCTGCTCGACTCTGGGCCGGGTTACCGTGGCCATTCCGCCTCCCTTCACGCACGCGCGCCATCGTATGCCGGAAAGGATCTCTCATTCATCCAGTTCAGCGCGCGGCGGCGCGGCTATTGGGGCAGGGCCGCGTGGAGGGCTTCGATGGTGGCGGCGGTGATGATTGATTCGATGTTCATGCCGTAGGCGGGGCGGGAGCCGTACAGGCGGATTCTGGCTCGGCCGCGTTCGAGGAGGGCTGCGGCGCCGCGGGGGTTGTCGCGTTGGAGGTGGGTGAGGCCGACGCAGATCTGGGCCAGGCCCTGCCAGAGGTCGCGCTCTTCCGGGGGGCAGCATTTCCAGCGGCCCTCGAAGACCTCGTGGGCGTGGAAGGGGCGGTCGGCGGCGAGGAGGAGGGCGGCTTCGCGGATGGCCTCCTCGGCGCTGGGGGCGTAGTCGTCGGGGACGCGGGGGGTGCCCTGGGCGCCGCGGGGGAGGGGGCGGCCGTACTGGTCTCGGGGGCGGGCACTGCGGGCCCGGCCGGATTCGTCGCGGTCGCGGGGGGTCATCGGTCCGGTTCCGGGTCGGCGAGCCAGGAGGTCAGCTCGGCGTCGAACTGGGCGGGGAGTTCCTCGTGCGGGAAGTGGCCGGCGCCCTCGATCAGCCGCCACTGGTAGGGGGCCGCGACGTAGCGGCTGGAGCCCTGGGCGGTTCTGGGCAGGATGCAGGTGTCGAGTGAGCCGTGCAGTTGCAGGGTGGGGGCCTCGATCCGGGTGCGCATCTGGCGGGCGAAACGCAGGCCGTCCGGGCGGAACTGGGATCTGGCGAACCAGCGGTGGTATTCCAGGGCGCAGTGCGCGGTCCCCGGGATCTGGAACACGTCCCGATATTTCCGGGCTACTTCCTCGGTGGGCCAGTCCGGGCCCGACCAGTCGTCCAGCAGGCGGCCCACCCGGGAGCCGTCATGGGCGACCAGGCGGCGTTCCGGCAGCACCGGGAGCTGGAACCCGAGGCTGTAGCCGCTGGCCCGCAGCTGGCCGAACGGGTCGGTCAGCAGGGCGGAGCGGAGCCGGAGCGGGTGCGGGGCGGAGACGGCGACCAGGCGGCGCAGCACCTTGGGGTCGTGCACGCCCATCGTCCAGGCCAGCAGGCCGCCCCAGTCGTGGCCGACCACGATCGCGCCGGTCTCGCCGAGCGAGCGGATCAGCCCGGCGGCGTCGCCGGCCAGGGTCCGCAGGTCGTAGCCGCGCGGGGGCTTGTCGCTCGCGCCGTACCCCCGCAGATCCACCGCGACGGCACGGTAACCGGCCGCCGGCAGGGACTCCAGCTGGTGCCGCCAGGTCCACCAGAACTGCGGGAACCCGTGCAGCAGCAGGACCAGCGGCCCCTCGCCCGCCTCCACGATGTGGAAGCGGGTGCCCCCGGCGTGCACGGTCCTGTGGTTCCACGGCCCTTCGACCAGGACCAGCGACTCGTCCCTGGACGGTTTCACCTCAACGCACGGTCTCGGGCATCGACTCGCGCCGCGCGCCGACCTCGCCCGCGGTCGGCGGGGCCAGCTCGGCCGCCTCGGAGCCCTTCAGCGTCTGGAACGACCTCCTGGTACGGCGGAAGCCCGCCAGCCCCTTCAACCGCCGGTAACCGACGAAACCGAGCCCCCCCGCGAGCACCAGATAGAACACGGTGACGATCAGGAACGCCAGCCACTGCGCCAGCCCCACCACGTCCACCAGCACGTACGCGATGGTGAAAGACGCCAGGATCAGGCACAAATGCAGAATGAACGCGGCGGCGGCGAACAGCCCCGCGGCGGTCCCGATCCGGCGCGCGTCGAACTTGAGCTCCGACTTGGCCAGTTCGATCTCGGACCGCATGAGCGTGGATATGTGGTTGCTCGCCTGGGCGACCAGCGCACCGAGCGATTCGTCCTCGGGCATCGGGATCTCCTATCTGCGACTATCAAACATCATCTCGCGCCTGGACGCGCACCCGCAGCCGCAGCAGCGCCGCCGCCAGCGCGGACGCGACCACGCTGGCGATCAGCACGGCCGTGGTGATCCGCGCGTCGCCGGGGAACGCTTTGTCGCCGATGAGCAGGGAGACCGTGAACCCGATTCCAGCCAATACCGACACGGCCGCGATGTCACGCCAGTCCAGCTCCGTACTGATCCTTGCGAATCCCAGCCGCACCGACAACCAGGCGCCTCCGAACACTCCCAGGAACTTGCCCAGCACCAGGGCGATCATCACCGCGATGGCGACCCGATCCACGAAGACGGAGCCGAGCGCCTGGATGGTCAGCGGCACTCCGGCCGCGAAGAACGCGAAGACCGGCACGCAGAACCCGGCGGAGATCGGCCGGAGGTAGAAGTCGGCGCGTTCGGCCGGGGACGGGTCGCCCCTGACGCTGGTGAGCAGGCCGCAGACGATGCCGGCGACGGTGGCGTGCACGCCGCTCTCGTGCATCAGGACCCAGGCGGCGACGCCGAGCACGATGAAGACCAGGGGCGACCGGACGCCGGCCCGCATCAGCAGCCAGTAGATGGCGAACACCACGCCCGCGGCGATCAGGGAGATGAGGCGCAGCTGGTCGGTGAAGAAGACGGCGATCACGGTGATCGCGCCCAGGTCGTCGACGACGGCGAGGGTGAGCAGGAAGGCGCGCAGGGCGTCCGGCAGGGTCGAGGCGGTGACCGCGAGGACGGCGAGCGCGAACGCGATGTCGGTCGCGGTGGGGATGGCCCAGCCCCGGCTGACCCCGTCGGCGCCCCAGGCGATGGCCACGAAGAGCAGGGCCGGGACGACCATGCCGCAGACGGCGGCGACGATCGGCAGGACCGCGTCCTTGCGGCGGGAGAGCTCGCCGTGCGTGAACTCGTGCTTGACCTCCAGTCCCGCGACGAAGAAGAAGATCGTCAGGAGGCCGTTGGCTGACCATTCGTACAGCGAGAAGCCGAATGGGCCGGGGACCGCGTCCCGGAGGGCCAGATAGCCGTTGGTCCAGGCGGAGTTCGCCCAGATCAGGGCGAATCCAGTAGCGATTAGCATGATCACGCCGCCGATCGTTTCGGCTCGCAACGCCTCGGCGATCTGGCGTGCGTACCGGACGGTCGGCCGCAACGGCCACAACTCGGCGGCGCGCGGCATGTCCCCCCTCGGTTGCTCTACGTCACGGTTCGTACCTGACTGTACACAATCGCCGATGGGACAAATAAGGCGCGGGTGCACAAATGCACCCGCGCCCGGCATTTCAGGACAAATCAGTCTTCGCTGGCCGCGCTGGGCAGCTTCTCGGAGATCAGCTTCATCACCGAGCTGTCCGCCAGGGTGGTGACGTCGCCGATGCTCCGGTTCTCCGCCACGTCACGCAGCAGCCGCCGCATGATCTTGCCGGAGCGGGTCTTCGGCAGTTCGGGGACGATCAGGATCTGGCGCGGCTTCGCGATCGGGCCGAGCGTCTTGGAGACGTGGTCGCGCAGCTCCTTGGCGATGTCCTCGCCCTCCTCGGCCGCGCCGCGCAGGATCACGAACGACACGATCGCCTGCGTGGTCACCGGGTCGGTCGCGCCGACCACCGCGGCCTCGGCCACCTTCGGGTGGCTGACCAGCGCGCTCTCCACCTCGGTGGTCGAGATGTTGTGCCCGGAGACGAGCATGACGTCGTCCACCCGGCCGAGCAGCCAGAGATCGCCGTCCTCGTCCTTCTTCGCGCCGTCCCCGGGGAAGTAGAACCCTTCGAACCGGGACCAGTAGGTGTCGATGTAGCGCTGGTCGTCGCCCCAGATCGTGCGGAGCATCGACGGCCAGGGCTCCCGTACCACCAGGAAACCGCCGCCGCCGTTGGGCACCGACTGGGCCTGGTCGTCGACCACGTCCGCGACGATGCCCGGCAGCGGCTTCATGGCCGCGCCAGGCTTGGCCGCCGTGACCCCCGGCAGCGGGCTGATCATGATCGCGCCGGTCTCGGTCTGCCACCAGGTGTCCACCACGGGGGTGCGGTCGCCGCCGATGTGCTCGCGATACCAGACGTACGCCTCCGGGTTGATCGGCTCGCCGACCGAGCCGAGGACGCGCAGGGACGACATGTCGAACTTGGCGGGGATGTCGTCACCCCACTTCATGAAGGTACGGATCGCGGTGGGCGCGGTGTAGAGGATGGTTACGCGGTACTTCTGGATGATCTCCCAGAACCGGCCGCGGTGCGGGGTGTCCGGAGTGCCCTCGTAGATGACGCTGGTCGCGCCGTTGGCGAGCGGGCCGTACACGATGTAGGAGTGGCCGGTCACCCAGCCGATGTCGGCCGTGCACCAGTAGATGTCGGATTCCGGCTTGAGGTCGAAGACGGCGTGATGCGTCCAGGCGGACTGGGTGAGGTATCCGCCGGTCGTGTGAAGAATGCCCTTCGGCTTCCCGGTCGTCCCGCTGGTGTACAGGATGAACAGCGGGTCCTCCGCGTCGTGCGCCACCGGCGTGTGCTCGGCGCTCTGCCGCTCGACGATGTCGTGCCACCAGACGTCCTTGTCGGTCTGCGCCACCTCCTGGCCGGTCCGCCGGACCACCAGCACGTGCTCGATGCTCGGGCAGTCCGCGACCGCCTCGTCCACCGTCGGCTTCAGCGCGCTCGGCGCGCCCCGCCGGAAACCGCCGTCCGCCGTGATCACCAGTTTGGCGTCCGCGTCGTCGATCCGGCTCTTCAGCGCCGTCGCCGAGAACCCGCCGAACACGACCGAGTGGATGGCCCCGATCCGCGCGCAGGCCAGCAACGACACCGGCAGCTCCGGGATCATCGGCATGTAGATGGCCACCCGGTCGCCCTTCCCGACCCCCAGCTCGGTTAGCGCGTTCGCCGCCTTCGAGACCTCTTTCTGCAGGTCCGCGTAGGTGATGGTACGGCTGTCGCCCGGCTCGCCCTCCCAGAAGTAGGCGACCTTGTCCCCGTGGCCGGCCTCGACATGGCGGTCCACGCAGTTGTAGGCGACGTTCAGCTTGCCGTCCACGAACCACTTGGCGAACGGCGGCTTCCAGTCCAGCGCGGTCTCCCAGCGCTGCTCCCAGGTCAGCCGTTCGGCGGCGCGCTCCCAGAAGGCCAGGCGGTCCTGAGCCGCCTCCTCGTACGCCTCCGCCGTGACGTTCGCGGCCGCGGCCAGGTCGGCTGGTGGCTCGAACCGCCGGTCCTCGCGCAGCAGGTTCGACAGCGTCTCCTGGGTCTCACGACCCGGTGTCTCGGGGGCCACTAGGCACTCCTTCACCGTGTTTGTTCTTATCTGGATCTACTTGTGAGGTCCACTTCACCAGCCCGGTGCGGTCAGCGACAAGCTCCCTCACATCGTGCTGTTCATGACATGTGACCATGTGCCAGGGCGTCAAACTGGGATGCGGTCAACGGTGGCAGGTCATCGTTGAATGGTTCGTACGCGTCGGTAGGGTCGGGGCGTGACTGATCCACTGGCGGTTGTCGCCGAGATGGTGCCGGAGGCCGTGCAGGAGGCCCGGGAGGCTGTCGACCGGCTTTACCGGCATCGGGTGCTGCGGCGGCGCGGTCCCGAAGTGTCGGCGGAGTCGGCTTTGCGGGGGGCGCGGGCTTCCGCGGCGCTGGAAGGGGTCGAGGTGCCGCTGGGGTCGCTCCGGCATGGCGACGTGGACGATCCGGTGGCGCAGGGGGCACTGCGGGTTTCCGCTGAACTGGGGCGGTTGGGGGCGTTGTGGCGTGGGGCGCCACGGCAGGCTCTGGCGCGGCTGCACACGGTCGCGGCGGCCGGGCTGACCGCGGAGCCCGGGCGGCCTCGCGGGGGCGAGACGGCGGCGGATCCGCTGGGGATCGGGCCGGCGCCCGGGGCCGCGGAGGTGGCGGTGCGGCTGGGGGCCCTGGCCGAGCTGCTGGCCTCGTCGAAGGCGCCGGCGGTGGTGCTGGGGGCGATCGTGCACGCGGAGTTGCTGGTGCTGCGGCCGTTCGGGGTGGCGGACGGGGTGGTGGCCCGGGCGGCGGAGCGGTTGACGCTGATCGAGCACGGGCTGGATCCGAAGAGCCTGGTGGTGGTGGAGGTCGGGCATCTGGAACTGGGGGACGGGTACGCGGAGGCGGTTCGGGGGTATCTGCGGGGGACCAGGGACGGGGTTGGGGGGTGGGTGGGGCACTGCGCGCGGGCGATCGTGCTCGGTGCCCGTGAGACGACGGCGATCTGCGAGGCGCTGTCGCGGTGACCAAGTGACCCGGGCGGCTCAGGCTGCCGGGGGATTCGGACAAAAGCTGACGGCGTCCCTGGAATGGGACGCCGTCGCCAGTACGTCATACCGGGTTACCAAGCGTGCACCTTTATCTGTCTAGCGGGGCAAGCCCGTGTCGACACGCCTCCCGCGGCTGGTCGCGCGTGGGTACCCGGAAGCCGTACCCGGACACTCGGTCCGTGTCACCTTTCTACGTCGGATTCCTGCAGTTGGGAACCCCTTGGAGCAAGAGCTTTACTGAGCCGGGGATGACGACCTCGAGACATCTGATCTGTTTTGTCACCCGTTGAGGCAATAGATCGGTATAGTGAGCAATGATCACGGACTGTGATTGATTGACAGCGATTGAACTTCTGACAACCGGCTTGGCCCCGCGAAAAAATCTGGCGCAAATTGCAGATTGCTCCTCGACGAAACTCGCGTGGATCGGGCAGCATACGGTGGTATCTCCCAATGTGGGAGTGACTGCGTACCGGGCACCTATGCAAGTCTCTTGCCAGGCCCTGGTTGCCTGATGAAAGCTTTCTTCTGAAACGGCCCGGCTCTACCCCCCCGGAGCCGGACCGGTCGGCGACCCCCGCTCTCCCCCCCCGGCGGGGGTCGCCATTTTTTCTTGACGCGACCGCACACGCTCGGTCGGACTTAGAAGTCGGCCCGATGCTAAATCGTTACCAATTGTCGTGATGCCCGCGCGCGTGGTTTTCCACAGGGGGCGGGTTATCCACAGTGCGGGGTTCGGTCGCTCGGGGGGTACGGGTTTTCTCGCATGGTGGTCTCCCTCGACGGGATGGAGACCTCGATGCATCGGCCGTTGGCCATCACAGACGACCAGGACCTGCTCGACGATCTGCTGCGGGTGGCAGCGGCGGCCGGGGTCGAACTCGACGTGGCGCATGTCGCCTCACGGGCCCGGCCCCAGTGGCGTACGGCTCCGCTGATCGTGGTCGGCGCCGACCTCGCCGACGAACTGGCCGCCACTGGGCCGCCGGCCAGGCAGAACGTCCTGCTGGTGACCCGCAGCCGGGAAGATCCTTCCAGTTGGCGGCGATGCGTCGCGGTGGGCGCCCAGACCGTGCTCGAACTCCCGGCTGAGGAGCGCCTTCTGGTCGCGGAATTCGCGGAAGCCGCGGAGCCGTCCACCCGAGCCGGGACCGTCGTGTGCGTGACCGGCGGCCAGGGTGGCGCGGGAGCGACCGTGCTCGCCGCGTCGCTGGCGCTTTCCGCCGCCCGTGCCGGCCTGCGCACGCTGCTGGTGGACGCCGACCCCCTCGGCGGCGGCATCGACGTCGTCCTGGGCGAGGAGGACGCGATCGGCGCCCGCTGGCCCGACATCGTGGGCCGCGAAGGCCGGGTCAGCTACGGCGCCCTCCAGAGCGCGCTCCCCACCTTCGGCGAACTCGCCGTCCTGTCCTGGCACCGCGGCGAACCGATGCGCATCCCTCGCGAAGCCATGCGCGCCGTCCTGGACGCGGCCCGCCGCGGCTGCGACCTCGTCATCGTCGACCTGCCCCGACACCTCGACGAAGCCATCGCCGAGGCACTGGCCCGCGCGACGGCCACCCTCGTCCTGATCCACGCCGACGTCAGAGGCGTCCTGGCCGCCGCCCAGACCCTCGCCGCCCTCCGCCCCCACACCGGCGACCTCCGCGCCGTCATCCGCCCCGGCACCCTCGCCCCCGACGTCGTGGCCACCTCCCTCGGCGTCCCCGGCGGCCTCATCTGCCCCCAACAACGCGGCCTGACCCAGGCCCTGGACCGAGGCTTCGCCCCACCCCTGGGCCGAACCCCCCTCGGCAAGTTCTGCACAACCCTCCTCGCCACCCTCGGAGCCACCCGTGCCGAAGCCCACTAGGCCCGCCACGGTTGCGTACGGGCAGCCATCCCAGAGCTCGCTCGGGGCCGGATCGCGGGCGCCGGAGAGGCTTGTCGGCTCGGTCGTCCCGTGTGGGCAGCCACCTGAGAGCTCGCCCGCCGCCGGATCTCGGGCACCTGAGAAGGTTGTCGGCTCGGTTGTTCCGTCTGGGCAGTCACGCGAGAGCGCGTCCCAGGCCGGATCCAGGGCACCCGACAGGCTTGTCTTGCCCCGAGGCCATCAAGGACAGGCACGATGAGGACGTCATCCGCTGGGCCGACGCCCATCGCTTCCCGGGCTGTTCCCCGATCGGGCGATCCCGAGCTTGCACAAGGACGAGCTACCGCGCCGATGGCCAGCGAACTGGTTGGGGCGTCCAAGGCCGCGCCCGAACTTGTGGAAGCGGTCCGGGTTCGTCTTGCCAAAACCGGCGAGGAAGCCACCCCCGCGAGAGTCGCGGCAGCGCTACGCGCCGAGCGTGCCATGTTCGGCGACGCCGAGGTGCTGGCCATCGCCCGTACCCTCCGGGCCGATCTCATCGGCGCCGGCCCGCTGGAAGCGCTCCTGGCGGCTCCGGGAGTAACCGACGTACTCGTCAACGGCCCGCACGAGGTGTGGGTCGACGACGGCACCGGTCTACGCCGGACCACCGTCACCTTCCCGTCCGACGACGACGTTCGCCGACTGGCCCAACGCCTGGCCGCCGCCGCGGGCCGCCGCCTTGATGACGCTTCCCCCTACGTGGACGCCCGCCTGGCCGGAGGAGTGCGCCTACACGCCGTCCTCCCGCCGATCGCCGCGGAAGCGACCTGCCTCTCCCTCCGCCTCCCCCCGCGCCACTCCTTCACCCTGGAGGAACTGGTCCCCGGCCCCGCCGCCACCGCCCTACGCGCGATCATGTCCGCCCGCCTCGCCTTCCTGATCACCGGCGGCACCGGAACCGGCAAGACCACCCTCCTGTCCGCCATGCTCTCCCTGGCCACCCCCGGCGAACGCCTCCTCCTCGTCGAGGACTCCGCCGAACTCCGCCCCCGACACCCACACGTGGTCCGCCTCGAAGCCCGCCCACCCAACCTCGAAGGCGTCGGCGGCGTCACCCTCCGGGACCTCGTCCGCCAAGCACTCCGCATGCGCCCCGACCGCCTCGTCGTAGGCGAGGTAAGGGGCTCCGAGGTAGTTGATCTCCTGGCCGCCCTGAACACCGGCCACGAGGGCGGCTGCGGCACCCTCCACGCCAACACCGCCGCCGACGTCCCACCCCGCCTGGAAGCACTCGCCTGCGCCGCAGGACTCACCAGAGAAGCCGTCCACAGCCAACTCTCAGCCGCCCTCGACGCCGTAATCCACCTCACCCGAAACCCCCGAACCGGCACCCGCCAAGTCTCCGAAATCTGCCTCCTCCACCGCACCCCCACCGGCTACGTCACCGCCACCCCCGCCCTGACCTTCACGACCCCCACCCCCACACCAGGCCCAGCCCTCCCC
>NZ_BLAD01000086.1 GCF_009687845.1 Acrocarpospora corrugata
CCCCCGTGAATGGACACCCGACAGGAAGTTCGCTTTGGCGCGACAACTTGGAAGAGGGAGCCCGAAGAAAACAATGTGGCGGCGGGTTTATTGTTCCAGGAATCGGATCGTAAACCTTTCTCGCATAAGGTTACGGCCCCGGAACGTTTAAGATACGCCCGTATGGGCCGAGTGAACGAGCAGGCGGCGGGCATCGTTGCGGTACGCCCTCAGGCATTGGCCCTTCCCGCCCCCACATGTCGCGAGGTCTCCGAAGGCCGCCATCGACACTGCCGGGGACGGTGACCCCCAGGAGCAGCAGACCCTCAAATCACGCCCTCAGCCGTCAAGGAACTTCAGGCCGACCACGCCGACCAGAATGAGCATCAGGCAGGCCAAGCGAGCGGGTGCGGCGCTTTCGCCCAGGGCGACGATTCCCATGACGGCGACCCCGACCGCGCCGAGCCCGACCCAGACGGCGTAGCCCGTACCCAGTGGCAGGGTCTTGAGCGCGAAAGTGAGCAGGACGAAACTCAAGGCCGCCGCCGTCACCCCGATGACCGTTGGCCATAGCCGCGTGAACCCGGCAGAGCGCTCAAGCGCGGTGGCCCAGACGACCTCCAGCATGGCCGCCACAACGAGCAAAACCCAAGCCACGGCGGGTCAGGCCGTGGTGCCCGCGTCGACGGCGATGGCAGAGCCGGTGATGTTCGCACCGCCCTCGCCCGCCAGGTGGGAGATAGTCGCGGCGATGTCCTCGGGCTGGCAGTACCTGTCCAGCGCGGTGAAACGCCGCTCATCCTCCGCGTCCGGACCATCGGCCGGGTTCATCTCGGTGTCGGTCGAACCGGGATGAACGAGATTGGCCGTGATACCGCGCGGCCCCAGATCCCGCGCGAGCCCCTTGGTCAATCCGATCAGCGCCGACTTGCTCATCGCGTAGAGAGTCCACCCCGGGTACGGCACCCGCACAGCAAGGCTGCTACCGACACAGATGATCCTGCCCCCCACCCCCATATACCGCGCAGCCGCCTGGGCCAGGACAAACGAGGCACGGGCGTGAATCGCCAGACATCGGTCGACCTCGGCGAGCGTCACCTCATCAAGCGGCCCGTACGGCGCGATGCCGGCGTTGCTGACCAGAATGTCGATCCGCCCGAACTCGGCGACCGTACGCTCGACCGCCGCCACCAACATGCCTGCGTCGGATGCCTCCGCCTCCACGGCCAGCCCCCGCGCCCCAGCTGCGGCCATCTCCTTCACCACCGCCGCCGCTCGATCCGCCGAGCGCGCGTACGTGATCACGACGTCAGCGCCGTCGGCGGCGAGCCGGACGGCGGTGGCGGCGCCGATCCCACGGCTTCCTCCGGTGACGAGTGCGACCTTGCGTGTCATAGCAACCTCCTATACGGAATCAATTCCGTTTCAAGTTAATCGGAATCGATTCCGCTTGCAAGGCCTCCAGTAGCCTGTGACGGTGAACCTCGTCACAAATCCGCGGCAGGAGCGGGTCGACGCGGCGCGCAACCGGGCGAAGATCCTCGCCGCCGCCGCCGAGATCGTCGCCTCCCACGGCGTCGAGGGCCTGGCGATGGCCGACGTCGCCGCGGCCGCGGGAGTCGGTGTCGGCACCCTGTACCGCCGGTTCGGTGATCGCTCCGGGCTGGCCTACGCGCTCATCGACGAGCGAGAGCGGGAGTTCCAGGCAGCGTTCATCGCTGGACCGCCCCCACTCGGCCCCGGCGCCGACGCGCCCGTCCGCATCCGCGCCTTCCTGAACGCCGCAGTCGACAGAACCGTGGAGCAACTCGACCTGCTGCTGATGGCCGAAACGGCGGCTCCACTGGCCCGGTTCGGCGGTGCGTACGACGCCTACCACGCGCACCTGTCGATGCTCATCGCCCAAGCCAGACCCGACGCCGACGCCTACGTCCTGGCCGACGCGCTGCTGGCCACACTGGCCGCCCCACTCCTCGCCCACCGCCTGCGCGACTGCGGTGTGACAGCGGACCGGATCAAGGCAGGTCTGGGAGATCTGTTCAACCTTGCTGGCCAACGCCGTGTCCAATAACGTTCACCGGCTCGGAGCGCCGCGATCGGGGAGCCACTTTGACCCGGCGAGCTCGTGGTCACCGCTCTTGCCACCATGCAGATGACTGCCACGCCACCTGGCCGAGCGGGCTGCGCGGCGTCGTTGAGGAGACGGTCCACTCAGCTGGCCGCGGTTACCCTGTGGCATGGTCAGTTCAGCCACCCATGATCAGGACTGCCGCGCCGTTGACGCGATCGGCGGCGAGATCGCTGAGAGCGTCGGATGCGTCGGCGAAGTCGTACGGGACGGTCGAGACCTGGAGGGCGTTGTCTGCGGCGAATGCCAGAAATGCGCGCCCGTCCTCGCGGGTATTGGCCGTGACACTTCGTAGCACACGCTCCTGAAAGAGATGCCGTTCGTAGTCGAGGCTGGGGATGTCGGTGAGATGGATGCCCGCGACGGCGAGCGTTCCACCACGATCCAGCGCCCGAAGCGCGACCGGCACAAGCTCACCCACCGGAGCGAAGAGAATGGCCGAATCGAGCGGCTCGGGTGGTTCGTCGTAGGCGCCTCGTGCGGAAGCCGCCCCCAGCCCCAGAGCGAGTTCGCGCGCTTTCTCCGACCTTGTCAGCACATGTACGGCAGCGCCTTGGGCGATAGCCACCTGCGCGGTGAGGTGCGCCGACGCGCCGAACCCGTAGATACCGAGCCGGCCACCGGGCGGAAGGTTGGCCTGCACCAGCGAGCGATATCCGATGATCCCCGCGCAGAGCAGCGGAGCCAGCTTCTCCGCCGGATGGTCCTCCGGCAACGGATAGACATAGGCCTCGGGTGCCACGAGGTACTCGGCATACCCGCCATCCGCATCCCACCCGGTATACGTGGAATACGGACAGAGGTTCTCCGCCCCGCGCAAGCAATACCGGCATTCGCCGCAGGTTGACCGCAGCCACGCCACCCCCACCCGGGTGCCGACCGCCAACCCGCCATCCCGGACGCCCCCGACAACGCGACCGACCGCTTCATGCCCGGGGACGGTACGCGGACGTCGGGGCTTCAGGTCCCCTTCGGTAAGATGCAGGTCGGTACGGCACACCGCACACACCTCTACCTTGATCAGGACTTCCCCAGGACCAGGCTCGAGGACCGGAACCCGCACATACCGCAGCGGCCCAGTGGCCATCGGCCCCGGCCGGTCGACGACCCAAGCGTTCATCTCATCCGGAATCGGCACCATGCCTCCGACGATATGAGGATGGCGCGGATCGTTCGTCAGCGCAGCATCCCTCTTCCACCAACGTTCTCTCAGCGTCGGCTGCGTGGTCGCGACCAGCGACGGTTCGCCTCACGACAATGAGCAATCAGTCGCTCTCAGCGTCGGACAGGACGAGCATGATGTGCTCGTCCTGGCCATGCATGACCGTTCCGCTCGGCCGGAACCCACACCTCTCCAGCAGACGCACCGAACCGGCATTGCCGGAGAAGGGGTCGGCGAAGAGGGGGCGAGTCTTTTCTCGTTCGAGGAACAGACCTAAGGCTCTGGTGCCGACGCCGCGCCCCCAGAACTCGCGCCCGAACCAGTAGCCGATAAAACGTCTACCCTCCTCCCACCAGGCAACGATGTTGCCGGCGGCCACGCCGTCGACCGTGACCGTCTGCACGAAGACCGTGGGATCACCCAAGATCCTCGTCCGCCAATGGTTCATGAAATAGTCCCGTTCCCGGGGAACGAATCTTGATCGCCGGGTCGCCTCGGGGTCGTGTTCCTGGGCGTAGAACAGCTCCAGGTCGGCCTCTTCGACATCCCTCAACTGCACCTCGTCACTCATGGCGACGACTCTGCCACACGGCACCGACAGAATCCTGAGCCACCGCCCGGCAGGCATAATTCGGAAAAACCAGATGAACTACCGGAAGGCGCCTTGTTACCGTTCTAATGCCGGAACGGTAAACCGGGTGTGGGGCAGTTTGGTCAGCCCGCCTGCGTTGGGAGCAGGAGTATCGCAGGTTCGAATCCTGCCGCCTGGACGCGGTATCCCGCAGGAGCTGAGCATTGGTGAGCTCATTCGGTTGTAACCCGGACGCATTGCTGTGATGGTTCGAATCCATCCTCCTGCACTCTCCAGAAAGAGCCACTTCGCACCGCAATGCGAGGCCGAGCGGTTCTGTCGGTGGCGGCTGATAGGAAATACCTGCAGCCCAGCGAGGAGCCCGAGATCCGGGTATCCCCCCTTCAGATATTGAGGTGTGACATGTCGTCATTTACCGATACGGTCATACCGTGACCAAGCTCAACCAGATCCTCGCCGTAGAGAAGGGCGTCAAATCCGACGTCCAGCGTAAGGTTGCGGACGCGCACAGCCTGATCAACAAGGCTCCGCTGCTGTCCGGCATCTCCCGGACGTACCAGCCGATCGATGATGAGGGTGAGCAGCTGCCGCCCGAGTCGACGCGGGTGCAGGTGCAGGCCGAGCAGGTGCTCAAGGATGTGACCGTGGCGCTGACCCGGCTCCTGGACGTCACCGCGACCAAGGACGTCGCGAACTGCTCGGCGAAGGCCGATGTGAAGATCGACGGGGTCGTGCTGGTGCCCGAGGTGCCGGTGACGTACCTGCTGTTTCTGGAGAAGCAGCTCGTCGACCTGCACAATTTCATTTCGCGGCTGCCCACGCTGGACCCGTCCGAGAGCTGGACGCGCGACGAGAACACCGATTCCTGGCGCACCGAGCCGGTGAAGACCACGCGAACCAAGAAGGTGCCGCGCAACCACGTCCTGGTGGCCGCGACGGACAAACACCCGGCGCAGGTGCAGGTGTACAACGAGGACATCATCGTCGGTTACTGGACCAAGGTCGGTTTCTCCGGTTCGGTGCCGCAGCGTCGGGTGAACGAACTGCTGGCCCGGGTCGTCAAACTGCAGGAAGCCGTCAAGTATGCCCGCGAGGAGGCGAACGGCACCGAGATCGTCGACCAGCGGGTCGGTGAGGCGGTGTTCTCCTACCTTCTCGGGTAGTACGTCATAGACCCCCGCTCGTGAGAGCGGGTGCGCGAGGAGCGCAAGCTGAAAATGAAGCTCGAAACTGAACACGGTGAAAAGTTCGGGTTCGATTCCCGACTCCGGTACCGCATACCGGAGTAGCCCAATGGTAGAGGCCGCCGTTCAAACTCAGACTCTCGCTCCAGATTCAGTATTCTCCGTCGGACGCCAGAACAATCGAATGCTGACAGAGATAGTCGGGGTGCGGGTTCGATTCCCGCGGGGTGCTCCACGTGCACCCCTAGCTCAATAGGAAGAGCACGACCTACTTATGACTGACCAGCATTCTTAAACGAGCTGACGTCCCATGTGACGGAACTGGACCCCCAGGGCCAGGGAAGGTCCTGGGGGTCGCCGTCCCTAGCCGGAGGCGTACCAACAGAATAAAGTTCGACGTATGCGGATATTTGCTGATCTCGGCGAGCTGGCGGCTGCGCAGGGTGATCATCTGGGCCACACCGAGTGGCGGGTGGTCACGCAGGAGCAGGTCAACCTGTTCGCGGACGCCACCGGGGACCACCAGTGGATCCACGTAGATGTGGACAAGGCGGCCCAAGGCCCGTTCGGCCGGACCATCGCGCACGGGTACCTCTCGCTGTCGATGCTGCCCTCGTTCATGCAGGAACTGGTACGAGTCGACGGCATCCGGATGGGCATCAACTACGGGCTCAACAAGGTACGGTTCCCGACTCCGGTTCCGGTGGGGTCGCGCGTACGAGCAAGTGGTGAAATTGCCGAAATTACTGCCACGGCGAATGGGACGTTGGTCAACCTCAAGCTCACCATCGAGGTCGAAGGTGTGGCGAAGCCGGCCTGTGTCGCTGAGACGCTGTCGCTCTACATACCCGCATAGAACGCCGCTGCCTGCGCCCGGCTCTGCAACCCGAGTTTCGCGAGCACGCGGCTGACGTGCGTCTTCGCCGTCGGTTCGGCGATGTCTAGTTCGCGGGCTATCTCCGCGTTCGACAGCCCCGACCGAGACACCCGAGGACCTCCCGTTCGCGCGCCGTGAGCCCTTCGGGTTCCGGGGCCGTACGCGTCTGGGCGAACGCGGAGATAAGCTGCCGGGTGACCGACGGCGAGATGAGGCCGTCACCACGCGCGACCAGTCGCACGGCCTGGACCAGGGTGTCCGCATCGATGTTCTTCAGCAGAAAGCCCGCAGCCCCCGCCCGGAGAGCGCCGAAAACATACTCGTCCTGGTCGAACGTGGTTAGAACGATCACATCCGCGACGCCGTTCAGCTCGGCCGTGGCCGCGATCCCGTCCAGGCGCGGCATACGAATATCCATAAGCACAACATCTGGCCGCATTTCCATGGCCAGCTCCACCGCGGCACGCCCATCCGCGGCCTCCCCGACCACCTCGATATCGGGAGCCCCACCCAGGATCAGCAGCACCCCAGCGCGCACGGCCGCGTGATCATCCGCGACCAGCACCCTGATCATGACATCTCCCCCTGAATGGGGAGCTCAGCGCGAACCCGCCAGCCATGCCGGTACGGCCCTGCCTCGAATGTCCCTCCGACGAGCGCGACGCGTTCCCGCATCCCGACCAGCCCCGCGCCCGCCCCCGGCAGCGCCGGCGGCTGATCGCCAACCGGATTGTCGATGGTTACTCTGACCGCATTCGCCAGGTAGTCGACGGCGATGGCGGCAGCGGTCGTTCCGTGCTTGAGGGCATTCGTCAGGGATTCCTGAAGGATCCGATAGGCGGCGAGATCGACAGCGGCAGGCAGATCGTACGGCGACCCGCTGATCGCAAGAGTGGCCTGAAGCCCTGATCGTTCGACGAGGTCCCCTGCGTCAGCAAGCCTGCGCCGGGTCGGTTCGTCCTCATCTGTCGTCTCAGCCCGAAGCAGCCCGATCATGGTGCGCATCTCCGCCATGCCCTGAACGCTGTTCTCCCGGATCGATTCCACGATCGCCTGTACGGCCTGTGGCTCCAGATCCGACCGAGAAAGCACTCCCGCGGACTGGATGGCGATCGCACTGAAGTGGTTGGTGACCAGATCATGGAGCTCCCTGGCCATCCGCGTACGCTCAGCGGTGATCGCCGTCCGGCGGTCGAGCTCAGCCAGCCGCGCGATCTGCTCCGCCCTGGCGCGCTCGGCCTCGGCCTGGTCCCGGTGCTGCCGGACGATGACCGCCGTGATCACCGGAATGATTCCGACGAGCGCGGCCTGGACCCCCACCGGCAGGATCGCCCGCCAATCCCCAACGACATATCCGGCAGCAGCGCCGATAACAAGGGTGCCCACCGGGGGTTATCCGGAGCAGGGCACGAGTCAGCGGCGCAGGGCCGTACAGGGCGGCGGCATAGATGTTGTCGGTAAATATCAGGACCGTGCCCAGCGAGGGACCAAGCAGGACGTCCCCCAACAAGCCAATCGTTCCCAGGACGAGGGTGAGGATCGGCGCACGCCTGCGGATGGCGACCCCGACGCAAGTGATCGCGAGCGGCGCAATGAGCAGGATGGGCGGAGTTGCCCGAGGGATGTACACGCCCGCGGCGAGCAGGACCAGGCCGCCGACGAAGAGCACGCCGGCCATCCAGGTGTCCTGCCGACCGGGAGCCATGCCCCCATCTCATCATCCGGCGTACATCGAAGGATGTATCCCGGTTCGTTCCCGCTGACGAGGAATGCGAGGCGTCCGGCATCGACGATGGGATCAAGGAGGTGTTCGGCGTGCTGGCACTGATCATCGCGTGCGAGATCGGCTTCTGGGTGTTCCTCGGGCTCGGCTTGGCGGCCAGGTACGGCCTGCGGCTGCCGCGCGTGAGCGCCATCCTGCTGCTGTGCGTGCCACTGATCGACGTGGTGCTACTGGTGGCAGCCGTGATCGACATGCGTTCCGGCGCTGCGGCGACCTGGCAACACGGTCTCGCCGCGGCGTACATCGCGTATTCCGTGCTCGGCGCCCTGAGAGTCCCACTGATCGCCGCGATCTGGCACACCCTGTGACCGAAGAAGGAAAAGGACCAGGTCACGACGGAGTGAGCTCGGTAGGCAGGTACGCGTGAACCCGCCAGCCCCCCCGATAAGGCCCCGACTGCACCGTCCCGCCCAACGGAGTCGCCCGCTCGCGCATCCGCTTCACCCCAGAATGTCGCGTCGGCTTCCCCCCAACCGGGCTGTCCACAGTGAGCGTGATCGCGCCCACCTGATAGCTGATGGTCACCGTCGCCGCGTTCGTCCTGTGCTCCAGCGCATTGGTCAGTGCCTCCTGAACAATGCGATACCCGGCCAGATCCACACTGCGCGGCAACTTCCTCGGCGCCCCCGACACATGCAGCCGCGCCGCCAACCCCAACTGCCGCGACCGCTGAAGCAAGATCACCGCATCATCGAGCCCACGCCCATCGGCTCCCAGCGCCCCCTCGACCTGCTCGGCCAGCATGCGCTCGTTCTCGATGTCCACCTTCCGCCGCCGTACGGACTGCATGACGATCAGCACCACGAGAAGACACGCGGCCGTCACGACGATGCCTAGGTTCATCAGCATCAGCCCCATCTGGTGAGGTATAGGCGGATATATCCCTTTTTATGGCCCTCGCGATTGCGCTCCACGCCCACAGCCAGAGAACTTTGACCCTTCTTGGCAGGGGGCACGAACCCTCATCCCCCACCCGCCCCACCCCCAAAGCCAAGGAATGACCACAACCCTCGACGCCCCTGGCACCCTCGACTCCGTCATGCCCTGAAAATCCGGGGCATCCGCGGCAGATTCGAACGAGCGCTACGCTATGATCGGCGACCCGCTCGCCCCCACCCCGAACCACGAGAGTGGTCGCATCCCCAAGCCACCCGTGATCACCTCTCGACGACATGCCGGATGCAGGCCCACGACTCCGCCCCAGCCGGCCCTTCCCCTGATCAACCCCCAGCCGTCGATCTCCAAGAAGATCCACAACCTGACGCCAGGACGGCGTGGCCCACGGGATAATTGGCTCGATCAGCCATGTCCGGCTGGTACAGTTGGATCCGTTGCCAGCGACAAGTCACGGCAACAAACAAGCGGCCGTAGCTCAATGGATAGAGCATCTGACTACGGATCAGAAGGTTGGGGGTTCGAGTCCTCCCGGCCGCGCAAGGCAGAGCCCAGGTCATCACTGCGATGACCTGGGCTTTCTTCATTCCGAAGATCCTCCCCGTGCCCGGCGGTGTTCGGAGATGATCTAGCGTAGTCGGCTGATCATTCCCAATGTGTTCCCACGCTGTCGGGCGCAGACTGGCCGTCGACGAGTCCCGTCTCCCGTGGTGCGGGGCCGCCCGCGGAGGGTCATGGCGAGCCTGTAGTCCCCGCCTCTGGAGAGCGCGAGAACTCGCCATACAGGGCGCTGTCGATGCGGCGCATGGCGATCTGGTCGTGACCGACGAGGCACTTCTCGTATGTCCGGTGGAGAACTTCCACGCTGTTGCCCGCCCACTCGGCAACCTGTTTCGGGGAAACGCCAGCGTTGAGCCATGTGGACAAGCAGGCATGGCGTAGGTCGTAAGGGCGCCGGGCGATTGGAGAAGCAGCATCTTCAGTGCTTAGCGCCTCTACTCGTGCCTTAGCCCAGATTTGCTTGATGGTGCTGGTCGAAAGCATGCCCCCGAACCGCCCACGAAAGATCAGGCCGTCAGGTCCCGCCCCGTGTTCCTTGAGGTGGTTACGCAGAATGGCAACCAACTCGGGAGGACAGGGTACGGGGCGTCCGTGGCCCTGGGGCCGGTGCTTGAGGCCGCGTAGGTCGCGCTGCTCGCCGGTGCCTGTCCATTCCTTCCCCGCGTCCGGTGCGGCTTGGGTGAGATAGAGCTCCCCCCAGGCGTCGTCGGTATCGGGCAAGGTGAGGTCCCCTTCTTTCAGGTTGACCGCTTCCTCGGGGCGAAGGCCAGCGAAATAGAGGCCAGCGAAATAGAGGCCAGCGAAATAGAGGGTTGCGAAGAACGGCATCAGCAATGGGCCGCTGGGCTTCTGGGCCTCCACCGCGCCGAGTAGTCGTCGGGCCTGTTCGGGGTTGACGACTGACTTGCGGTCCACGTGATGGGTCGGCGTGGACACTTTCCATTTCAAGCTCGGAATGGGGTTGGTATCGAGGAGGCCGAGTTCGACGGCGTGGGTCAGCGCGTTGGAGAGGATGACGCGATGCCACCGGTTGGTGCTGGCGGCGACGCGCATACCGTCGAGCCGGGTAGTCGCGGCGTTCATCAACTTACGTGTCACGGTTGCATCGGAGAGCGCGGATACGGGTCGGCTGTGGCGTGAGACCCATCGAAGGATCTCTTCCACCTCGGCCGGAGCGGAGTCACGTTCTCTGGTGTTGAATCCCCACCGTCGAAGTGCGGTCCTCACCGCCTTGTCGTCATGAGGGCAGTTCTTGTCGAGCATGGCTTTGGATGCCATGGACAAGGCGTAGGCGATACCGGCCCGGTGTTTGCTCCTGCGGTCATGTAAGAGTCCGCGCCGGATCGGTCCTAGGGCGATGAAGCGCGTGCTACCAGGGTCTATACCTGGCATATACCGACGTGTCCGATACTCAACCCGGCGCCACGATCTTCGGTTTTACCGGGGCGCCGCAGACCAACAGTGGTCCGGGGATGCGACTAAAGACCGCATTATCACCCCAGAAGACCCTCTATGGAGGAAACACATGCGAAAGCAAACCAAAGCGCTGCTCATCGGGGCGACCACGTGCGCTGTGCTGTTCGCCGCGGCACCGGCCGAAGCCGCGTCGTCCACGTGCCATCTGGGAACCTTCAACACCAGCTGTACGAGCGGCATCATCAACGCCTACCCGGGAGGCAACTGGGTCGACATCCACATCACCTCTTACACCGCTAACACGGTGAAGTACCAGGTCGTGGACGTGGACACCGGGGTTACCGTGGCGTCAGGACAGACGTCGGGCGGGAATGGTGTCAATCGGACTATCGGGGGACTGGTCGGCCGCTATCGGCTGAAGATGCAGAAGCAAATACTCGGGGCCGGCGCCGACGGCGTGATCGAGAACGAGTTGCCATAACGTCGATCCCAGATGACACCCGTCGTCTGACGATTCGTTCTTTCGGCGTGATGCAACTCGGACAGTAAGGATATCCTCGGCGATATCGACACACTGGTGTAGACATATGGACGCACCGAAACGCGGGTTCGTCCGGAGGGGGCCGCTGCCTAAAGCGGATCTTTACCGGACGAACCTGCGGGTTCGGGGGTGGTGAGCGGTACGGACGAGGCTCGGCTAAAGGGCTTGGTCCGCACCGCGGCCGTGATGTCGGTTCCTACCGTCAGGTTCTCCGGGGGGCGGCACCGAGCCCGGAGAGCAACAGTGAAAGGCCCACAGGCGCGGCTCCCGGCGTCCGACCAAGCACGGCCTCAACGACCAGGGGCACCTGGCCCGGTGTCGAGCACCAGGCCGACCACGTGTTCACGGACGTACTCCAAGCTGTCGAGATCTTGCAGTAAAGGGAACGAGGGCGGCGGCTCGCCGTGACAGCAACGTCGGCGTTCGACCCGCCCCTGACCACATCACCTGAACAGCCAAAACGCCCCGAGCATCCGTGCTTCGGGGCGTTTTGGTCTCCAGTGGCAGCAACGTCCTAAGGACCTTCGTCATGCATCTCCTGGGCGATCGCGACGCCGGTTCCAAAGTGAATGCGTAGGTCAAGGGTTCAATTGCCTTAGCCCGCCTGGAAGCGCAGATCGCTCTTCCCGCGCTGTTCGACCGCTTCCCCAGCCTCGCCCTCGCCGAGCCCGCAGGCCAGCTCCGACCGCTTGAGTCCTTCATCTCCAATGGCACCGCGCCAATGCGCTCCAGGACGCTGTCGCGCCCCTCTTGAAGTGCTGCTTCGTCGGCCTTAGAGAGCCCTCGCAAGCCGAACAGCTTGTCGTAGGAGAAGTGAGAGTGGGTGCCCTCTTCGTCGTCCAAGACGACTAGGATGTTGGGGAATTCGGTGCCTTTCACGCCCTGCTGGGTGGAGTACGACGACTCATCGCCTACATAGTTGAAGTAGCCGGGTAGTTCGTGGATGTCGCAAGCCATGAAGGCACTGAGCGCCTGCCCATCATTGTCGGGGACGAGGGTGCTGCCATAGTTGCTGCTGGCGGCCAGATGATCAACCCACCGCTTGTCCAATTCGACGAGGCCGTAGTTCGACACGATTCACAGGGCTTTCCCGACCGATCCTGGACCTCCTTTGGTTATGACGCTTGCAAGCTCGATGAGGCCTTGCTTGAGCGAGCTGAGGATGGTGGCCAGATTTTCGCTGGCACGGATGCCCTGGAGGAGGGGCGAGTGGGCGCGGAGCAGGGTCATGGCGTCGGATGAGTTTGCTCGGTTCTTACCGGAGTGGTACGGCCGGTCGGCGGCCACTCGGTCGATCGGGATGAGGGTCCCGTCCAGTACGACGAAGGCGTAGTCGGGGCGTTCGGCTGCCCATAATGCCTGGTCCAGGCTCGGGGAGCGACGGGCGAGCAGCGTGATCGCCTCGCGGACATAGCGCCAGGCGGTGGTCGTGCCCACGCCGAATCCGGCCTCCGCCTCGGTAGGGTTTCGCCTTTGCGCAGGTGGACCAGCACGAGCAGGGCCTGCCGGCCGGCGTTCCGCCTCGGACCGCTGCCGTCCCGCCGGCCTCGGTGACGATCGCGGCCACCACCTTGATCACCACGACCCCGTCCGCCTCGTCGAGATACTGGGTGGCGAGTAGCACGGTCGTGCCGTCGGCGACGACGTCCCGGACGAGGTCCCAGACGTCACCGCGCGAGCGCGGGTCCAGCCCGGTGGTCGGCTCGTCCAGGAATAGCACGCGCGGGCGGCTTCACCAGGCCCTCGACTTGGATCGCGTGCGTCGTCGAATTCATGCCGCCCACGCTGCTATGGAGCACTGTTACGGCTCGCTCACGGCACTGACGCGGCTTCCCGGAACCCGGTAGCCGCGCTGTCCGGCAAACCAAGCGTCCGGGCAACCTTTTCGTGTCCTGGGGGCGTACAAACGGGTGACTGTCGCTTGAGGGGGGCTTGTTGATGGCGGATCGATCGGAGTACGACGCGTTTGTCGCCGCCGCGTGGACGCGGTTGCTCCGTACCGCCTACCTGCTGACCAGAGACTGGGGGGCAGCCGAGGACTTGGTGCAGACGGCGCTGTTGAAGACGTGGCTGGCCTGGCCGCGCATGGGCGACGAGCGGGAGGCGTACGTCCGCAAGATCATGGTGAATGTGCACGTGTCGTGGTGGCGGCGGCGGTGGAGATGGGCGGAGGTCACGACCGGATCGCCGCCCGCCCGGACGCAGGAGGCCGACCGCATGGAGCAGGCCGACGAGCGGGAACTCCTCTGGCAGGCGCTGGGGCGGCTGCCCGTCCGGCAGCGAGCCGTCGTGGTGTTGCGCTACTTCGAGGACATGACCGAGGCCCAGGCCGCCCAGACGCTGGGGTGCAGTGTGGGGACGGTCAAGAGCCAGACCAGCAAGGCGCTGGCCAAACTGCGCGTAGACGACTCGTTCGCATCAACGTCCATGAGTTGGGGGTAGGCGCATGCCCATCAACCGGCGAGATCTCCATGACCTTCTGGACGAGCGCAGCCGTCACGCGTTCGAGCGCCCGATCCCGTGGGAGCCGCTGCGGGCACGGGTGCGTGCCGCCCGCCGTCGCCGTCTCGCCGTCGTCGCGGGCGTCGTGGCGGTCGTGGCGTCGGCGAGCATGCTGAGCTTGCGCGGGCCTGAGAAAGGCGACCAGACGATCACCGCGTCCGCCGGCGGCCCGATCCCGGCTCAGTTGGAGGAAGCGGACGGGACGGTCTACCGCAGGGTCGCCACGGCGACGCTCGACGCCTCGCGCGAGAAGACGGTGACGTTCGACGTGGAAGTGCGCGGCAGGCCGCTGGCCATTCTCCCGAATTGCCCGACGAAGTCGATGTTCATGATGCCGGACGTCACCGTACGGGTTCCGGGCGTCGCCACAGTGTTCACCCTGTCGCCTCTCCCGTTCCTGTCGGACGCGTGCGAAACGAACAGGCCGGTCGACGTGATGCCGCTCCCGGCCGGGACGCGACGGGCAAGGTTCACCGTCAAAGCGCCCAAGGGGTTCGAGGACGTGCGCCTGCAGAAGTGGCGGTTCGGCGTCTATGAATGGACGCCACCCGCCACGATGAAGGCTGCGTCGCCACCGGCCGAGCCACCTGCGGGCTTCGGGGGATACACCCTGATCACGAAGAAGAGCATCACCTGGCCGGCCGTACGCGAATTGACGGTCACCGTTCCGAACGAAGGCCGGTCGATGGCGTTCCTGACGTACTGCGGAGGCGACGTCGCCGGCCGCCTGGCTCAAGAGGTCCGGGTGAACGGCCGCCTGATCAAGAGTTCCATCGTCTGCTCCGCCTCGCCCGCCGATCGCGGGATCGTCTTCACCACCTTGGGCGGGCCGCGGCCGCGGAGCCAGAAGACGGTGACCATCCAGGTCCGGCTGGTGGCGAAGGTCCCCGACCACCAGCACCGTCCGGGGGCGCTGACAGTGGCCGTCTATGACGAGCCCGGGTGACGGCGCTTACGCGCGCTCCTGGTTACTTCGCACTCGGTGCACAGACCTGAGCGAGGGCCTCGTAGTCGTCTGCGGGCCTTCACGAATCGCACTGACCTGGCGGGAGTGTGGGATCCGAAGGTCCCTCCCCTGATTGCGACTGATCGTTTTCCGACGGGTCGTCGCGATCACGCGACGGGCGAAGGGTCAGATGATCAGGCTGAGTGCGGCCTCGCACCGGGCGGCCGGCGTCGAACGGTGGCCGGGGGTCGTACTCGATCGCGAGCTGCACGGTGCGAGCCGTCTCCTCATGCGTCTCGGTCGGTTCACCCATGTCTATTGGCTGGGCCCCGGCATGTTCCCAATGCATTCCCACAAGCACCACGGCAGGCTAGAAGCCGAGCTGTTTCTGCAGTTCAGAGGCATAGGCGCCGCCAATCGATGCTTTTCCTACGGATCAGAAGGTTGGGGGTTCGAGTCCTCCCGGCCGCGCAGCAGGTCAAAGGCCCATTGCGATCATTGCAGTGGGCCTTTTTGATCTCTGTACAGCAACGCGATCTACCCCCGGTGAATCCGGTAGAACTGCCACCCGACCGTCAACCTTCCTGACCCGCTTGCAGTCAACGCTGGGCAGCTGTTCGATCTGGTCCTGGTGGACCTGCCTCCACCTCATCGCGATGGCGTCGTGGTCCTTGCGCGTCACCTCCAGGACGGCCTCCGGAAATAGAGCCACCAGCCGTCATCGCGACGCACTCACAGGATCGCGCGGGCCAGGCCGCCGCCGATGATCCGGAAGAGTGGCCCGTCCGGCACCGAGTTGAGCGGAGGGAACTGCTCCGGCAACTCCTCCAGTGTCTCGAACATATGTTCGATAGTCTGCCCGAGTCGCCCCGCGTGGGTGAGCGCGCAGGAGTAAGACTGCGAAACATACACAGGGCTACGACCCGTACGCTGCGACTTCGTCAACGGTCGCGGCGGTGGGCTTGACGGGGCGGACGGGCCGCGCATGCATAGATGGCACCCACCCATTCCAGGAGCCGTGATGAAGATCGTAAGGATCGTCGCGCTGGCGCTGACCGCCGCGCTGTTCTCCGCTCCCCTCACCGCCTCCCCGGCCGCCGCGTCCGCCGGAGCCAACTACCAGCTCACCCTCGTACGCAACGGGATTCCCAAGACCGCCACGCTCACCTGCGCACCCGACGGGGGGACACACCCGAACCCAGCGGCCGCCTGCGCCCGGCTGGCACCGGCGCTGGGGAATCCCGCGTCGATCCAGCCCAAGCAGGGTGTGATGTGCATCGCCCTGTACGACCCGGTGACGGCCACGGCGACGGGCGTATGGTTCGGCCGCCCGATCTCCTACACCCGAACTTTCACCAACACCTGCTGGCTCTCCGTGGCCACTTGGGAGGTGTTCGCCTTCTAACTCGGCGCTGGTACGGATGCCCCGTCGGCGCGAGGTCGACGGGGGCCAGCGCCTCCGGCACGCGGCCGCTCATCCCCCGATTCTCGTGGCAAACCTAGCCACGCCGTCGGCACCTGCGTCATCGTCTGTCCTAACTCACTGCCGGTCACTGCTGCATCCTCGGGTCCTGGGTGGGGTCGGCGTACATGCGAGGGCAACCACGATCGATCGCCTCAGTGCGCAGTTCGTAGTGCCAGGGTTCGTTCCGGTAGATCTGGCACAGCCCGTACTCGGCGCCGTGCTCGGACAGCCACGCCGTGGCATCGTAGCGCCCGATGTCGATCGCGTCCCCCGACACGTGCCGAGACGTCTCCGGGGTGGCCACCCATCGGGCGGCTTCCGCTGCCGAGCCATATGTCGAGACCGCCTCACGAAGGAGCTGATTCTGGCGCTCAGGGGAACGCCAGCCGCTGTTGACGTAGAACGTGACCTGGTCCTCGGCGGCATCCGTCGCCGCTTCACGCAGGGCTTGGAGTAGAGCGGGGTCGAGGTTGGCCACACCGGGATACTCGTCCTCGAACACCGTCGCACCGTCAGGGACGGCGCCATCAGCCTCGCCACGTACACCAGCGGCCGGGGAAGGCGAGTAATTCGGCACCTGGTCGGCGCAGGCTGCGCTGATCATTGCTAGGACGACACTCAAAGCGAGGAACCGGCGAATCCGGCGGCGCGATATTCGTGCCGCCGGTGGGATTGGGGGCATAGCGCCAGTCAAGGCAGCGTGGTGTTGCCAGCGCGTATGCGGTTTTCAATACGCTGACGATATGCGCCCGCTCGTAGCATCAAGAGCGTGCGCGTGCTGATCGTCGAGGACGAACCTTATCTGGCGGAAGCCATCCGCGATGGTCTCCGCCTGGACGCGATCGCCGCCGACATCGCAGGTGACGGCGACACTGCTCTGAAACTGCTGGGCATCAACATTTACGACATCGCCGTCCTTGACCGCGACGTTCCTGGACCGTCCGGTGACGAGATCGCCAAACGCGTCGTCGCCTCCGGCAGCGGCATGCCGATCCTCATGCTCACCGCTGCCGACCGGCTCGACGACAAAGCCTCCGGGTTCGAGCTCGGCGCCGACGACTACCTCACCAAGCCTTTCGAACTCCGGGAGCTCGTCCTCAGGCTCAGAGCACTCGACCGCAGACGTGCCCACAACAGGCCGCCTGTGCGAGAGATCGCCGGTCTGCGGCTGGACCCGTTCCGCAGAGAGGTCTACCGGGACGGCCGCTATGTCGCGTTGACCAGGAAGCAGTTCGCCGTGCTCGAAGTCCTCGTCGCGGCCGAAGGCGGTGTCGTCAGCGCCGAGGAACTTCTGGAGCGGGCGTGGGATGAGAACGCCGACCCGTTCACCAACGCCGTGCGCATCACGGTTTCGGCACTGCGCAAGCGTCTCGGCGAACCCTGGCTCATCGCCACCGTTCCCGGCGTCGGCTACCGCATCGACACGCGACCAGAGGCCGGACATGAGGGAGGAGACCGTGGATAGAGCGCCCGGGTTGAGCGTTCGCCTCAAACTCACCCTCAGCTACGCCGGATTCCTCATGCTCGCCGGCGCCCTGCCGCTCGCGGCGGTGTGGATCTTCATCCTGCGCCACCTGCCCGACTACACGAGTGTCCCCGGGGGAGTGCTGAGCCGCACGACCCTCCTGCGCGACTTCGCGTCGGCCGCGGGCGCGGTGCTGCTCTTGCTGCTGATGTTCGGCCTCGCGGGAGGGTGGATCCTCGCCGGCCGGATGCTCGCCCCGCTGACCCGCATCGCCGACGCCACGCGGCTGGCCACGACCGGATCACTCTCCCACCGAATCCGGCTACCGGGCCGCAGAGACGAGTTTCGCGAACTCGCCGACGTCTTCGACGGCATGCTTGAACGGCTCGAAGCACACGTCGCCGAACAGCAGAGATTCGCAGCCAACGCCTCTCACGAACTGCGCACCCCGCTCGCGATCTCGAAGGCACTTCTCGACGTGGCCCGCACCGATCCGCACCGCGACATCGGCGAACTCGTCGACCGCCTCCACGCCGTCAACACCCGAGCCATCGACCTCACCGAAGCATTGCTCCTGCTCAGCCGCGCCGAGCAGCGGTCCTTCACCCGGGAACACGTCGACCTGTCCCTCGTGGCGGAAGAAGCCACAGAAACACTCCTCCCCCTCGCGGAAAAGCATGGCGTCACCATCGAGACCTGCGGCGACATCACCCCCACGATCGGATCGCAAACGCTCCTGCTGCAGCTGACCATGAACCTGGTGCAGAACGCGATCGTCCACAACCTGTCCGAACAGGGCACCGTTTGGGTCAATACCAGCGTCCGCCCCAAGACCGTGGTGCTCGCTGTCGAAAACACCGGCGAGACGCTCACCCCGCGGCTGGTCTCGACACTCACCGAACCGTTCCAGCGTGGCACCGAGCGGATACACACCGACCACGCGGGCGTCGGCCTCGGCCTGGCAATTGTCAAGACCATCACCCACGCACATGACGGAACACTCACCCTCACCCCGCGCTCTGCCGGCGGGATCCGCATCACTGTGGAACTACCCGCGACAGCCCCGCACACCGGCAGGTGAAGAATCAGGGGAAAGGCCCCGCCTGCTGTCTCCTCGAAAGCGAGCAAGTTCCAGCGAGATCTACCCCGGGCGTTTACGCCCGGGAGGAAGCGACAGCGCGGGAGGGCCTTCAGGCCCGAGCGGTGCCGTGACAGGTAGTCCGCGTGAGTAGCTCAGCCGGGCCGTTTCTGGTTCTCGATGTACTCCTTGATGATGGAGAGTGGGGCTCCGCCGCAGGAGGCGGCGAAGTAGGACGGGGACCAGAAGTGGTCGCCCCACAGGTCCTTGCTGATGTGGGCCGGGTACTGCTTGCGCAGGAGTCGGGCCGAGACGCCCTTGAGGGAGCCGACCAAGCTGGACAGGGCGACTTTGGGCGGGTAGCGGACCAAGAGGTGGACGTGGTCGGGTTCGCCGTTGAACTCCACCAGTTCCGCGCCGAAGTTGTCACACACCTCGATCATGATGGCTTCGCAGCGGGTCAGGATCTCCTCGGTGAACACTCCACGTCGAGACCTCGGGATGAAGACCAAGTGAGCGTGGAGGCTATGGACAACACTTCTACCCCGGCGGGTGTCGGGGTCAGGCTCCCAGCGCGGTGACATAGGCCAAATGGTAGTGTGTTCGATTGTGAAGTTGGTGGTGCGGGTGAAGCTCCTGCCAACGCCCGAGCAGGCGGCGGCACTACAGGCAACCCTGCGCATGGTCAACCAGGCCGCCAACCACGTGTCGAAGGTCGCGTTCGAACGGAACACGCGCCGCCACTACGACCTGAGGAAACTCACCTACGCCAACGTGCGGGAGGAGTTCGCTCTCGCGGCGCAGGCCGCCCAGCACGCGATCAAGAAGGTAGCCGACGCCTACACCTCCCTGAGAAGCAACATCCGCGCGGGGAACCTGGGCCCGGAAGGCTCGCCCCGCCGGGCCAAAGCCGAATCCAAACCGATCACCTTCGGTCCCGACGCCGCCAAGCCCTACGACGACCGGTGCCTGAGCTGGAACCACGACGCCCGCACGCTGTCGATCTGGACCACGGCCGGCCGACTCAGGAACATGGCCTTCACCGGCTCTCCCGATCAGCTGAAGATGCTCACCGCGCACCGCAAAGGCGAATCCGACCTGATCCACCGCGACGGCATGTGGTTTCTGTACGCCACCTGCGACCTGCCCGACGTCCAGGTCCTCGACCCGGTCGGATTCGTGTGCGTCGACCTGGGCATCGCCAACTTCGCGACCACCTCCGATGGCACGCTCTACGCCGGGAAGACCCTCAACGCGGTCCGCCACCGGCACCGGGAGCTACGCCGCCGGTTGCAGGCCAGGAACACCAAGTCCGCGAAACGACTCCTCAAACGGCGTTTCCGCAAAGAGGCCCGCTTCGCCGCCGACGCCAACCACGTCATCAGCAAACGCATCGTGACCGAGGCGAAACGCACCGGGCGCGGCATCTCACTGGAAGACCTGAGTGGAATCCGTGACCGGGTACGGCTCCGCAAGCCCCAGCGGGTCACCCTGCACTCGTGGAGTTTCCACCAGCTGGGAAGCTTCATCGCCTACAAGGCGGCCGGCCAGGGCGTTCCCCTGGTGTACGTCGATTCGGCCTGCACCAGCCGGGAATGCTCGACCTGCGGGCATGTGGACAAGAAGAACCGGCCGGACCAGGCCACCTTCTCCTGCACCTCGTGCGGCTTCGCTGAGCACGCCGACGTCAACGCGGCCCGCAACATCGCCTCACGCGGTGCCACGGGCTGGGCAGTGAGTCACGCTGCCTGACGCGGCCCGAACCGTCGACGCCATCGACGGTCAGGAGCTGCAAGCTCGGTCGTTTACGGCCGAGAAGCTGACTGAAGACGGCATCGGGTGGTACGCCATCGACTTCTTCGACCTTGCGCGTCGTCCCATCCGGTGACGTATCCGGCTTCAAACCGGCATTCTCGGATTCCGGCAATTCACCTGGACCAGCTCCGGAATGCCCGCTGGGCCCGCACGGGAGCATTGCGTAGTCGTACTACGATCATGCCTCATTGTGCGCATATACCGTTTGGCGGCTTCTGCCTACTTAGTCATCACCCTCGGTTCGATCATCCTCAGCCTGGTGATGGGCACGGCGACACCCGCCTGGTTGGTCACCATGTGGTACCCGCCCAGCGAGATCACCGGGAAGTCCCCGCTGGTGCCGGTGCTGGGTGGTCTGCTGCTGCTTGGGCTGGTGAACTCGTGGATGCTGTGGCAGGTTCTGCGGGGACCCGCGCCCACGGCCGTGCCGATGAGCCGGGCGGCCAGGTGGCTACGGCTGCTGCTGTACGCCGACGTAGTGTGGCTGCTGATCCCCTCACTCCTCCCAGGCCTGGTCGAAACGGTCATCGGGCTGGCGCTCTGGGTGCCCGCGCTCGTGTTGTTCACGATGGTGTTCACCGGGTCAGGCTGGCCCTTCCGACTGGCTCTGCTCCTGCTCGGACTGATGGAACCGGTCAGATCGCTCGTGTACGACCTGGCGGACGATTCAGTGTTCCGGCTCTTCATGAGTCCGGCCTATCAAGTGACTGTCATGGCCGCAGGAGTGGCCTCGTTCGTCGCGATAGTGATGCTCCTGCTCGCTCAGCGGCGCGACGGGCGCTGGAGCCGGATGACCCTCCTCATCGGGCTGGGCATATTCGCGAGCGCGTTCCTGGTGGAGTTGGTGGATGGCCTGACCCGCGGCAGCACGATCGAGTCGATCGCCGAGGCGATGGATGTGCTCTACATCGTCTGGCTGGCCCGTACGGCGCATGAACTGAACCGCGAGCCGAAGCAGAACGCGCCACTGCGCGTGCCCACAGCGGTCGCCGCTGCTGCCACGGTTCTCCCGCTGATGGTCATCGGAGCCGAAGGCCGTCCACATCTCACCTACACCTGGCAGAGCGATGAGCCCACCGAATGTTGGACGTGGTGGAAACCGCCACGTGTCGCGGATGTCCCGGCCAACAAGCGCGATTGGGCCTACGTGTGCAGCGTGAGCAAGCCTTCTCGGCATGTCTCGGACCAGGAACTGCTCGGCAAGGGCTGGAATGCGTGCGCCAGGTTCGCAGCCGGGGAGCCGGTCAGGGCTCGGCCTGCGCTGCTCGCGCTGCTCTGCCCGGAGGTGATTGGACGGAAATATCCGGATCTGTTGCTGTCATCCGCTCAGATCGCCCAGCAAGAGGCAGAGAAGGAGAACATCCAGCGCGAACGGTTGAGGCGCGAGGCGCGCAAGGAGGACGCACTGTGCCGCGACCCGTGGCCCGCGCTACGCACCCGGTTCCAGGCGACCGCGTCCTATTACGACTGGGACACCCAGCCCTACGGCATCTACGACGCGGAAGCGGACACCGAGGAAGACGCCGAGAAGATCTGGGACGCGAAACAGGTCGACACCCTGGCAACCAGCGGTCAGCTGGCCCTGATCTACACACCCAGCCAGGACTGGGCGACCTGCGTCACGGCGAAGGCGCTGAACTCGGCCCCGCCACCCCTGCGACGAAAAGGGTGGGACGAGGTGGTCGAGGCCGACATCATCAGCGAATCGGGCCGCCTGGTGATGGAGACGTTGTCGGCGAGCAAGGTGCGCTTCCCCAACCTCGCGCGCAACGGCCCTGGCCGCTACCGCCTGCGCCTGTATACACGTCCAGGCGTGGATCTCGTCCTCATCTATCCGGCGAGGAGGGCGGCTTAAGCGCCATCTTCAGGCGAGGCGAGCGGGGAAGCCGCCGGTGGCGATCGGGCCCCAGCGGGTGGGGGTGACGCGCAGCAGCGACTTGCCCTGGCGTGTCATGGCCGCACGGTATTCGTCCCAGTCGGGATGCTCGCCCGAGATCGAGCGGTAATAGTCCACCAGGGGTTCGAGCGCCTCCGGCAGATCGAGCACCTCCGCGGTGCCGTCCACCTGCACCCAAGCGCCGTCGAAGTCGTCCGACAACACCATGACGCTGACCTGTTCGTCGCGCCGGGCGTTGTGGGTCTTGGCCCGCTCGGGGTAGGTCGAGATCACGATCCTGCCGTCGTCGTCGACCCCGCAGGTCACCGGCGACGCCTGCGGCCGTCCGTCCCGCCGGGCCGTGATGACGATCGCCCGGTGCCGTACGCGCAGGAAATCGAGCAGTTGCTCACGGGTGACGGTGTCCGACGTCGCGATCTTTGGGCTCATTCGGCCAACTCTAGGACCTCGGGAAACAGGTGACCAGACCGGTCAGGAATCGAGAAGCGCAGGTCACAGGCCCGCAACTAGCCTGACTGTCATGACCGACGGCAATCTCCGTCCGTCTTCAAGCTCGACAATCCGCAATCTCAGGAGTGCCCATGACCACCCAGGGAATCAAGACCGTCCTGCATCCCGTCTCCGACCTGGCCGCCGCCAAAGCGGTGTACGCCGCTCTGCTCGGCGTCCAGCCGGTGGCCGACTCGTCCTACTATGTCGGTTTCGAGGCCGAGGGTCAGCACATCGGGCTGGTGCCGGGCGGTGGACCGCAGGGCATGACCTCGCCGGTGGCGTACTGGCACGTGGCCGACATCGAGGCGAAGCTGGCCGAGGTGACCGCCGCGGGCGCCACCGTGAAGGAGCCCGCGCACGACGTCGGCGGCGGACGCCTGGTGGCCACCTTCACCGACCCCGACGGCAACGTCCTCGGGCTGCTCCAGGACTGAGCGCCGACCCCCGCTCCCGCCGCCGCGGGGCGGGGTGACCGCGGCCTACGCCTGGGTCGAAGGAACACGAACCAGACGTACCCTCGAATCTGGTCAAATCGAGCCAGGCGACCCCCCCCCGACCAACAGATGGAGACAGGATGACCATGTCCACGAGGACGGACGCGCAGGCGCCCACGCTGCACGCGGCCGACAGCCACGATCTGATCCGCGTGTACGGCGCGCGCGTGAACAACCTCAAGGACGTCAGCATCGAGATCCCGAAGCGCCGGCTGACGGTGTTCACGGGTGTCTCCGGCTCGGGCAAGAGCTCGCTGGTGTTCGGCACGATCGCCGCGGAGTCGCAGCGGCTGATCAACGAGACCTACAGCGCCTTCGTGCAGGGCTTCATGCCGACGCTGGCGCGGCCCGAGGTCGACGTGCTCGACGGGCTGACGACCGCGATCATCGTCGACCAGCAGCGGATGGGCGCCGACCCCCGTTCCACCGTCGGCACCGCCACCGACGCCAACGCGATGCTGCGCATCCTGTTCAGCCGGCTCGGGCAGCCGCACATCGGCTCGCCCAACGCGTACTCGTTCAATGTCGCCTCGGTACGGGCGAGCGGTCCGATCACGATCGACCGCGGCGCCAACAGCACGACCGTGAAACAGTCCTACAGCCGAACCGGCGGCATGTGCACGCGCTGCGAAGGCCGGGGCTCGGTCACCGACTTCGACCTCTCCCAGCTGTACGACGACAGCAAGTCGATCAACGAGGGCGCGATCACGATCCCCGGCTACAGCGTCGACGGCTGGTACGGCCGCATCTTCAGCGGCTGCGGTTTCTTCGACCCGGACAAACCCATCAGCAAGTACACCAAGAAGGAGCTCCACGACCTGCTCCGCAAGGAGCCGACCAAGATCAAGGTCGACAACATCAACCTGACGTACGAGGGCCTGATCCCGAAGATCCAGAAGTCGTTCCTGGCCAAGGACGTGGACGCGCTGCAGCCGCACATCCGCGCCTTCGTGGAGCGGGCGGTGACGTTCACCATCTGCCCCGAGTGCGACGGCACCCGCCTCAGCGAAGCGGCGCGCTCGTCGAAGATCAGCGGGATCAACATCGCCGACGCGTGCGCGATGCAGATCAGCGACCTGGCCGACTGGGTGCGCGGCCTGGGGGAGCCGTCCGTAGCGCCGCTGCTGGCGACGCTGCGGCAGACCCTCGACTCGTTCGTGGAGATCGGGCTGGGTTACCTCAGCCTCGAACGGCCGTCGGGCACCCTGTCGGGCGGCGAGGCACAGCGCGTCAAGATGATCCGCCACCTCGGCTCCTCGCTCACCGACACCACCTACGTCTTCGACGAGCCGACCACGGGCCTGCACCCGCACGACATCCAGCGGATGAACGACCTGCTGCTGCGGCTGCGGGACAAGGGCAACACGGTGCTCGTTGTGGAGCACAAACCGGAGACGATCGCGATCGCCGACCACGTTGTCGACCTCGGCCCCGGCGCCGGTACGGCAGGCGGAGCCGTCTGCTTCGAAGGAACCGTCGAAGGACTCCGCGCCAGCGACACCATCACCGGCCGCCACTTCGACGACCGCGCCGCCCTCAAGGAGACGGTACGGACGCCCACCGGCAAACTGGAGATCCGCGGCGCGACCTCCCACAACGTGCGCGACGTCGACGTCGACATCCCGCTCGGGGTGCTCGTCGTCGTCACCGGCGTCGCCGGGTCAGGCAAGAGTTCGCTAATTCACGGGTCGGTCTCCGGCCGTACTGGTGTGGTGGCGATCGACCAGGGCGGGATCCGCGGCTCGCGACGGAGCAACCCGGCGACCTACACCGGCCTGCTCGACCCGATCCGCAAGGCGTTCGCGAAGGCCAACGGCGTGAAGCCGGCCCTGTTCAGCGCCAACTCCGAGGGCGCCTGCCCCAACTGCAACGGCGCCGGCGTCATCTACACCGACCTGGCGATGATGGCCAGCGTCGCCACCACCTGCGAGGAGTGCGAGGGGAAGCGGTTCGAGGCCTCGGTGCTGCACTACCACTTCGGTGGCCGCGACATCAGCGAGGTGCTCGCCATGTCGGTGACCGAAGCCAAGGAGTTCTTCGGCGCCGGCGAAGCCCGTACCCCCGCCGCGCACGCCATCCTCACCCGGCTCGCCGACGTCGGGCTCGGCTACCTCAGCCTCGGCCAGCCGCTCACCACGCTGTCCGGCGGCGAGCGGCAGCGCCTCAAGCTGGCCACCCACATGGCCGAGAAGGGCGGCGTCTACGTCCTGGACGAGCCGACCGCCGGCCTCCACCTCGCCGACGTCGAGCAACTGCTCGGCCTGCTCGACCGTCTGGTCGACTCCGGCAAGTCGGTCATCGTCATCGAGCACCACCAGGCGGTCATGGCCCACGCCGACTGGATCATCGACCTCGGCCCCGGCGCCGGCCACGACGGCGGCCGAATCGTCTTCGAAGGCACCCCCGCCACCCTCATCGCCGCCCGCTCCACCCTCACGGGCGAACACCTCGCGTCCTACGTCGCCTGACCGAAGAAGGACCTCTGGGGTCACCCAGAGGTCCTCAGTAATTCGAGGTGAGTACGGCGTGAGCCGCGCGGGCGCGGACGGCCGTCAGCTCGGTTTCGACGGCGGCGATCTCTGTTTCCCGGAGGGTGATCGCGGCTTCCTGGGGCGGTCGTTCGTCGGCGAGCCGGATACGCAGGTGGGTGGGCGGGTGGGTCGTGTCCACCGATGCCATGTGCAGGGCCGACACTCGCAGTCGCCGCAGGCGTTCGGTTTCGGGGATCGAAGTGATGTACTCCCGCAACTCCTGCCACAGATCGAAGTCGTCTCCCCGGCGGGAGTTGATGCGGGAAGAGCGCGTTTGCCGGCGAATGACCGTCTGGCGTTGGAACAGGTGCTCCACGCTCTTGTCGAGCACCAGTGCCTCCAGCATGGATCGGGTCGCCGCCGACGAGGCGACGCGTGCGGCCAGGTCATCCGCCAGGTATTCGGCGCGCTGGCCGGTGCGCAGCGTGTAGCGGTGCAGCAGGAGCAGGATCAGGCCGGTGAGCTTGTGGGGAACGATCAGCAGCAGTGTGGCGGTCGCGTTGCCGATCATGGTGAAAGGGTCTGACTCAGTGGTGAAGGTTCTGCTGGGCCGGGTGAACTCGTACCAGCTGGCCAGCGCCTCGGAGGCCGAGTGGAGCCACAGGCCGCGACGGCTGTCGCCGTTGCGGGCGTGCCCGAACTCGTGCCCGAGTAGTGCGACGCGTTCTTGAGGAGTCAGCACCTCCCATAAGGCCAGGCCTATGGTGAGGACGCTGCGCCGGCGCAGGCCGGTCTTGCCGTAGCTGGCGTTGAATTCCGGGGCGACGCGGATCAGATCGACGGGCCGCACGCCCAGTTCGGCGGCGACTCGGTTGGCGATGCCGTACAGGTGGGGTGCTTCGGTTCGGTTCAGTGACCATTCGTCGCGCCGGAATCGGCCCAGGCGCGGACGGAGCAGAACGGCGGTGGCGAAGCCCACCACACCGAGGAACCTGATCAGGAAGGTCCCGTTGACCAGGAGCCAGACGGAACCCGTTGCCAGGACGGCAGTGGTCAGGTGCACCGCGCCCGCGATGGTCATGGCAGTGAACCATGCCCCGTCGCGCCATGGGCGTGAGGTCGCTTCGCCGGAGATCTCCGCGTACAGCCGTTCGACGGCCGCGCGGTCGGCCGCCCGTCGTGCGTCCTGCCGCCGGGCGGAGCGTCCGCGCTGAGCGTCGGGCGCGGGACCGAGGTTCCCTTCACATGCGGGACACCAAGTGACGAACCGTGGGTCCGCCGAGGCACGGGTGGAGCAGGAACAGAGGCTGTCAGCCGAGGCAGCGGGCAGCGATGTCATGACGGAGATCATGCCGTATGCGCACATCTCTCCTGCGCGCGTCGGAGAACATCGTGGTTGGTCAGTGGGCGGAGGCGACGGCGAGGAGGAACCAGCCCGTGTGCGGGATCCATTGTTCGGCCCAGCGCCAGGAGTCTCCCGGGGGTGCGTCGGGCGGGAGGAAGGCGATGTCCTCCTCGTCGCTCCAGCCGGAGGTGATCCCGTTGACGATCCCGCCGGGGATGTTCGGGAAGTCCGAGGTGTAGTCGGGGTTGTTGCGACCGCGTCCGTGGATCATGGAGGCGTCGAAGGGGTTGCGGCCGGTGATCCAGGCGAGTTGGTCGTCGGCGAAGGCGTTGAGCCGGTGGCGGTCGGGCTCGGTGACGTTGTCGAGGGCGGCGCAGGCGCACGCGGCTGCGGCGAGTGAGGCGATTGTGGCGTTTTCGCCCTGCCACCAGTAGCCGGTTTCGTTGGCGTGCGGGAAGAAGAAGGCGTCCTTGGGTGCCGCGTCGGCTGGCTGGACCCGCTGGCGTGGGTATCCGAAGGGGTTGGCCACGGCGTAAGTGCGTTCCAGCGTGTCGAGCATCGCGCGCAGAGCCACGTCCTCGGCTTGCGCGGCTTCGGGAGAGCCGGGCAGGACCTCGGCGAACCTGAGTAGTGCCAGCACCGGGAGGCCGGCTTCGGCGGCGTGGAAGAACGGGCGCTCCTCGGCGTCGGCGACGAACCAGCCGGGGGCGTTTGCGGGCCGGGTGTAGCGTGCCGCGAGCGTGCGGGCCCGGCGTCTGGCGGCCTCGGGTGCTCCGTCGGCGACTCCGGCCGCCACCAGCTCGGCGGCGGCCAGCAGTGCCGCGTAGTCGTCGACGATGGATTCGGTGCCGTCATCGAGGTAGTCGAGGTTGTGCTGTTCGAGGTGGGCGAAGCCGAGCCGGGCCGCGGACAGGTACTCGGCCCGGGTGAAGTCGCCGTCGTCGTCCTGCGTGGCGGCTCGGGCCAGGGCCGCGATGGCCAGCCCGCCGCCCTGCCGGTAGGCGGCCTGGTAGCGGTCGGTGCGTACACACTCGGGCAGCGGCGCGGTCACCACCCGTTCCTCCAGGCGCTTGGTCAGCGCGTCGAAGATCCCGGTGTAGAAGCAGCCTTCGGCGGAGCGGAATCTGACCAGGAAGTCGGTCCCCCACAGCGCCTCGTCGCGCAGGCGTGCACCGAGCGAGCGCACCAGGGCGGGGTGGCGTACGGCGATGGCGTCACGCGCGGCCAGCATTGCCCAGGCGCACAGCGGAATCTGCTGCGGGCTCATCGTGCGCGTATAGGTCAGATGGCTGAGGAACTTGCTGGTGTCACCACTCGCGTCGAGCCACCCACCGCGTGCGTCGACGGTGGCGCCGGAGTCATCACCCCAGAACGCCGCCCGGCGATCCTTGCGGTCGATCTCCCCGCTGGAACGCATGGCCTTGAAATAGGCGAGCACATCGGACATGGTCTGACGCTGCAAACGATCGGCCGCGACGACGAACGGCTCACCCTGCACGCTCCGCCCATCAGCACACTCCACCTGTACGGCATAACCCCCCGGCCCCAATTCGTCGGGAAGCTCCACCCGCGTGTACGGTCCAAGACTCCAGCCGGGCACCTTCTCGACCGGCCCAGCTGTCAGCGGGCGAGGCGCCGACCCGTCCGACGGCACCAGCAGGACCCGCGCGGGCGGCGCACCGTCCGGCAGAAGCACCACGACGGCCTTTGAGCCGGCCAGGCCGTAGCCGAGGTGGCCGGCGTGGACAACGGGAGTATCCCTTGAGCGCACCTGCGACCGCCCCCTCCATCGTGCCGCGAAGATCGCGTAGAGGATATACACACCACGCAAGTGCGCCAGCGGCGGCGACTCAAGCTCATCACGGCCGTGAGCACGCCGTATGTACTAGCGAGGTGCCGCGAGGACGTCTCGGACCACGTCCTCCAGCGTGACACGGGCCAGCTCGTGCCGCAGGGTCTCCTCGATGCCCTCGTAAATGCCCTGCATGGCCGGCTGGATGCCGTACCCCACCACGCATCCCTGGTCAGGGGTGGCGCGGTGCATCGCGAACAGGGGGCCGGGTTCCACTGCCTCGTACACGTCGAGCAGGGTCATCGACGTCAGTTCGCGCGCCAGCGACCAGCCCGCGCCGACGCCGCGCCGGGACTCCACGAGCCCGGCCTTGCGCAGCTCGCCGAGGAGCCGCCTGATCACCACGGGATTGGTGTTCGCGCTGCTCGCGATCTGCTCGGAAGTGGCGACCTCGTGGCCCTGGCGCTGGTAGAGGCTGATCCAGGCCAGCGCGTGGGCGGCGATGGTCAACCTGCTGTTGGCGCTCATGAACCCTCTCCTCTTGGCCGCAATGCTACGACCGCACAGTCGTAACAGCAAATGTTGCGACTAGGATGTCGTAACTACTAGTGTTACGACTTTCTTTGGAGGATCGATCAGCGAGGTGGGAAGAATGAACAAGCCGCTCACGGGCAAGGTCGCCCTGGTCACCGGAGGGTCCCGCGGGCTGGGAGCCGCGACCGTACGGCTGCTGGCCGAACAGGGCGCCGACGTCGCGTTCACCTATGTCAGCTCCGACAAGCAGGCGCAGGCCGTCGTCGACGAGGTGCGCGGCAAGGGCGCGAAGGTCGCCGCCTTCAAGTCCGACCAGGCGGACCTGGGCCGGGCGCCGGCGCTGATCGACGACGTGGTCGAGGGCTTCGGTGGCCTGGACATCCTCGTCAACAACGCGGCGATCTCGGTGGAGCAGGGCCGTACTGTGGACGACCCGGACGTCGACACCGCCGCGCTGGACCGGATGCACGCCACCAACTACCTCGGCGTGATCGCCGTAATCCGGGCTGCCTCCCGCGTGCTGCGTACGGGCGGCCGCATCATCACAGTGAGCTCCGGGCTGGGCACCCGGGTCGGCGTCCCGGGCCTGGCCGACTACTCGGCGACCAAGTCGGGCGTCGAGAGATACACCATGGGCGTCGCGCGGGATCTCGGCCGCCGGGGCATCACGGCCAACGTCGTGGAAGCCGGACTGATGGAGAGCGGCATGCAACCGCCGGATCCCGAAACCCTCAAGGGCATGGTCAGCTCGCTGTCCCTGCAGCGTATGGGCCACCCCGACGAGATCGCCGCGGCGATCGCCTTCCTGGCGAGCCCCGCCGCGTCGTACGTCACGGGCGCGGTGCTGGACGCCCACGGCGGCTACAACGCATAGGCTGGCTCCTAAATCGTAGGAACTGACCGATATCGGGTTGTTCGTCAAGCAGCCCTATCGGGAGCCGGGTGGTATGCCGATCATCGTCGCCGGGCTGAGGTCGCTTCAGCGTATTCACGTCGTTGTGGCGCCCTTGATCGAACTCGGGTCCGCGTTGCACGTGCTGGGTCAGCCGAAGCATCACGGTCGTGAGGAATGGGCGCAGAATGTGCTCGCGGGCATGAGCCCTGTTCTCGCTGAGCAGTCACGGACGTGGGCTTGGGCGACTCAGGCGATCCGCGCGACCCCGTTCGTGCGCGTCACCGGGAATTCGGACCGGAATGACTTCTCCGGGCAGGTTGAGCAGATGCGGCGGATTCCGGCGCGTGAACTCGCGAATCAGTTGCTGCGGCCGGTATCGGGTGCCGGAGATCCGGCCGCGGCCCGTAAATGGGGAAAATCTCGGGGCCCGGCCGTCACCGCTCTGGTCGACGCGCTGATCGATCAGCCTCAGGCGGCGGTTGGGCGCTTTCTGGACTTTCTCGCGGCCACCTGGCAGGAGTGGTTTCGCGACGAGTGGCACACCGTACAAACGGATCTTGTTTCACGAGCACGGCAGATCGAGGACATTTTCCAACGTTTCGGAGGGTCGGCTGGTCTGGACTGTTTGGACCCGGCGGTGAGCGTTCGCGGTAACAGCGTTGTCATCGCCAAAGTCCAGAGCAGACGCCACGACGTCTCCCGCCGCGGCCTGGCGATCGCTCCGAGCGCTTTCGTCCACCCGCATGTGTACGTCGCGAACATCCCAGGTCAGCCGCTCCTATTGATCCACGACGCCCACCCCGATCAGGGCGTGGTGCCCTCGGCCCCGGCTGTACTCTCACGGCTCACCGTTCTCGCCCACGCGGGCCGCCTGGAGGTGTGCCGGGCGATCGCCAGCGAGCCGCGAACCGCCGGCGAGATCGCGGCTCTGTGGGGCATGGACCCGAGCCAGGTCACGCGGCATCTTCGCGCCCTGGCGTCCGCCGGTCTGGTCCGCGCCAGACGCCAAGGGCGTTTCGTCCAGTACGCCCTTGAGGTGGAGGCGGTCGAGTCGGTCGGCGTGGACCTCGTCCGGCTCCTCCTCCGCTGACACCGCAGGACGATTGCCGAACATCGTCAGTCCACTCGCCATCCCGACCGGCGTGCCCTTTGCTCTCGGGGGGACACGTCCTGGCCGTGGACGGACGTGACAGCCATGTCCTGCATGAATACGGAGCACGATCGTGAGTACAGATGGAAGCGCGTTGCCGCTGGGGCCCACCAGGACGGCGGCGGGCCACCGGGCCGCGAAGGCCGCATCGTGAGTACGGATGAAAGCGCCTTGCCGATGGGAAAGGCCGCCCGGAGAGTCCGCGTGGATCGGGGACTCCTGCTGGCGGAGGTCGCGCAACGCTCGGAAGAAGACCTGATTGCCGGATACAGCGTCGCCGGCGGCCCGCTCGGCGACTTCTGCGAGTCGTTGCGCGACCTTGTGGCCCATGTGCTGATGTGGGACGAGATCAACCTGGCGGTGCTCACGGAGGCGCGGCTCGGACGGGCGCACTGGAGCCTGCGATCAGCGTGGGAGACGCGCGAGGCGGGCCAACTGCTCAATAAATCGGGTGTCGCCGCCGGCCGTGACCTTCCCGTGGACCTGCTGACAGATCGCTACGCCGCAGTCCAGGAAGCGCTCCTCGCCGAACTGCGGAGTTACGGCGAGGACGGATGGCGGGCTCCGACCGGGCTCGGGCATCCGCAGGCGACAAGCGTCGGATCGCTGGCGCAGTACGTCATGTCGGTGCCCAACGCGGCGCCCTACTGGCACGCCGCCATCCACCTCGGCCGGCTGACCGCCGTCGAGGCCGCGCGGTAAGGCGCGGCCCATTCTCACGTTGGGGTGATCAACATTCTTGCTCGTACGGTACGTGACGCGCGATTCGCGCCGGAGACCTCGGCCCTCCTCGACCTCATCGGCCCCCAGGCGGGGCCAATCACCTATGACGACCTTGTCGCCGACCGGGCGAGCCCGCCCGACCCCGAAGTGGCCGGGCACGCGGAACCCGTCCGGGTCCGTACTGACCTGCTGCTGGTTCGGGGGGAGAGCGATGGGTTGCTGCCTTGGGGGGAGATCGACGGGCTGTTGCTCCGCCGGGACACCGACGGGCTGCTGCTTCGCGGAGAGAGCGACGAGCCGCTGCCCCACCAGGAGACCAATGAGCCGCTGCTCCGCGGGAAGACGCCGCTGCGCGTCCGGCTGTATCGGCACGCTGTGGAGACACCGCGCCCGCTGCTCCTCTGGCTGCACGGCGGCGCCTTCGTCGGCGGGTCGCTTGCTGACGTGGACGTGGCCTGTTCGGCGCTGGCCCGGCGGGCCGGGGTGAATGTGGCCTCGCTTGACTACCGGCTTGCCCCGGAACATCCGTTTCCGGCGGCCCTTCACGACACGTACGACGCCTTCCAATGGCTGGCCGCCAACGGTGCCGCGATCGGTGGCGACGGGCGTGTCGCGGCCGGTGGGCAGAGTGCCGGTGCGAATCTCGTCGCGGCCGCCTGCCTGCTCGCCCGCGATCGTGGCGGTGCTCAGGTGCTGCGGCAGATCCTCTGCTACCCGGCGCTCGATTTCGGCCGGGACACCGAGTCGAGCCGGCTCTTCGACGGCGTCCTGCTAGATTCCAGTCTGGAAGAGTGGTACGAGGCCCAGTACCTGGCCGGGCAGCCCGTCACGCCCTACGCCGCGCCGCTGCGCGCGCAGACCGTCGAAGGGCTCCCGCCGGCGCTCATCCTCGGCGCCGGCCGCGACCCGCTGCGCGACGAGGCTCGCGAGTACGCCGGACGGCTGGACCAGGCGGGAGTGGACGTCAGCTACCTGGAGTACGAGGACACGATGCACGCGTTTCTCAACTTCCCGGGAGCGCTGTCCGCTGCGGGGCAGGCGATCCGGGACATCGCCGATGACCTCGGCCGATTCTTCGCCACCAACGACCGACCGTGAGTCGCGAGCGCGGATCCTCCGTCTGAGCGAAATCAGCACGGCCGGAAGCCCGCAGCCCTGAGCGCACGGTGAAGCTTTCATCGGCCACACCCTGATTTCGGCCGAGTGCGTCGCCTTCCTCGTTCCTGGTGACCGCGAAACAGCATTCCCAATGGCGCCCCTGCGCCTTGTTTTATGCCTGACCGGATCGCGACCCTTAATCGTCCTGCTGGACGGGTTCCCGATTAGAGAATAATCTCCTGGCGCTCCGCACTCCTGAATGGGATGAGGTGTGAATTGACCGCACGGTCGAGCGGACGTCGATCGCCCTGGCTGTCGCGACATCGGTCGCCGCTCTCGTGCCGATCACCCCCGCACACCCGACATACGACTCGGACCAGCCGGTCAACGTGCGGTTGAGCGCGTCCGCCGGAGCCGGGCGTCAGCTAATTCGCCTGGCACGGTACCGGTACTCGCTGTGGTAGCAGGCATACCCAACGCCTTATGCTTATGCATTGAAATTTCAACGACCCGGCATTGCTTTTATTCCCGTTAATAAATCGCCAGTCCGTCGGCCCGTAATATCGCGGTACCACAAAAAGTGGTCAATTATATTGTAAGTCCGGCTGTGGCGGCACACACTCGGTGGCAAGCAGGCCCGCCCCCAGAATTAGGAGCCGCAATGGACCGAGCCGTAATCGTAATTCCCAGGCGCAGTAAATCAATGCTCCAGCGCCTCGCGTCCGCCGCCGTCGCCGTGCTCGCCGTGACATTTCTCTGCGTGCCACCCGCCACCGCGCTCGCGCTGCCGACGCCGAAGGATCTGACCTCCTTCCTCGACCTCGAATGCTTCAAGACCAGCCCGTACCAGCCGCCGGCCACCACACTCACGCTGCGGCACATCAACCCCGTGCTCGGCAACCTGCCGATCGAGACCGTCACCCTCGGCCAGCGTGAGCAGCTGTGCGTTCCGGTCGCCAAGAACAACCAGATGCCGCCGTCGCCCGCGCTCGACTTCATCAGGTTCATCGACCTGGCCTGCTACAAGATCTCCGGCGCCACGGTGACCACGGGCCTCGTGCTCAGCCACCTCAACCCGCTGTTCCAGACCCTGCCGCGTACCCAGATTTCGATGAACACGCCGCAGCAGCTGTGTGTGCCGGTCATCAAGAACAACGTGGCGCCACCCGCCGAGGTGCTGTCACTTATCCGGCACATCGACCTCAAGTGCTACGCAATCACCCCCAACACCCTGCTGAACCAGCAGCTGTCGCTGCGTCAGCTCAACCCCGTCCTGACCCCGGTGATCCCCACGCACGGCGCTCAGATCCTGGCCGCCCGCCAGCTGTGCGTCCCGGTGCAGAAGGCCGGCGACAACATCCCAGCCCAGGTGTTCAACATCGTCCGATGGATCGACCTGGAGAAGTTCGACCTCTCCACCCCGGCGCTGCCGACGGTCTCGCTGACCCTGCGGCACATCAACCCCGTCCTCGCCGGCCTCCCGATCGAGCAGGCCACCCTCTCCGGCGCCAGCCAACTGGCCCTGCCGGTCGCCAAGAACGGCAACCTCCCCCCGGGCTGACCGGGGCTTTCCCACCCATCCCGCACCCTGACCGTTAGGTAGCGACTGGGGCCCAGGGCCAGATTGCCTGGGCCCACGCTCGACAGCGCCTGAGCCCGGCGGTCAGGGGTGCGGCTGGTCAGGGGGTACGGCGGAAGGGCGGGCGGTGGGCCAAGGTGGCCCAGCGCCAGAGCCATTCCAGGGGTCCTTGGCGGTAGCGGCGCAGCCAGAGTGTGGACACCAGCCATTGCGGGAGGAGGATGGCTCCGGCGATCAGGACAACCGTCGTTTCGGACCAGCCGTCCGGTGAGCTGCCGATGAGGCGGGTGGCCAGCAGGACCAGGATCGTGGCGGACAGGTAGTTGGTCAGCGCCATCTGGCCCAGTGGCGCGAACGCTCCCCGGAGCACCGGCCGGAGCGGCGTTTTGAGCAGAAGCAGTAGGGCGCACACATACGCACCCGCCATCAGCAGTCCGGCGACGGCGAACCAGGAGCCGAAATCGGCCCTGCCGGCGGCCCCGGACTCGATCTGCTGCCACACCGCGGGCACCGCCCCGGCCACGAAGGCCAGGCCCAGCGCGGCCGGGACACGGGCGGAGCCCTCGAACCTGTCGATCACGCCGTACCGGGTCAGTGCCGAGCCGAGCAGGAACAGGCCGGGGACCAGCGGCACGCCGTTGCTGCCGAGAATCACCGGCGTCACGATGAGGACGGCGGCGAGCCCCGCGACGGCCGAGCGCGGCAGCCAGGTCGAGGGCAGCAGCACCACCAGGCCGACGACGGCGTAAATGGTCAGGATGTCCCCCCACCACAGCAGGAGCATGTGCGCCAGGCCGATGGCGAGCAGCACCAGGAGCCGCCGCAGCAGGAGCACTCGCGGGCGCGGGACACGGCGTCCCGCGGAGTCCAGCAGCAGCGAGAAACCGATGCCGAACAGCAGGGAGAACATCGGGAAGAAGCGCTGGTCGACGAAGAGCCCCACGCCCAGCCAGGAGTCATCCGGGCTCGGCGGCGCCGCATAAGCTGCGAGCGATTCGGTGTCGAGCATGTGAGCGATCGGCTTGACGTTGGCCAGCAGGATTCCGCACAGGGCGAACCCGCGCAGAACATCGAGAGCGGCGATACGCGGCCGGCCGGAGGCGGTGGTCGTGGCCTCCGCGGCTGCCGGCGTCAGGGGGAGCGTTTCGGGTGGCATGGGCCTCATCCTGCGGCCCCGGGCACTGAGCCCGGATCGGTCGAAAGAAGGGTTCACGGCGACCTGGACCGTACTTCCGGTCGTTTCAATGGGCGGGTGGTCTGGCGGAATCCGTTCTCTGATCGGTTTCCCTCCAGCGTTGTGTCCACAAACCTTCGCCGAGTCGCCGCACCGGCCTCGGCGATCGAGGTGAGGCAGTGGGTCGGGATCGCCGTCCGCGGTGCCGGTAGGACGTCTCGAAATTGGGCACATTTGTAACGTCGGCGGCAGCTATGTCGGTAATGTCTGAAGTGTGATCTTTGTTGCGTGAAACGACGGTAACGACTATCCCTCGGGTGGCCAGTTCCATGACGGTCGGCGCGAGGATCTCCGTCCCTCGCCGGGGCCCTCGAACTCCCTCACCATCACCGACTCTCCAGGAGACACAGCAGTGACCGCAACGACCGCCCCCGAGTTGGCCCGCCGTACCGAGGCCGAAGTCGAGAGTCAGCCGGAGACCTGGAGTCGTGCCATTGAGCTGGCCGCCCGCGCGGGTGCGCTGCCCGCCGCCGGTGCGAGCGTACTCGGCCTTGGCTGCGGCACCTCCTATTACATCCTGGACAGCTACGCCCGCCGTCGGCAGCAACTCGGCCAGGGCCGTACCCGCGCCGCCATCGCCACCGAACTCGACGCCGTCGACCTGGCCGACCCCGGTGACGCGGTCATCCTGCTGTCGCGCTCGGGCACCACGAGCGACCTGGTGCACGTCGGCCGCGAGCTGTCGAAGCGCACCCGTACGATCGCGATCACCGGCACCCCCGGTTCGCCGATCACCGAGGTCGCGCACGACACCATCGTCATGGACTTCGCCGACGAGCAGTCAGTCGTCCAGACCCGGTACGCCACCTCCGCGCTGACCCTGCTGCGCGCCTCCATCGGCGACGACGTGGCTACCCTGCCCGACCTCGCCCGCGCCGCCTTGGCCGAGCCGCCGGTCGCCAACCCCGCCGACTACAACCACGTCGTCTTTCTCGGCACCGGCTGGACCCTCGGCCTGGCCGACGAGGCCGCGCTCAAGTGCCGCGAAGCGGCCCGGCTGTGGACCGAGTCGTACGCCACCCTGGAGTACCGGCACGGGCCGATCGCATGCGCGTCCGAGAAGACCCTCGTGTGGTCGTTCAGCCCGCTGCCCGCAGACGTCACCGAGGCGATCACCGGCACCGGAGCCACCCTCCGCGTCGCCACCATCGACCCACAGGCCGAACTGACCCTGGTCCACCGCCTGGCCATCGCGTACGCCCGCCACCGCGGCCTGGAATGTGACACCCCCAAGCACCTGTCCCGCTCGGTCATCGTGGGGTAGCCATGCCCTTCACCCAGTACGCCACCGTGCGTCCCGTACCCACGGACTCGTCCAAGGACCTGCTCACGGACGTGTCCACGCGACTGGCCGCCGAGCTCGGTGACGCCCCCGGGGTGCTCGGGTGATCCTCACGGTCACGCTCAATCCCGCTCTCGATGTCACTTATCGGGTGCCGGGTCTGACGCTCGACGCCACCAACCGTGTTGCGGAGGTGTCCGTGCGCGCGGGTGGCAAGGGTTTGAATGTCGCTCGCGTGCTGCACGCGCTTGGGTATGAGGTGATGGCACTGGGCCTGGCGGGCGGTCCTGACGGGGACCGTCTCGTGGCGTCGGCTGGTCTTCCGGCCGCTTTCACTCGCGTGTCCGGTGAGACCCGCAGGACCGTCGCGGTCGTCGCCGATGGTGGCGTGACCATGCTGACTGAGCCTGGCCCGGGGATCACCCCCGCCGAGTGGGCCGCGTTCCAGGCTGACTTCGCGCGCTGGTTGCCGCGCGCCTCGGCCGTTGTTTTATCGGGCAGCTTGCCGCCCGGGCTTCCCGCCGACGCGTACGCCGTGCTCGCCGGGCTGGCCGGTGGTGTGCCCACGATCGTGGACGCCGAGGGCGACGCCCTGGTCAACGCGCTGGCCGCGCGGCCGCACGTGGTCAAGCCCAACGTGGACGAGTTGAGCCGTACGTTCGGTGCCGCCACGTCGGTCCGCGACGGCGCCTTGCGGCTGCGCGAGTTAGGCGCACGTGCCGTCGTCGTCTCCGATGGGCCGCGCGGCCTGCACGCCGACACCCCCGAGGGCCGGTGGCGGGCCGTCCCGCCGTACACCGAAGGCAACCCCACTGGCGCGGGCGACGCGGCTGTGGCGGCGATCGCGATGGGCGTGGTCGGCCGCTGGGACTGGGCCGAGACACTGCGGCACGCCGCCGCCCTGTCGGCAGCGGCCGTGCGCGCGCCGCTGGCGGGGCAGGCCGACCACACCGCCTACCGGGACAATCTCGCGGTCATCGCCGCGGAACCGCTGGAATTCGAGAGAGAGGGCACACAGTGCTGACCCCCACGACTGAGATCATTGCCGCTGCGTACGCCGTCGGTGGGGGCGTGGGTGCGTTCAACGTGATCCAGATTGAGCATGCGCAGGGCATTGTGGCCGGTGCTGAACAGGCCGGGGTGCCGGTGATTTTGCAGGTCAGTGAGAACACCGTGGAATATCACGGTGGGCTGGTGGCTCTCGGTGTTGCCTGTTTGGAGCTTGCGGCGGGTGCGTTGGTGCCGGTTGCGGTGCATCTTGACCATGCGACTCGGGGTGAGCTGGTGGATCAGGCCGTGGCGCTTGGCTTTGGGTCGGTGATGTTTGACGCGTCGGCTTTGCCGTACCAGGAGAATGTGGTCGCGACCGCTGAGGTGGTGCGTCGGGCGGGGGTCTTTGTGGAGGCCGAGTTGGGCGAGGTCGGTGGGAAGGACGGTGTGCATGCTCCCGGTGTGCGGACCGATCCGGTCGAGGCGGCCGCGTACGTCGCCGCCACCGGTGTTGCCGCGCTCGGCGTCGCTGTGGGTACGTCGCACGCGATGCTTACCCGCGACGCCGCGTTGGACTTCGAGCTGATCGCCGCGCTGCGCGAGGCGGTGCCGGTGCCGCTGGTGTTGCACGGCTCCTCTGGCGTCGATGACGAAGGGCTCGCCAAGGCCGTTCGCGGCGGTATGACGAAGATCAACATTGCCACTCAGCTGAACAAGGTGTTCACGGCCGAGGTCCGCCGGGTGCTGGCTGACCAGAAGGTCGTCGACCCGCGCAAATACCTCAAGCCCGCCCGGGACGCCGTCGCCGCGCAGGTCGCCCACCTGCTGCGCATCCTGCGTTAGGGAGCCGGCGCTAGCGAGCTGACCATGAGTTAAGCGCCCTGGGCAGGGGATAGGCGCCCTTGGCTTGACCGGGAAACCAGGGCCTCTTCCCTGGTTCACGTACAACGCAATTGTGACCAGCGACTGGTTTCTCGTTGAGTAGCGTGGAATGGACCTTTATATCCGGATCTGGCCTGGGGGAGGATCCATGTCCGCAGTGTGGGACCTCAAACGCCAGCTGCAAATCGCGACGAACTCGCACGATCTGGAGAGAGTGCTCGACTGCTACAGCGTGGACGCCGTCTACGTCGCGCCCGCCGGCATAGCCGAAGGGCATGAGCAGATCGCCTGGCACTATGAGCAGTACTTCAAAGGATTCCCCGATTTTCACGCGACGGCGTGGCTGGAGCTCGCCGACTGCGATAACCCTGCGATCACTGAATGGACCTACACCGGCACCCATACGGGACCTTTTCTCCTGCCGGACGGGGACGAGATCGAGGGAACAGGCCGCCGCATCACTGTTCGCGCCACCTGCGCCGCCCATGTTGAGAACGGGAAGATCGTCACGCACCGCGAATACTTCGACCAGCTGGAGCTTTACAGCCAACTCGGCTTCGGGCTGGCCCGACTCAACTCGACCATCGTCTAGTCCGTCCTGCTGAGGACCGCGAGACCGGTTTCGTACCCACTCAGCGGTGCGGACATCACTGACGCGTGCCTTCGACCGTGCAGCGACCTATAGCCCGCGCGCGATCAACCGAAATGTCTCCTTCTCACAATCCGTCAGCGCGGCGAGCCGACCGTTCCGACGTTGAACTCGGCGATCGGCACGCGGATGCCGAGAGCCGGGCGAGGGTGTTGAAATATTTCGGCCTATCGGGCCAGGCAGCAGATAACGTGCCTACCATTCAGCTAGTTTCCGAAAATTTCGGTAGTGGTCTTGATGTACTTCCAGCTCAGAGGTATCGCAAGACATCAAATGTCGAAACATTTCGGTCATAGCGTTGACGTGTTTCGAACGGATTCCCAGACTGAGCGCCAACACCCCACCCGGAAGGGAGAGCCCTAGTGATCATTAGCTCAAGCCGCTCCGTGATCCGCAGGAAGGTCGTCGCGCTCGCGGTGGCGGCGACGCTCTCGGTCGCTGGAGTGATAACGATAGCAACCACCGAGGCCGCCGCAGCTGTGGGAATTGAGGACGACGGCGCCGACTGCCCGGTGACCCTGCCCTCCGAGGGATCCTTACCCACCAACACCAGGCTGCCCGATCCTTTCAGGAAACTGGATAACACCCGGATTGCCACCAAGGGCGACTGGCGCTGCCGACGGGAAGAGATCAAGAGGCTGTCGGAGCGCTTCGTCTACGGAGACAAACCCCCGAAGCCGACCACTGTCACCGGTACGGTCACCAACACCAACATCACCGTCAATGTGAACCACAACGGCAGAAGCTCCAGCTTCTCGGCGAGCGTCTCGCTGCCGAGCGGCACCGGACCCTTCCCGGCCGTGGTCGTCTACGGCGGCTTCGGCGCCGACGCGGCCGCCATCCGCGCGGCCGGCGCCGCCGTCATCAACTACGACCCGTACACGGTCGGACGCGAGGGCACGCCGCGCAACAACAAGCAGGGCGCGTTCTACACCATCTACGGCAACACCAGCAGCACCGGCCTGCTCATGGCCTGGGGCTGGGGTGTCAGCCGGATCATCGACGTCATCGAGCAGTCCGGCGGCAACATCCTCAAGGCTGACTCGACCGGCGTCACCGGATGTTCCCGGTTCGGCAAGGGCGCCTTCGTGGCCGGTGTGTTCGACCAGCGGATCGCGTTGACCATGCCGATCGAGTCGGGCACCGCCGGTGTTCCCATCTTCCGCGGCGTCCCCGGGGAAGGCGCGCAGAGCCTGAGCAGCGCCTACGGCGAGCAGCCGTGGTTCGGCGACGCGTTCGGCACCTTCACCGGCAGCCCGAACAGGCTCCCGGTGGACACCCACCAGATGGTGGCCATGGTGGCCCCGCGCGGGCTGTTCATCATGGACAACCCGCACATCGCCAACCTGGGCCCCCGGTCCGCGAGCGTCGCGGCTCTCGGCGGCGCCGAGGTCTACCGGGCGCTGGGCGCGGGCGACAACATCACCTACTGGTCCGACGTCGCGGACGGCACTCACTGCGCCAACCGGCCCGAGTGGCGGACCCCGCTCCAGCAGAACATCCAGAAGTTCCTGCTGCGTACGGGCAACGCGGCCGGCGCGATCAGGATCTCCTCCCGGGCGCAGGGCAACCTGGCCGACTGGCGGGACTGGACGACCCCGACCCTCACCGACTCCAGCCCGTCCCCGACCGACACCACCCCGCCGAGCACCCCGGGCGCCCCGGCCGCGTCCAACGTGACCGCCACCAGCGCCACGCTGACCTGGACCGCGTCCACCGACACCGGCGGCTCCGGCCTGACCGGCTACAACGTGTACCGCGAGCAGGGCTCCACCGACCCGCAGCTCGGTTCGCCGACGACCAACTCGTTCACCGTCACCGGACTGACCGCGAGCACCCAGTACCAGGTGTACGTCCGAGCCAGGGACGGCGCCGGCAACCTGTCCGGCAACTCCGCTCTGGTGACCTTCACCACCGCGGCCGGCACCGGCGACACCATCCCGCCGACGGCTCCGGGCAGCCTCGCGGCCTCGGGAACCACGCAAACCGGGACCACGCTGGCCTGGACCGCCTCAACTGACGCTGTCGGCGTCACCGGCTACGACGTCCTGCGCGCGCCCGGCGCGACCGGAGGCACCTTCACCCAGGTCGGCACCTCGACCACGACCTCGTTCGCCGACACCGGCCTGACCGCGAACACGACCTACCGCTACCAGGTCAGGGCACGGGACGCCGCGGGCAACCTGTCGCCGGTCTCGAACACCGTCCAGATCACCACCCAGCCGGGCGCGTCCACCGGAACCTGCACGGCCGTCGCGACCGTACAGACCCAGTGGGCCACCGGGTATGTGATTCAGCCTCTGACCATCACCAACACCAGCATTTCGACGATCACCGGCTGGACGGTCACGTTGACGCTGCCGGCCGGGCACACGCTGACCGGCTCGTGGAACGGCACCGTCACCGTCAGCGGGCAGACCGTGACGATCAGGAATGTCGGTCACAACGGAACTCTCGCTCCCGGAGCCAGCACGGGCAGCGCCGGCTTCCAGGTGAGCCGCCCGAACGGTAACACCGCTCTTCCGTCCGGATACACCTGCGCCTGACGGACATAGACCCACCCACACCGGTTCGCGCCGGTGTGGGTGGGTTTCTTTTCAGGCGGTGGCGAGGGCTTCGGTTGGGGTGAGGCGGGCGGCGCGGCGGGCGGGGTAGAGGCCCGCGACGGCGCCGATGGCGATGGCGGCCAGGGTGCCGCCGGTGATGGCCTCCACGGGCAGCGCCAGTGGCCAGCCCTGATATCCGGCGTAGCCGAGGCAGATGGCCAGCCCGATGACGACGCCGGCCACCCCGCCGAGCGCGGAGAGGGTGATCGATTCGGTGAGGAACTGCAGTCGGATCTGGCCGCGGGTCGCGCCCAGTGAACGGCGCAGGCCGATCTCCTGGCGGCGTTCCAGCACCGAGATGACCATGATGTTGGCGATGCCGACCCCGCCGGCCAGCAGCGCCACCGCGCCCAAACCGAAGAACAGCGCGTTGAACGCGCGATTGGCGGCGGCCTCGGCGGTCAGCACGTCGGACGGGCGGCTGACCTTCACCTCTTCGGGGTGTTCGGGGCTGACGGTGTGGGTCAGCCGGCCTCGCACCGATTCGACGGTCTCGTCGGTGGAGCGCTCGTACAGGGTGGTGGCGTAGCCGTCGAAGCCCACTTGGGCGCGTACGGCCAGCCGATCAGCGCGGATCGGTCGATCCCGGGGGCGAGTTTGATGGTGTCGAGGATCCCGATCACCAGGAACCACCGGCCGGAGATGTAGACGTGTTCGCCGGCGCGGTCGACGCACAGCCAGGTCGCCGCGGCCGAGCCGAGGACCACGGCCCGTTCCAGGAGTTCCTCAGTACTGACGACCTGGCCCCGCGTCTGCATCAGCACCTCCAGCACCGTACTCCTTACGGGACAATGGCAGGTAGCGGCCATCGCGGTGATCCTGCCGCCGCGCGGTATCCAGCGTGATATCACCCCATTCCAGGACAGGAGGCAGCGGCGGCCCGACCCGCCGGGCGAGCGCACGAATCCGCGCCACCAACTCGTCGAACGCGAAAGGCTTGGCCAGGTAGTCGCTGCCCCCAGATTCAGCCCGGTGATCCGCTCATGCACCGCGCCGGAGGCGGTCAGCATCAGGATGCGTACCGGCTGCCCGCGCCGCATCAACTCCCGCAGACCTCGTCCCCGTGCACCTGAGGCAGATCCCGATCCAGCACCAGCACGTCGTAGTCGTTGACCACGAGCCGCTCCAGCGCGGCGGCCCCGTCATAGGCGACATCCACCGCCATCGCCTGCTCACGCAACCCCTCGGCCACCAGGTCGGCCAGCACACGCTCATCTTCGGCCACCAGTATCCGCACGCCGCCATTACCGCAGATCCGCGATAAGACGATGGTTAACGAACTGCTAGCGCGACGGCATCGCCACGGCCATCACGAGCGCGCACAGCACCACGGCGGCGGTGGCGGCGAAAGCCGTCTCGTACGAGAAGGAGGCCGCCAGCTGCCCGGCGACCAGCGGGCCGACGGTCATGCCGAGATCGGCGGTCATCTGGTAGCCCGCCACCACGGTGCCGCCGCGGCCCCTGGCGACGTCGCCCACGGTGGCCGCGCCGCCGGTGGTGCAGAAGGCGGTGCCGAGGCCCATCAGGGCGAAGGCCGTCAGGTAGCCCGGCAGCGTCTGCCAGGTGATGACCAGGATGAGGCTGCCGAGCACCAGGCTCAGGCCGGCCACGAGTGACGGGCGGCGGCCCCACAGGTCGGCCGACCGGCCGGCGAGGGGCAACGCGACCGCCTGCAGGATGGCGCCCAGCGCCAGGCCGACGCCGACCCAGGTCACGTTCGTCGTGATCACGGCCAGCAGGAACAGCGGCAGCACGGAGACCCGGACCCCGAACACCGCCCAGCCGAGGCTGAAGTTGGTGGTCAGCGCGGCGCGATAGGACTGCTGCCGCAGCGCGCCGAACACCGACAGGGGGTCTTCTGCGGAGGCCGCCGGTGTCGCGGGGCTGTTGACCAGGGCGGCGCGGGCCAGCGCGACGGTGGCGATCGTGCCCGCGATCGCGACCGCGACGCCGTACACGAAGAAGGGCAGCCGGGGGGAGATGCCGAGCAGGCCCCCGCCCAGCACGGGGCCGGTCACGGTGCCGAGGTAGTAGCCGCCCTGGAAGTAGCCGGTCGCCCGGCCCCGGTGCGACTCGGGGGTCACCCGGAGCAGCAGGTTCATCGCCGACACCGTGTACAGCGCGGAACCGACGCCGCAGGCCCCCCGGAAGATCAGCAGCTGCGGGTAGTTGCTGGACAGGCCCGCGAGGATGCTGGTCGCCGCGAGCAGCGCCATGCCGGCGGCGAGCACCCCGCGTTCCCCGAAGCGGTTGACCAGCCGGCCGCCGGGCAGGCCGGTGGCCAGGCGCATGAACGCGAACGCCGACACGACCGCGCCGATCGCCGCGCTGCCCACGCCGAACTCGCCGGCGAAGACCGGGATCGCCGGTGACTGGATGCCGAAACCCACCGCGACGGTGAACGCGACGATCGTCAGGATCCTGACCTCGCGCGGCAGTTCGCGGAAACCTCCCACTAGGCCCGCCGCCTGGCTATCTCGTCCAGGAGCCGCGGCACCACCTGGAACAGGTCGCCCACGACGCCGTAGTCGGCCAGGTCGAAGATGGGCGCCTCGCCGTCCTTGTTGATCGCCACGATCGTCTTGCTGGTCTGCATTCCGGCGCGATGCTGGATGGCGCCGGAGATGCCGACGGCGAGGTAGAGCTGGGGTGAGACGGCGACTCCGGTCTGGCCCACCTGGTGGGTGTGCGGATACCAGCCCGCGTCGACGGCCGCCCGGGACGCGCCGACCGCGCCGCCGAGGGCGTCCGCGAGGTTCTCGATCAGGGCGAAGTTCTCGGGTCCCGCCAGGCCGCGCCCGCCGGACACCACGATGTCGGCCTCGGTCAGGCCCGGCCGGCCGGTGCTCTCCCGGACCGAGCGGGAGACGACCCTGGTCCGCAGGGACGCCTCGTCCGGCACCAGGCGCGCGCGGGTGACGGCCGGCTCGACCGGGGCCGGCGTGGGCACGACGGCGTTGGGTTTGACCGCGATGATCGGCACCCCGCGCGCCACCCTGGCGGTGACGGTGAAGCCGGCCGCGAAGGCCCACTGCGTGACGACGGGACCGTCAGGGCCCGGCTGGACGTCCACGGCGTCGGTGAGCACGCCGCCGCCCAGCCGGACGGCCAGACGTGCGGCGATCTCCCGGCCGTGGGGGGTGGCCTCGGTGAGGACGGCGTCCGGCGGCGTGTCGGCGGCCAGCTCGGCGAGGGCCTGCACCCAGCCGATCGGGTGCGCACCGATGTCCTCAGATTCGATCACGTGCACCCGTTCCGCGCCGTACTGGCCGAGTGCCTCCGGTGCTGACCCCGAGCAGACGGCTATCGGCGTGCCGAGGCGGCGGGCCAGCGTGAGCAGTTCCAGGCTCGGCTTGCCGACCTGTCCCTCGATGTGCCCGACGAGCACGAATATCCCTGCCACAACGATCCCTCTCTCAGATGAACTTCTTCGTGGCCAGGAATTCGGCGAGGTGCCACGCCCCTTCGCCGTCGTCCTGGACGGCGGTTCCGGCGGCCCGGGGCGGACGGGCGGTGATCTCGTCGACCACCGTGCGGGCGGCGCCCGCCCCGACCTGGTCGGCGGGCACGCCGAGGTCCGCGAGGGTCCAGGTCTGCAGCGACTTCTTCTTCGCCGCCATGATCCCTTTGAAGGACGGATACCGCGGGTCGCCGATGCGGTCGGTGACCGACACCAGCGCGGGCAGCTCCGCCGCCAGCTCTTCGGTCGCCTGTACGGCTTCGCGCCGCACGCGCACGGTTCCCGCGTCCACGCTCACCTCGGTGGCGAAGGTGAGCTGCGGCAGCTCCAGGTGCTCGGCGAGCATCGCCGGGACCAGGGCGGTGCCGCCGTCCGTGGAGGCCATCGCGCACAGCACGAGATCGGGGGTCAGCCGGCGCAGCGCCGCGGCGAGCACCAGCGCGGTGGCCGAGGCGTCGGAACCGGCGAGCGCGTCGTCGCTGACGTGCACCGCCGCGTGCCCGCCCATCGCGAGCGCCCGGCGCAGCGCCTCCGCCGCCTGCGGCGGACCGACGGTCAGGTGGGTCACGTGGGTGTCCGGTGCCGCGTCCACGACCCGGAGCGCCTGTTCGACGGCGTATTCGTCGAGCTCGGAGAGGCGGCCGGGAACGTTCTCGCGGTCCACGGTGTGGCCGGCGGTGAAGCGGGGCTGCGAGGCCGGGTCGGGGACGTACTTGACGCAGACGACGATCTTCATGGGTCACCGCCCCCGGAAGACGGGCTTGCGCTTGGCCACGAACGCGGCGGCCGCCTCCTTGTGGTCGTCGCTGACGAAGGTGGCGCCCTCCAGGACGAGACCGAGGTCGAGCACCAGGTTCATCCGCTCCCGCACGATCTTGTTGACGGTCGCCTTGGTGCCCTGCACGGCGAGGGGCGCCGCGTCGGCCAGCCGGCGCGCGACGGCGGTCGCCTCGGCGAGCAGCTGGTCGGCGGGGACCGCCCGCAAGGCCAGCCCCAGCCGGGCCGCCTCGGTCCCGCTGAGCCGGTCGCCGGTCATCAGGTAGTAGCGGGCCGCCCCGATCGGCATCGCCAGCGGCCAGGCCACCGCTCCGCCGTCGCCCGCGACCAGCCCGATCGCGACGTGGGTGTCGGCGAACTGGGCGTCCTCCGCGGCGACCACCACATCGCAGAACAGGGCGATCGTGGCGCCCAGCCCCATCGCGTATCCCTGGACGGCGGCCACGATCGGCTGCGGCACGGACAGGATGGACTCCAGGATGTCGCGGCCGTGCAGCAGCTGGTAGACCTGCTGGGCCGCGCTCGGCCCGACCTCGTCGGCGGCGCGCCCGGCCATGTCCTTGACGTCGCCGCCGGCGCAGAACGCGCGCCCCTCGCCGCGCAGCAGCACCGCACGCACCGACGGATCCGCCGCGACCTCGGCCAGCGCCCTCAGCAGGTCCGTTTCCAGGCCGCCGCCGATGGCGTTCAGCCGGTCGGGCCGGTTCAGCGCGATGGTGGCCAGCCCGTCGTCCACGGTCAGCAGCAGGGTCGTGTAGTCACTCATGTGTTCTCCTCGGTACCGGAAAGGCGGCGGACTGTGGCGGCGCGGGCCTCCTGCCGTCCGGGCGCCGCGACGGCCAGCGCCTGGAGTCGGGCCTCCTCGTCCAGCAGTTCGGCCAGCCCGTGGTTGAGGCCGTAGTCGAGCAGCCGCTTGGTGAGCCCCACGGCGAGGCCCGGCGTCCCGGCCAGCTGGTGGGCCAGCCGGGTGGCGTGCGGCATGAGGTCGGCGGCGGGCACCACTTCGGAGACGAGTCCCCAGTCGAGCGCCTGCGCCGCGGTGAGCGGCCGGCCGGTGGCCAGCCACTCGTAGGCGCGGGCGTAGCCGAGCAGGCGCGGCAGGAAGTACGCGCCGCCGGCGTCGGGCACCAGCCCGACCGCCGTGAAGGCCGGGACGAACTTGGCCGTGTCGGCGGCGATCCGCAGGTCGGCGGCGGCGGCCAGGGACAGCCCGGCGCCGGCGGCCGGGCCGTTCACCGCCGCGATCACGGGTTTCTCCAGGGCGGCCAGGGCGAGCACGTGCGGGTGGTAGGTGTGCCGGAGCCCGCTCCTGCCCGGTGCGGAACTGGCCGCGCGCAGGTCGGCGCCGGCGCAGAATCCCCGCCCGTTGCCGGTGACGACGACCGCCCGGACCTGCGGGTCGGCGGCCTCCTGCCAGGCGTCGGCCAGCGCGTACAGGGTGTCGGTGTCCAGGGCGTTGAGCTTGTCGGGGCGGTTGAGGGTCACGATCAGCACCGCGCCGTCCCGCTCGGTCAGCACGGTGTTCACAGGCTCGCCTCCGACCCGAGGATCGCGGTCACCTGGCTGGAGAGCTGGCCGCCGTTGCCGTGGGCGAGGGCGACCGTCACCCCGGGCTGCTGCCGTTCGCCCGCCTCGCCGCGGATCTGGCGGGTCGCCTCGATGAGGGTGAAGATGCCGTACATGCCGGGATGGCAGTAGGACAGCCCGCCGCCGTTGGTGTTGACGGGCAGCACCCCGCCGGGGGCGATTCGCCCGCCGGACACGAAGTCGCCGCCTTCGCCCTTCGCGCAGAAGCCCAGGTCTTCCAGGAACAGGATGGTGTTGATGGTGAAGGCGTCGTAGAGCTCCACGACGTCGACGTCCGCCGGGCCGAGTTTCGCCATCGCGTACGCGCGAGCCGAGGACTCGGTCGCGGCGGTGACGGTGAGGTCGGGCATCTGCGCGATCGTGCGATGCCAGTGCGCCTCGCCCGCGCCGAGCAGGTACACCGGGGGGCGGGGGAGATCCCTGGCCCGGTCGGCCCTGGTCACCACCACCGCGCCGCCGCCGTCGGTGACCAGGCAGCAGTCCAGCGCCGACAGCGGGCTGGAGATGACGCGGCTGGCGAGCACGTCCTCGATCGTGAGCGGATCGCGGGCGAACGCCTTCGGGTTGAGCATCGCCCACCGGCGGGCGGCGACCGCCACCTCGGCGAGCTGGGTGCGGGTGGTGCCGTACTGGTACATGTGGCGGGCCGCCGCCAGCGCGTACCCGGTGACGGGCATGCGCGGCCGGTAGGCGGCCTCGTAGGAGGGCAGCTCGGGCGGGCCGGTGGGCAGCCTGCCACGCCCGCTGTCCGAGCGGGCCGTGCTTCCGTAGGCGATCAGGGCGACGTCGCACGCGCCCGCCGCGACGGCCAGCGCCGCGTGGTGCAGGTGCGAGACGAACGAGCTGCCGCCCACCATCGTGCCGTCGGTGTACCGGGGGCGGACGCCCAGGTATTCGGCCACGTCGAGCGGTGCCATGCCGCGCCCCGCGATGGCGCAGAACAGCCCGTCCACGTCCCGGGTGGTCAGCCCCGCCTCGGCCAGGGCGGCCACGCTCGCCTGCGCGGCGAGCTCGATGGCGTATCTGTCCTGACCGACCTCGCCGAGGTCGGATTCGGCGACTCCCACGATCGCCGCGGCGCCCCGCAGATCGGGCCCGCTCATGACCTGTCCGCGAGGAACTCGACCCGGGCCTGGTCGACCTGGTCGACCTGGTCGACCTGGGCCCGCACCCGCATCCCGATCCGGACGTCCCCTGCGGGCATCCCCACGACTGTGCTCATCATGCGGAACCCTTCGTCGAGGTCGATCAGGGCCACCGAATACGGCCGGCCGTCGCGCGGGGACAGCACACTGACCGAGTAGACGGTCCCCAACCCCGCGCTTTGTCCCCAGGTCAGCCGCGTGGATCCGCATGCGGGACACAGCACCCGGGGCTGGAACACCGCCGCCCGGCAGTCGTCGCACCGCTGGAAGGCCACCTCGCCCGCGGCGAGCCGATCGGTGTACTCGCGATGCGGGGTCATGACGCACCTCCCCCGGAAACGGGGTAGACCGCCGTCGCGTCGCCGCGCAGGACCAGCCTGGGTTCCCGTCCTTCGGCTTCGCTGTGCACCAGGAGTCCCACCTCGACCTCGCCGGGCGCGCTGCGCAGCACCTCGCCGCTGAGCACGAGCGTGTCTCCCGGCCAGACCTGATCCACGTAGCGCACGGTGAAACGGCGCAGGTTGCGGCGGCCGAGCCAGGACGCGGCGAACCCGCCGAGAATGCCGGCCGTGAGCAGCCCGTGCCCGAATACCGAGGGGTAACCGGCGGCGACGGCGAAGGTCTCGTCGTGGTGGATCGGATTGAAGTCGCCGCCGGCCCCCGCGTACCTGACGAAATCGGTACGCGTCAGCGGCCCGACCCTGCGCACGGGGGCGGGCGGCGGCGCGCTCTCGCTCATCGTTCCCCCAGTTCGATCACTGTGCTCCGGAGTCGCAACACCGTCTCCTCACGCTGATTGACGAATTCGTGCTCGGTGACGACCAGCGTCATCGGGCCCCTGCTCCCGGTCTTCTCCGACACCTCGGCGATGTGCGCCCGCACGGTCAGCACGTCGCCGGCGACGATCTCCCCCAGGTACTCCCACTCGGCGCCGCCCGCCAGGACCCTGCGCAGGTCCAGTCCGAGCACGTCGGCGCGCTCGCGCGGCAGCCAGTGGGAGGTCACGGCGGAGAACGTCGGCGGTGCGGGCAGCCGCCCCGCCTCGTCCGCGTACACCGGGTCGTCGTCCTTGACGGCGAGTGCGAATTCGCGCACCTTGCCGTGCTCCACCCGGACCGTGTAGTGCGGGTAGGTGTGCCCGACCAGCCCGCTGCGGTCAGTCACGCCGCACCACGATCAGCGCGTCGGCCGCCAGCACCGCGCCGTCGGCGACGCGCAGCGGGTTCACGTCGACCTCGGTCACCTCGTCCAGCTCCAGCGCCAGCTCGCCGAGGGCGACCATCACCTGGGCCGCGGCCTCGCATTCGGCCTCGGACAGGCCGCGCCGCCCCGAGACCAGCCGCCCGCCGAGCAGCCCGCCCAGCGCCGCCACGGCGTCGGCCACGTCGAACGGCGGGCGGAGCAGCGCGGCCTCGCTGAGCACCTCCACCAGCACCCCGCCGAGTCCGATCGCGACCATCGGCCCGAAGACCGGGTCACGCTGGACGCCGCAGGTCAGTTCCAGCCGGGCGGGCGCCATCTGCTGGACCAGCACCCCCTCGATCACCGCGTCCGGCGCGCGCACCGCGACCTCGGCGAGCATGTCCGCGTACGCCTCCCGGACCGCGTCGGGGCCGCGAAGGCCGAGCCGGATCGCGCCCGCGTCGGACTTGTGCGGGAGCTGGTAGGACATCACCTTGAGCGCCACGGGACCGCCGACGCGCTGGGCCGCCTCGGCCGCGCCGTCCGCGTCGGTCACCAGTTCCTCGCGGGTGACGGGCACGCCGTACCGGGCGAGGATGTCCTTGCCGGTCGACTCCAGCAGTGTGCTCTGATCGCCGGGGATCAGCTCGCGCACGGCCCGCGCCCGGTCCGCGTCAGGGGTGAACCGCGCGGAGCCGGCCGGGCGCCGGTCGGAGTGCCGGACCAGCGCGGCCAGCGCGGTCATCGCCCGGCGCGGATCGGTGTAGGTGGGCACGCCGGCCTGCTGGAACTGGTCGCTCCACGCGGTGGACAGGATCGCGACCGGCTTGTCGGTGCTCTGGTACATCTCCACGATCGCGTCGTTGGCCGGGCCAGGCCGTGCCCAGGTGACCGCGGCCAGCAGGTCGGCGGACGGGCTGGCGGCGACCGAGAAGAGCACCTTGCGGTACGCGTCGGGCATCGCGGTGGTCTGCGCGGTCGTGTCCACCGGGTTGGCGGCGCTGCCGTAGAACGGCACCGGCATGTCGGAGACGAGCCGCCGCTGCTCCTCCTCGGGGAGCACCGGCACCGACAGCCCGCTCTGCCCCGCCTCGTCGGCGAGCAGCACCCCGGCGCCGCCGGAGGCGGTCATCACGATCACCCGGTTCCCGCGGGCGCGGCGGCCGTCCTGGAAGATGGTGCCCAGGTCGAGCAGTTCCTCCATGGTGGAGGCGACGAAGACGCCGTACTGGTGGCAGATCGCGTCCAGGACCTGGGCCGAGCCGACGATGGAGGCGGTGTGGCTCATCGCCGCCCGCGCGGCCTCCTCGGACCGGCCGGCCTTCAACAGGATCAGCGGCTTGTCCAGTTCGGCGGCGCGGCGTGCCGTGTCGATGAAGACCTCGGGGTCGCGCAGCGTCTCGACGAACGACAGGAGCACTCCCACCTCGGGCCGCTCCACCAGGTGGCGCAGCACGCCCGCCACGTTCACGTCGGCCTCGTTGCCGGTGGAGACGAACCAGCCCAGTCGCAGCCCGGCCAGCACCGCCTTGTTGGTGATGTACGAGCCGAAGCCGCCGCTCTGGGAGACCAGCGCGACCGGCCCCGGCTGGGGCAGCGGCTCGTCCACGGTGACCATGAAGTTGGCCATCACGCCGTCGTGGGCGTTCATGTATCCGATGCAGTTGGGGCCGATGACGCGGATGCCGGTCTCCAGCGACACCTGGGTGAGGCGGTCCTGCAGGGCGCGTCCCTCCGGCCCGGCCTCGGCGAACCCGGAGGTGATGACGGTCGCGCCGCCGATGCCCTTGGCGGCGCACTCCGCGACCACGTCGACCACGGCCGCGGCGGGCACCGCGATCACCGCCAGGTCCACCGGTTCTGGCAGGTCGCCGACGGTGCGGAAGGCCGGACGGCCCTGGACGATCTCGTCCCTGGGGTGGATCGGGTGGACGTCGCCGGGGAAGGCGCGGGCCAGGTTGGCGAAGACGGTCCCGCCGATGCGGGTCGGGCTGTTGGACGCGCCCACCATCGCGATCGAGCGGGGCGAGAGAAGCCGGTCGAGGGGCGGCCGGGATGCGGTCATGTCAGTTGCCTCCTCTGGACGCGGCCGGCGCGTCCAGTTCTTGCAGGATCGAAGCGGTGTGCTGGCCCAGGAGCGGCGGCGGGCCGGGGTCGTGCGCGGGGTAGGCGCTCAGGCGCAGCGGCTGGCGCACGTAACGCCGCGGTTCGGGCCCGGAGAGCGTCCGGACCACGTCCCGCGCCGTGACGTGCGGATCGTCGAGTGCCTCGCCGAGCCGGTGGACCGGGCCCGCGGGCACTCCGGCGCGGTCGAATCTCTCCTGCCAGTCGGCGCGCGTGCGGGTGGCCAGCACCCGGGCCAGCTCGCCGACCAGCAGGTCGCTCTCGGCCAGGCGTTCGGCCTGGTCCAGGCGCTCGTAGCCGGCCAGCCCGGTCGCCCGGCACAGCAGGTCCCAGAAGTGGTCCTCGAAGCCGATGCCCAGCGCGATCAGCAGGCCGTCCGCGCAGCGGTAGAGCCCGTACCCGGGTTCGCGGCCCGGCGCGGGGGCGGGCGACGCGGTGAGCACCGGCTCGAACCGGAGCGTCTGCGCGGCCAGCAAAGCCTCGTGGGTGGACATGTCGACGTGGGTGCCGTGCCCGGTGGCGGTCCTGCCGATCAGGCCGGTCAGCGCGCCCAGCGCCGCGTAGAGGGTTCCGATGATGGCTCCGGCCTCCAGGTCGGGCGGCGGGAAGGCGGTCCCCCGCTGGTCGCAGAGCCCGGCCACCAGCCCGGCCGCCGCCTGGTACATCAGGTCGTGGCCGGCCCTGTCACGGTAAGGACCGTCCTGCCCGAACCCGGAGACGGACACGTAGACCAGCCCGGGGTTGCCGGCGCTCAACTCGGCGTACCCGAGGCCGTACCGGGCCATCGTGCCCGGCCGGTACGCCTCGAACAGCACGTCCGCGGTGCGGACGAGTCGCCGCGCCGCCTCCTGATCGGCCGGCTGCTTGAGATCCAGCGTCACCGAGCGCTTGCCCCGGTTGAGCGCGGTGAACAGAGCGCCCTGGGCCCGGGCGGGATCGCCGGTCCCCGGCCGCTCGACCGTGATCACGTCCGCGCCGAGATCGGCGAGCAGCATGGTCGCGTACGGCCCCTGGTAGAGCTGGGCGAAAGTCACCACTCGAATGCCGTCGAGCGGACGAGACGCCATGTCAGCGCACCATCATTCCGCCGCCGTCCACCGAGATCACCTGACCGGTGACGTAGCTGGAGGCGTCCGAGGCGAGATACACGTAGGTCGGCGCGATCTCCTCAGGCTCCGCGTGCCGGCGCAGCGGCAGGCGCTTGACGGCGTCGGCGAAGCGCGGGTCGGTGCGCACCTTCAGCGTCATCTCGGTCGCCGCCGCCGGCGCCACCGCGTTGACCAGGATGTTGTAGCGGCCGAGCTCGCGGGCCGCGCTGCGGACCATGCCGAGCATCCCGGACTTGGCCGCCGCGTAGTTGATCTGCCCGATTGATCCGTTCTGCGCCGTCGAGGAGGAGCTGAAGATGATCCGCCCGCTCTCCTGCGCGATCATGTCGTGCACCACGGCCTGCAGCCAGTAGAACGACCCGGACAGGTGCACCGCCAGGACCCGGTCCCACTCCTCGTCTGTCATCTTGTGCAGCATCGCCGGGCGGGTGATGCCCGCGTTGTTCACCAGCACGTCGATCGGCCCGTACGCCTCCTTGACCAGCCCGGCCGCCTGGTTCACCGCCACCCGGCTGGACACGTCGCAGGTCACCGCGAGCGCTTCCCCGCCCGCGTCGCGGATCGCGGCGGCCACCTCGTCGGCGCCCTCCTTCTGCACGTCCACGACGGCCACCCGTGCGCCCTCCCGGGCGTAGGTCTCGGCGATCGCGCGGCCGATGCCCTGCGCCGCCCCGGTGACCACGGCCACCTTGTCCTTCAACAGCATCTCTATGGTTCCTTTCACCGATTGCCCGTGTTCATCTGCTCGCCCGTCCGGCCCAGGTAGACCTCGCGGATCAGCGCGCCGTCGTCGAACTCGGCCTTGGGTCCGGCGGCGATGATCCGCCCGTTCTCCATCACCGCGACGTCGTCGGCGATCGCCAGCGCGTGCTCCACCCGCTGCTCGACCAGCAGGATGGACAGCCCTTCCTCGCGCAGCGCGGCCACCATCCCGAGAACCTCGTTGACGATGGACGGCGCGAGACCCGCGGAGGGCTCGTCCAGCATCAGCAGCTTGGGGCCCGGCATCAGGGCCTGGCCGATCGCGAGCATCTGCTGCTGCCCGCCCGACAGGCTGCCCGCCGGGATCCTGCGCCGCTCCCGCAACATCGGGAACCGCTCGTACGCCTGTTCCAGCGCCTCGCGCCTGGCCGTGGCGCGCAGCCCCCGGCCCGGGATCGTGTAACCGCCGAGCAGCAGGTTCTCCTCGACCGACCGGCCGCGGAAGACCCGCTTGTTCTCCTGGACCAGGGCCAGCCCGGCCCGGATCCGCCGGTGCGCGCGGGTCCCGCTGAGGTCCTGCCCGGCCAGTTCGACCGTGCCCTCGCTGACCGTGGGCAGCAGCCCGGCGATCGCGCTGAGCAGCGAGGTCTTCCCCGCGCCGTTCCGGCCGAGCACCACAGTGATCTTCCCGGCGCCCACCCGCGCGTCCACGCCCCACAACACGCGCAGATCTCCGTACCCGCCGGTTATCCCGGTGACCGTCAGCATCACTGCGCTCCCTTCGTGGTGGCGGTCTCGGCCTGCTCGTCCGTCGCGCCGGTGTACTCCGCGAGCACCCGGCGGTCGGACTGGATCTCCGCAGGGGTGCCGGAGGCGATGAGCTGTCCCTGGCTGAGCACGTGGATGCGGTCGGCCAGCTTGAGCACCAGCGGGAAGTTGTGCTCGACCAGGATCACGGTGCCGCCGGCCCGGCGGATCGCGCCGATCACCCGTTCCAGCACCACCAGGTCGCTCTCGTCGAGCCCGGAGCCCACCTCGTCGAACAGGAAGACCCGGGGCCCGGACGCGAGCGCCCGCGCCGCCTCGACCAGCCGGCGCGTGCCCAGCGCGAGCGAGTCGACCTGCTGGTCGGCCAGGTCCTCGATGCCCAGCCAGCGCAGCAGCCGCAACGACTCCGCGGTGTCGGCCGCGTACCCGCGCCGGAACGCGGGCAGCCGCAGCACCGCCGCCGCGATGCCCACGCGGTGGCTGGTGTACCTGCCGGTGGCGACGAACGCCAGCGTGGTCATGTCCTTGGGGATCAGCGGGGTCTGGAAGGTGCGGGTGACGCCCAGCCGCGCGATCCGGTAGGGCGCGCGCCCGGCGATCTCGTCGTCGTCGAGCAGCAGCGAGCCGCCCGACGGCTTGTAGAAGCCGCAGATCAGGTTGAGCAGCGTGGTCTTGCCCGACCCGTTGGGGCCGATCAGCGCCGTCACCTCACCGGGTTTGGCCTCGATCGACACCTCCCGCAGCGCCGCGTTCCCGCCGAAGGACTTGCTCAGCCCCTCGGTGCGCAGCACCGCGCCGTCCAACCGGTCAAGCTCGGCTTCCGGTTCGACCGGTACGGCCAGCGCGGCCGACACCGGCCGGGCCGGCAGCAGGCCCCTGCGGCGGGCCGCGGCCAGCGCGTCATGGGCGAGACCGGCCAGCCCCCGGTTGAAGAGCACACCGGCCACCAGCAGGAACGTTCCGTAGATGACCAGCTGCCAGTCCTGGAACTGGGTGAACGTCTGCTGGCCGATCTGCAGCACCGCCGCGCCGGCGATGGCGCCGTACACGGAGGTCGCGCCGCCCACCACCGAGGCGGCCAGCACGCTGAGCGCCAGGGCGAAGGTGAACGTCTCCGGCGCGATGAACCCGTCGATCATCGAGAACAGCGCCCCGGCGAGGGCCGCCGGGATCGCGCCGATCACGTACGCCAGCAGCTTCAGCCGATACACCGACACCCCGAGCGTGGAGGCCAGGATCGGGCTCTGCCGCAGGACGAGGAACACGTCGCCGTGCCGGGACCGCAGCAGGTTGCGGGCGATCGCGAACCACACGGCGGTGACGGCGAGGATGAACACGTACAACCGGGTGCCGGTGATCTCCATCCCGAACAGCGTCGGGACCGCCGCCGCCAGGCCGAGCGTGCCGCCGGTGAAATCGTGCAGGATGTCGATCGTGTTCGGCACCAGGATGACCAGGAAGAACGTCACCATCGCCAGCGACCAGCCGCCCAGCCGGAGCCCGGGTATCCCCGTCACCAGCCCGACCAGGACCGCCGCGAGGGTGGCGGCCCCCAGCGCCAGCAGCACATTGGTGGCGCCGAACTGGACCCCGAGGTAGCCGGCCACGTACGCGCCGACCGCGTACAGGGCGACCTGCCCCATGGCCAGCTCTCCCGCGTAGCCGAGGACCACGTTCAGGCCGCTGACCAGCAGGCTCAGGATCGCGATCAGCATGACCGTGCGCGACCAGTAGGCGTTGATCAGGCCGAGCCCCGGCGCGGCCATCAGCAGCGCCACAGCCAGCAGGGGGCTGAGCGGACGGAACCGGGCGAGAAGGGTCATGGTCACACCCGCCGTTCGAGCGCGGTGCCGAACAGGCCGCGCGGTCGCAGGAACAGGATCAGCAGGAACACGGCGAACACCACCAGCTGCGGGTACGCCTCACCGACGTAGCGCGCGGCGAACGCGTAGATGAGCCCGGTGGCGAACCCGCCGATCAGCCCGCCGAGCTGGCTGCCCGCGCCGCCGATCGCGATCGCCACGAAACCGAACAGCGCCAGCGCGTGCCCCAGGTTGAACACCGCGTAGGTGCGCGCCCCGACCAGCAGCCCGAACGCCCCGGCGATCAGACCGGCCAGGACGAAGGCCCCGACACCCAGCAGCCGGACGTTGATGCCGCGCGCCGAGGCGGCATCACGGTCCTCCGCCGAGGCGAGCGAGGCCAGGCCGATCAGCGAGTGGCGCGACCACAGGTGCAGCCCGACGCCGACCAGCAGGGTGAGCCCGATCAGCACCAGGTCGACCGGCCGGACCGTTCCGCCGAGCAGTTCCAGCGGACGGTCCGGCAGGCCGGACGGCACGGTGAGGGGCTGGCGGCCCCAGAGGGCCGCCGCCAGTCCGTCCAGGATCGTCGCCGCGCCGACCGTGGTGATCAGGGCCCCGTGCGCGTCCGACCGGCCGAGGAGCGGCCGGATCGCGGTCCGCTCCTCCAGCAGCGCGAGCGCCCCCACGCCGGCCGCGGCCAGCAGCACGGCGGGCACGACCGGCAGGCCGAGCGTGACCGCGCCGGTGTACGCCAGGAACGTTCCGATCATCAGCAGCTGCGCGTGGGCGAAGTTGAACGTGCCGGAGGCGAGGAGCACCACGTTGTACCCGATGGCGACCAGAGAGTAGATGGCGCCCGTCGCCAGCCCGGCCCATACCGTCGTCATCGTCGTCTCACGCCTTGCCGGAGGTGTAGAAGCCCTCGGTGCTGTAACCGCCGGGCCCGACGTACTGGAAGGTGGATTCGCTGGTGGTCGGGAAGTGGTTGGTCGCGGAGTAGGAGAAGGACACCAGGTCGCCCTTGGGTCCCGCGTAGAACCACGGCGGCGTGCCGGTCGGCTTGGCCAGGCTCTCCATCGCCGCCTTGACCTTGTCGGGGTCGGTGGACTTGGCCTGCTGGGCCGCGTACGAGGCCAGCGCGAGCGAGTCGTGCCCGGTGGCGTAGAGGCCCCAGCCGGTGGTGGTGATCTCCTTGCCGGCCGGGCCCGCCTTGACCTTCGCGATGAAGGCGTCCAGGCCGGGGTGGCGTTCGCTGGTGGCCAGGGTCACCGTGGAGATGACCACGTTGACGTTCTGGAGCTCGTCCTCCCTGAGGTTCTTCAGGTACGGGTAGCCCGAGGAGAGCTGGTCGCAGTAGGTCGGGATGTCCCAGCCGATCTGGGCCCGGCTGCGCATCGCGTACAGGGCGGCGGTTCCGTACCCGTTGAGCACCAGGGCGTCCGGGCTCTCCGCCTTGAGCTGGTTGAGCTGGGAGGTCATGTCCAGCGCGGTGGACTCGAACCGCGCCTCGACGAAGGTCATGCCGGCGGCCTCGACCGCGGCCTTGTAGATCGCCGCCGAGCTCTGGCCGGTCGCGTCGTTGGCGTACAGCATGCCGATCTTCTGGTAGCCCTTCTCCTGGGCGATCTTGATCAGCGCGGGTGCGTAGTCCTTGCCGGGCGAGGAGATGCCGAAGTGGTAGGGGAACTTGGCGGGGTCGTTCAGCAGCCCGCTCACCGTGCCGCCGACGGAGATGATCTTCTGCCGGGTCAGAATCGGCAGGAGGGACAGTGAGACCGCGCTGGAACTGCCCGGGTAGACGAGGTCGGGCTTGGTTCCCTTCGCCAGCCGCTGCTGGAGCAGGCTCACCGCCTTGGTCGGATCGTTCTGGTCGTTGGCGGTCTCGACCACGATCTTCTTGCCGTCGATGCCGCCCTTGGCGTTGAGCTCCTCGGCGGCGAGTTTGATGCCCGCGTCGATGCTCGCGTTGTTGGCCGAGACGGCGCCGGAGTAGTCGCCGGTGAAGTAGACGATGTAGGTGTCGCCGCCGGAGGCGGAGTCCTCGGCGTCGCCGCAGGCGGCGAGGGGGAGGACCAGAAGGGCGCTGATCATGGCGAAGCGGATGGGACGTGAACTCATTACAGCCTCCTCAGCCGGGGGGTGCCCGTCGACTGAATGTTGTTCAGGAGGTGGAGGGGCGGTAAGGACCGCGGAGACGGACGTCAGGTCAGGTGACGGCGTCAGGAACCCGTGCTAGCGCGGCAGGTCGAGCATGCGCGCGATGATGTTCTTCTGGATCTGGGCGGACCCGCCGTACACGCTGACCGGGCGGGAGGTGAAGTAGGAGCTGAGCCAGCCCTCGGCGGAGCCGGTCAGCTCGTCGGCGCCGAGGATGTCCATGGCCAGGTGCTGGAGGGACTGTTCCGCGTCGGCCCAGAGCAGCTTGGCCACCGAACCTTCAGGACCGGGCGGCCGCCCGGAGACCCGGGACGACAGCTGCTCCATGCAGTTGAGGCGCAGCACCTCACCCTGCACGTAGGCGCGGGCCAGTTTCTTGCGCCATTCCGGCTGCTCAAGCAGCCCGCGTTCGGCCGCGAGATGTTCCACCTTGCGGAGAGTGCGGCGGTACGCCGCGATGAAGCCGATATCCGCGGGCCCGCGCTCGTAGGAAACCGTGGTCATGGCGATGCGCCAGCCTTCGCCGGGCGCGCCCAGCCGCTGATGCACCGGAATCCGCACGTCGTCCCAGAAGACCTCGGCGGTCTCCGCCTCCCCGCTGGCGATCACGATGGGGCGCACCGTGACCCCCGGCTCCTTGACCGAGACCAGGAAGGCTGAGATTCCCTTGTGCTTGGGGACGTCGGGGTCGGTGCGGGCCAGCAGCAGGCACCAGTCGGCGTACTGGCCGCCGCTGGTCCACATCTTCTGGCCGTTCACCACGTAGTGGTCCCCGTCGAGCCGCGCCGACGTGCGCAGCGAGGCCAGGTCGGAACCCGCCTCCGGCTCGCTGAAACCCTGACACCACTGCGTGTCGCCGGAGAGCAGCGGAGGCAGGAAGCGCTGCTTCTGCTCCTCGGAGGCGTAGGTGAAGATCGCTCTACCGATGTAGCCGACCGAGGGCAGCGGCGGAGCGTTCAGGTTGCCCGACTCTTCGTTGAGTATCGCGTCGTAGACCGGGCTGAGCCCGCGCCCGCCGTACTCCACCGGCCAGCTCAGGCCGACGTATCCGGCCTGGTAGAGCGTTCGGTGCCAGCCCTTGCGGAGCGCGACCGCCTCCTGCTCGTCCTCGATCTTGTCCCAGCCGGCCGGTATGTGGTCGGCCAGCCACTGGCGCAGGTCCGCGCGGAACCCCGCCTCCTCAGGGGTGTCGCGGTAGTCCATGTCACTCTCCCGTCAGTCGAACGTCGGCGATCCGGAGCAACAGGGCGTTCTCGTCGCCGAAGACCAGGCTGTCCATCAGCGCGCGGCGGGTGTGCACGTGGGCGATGTGCTCGTAGGTCTGGCCGATGCCGCCGAACACCTGCATGACCGTCTCCGTCACATCCCGCGCGACCGCCGCGCATTGCGCCTTCGCCGTCCACCCGGCCAGCAGCGCGTCCGCCGGGTCGAGCGCGTCTACCGCCCACGCGGCGTAGCTGGTGGCGCTCGCCGCCGCCTCCGCGGCTACGTACGCCTCGGCGCACATGTGCTGGATCGCCTGGAAGGAGCCGATGAGGACGCCGTACTGCACGCGTTCCTTGGCGTACGCGATGGCCTTGGCCAGCGCGGAGCGCATGACGCCCACGACGTCGGCGCAGACCGCGGCGAGCGCGAGGGCCTCCCAGCGGAGCAGGTCCTCGGGTGTCAGCGGGCGGCCCACGGTGGTCAGGCGCGCCGGGTCGATCGGGCCGTCGGAGCGGAGCAGTCGCCGGGTGAGGTCGGCGCTCACCGCCGGGACGAACCCGTCGGCCAGCGACACCCGGACGACCCGGGGGCCCTCCGGGGAGTCGGTGAGGGCCAGCGCCTCCTCGGCTCCGTCGACGTCCCAGCCGTACACCATGCCGTCCGCAGGGAACCTGGCCAGCCCGGATAGGTCACGATTTAGTAGGACACCGGCGCGTGCGGTTCCTTCGGCCAGTCTGGCGGCGTCGTCGTCGGCGCCGGCCAGGCACAGCAACTCCGTGGCGAGAATGGCGGAGCCGAGATAGGGGACGGGCACGAGGCCGGCGCCCATTGCCTCGGCCACGACCGCGACCTCGACGCCGGACCCGACCGGGCTTCCGTCCTCGTCCCGCGTCCGCAGCGCCAGCAGGCCCGACTGGGCCAGCGACTGCCAGGTCGCGGCCCAGTTTCGGCTGGTCAGGTCGCTGGGATTCGCCAGACCCGCCGAGCCGGCGATCTCACCGGCCACCTCTTTGAGCATCTGCTGCTCATCAGTGAGCAACGTGAGCACAACGGCACCTCCTGTGCCTCTAAGAGCCTAGAACGAGATTCTGTAACTGAATCCCATTCAGCGCACATTAAACATGTCGGTGCGATGTGCGTCAATGGACACAGCATCGTCACATTGGCGCAACGGGGCGACAGTCTTCGGCCCGCTCTGTTGACCATCGTTCCAGCAGCGTGTTTAGCTGAAATCGGCCCAAATGGGCCCATCTGTGCTGGCCTGCCGCGCCCACCGTCGATCATCGTCCGCACAGTGAATGCCGTTCAGATTGTGGGAGGGTCCGTGCTCTGGGTAACGTTGGTCGCACTCGTTGCGACCGTGGCGGTCGTTGCCCTGGCGGGCCGCCGTGCGTTGTTCCTCTACCGGCTGGCCACCGTCGGCCAGCCCGCCCCCGAGCGGATCGTGTACGCCAGGGAGCACGTGCGCGCCGAGCTCAAAGCCCAGCTTGTGGAGGTCCTGGGACAGCGGAAGCTGCTGAAGTGGACGCCCTCCGGGGTCGCGCACACCTTCGTGATGTGGGCCTTCTTCATCCTGGCCACCGTCTACCTGGAGGCTTACGGGGTTCTCATCCAGGGGGCGATCACTGGTGAGCTCGATTTCCGCATCCCGGTCGTCGGGACGTGGCCGGTTCTCGGGTTCCTGCAGGACTTCATCGCGGTTGCGGCGCTGGTCGGTCTGATCGCGTTCGCGGTGATCCGCGTCAGGAACTCGCCGAAGAAGCTGGGCCGCGACTCCCGGTTCTCCGGTTCGCACCTGGGCGGTGCCTGGCTGATCCTGTTCATGATCTTCAACGTGATCTGGACGATGTTCCTGTTCCGCGGGGCGGCGGTCAACACCGGGAACTTCCCCTACACCTCAGGCGCCTTCGCCTCCGAACTGGTGGCCCGGGTGCTCCCGACGAGCGAGGCACTGGAGTCCGCCGGG
>NZ_BLAD01000087.1 GCF_009687845.1 Acrocarpospora corrugata
GAGGAGTTCGGCTTGGGGGTGGGTGGGGGCGCAGAGGTAGGTGTAGAGGCCGATGAGGAGGCGTTGGACGTCGGCGTGGGGGCGGACTACCAGGCGGAGGAACTGGCTGGTGGTGCCTAGTTTGTTGCCGCATTCGCGGACGAAGACGCTGTGTTCGGCCATCAGGTAGTCGCGCAGGTCGCGGCCGTCTTTGCCGGGGGGGAGTTTGACCAGGACGAAGTTGCCCTGGGAGGGGAAGACGGTGAGGCCGGTGAGGGAGCGGAGCTGGCGGAGCATGGTTTCGCGGTCGTGGGCCAGGAGGCGGAGGCTGTGCTGGTATTCCTGCATGTGCTCCCGGAGCATGAACACGACGACTTCCGCGAACGAGTTCAGATTCCACTTAGGTAAGGATTTCCGGATATTTCCGGCGATGCCGGGGTTGGCTACTAGGTAGCCGAAGCGGATGCCGTGCAGGCCGAAGTTCTTGCCGAGGCTCTTGAGGACGATCACGTTCGGGCGCAGGGCGGCCTGGTCGGCCACGCTCGCGTACGGCTCCGCGTCCACGAACTCGATGAAGGACTCGTCCACGATGACCAGGTCGAGGTCGGTGAGGCGGTCCAGCATGCGGATGACCTCGTGCCGGGCCAGATATCCGCCGTCCGGATTGTTGGGGTTGCAGATGACCGCCACCCGCGAACCCCGGTCCCGTACAAAACGGATGTAGGACTCGATGTCCAGCCGGAAGCCCTGCGTCTCCAGGAGTGGGTACATGTCCACGCGTTTGCCGGTCTCCAGCGGCTGGTCGGTCCAGCGCCCGAAGGTGGGGACGGGGATGGCCAGGCTCTCCCGGACCAGCAGGTGGTCGATCCAGGTGATCAGCTCGGTGGAGCCGTTGCCCATGGCGACGGTGGCCGGGTTGAGGCCGAGCGTGGCGCAGAGTTCCTTGGTGATCGTGTCGGAGTCGCTCGGGTAGTACTTGAGCACGTCGACCAGGTTCCGGCGCAGCCCCTCGAACATCTCCTTCGTCGGAAAGTACGGGTTGCACGGAATGCAGAAGTCCACCAACTCCCGCCGATGGCCGGATGAACCACGCTTCAGCGCGAAATACGACGGGCTGTGCGCGCCGTTCCGCATCAACGCGAGATCGACCGATCCGCTCAACTCGCTCATCCTCCTCCGCGCGGGCACCCGCCCACACGCCCTGGAAGCGCGCCGGCTACGGGAAGCGCGCCATCACCCAGGGGTACGCGCGCGGTCACGCCCCGGTTCGACCCCGCGATCCGGCGTAGTCGACTTCTTGACCCTTGCTAACCATATGACTAGGTTGTATTCATTATCATGAAATAGGTGTTAGGCGAGGTCAGGCGCGTGACGGAACGTTCGCAAGTGTTCATCGGCGGCCGTTGGGTCACAGGCACCGAGTCGCGACCGATCGAGGTGCGCAACCCCGCCACCGGCGCCCGGGTGGGCCGCGCCGTCCTCGCGTCCCGGGCGGACGTCGACGACGCCGTCGCGGCGGCCCGGGAGAGTTTCGCGGCGGGCGGCTGGTCCGGCGCCACCCCCGCGCACCGCGCCCAGGTGCTGCGCACGGCCGCCGACCTGCTGGAGAAGCGCGCCGCCGAACTCGCCCGGCTGATCACGGCCGAACTCGGCTGCCCGATCTGGTTGAGCGAGCGGACGCACGTGCCAGAGCCGATCAGCCGGCTGCGCCAGTGCGCGGACCTGGCGGAAAGCTTCGAATACGAGGTACGCGGCGACCACAGCCTGGTCACCAGGGAGCCGGTCGGCGTGGTCGGCGCGATCACGCCCTGGAACGGCCCGCTCAGCATGCCCACCCTGACCGTCGCGCCCGCGCTGGCCGCCGGCTGCTCGGTCGTGCTCAAACCGGCGCCGGAAACCCCCCTCACCGCCTACCACCTGGCCGAGGCCCTGATGGAGGCCGGGCTGCCCGACGGGGTGCTCAGCGTGTTGCCCGGCGACCGGGACGCGGGCACGCACCTGGTCGAACATCCCGAAGTGGACCAGGTCGCCTTCACCGGCGGCAGCGCGGCCGGCCGCCGGGTGCTGACCGCCTGCGCCGATCGGATCGCCCGGGTGACACTGGAACTCGGCGGCAGATCGGCGGCGGTGATCCTGGGCGACGCGGACCTGGACCACGTCGTGTCCGGCCTGCTGCCCCAGGCGCTGCTGGTCAACGGCCAGACGGGGATCACGCAGACCCGGCTGCTGGCGCCCCGCCCGCTGGCGGCGCGGCTGGCCGAAGCCGTGGCAGAAGGGCTGCGGGCGCAGCGGCTGGGCGATCCGATGGACTCCGGCACCACGGTCGGGCCGATGGTCAGCCGGCGGTGGCGGGACCGGGTCGAGGCGTACCTCGCGCTCGCCCGGGAGGAGGGCGCGCAGGTGGTCGCCGAGCAGCTGCCCGCCGCGCTGCCGCATGGATGGTTCGTCGCGCCGACGCTGCTGACCGGCGTGGACAGCACGATGCGGGTGGCCCGGGAGGAGATCTTCGGGCCGGTGCTCGCGATCATCCCGTACGACCGCGAGGAGGAGGCGGTGGCGATCACGAACGACGCGCCCGCCGGCCTGTCGGGGTCGGTGTGGAGCGCCGACGAGGAGCGGGCGCTGGGGATCGCGCGCCGGATCAGGACCGGGACGATCAGCCTGAACGGACGTACGCAGGCAGCCGGGGAGCTGGGCCCCGACGCGCTCCGCGGTTACCTCGTGATGAAGTCCATCGCCCTCTGACCACGGGCGATCGGTGTGGCAGCCGCCTGACGCGCAGGTCCGGATGAGAACCTCTTCGGACCTGTATTCGTAAGGAGAGCGGTGTCCTCGGTCGAGATAGCACCCAGGGACACGGCGCTCTGGATCAACGAGGTGGTTCCGGACGGCGAACTGGGGGCAGCGGTCGACCGGTGGCTCGCCGAGATCCACGGGCTCTGCCCGAGCCGCCTGGAGCTGGCCAAGCTCCAGATGACCGTCGGAAAGGGGCCGGTTCATGAAGTACTTCCGTGAGCTGCGGCCGACGTTCGCCGACCGTACGGACTGGGCGCTGCCGGCGGTGTTGCGGCAGCACGCGGCGGCGCGCCCGGACGCGGTCTGGCTGGACGCGCCCGAGGAGGGCAGGACCTGGACCTTCGCCCAGATGCTGGCGGCGGCGGAGGCGGTCGGCGGCGGCCTGATCGAGGCCGGGGCGGTGCCGGGTGAGCGGGTCGTGATTGTGGCGGGGAACTCGTCCAGGTTCGTCCGTAGCTGGCTGGGGTGCGCGGTGGCGGGCCTGGTCGAGGTGCCGATCAGCACGGCGTACCAGCAGGAAGTCCTGGCCGATCAGGTCGGCACGGTCAAGGCCAGGTTCGCGATCGTGGACGACGTGTACGCCGAGCGCTTCGCGGAGATCACCGAGGCCGCCCAGGACATCGAGAGGTTCTGGGTGATCGACACCGGCCGGCTGGAGGACGCCATCCGGGTGCTCAACGGCGCCGGCTGGCCCGCCGCCCCCTGGGACGACCTGGAGGCACCCCGCGACGTGGATCTCCCGGTGGTCTCGCCCCGCGATCTCGGCGCGATTATGTTCACCTCCGGTGTCGGCGGACCCGCCAAGGGCGTGGCCATGCCGCACGCTCAGATGTACTTCTTCGCCGACCTGAGCGCCGCGCTGACCAGGCTCACCCCGGCCGACGTCTGGCTGGCGGTCACGCCGCTGTTCCACGTCAACGCCCGGTTCATGGCGGCCTATCCCACGCTGGTGACGGGGGCCAGGTTCGTGCTGCGGAGCCGGTTCGGCGCCGGCGAGTGGCTCGGCCAGATCCGGGAGAGCCTGGTCACCGTGACCAACGTCATCGGCGTGATGATGGACTTCGTCTGGAAGCAGCCGCCCAGGCCCGACGATGCCGACAACACGCTCCGCTGCGTCCTCGCCGTGCCGACGGCGGCCGCTCTGGTGGAACCGATGAAGGCCAGGTTCGGCATCGAGGCGTTCGTCGAGGTGTTCGGCCTGACCGAGATCGGCGCCCCGATCGCGACGCCGTACGGGGAGGATCGCCCGCCCGGGGCCTGCGGGCTGCAGGCGGACGAATGGTTCGAGGTCGCCCTGGTCGACCCGGACACCGACGAGGAGGTTGACACCGGGGAGCTCGTGGTCCGGCCGAAGGTGCCGTTCATCTGCGGCGACGGCTACTTCGGCAGGCCGGACCGGACCGTGGAGGCGTGGCGCAACCTCTGGTTCCACACCGGGGACGTGCTGAGGCGGGACGCGGACGGCTGGTTCTACTTCGTCGACCGGGTCAGGGAGACGCTGCGGCGAAGCGGCGAGAACTTCAGCCCGGGGGAGGTGGAGGCGGTGATCCTGGCTCATCCGGCGGTGCTGGAGTGCTGCGTCGTCGCCGTGCCGGGCGAGGACGAGGTGATGGCGTACCTGATCGTGGGAGACGAGGTCAGCCCGGAGGAGGTCTGGGCCTGGTGCGACAGCCGGATCCCCAACTTCGCCGTGCCGCGCTACCTGCGCTTCGTCGCCGACCTGCCGAAGACGCCGTCGCAGCGGGTCCAGCGGAACACGCTGCGGGCGGCCGGGGTCACGCCGGACACCCACGATCGCGTCTCAATGGGCTGAGACCCCTCTCTTCTCGCTCGTCCCAACTGAAGTCGCGTTGATCGCTTCCGATGCCAGCGCGTCGATGTGGCACTGCGGACCGGGCCTGACCCAGGCTGGCCCACCTCTACCGATTCGGTAGAAATGACGGTATTTCATCGCCGATCGGGTGGGCGTCTCACCGCCCGTGCTATGCGCCAGGCTGTTGAGGCGAGTACGTTCCCAGAAGCCGGGATGTCCGTTCAACCCTGACGTTGAGAACTGCTCAGGCGGAGCCCCAGACGACGGGGGCGGCCAGGGCTTCGGGGAACTTGCGTTCGGCGTAGCGGAGGTACTCGTCGAGGTGCCCGGCCATCGCCGTTTCCGAAGCTTCCGGGGAGCGTTCGGCCAGGGCCTGGTAGACGCGCAGGTGGGCCTTGTGGACGGCGCCGCGGCGGGCCTCCGGGTAGTCGACGCCGATGGCCGAGCTGTCCAGGACGCGGAGCAGGGCGTCGACGAGGTAGCCGAACATGGCGTTGCCCGAGCCGCGCGCGACCAGGTCGTGAAAGCGCCTGTTCTCGGTCAGGAAGACGCCCTGGTCGTCCAGGTTCTCGCGCATCCTGTCGACGCTCGACTTGAGCTCGGCGAGCTGCTCGTCGCTCATCCGCTGCGCGGCCAGCCGGGCCATCATCGGTTCGAGACCGGCCCTGGCCTCGGCGACCGTACGGAACGGCGCGTTCTCGAACTGGAGCAGCAGCGTCAGGGCGGTGGCCAGGCTGGTGGCGTCGGGCCGCTGGACGACGGGGCCGCCGCCGGGGCCGGGCTTGAGCGAGAGCACGCCCTGGAGTTCGAGGAAGCGCAACGATTCGCGCAGGGTGCCCCTGCCGACCTCGTAGGTGTCCAGCATCGCCTTCTCCGGCGGCAGGCGGTCACCGGCCCGGTTCCCGCGCCGGTTGATGTCCGCGACGATGCGCTGGGCCACCAGCATGGCCGTCTTCTGTGGACGCAATGACACCTGAGCCATGCTGCGCGACCTCCGGAAGCCCGTCCTTCGATGCGCATGAATACTACCGTTGACCGGAGCCGCCGGTGGGCCTCATCGCCCGCCGGCGGCTCCGGGACTCAGAAGCTGGACTCCAGTTCGATGGCCCGTCCGGTGCGTGCGGACTCGTGCGCCATGAGCATGATCTCCAGCGCGTGCCGGGCCACCTCGGCCCCCATGACCGGCTCGGCGGTCCCCGCCACCAGGTCCGCCAGATGGTCCACCAGCAGGGCCCGGCGCAGCTTGTCCACCCGCTGCTGCGCGGGCTCCAGGTGCGCGAGGTCCACGTCGATCCACCCGCTCAGCCCGCCGACCGCGTCCAGCAGGAACAGGTCGATGGTCCGGCCGCCGTTCTGGTTGATGTTGTTCGGCAGGTTGAGCGTGCCGGCCCGCCCGAACACCTCCAGCCGGGGGCCCTTCGCGGCGTTCACGTTGAACGTCCCGTCCACCACCGCGAACGTGCCGCCGCCGAAGTCGAGCATGATCAGCGTGTTGTCGTCGGTGGTGACGGTGATCTCCTTGCCCGCGTAGGGGCCGGACCGGACGACCCTGGTCGGCTCGGTGATCCCGGAGAACGCGCTCACCCGCTTGGCCGGACCGAGCAGGCCCAGCGCCTCGGTGATGCCGTACACGCCGACGTCGAAGAGCGGCCCCGAGCCCTCCTGGTAGAACCAGGTCGGGTCGGTCGGCCAGTTCATCATCGACGCGGGGCCGCCGTGCGAGGCGCGGATCTTCGCGAACGCCACCTTGCCGATCCGGCCCTCGCGGATCAGCCGGGCGGCCTCGATCCGGGTCGGGTAGAGCATGTTCGGCGGCGAGCACACCACCTGCAGGCCGCCCGCCCGAGCCGCCTCGATGATCGCGTCGGCATCCGCCATGGTCGTGGCCAGCGGCTTCTCCGTGGCGAGATGCTTCCCCGCCTCCAAGATTCGCAGCGAGGTCGACCCGTGCGCCGGGATCGGCGTCAGGTTCAGCACCGCGTCGATGTCCGCGCCGTCGAGCATCGCCTCCAGCGAGTCGTACGTCTGCGCCGCCCCGAACCGCTTGGCCGCGTCGGCGACCCGCTCCTGAACCGGATCGGCGAGCGCCACCAGCTCGACCTTGTCCTTGATGTGGTGCAGGTTGGGCAGCACCCCGTAGTCGACGGTGGCGATCGCGCCCACGCCGAGCACGCCAAGCTTCAGCACAATGAATCCTCTCTGAGGCGGGTCAGCCCTTGACGGCGCCCGCGACCATGCCCTGCATCAGCCGCTTCTGGACCAGCAGGAAGAACACCACCACCGGGATCGTGAAGATCACGCTCGCGGCCATCACGCCGCCCCAGTCCGAGTAGTAGCTGGAGAAGTACTGCTGCAACGCGACCGGCAGCGTCTCCCGGTCCGACTGCTGCATATAGGTGGCCGAGAACATCAGCTCGTTCCAGGAGGTGATGAACCCGTAGATGGAGCTCGCCGCCAGACCAGGCCAGACCAGCGGGAACACCACGAGCCTGACGGCCTTCATCCGGCTGGCGCCGTCCACCATGGCCGACTCCTCCAGCTCCACCGGGATGTCCAGGTAGAAACTGCGCAGCATGTACGTCGCCAGCCCCACGGTCAGCGCCAGATGGGACAGGATCAGGCCCTGGTAGGTCCCCAGCAGGCCGGTGTTGCGCAGCACCACGAACAGCGGGATCACCAGCACGGTCTGCGGCAGCATCTGGATGGACAGGATCACGATCAGCAGGTAGCGCTTGAGCGGGATCTTGTACCGGGCCAGCGCGTACCCGGCCAGCAGCGCGATCACCCCGGTGATCAGCGTCGTCGCGCCCGCCACCAGCACCGAGTTGAGGAACTGCCGGGGCACCGCGCCGTCGAACAGGTGCACGTAGCGGTCCAGGATCGGCGACGTCGGCAGGAACTCCGGCGTCTTGGTGAAGATGTCCTGGTCCGGTTTGAGGGAGGTGACCACCATCCAGAAGAACGGGAAGAGGCTCACCACCACGATCACGAGCATCGCTCCGTAGAGGAGCACCCGCCTGGTCATCGGTCCTCCTTCGAGAGCCGCACGTAGACCGCCGTGATCGCCGCAAGCAGCACGAAGGTGACCACCGCCATCGCCGCGGCGGCACCCTGGTCGAGCACGGTGAACGCCTGCAGCCAGGTCAGCAGCGACAGCACCTCGGTGCTGTGGCTCGGCCCGCCCGGCGGCGTGGTCATCACCAGGAAGTGGTCGAACGACTGGTACGCGAAGATCGTCGACATCACGCCGAGGATGGTCAGCAGCGGCTTCATCATCGGCAGCCTGATCCGCAGCAGCGACTGCATGAAGCCGGCGCCGTCCACCCTGGCCGCCTCCAGCACCTCGCCGCGGGTGGACCGCAGCCCGGCCAGCATCGAGATCGCGATGAACGGCACCGAGTGCCAGACCACCGCGATGGTGATCGCCACCAGCGAGGTGAACCCGCTGTTGAACCAGGCGAAGCCCTGGAACCGGTCGAAGCCGAGGCTGACCAGGAGCCAGTTGGCGATGCCGTACTGGTCGTTGAAGATCCACTTCCAGACGATGCCGGAGGCCACCCGGGGCATCGCCCAGGGCAGCAGCACGATCACCGTCACGATCTTGGCCATCCACGAGCCCGCGTCCAGCACCAGCGCGACGGTCAGGCTGATCAGGAGCGTGCAGGCGACGCAGACGATCGCGAACACCGTGGTCCTGATCAGCGCCGACACGAAGTACGGATCGGCGAACAGCGCGGTGTAGTTGTCCAGCCCGTTGAACGGGCCCGAGATCAGGTTCTCGCCCTCGTGGAAGGAGAGCCAGACGGTCCGGACGATCGGGTAGCCGACGACCCCGACCACCACCGCCAGCAGCGGCGCGATCAGCAGGCTGGGCAGGCCGTACCCGGCCAGCCGCCGGAATCGGGGGCGCCGGGGGGGACGGGCGCGCCGCGGCGCGCCCGCCTCCCGTTTCGCCGGTGCGGTAACCGTCATTGCTGACCGATCGCCGCGTCAATCTGGCCGGCCAGTTCCTGCATGGCCGCCTCGGCGGTCTTCTGCCCGTTCATGATCGACTGCATCGCGTTCACGATCGCGCCGGTGCCCTCGACCTTGCCCCAGGTGGACACGGCCGGGATCGACCGGGTGTTCGGGGCCTGCTCGGCGTAGGCCTTGAGCAGCGGCGCGGAGAACGAGCCGGTGGTGCGCTCCTTCTCCAGGGCGTCGGTGGTGGCCGGCAGCAGGCCGATCTTCGTGGTGACCGGGACCAGGTTGTCGGTCTTCATCATGAAGTCCACGAAGCTCTTCGCGGTCGCCTTGTTCGTACAGCCCTTGAAGATGGCCAGGTTGCTGCCACCGGCGAAGGTGTCGTTGTTGCCGCCGGGGCCGCTCGGCATCGGCGTGGTGGCGAGCTGCGCCTCCATGCCCGGGTTCTGGGCCAGGATCGTCTTCAGGTCCCAGCTGCCGCCCACCATCATGCCCACCTGGCCGAGTGCGAACGCCTTGGCCGCGTCGGCGCCCTGCCAGGTCACCGCGCCCTCGGGGGACAGCTTGTGCTTGGTCAGCAGGTCGGCGTAGAAGGTGAAGGCCGCGATCGCCTCCGGCGAGTTGACCTTCGCGGTCCAGGCGCCGCCGGTGTTGGTGGCGATCTCGCCGCCCCAGTTCCAGATCATCGGCAGCCAGTACCACTGGTTCCCGCCGACGATGCCGAAGCCGCTGACGCCCTCGTTGGCCTTCTGCACGGCGGTCGCCGAGGTCAGCACCTCGTCCCAGGTCTTCGGCGCGGCCAGCCCGGCCTTGTCGAACAGGTCCTTGCGGTAGATGAGGGCGCGCACCCCGGTGTCGTACGGCACCGCGTACGACACCCCGTCCAGCACGGTCGAGTCGATCATGCTCTGGGTGTAGGTGCCCTGCATCGACGCCGGGTCCTGGGCGATCGGCTCCAGCGCCTGCAGACCGGCGAACTCCGGGCTCCAGGTGTTGCCGATCAGCGCCACGCACGGCACGGTGCCGCCCGCGATGCTGGTCAGGTACGTCTTGTGCGCGTCCGCGCCGAGGAAGCGCAGATTGACCTTGGTGCCCGGGTGGGCGGTCTCGTAGTCCTTGGCGAGCTGGATGACGACCGGCTGCTGGGTGGCGCCGATCGGGTCGCCCATCCAGACGTCGATGGCCCCGGTGACCTCACCAGACCCGGTCGCGGGGGCGGGGGTGTCCTCCCCGCAGGCGGACAGCAGCAGCAGGCTCGCCGCGGCGGACGTCGCCGTCAAAATTCTCCATCGATCTTGCATGTTCACTCCTGGCATGGCGTTCTCGGTAGCGGTGTATGAGCGCCCCCGCGCGCTTTGCGTTGTCTGGGGTAGGAGCACGGCCTCGCGGCCGGGCTACCGGGGACGTCCACGTCCGGGAATCGGCCGTGACGACTTGTGGGGCTCCAGGTTGTTTCTGGCCATCACCTCGGCCTGCTGGAACTCCTCGTAGAGCGGTTCGTACCTGCGCACCAGGTCCGGCTCGGCGGGCACGGTTCTGGTGGTTCGCACCCATCGGTCGCGGAGGGTCGCCAGGCCCTCCAGGCCGTTGGGGTCGATCGCGGTGGCCGCGATCATGGCCGTACCGAGCAGTCCTGCCTCGGTGGTCTCCGGCACGAGCAGGTCGCGCCTGAGCACGGCGGCCAGGACGCGCAGCCACACCTGGCTCCGGGCTCCGCCGCCGACGGCGATGAGCTCGGCCGGGTCACGGCGGTCGAGCTCGGTGCCGGCGGCCGTGCGCAGCCACATCGCCGTGCCCTCCAGCACGGCTCTGGCCAGGTCGGCGCGGTCGTGGGCGAGGGTGAGGCCGAGGATCACGCCTCGGGCCGACGGGCGGGGCGCGTCGCCGCGCTCGCCCATCAGGTGGGGGAGGACTTTCACGCCGCGCGCACCCGGCGGTACGGCTGCCGCGGCGGCGGCGAGCGCCGGGGCGTCGTCGCCGACCAGGTCGGCCAGCCAGGCCAGGGCGGAGCCGGTCGCGGTGGTCGCGGCGAAGCAGAGCGGCTCGGTCAGCCGGTCGGCGGCCTGCGCGGACGCGAATCCGCCGACGGCTCCAGCGGTGCCGAGGTAGACGCAGGCCCGCCGCGGCAGTACGGCGGCCGAGCCGAGCAGGGTCGCCATCCAGTCGCCGGTGCCGGTGGCGACGGGAGTTCCGACGGCCAGGCCGGTACGGGCGGCCGCGGCGGGCGTGATCTCGCCGGCCAGGTCGTGCGGCTCCCGGATCAGCGGCAGCTGTTGTACCGAAATTTCGGCGTATGAGGTGGTGGTGGGGGACCAGGTGCCGCCGTCGGCGAAGCCGGTGCCGCCCGCGTCGTAGCGGTCGGTGGCGATCTCGCCGGTCAGCCGGAAACGCAGGAAGTCCTTGACCGGCAGATACCAGCGGGTACGGGCGGCGGCGTCCGGGTTCTCCGCCACCCACCACCGCATCCGCTCCACGCACGAGCCATCGGCCATCGGCCGCTGGTCGGGCCAGAGCAGGGCGGGCCCGGTCACGGTCCCGTCCTCGCCGAGCGGGACCAGCGTGTGCATGAAGCCGCAGACGGCCACCGCGCTGATCAGCTCGGCCGGAATCGGGCCGTTGAGCACCTCCCGTACGCAGGCCACCAGCGCCAGCCACCAGCGCTCCGGGTCGGCCTCGGCGGCGACCACGTCGGGATGGTCGATCGGGGTCCGCCGGGCGGCCTCCCGCAGCAGCCGGCCGGTGTCGTCGAAGACGGCGGCCTTGGTCCCGCTGGAACCCTGGTCGACAGTGAGCAGATAGGACAACGGGATCACCTCCGGGCTGTGCTTCAGGGCTGGATGAGGACCTTCATGGCGAGCGAGCGGTCCTTCTCCTCGGCGGCGACGAACGCCTCGACGATCCGGTCCAGCGGGTAGCGGTGCGTGATGAGCGCGTCGGCGTTCACCGACCGGGAGGCCAGCAGGTCCAGCGCGGTCACGTACTCGGGCGGCGCGTAGCTGTTGGACCAGTGCAGCGAGACCTCCTTGACGTAGGCCAGGTGCGGCTCCAGCCGGGGCGGGCTCGGGTAGACGCCCAGCACGCAGACGTGCCCGCCCGGCGTGACCAGCTCCACCGACTGCTGGAGGGTGACCTCGGGAACGGCCACCGCGTCCACGACCAGGTCCGCGCCGCGCCCCTGGGTGAACTCGGCCGCGGCGGCGGCCACGTCGTCGACGCCGACCAGCGCCACCTCGTCGGCGGCCCCGGCCTTGACGGCCAGGTCGAGCGACTCCCTGGTCATGCCGGTCAGCAGGACCTTCAGCCCGTTGGAGCGGGCGACCTGGCCCATGGTCAGGCCCATCGTGCCCGCGCCGAGGATCACCGCCGTGCTGCCTGGCGGGGACTCCACCAGGTTGTAGGTGTGCACGCCGCACGCGTAGCAGTCCAGGATCGCCCCCGCCGCCAGCGAGACGTGGTCGGGCAGCGGATGCGCGCGCCCGGCGGGGCAGAGGTCGTATTCGGCGAATCCCTCGCTGGTCACGTGGGTGTCGCCGACATAGCCGCGCCGCCGGCACAGATGCACCCGGCCGGCCGTGCACGGCGGGCAGCCGCCGCAGTTGATCAGGTGTTTCGGCTCCACCGCGACCCGCTGCCCGACCGTCAGCCCGGTCACTCCGGCGCCGAGCGCGGCCACCTCGCCGGCCAGCTCGTGCCCGTCCCGGCCCGGTTTGTCGGCGCTGTGCTGCCACGGGCCGAGGCCGCGGAAGGCCAGCACGTCGCTGCCGCAGATCCCGGCGGCGCCGACCCGGATGAGCACCTCGCCGGGCCCCGGCTCGGGGATCGGCAGGGTTTCGACGCGGATGTCCCTGCCGCCGTGGAAGACGGCGGCGCGCTGACTGGTCATCGGCCCTCCTGGACGTGGCGCTAGAGCGGCGGGTTGAGGTGCTTGGCGGCGGACTTGACGCTCGCGCCGCCGTGGACGATCTCCACCAGCGCGGCCACCATCCGGTCCGGGCGCTCGGCCTCGACGATGTTGCGGCCGTAGACCACGCCGCGCGCGCCGGCCTCGACGGCGTCGGCCGCCATCTGGAGTGCGTGGATGGGGGTGGGCTTCATCGGGCCGCCGAGGGCCAGCAGCGGGACCAGGCAGCCGTCGACGACGGTGCGGAACTCGTCCACGGTGCCGACGTACTGGGCTTTGACGAAGTCGGCTCCGGCTTCGGAGGAGAGGCGGGCGCCGTTGGCGACGTTGGTCACGGTGTGGGCCGCGAGGTCTTTGAAGGAGACCGGGATGGGTTCCGCCATGACGGGCATGCCCCACCGGTCGGCTTCCGCGCAGAGTTCGCGGAGTTCGCCGAGTTTGGTGACCTGGGGGTTGCCGGGGAAGACCTTGAGTTCGAGGGCGTCGGCGCCGAATCTGACGGCTTGGCTGACGCCGTACTGGGCGGACGGGATCTCGCTGTCCAGGGCCACGATGAGGCCGGTGCCGGCCAGTTCGGCGGCGGCGGCGCGGGCCAGGCCGATGGTGGCCAGGATGGCGTCCACCCCGCCGTCGACGATCCGGCGGACCGCCGCGCGGCCGTTCTCCAGGCCGGGGGCGACGCCCTTGATCCCGGCGTCCATCGCGGCGATGACGGCCCGGCCGTCGGGGGCGAAGACGTGGTGCATTCGACGGCGCGGCCAGCTGGTGTGGGTCATGACTTCCTCAGATGGGGGAGAGCGGGGGTCTCAGAGCTCGGACACGACGAGCGACTTGAGGCCTTTCTGCTGCCTGGTGGTCTCGAAGGCGTCGGCCACCGAGTCGAGGGAGAAGCGGTGGCTGATCAGGGGGGCGACGTCGACCAGGCCGAACTCCAGCAGGCGGAGCGCGGTGGCGAAGTCGTTGGGGATGAAGTCGTGGCTGCCGGTGATGGCGACCTGGTCGTAGTGCGGGACGTCGGGGTTGAGCTCGACGACGCCCTTCGGGTGGGTGCCGGCGAACAGGTTGACGGCGCCGTTGCGGGCGACCAGGTCGAAGGCGCCGGCGATCACGGCGGGGCTGCCGACGGTGACGATCACCACGTCCGCGCCGCGGCCCTCGGTGAGGGCCCGGACGGCCTCCCGGTCGGAGCCCACGACGGTGTCGTGCGCGCCCAGGGCACTGGCGGTCTCCAGGCGTTCCGGCTTCAGGTCGGCGACGATCACCCTGGCCCCGCGGGAGCGGGCCACCTGGGTGTGCAGCAGCCCGATCGGGCCCGCGCCGAGGACCAGGACGTTGCTGGTCAGCGGCATCGGCAGGGCCCGGTGCGCGTTCACCACGCAGGCCAGCGGCTCGCAGAACGAGGCGGCCTCCAGGCTCAGCCCGTCCGGGACCCGGCGCAGCTGGGTGACCGGCATCACGGTCGCGTCGGCGAATCCGGCGATCGGGAACTTCACCAGGTTCTCGCAGAAGTTGGCCGCGCCCCTGGCGCACTCGTGGCATCGGCCGCAGACGCCGCGCCAGTCCAGCACCACCCGGTCGCCCTCGGCGAAGCCGCCGGTGTCGCCGCCGAGTTCGCTGATCACGCCGGCGACTTCGTGGCCGGGGGTCCAGGGGGCTCGTTTGGCGGCGCCGGATCCGGTGTAGCTGCGGATGTCGCTGGGGCAGACGCCGGAGGCGTGGATGGCGACGACCGCCTCACCGGTCCCGGCGCGAGGCTCGGGTACGTCCTCGATGCGCAGGTCGTTGTGCCCGTAGAGCAGTGCGGCCTTCACTCCAACTCCTTCTCTGCTAATCAGACTGTCTGCTTGTCTGGCAGGTTTGAATTCTTACTTCCGTCGCCAGAGCTGAACAAGGCTCTGGTCGTATCTTATTTGTCACGTTTTGGTGTATTAAGCAGCTTTAAGGGGTGATTGAGAGTTTTTACCCAAAAAGCTGGCGGAGGACGTGGATGGTGCGGAGCTGATCCTGCGGTCCGCCGCCCTCGTGGTTGTTGTACGGCCAGACGGTGATGTCCTTCTCGCCGCCGTACGCGTTGTAGGCCGCGTACACGGTCGACGGGGGGCAAACGCCGTCCATCAGGGCCACCGAGAACGAGCCCCGGCAGCTCGCGCGGGCCGCGAACGCGGTGGCGTCGAAGTAGTCCAGGGTGGCGAAGGCGGTCTCGTGCTTGGTGCGGTGGATCGAGCACCAGCGGACGATCTCCGCGTACGGCTCCCTGTCGGTGATCGCGGTGCCGCGCCGGAACGCGCTCAGGAACGGCACATGCGGGATCGCGCCCGCGACGTCGTCCCGGAGACCGGCCGTGACCAGCGACAACGCGCCGCCCTGGCTGCGTCCGGTGACGGCGATCCGGCTGCCGTCCACGTCCGGGTGGGCCTTGGCGGCGTCGACGGCGCGGATCGCGTCCACGTAGAGCCGCCGGAGGTAGTGGTCCCGGGGATCGGTGATGCCCCTGGTCAGATAGCCGGGCACGGCGGGGCCGGTCGCCGACGGGTCGCCGGTGTCGCCGGCCCGCCAGCTGCTGCCCTGGCCCCGGGTGTCCATCACGAAGTGCCCGAATCCGGCGGAGGCGTACGCCAGGGACTCCAGTGGAATGCCGCGACCGCTGCCATATCCGAGATATTCGACAACGGTCGGCACGGGGCCGGTGCGATTCCCCGGCAGGAGCAGCCAGCCTTTGATGGGGTCGCCGCCGTACCCGCCGAATGTCACGTCGAACGCGTCCACCGTGCGCAATTCACCGTCATATGGTCGGAAAACCGGGTTAAGCGGCCCGGTGTCCCTGAGCGTTCCGGCCCAGAACTCATCGAAGTCCGAAGGTTCTGGATATGGATATCGATAAGCCCTCAGCTGCTCCAATGGGAGATCGAACTGGGCCATCAGATCACCTCCTTAAACAGGCGCGCGGGGTTGTCCACCGCCACCATCCGCATCGACTCCGGGCCGAGCACCCCGGCCGCCTCGTCGAAGCACGCCTGGACTGTGTCCGCGTCCACGAACGGGAAATCCGACCCGACCAGCACCCGCTCAGGACCGGTCAGCAGGGCCACGGAACCCAGCGCGTACGGCGTGGTGGCGAGCGCGAAGTCGTAGTAGAACGACCGCATCGTCCGATACACGCCGTCGACCTGAGCCAGCTCCGGCAGCGGTTCCGCGATGGCCAGGCGTCCGGCCAGGAACGGCGCGGTCCCGCCGCAGTGCGAGAAGATCCAGCGGATCCGCGGGAACCGGTCGGGCACGCCGTGGAGCATCAGGTTGACCAGGGCCCGGGTGCTGTCGAAGACGTACTCGATCAGCGAAGGCCGCAGGTCGATCTCGGCGGCGGGATAGTGCACGGGCAGAGTCGGATGCACGTGCACCACCGAGCCGCGCCGGTCGAGCTCGGCCAGCACCGGATCGAACTCCGGATCGCCCAGGTAACGACCGGCGTAGTTGGTCAGCAGCCCGACCCCGGCGAACGCCTCGTGCGCGCCGACCCGGTCGAGTTCGGCCAGCGCGTCCTCGGCTGACGGGAGCGGCATCGCGACGAAGGCCCGGAACCGGTCGGGGTGGGCCGCGACCGTCGCGACCAGGTCGTCGTTGGTCTGCCGGCACAGCTCCACGGCCAGGCCGGCGTCGCCGAAGAAGAACCCCGGCGAGCCGGCCGACAGGATCGCCAGGTCGATGCCGACCCGGTCCATCAGCGCCAGCGAGTCAGGCGCCGACCAGGCGGGCAGCCCGATGCCGGGCTGCGCGCCGATGCCGAGCTCGGCCAGCCGATCACGATATTTCGGAAATATCGCGTGGTGGTGGACGTCGACCTGCATGTCGTTAGTTTTCGAGAACCGCGTAAGCGCGGTAGTTGGACGAACCCGGACCGGCCGCGCGGTTCTTCAGGATCGCGGCGGCGCTGTAGGCGGGGGAGGACGCGGGCGGGTGCGCCGCCGCCGGCAGCGCGTTGCCCTTCGCCGGTTCCCGCGCCAGCAGCGCGCTCTTGATCGCCGAGCAGAACTCGGGCAGGTCGTTGGGGAGCCGGGAGGTGATCAGGTTGCCGTCGATCACGACCGGCTGGTCCACGTACCGGGCCCCGGCGTTGATCACGTCGTCCTTGATGGTCACCACGCAGGTGGCGTCCCGGTCCCGGACGATGCCCGCGGTCGCCAGCAGCCAGCCGGCGTGGCAGATCGCCGCCACCAGCAGGCCCTTCGCGTCCGCGTCCCGGACCAGCTTGACCATGTCCGGGTTGCGGCGCAGGTACTCCGGCGAGAATCCGCCGGGGATGATCACCGCGTCGACCGAGTCCAGGTCGACGTCGGTCACGGTCAGATCGGCGCGCGCGGGGTAGCCCAGCTTGCTGGCGTACACCTCGTCCACGGACGGGCCGACCACCCGCACGTCCGCGCCCTCCTCGCGGAACCGCAGCACCGGATACCAGAGTTCGAGCTCCTGGTAGAGATTCTCGACGAGCACGATGACACGTGCCTCGGTGAGCTGCACTCTCTCGCTCCTCAGACCTTGATGGACAGCACGCGGCGCGGGTTGTCGACGAGGATCGCCTGGATCTGCTCGTCGGTGACCCCCTTGCTCTTCAGCCGCGGCACGAAATGGGTGAACAGGTAGCCCAGGTCGACCCGCTCGTTGGCGAGCTGCGGGTCCGACTCGGTCACGTCGGAGCGCGGGTTGTAGAACCAGCGGTCGAAGGAGAGCACGATCTGGCTGCCGAAGCCGTCGGCGAGCAGCCCGACCAGCGCGTTCGCCATCAGCTCGTCCAGCTCCTCGGCCGTCTCCACCCGCCACGGGATGCCGATGTGGTCGATCTGCACGTTCGCGCCCCGGTTCAGGATCTCCCGCAGCTGGTCGTCGTTGGGCTCCACGAACGCGTGCCCGATGATCACCTTCGCCGGGTCGGCGCCCTCCTCCTCCAGGATGTCGAGCTGCTCGATCCCCGGGTTGGTGACCCGGTAGTCCATCGGGTCGGTGTGCGTGTTCACCGCGCACCCGACGATCCGCGACGCCCGCCCGGCCGCCCGGATCACCCGGTCCTCGACCTCGTGGATCCGCCGCCCGTTCGGCCCGATCGGGCTGGGCATCGGCGTCACGCTCTCCTGCCCGGTGGCGATCTTGATGGCCCCCGCCCTGTACGGCGTCTGCTGCCAGGCGAACACCATGCCCTCGGTGAGGTCCTTCACGAAGAAGTCGGTCAGCTCCTCCACCGTCTGCCGCCGCCAGTAGTACGGCACGCCCATCCGCTCCGGGAAGAACCCGGTGATCGCGATCACGTTCAGCCCGGTACGGCGGGCCACCTCCGCCATCAGCTCCGGATGCCGGCCCACCTCGGGCGGGGTCATGTCGACCAGCGTGCCGTACCCGTGCTCGGCCATGCCCTTGCTGACCTGCGCCGCGATGAACGAGACGTTGTTGTCGTAGTCGAGGACGGTGCGGTGGTCGAGTTCGGCGCCCGGGTATCCGTAGAGCAGGTGTTCGTGGGTGAGGATGACGCCGGACTTCTCCGGCGAGACGTCGCCGAGAACGGTCCTGAAGACTTCCATGCTGGTTACTCCTGTGTCAGCGTGCTGCGGATGGTGCCGAAGAAGGGGGCCAGGTCGTCGGTGCCGGCGGCGCGGATGATCCGCTCGCTCTGTCCGGGCAGGGCGGCGTCGGTCACCTCGGCGCCGTTGCCGACCGCGGCCACCAGGCCGCCGGCCGCGTGCACGGCGGCGACCAGCGCGAGCTGCCCCGCCGTGGCCTTCGGGCTCGCCCCGGCAGCCACTCCCGGGGCGACGATCAACGCGATCTGGGTGGGATCCACGTCCTCGGTGTCGGGGATGACGGGGTAACCGAGGATGCTCTCGGCGGCTTCGCCGACGATATTGCCGATGATGTGCACGGTCGCCCCCTCCTCGCGGCCGCGCAGCACCGGGTACCAGAAGTCGAGCTCCTGGTACTGCGGGTAGGCGAGCACGACGACCTTCTGCTGGGCCAGGGACATGGACGCTCCGGGATACTGGATGGGCTGTTGGTCGGTGAATACGGTCAGTCCGGCCTGCGCGCAGGCCAGGTCCACGGACGGGGCCGCGCCGCTCACGCCGAGCGCGCCGACCAGCCGGCCGTCCACCCGGATCGGCAGGCCGCCGGCCAGGATCACGATCCGCCCGCCGAGCGCCGAGGTGAGCCCCCAGTCGGCCGCGCCGGGCTGGGTGACCTCGGACCAGGCGTCGGTGGGCGCGTTGAACGCGGCGGCCGTGAACGCCTTGTCGATCGCGAGCCGCAGGGCGACGGGGCTCGCGCCGTCCATCCTGGTCGCCAGGATGACGTGGCCGGCGCGGTCGACCACGGCGATGCCCATCGGCTTGCCCAGCTTGCGCGCCTCGGCCTCGCTCCGGGCTGAGATGCGCCGGGCCAGGTCCAGGGACACGGTGGCTTCGGTCAGCAGGTCCGACATCGCACTCTCTTTCGCGTTTCTTAGGAGGCGAGCAGGCCGCCGTCGACGACGACCGCCTGCCCGGTGAGGTAGCGGGAGCCGGGGGAGACCAGGAACTCGATCACCGCGGCCACGTCGTCGGGCACGCCCTGCGCGCCGAGCGGGATCCGCGCCTCCAGCGCCTGCTGGGCGCTGTCCCTGCCCCCCACCCGCTGCCAGTACGGATCGTTGAACGGCGTGTCGATCCAGCCGGGGCACACGCAGGTCACGGCCACCCCGTCCGGCCCCATCGCCACCGCGAGCGACCTGGTCAGCGCCACCAGACCGCCTTTGGAGGCGGCGTACGCGAACGACCCGCCGCCACCGCGGAACGCGGCCGTGGACCCGGTCAGCACCACCCGGCCGTGCGGCGAAGCCGTCAGCGCGGGCGCGGCGGCCTGGACCATCAGGAACGGCGCCCGCAGGTTGAGCGCCATGGTGCGGTCCCACTCGGCCGCCGTGAAGTCGGCCAGCGCCGTCTCCACCAGCAGGCCCGCGCAGAACACGACCGCGTCCAGTCGGCCGTGCGCGGCCAGCGCGTCGACGACCGCCTGGGCCGGCCCGTCGCCGGTGGACAGGTCGCAGAACGCGGCGGTCCCCTGGCCCGGGTGGTGCGCCAGCGCGGCGACGACCTCGGCGGCCCCCGCGGCGTCGATGTCGGCCACGTGCACATCGGCTCCGGCCGTACGCAGCCGGGCCACGGTCGCGGCTCCGATGCCACTGGCACCACCGGCGATCAGCACGGATGTCACAATCACTCCAACCTGTCGGGCTGCCTGACATCATGTCCCCGGATTTGAGCCGTTGGCAAGTGCGTTGTGCCCGAAAATGTCGCTAGTTGACACTTTTGGACCCGTCGACTCAGAATCAACATGTCTGACAGCCAGGCATCCTGGACACCGGTCTCCATGACATGTCCACGGTAAGTGACCCGAGGGAGCGGCCTCTTCCATGCACCGCACGAGCGGCATCACGTTCCCTGTGATCAGCGTGACCGGACCCCCCGCGGAACGGGGCCTGCAGTACGGCACCCTGGCCCGCGAACGCATCCGGCGTTCCATCCAGGCCTACGAGCGGGTCTTCCAGCACTACGCCGGCTGGGACTGGACCACCGTGCGCCGGCACGCGGCCCGGTTCACCAAGACCATCGACGACTTCGCGCCCGCGCTGATCGTCGAGATGCGCGGCATCGCCGCGGGCGCGGGCGTGGACCTGGAGGAGATCCTCGCCCTCAACACCCGGAGCGAGATCATGTTCGCCGCCGGGGACACCGGCATTCCGCACGAATGCACATCGTTCGCGTTACTGCCGCACCGCACGGCCACCGGTACAATGATCGTCGCCCAGAACTGGGACTGGCTGCTGCACGCTCAGGAGACCGCGACCGTGCTCGAAGTGACCCGCGACGACGGGCCGAGCTTCGTCACCCTGGTCGAGGCCGGGCTGCTGGCCAAGGTCGGAATGAACGAGGCGGGCCTCGGGCTCTGCACGAACACCCTGGTCAGCGATGGGGATGAAGGGCGCATCGGTGTGCCGTACCATGTGCTGCTCCGGGCCGCGCTCGACAGTGAGTCGGGACCGGCCGCCGCCGAGGTCATCACCTCGGCCGAACGCGCCCTGTCCGCCAACTACCTGCTCGCCGACGACACCGGTTTCGCCGTCGACCTGGAGACCGCGCCCCGCCCCGACGGGGTCCGCCGCATCACCCCCGAGAACGGCCAGATCACGCACTCCAACCACTTCCGCTCGGCCGAGCTGACCGGCGAAGACCTCTACGCCAGGCGCAAGCCGCACACGCTCAACCGGCTGCGCAACATCACCAGCGGCCTGACCTCGACGGACGTGCTGTCCGTCGAGGACATGAAGCTGGTGCTCGCCGACCACCGAGACCACCCGTCCAGCGTCTGCCAGCACCCCGACGAGGCGCTGCATCCGCGTGAGCGCACCGCCACCATCGCGGGCATCATCATGGACGTGAAGGATCGCACCATGCACCTCGCTCCCGGACGCCCCTGCGTGGCACGGTGGGAGACGGTCAAAGGCGTGGTCAGCAACCGCCAGCCCCCCATGCACGGCACCTTCGAAAGGAACCGTCCGGAATGAAGGTCGTCCCGGTCGAGCACAAGAGCGCGGCCGAACACGTGCGCTCCCAGCTCATCGAGCTCATCGAGTCACGGCACTTCGCCGTCGACGACAGGCTGCCTTCCGAGGCGGACCTGGCCGCGTCCTTCGGCGTCAGCCGCTCGGTGATCAGGGAAGCGCTGCACAGTCTCAACGCGCTCGGCCTGACGAAGTCGTACGCCGGGAAGGGCACGTTCGTCGCCGCCACCCGGGCGCAGTCGCAGCTGCTGATCGGGCGTTACCTGCCGGCGCAGCTGAACGAGGTGCGCCGCTATCTGGAGGTGCCGGCCGCCCGGCTGGCCGCGGAACGCCGCACCCAGGAGGATGTGGACGGCCTGGCCGCGCTGGTCGAGGAGTTCGACAAGAGCGAGGAACCCGCCGACCGCATCAAGATCGACGCGCTCTTCCACATCGCCGTCGCGTCCGCGACCGGCAATCCGCTCTTCTCCCGCCTCGTCGAGGACCTGCGCGCCGTGCTCCAGGAACAGGCGCTCGCCGTCTCCGCCTCACCAGGCAGGGCCGCCCAGGCCCGCGCCGAGCATCGGGCCATCTTCGAGGCCATCCGCGACGGCGACGCCGAGATGGCCGACCTGGCCATGCGCCGCCACCTCGCCGCGGTCGTCGCCACCTCCACCAGCCTGACGGACGGGTGACGCAATATCCTTTGGTCGGAGTATTTGGCGCGTCTGCGTCGCTTCGCCGCTCCGGCGGCTTCGACCAGCCTGACCGATGGGTAGCACCATGTCTGGGTCCTTGCAGTCCGCGTCCTCGAAGTCCTGGTCGTTCGACGAAACCGAACTCGCGCACCTGCGCCGCTGCGTCGCCCTGGCCGCCGAGGCCATCGACGCCGGCGACGAGCCGTTCGGCTCCGTCCTCGTCTCCGCCGACGGCACCGCTCTCGCCGAGGATCGCAACCGCGACAACACCGGCGCCGACCAGACCCTGCACCCCGAATTCCAGCTGGCCCGCTGGGCCGCCGCCCACCTGACCCTCGCCGAACGCGCCGCCGCCACCGTCTTCACCTCCGGCGAGCACTGTCCCATGTGCTCCGCCGCCCACGCCTGGGTCGGCCTCGGCCGCATCGTCTACGTGGCCTCCTCCACCCAGCTCGTCACCTGGCTCAGCGAGCTCGGCCTCGGCCCCGCGCCGGTCAACCCCCTCCCGATCCAGCAGATCGCCCCCGGCATCCGCGTCGAAGGCCCAATCCCCCAGCTAACCGAAGAAATCCACGCCCTTCACCTCCTCTACCGCTCAAAGCTCTAGCGTTCGTGTTCGTCGGGGAGGGCGTTGGTCCACTTCATCGTGTCGTCGGTGATGTGGATCGCCCGGCCCACGGCGGGAGCGGCCAGGATCAGAAGGCCGAAACAGGTCCAGAACAGCGCCCAGTTCGTGATGATCAGGGCGATTCCGCCGGTCGTGAAGACGAGCAGGACGGCGGCGACGTAGATCCACGAGATGAGGCGGCCGTGTGGATGGCCGCCTCTCCCGCGAGGGGCACTTCGTGGCACGTCGGTCATGACTGATTCCTGCCCATAAGTCATGCGCTACCCCATCTGAGCTGGTCATATTGCATCTCGTACCAAACAGGCTCAACGGCAGTTCACTCAAGCCCATCTACGACTGGGTGAGGACCTACGAGCAGACATGGTCCCGGCGCTTCGACCAGCTGGAACAGCTCAAGAACCACTAGCGGCACCGTGCTGGAGAAGATCGCCGTCTCGCTCGGCTGATTCTCCAAGTTCGGCACAGGTTGCCGACAAGTCGAATCCCCGAAACTTGCCGCATGACGGAATTCCTGGACGCCTTTCAAGGGGTCACCCCAGCACGACGCGGCCCCGGCCCGCTGGGAAAGATCATTCTCGTGATCCTTTGGCTGGGTGTCTGCGTGCTGCCCCTGGCGCTGTCGGTGTCCGCCATCCAGCTGACCACCGGCCGCATCGGCACCCCGGGAACCCTCACCGTCCTCTCCTGCCAGCCCCTCGGCCAGGGCCGATACGACTGCAAAGGCAGCTTCCTGCCCGATTCCGGCGGCCCGGCCGTCCCCGTCGACGCCTCCCCCGACTCCGACGCGGGCGAGGTGACCCGAGCCCAGCTCACCCCCGCCGGCGACCGCGCCGTCCCCACCGGCGCCAAGGGCCTGCTCGCCGCCCTCGCCCTGCCCGCCGTCGGAGCCGGCGGCCTCGGCTTTCTCCCGTACGTGCTGCTCTACTGGTCGGGCGCCCGCCGCGGCCGACGCACCGCGATCATCGTCGGATCGGTGCTCACCGCCGCCGGCCTGCTCCTCGCCATCGTCGGCATGGTCGCCGCCGCTTAGGTAGATCTTTTGCGGTCCTCAGTAACTATTGCCCCCTTCACACCATTTCCCAATGTCAAATGACATCCGGGACACGGAGGGGTTGGGGCGGTGACGAGCGATCGAGAACGGTTCACCACCATCTACGACGAATGTCGGCAACGCGTGTGGGCCTATGTGGTCAGTCGCGCGGGACGGCAGGTGGCGGACGAGGTGGTGAGCGAGACGTTCGCCATCGCCTGGCGGAAGTTCGACCAGGTGCCGGAGCACGCCCTGCCCTGGCTGCTCGGCGTCGCGCGCAACGTGCTGCGCGACAACATCCGGGCCGAGATCCGCCGCGACGGTCTCGCGCAGGAGATGCGCGAATGGGTCTCCGGCGACGTGGCCGACCACGTGGCCGAGCGCCTCGGCGTCCTGAAGGCCATGGCCAAGCTCACGCCGGAGGACCGGGAGATTCTCATCCTGGTCGCCTGGCAGGGCTTGAGTCCACGGGACGCCGCCCGGGTGCTCGGCTGCACGGTCACCACCTTCCGGGTCCGTCTGCACCGCGCCCGCAAACGCCTCGCACAGGAACTCGAACCGGCCACCCCCGCGCTGTCCCGCGTCCAGCTTACGAAGGAGTGGTCGTGAACCCTCTAGACGAATTGCGCGCCGCCCGCCCCAGCCACCTGGGCGATGCCCCCGTCGACCCGCACACCCGGCAGTCCGAACTCTCCCGCGCCTTCGCGCAGCCCCAGCCCGTACGGCGGAAGAACCTCAAGCCCGTCTGGGGAATCGGCGTCGTCGGCGCCGCCGCGGCCGTCACCGCGGTAGCCGTCCTGGGCTCCAGCGCGGGCGGCGGCACGGTTCCACGCGCCCCCGCCAGTGTGCAGGCCGACGCGCCGCCGGTCGCGTTCACCGCGAAGCAACTCCTGCTCGTGGCCGCGACCAGCGCCGCGAAGGAACCCACCCCGAACGGGAAATACTGGTACATGAAGACCCGGTCGCGGTCCCTGATGGCCGTCGACGGCGGCTACGTCATGGCCAGCGAGCAGGACGGCGAGAGCTGGCTCGGCGACGGCTCGCAGTGGCACAAATACCAGTCGCTCGGCACCAAGCCCGCGACGGCCGCCGACCAGGCCGCCTGGGAGGCCGCCGGTTCCCCGGCGACCATGTCCGCTGGCATCGGCAAGAAGCGGCTCCAGGTGTCGACCGCGGCCGGGAAGCCGTACACGGACAAGTACCGCAGTAAGTACGTCTACTGGCTCGGGCGTAACGTCACCCTCGCCGACATGCGCGCCCTGCCGTCCGACGAAGCCAAGCTCAAGGCGTCCCTGCTGAAGTACTACACGGGCGCCAGCACCGAGGCCGCGAGTGTGCCCATGGCCGAGGACGCCTGGCTGTTCACCGTCGCGGGGAACCTGGTGATCGACGCCCCGGTGACCCCCGAGGTCCGGGCCGCCGCCTTCCGGATGCTCGCCGATCTTCCTTCGGTCGAGTCACTCGGGCGGGTCACCGACTCCACCGGCCGTTCTGGTACGGCGATCGCCATCGAGACCGACAGCAAGACTCAGGTCGATGACCCGGACAAGGGCGTGCTCCAAGATCGGCTGATCATCGACGAGAAGTCCGGGCGAGCACTGGCCCGGGAGTATGTCGTGGTCAAGCCGGGTGGCTTCCAGAAGGGCCTCAAGGTGGGCGACATCGCCAGCGCGAGCACGCTCGTCGATTCCGGCTGGGTCGACACTCGCACTGCTTGACCGTGCTTGCTTGGTCACGCTTGCCTGACCGTGCTTGCTTGGTCGCGCCTGCTTGTCCGTGTCTGCCTGATCGCGCCTGCCTGTCCGCGCCTGCTTGTCCGTGTCTGCCTGATCGCGCCTGCCTGATCCTGTCTCGCTTAACCTGTCGAAACGTGCCGCGAGGGCCCTCGCGGCACGTTTCCTTTTGCGTGCCTACGCACCGCGGACATTGGTCATGATCGCGTACACCGAGCTGGTCGCCGTCATGAACAGCCAGTTGCGTTTGAGGCCGCCGAAGACCAGGTTGGAGGTCTTCTCCGGGAGCTTGAGCTTGCCGATCAGCGTGCCGTCCGGGTCGAAACAGTGCACGCCCTCGTGTACCGCCGCCCAGATCCGCCCCGCCGTATCCAGCCTGATCCCGTCGAAGCTACCCCCCGAACATTCCGCGAACACCCGGCTGTTCCGCAACGAGCCCCCGACCACGTCGAACACCCGCAGGTGCTTCTCACGTGTGTCCACGACATACAGCTGCGACTCGTCCAACGAGAACGCCAGCCCATTCGGCCGGACGAAATCATCCGCGACCGCCGTGACCTCTCCCGTCGCAGGATCGACCCGATAGACCTGATCGTTGCCGATCTCGCTCTCGGCCTGGTGACCTTCGTAGTCGCTGTCGATGCCATACGCGGGATCGGTGAACCAGATCGACCCGTCCGACTTCACCACGACATCGTTCGGACTGTTGAACCGCTTCCCTTCCCACCGATCCGCGACCACAGTGATCGACCCATCGTGCTCGGTCCGGCTCACCCGCCGATTCCCATGCTCACACGACACCAACCGCCCCTGCCGATCGATCGTGTGCCCGTTCGTATACCCCGCCGGCGTCCGGAACGGCCCCACATTCCCGGTCATCTCATCCCACCGGAGCATCCGATCGTTGGGGATATCGCTCCACACCAGGTAACGCCCCGCCGCGAAATACGCCGGCCCCTCCGCCCACCGGCACCCCCGGTAGATCCGCTCGACCTGCTTGTCCCCGCCAACCCCCGCGAAGCGCTTGTCCAGCACCTCGAACTCCGCCGGAATGACATCCATCCCGCGAACCTCCTCGCTCCCTCGGCAGGCGTCCCTCCGTCGTAGAGACTAGCCAGCACCTCCATCCACGAGATCATCGGTCTGCGACCCGAGGACTACGTGGTCCTGATACCAGCGGCGGTAGGCGGCCTCGGGCTCTGGCCAGCGCCTGGATACTGCCAGGACAAACCCCTTTCCCCATCCGCCCTGATCGTGGCAGATGTGGGCGATGACCTTGGGGCCCTCGGCTTGGGGGCAGGTCGCGTCGCCGTGCAGGTAGTGGATCTGCGCCATGACCGGCACGTTATCCGGCCCCACCGACAGAACCGCTCCACGGAGGTGGAGGGTGGGGTCGAATCAGACACACGCAGGCGGGGGACCCCTTTGAGGCTGACGTTTTAACCCCACACGGGCTAATTGCGAAGTTCTTAGAGGCAAGATGGGCTGCATGCGATATCGGCTTGAGTATCTGGATGGCCGCCATCGGAGGGGAGAGCCATGAGAGCAGCGCGTACCCGCCGACCGCTGCAGGTCATCGCGCTCCTAACCCTATCGCTGATCGCCACGGCCGGGGCGGTCAACGCTCACGCGGCCACATCCACGAGCAGCCCCTTTCCCTGCCAGGCGTCGGGCGCCGAGAAGCCGACAATCATCCTGGTTCACGGAGCCTGGGCCGGCACGTCAAGCTGGAACGGCGAGGTGAACGCCCTCCAAGCTGCGGACTACGTCGCCCGGGCCGTACCGAACCCACTCCGGAACCTGGACACCGACGCCGCGGCCGTGGCCGCCTACCTGAGAACCATCTCCGGCCCGATCGTCCTCGTCGGGCACTCCTACGGAGGATCGGTCATCACGAACGCCGCCACGGGCAACCCCAGCGTCAAGGCCCTCGTGTACGTCGACGCGAACGCGCCCGACGTCGGAGAAACGACCGATCAACTCAGCGGCTCCGGATCCGTACTCAACGACAATCCCGCCTCCCTGTACTACGACGTGTCCTATCCGGGCTCACCCGAAGGCGCGAAAGACCTCTACCTCCAACAGGGCACCTTCCTCCGCTCCTTCGCCTCCGACCAGCCCCGCAGCGCCGCAATGCGCCTGTGGGCCTCCCAACGTCCCGTCTCCACCGTCGCCTTCACGACACCGTCGAAAACAGCGGCATGGAAGACGATCCCGTCCTGGTTCTTCATCAGCACCAGCGATCAGATCATCACCCCAACCTCGAAACTGGCCATGGCCCACCGCGCCCACGCAAAGATCACCGAGTTCCGAGGCGGTTCCCACCTGTCCCTGATATCGCATCCAGACAAGGTGACGGCAGTGATCGCATCCGCGGTCTGCTCCGTCCAGTAGGTGTCGGATCCGCGCCCTGATCACCAATGGTGTCGCTAGCGGTCAGGCAGGACCGGCTGGCCTGTCGGCCTGGTCCAGGCGGTGCACGCTGAAGTTCCTAGCCACGCAGGCGTTCCAGCCGTTCGGCATGGACGGCGCAGATGAAGGGGCCGACGGAACTCGCCATCGTGAAGATCGCTTGTTGATTCGTCACGAACCGTTCGGCGTAGGCCGCGGAGGTCAGGTCACCACGAGTGATCACGAAGCAACGAGCGTGATGTTTGATGACGGCCTCGATCTCGGCCTGTCGGTAGCGGATACGTTTGTCTTTCATCAGCACCGGCCAACCGAGTTTCGCACTGTCTTCGATCCAGCGCGTGTCCTCAACCGTTTCGTTCTCGGGGACACCGTAATGCTCAGCCAGCGTGATCAGATCCCATCCGGCCGCGCGCAACAGGCCGGGGACGGCCACTCGTCCCAGGCTGCGGTCGATGAAGAATCTATGCGGCTGCGCGGGTCGCGACACGAAGAGCATCCTCGATCTCGGCCCTGCTGAGCCCATACTCCGCCGCGACGACATCGACCGGCTCGCCCGCCTGGAAGAGGTCGATCACGTCTTCGAGTTTCGCTCCGCCCCGAGCGAACCGGGGCCGGCCGAATGCGTGGGCGACGTCGATCCGGACGTCGGCGACCCGATACTGCGGGAGGGTGATCACCTGGGCGTATCCGTCGGACGCGAAGTCGATGTGGCGGAGGTAGTTTTCCACAAGTTCGGAGAACACCCGCTGGTTGTTGCGGACGACCACCAGCTCCCGGGCCGACGCGTCATCGGCATTTTCGGCGTAGTCGAACAGGACTTCGGCGCCGTCAGTGAAGAGTCGTCGGCTGGCGAGGGCGTGTTCGATTCCGAGTTCGCGCTGTAGTGCGTCGATCGCCGGTCTGATTCGCTGGAGCGGCACTCCCGCTTGTCGGAAGGCTGCCAGCGCGTAGCCCTCAGCCAAGCCGATGAACGGCACAGATGCCTCATTCGGCCGTCCCGGCCGCGAGGCAGTGATGACCGGTCGTCCGTGCACAGAAGGTCCGTCACGCTGGCGACGCTGGTAGCCGAAAGCCCAGCTAGTGAAGGTGGACATGGGAACAGCGAGGTAACTGGCGGCTTCGGCGACACCGTACAGCGGGGTCGTGAACCGGTCGATCGTCATATCCACCCCCTGCCACTGGCCGGTCATGGTCTGGCTCTCAATGATGAGGCATACGTCCGTACATACGTACGGAAACGCTTTGGAGGAGTTGCCTCGGCTTACGATTTTCGACGAGCAAAAGATGGACGGTTATCGGCGGAACTAGTAGCGTCGGCGGGGCAGGTCAGACAGTGGAGGAGTCGTCCATGTCCGTGAAGGCGCGCCGGAAGCCGATCGTTTCGCCGCCGACCGCTGCGGGGCGTTTCACCGGGCGGGTGTACGGCGTGCTGGTCGCATCTGTTGTCGTGGCCGGGCTGGCCGGAGGTGCGCTCGGATACCTGGTCGGGAGTCCGAGCGCGACGGACACCGCCATCGCCGATCTGCACAAGGCCGACGTGGTCCGGGACACTCAGCAGGTTGAGGAGCTGACCGGGCTGGCCAAGTCCACGGCGGTCGAACTGGACAAGGTGCTCGCGGAACTCGCGCTCGCGGTTCCCGAAGCGGAGACGACCGCCCCCAAGCCCGCCGTGCCGGAAATCGTCCGGGGCTGGCAGGACGCGGTACGGAAAGTCGCCGACAAGCATGCGGAATCGCCTTCGGGGATGACCGCGACCAATGTTGCCCGGGGTGGGTTCCGTAGTGCGGTGAGCGCGCTCGCCGGGGCACTCGACACTTACGCCGCGGTTCTGGGGCTTCCTGAGGATCGGCGGGCTAGCTTGGTCGGCCTGGTCGCCCGGCAGCGCTCTACCGCCGTCGCGATGTGGTCGGTCGCCGCTACCCAGCTCGACCAGCTCAATGTCGACGTCGGCAAGGGTCACCAGCACGCATACCTGACGTCCGGTCACAGCGACGGCGCGATCTCCGTCGACCAGGTTCCCGAAGGGACCGAGTAACCTTCCCCACGCGCTCTTCGAGGTAGTCACAGCTACCGGGAGATCGCGCTTGAGTGTCCCTCATGTTCCATCCGGGACTTCCCCTGAATCCGCAGGTCAGCACGTTGGTCATGGAGCGGATGTGCCACCGCGTTCCACCCTGTTCCAGTCACGCCGGAACCACCCGGAACGCCGACAGGGGAAAGGCCAACGGAAGGTAAGTCATGACATCGACGGATATGGCGTACTCGCCCGCGACAGCCGTACCGGCGTGGTCTCTGGGTGGGGATGACTCGCGGAGGGGAGATCGGCGGCGGGAGCCTGCCGGTGGGCGGGACGGGCGGCGTGGGCCCACCACCGGGCCCGGCGGGCGGCCGGACGGCAGGCGGGCGAATCCGGGGCGGCGTCCCGAGGTGTCGCGTCGGCCGAACCGGGGTGCGTTGTGAGACGCGTGGGTTTGGCGGTGTTCGCCATCGCGTTGACGACCGTGCTGACCGTGGGGAACGCGATCGCGGCGGTTCCGGTCAAGGGCTACCTCACCTCGTGGGGTCTCAATCATCGGGGCCAGATCGGCGATGGGACCACCACGAGTTCCCCCATTCCGGTCGTGGTCGGCAGGCTCCCGCAGTGGGGCCACCGAGCCGGACATGTACGGCAGGTCGCCGTAGGAAGCGATTTCTCCGCCGCGCTCAGTAAGAACAGTGTCGTGTACGTCTGGGGCAACCGGCGTTTCGGCGACGAAGGCAACACCAACGACTTCGCCACCCGTCCCGAGGAGGTGCCCGGTCTCACCGGGATCACCCAGCTCTCGCTCGGCGCCAAGCACATCCTGGCCCTCGGCGGCGACGGCACGGTCTGGGCCTGGGGCGACAACGAATACCGCCAGCTGGGCGACGGCACTCAGACCAGACGTCCGATCCCGCAGCAGGTGGCTGGCCTGACCGGCATCGTCCAGGTCGCGGCGGGTTACCGATACAGCCTGGCGCTCGCGTCCGACGGTTCCGTCTGGGCCTGGGGCCACAACGGGTACGCGGAGCTCGGCGACGGCACCACCGTCAACCGCCCGAGGCCGGTCAAACTCGCCGGAATCACCGGCGCGACCCAGATCGCCGCGTCCGCCCATGGGGTGCACTCGATGGCGATACGTTCCGACGGCACGCTCTGGACCTGGGGCAACAATGCGAACGGCCAGCTCGGGCTGGGCGGGAGCGTACCCCGATATGTCCCGACACAGGTGCCGGGCCTGACCGGGGTCACCGCCATCGCCGCCGGCGAGAAGTCCGCCTTCGCGGTGGCCGATCCCGCCCGGAGCGTCTGGGCCTGGGGTTCCAACACGGTGGGCCAGCTTGGCGACGGGACCACCACGGAACGGCGCACTCCGGTACGGATCTCGCTTTCCGGGGTTTCCCAGATCGAGGCGGGCGCGGGCGGCACCACCGCCGCACTCCTCGACAACCGCCGAGTCTGGACCTGGGGAAGCAACGAGTCCGGCGCGCTCGGTACGGGCGACACCGCCGCATACATCCCCACTCCGTCCATGGTCACCGGCGTGGCCGAGGTGGAGCAGATCGCGGTCGGCCGGGCCACCGTGGCCACCGTGGTCGACATCCACAGCGTCCCGCCGGACCCGACCCCGACCCCCACCCCCACGGCCGGTCCCACGGCACCCCCGACGATTCAGGTGCCCGACCTGATCGGCAGGCTGCGAAGCTCCGCTTTCGAGGCCATTTCGTCGGCCGGCCTGAACCTCGGTTCCGAGGACACCGTCATCGACCATCAGTGCAACGACATCGGCCAGGTCACCGACCAGCACCCGGATGCCGGGACTGCGGTGGCCCCCGGGTCGAACGTCTCGATCGTGGTCGCGATCCGGCCGGACCATCCCTGTCCCTGATCTTTCTGTCCCGCGGCCCGCTTGCTCTCGCCCCCGGTAAGCGGGCCGCCTCTTGCCCGTCCCTTGGCGTTGGGGGATCGCTGACACGGCCGACTGACCCTCATATAAGGGACCAATGGCCCTGGGTTGGGCTGGCATTTACATAGTGGAATGGGAGGTAGATAAAGGAGACGCCATGATTGATCTTGCTGCCGCCGGGGATCCGGTGGTCACCAGTGAAAATTCCCATCCGCACCAGAAGGTCGGTGTCGTGGTCGGGGTGGATGAGACAGTGGGCTCGGAGCCCGCGCTGCAGTACGCGTTCGAGCAGGCCCAGCAGGGCCGGCAGATGCTCCGCGCCGTACACGCCTGGCGGGAACCGACGCACGACTGCGCACCCTGGGTCTGCTACGACCTGGAGGTGCTTGGCCTGGCGAAGAAGAAATTTACCTCCGGACGGCTTGACACCTGGCGGCCGCACTACCCGGAGGTCACCGTGATCGAGGATATTCGCCACGGTTGTCCGGTGGAGGCGCTCGTCGACGCCTCGGTTGGCGCGGATCTGCTCGTCGTGGGGGCGCGCGGCCGGGCCGCTGACTCCGGAACCCTTGGCTCGGTGTGCGGCGCGGTGCTGCTCCGGGCGAGTTGCCCCGTCGTGGTGGTCCGTTGCCGCAAACAAGGTCGGGACAATGACTGACCGTGGTCGTGCCTGAAAGCTCAGGTGGAACAATGCTGGTATGACGCTGGATGAGTCGCATCCGCTTCTTCCCAGCATGCACCTCGACGAGTTGCTGGCAGAGCTTCAGAGCCGGTTGGCGACGGTGCTCGCCACTCGCGACCGGGTGCACGCTCTGCTTGAGGCCGTCGTCTCGGTGGGCAGCGATCTCCAGCTGGAGCTCGTGCTCCGCCGGATCGTGGAGACCGCCACCACCCTCGTCGACGCCAGCTATGGCGCACTGGGCCTGGTCGGCGAAGAGAACACACTCGTGGAGTTCATCCCGGTCGGCCTGACCGAGGCGGAGATCGCCACCATCGAACACTGGCCACACGGCCTCGGCCTGCTCGGCCTCCTGATCAAGGAACCGGAGCCACTCCGGCTGACCCGCATCTCCGACCACCCCGAGTCGTACGGGTTCCCGCCCGGACATCCCCCCATGGGCTCCTTTCTCGGCGTGCCCCTCCGGGTCCGAAACGAGGTGTTCGGCAATCTCTACCTGACCGAGAAGCGCGGCGGCGCCGAGTTCGACGAAGAGGACGAAGCCGTCGTCATCGCCCTCGCCACCGCCGCCGGGGTCGCCATCGAGAACGCCCGGCTGTATGAGGAGACCCGCCGCCGGGAGATCTGGCTACAGGCGTCCACCGAGGTCACGACCAGTCTGCTGTCCGGGGACGACGTGGACGAGGTGCTGTGCCAGGTGGCCGCCCGGGTCCGGGTGATGGCCGGAGCCGACGTCACCACCATTCTGTTCCCGGTCGGCGACGACAAGCTGCGGGTGATGATCACCGACGGCTGCGACGAACTCGTCGGCGTCGAAGTGCCGCTGGCCGGATCGTTCTCCGGAATGGCGTTCACCGCCGCGGAACCGCGCATGGTCAACGACCTCGCCGAGGCGGGCCTGCAGATCTGCGGCCTCCCCCCGATCGGCCCCGCCGCGGCCGTCCCCCTCGGCATCGGGCATTCGGTCCGCGGCGTACTCGCCCTGGGCAGACGCCAGGGCCGGCTCCCGTTCACGCCCGCCATGCTCCGCATGCTGCACGCGTTCGCCGGACAGGCCGCCGTCGCCCTGGAACTGGCCGAAGCCCGCCGCGACGCCGAACGCCTGGGCCTGCTCGAAGACCGCGACCGGATCGCCAAAGACCTGCACGACGTCGTCATCCAGCGCCTGTTCGCGGTGGCGATGACCCTGATGAGCACCACCCGCCTGGTCGACCACCCCGAAGCCGAGGCCCGCCTCCAGCACGGCATCGACGAACTAGACGAAACCATCCGTCAGATCCGCTCGACGATCTTCGCCTTCCAGGCCCCCCGCGTGTCCGCCGACCCCGGCCTCCGCACCCGAATCATCACCCTCGTCGAAAACGCCCGCGTCCGCCTCGGCTTCATGCCCGGCCTCCGTATGGACGGCCCCCTCGACAACACCATCCCCGACCCCATCGCCGACCACCTCCTGGCCGTCCTCCAAGAAGCCCTCTCCAACGTGGTACGGCACGCCAAAGCCTCCAAAACCGACGTAACCATCCACACAACCCCCGACAACCACGTCATCCTCACCATCGAAGACAACGGCATCGGCCTCCCCGCCAACGGCCGCCGCAGCGGCCTCCGCAACCTCAACGACCGCGCCACCCAACTCGGCGGCACCTTCACCGCCACCCCCCTCCCCAACGGCGGCACCCGCCTCACCTGGGCAGCCCCATTCCGCTAACCCAACACAGAGCGCAACCACTCGGCGAGAGGATCATCTCTTCCGGTATGTGCGTCAGGGCGATGGGGGCGGGGGTGGGGTCAGAGGATTTGGCGGCCGGTGAGTTGTTGGGCGTGCATGACGATGAAGTGGTCGCGGTCGCCTGGGGCCCAGGAGGTGAGGGGGAGGGCGGTGAGGCGTTGGAGTTCTTCGAATTCGGTGACGGCGCGGGCGCGGCCGACAGCGGTGACGGACCAGCCGGTGCGGGTTCGGGGGTCGAAATCGTCGATTTCGAAGGCGACCACGGTGTTGCGGGTGGCGGCGGCCAGTTTGGAGCCGGTGGCGGTGCGGATGACGATGTCCTGGCCGACCAGCAGATAGTTGACGGGCTGCACGGCCGGGAGGGCGCGGTCGGTGAAGACGATCCGGCCGATGGGGGCGCGGGTCAGCAGGTGCAGGCACTCGGCGGGCGAGAGCACGCGCAGGCCGGCTGAATCGACCTCACCGTCGTCGTCGGAAGCTTTCGGCGGCTCGCGGGTTCCCGAAGGGAGATCGTGCCACCGAAGAGAAGTCATGTCGTGTGGAAATGGAGTCATGATCACTCAGGCCGTTCCGCTTTGATCCGGGCCACCATGGCGGCCGCTTGGGTGCGGCGCTTCATGTCGAGCTTGCCGAGCAGGTTGGACACGTAGTTCTTCACCGTCTTCTCGGCCAGGAAGAGCCGCTCACCGATCTGCCGGTTCGTCAGTCCCTCACCGATCAGGTCGAGGACCAGCCGTTCCTGTTCGGACAGCGCGGCCAGCGGATCCTGGCGCATGGACTGATCACGCAGCCGCTGCAACATCGCGGCCGTGGTCTGCGGATCCATCAGCGAATGCCCGCCCGCCACCGTGCGCACCGCCCCGACCAGGTCGGAGCCGTGGATCTGCTTGAGCACGTAACCCGAAGCACCGGCCATGACCGCGTCGAACAGCGCGTCGTCATCCGCATATGACGTCAACATCAGACAGGCCAGCTCGGGAATCCTGGACCGCACCTCACGGCACACGTCCACCCCGTTGCCGTCCGGCAGGCGCACGTCCAGCACCGCGACGTCAGGCTTCATCGCGGCGATCCGGGTGATCGCCGATTCGGCCGTTCCCGCCTCTCCGGCGATCTCGATGTCGTCCTCGGCGTCGAGCAGCGCCGCCACACCGCGCCGGACGACCTCATGATCGTCGACCAGGAACACTTGAATCATGCCTACGAACCTAGGCGAGCGTTCCGGCCCGGAGTAGGGACCAAGGTCCCACGACCTGGCCTTATCTCGGGCTTTACCTTCGCGGCCGTCCGTCAGCAGCGCCTTGTGTGGTCATGACGGGACTGGGGGTGTGGCGGGTTCGTGGAGGTCGCAGCCGACGGCGCCCTTGGCGAAGTCGAAGATGAGTTCCAGGGCCTCGTGCTGGGTCATGCTGGCGCCGGTGACGACGTGGAAGCCGTAGATGTCCTCAAGGCCGACGAAGTTTCTGGCGATGGAGAGTGCGGAGCAGCTGAGGGTGAAGACGCCGAGTGCCGCGCCGGTGGTGATCACGGATTCGTAGATCGAGACCTGGCTGTCGTTGTGGCTTTTCCAGGAGATCTGGTAGATCGGGTTGCGGCGGATCAGGCCGGTGAACTCGTTGAGCAGGCAGAGGAGCTCGTCGTCGGGGCCGGTGGCGACGCCGCGCTCGATCAGAGCACGTAGCCTGGCGACCGGGTCTTCGATGGTCCGGACGAGTTCCCAGCGCGAGTGCGCGAACCGGGCGATCACGTCCGCCTGCACTTGGCGGAGCAGTTCGTCGATCGTCGGGAAGTAGTACGTGACCGAGCCGGGAGACATGCTCGCGGCCTGGGCGATGTCACGGACACCGACCGACTCCAGGCCGCGCTTGAGTATGGCCTTGCGGGCGGCCTCCAGCAGGTGCTTCCGCCGGGCGGCCTGATCCTTCTTCCGTGACATGTGTGCTGCGCCGTCGCCGCGACCTTGATGGCCACCGGGTGCGCGGAGCGCGCCGGGCAGCCGGGCCCGTCCGGGGCCGCCGCGGCCTCCCCGCCGGCGACGCCCGGGTTCCTCGCGGTGGCCGATCCGGTCGCGGCGGCGGGTGGCGCGGTCCCCCTGCAGGTGGCGGCGGACAACGCGGCCGCGGCGGGGCTGGACCCGCAGCTGTCGGCGGCGGCGGCCGCCTGGAACCTGATGAGCTTCGTCTACCAGCCGCTGGTCACCGTGGGGCCGGACTACACGATCGAGCCGCTGCTGGCCGAGAAGTGGGAGAACCCGGACCCGACCACCTACGTCTTCACGCTCCGCTCCGGCGTCTCCTTCTCCAACGGCCGCGCGATGACCGCCGACGACGTGGTCGGCAGCATGCGGCGGCTGCTGGCCGGCCAGTCCGTCTGGGCCGGTCAGCTGGGGCCGGTCGAGTCGGTGGAGAAGACGGCGGACAACCAGGTGACGTTCAAGCTGAAGTCGCCGTACACGCCGCTGCTGGGGGCGCTCGCGAACATCAACGCGTCGATCCTGCCGATGAAGGAGATCGACGACAAGTCGGTCAACGTCGCCAAGGAGATGCTGGGCACCGGGCCGTTCGTGGTGGGTGAGCACCGGCAGACCAGCGCGTACGGCAGGCCGTCAACATCGCCATCGACCGCGAGCAGATCGCGAAGGTGGCCACCGGCGGCCAGAGCAAGGCCACCGGCGTCACCCCGCAGGGCCTGCCCGACGCCTGCGACCCGGCCAAACTGCCGTCCGCGACCGCCGGCCTGGAGAAGGCGAAGGCGCTGCTCAAGGAGGCGGGCGCGGAAAACCTCACCTTCACCATGTCGACGTACACCACGGACCCGGTGCTTGGGCAGATCGCCCAGATCATGCAGCGGATCGGCGTCAACATGAAGATCGAGCTGACCGACGAGGGCACCTGGGCCAACCGGGTGTATGTGGAGAGCCCGCCCAACTTCGAGGCTTCGATGACGTGGTTCGCCGGCTACGTGGACGGCGCGATGGTTTCGAAGTGGTGGAACCCGGACACCTCGCTCTGGAACAAGGCCTTCATGAAGACCGACCCCGAGCTGAACGCCCTGATCGACAAGGCGGCCGGGGATCTGCCCGGCCCGGCCAGGGCGGCGACGTTCCAGCAGCTGTGCGACCGCGCCGACACGAACGCGGAGATGATCCCGCTCGCGACCAGGCCGCAGTACCTGGCCTACCGGTTGGACACGCTGAGCCCGAGCATCGTGGCGAGTGAGGGCTACGGCAACCCGTACCGGATGGTTTCGGCCTTCCGTGAGCTGGGACGATGACCTGAGATGCGACTGCTCGCGTGGTCGGCCGCCCGTCTGCTCAGCGCGGCGGTGACGCTGCTCGGCGTCTCGGTTCTCATCTTCGGCGCGATGCGGGCGATGCCGGGTGGTTTCGCCGCGATCGTGCTCGGGCCGCTCGCCTCACCGGAGCAGCGCGCCGAGCTCACCGCGAGGTTCGGGCTGAACGATCCGGTTCTGGTGCAGTACGGCCACTGGATCCAGACGGCGTTCGGCGGTGATTTCGGCCGTTCGCTGGTCAGCAACGAGCCGGTCACCGCCGAACTGGGGTCGCGGCTGCCGGTGACCCTGCAACTGACGCTGATGGCGGCGATCCCGGGCGTGCTGATCGGCGCGGCCCTGGGTGTGCTGATCGCGGTCCGGTGCCGCAGCCGGGGCGGCGCCCTGGGCCGGATCGCCAGCGCGCTCGGCGTGAACCTGCCGGAGTATGTGGTCGGCGGCATCGCCGTGTACTTCTTCTCCCGCTACTACCTCGGCCTCACCGTCGGCGGATATGTGCCGTTCGGGGAGGATCCGGTCACCAATCTGGCCGCGATGGTGCTGCCTGCGGGGGTGCTGGCCGTGTTCGTGGTGTCGGCGACCGCGCGGACCACCCGGGACGCCGTGCTGAACGTGCTGCACGAGCCGTACATCACGACGGCGGTGTCGCGGGGCCAGTCGCCGTGGTCGATCATCCGGCGGCATGTGCTGCGGAACGCGGCGATTCCGGTGCTGGTGGTGGCTTCGACGGTGACCGCGTACCTGCTGGGCGGGGCCGTGATCGTCGAGTATCTGTTCAATCCGCCCGGAGTGGGGTCCTACGTGGTTCAGGCCATCACCCGCCGTGACTACGCCGTGGTCCAGGCCGGGGTGCTGCTCGCGGCGGCGCTCTTCATTCTCACGAACATGGTCGTGGACCTGCTCGTGGGGGCGATCGATCCTCGGCTCGGGGTCTCCTCGAAGGGCGGCCGCGGATGAGGCGGCTCGACGCGATCGCGCGGGCCGGGCTGATCTTCCTGGTGGCGCTGGTGGTGCTCGTCGTGGTGGCCCGGCTGACCGGGCTCGGCGGCGACCCGGAGAAGATCGTCGGGCCTCGGCTGGCGCCGCCGGGTCCGCAGTGGTGGTTCGGCACGGACAGTCTCGGCCGGTCCATGCTGCCCCGGGTGCTGCAGGGCACGGGCACGTCGCTGCTGCTGTCGGCGGTGGCCGTGCCGGCCACCGCGGTGGTGGCGACCGCGCTCGGCGTGCTGGCCGGGTATCGGGGCGGCTGGCTGAACGAGCTTGTGATGCGCGTCGTCGACGTCCTGTACTCGTTCCCGGCGATCATCCTTGCGATCCTGGTCGCCGCGCTGGTGCGGCTGGCGCAGAGCCGCCCGGCCGACCAGGCGACCCTGCGCGGTCAGCTCGAACGGGTGCGGCTGTCCGACCCGGAACGGATCATGCGGGCGTTCCCGCATCAGCTGTCCGGCGGGATGGCGCAGCGGGTCGGGATCGCGATGGCGATGGCCGCCAGGCCCCGGCTGCTGGTGGCGGACGAGCCCACGGCCGCGCTGGACAGCCAGGTCCGCCAGGACGTGCTGGACACTGTGTTCGCGCTGGCCGCCGAGGGGCCGGGATCCTGCTGCTCACCCACGACCTGTCGGCCGTGTCCCGCCGCTGCGCGCGGATGGCCGTCATGTACGGCGGGCGCGTGGTCGAGGACGGTCCCACCGATTCGGTGCTGGGGGCTCCGCTGCATCCGTACACGGCGGCGCTGGCGAGTTCTGTGCCGGGCAACACGGTTCGGGGCGCGCGGCTGGAGTCGATTCCGGGCCGGCCGCCGGTGCTGACCGCGGCAGCGTCCGGGTGCGCGTTCGCGGACCGGTGTTCCTTCGCGGTGGATCGATGCCGGAACGAACGGCCGGCCCCGACCAGGATCGACGGCCGCACGGTGCTCTGCCATCGGGCGGCGGAAGTGGGAGCGAACGCATGACGGAGCCCCTGCTCGAACTGGATGACGTGACGGTGCGATTCCGTACCGGTCGGCGGTCCGGCGGCACACGCACGACGCGATGCGGCACGTCTCCCTGCTGGTACGGCCCGGCGAGACGCTCGGCTTGGTCGGCGAGTCCGGCTCGGGCAAGACCACGACCGGGATGACCGCGCTCGGCCTGCGCCGCCCCACCAGCGGGCGGGTCCGGTTCGGCGGCGTGCCGTTCGACCGGCGGCTGCTGACCGGCCGCCTGCAGGCGGTTCTGCAACATCCGCAGTGGTCGCTGAACCCCAGGATGCGGATCGCGCAGAGCGTCTCGGAACCACTGGACGTGCTCGGCCGGGCCGGCAAGCGGAGACGGCGGATCGGGTGTCGAGCCTGCTCGCAGACGTCGGCCTCGACCCCAGCCTGGCCCGGCGTTACCCGCACGAACTGTCCGGCGGGCAGCGGCAGCGCGTCTCGATCGCGCGGGCGCTGATCACCCTGCCCGAGTTCATCGTCTTCGACGAGCCGGTCAGCGCGCTCGACGTCTCCGTCCAGGCGCAGATCCTGAACCTGGTCCGCGACCTGCAAGCCCAGTTCGGATTCGGCGCGCTGTTCATCTCGCACGATCTGGCGGCCGTGCGGTACGTCGCCACCCGGATCGCGGTGATGTGCGACGGCGAGGTCGTGGAGACCGCCGACACCGAAGTTTTCTACACCCATCCCCAGCACGAATATTCACGACGGCTACTGGAGGCATTGCGACCACCCGCTCCCACCTCGCGCCCGTTTCCCGGTTCGCCCGGGGCGTCATCGGCAACCGGGATCTGCGCCTGGTGCCGCAGGCGAGTCCCGGCGCGCGTACGGTCCCTTTCGATTTTCCGGGGGTGACGGTGGGGACCGCCGAGTATGCCGAAGGGCCGACCGGGTGCACGGTGGTTCATGTTCCGGTGGGCGCGCGTACGTTCATGGACGCGCGCGGCGGCGCGGTTGGGATGAGCGGGGCCTATGACCGCAACCACGCGATCTGCCTGACCGGCGGCTCGGTGTACGGATTGTCGGCCGTGGCCGGGGTCAGCGCCGAGTTGCTGGAACGGCAGGAGAACTGCACCCGCTGGGACGTGCTCCAGCGCGTGTCGGGGGCGGTCATCTACGACTACTCGGCCCGCGACAACGCGATCACGCCGGACGAGGAACTGGGCCGGGCCGCGCTGCGGCACGCCCGCGCCGACCGGATCGCGGTCGGCCGGGCGGGGGCCGGGATCGGGGCCACCGTCGGGAAGGTCGACAATGCCCGCGCCGAGTTCGCCGGCCAGGGCGCGGCCTTCCGGCAGTACGGCGAGGTCAAGATGCTCTTCCTGACGGTACTCAACGCCGTCGGCGTGATCGTCGACGGCGTTGAGTACCGTCGGCGTGATCGTCGACCGGTCGGGCGGCGTCGTGCGCGGCAACCTGCGGGCCGAGTCGCTGGAACGGCGTCATCCCGTCACCGACTACGAGGACGGGATCCGCGGCGCGAGCCACGCCCCCGTGCACGGCAACACGACGATCAGCGTGCTGGTCACCAATGTGAAGCTGTCGGACTATTCGCTGCGGCAGCTGGGGTTGCAGGTGCACAGTTCGATGCATCGCGGCATCCAGCCGTTCCACACCGAGAGCGACGGCGACACCCTGTTCACGCTCACCACCGACGAAGTCGACCTGACCGGGGTCAATACGACGGGACTGGGCACGCTGGCGTCGGACACCGCCTGGGATGCCATTCTGGCTGCCCTCGACTAGCGACTAACGTTCGTGGCATCCGACCTCAATCCGACCGATCTCGATGGGATCCTGCTATGACCGGCCATGATTTCTTCGCGCAACCGAATCTGCGCCGCCCCGCGGTGAGTCTCGACCAGGTGCGGGTGGTGGCCGCGAAGCTGTTCGGGGTGGAAGGCCCGATCGAGGAGCTGGGCAGTAATCAGGATCGGAACTACCTGGTTGATTCGCGGTTCCTGCTGAAGGTCGCGAATCCGGTGTTCTCCGATCTGGAGCTGGACGCGCAGGATCGGGCGTTGCTGCGGTTGGCGGAGGCCGTGCCGGAAATGCGGGTGCCGCAGCCCCAGTTGAGCCGGGACGGGGAGTATGTCGCGCGGTTCGACGCGGATGGGGTTGAACTGCGGGCGCGGTTGCTGACTTTCGTGCCCGGGTTTCCGCTGTTCGATTCGCGGCATCTCGCGCCGGTGGTGGTCGGGCGGCTGGGGGAGCTGGCGGGCCGGGTGGTGGCGGGGCTGGCGGATTTCCAGCATCCGGGATTGGAGAGGCTCAGCCAGTGGGATCTGCGGAACGCCCGGCGGGTCTGCGAGGCCCTGGCCGGATTCATAGCCGACGCCGGGCGGGCCGCCGCGGTACGCGACGCGGTCGCGATGGCGTGTGACCGGCTGGACGCGCTCACGCCCGAGTTGCGCGTGCAGGCCATTCACGGTGACGTCACCGACGACAACGTCGTGTGTGAGCGCGAGGCCAATGGTCGGCCCGTCCTGACCGGGCTCATTGATTTCGGCGATCTGGGCTGCGGCTGGATCGTCGGCGAACTGGCCACGACCTGCGCCGCGATTCTGCACCACGAGCCGGAACGTCCACTCGCGATCCTGCCCGCGGTCCGGGCCTTTCACCGCCTCGTGCCGCTCACCGACGCCGAGATCGAGGCGCTCTGGCCCGCGATCATCGCCCGCACCGCCGTCCTGGTGGTCAGCGGTGAATATCAGGAGCGCATCGACCCCGACAACGAATACGCCACCCAGCGAACCGACTATGAATGGCACTCATTTGAGGCCGCCTTCAGCCTCCCCGCCGAAGTGGGCCACGCCGCCATTCGCGACGCTCTCGCCAAGCCCCGGCCGGTTCCCGCGATCAGCTTGGGCCGCCTTCTCCCCGCGCTCGACGAACCCGATGTTCTCGACCTGACCGCCCAGAGCGAAACACTCCAGGACGGAAACTGGCTGGATCCCGAATGGCGAATCGCGAGCGACTCGACCGTCATTCTCCGGTACGGCGAGGCGCGCCTGACGAGAACGGCGATCCACAGCGACCGCGCCCCCGAAACCGTCGCACTCGGCGTAGAGATCTTCTGCCCACCCGGAACCCCGGTGACGGCTCCCTTCGCGGGAGTCGTTCGATCCGACTCGGTTTTCTCGGGCGACGACGCTGACCTGCATCTTCAAGGCGTCACCTTCACTCGGTCCCCGGGCGAACGCCTCGAAGCGGGGGACCTTCTGGGCGAAGTGGCTCCGCTTCCTGATCTCGCGATGGGACGGCTTTTCGTCCAACTCTGTACCGTCAAAGGCTCGACGCCACCCGCCTTCGTGACACCCGAGACGGCATCCGCGTGGATGAGCGTCTGCCCCGACCCTTCGCCACTGATCGGCCTGGACTGCGCCGCCCCCGCCGAACCGACCAGCGCCGACGTGCTCGGCCTGCGCCGGCAGGCGCTCGCGGAGGTTCAGGAGAACTACTACGAGGACCCGCCCAGAATCGAGCGCGGCTGGCGCCAGCACCTCACCGACCTCAATGGCCGGACATATCTCGACATGGTGAACAACGTGGCCGCTGTCGGCCACGCACACCCCCGCCTCAACGCCGCCGTCAGCCGCCAATGGAACCTGCTCAACACGAACTCCCGATTCAACTACCGCGCCATCGCCGAGTTTTCGAAACGTCTGGCAGACCTGCTCCCCGACCCGCTGGACACCGTTTTCCTGGTGAACAGCGGATCCGAAGCCGTGGACCTGGCCCTCCGCCTGGCTCAGACCTTCACCCAGCGCGAGGACGTTGTCTGTGTGGCCGAGGCATATCACGGCTGGACGATCGGCTCGGACGCCATCTCCACCTCGACCGCCGACAATCCCCACGCCCTCACGACGCGACCCTCCTGGGTCCACCCGGTCCTGGCCCCCAACATGTTCCGAGGCCAATTCCGCGGCCCCGACGCCGCCGCCCGCTACATCGAGAACGCCCGCCAGGCAATCGAAACCGGCCGCCCGCCCGCCGCGTTCATCTGCGAACCCTTCTACGGAAACGCCGGCGGGGTCCCCCTCCCCGACGGCTACCTCCCGGCCGTCTACGAAACCGTCCGCGCCGCCGGCGGCCTGTGCGTCGCCGACGAAGTCCAGGTCGGGTACGGCCGCCTCGGCCACCACTTCTGGGGTTTCGAGCAGCAACACGTGACCCCCGACATCGTCACCATCGCCAAAGCCATGGGCAACGGCCACCCCCTCGGCGCGGTGATCACCCGCCGCGATATCGCGGAAACGTTCTCCCGGAACGGCTATTTCTTCTCCTCCGCAGGCGGCAGCCCCGTCAGCTGCACCGTCGGAACAACCGTTCTCGACATCATCGCCGACGAGAACCTTCAGCAGAACGCCGCCACGATCGGCGACCATCTCCGCCGCCGCGTCGAACAACTCGCCCAGGACCACCCCATGATCGGCGCCGTCCACGGAATGGGCCTCTACATGGGCGTAGAACTCGTCCGCGACCCCCACACCCTTGCTCCGGCCCCCGACGAAACCGCCGCCATCTGCGAGCGAATGCTGGACCTGGGAGTAATAGTCCAGCCCACCGGCGACCTCCTGAACGTCCTCAAAATCAAACCCCCCATGTGCCTGACCATCGAAAGCGCCGACTTCTTCGCCGACATGCTGGCCCGGACACTCCGCGACGGCTGGTGACCAGCGGACCCTGCTCCCGGCGAGGCGCGGCCTCCGGAAAACAAGTCGCCGTCAGCGGACCTGCTCACGACACAGGTCGGCCAGGGTCATCAGCGAGCCCCCGCTCCCTGCGAAGCGGCGGCTTCCGGTCGTAGGTCGGCCAGGGTCATGAGACGCGCCGGCGGCTCCGACAGGATCAGCTGGCGGCTGATCGCGAGGTTCGCGCCCGCGTGGATGAGTTCGCCGGGTTTGAGGAGTTCCCAGTTCGGGTTGTCGTCCATTGGCTCGCTGGCGACCACCACGCACGGGATGGAGGCCATGTCGGTGCATCTCACCCGGATTCGCCCGCCGGTGCCCTGGTGGTCGAGGTGCCGGTTCATGGGGTCGCGGTCCAGCAGGTACAGCTGGTGGGTGTCGGGGTAGCGCAGGGCCCACAGACCGGTCGGCGTGATCAGGACGATGTTGAGCGCGTACAGCGGGAGTTCGGCGGCGATCCACTGGACCGCGCTGGTGATGCCGGCGCTCACGTTGCCGCCGTGGGCCCGGATCTCCCGGGTGATCAGGGCGAACACCCGTTCCGAGTCGGTGTCGCCGGCCACCATGGCGAGATCGGGGCCGAGGTGCTCGTCGAGCAGATCCAATCCCTCGACCACGCCGTTGTGCGCGAACAGGCGGCCTTCCTGCTCGAAGGGGTGGGTGTTGCGGTCGGCCAGCCCGCCGGTCGAGGCGTACCGGACGTGCGCGATGAACGTGGTCGACTCGGCGTCCCGGGCCGCCGTGGCGAACTTCCGATCCTCATAGGCGGCGATGGGCGCTTTGTAGATCATCGGGGTGCCGTCGGCGTCGTAGTAGCCCAGGCCGGCTCCGTCCGGCTCGCGATAGCTCTGCGCGTACAGGCTGTCCGGCGCGTCCAGGAGCCAGAAGGTGGCCCGGGTCCGGCACGGCGCTCCACTCATCCCGAACAGACGGCACATGCAGATTCCCCCCGATGACTGATCCCCCCACCGGACGTACCCAGCTTTCGCATTCAGCCGCCTTTTTGTGCGAACTAACCTTAATTTAGTCGTGATCCGGGCCATATTCGCCGGAGTATTGACTGGTATTGCCGCGACACTGATACTCGGGTCACTGCAAGAGAGCGTTCTCACGAGCGGAAGAGTGCTATGTCGCCCCCAGACTCGACGTCGTCCCAGCGCGTGGCGAACCGCGCCCGCGTGGTGCGCGCGTTGCGGGAGCGAGGGGCGCAGAGCCGTCGCGAGCTGACCGAGATCGGGCTGTCCCGGTCGACGGTGAAGAGCGTCGTGGAGGAGCTCATCGACGCGGGCACCGTCACCGAATACCCGGACACGAAGGCGGCCAGGGGCACCGGGCGTCCGCCCATGCTGGTCGGCCTCAAGGGCGACCTCGGGGTGGCGGTCGGCGTCGAGATCGCCAACGGGGTCGTCCGGGTGGCCGTCTGCGACACGGCGCAGCAGTTGCTGGCGCACGACTCCGTACCCACCGATGATCACACCCCGCCGCAGGGGACGCTCAAGACGGTGGGGGCGCTGATCGACCGGATGCTGGACCGGCTCGACCTGGCCAGGTCGCAGGTGATCGGGGTCGGGATCGCGGTGCCGGGGCCGATCCAGCGGCGTACCGGACTGAACGGGCGGGCCACCACCCTCAAACCGTGGGTGAACGTCAACGCGCACGTGGCGGCGGCGGAGGCGTTGCGGATGCCGCTGCTGGTCGACAACGACGCCAACTTCGGGGCGCTGGCCGAGCTGACCTGGGGCGCGGCCCGGGGACTGCGGGACGTTGCCTACGTCTACACCGCCTCCGGCATCGGCGTCGGCTTCATACTCAACGGCGCGCTGTACGTCGGCGCCAACGGCACCGCCGGAGAACTCGGCCACACCACCATCGACGAGAACGGAGAGGTCTGCGAATGCGGCGGACGGGGCTGCCTCAACACCCTCGCCAACGCCGACTCCATCTCCCAGAAACTGTGGCGCAGCTACGGCGACCGCCTGTCCATCGCGGACGTGATCAAGATGGCCCAGCTGGGTGACGTCGGTTGCCGCCGCGTCATCGCCGACGCGGGCCGGCACATCGGCCTGGCCGCCGCCAACATGTACAACCTGCTCGACCCCGAGCTGATCATCCTGGGCGGCAATCTCGCCCCCGCGGGCGACATCCTGCTCGGGCCGCTCCGGGAGTCCATGGCCAGGCGTGCGATCCACGCCGGTGAGGTGCTCCCGCCCTTCGTCGTCGGCGAGCTCAACGAGAACGTGGTCGTGGTGCTCGGCGCGGCGGCCGCGGTGCTGCGGGACGCCGACGCGTTCCCCCTGCCCAGCCGGAACAGCCAGCACAGCACAACGGTCAGAGCCCGAAGGCCCTGACCGTTTCGCCGCACGCGAGTGCGGGTCGCACGGTTCGACCGCGGTTGCCGCCGCAGCCGGACCAGTTACGCCACGGGGTGGGCCCGTGGCGGCGATACAAGGTGGAGCAACCATGAATCTACATCGGTATGGGCGGCTGCTCGTCGCCGCCCTCGCGCTGTCAATCGCGGCGGCGTGCGGTTCCCCGGCGTCCGAGGCCCCGGCCGCGCAGCCCTCCGGCAGCGCCCCCGCCGCGAAGCTGAAGATCGCCCTCTCCAACTCCTTCATCGGCAACCAGTGGCGGGTGGAGATGGAGAACGTCTTCAAGGCCGCCTGCGCGATGCCGCCGTACGTCGACCAGGTGGAGTGCAGCGTCTACAACGCGGGCAACGACGTCTCGACGCAGTCCCGGCAGATCTCCAACCTGATCTCGCAGGGCGTGGACGGCATCGTCGTCAACGCGGCCTCCACCAGCGGCCTCAACGGCGTGGTCCAGCAGGCCTGTGACCGCGGCATCGTGGTCGTGTCGTTCGACAACACGGTGGACGCGGCCTGCGGGCTGACCGTCAACACCGACCAGGTCAAGTTCGGCCAGCAGCTGGCGCAGTTCCTGGTGGACCAGCTGAAGGGCCAGGGCAAGGTCATCATGGTGACCGGCGTGGCCGGGACGGGGGCCGACAACGACCGGAACAAGGGCGCGAAGGAGGTCTTCGCGGCCAATCCCGGGATCGAGATCGTCGCCACGTACAGCGGGATGTGGGATTCGGCGACCGCGCAGCGGGCGACGTCCGGGCAGCTGCCCGGCCTGCCGAAGGTCGACGGGGTGTGGGTGTCCGGCGGGACCGACGGCGTGATCAAGGCGTTCAGCGCGGCCAAGCGGCCGATGCCGGTGTTCGCGGGCGAGGCCGAGAACGGGTTCCGCAAGTACATGGCGGGCATTCTTGAGCCGAAGGTCAACGGCATGTCGATCGGGCAGCCGCCGTTCCTGTCGGTGATCGCGCTCGAACTCGCCCGTGGGGTGATCAAGAACGAGCACCCGAAGGAGAGCGTGACCATCCCGTTCCCGGTGGTGACGTCGGACTCGCTGGTGCCGGGGGAGACGGTCTTCCCCGACCTGCCGGACAGCTTCTTCGCCGACTTCACCGACTCGGGGCCGAACGCCACCGTGATCCTGTGCCAGCAGGGGGCGACGGACGGCACCCCCTGTCCGGGTAAGACGCTAGACGTCAACTTCGGCACCCGATGAGACCGATGGTCACCGAGACACCGCCCGAGACGGAGGTGCTCGCGGTCCGGGCGTCCGGCGTGCACCGCGCCTTCGGCGGCGTCCTGGCCCTCCGGGACGCGTCGTTCGCGGCGCGTCCCGGCGAGATCCACGCCCTGGCCGGGGAGAACGGCGCGGGCAAGAGCACCCTGATCAAGGTTCTGTGCGGGCTGATCAGCGCCGACCGGGGCACGGTCGAGATCTTCGGCCAGCAGGTACGGCGGGTGGTCGAACCGGCCGCCCGCCGCCGCCTCGGCGTCGCCACCGCCTTTCAGGAGCTGTCCCTGATTCCGGATCTGACCGTGGCGGAGAACCTGCTGCTTCAGGATCCGCCCCGGGGACGGCTCGGGCTGGTACGGCGCGGCCGGCTGGCTCCGACGGCGGACGCGATCCTTCAGCGGTACGGCGTCGACTACATCGACAGCCGCACCACCACCGCCGACCTGTCGGTGGCGCAGCGGCAGATCGTCGAGCTGGTCCGGGTGCTCGCGCAGGAACCGCGCGTGGTCATCCTGGACGAGCCGACGGCCGCGCTGCCAGACAGGCAGGTCGAGTGGCTGGCCGGCCACATGCGCCGCCTGCGGGACGCGGGGTGCTGCGTGATCTTCACTTCGCACCGCTGGCGGGAGATCGAGCAGCTGGCGGATCGGGTCACGGTCTTCCGGAACGGGACGCATGTGGCGACCCGGGATGAGATGTCGGAGTCCGAGGCGGTCACGCTGATGAGCGGACGGACCCTTGAGGGGACATATCCGGATGTGGCCGCGCTGCCGGTCGGCGAGACCGTGCTCAGGGTCGACCAGCTCGCCGGCGGCCGGCTGCGTGGCGTCTCGTTCGACCTGCGCCGAGGCGAGATCCTCGGCGTCGGCGGGCTCGCCGGGCAGGGGCAGCGGGAGCTGTTCCTGACCCTGTTCGGGGCCCGCCGGGCCGCGTCGGGCACGCTCAGCGTGGGCGGAACGCCGGTAACCGTCCGCCGCCCGAAGGACGCGATCCGGGCGGGGCTCGGCATCGCGTACGTGCCGGAGGACCGCAAAGCGGAAGGGCTCTTCCTGCCCCTGTCGATCCGGGACAACATCGCCCTGGCCACGCTGTCCCGGCGGTCGGCGGGCGGGTTCGTCCGGCGGCGCGGCGAGAGGGCGGCCGTCGCCTCGATCGCCGAGCAGCTGCGCATCGGGGGCGGGCGGGCGACCAGCCAGGCCGTGGCCACGCTGTCGGGCGGCAACCAGCAGAAGGTCGTGATGGCGCGCTGGCTGCTCACCGACGCCCGCATCCTGCTGCTGTTCGACGTGACCCGCGGCGTGGACGCGGCCACCAAACACGACATGTACCAGCTGGTCGCGGACCTGGCCGCGCAGGGGAAGGCGATCCTGTTCTACTCCAGCGAGACCGAGGAGATCGCGAACCTGTGCCATCGGGTGCTCGTCCTGCGGGAAGGCCGGGTCTCGGCCGAGCTGGCAGGGCCGGTGGGGGACGCGGACCGGATCGTGGCCGCGTCCCTGAAGGAGGAGTCCGATGCGTGATCGGCTCGGGTACGTCGTGCTGGTGGCCACCATCGCCGCCTACCTGGTCGTCTACTCCTCCAGCCTCGGGCGGCTGCCGACCTCGTTCGACTATCTGTCCATCCTCAACACGATGTTGCCGCTGGTGTTCGTGGCGATCGGGCAGAGCCTGGTCGTGCTCACCGGGGGGATCGACCTCTCGGTCGGCGGGATCGTCAGTCTCTGCGTGGCCGTCACGGCGACGATCGTGACGGGGGACGGGCTGGCGCCGTTCGGCTGGGTGCTGGTGGTCCTGGTGCTGGGCGCGGCGTGCGGTGCGGTGAACGGGGTGATCGTCTCGGCTGGGCGGATCGCACCGATTCTGACCACGCTCGCGACGTTGTCGATCTTCACTGGGCTGGCGCTCTGGGTGCTGCCGGTGCCGGGCGGGTCGATTCCGCCGGTGGTGCGGAACGTGCTCTCCAATCCGAACGTGCCCACCGGGCTGATCTGGCTGGGGGTGGCGATCGGCGGGTGGCTGGTGCTGCGGCGGACCCGGTTCGGGATGCGGGTCTACGCGGTCGGGAGCGACGAGACCAGTGCGCGGGCGGTCGGCGTGCCGGCGGCGCGGGTCAAACTCGGCGTCTACGCCCTGTCCGGGCTGTGCAGCGGGCTGGCGGCGGTGTTCTACGTGTCCACCACCACGGCGGGAGACGCCAACGCGGGCGCGCCGTTCATCCTGACCTCGATCGCCTCGGTCGTCGTAGGCGGTGTCGCCTTCAGCGGCGGGCGGGGGAGCGCGCTCGGGGCGGTCGCGGGCGCGGTGGCGCTGACCCTGGTGATCGACGTGCTGTTCTTCGCGGGGATCGATCCGCTCTACCAGTCCCTGTTCCAGGGGCTGTTCCTGGTCGTCGCGGTCCTGCTCGGGACCGTGGCCACGCTGGTGACCCGCCGACGGAGGGCAGTGACGTGAACGGAGAGATTCTCCGGCGGTTCGACACGATCACGCCGGGCGCTCGGCGCGTGCTCTACGCGTACGCGGTGGCGGCTTCGGTGCTGCTGCTCGGGGCCGTCCTGAATCCGGGTTTCGCGTCCTGGACGAGTCTGCGGGCGGTGCTGGTCGTGGCCGCGTTCACCGGGTTCGTGGCGGCGGGGCAGATGCTGGTGGTCCTGGTGGGCGGGATCGACCTGTCGATTCCGTGGGTGCTCAACGGCGCGGCGATCGTGCTGACGACCACCAGTCTGGGGCAGTCCGTGCGGCTGCCGTACGCGCTGGCGCTGGCGCTCGGGGTCGGCGCGCTGGCCGGGTTCGCCAACGGGATGGGGGTCGCCTGGCTGGGCGTGCCCGCCGTGGTGATGACGCTCGGCATGAACGGCGTGCTGCAAGGGCTGTCGCTCGGGTTGTCGAAGGGGCTGACCTGCGCGTCCTGCGGCTCGTACGCGCCGCAGCCGCTGCGCGACCTGTTCGTCGGCGGGGTGGCCGGGGTGCCGGCCGCGCTGCTGGTGTGGATCGGGGTGGCGCTGCTCATGACCGTGCTGCTCACCCTCACCACGTTCGGGCGGCGGGTGTACGCGGTGGGCGTCAACTCGCGGGCGGCCTTCCTGTCCGGGGTCGGCGTGCGCGGCGTGACCGTGGCCCTCTACACGCTCAGCGGCGTCTTCGCGGCGTTGGCCGGGATCATGCTGGTTGGGTACGGCGGGCAGCCCTCGCTGGGGCTGGGCGATCCGTACCTGTTCGAGTCGATCGCGGCCGTCGTCGTCGGCGGGGTGTCCATCCTCGGTGGCCGGGGGCACTACCTCGGCGTCGTCGCCGGTTCGCTCACTCTGGTCGCCGTCACCACCTTCCTCCAGGCCCAGCGGGTGCCCGAATACGGCCGCCTCATGATCTACGGCCTGGTGATCCTGGTCATCCTCTTCGCGTACGGACGGGACAAGTCTCATGACTGACATCGACGTCTTCGGCGACGTCACCTGCGAGCTCGGCGAGAGCGCCCTGTGGGACGGCAGCCGTTTCCACTGGGTCGACATCACCGGCCGGCGCGTGTACGCGAAGGACTGGCCGGACGGCGACACGCTGGCGCTGTCCACTCCGGACCCGGTCGGCAGCGTCGCCCTCCGGGCCGGCGGCGGGCTCGTCGCGGCGTTCCGGCACACGATCGCCTTCTGCGACCTGGACCGGGGCAGCATCGAGATCGCCGGCGAGGTCGAGCCCGGCCGGCCGGGCAACCGCCTCAACGACGGCGCGGTCGATCCCTCCGGGCGGTTCTGGGTGGGGTCGATGGACCTGTCCGAATCCGAGCCGACCGGATCGTTCTACCGGATCGATCCAGACCTCACGGTCACCACCGCCTTCAACGGGATCATCTGCTCCAACGGCCCGGCCTGGAGCCCGGACGGGCGGACGATGTACCACGTCGACTCGACCCGGCGGGTGATCAAGGCGTACCCGCTCGACCCTTCGACCGGGGAACTCGGCCCCGGCCGGGTCTTCGCCTCGGACGAAGGGCAGGACTGGTTTCCCGACGGGGTGACGGTCGACGCCGACGGGTTCATCTGGAACTGCAAATGGGACGGTTCCCGCATTGTCCGCTACGCCCCCGACGGAACCATCGACCGCGTCCTGATGGTCCCCGTGCCACGCCCGACCCGATGCGCGTTCGTCGGCCCCGACCTGACCACCCTCGCGGTCACCACCGCGCGCATCGGCCTGACCGAGGCCGCCGTGGCCGACGCTCCGCTGTCCGGGCGGGTGCTCCTGCTGGATCCCGGCGCGCGCGGACTGCCGACACCCGCGTTCGGCGGCTGAACCCTCTCCGGCAAGCTGTACCGAGTACAGCTGTAGCCGCGAAAAGGGACTGATCATATGTGTCACAGCACGGACAGCCGCCCGCCCGCTCCGCCCGTCGTGGGCGAGGTGGCCTCACACGGCACGACCGAGCTGGTTTCCGGGGACGGCACGAGGGTGCTCGCCTATCGTGCCGAACCGGTTACCCCCAACGGGCGTTCCGTGGTCATCCTGCCCGACATCCGGGGGCTCCACCCGTACTACCGGGACCTGGCCGTCCGGTTCGCCGAGGCCGGGTTCCGGGTGATCGCCATCGACTACTTCGGCCGTACCGCCGGGGACGACGACGACCGGGGCGAAGCCTTCGACTGGCAGTCGAAGATCGGTGAGGTGACGCCGGAGCAGGTCCGCCTCGACGTCGCCGCCGCCGCGAAGGAGCTGCCAGGCCCGGTGTTCACGGTCGGGTTCTGCTTCGGCGGCTCGCAGTCGTGGTGGCTCGGCGCGAACGGCAACGGGCTCGCCGGAGCGATCGGCTTCTACGGCGCGATCCGCCGGATCGGCGACCTTCCGGACACGCCGGGCGCCCCGATCCTGCTCCTGCGCGGCGGCGCCGACACCGCCTCCACGGACGAGGAGTTCGAAACTTTCACGGCCACGCTCGACCGGGCGGGCACCGAAAATGAGACCCACATCTACCCGGGCGCGCCGCATTCCTTCTTCGATCGATCGTTCGCCGAATGGTCGGACGCCTGCGCCGACGCCTGGCGGCAGATCCTGTCCTTCACCGAACGCCACGCGCCGCCGCGCTAGCCGCGCATAGATGGCGCATGGACCGTGCCCAACGCTGAACCGTGCCACGCCCTCCGCCGTAGCTGCTGGCGAGGGGCTGTCGAGATTCTCGATCAACGGAGTGGTCATGAAGATGCGATGCGAGTCGGCGGGGTCCAGCGTTGCCTAGATCGCTTGAGGTGCTCACCACCGAGCTGGCCATCGGGGGGATGACCTGCGCCGCCTGCGCGTCCAGGATCGAGCGCAGCCTGCGCCGGTTCCACGGCGTGTCGGTGACGGTCAACTACGCGACCGAGCAGGCCACCGTCACCCACCCGGCCGCCATCGACCCCGCCACCCTGGTGGCGGAGGTCGAACGGGCCGGCTACACGGCCGAACTACGCCAGGCGATCCGCTCGGAAGAGCCCCTGCGGGCCCTGGAGGAGCGCCTGATCATCGCCGCCAGCTGCGCGGCCGGCGTGATCGCGCCCACGCTGATCCCGGCTCTGTGGGCGCCCGGCTGGGAGTGGATCTCGCTGGCGCTCACCATCCCCATCGTCGGGTATGGCGGCTGGCCGTTCCACCGCGCCGCCTGGCTCGGCGTCCGCCGGGGCGTGATCACCATGGACGCCCTGGTGTCGCTGGGCACCCTGCTCGCCTTCGGCTGGTCGCTGGCCCAGCTGCTGTCGCCGCACGACCCCGCCCGGCCGCTCGGCTACTTCGAGATCGCCGCCGGGCTCACCGTCGCCCTCCTCACCGGCCGCTACCTGGAGGCCAGAGCCAAACGCCGAGCCGGTACGGCCCTGCGTTCCCTGCTCCAGCTCGGCGCCCACGAGGTCACCCTGCTCCGCAACGGCCGCGAGGTGCACGCCTCCGCCGAACGCCTGACCGTGGGCGACGCCTTCCTGGTCCGCCCCGGCGAGAAGATCGCCACCGACGGCGTCGTCATCGAAGGCTGCTCCGCCGTCGACGCCAGCCTGCTCACCGGGGAATCCGTGCTGGTCGAGGTGAGCGCGGGCGACCCGGTGGCCGGCGCGACCGTGAACGCGGGCGGGCGGCTGGTGGTCCGGGCGGCCCGGGTCGGCCTCGACACCCGGCTCGCCCAGATCACCCGCCTGGTCGAGACCGCCCAATCCGGAAAAGTCGCAATACAGCGCCTGGCGGAGCGGCTGTCGGCGGTTTTCGTCCCCACCGTCCTCGCGGTCGCCGTCGCCACCCTGCTGATCTGGTTCGCCCTGGGCGCGCCCGCCTCCGACGCCATCGGCGCCGCCATCGCGGTCCTGATCGTGGTGTCCCCGCGCGCGCTCGGCCTGGCCACCCCGACCGCCCTGCTCACCGGCACCGGCCGGGGCGCGCAACTCGGCATCCTGGTCAAGGACGCGGAGACGTTGGAGCGTACCCGCAAGATCGACACGATCGTGCTGAACAAGACCGGCACGGTGACCGAAGGGCGGATGCGGCTGGTCACCGTGGTCGCCGCGGAAGGCGAAACCCGGGACGAGATCCTCGCCCTGGCCGGCGCGGTGGAACGCGCGTCCGACCATCCCATCGCGCGGGCCATCGACGAAGCCGGTAACTCGGCCTTACCGGTCGACGAGTTCGCCGCGCTGCCCGGTCTCGGCGTCGAAGGGTGGGTGGCCGGGAAGTGGGTGCTGGTCGGGCGGCGGGAGCTCGTGGTGCAGCGGTGGGGGGAACTGCCGCGGCAGCTGGAGGAGGCGCTGGGCGAGACCGCAGGCACCGCGGTCGTGGTGGCGTGGGACGGGATAGCGCGCGGGGTGCTGGTGGTCGCCGATGTGGTGAAACCGACGTCGGCGCAGGCCGTACGGGAGCTGAAGGCGCTGGGGCTGGCGCCGTTCCTGCTGACCGGGGATCGGGCGCCGGTGGCGGAGGCGGTGGCGGCCGAGGTCGGGGTGGAGACGGTGGTGGCCGGGCTGCTGCCGGAGGGGAAGGTCCAGGCGATCCGGGAGCTCCAGCGGCAGGGGCGGGTCGTCGCCATGGTCGGCGACGGGGTCAACGACGCGGCGGCGCTCGCTCAGGCGGACCTCGGGATCGCGATGGGGAAGGCCACCGATCCGGCCATCGAGGCGTCGGATCTGACGTTGGTCCGCCGTGACCTGCGGGTCGCCGCCGACGCGATCCGGCTGTCCAGGCGGACGCTGGCGACCATCAGGGGGAACCTTTTCTGGGCGTTCGCGTACAACCTGGTGGCTCTGCCGCTGGCCGCTGCCGGTGTGCTCGACCCCATGCTCGCGGGTGTGGCGATGGCGCTGTCCAGCGTTCTGGTGGTGGGCAACAGTCTGCGGTTGAGGCGGTTCCGCTAGTTCATCCAGTGCCACATCCCGATGCGTACGGGCACGCCGAGGGACGCGTGCACCAGGGGAGGGCCGACCGGGGAGGGGAGACCGGCCGCCCGGAGAACGGTTTCGTCGAGATTCAGGAGATCGGCCCGATTGAGCGGCCAAGGGGGATGTTCGACCGTCGCCGCGGCGAGCCGCCCGGCGACCAGATTGAAGAGCTGATACCGAGCCGTCAGGAAATGGGCCAGTTCATCAGGGGAGTCGAGCTGGGGGCCCACCCGGACGTCCAGATTGGCACGTGCGCCCGAGCGTCGGCGCTGACTGCGATAGGTCCAGCGCGTGGCCGCACAACTGACGGACATATCCGACCAGAAATAGGGAAGGCGGAATCCCGCCCGCCCACCGAGCACCGCGGGAAGCCGGGCGGCGTCCAAAGAGAAGAACCAGACACCGGAACGACCGGCGGCGTCCGTGACATAAGTACGGACATTCGTCTCCGGGAAACGCGATATCCAGGGCAAAGGAGGAGTGCCAGCTACACGAACCCCTTTCATGAGAAAAGGGACCAAACCCACCCAAGCACTGCCATCGAACGTTTCGACGGCAAGCTCCGCCGGCAGCAGACCGGCGACGGATTCAACCGGAAAACGCCAGTGCACGAAGGTCAGCTCGGACCAGCGCTGGTGCATGACCGGCCTGGTCGCGGTGGGAGAAGCTGGGGCTCGCATGACGTGCTCCTACCCGGCGACAACCGATGCACCGATATGAGGATGTTCGTGGATTAGTCCAAAATGATGCGCGTCTGTTACCTCAGCCGCCACAATAGCCACCGGAAACCAAGGATCGGTCCATACAAGCACGACGAAACCGGCGTCCCAACGCGCCCGGAGGCCAAGCGCAATGGCCCAAGCGCACTCCGAACCCCGCCGCTCCCGCCTGCGCCTCCTCGTGCCCGGCGTCCTGGTCGCGATCGCGGTTCCCGTCGTCCTCGTGGCCACCCGCAGCGAGACCACCGTGGTCCCCATCGCCGCCGAGCGCCCCACCGACGCGCGAACTCAACGAGACCAGCCCCTGGAACCCGGCGACGCAGATCACCCCCACCCGGTACGCGGACGACGCCGCCCTCGAACTCGGCACGCGTTTCACCGTGGCCAAGGAGGGACTGGTCGCCGGAGTGCGCTTCTTCAAGGCGGCGGGCGAGACCGGCAGGCACACCGGCAGCCTGTGGACCTCCCGCGGCGTGAGGCTGGCCCGGGTCACCTTCACCGCCGAGACCAGATCAGGCTGGCAGGAAGCCCGCTTCGCCGAGCCGGTGACCGTACACCCCGGCCAGACCTACACGATCTCCTACCACAGCGACAACGGCACCTACGCGGGCACCCGCGGCTCCCTCGCCGCGACCGAGCCCTTGGCCGCCGCCCGCCAGCGCACCGGCGTCTACCGGTATGGCAAGAGCCGCTTCCCGGACAAATGGAACCCCAAGAACTACACGTACTACGTGGACCCGATCTTCCAGTGGTGGGAAACCGTCACCAGGCCGAACCCGGCCCCCGGCACGACGCCCCCGGCCCCCGGCACCCCCACACCGACTCCGCCCCGGCCGACGATCACCGTGACCGCGTCAGCGGCGGTCCCGAGCGCGACCTTCTCCCCGCTCCCCATCCCGCCGCCGTCCCCATCACCGTCGCTCACCCTGTCGCCGTCGCCCTCGGTGTCGCCCACGCCATCACCTTCTCCGTCTGCGTCACCTTCTCCGTCGCCCTCGCCGTCACCTTCGCGAACCCCCACGCGCTCCGCCACGCCGACCCGACTCCCGCTCCCACCAAGCCCGACCAGGACCCCGCCCCCACCGGCCGTTTCCCCGACGCCGGATCGACCGGCGTGACCCCCGGCACCCAGCTCACCGTGATCAACGGCGACCAGACCTTCGCCACCGACGGCCAGACCATCACCGGCCGTGAGTTCCGCGGCTTCGTCAAGGTCACCGGCGCCAACATCACCTTCAAGGACTGCGTCTTCCGGGGCGGCTCCACCAACCGCACCATCCCGCTGTTCGACAGCACCCGCGGCCGCAACACGGTGGTCACCGACTCCGAGTTCAACCCCGCCAACCCCAGCCCCGGCATCGACGGCGCCTGGACCCGCAACACCCAGATCCTGCGCAGCGAGTTCCGCGGCAGCACCGACGGCCTCAAAGCCGGCAGCGGCACAGTCCTCCAGGACTCCTACATCCACGAACTGCGCTGGTTCGCCTCCGACCCCGACCAGAACGGCGGCCCCACCCACAACGACGGCGTCCAGTCCCTGGCCGGCGAATCCAGCGTGACCCTCCGCCACAACACCATCGACCTGACCACCTCCAAGGACGCCAACGCCGCCCTGCAGTCCTCCGCCCCCAACACCACCGTCGTAGACAACTACCTGGACGGCGGCGGCTGCACCCTCAACTTCAGCCACAACGGCCTAAACGGCTCCCTAACCGGCATCAAGGTCACCGGCAACCAGTTCGGCCGCAACTCCTTCTTCGACTGCCCCATCCTCATCAGCACCCGAACAACCCTCACCGAACTAACCGGCAACGTCTTCGCTGACACCAACCGCCCCATCCCCCAGCCGGAACGCCACGACTGAGCCCGGATCGCGCCGTCGGCACCCGGGGGACTCCACGGTGTCCCCCGGCCCGAGCGCGACCGCACGCACCGACCAGAACGGCGGCGGCTGCACCCTCAATTTCGGCCACAACCACCCCCTCGCCGGCATCAAGTCACCGGCCACCAATTCGTCCGCAACTCTCCTTCAAATGCCCAATCCTCCTCAATATTGACTGCATGGGAAAAATGGGGCGGAATGGTGGTGGCGCAAGGAAAGGTGTGCCCTCTTGGTGCAGAACCGAGAACCAAACAGGCCGCCACCCGAAACCCTGTTCCCCGCGAAGCTGGATGTCGAGGGGCTGCTGGCCTCGGGATGGCGTCCGCTGGCTTTCCGTCAGTTCATCCTGAAGCTGCACAGCCGCTGCGATCTCGCCTGCCGCCACTGCTACGTGTATGAGATGGCCGACCAAAGCTGGAAAGCACAGCCGCGCCGAATGTCGACAACGGTCATGGATCACACGGCCTCCCGGATCGCCGAACACGCGCTGACCCACGGGCTCGGCGACATTGAGATCATTCTGCACGGCGGTGAGCCGCTTCTGGCGGGCCGTGATCGAGTCGACTACGTGGTTCGCGCCATTCGGGCGGCTGCCGCGGACGTGGGCACCCGGGTCCGGGTGAGTATTCAGACCAACGGCATACGCCTGGACGACGCTTTCCTCCGCCTCTTCGAGGAACTGGAGATACGGGTCGGCGTCAGCTTCGACGGCTACGCGGAGGCACACGACCGGCAACGCCGGTTCGCCGACGGCCGGGGTAGCCACACCCTGGTCTCCCACTCGATCCGCCGCTTGGCGGGCGGCCGATATCACGGTCTCTTCGGCGGTCTCCTCTGCACGATCGACCTCGACAACCATCCGCTGGACACCTACGAAGCACTGATCGCCTTCGACCCGCCCACCGTGGACTTCCTGCTCCCGCATGGCAACTGGTCCACACCGCCTCCCGGCCGAGTGGCCGGCGCGCCGGAGACGCCGTACGCCGACTGGCTCATCGCGGTCTTCGATCGCTGGTACGGCGCAGCCACCATGGAGACGGAAGTCAGGCTGTTCCAAGAGATCATGCGCCTGCTTTCCGGCGCCGCCTCGCGGAGCGAGACGGTCGGGCTTTCACCTTCGCTCATGGCGGTGGTAGAAACCGACGGGAGCATTGAGCAGTCGGATATCTTGAAGTCCGCATATCAAGGTGCGGCCGCCACCGGCCTCCACGTCCTCCGCGATCCTTTCGACGCGGCACTGCTCCGGCCGGCCATGGTGGCGAGACAGATCGGCGTACGGGCACTCGGCCCGACCTGCACCGCTTGTGACATCCGGGCGATCTGCGGGGGAGGGCAATATGCTCATCGCTACAGCGATATCGAGGGATTCCTCGGCCCATCGGTTTACTGCCCGGATCTGTATAAACTCATCGCGCATATCAGCGAACGGTTCGCACGTGACATCGCCCGGCTGAAGGGAAATCTGTGATGTCCGTATCGGACAGCACGTTCACCGACCTGGCAGAGGGCGGCGGCGGGGCGGCAGGGGCCCGCGAACTGGGTATCGCACAGCGGAGCAGACGCACCCTCCTTATCCGCGGAGTTTTCGAAGAGTCGCAGCTCAATGGACATCCGGATGCGCCCTTCGTGGCTGATGCCTACGAGCACCTGCTGGCCCTGGAGAAATCCGCGCCCAGGCAGGTTGAGAGTATTCTGCAGCACCCCGCAGTCGGTGCCTGGGCATTGGGTGCGTACCGCTCCTTACGGCAAGGCGGTGCGGACCGTCCGGCGCGGCTGGGCGCGGTGGCCCTGGCGGCGTCCGCCGCCACTGGCGTCTCCTGCCGGATTCGGGTCCGGATTCCGGAAGATGGTGTGCTGATGCTGCCCTCGCTCGGCCTGCTCTCCCTCGGGGTGAAGGCCGCGGGAGACGCAGAGGTCGAGGTGCGCCCGGACGAAACGGGCGCGGTACTGGCCGGGGATGACTGGACGGCACGGGTAGAGCCGGGCGCCGACGACGATTCGGGCTGGCAGGCACTTCATCGGGTCCGAGTGGATCAAGGGTTCGAGGTCGTGGTCGATGACCTCGACCCCTATCGGTGGCCGGACGAGGTCGCGGTCGTCGGTCGCCTTGGCGAGGAGGAGCGCCGGCACTGGGAATCCTGTTTGCGGGCAGCCTGGCACGTGCTGCGAGAGTGGCATCCCGTGGTCGCCGAGGAGCTCCGCGGCATCGTTCAGGTGATCACTCCGATCAAGGCGCCACCGCAGGGGGGCGATAACAGCGCGTCGTCACGAGACACGTTTGGCACTGTCGCGATGTCCGCCCCAAGGCATGGCACCTGGCTGGCGGCCACTCTCGCGCACGAGCTCCAGCACGCCAAACTGGAGGCGCTCAACTACCTGATCCCGTTGATCCGACATGATCGGAACGATCATTTCTACGCCCCCTGGCGTCCTGACCCCCGCCCCGGATACGGCCTTCTTCACGGTGCGTACGCCTATCTCGGGGTGACCGAATTCTGGCGTCGGCAACATCGTCACGAGACGGGCGAACTCGCCAACATCGGACAGGCGGAGTTCGCCCGCTGGCGCGAGGGCGTACGACTGGTCACCGACACGCTGCGGCGCGAGGAGTTGCTGACCGAGGCCGGCGAAGCCTTCGTCGCGGGCATGCGCCGGACTCTTGATCCAGCGCTCTCGATCCGGGTGACCGCGTCCGCCCAGGCACTGGCCGACAGCGCGGCCGCCCGTCATCGCGCCGCCTGGCTGGTCCGGAATTCCTCCGCCGGATAGAACCGGCTAGAGCGGCGACGGGTCGAAATCGCAGTTGATGCGTTCCTTCTTGTCGGCGGCCACGGCATCCGGTTGCCCCGCGTCCAGCCGCTCCGCATAGTGAGCCGCAGTTGTGGAGGCCAACTCCGCCGCGTTGTCGGCCCCGATCATGCGTCGGTCCAGAGCGAGATTGGCGGCACAGGAAAGCGTCAGGAAATGATCCTCGCCGAAGGTGGCTTCGAGCCTCTGGTAGTTCGCCTCCCCGAGGTCCCGCGCCTGCTGATGCTCACCCAGCGCGGCCAGATCGCTCTGCACGTTCACTGAGGCGGAGAGCCCGTAGTGATGCTCACGGCCAAGCCTGGACTCCAACCCGGCAAGAGCACTCTCGTTGGCCCGCAGGGCCTTCTCAGGATCGCCGAGCAGCCGGAAGAGCAGGGCGAGGTTGGTCTGGCAGCCATAGGTGTACGGATGGTCAGGCCCATACACGGAGGGATAGCGAGCGACGGCCTCTTCGCCCACCTTGAGCGCCTCCTCAAGTTCCCCTCGGGCCCGCAGCGTATTGGACAGGTTGATCACAGCCGCCATGGTGTCGGGATGGGATCCGCCCAGCAGCCTTCGCAGCCTGGTGTAGGTGTCCATTGCCAGGGAGAGGGCGCCTTCGAGGTCCCCGGCCCTGCGCCTGGCGATGGACAGGTCCTTGGCGGTGAGGAGCGTCATATGGTGATCGGGCCCGAGCTTCTGAATCCCGAATGCCATGGCGGCCTCGCCCGAACTGCAAGCTTCTTCGAAGTCGCCGGTCAGGCGCACCGCCCTGGCCATGCCGTTCCAGGAACTGAGCACCGTGTCGGTGCTGACGCCTTTGGAATCGCTCTGCGCCAGATAGGCCGCGATATGCAGACGGCGTGCTTCGGCGTACTGACCGTTCAGCCCGTAGTCGATGGCGAGATTGTTCGTCGCTCGGAAGGTGAGCGGGTCGTCGTCGCCAAGACCGTCGCGGTGCATCTGAAGCGACTCTTCGTCGAGCGCTCGGGCTTCACCGAAGTTGCCACGGGCCCGGAGGCTCGCGGCGTAGCCGTTGATGGCGATCAGCGTTTCCTTGTGCGTGGAACCCATGACGGCGCGCATCCGGTTCAGGGTCTCGCCGTCGAGTTCGTATGCCGTGGAGAATTCACCGAGTCTGCGCAGGATGTTGCCGAGGTGCCGCCGGGCCACGAGCACGTTCGGGTGCTCCGCCCCGTCGCGCGCGCTCCACTTGTCGATGAATTCGTTCACGAAAGCCCGCGCGGGCTGGTAGTTGCCGGACAGGTGGAGATAGCGGACGACGTTGAGGGCGAAGTCGCGGACCGCAGGATCCGTGCATTCCGCCAGATTGGAGGGGCCGACGTGGGGGATCAGGTCGATGAATGCCTGCCAGCGGGAGCTGTCCTCGGGATCATCGGGGGCGTAGCTGG
>NZ_BLAD01000088.1 GCF_009687845.1 Acrocarpospora corrugata
CCGCCCTAGACACCACCCCCAAACCAACCACCGACCCCAAGCCAGACCCGGTCATCTTCACCCCCACCAAGAAGACAACCGACCCAACCCCCACCAAGCCCACCCCGGCCAAACCGGCCGCTCCCAAGCCCAGCCCCACCAAACCAGCCGCATCGCAGCCCACAAGCACCGAACCCACGAGCGCTGAGCCCGCCGACACGAAGCCTGCCAGCGCGAAGGCGGGCGAGACGAAGGCTGCGAGCACGAAGGCGGGCACGAAGCCTGCCACCGTTGAGCCCGCCAGCGAGGAGTCCGTCGCCAAGCCCGCCTCCGCCAAAACGGCAGCATCCAAGCCCAGCCCGGCCGCATCCCAGTCCGCAAGCACCGAGCCTCCGAACGCTGAGCTCCCCAGCACGAACGTGGCCGGCACGAAGGCGGGGAAGACGAAGACGGGCGAGACGAAGGCCGCTGGCACGAAGCCAGCCAGCACGAAGCCAGCCGTCGTAGGGCCCACCAGCGTGGAGTCCGCCGCCAAGCCCGCCCCCGTCAAAAAGGGCCCGTCCAAGCCCGGCGTAACACCCGCCAGTGGAGCAACCACCGGCGCAGCACCCGCCAGTGCGGCGGACGCTAGCGCAGAAGCCACCAGAGCAGGAGCGGTCGGCGCAGAAGCGGTCGGCGCAGAAGCCGCCAGCGCAGAAGCCACCAGCGCAGAAGCGGTCGGCGTTGAGGGCGTCAGTGGTGGGGCCGTTGGTGCTCGGGGCGGTCTCGTCGAGCCCATTGCGGGGTATGCGGGGCTGACTGTTGCGTCGCTTCGTGCTCGTATGCGTGGGAAGTCGGCTGTCGAGATTCAGGAGTTGATCGCTTACGAGGAGGCCACTGCCGGGCGGGTGGAGGTTGTCACGATGTATCGCAACCGGCTGGCCAAGCTGGAAGCTGGTTCCTGAGAGGGTGTTCTGTCGGTGGGGGCGGCTACGCTGCCGGGCGTAGAAGGTGCGGGGCGTAGTGGGATGCGGGGCGTGACCGGGCGTTGGGGAGGGTGAGTGGGGGCTAAGACGTCTCCGGAGGAGCCGTTGCCGGTTCGGTCCGTGTTGCAGATGGTGGCGCAGTGGATCGGGCGGCTCGGGACGATCTGGGTGGAGGGGCAGATCACCGAGTTGACGGCGCGGGGTGGGACCGTGTTCATGACCTTGCGGGATCCGGTGGCGAACATGTCGGCGCGGGTGACGTGTGCGCGGACTGTGTATGAGGCGAGTGTGCCGAGGCCGGTGGATGGTGCCCGGGTGGTCGTGCACGTCAAGGCCGACTTCTGGGTCAATCGGGGGTCGTTCGCGTTCACGGCGATAGAGATCCGGCCGGTGGGGGTCGGTGAGCTGCTGGCTCGGTTGGAGCGGTTGCGGCAGGTGCTGGCCGCCGAGGGGCTGTTCAACAACGATCGGAAGCGGCGGTTGCCGTTTCTGCCGGGCACGGTGGGGTTGATCTGCGGGCGGGATTCTGCGGCGGAGCGGGACGTGCTGGAGAACGCGCGCCGGCGGTGGCCCGCGGTGCGGTTCAAGGTGGAGGCGGTGGCCGTTCAGGGGTCCTATGCGGTCGCTGAGGTGACTGAGGCGTTGCGGAAGCTGGATGGGGATCGGGAGGTCGACGTCATCATCGTGACCCGGGGTGGTGGGTCGTTGGAGGATCTGCTGCCGTTCTCGGATGAGTCGCTGGTGCGGGCGGTGGCGGCGTGCCGTACGCCGGTGGTGAGCGCGATCGGGCATGAGCAGGACAGTCCGTTGCTGGATCTGGTGGCCGATCTGCGCGCGTCCACGCCCACGGATGCGGCGAAGAAGGTCGTGCCGGATGTGGGTGAGCAGTTGACGCTGGTCCGGCAGCTCAGGGATCGGGGGCGCCGGGTCGTGGGGGGCTGGCTGGATCGGGAGCAGCACTGGCTGCAGTCGGTGCGGTCGCGGCCGTCGTTGTCGGATCCGGTGCGGGAGCTCGATCGTCGTGCCGAGCAGGTCGACGCGCTCCGTGACCGCTCGCGGCGTTGCCTCACCGGTTCGCTGGATCGGTCGGCCGACGGGCTGGAGCATCTCAGGGCCCGGCTGATCGCGCTGTCTCCCGCGGCCACGCTCGAACGCGGCTACTCGATCGTGCAACGTCCGTCCGGAGAGGTCGTCCGGCGGGCCGCCGACCTCTCCCCCGGCGACGCTCTCACCCTCCGCCTTCCCGACGACCGCGTCTCGGTGACCGTCACCGAGACCTCCCCCTAGGGTGGTTTCCGTGGCCCAGGACAAGCAGACTCCGTCGTACGAGCAGGCGCGTGAGGAACTCACCGAGGTGGTCCGCCGCCTGGAGACCGGCGGCCTCACGCTGGAGCAGTCCATCGACCTCTGGGAGCGCGGCGAGAACCTGGCCGCCGTCTGCGAAGAATGGCTCCAGGGCGCCCGCGTCAAACTCGCCGCCGCCATGGCCCAACGCGAAACCCCCCACCCCAACACCTCAGACGAAGCCCCCTTCTGACGGGTTAGGCCCTTCCCAGCGCTCCTCGGATGGCCTGGCCCCGGTGGCCAACAGGCCAGCATTCTGCCGGCCCCAGGAACGCTGGTCATCGGCACCGGGATCGGGTGCGGCGCGGTGTTGATGTCGATGACGAACCAGCCGATCCGGGAGCGGGCTACGCCCTTCTCGAACGCGCTGCGCCCCTCCGGCCGGGCTACACCGTTCTCGAACGCACCGCGCCCTACTGATCGGGCTACGCACTTCCAACCGCACCCGCGCCCTACTGAACGGGCTACGTGCCGGGGGCGGACTTCTTGTCGGGTGGGGAGCCGGGGTCGAGGAGTTTGACGATTCCGTAGATGCCGGCGCCGATCAGGAGGAATATTCCCGCAGGGTTCCACAGGCCGTGGAAGCCGGCGATCGCTAGGCCGATGATGAGCGCGAGGATGAAGCCAGCGAGAATGTATCGGACGGGGGTGCTCATTTCACTTCCTCCGTAGGTGCCGGAGAAATGCTCTCCATGAGCTATTTGTAGGCACCGCCGCTTGCACCGGGCTTGCTGGCCGCCTGCCGCGACCGGACAACGAAGGGGCTTCAGCCTCGCGCCCTTCTATGAGCCCATGTCCACCCATTGTGGGGTGGTCGTCACCTCGCGCACCAGCTGGTCGGCGCCACGTTCATGGACCTTGGCGTGCTGGTCGGCGCCACGTTCACGGACCCTGGCGTGCTGGTCGGCGCCACGTTTACGGACCCTGGCGTGCTGGCCACCTCCAGGGGCGTTCACGCCGGGTGGCAGACAGGGTGGACGTCTGTTCGGAGGGCCTGGGCGAGTGTCGCCGTCAACGATCATGGCGTGGCCGACGGAACGAGCGGGGCAGGATCAGGAGGAGGGGGTTGAGGGTTTGGGGGCGGGGGTGAGGGTGGTGGCCAGGGTGGTTAGTTCGGGCCAGTCGGCGGAGCCGGTGATGATGATGGTGTGGTCGGGGAGGATGCGGACCAGGGAGCGTTGGTTCTTGTCTTCGCGGAAGCGTTGTTCCCAGGTGTTTCCGGCTATTTGCTGAGTTCCGGTGACCGTGGCCGTGTTGGCCAGGCGGCTGGCGAAGCCAGCGGTGGGGGCTTCGTTGCTCTGGGCGAGCATGGCGTGCATTTTCTGGCCGGTGGCGAAGCCGAGGCGCCAGGTGAGGATGCTTTTGTCCTGGGTGACGCGGGAACTGGTGGACGTCCAGCCGGTGGGGACCTGGCTGGGCACCTCGACCTCGTAGGGGGCGAGGCGGGCCGCGTTGGCGGTGTCGATGGTGAAATCCACCCGGGGGATGTGTTCGGTCCGGCTCTGCGGGGTGATCAGAAGGAACAAACCCACCGCGAGAAGGCAGACGAACAACGCGACGGCGTACCCGTAGAAACCCTGGGTGAATTGGCGCACGTCAATGGAGAATACCGGGCCGGGTCAGTGGGGGCGGATTCGGCTGATGATGAGCAGGGCCTCTTCGGCCATCCGGCTGGCGGCTTCGAGGTCGTCGGAGAGGGTGAGTTCCTGGACGACGGCGGCGAGGGCGCCGGTGATGACGACGACGAGGGCGTCCTCGTTCTCGAAGAGGGTGGCGTTGCGGCGGGCCCACTGGCGGAGGCGGTCGCGCATGATGACTTCGAAGCCGGGCGGGCCGTCGCCGCGCAGGAACAGGGCGGCCAGGTCGCGTTCGGCCAGGCAGCCGTCGAGGTAGGCGCGCGCCCCGGCGAGGAACAGCGGCATCGGGTCGGGTTCCCCGGACAGGCGGGCCTGCTGGACGGCCTGTTTGGTGCGGTGGGTCTGCCGGGTCTGGAAGTCCTCGAACAGCGCCAGGTAGAGGTCAGCTTTGCCGGAGAAGTGGTGGTAGAGACTGCCGACACTGGCCCCGGCCCGCTGCACCACGTCGGTGACCCCGGCCTCCGCGAAGCCGCTGGTGATGAAGATCTCCCTGGCGGCGTCGAGGAGCGCGCCACGGGTGGCTGCGCCGCGCTCGGACGTGCGCGCGGTGGCCGGTCGTTCGGTGGCTCTCGTGTCGCTCATGGTGGCGAGATTATCCTCCACCGTCACTTTGTGAGACCCAACGACCGGTCTGGACGGCCGTACCGGCCTGAGGGAAGGGGCAACTATCGCTCCGGCAAGCCCGTCGAGGGCGGCTGGGAGGGGGCAACTACGATCGAAGGGGTCGCTGCTGGGTAGGGAAGCACCACCTTAAGGAGTTCGATCATGGCTGATCAGACCGCTGTCCCCGCCGCGCTGGCGACGGGGGAGCACGTTCCGGACCGGAACCTGGCGTTGGAGCTCGTCCGCGTCACCGAGGCGGCGGCGATGGCCAGCGCGCGCTGGGTGGGCCGGGGCGACAAGAACGGCGCGGACGGCGCGGCCGTCAACAGCATGCGCCAGCTGATCAACACCGTGTCGATGCGCGGGGTCGTGGTGATCGGCGAGGGCGAGAAGGACAACGCGCCCATGCTCTTCAACGGGGAGGAAGTCGGCGTCGGCTCCGGGCCGGAGTGCGACGTGGCGGTGGACCCGATCGACGGCACCCGGCTGTGCGCGCTGGGCATGAACAACGCCATCTCGGTGATCGCGGTCAGCCCGCGCGGCTCGATGTACGACTCCTCGGCCGTCTTCTACATGGAGAAGCTGGTCACCGGACCGGAGGCGGCCGGCGCCGTGGACATCAACGCGCCGGTCGCGCACAACATCGGCGTGGTGGCCCGGGCGAAGGGCGGCAAGCCGTCCGACGTGACGGTGGTCATCCTGGATCGTCCCCGGCACGACCAGATCGTGAAGGAGATCCGGGAGACGGGCGCGCGGATCAAGTTCATCACCGACGGCGACGTGGCCGGCGCGATCATGGCGGCCCGGGCCGGGACCGGTGTCGATCTGATGCTCGGGGTGGGCGGCACTCCGGAGGGTACGGTCGCCGCCTGCGCGATGAAGTGCCTGGGCGGGGTCATTCAGGGCCGGCTCTGGCCGCAGGACGACGCCGAGCGCCGCCGCGCCCTGGACGCCGGGCTCGACCTGGACCAGGTGCTGCTCACCGACGACCTGGTCCGCTCGGACGACGTCTTCTTCGCCGCCACCGGCGTCACCGACGGCGAGCTCATGCGCGGCGTCCGCTACCGGGGCGGCGCGGCCGTCACCCACTCCCTGGTCATGCGCGGGCGCTCCGGCACGATCCGCAAGATCGAGAGCGAGCACCAGCTCTGGAAGCTCGGCGCCTACAGCGCCATCAACTTCGACACCGCCCTCTGAGACGCCGCCCTCTGAGACGCCGCCCTCTGAGACGCCGCTCGCTGAAACGCCGCTCGCTGAAACGCCTCCCTCGGAGACACCGCCCTCTGCTCACCGGCGGAACAGTCCCCGTTTGGGTGGGTTGGGGCAGCGGGCGATCACCTTCCCGCCGTACGCGAATCCGGCGAGTTCGATGATCGGCGGGGAGGCGGACTCCGGCGGGCGGGTCTGGTTCTTGAACGTTCTCACCCGGGCCTGCGGCGCGACGGTGACCAGCACGCCGTCGGGGACGAGCAGGGTGACCGTGCCGGCCATGACGGCGAGCTGAACGACCACGCGGTGGGTCTGCAGGAGCGCGTCGCGGAGGTCGATGTTGACCTTGCCGCCGAAGGAGGTGACCGGAATCTTGGCCGGGACCACCCAGCGCCCGCCGCGGTTCTCGGTGCGGAACAGTGCCATGACCGGGCGTTCGTGCATGACGATGGGCTGGTTCTCGGGGGGCAGCAGGTCGACGGTGAGCTGGGCCAACTGGCCGAGTGTCTGGGCCCGGTAGGCGGCCTCGACCCGCTCCTCGTGCTCGGCGGGGGTGAGCCTGCCGTCGGCGACCGCGTCGGTGAGGGCGGTGAACACCCGCTCCCGATCGGCGGTGGAAGCGCGCAGATCTTCTGGCCGGGGGCCGCTGGTATCGCGGGGAGCCAGCCAGGCGGCGATCCAGTCACGGAAATCACTGCTCACGCCCTGACTCTAAACGCTCAGGAAGCCCCGTTGACCGTCGCGTCCGCCACCCCTAGCCTGACGGGATCCTGAATGCCCCTCATGTTCTGAATGTACGGAGGCATCGTGGCCCCCACCCCACGAGACCGGCAGGCGCGGCTCGCCACCTTCGCCGTCTTCTTCGTCCAAGGTCTCACCTTCGCCACGCTCCTCACCCAGGTCGCCGCACTCCAGCGAAAACACCAGCTGAGCGAGGGCGAACTGACCCTCCTGCTGCTGGTCGTCCCGGTCATCGCGGGCGCGGGCAGCGTCCTGGCGGGCACCCTCGCCGCCCGGTACGGCAGCCGCCAGATGCTCCGCGCGATCCAGCCACTGGCCTGCGTCGCCGTCGCCCTGTGCGGTTTCGCCCCCAACGTCCCCCTGCTGGTCGGCGCCCTGGTCCTGTTCGGCATCGGCCTCGGCGGCGTCGACGCCGGCATGAACATGCAGGGCACGGCCGTCGAACGCCGGTACGCCCGCCCGGTGATGACCAGCTTCCACGCCCTCTGGAGCGCCGCCGCCGTCATCGGCGCCGGCTGGGCCTCGCTGGCCGCCGACGGCCTGTCCCTCGGCGTGACCTTCACGATCGCGATGGTCCCCGCCCTCGTGATCTCCCTGATCGCGTCCCGCTGGCTCTGCTCTCCGGCCGAGGAACACGTCGAAACCGTCACGGAAACCCCCGGCCGCTTCCCGTGGGGCCCCATCCTGCCGCTCTGCCTGGCCATGGCCTTCCTGTACGTCGGCGACTCCTCGATCTCCAACTTCGGCTCGGTCTACTTCGAGAAGATCATGCTGTCGGAGGCGTGGCTGGCGCCGTGGGCGCTCGGCGCGTACCAGGCGACGACGTTCCTGGTCCGGGTGTTCGGCGACCGCGCGGTGCGCCGGTTCGGGCCGGCCGCGATCGTCCGCACCGGCGGCGCGGTGGCCACGCTGGGCTTCCTGGCCATCGTGGCCGCCCCGAACGAGGTCGTGGCGATCGCCGGTTTCGCGCTGACCGGCGTCGGCCTCTCGGTGATCGCCCCGCAGTCGTTCTCGGCGGCGGGCCGGCTGGACCCGGCGGGCACCGGCGTCGCGATCGCCCGGGTCAACATGTTCAACTACGTCGGCTTCATCGTCGGCGCGGCCCTGGTCGGCGGCGTGGCCGACGCGGCCGACCTGCGGATCGCCTTCGTCGCGCCGCTGGTGCTGGCCGCCGCCATCATCGTGCTGGCCCGGGGGTTCGCCCGTACGCGGTAGCCATGGCCCGGACGGCTGCCGTGAGGCGGGACTCCGGCAGCCGGGCGAAGCCGATGGACAGTCCGTCGCCCGCGGTTTCCGCCGCGAGGCCCTGGGCTCGGGCGGCGCGGGCGAACGCGGCGGGGTCGTCGAGTTCGGCGTACAGGTGCAGGCCGGCCGAGATGCCGCGGACCCGGAGTTCGGGGAAGTGCTCGGCGAGGGCCTGGACGAGGGCGTCCCGGCGGGCGCGGTATTCGCGGCGCATCCGGCGCAGGTGCCGGTCGTAGCCGCCGGAGCCGATGAAGCGGGCCAGGGCGTACTGGTCGATCACCGGGGAGCCCAGGTCGAATTCGGCGCGGGCGAGCCGTACCGCGCCGGCGAGGGCGGGTGGGGCGGCGATCCAGCCGAGCCGCAGGCCGGGGGCGAGCGCCTTGCTGACGCTGCCCGCGAACACGACGTGGCCGGGGGCCAGGCCCTGGAGGCAGCCGACGGGGTCGCGGTCGAAGCGGAATTCGGCGTCATAGTCGTCTTCCATGATGGTCGCGCCGGTGGCGGCGGCCCAGGCGACCAGTTCGGCCCGGCGGCGCGGGGAGAGCAGCACGCCCGTCGGGTAGTGGTGCGCCGGAGTGACCAGCACGGCGTCAGCCCCCGTACGGGCGAGCGCGTCGACGTCCACGCCCTCGTCGTCGACGGGCACCCCGACGAGTTCGGCGCCGGCCCGCCGGAGCAGGGGCACCTGGCGGGTGGCGCAGGGCGACTCGGTGGCCAGCGTGATCGGGCGGCCCTTCGCGTGCGCCAGCACGTGCACGAACAGGCTGAGGCCCTGCGCGACCCCGGTGACGATCACGATGTCGTCCGGCGTGACGTCGGCGGCGCGTACCCGCCGGAGGTAGGCGGCCAGTTCGGCCCGCAGTTCCGGCACGCCGCCGGGATCCCCGTAGTCCAGGCCCTCGTTCGGCAGCGTCAGCAGCACCTGCCGCAACGCCGCCGACCAGGCCCGCCGCGGAAAGGCCCCCAGATCCGGCGAGGTCGGCCGGGGCCCGAGAGCCGCCTCGGGCGACGGCGAAACCACCTCCCCCTGCGGACGCCCCGCCATGGGCGCCACCCGGGTGCCCGCGCCGATCCTGGACTCCAGGAACCCTTCGGCGACCAGCTGCTCGTACGCCTCGACCACCACACCACGCGAAACCCCGAGATCCCTGGCCAGATCCCGGCTCGCGGGCAGCCGGGCCCCGGGGGCGAGCCGCCCGCCGCGCACCGACTCCCGCAACTCCCGCGCGATCTGCCCGGCGATCCCGCCTGCGCCCCGATCGATCACGACATGGAGATCAGCCAATTGGTCCTCGATTCCAGCGGGTGATTGGACTCATTACGAGAACCATTGTGTCCCTAGCATCATCCGACATGACCACATATATCGAGACCAGCCGTCCGCAGGATCTCCAGGCCGTCGGGATGGCGGCCGGTGCGATGTTCCTGGTGGGCACCCTCGCGGCGGTCTCCGACGTGATCCAGGACTACCCGCTCTACGGCGGCCAGGCCGTCCGCTACGCGCTCGCCGCCGCCGTCCTTTTCGCCGCCGCCCCCCGCTTCTCGCGCCTGCCATCGGTACGGCTGACGCCACGAGAACGGGTCCTGCTCGTGCTGCTCTCGCTCACCGGCCTGGTCCTGTTCAACATCTGCGTGATCGAGTCCGCCCGGCACGCCGGCCCGACGCTGGTCGGCACCGTGCTCGGCACCGTCCCGCTGGCGCTGGCCCTGTGCGCGCCGATCCCCGCCCTGCTCAGCCGTACCACCCCGAGCGCGCCGCCCGCGCGCATCCTGGTCGCCGCCGCCGTCGTGGTGGCCGGGGCCACGCTGGCGACCGGCCTGGGCTCGGGCAACCTGGCCGGGCTGCTGTGGGCGCTCGGCGCGCTGGCCTGCGAGGTGTGCTTCTCGCTGCTGGCGCTGCCGCTGCTGCCGAAGCTGGGGGCGATCCGGGTCTCCGCGTACTCGGCCGCGCTGGCGGTGCCGGTGCTGCTGGCGCTCGGCCTGGTCTTCGACGGCACGGCCATGCTGCGGGTCCCCACGCTCGGGGAGGCGCTCGGGCTGGGCTATCTGGCGCTGGTGGTGACCACGGTCGCCTTCTTCCTCTGGTACAGCGCGCTGCCCCGGCTCGGTCCCGGCAAGGCCGGGCTGTTCGCCGGGATGATCCCGGTCGGCGCGATCGGCACCGGCGCCGTGCTCGGCCTCGGGCTGCCCTCCGCCGCCGACCTGCTGGGGGCGGGCCTGGTGATCGTCGGCATCCTGATCGGGCTGCGGCCCGAGTCGGTACGGCGGCGGCGTCGTACAGTTTGGGGCGAGTGACCACCCCGCACGGAGGATCAAAGACGATGCCCGAGTTCGACTACACCGACCTGCTGCCGCTGGGCCCCGACGAGACGGACTACCGTCTGATCACCGCGGAGGGAGTGCGGGTCGTCGAAGGGGCCGGGCGCCGGTTCCTGGAAGTCGACCCGGAGGCGCTCCGGCTGCTCACCGAAACCGCGATTCACGATATTTCCCATTACCTGCGGGCGTCCCACCTGGCCCAGCTCCGCAAGATCATCGATGACCCCGAGTCCAGCGGCAACGACCGTTTCGTCGCGCTCGACCTGCTCAAGAACGCCTCAATCTCGGCCGGCGGCGTGCTGCCGATGTGCCAGGACACCGGCACCGCGATCGTGATGGGCAAGCGCGGCCGGCACGTACTCACCGACGGCCGCGACGCCGAGCACATCTCCCGCGGCGTCTACGACGCCTACACCAAGCTCAACCTGCGCTACTCCCAGATGGCTCCGCTGACCATGTGGGAGGAGAAGAACACCGGCAGCAACCTGCCCGCCCAGATCGAGCTGTACGCCGAGGGCGAGGACACCTACAAACTCCTGTTCATGGCCAAGGGCGGCGGCTCGGCCAACAAGTCCTTCCTCTACCAGGAGACCAAGGCCGTACTCAACGAGAAGCGCATGCTCCAGTTCCTGGAGGAGAAGATCCGCTCGCTCGGCACGGCCGCCTGCCCGCCGTACCATCTGGCGGTGGTGGTCGGCGGCACCAGCGCCGAGCACGCGCTGAAGACCGCCAAGTACGCCAGCGCCCGCTACCTGGACTCCATCCCCACCGAGGGCTCGCCGGCCGGGCACGGCTTCCGCGACCTGGAGATGGAGAAGAAGGTCTTCGAGCTGACCCAGAAGCTCGGCATCGGCGCCCAGTTCGGCGGCAAGTACTTCTGCCACGACGTCCGGGTGATCCGGCTGCCCCGGCACGGCGCGTCCTGCCCGGTGGCGATCGCGGTCTCCTGCTCCGCCGACCGCCAGGCCCTCGCCAAGATCACCCCCGAGGGCGTGTTCCTGGAGCAACTGGAGACCGATCCGGCGCGTTTCCTGCCCGAGACCACCGACGAGCATCTCTCCGACGACGTGGTCAGCATCAATCTCAGCCGCCCCATGTCCGAAATACGAGCCGAGCTCAGCAAATATCCAGTCAAGACCCGCCTCAGTTTGACCGGCCCGCTCGTCGTCGCGCGCGACATCGCGCACGCCAAGATCGCCGAACTCCTGGACGCCGGCGGCGAGATGCCGCAGTACCTGAAGGACCACGCCGTCTACTACGCCGGCCCCGCCAAAACCCCGGAAGGGTACGCCTCCGGCTCCTTCGGCCCCACCACCGCAGGCCGGATGGACTCCTACGTGGCGCGCTTCCAGGCGTCCGGCGGATCGATGGTCATGCTGGCCAAGGGCAACCGATCCAAGCAGGTCACCGAGGCCTGTCAGGAGTTCGGCGGGTTCTACCTGGGGTCGATCGGCGGCCCCGCCGCCCGCCTCGCGCAGGACTGCATCAAGAAGGTGGAAGTCCTGGAATATCCGGAGCTTGGGATGGAGGCGGTCTGGCGGATCGAGGTCGTCGACTTCCCCGCCTTCATCGTCGTGGACGACAAGGGCGAGGACTTCTTCCAGGACACCACGGGCCCCGTGCTCACCATCGGCCGGCGTTGAACGAGGGTCCTGACCGGATTTGACAGAAGATCTCGACAACTATTCGGCCAGGTGTCTACAGGCACCTGTACCGAAATGGGTAAGCTGCCACCCATGCGCGCGCCGTCCGGATACCAGTTAGCCGCGCGTTACCGGCTTGTCCAGCCGGTGGGACGCGGCGGCATGGGGACCGTCTGGCGTGCCCGCGATGAGCTCCTTGACCGAGATGTCGCGGTCAAGGAAGTGCGGCTGCCGCTGGTCCTGGACGAGGAACTGCGCGCCGAACTGTGCGCCAGGACCGAGCGGGAGGGCCGCGCGACCGCCATGGTGGCGCACCCGTCCGTCATCACCGTCTTCGACGTCATCACCGAGGACGACCGGCCCTGGATCGTGATGGAGCTGCTCAAGGCCGAATCGCTGGAGGAGCTGGTCAAGAACGGCGGCCCGCAGGACCCGCAGCGGGTGGCCGAGATCGGCCGCCAGGTGCTGGGCGCGCTCCGCGCCGTGCACGCCAAGGGCATCCTGCACCGCGACGTCAAGCCCAGCAACGTGCTGGTCACCGAGGACCGGACGGTGCTGACCGACTTCGGACTGGCCGCGCTGGAGGGCGACGTCTCGATCACCCAGGCCGGGATCGTGCTCGGCTCGGCCGGCTACATCGCGCCCGAACGGGTGCTGGGCGACAAGGCCAGCCCCGCCGCCGACCTGTGGTCGCTCGGCGCGACCCTGTACACCGCCGTCGAGGGCCGGGGCCTGCACGGCCGCCGTACGGCTGCCGCCGCGCTGGCCGCCCTCACCAGCGGCGCCCCCATCCCGATGGAGCGGGCCGGACCGCTGGCCCCCGTGCTGCGCGGCCTGCTCCAGATCGACCCCGAGGCCCGGCTGGACGCGGTCCGGGCCGCCCTGATGCTGGCCCGGGTGGCCGCGGGCGGCTCCGCCGAGGAGCCGGTCGCCCCGCACCGGCCGCACCGTCCTTCCACGCCGCCGATGTTCCCCGCGGCGATCCGCAAGCCGCCGCATCGCGGGCAGCACCGGGCCGAGGCGCGTCCGCAGCCCCGGCCGGCCCCGCGCCCGGCGCCGCCGCTGCCGGTCTACCCGCGCGATGCGCACGCCGGCGCCGGCGAGATGGCCGCCGTGCCGGCCCAGCGCCGCCGCCCGTCGGAGGGCGTGCACCGCAAGCCGATGGAGTACGAGGTGGTTCCGGGCCCTTTCTCGCGGGCTCTGACGAACTTCCTCAAAATGGTTCTTCCCCGGCGTTTCTGGCCACGTCGGTTTCGTCGCTAGAAAATTCGCAAGTGATCAGAAAGCGATACTCAAGGAAGCATCGGTATCTTTCTACTCATGCAGAGCAGGCTGCTCGCTGAGCGCTACGAGTTGATCACTCCCCTTGGTCGCGGCACCATGGGCACCGTCTGGCGTGCCGTCGATCGCTCGCTCGGGCGCGACGTCGCGGTCAAAGAGATCAGGCAGGATTCCGGGCTGACCGCCGAGCAACGCCTCGAACTACGCGAACGCATGATCCGCGAGGGCCGTACTGCGGCCCGGGTGCGTCATCCGTCGGTGGCCACGATCTACGACGCGATCGAGTTCGAGGGCGTGCCGTGGATCATCATGGAGCTGGTGGAGGGCCGCTCGCTGGAGCAGGTGATCGAGCAGGAGGGGCCGCTGCCGTTGCGGCTGGTGGCCGAGATCGGCCACGACCTGCTCGGCGCGCTCCGGGCCGCGCACGGGCAGGGCATCCTGCACCGGGACGTCAAACCCAGCAACGTGATCCTCACCGAGAACGGGCGGGTGGTGCTGACCGACTTCGGCATCGCCAAGTCGATCGGGGACAGCGCGCTCACCCAGACCGGCATGGTGATCGGGTCTCCTGGTTACACCGCGCCTGAGCGCGCCCGTGGGGATCACACCGGGCCGGAGTCCGACCTGTGGGCGCTGGGTGCGACGTTGTACTTCGCGGTGGAGGGGCGGCCCGCGTACGAGCGGCGTTCCGTGGCCGAGACGCTCACCGCGCTGATGACCGAGAGCTGCGACCCGCCCGTGCACGCCGGGCCGCTCCGGCCGGTGCTGGAGGGCCTGCTGGAGAAGGACTACACCCTCCGCCTCGGTCCGGACCGCGCGGCCGTGATGCTCCGCACCATCGCCGACACCCCCACCTCGGTCCGCCTCCCAGGCGAACCCCAACCACAACCAAACCGGCCCCCGGCTCCCCCGGCCCCTCGGGCCGCGCCGCGACCGGCGAGCGCGCCGCTGGCTCCTCCGCCCGCTTCCCGGCCCGGGAGCCCGCAACCACCCGCTCCTCCGGCTGCTCCCCGGCCCGGAAGTCCCCTCGCTCCTTCGGCCGCTCCCCGGCCCGCGAGTGCGCAGCCACCCGGTCCCCGGCCCGCGAGTCCGCAGCCGCCCGCGCCACCGGCTGCTCCCCGGCCCGGGAGCCCGCCGTCTCAGCCCGTGCCTGGCAGACCTGCGGCCTCGCCGCCGACCGCGCCCGTTCCGGGTTCGGGGCCGGACGAATCCGAGCGGACGGTCGTGATCGCCCGGTCGGCTGGGGGTGCTCTCATTCCGTCAGCGGCCGAGCTTCCCCCCGCCGACACCCCGACGATCGTGCGGAAGCCGGCCTCCGACGACACGACCGTGGGCGGGCGGCTGCCCGGCAAGCGGGTCTTCCCGCCTGACAACGACGCCACCCCGAGCCCGCTGCCGCTGCCGAACGCCCCGCAGCGCCAGCAGCCGCCTCCGCCGCCGCAGGGCGCCGACCCGCTGCGGAACCAGCCCGCGCCACCGCCTTACGCCCACCCGTCGCCTCCGGCCCAGCCGGGCTACGGTCCGCCCCCGCAGCAGGGTCCGCCCGGATACGACCAGCAGCACGGGTATGGCCAGCAGCCTGGCTATGACCAGCCCGGTCACGGCCAGCCGGGACATGGCCAGCCTGGGTATCCCCAGCCTGGTTACGGTCAGCAGCCCGGTTACGACCAGCCTGGTTACGATCGGCAGCCTGGTTATGGCCAGCAGGACGGGTATGGCCAGCAGCCGATGCCGCAGCAGGACCCGCGTGGATGGCAGCCCGGCTATCCCCCCGGTGAGGTTCCGCAGCACGATCCGCGTGGTTGGCAGCCCGGTTATCCGTCCGGTTATGCGCCCGGCGAGGTTCCGCAGGTGCCGCCGATGGTGGCTCCGCTGGGTATCGGTCCTGACTCGGCGACGCAGGCCGTGCGGATTCCGGGTGGGCCGGGTGGGCCGGGTGGGCCGGGTGGGCCGGGGATGACAGCGGGGCTGGGGACCGATCTGTTCGCGATGCAGGCGCAGCAGGGGCGGCCTCCGGTGCGGAAGGACCGGAACGGCCGCAAGGCGGCGGTGATCATCGTGGTCGCGGTGGCCGTGGTCGTGCTGGCCGCGCTCGCGGTTTTCGCGTTCTCGGCGCTCGGCGCGACCGCCGAGGACGCGACCCAGGTGAAGCGCACGGCGCTGTCGACCAGCACGCCGGCACCCTCGTCCGGCCCGGCGATGATGCGCCACGACGACCCCAACGGTTTCACCATCGACTACCCGAGCCGGTTCAGCGACCCGGTGGGGAACGACGACGGCGTCACCTTCGGCGAGGAACTGAACCGGATGCGGGTCGAGATCGTCCCCGAGCATCCGGCCAATCTGGTGGAGGCGATCAAGAAGGTCGCGGCGGCGGGCGAAGCCGATGGGGAGTATCCCGGGTACAAGCTGGCCAGAATCGCCCCGTTGACACCCAGCCCGTACCCCGGCACGAGCAGCGTGGACTGGGAGTTCACCTACCTGGACACCGGCACGCCCGTGCGGGTGCTGTGCCGGTGGGTGTCGATCCCGGGCAAAGCCACGTATGCGATCTCCTGGCAGGCGCCCGAATCCACCTGGCAGAAGGTCCAGCCGGAACGTGACGCGGTGTTCAAGTCGTTCGTCCCGACTCGGGACACCTCGTCCGGTTCTTGATCGGAATGGGCGCAATCGCCGAGTTCGGCGAGGAACGCCCATCCGGAGGTTCTTGATCCACTTCGGGGTGGAGACTGGAGTCATGACGCGGATCGAACATGACTCCATGGGCGAGGTCCAGGTGCCGTCCGAAGCCAAGTGGCGGGCGCAGACGCAGCGTGCGGTGGACAACTTCCCGATCTCCGGCCGTGGGCTGGAGTCTGCGCATATCGCGGCTCTCGCGCGGATCAAGGCGGCTTGTGCCACGGTGAACGCGGCTTATGAGCTGATCGAGCATGACATGGCGGAGGCGATCAGGGACGCGGCCAATGAGGTGGCCGATGGGAAGTGGGATGAGCAGTTTCCCATCGATGTGTTCCAGACGGGCTCGGGGACCTCGTCCAACATGAATGCCAATGAGGTGATCGCGACCCTGGCCGAGGAGAAGCTGGGCCGCCCAGTCCACCCCAACGACCACGTAAACGCCGCACAGTCCTCGAATGACGTGTTCCCGTCCTCAATCCACATCGCCGCCACTCAAGCCGTCACAGAGGCCCTCACGCCCGCCCTGGAGCACCTGGCAACCGCCCTGGTAACAAAGTCCACAGAATTCGCGGAAGTCGTCAAGTCCGGCCGTACCCACCTGATGGACGCGACCCCGGTCACGCTCGGCCAGGAATTCGGCGGCTACGCCACCCAGATCGAGTACGGCATCGACCGAGTCCTGGGCACCCTCCCCCGCGTCGCCCAACTCCCCCTCGGCGGCACCGCGGTCGGAACCGGCATCAACACCCCCGACCACGCCTGGGCCGGAAAAGTCATCGCCGAACTATCCAGAACCACCGGCGTGCCCTTCACCGAGGCCGGAAACCACTTCGAGGCCCAGAGCGCCCGAGACGGCCTGGTAGAACTCTCCGGCGCACTCAAGGTCATCGCGGTCTCCCTCACCAAGATCGCCAACGACCTCCGCTGGATGGGCTCGGGCCCCCGCGCAGGACTGGGCGAACTCAACCTCCCCGACCTGCAACCCGGCTCATCGATCATGCCCGGCAAGGTCAACCCGGTCATCCCAGAAGCAGTCGCCATGGTCGCCGCCCAGGTCATCGGCAACGACGCCACCATCACCTTCGCCGGCGCATCCGGCTCCTTCGAACTCAACGTGATGCTCCCGGTGATCGCCAGAAACATCCTGGAATCGATCCGCCTGCTCACCTCCGCCTCCCGCCTCCTCGCCGACCGCTGCATCGACGGCCTCACCGCCAACCCCGACCGCCTCCGCGAGTACGCCGAATCCTCCCCCTCAATCGTCACCCCCCTGAACCGCTACCTCGGCTACGAAGAGGCCGCCAAAATCGCCAAACAAGCCCTAACCGACCGCAAAACCATCCGCCAGGTCGTCATCGAACGCGGCCACATCTCCAACGGCACCCTCACCGAAACCCAACTCGACCAAGTCCTCGACGTCCTGTCGATGACCCGCCCACCCATCTAGGACTCCCGACGGAACGAGCGAGCCGCCAGGCTGATCGCCGATATCCGGCGCCGTTCACGCAGGTGACGGTCCTCACCGCACCGGCGCCTGAGAGGCACGACCCAATCTGTTCGTGCCTCTCAGCCATATCTCCCTGCCAGCCGTGACGCTGGCGGCGATGTTCATCAGCTCTCTCCCTAGTCATATGTCGCGGCCAAGCCCGCCGCGCCAGAGGCGCGGCCATATAAACAGCTACGGGACTATGTCGGCTTGCCCCATGGGCGGTCCTGGAAGTGACGCCTACATTCGGCGAGCATGACGGGTATGGATGGGGATCTGGCGGGGCGGACCGCGCTGGTCACCGGTGCGGGGAGTGGGATCGGGCGGGCGTGTGCGCGGCGGCTGGCGGCGGCGGGGGCGCATGTCGTGGTCGTGGATCTGCATGCGGAGGCGGCCGAGAAGGTGGCGGCGGAGTTGGGCGGGACGCCGGTGACGGTGGATCTGTCGGATCCGGGGTTCATGCGGGCGATCCGGGATCAGGTGGCGCGCAGCCCGTACGCGCAGGAGCTGGCGGACTGGTCGGCGCCGTCGCCCCCGGATGAGATCCGGATTTTTCCGGACATCATTGTGAACAACGCGGGGTTCCAGCATGTCGCGCCGATCGAGGAGTTTCCGCTTGAGGTGTTCGCGCGGATTCTGAAGGTCATGGTGGAGGCGCCGTTCCAGCTGGTGAAGGGTGCGCTGCCGGGCATGAAGGCGCAGGGCTGGGGGCGGGTGGTGAACATCTCGTCCGTGCACGGGCTGCGGGCTTCGCCGTACAAATCCGCCTATGTGACGGCCAAGCATGCGCTCGAAGGGCTGTCGAAAGTGATCGCGCTGGAGGGTGCGCCGTTCGGGGTGACTTCGACCTGTGTCAGCCCGGCCTATGTGCGGACCCCGCTGGTGGAGGCGCAGATCGCCGACCAGGCCGAGTCCCACGGGATCGACCCGGCCGAGGTCGTCGAGCGGATCATGCTCCAGCCCGCCGCGATCAAGCGTCTGATCGAGCCCGAGGAGGTGGCCGAGATGGTGGCCTACCTCTGCTCCCCCCAGGGCTCGTTCATCACCGGGATCTCCATCCCCCTCGACGGCGGCTGGACCGCCCGCTGAAGATCACCGCCGCCGCAACCGCCGGAACAGCCGCCTGAACAGCGACGGCTTCCTGGGCTTGACCGGCTGCACCGGCAGCACCCGGACCTGCCCGCCCCGGCTGACGTCCAGCCCGAACCGCAGATCCACCACCTTCTCCTCCATCCGCAGCCGAGGCCGCCAGGTCCCCGGCCCGAGCACCCCGGTGCCGCCGAACCGCCGGACGGGCACCTTGGCGACCAGTTGCCCGGCCAGCCGACCGGGCACCCCCGGCTCCACCAGCGCGGGCACCGTGACCGTCCGCCCCCGCCCGCCCTTCTGCCGCAGCACCAGCTCCGCCGTCGGCCCCCCGCTCGGCGGCACGTACGGCACCGGCATCGCCACATACGCGTACCGGTCCCGCCGCACCGCCGACGCCCCCGGCGACACCAGCGCGATCGACTCGGGGAACGACCGCGGCTCCACGCACACGCTCAGCTCACCCAGCTCCGACCAGCACGGCACCACCAGCCGCCGCGGATAGTCCGTCAGCACCCCGGCCACGTTGACCCCGGACTCGGGCTTCCCGACCCTGGCCCTGGCCGGCTGCGCCCCGCGCATCCGGACGTGCACCTCCCACACCCCCGGATCGACCGGATAACCGAGCGCGGCCGTGCCCACATCCAGCCGGGCCGAGCCGACCGCCTGCACCCGGACCCGCTCGCCGACCGCCTTCTGGTCGACCTCGCTGGTCACCGGCAGGAAGTAGCTGACCCCCGTGTCCGGATTGCGGATGAACACCTCCATCCGCACGTTCGCCGCCGCCTCCGTCACGTCGGCCAGCGCCGGATCGAGCAGCCCCTCGATGGGCACCGGCGGCTGCCACAGCAGCCGCCCGTCCCGCTCCCGGAACCACAGCGGCGTACCGTCCGCCCGGACGATCTCGACCGTCAGCGACAGCGTGAGCACGCTGGAGTCCCAGCGCACGTCCGACAGCCGCGCCTCCAGCCGGGTCCCCCGCGACTCCCAGGCCAGATCGGTCAGCTCGGACTGCCGCCCGGCCCGCAGCAGCGCCACCCGGGCCCGCTGGTGCACCGGCAGATACCCGTCCAGCCGCTCGGGGAACCGCTCGGCGGCCAGCTCGCGCAGCGCCGCGAAGGTGCGGCCCCGGCGGTCCGCCGACGTCCCGGCGTACCGCGAGCCGCCCAGCCGCCGCAGCGCCAGCACCCGGAACAGGTACGCGTTGACCCGGTCCCGCTGCGCCCCCGGCTGGGTCTGCGCGTCCACGATGTCCATCAGCGTCCGCACCCCGGCGGCCAGCTCACGCGGATCCTGCGGCTCCGGCGACCCCGCCGGCGCGACGTGGCAGCACACCGGCTCGGCCAGGATCGCGACCACCTTCGCCGCCAGGTAGGCGTGCAGCACGAACGCGTACTCGGCCAGCGGCCGTTCGCCGAACCACAGCTGGTGGTTCTCCAGGAACTCGCGCAGGAACAGCTTGTGCGCGGTCGGCACGGTCAGCAGCCGGTCCCTGAGCAGGTCCGCCCGGTCCCGGCTGCGGCTGAACACCGACAGCGGCGGCCCGTCCATGGCCAGCCGCCCGACCAGCACGTCCGCGTCGGTCTCCACGGCCTTCGCGTGCATCCGCGACATCGAGCCGGGTTCGAGCCGATCGTGGGCGTGCATGAAGAACACGTAGTCGCCGCGCGCCGCGGCGAGCCCCGAGTTGCGGCCCTTGAACGGCGACCCGGTGCGCTCCAGATGCAGCACCCGCACGTTGGGGCGGACGCCGGCGACCGCGTCCAGGCGCTCCTTCGTGCCATCCGTGGACAGGTCGTCCGCGAAGATCACTTCATACTCGTCCGGCGGCAACTCCAGCAGCGAGCGTACGCACGCGTCGAAGGAGTCGTCCGAGGGCCCCGGGTTGTACACCGAGACCACCACACTGACCTTCACACCCATACGGCAAGCGTGCGGCGCTCACCGCCGGGGGCGGCGCCGCCTTGCCGAAGGATCGGGAAAGGCTGACCTGGATTTCGCTAGTACCAGCCCACCCGCTGGGAGTGTCCCCACGCGCCGCAGGGCGAGCCGTACCGGTTCTTGATGTAACCGAGGCCCCACTTGATCTGGGTGGCGGGGTTGGTCTGCCAGTCGCTGCCCGCGCTGGCCATCTTGCTGCCGGGGAGCGACTGCGGGATGCCGTACGCGCCGCTGTAGCGGTTCATCGCCCGCTCGTTCCAGTGGCTTTCCTTGTCCCAGAGTTTCTCCAGGCAGCCCCACTCGGCGGACCAGCCCATGGCCTCGGTCATCTGCTTGCCGAGCGCCTTGTTGCTGCCGGGGTCGGGGTTGGAGCCGGACGGGAAGTCGATCGGCGGGAAGCCGCTGCCGCCGGGGGCCTGCTCGGGCTTCTTGGCCGGGTCCAGGGCCGGGCGGCCCTCCCGTTCGGCTTCGATCTTCTCTTTCTGGAGCGCGGCGGCGGCGTGCGCCTTCAGCGCGTCGATCTTGGCGCTGGTGCCGAAGTCGCCGGCCAGCACGGCCGGATCGATGATCTGCGGCGGCAGGCTGGCGTTGTAGATGGAGGTCTTGACCAGGTAGGTGGCGCCCCCGGCGATCACGGCCACGGTGACGGCCATGATGAGGATGCGCTTGGGGGTCAGGATGGGCTGCCGCGCGCTCCGCGGCGGCAGGTCCGGGCGATCCTGGCGACTTTGGCGCTCGGGACGTTCCGGACGCTTGGCACGTCTGGATCGGGCGCGCGGGGGCGACGAAGGATCCGACAACTGCTGACCTGGACTCACGACCTATGAGCTTGCCCTGGGACGGGGGGTGGTCCGCAACCCAAACGTGAAAGTCAGTTGGTATTCCTTTGACCTATGCGCCGGTTACATGGGGTTTCTTGACCAATGTGATTTTGGTCACAGCACCTCTGTGGCGGGTGTGGTTACAGGGGCCGCCCCTCGGACCCCCGTACCGAAGGAGGGCCCCTGGGGCCAGCTTCCCGCTGGATCGTTTGGATCCTGTGCACCCCGTGTCACGGTTTCGGTACATACAAAGCCCCATAATGACCCAGTGGCAGGCATCCTCCTGGTCGAAGACGACCCCTCGGTCCGTACCGGGCTTGAGCTCGCGCTGACCCGGCAGGGGCATTCCGTCACCGGGTACGCGACGGGCGAAGAAGCACTGGATCACATCAGGGCCAGGCGGCCGGAGATCGTGATCCTGGACGTGATGCTGCCCGGCATCGACGGCGTCGAGGTGTGCCGCCGGATCAGGAAACTGGACTCGCTGCCGATCATCCTGCTCACCGCGCGCGGCGACGACCTGGACGTGGTGGTCGGCCTGGAGGCCGGCGCCGACGACTACGTGGTGAAACCGGTCGAGCCCCGGGTGCTGGACGCCCGGATCCGCGCGGTGCTGCGCCGCCTCGAATCGGCCTCCACCGACCGGATCACCTTCGGCGAGCTGGTCATCGACCGGGGCGCGCTGAAGGTCACCCTCAACGGCCGCGAGATCCACCTCACCCCGACCGAGCTGCGGCTGCTGCTGGAGCTGGTCCGCCACCCGGGCCAGGTGCTGAACCGCCGCTACCTGCTGCGCGCGGTCTGGGACCACACCCACGTGGCCGACTCCCGCCTGGTGGACGCGGGCGTGCAGCGCATCCGCGCCAAGATCGAACCGGTCCCGGCCGAGCCGATCTTCATCCACACCGTACGCGGGTTCGGATATCGATTCAGTCCTCCATGAGAAGCCTGCGCAAGCGGCTCGTCGTCACGTTCACGATCGTCGCGGTGACCGCCTCGGCCATGGTCGCGGGCATCGGCTACCAGCTGGTCCGCGGTGAGCTGCTGCACCGGGCCGAGAGCAGCGCGATCGAGGACGTCAGGGACGTGCTCGACCGGATGACCCTGCCGATCGGCACCAGCGACCTGCTCTGGCCCAACGACGCCTCGGTCACCGACGACGACCTGGCCGGCCTGGTCGAATCACTGAGCGGCCCGGACCGCCAGGTCGTCCTGGAGTACGGCCAGGAGCCCGCGCGCACCAGCAACAACGCCACCCTCGGCCCCGGCGACATCCCCGACCAGCTCCGCGCCGACGCCAGGCACCGCCTCTCCTACCAGACCCTGGTGCTCGACGGCGAGCCCACCCTGCTGGTCGGCACCGACGTCGAACGCCTCACCGGCACCGGCGCCACCCGCTCCACCGGCATGTCCGTGTACGTCTTCGTGTCGATGCGCAACGAGGAACGCGTCCTCGCCAACCTCCGGTACGCCCTGCTCCAGGCCGGCCTGCTCACCCTGGTCATCGCCCTCACCCTGGCCCTGCTCTCGGCCCGCCAGGTGCTGCTGCCGGTCCGCCGGCTGGGCGCGGCCGCGCGGGCGCTCGGCGCGGGCGAGCTGGACACCCGGCTGCCGGTGCACGGCCGGGACGAGCTGGCCGAACTGACCGCCACCTTCAACGAGACCGCCGCCGCGCTGGAGCAGACCGTCTCCGAGCTGCGCGGCCTGGAGGCGATGTCGCGCCGGTTCGTGGCCGACGTGTCGCACGAGCTGCGCACCCCGCTGACCACCATGATCGCGGTCACCGACATGCTCAGCGAGGAGGCCGAGAAGCTGCCCGACGACGCCGGGCAGGCCGTGCACCTGGTGGTGAAGGAGATCGTCCGGCTTCGGGTGCTGGTCGAGCATCTGATCGAGGTGAGCCGGTTCGACTCGGGCGCGGCCGTACTGAACCGGGAGAGCGTGGACGTCGGCGACGCGCTGGCCGACTGCCTGGAGGTGCGCGGCTGGAGCGACCAGGTCAAGCTGACCGTGCCGCCGGGGCTGATCTACTCGCTGGACCCGCGCAGGTTCGACGTGATCATGGCCAATCTGGCCGGCAACGCGCTCAGCCACGGCGCGCCGCCGGTGCTGGTGAGCGCCCGGGTGCTGCCCAGCGGCCTGGAGGTGATGGTCCGCGACCACGGCGAGGGCATCCCCCGGCAGGCGCTGCCGCACGTGTTCGACCGGTTCTTCAAGGCCGGGGTGACCAGGACGCGGAGCGAGGGCAGTGGCCTCGGGCTGTCGATCGCCAAGGCCAACGCCGAACTGCACCGGGGCACGATCACCGTGAAACTCTGCGACCCCGGCACGCAGTTCACCCTGTGGGTGCCGCGCCCATGAACAGAACCTGGCTGCTCGTCCTGGTCCTGGTGGCCGGCTGCGGCGTGCGGCCGACCGAGGTGCTGGACGGCGGGGCCGCGCCGGTGATCAGCCCGAAGACCACCTTCGCCACCGTCTACCTGCTCCGCGAGGACCGCCTCGAACCGCTCAGGGTCGCGGCGGCCTCGCACTCCATGGACCACGTCATGGCGGCCCTGTTCGAGGCCGGCTCCAGGACCGAGGGCCTGAGCACCGCGCTGGCCGGGCTCCAGTGGCAGTCCAGCCAGCTGACCCGGTTCGGCGTGGTACGCAACGACCCGGAGAACGCGGACGGGTTCCGGCTGGCGCTGTTCATCAGCGGCGGCGCGCGGGTCACCAGAACGGCACTGGCCCAGATGACCTGCACCGCCATGCGGCAGCGGCAGGACATCTGGGCCGTGAAGATCACCCGTACCGCGCACGGGGGGCCGGTCTCGCTCGGCGAGCACACCTGCCGCGAGTTCTGGGACCTCGCGGCAGAAGGCCGGCAACTCCCCCGCTAGCGGTTAGAGCGTCACATCCTCCAGCATCTCGGTGACCAGGGCGGCGATCGGCGAGCGCTCCGAGCGGGTCAGCGTCACGTGCGCGAACAGCGGGTGGCCCTTGAGCTTCTCGACCACCGCGACCACGCCGTCATGCCGCCCGACCCGCAGGTTGTCCCGCTGGGCGATGTCATGGGTGAGCACCACCCGGGAGTTGGCCCCGATCCTGGAGAGCACGGTGAGCAGCACACCGCGCTCCAGCGACTGGGCCTCGTCCACGATCACGAACGCGTCGTGCAGCGAACGGCCGCGGATGTGGGTGAGCGGCAGCACCTCCAGCATGCCGCGGTCCAGCACCTCCTCGATCACCTCGGGCGTGGTGACCGCGCCGAGGGTGTCGTAGACCGCCTGCGCCCAGGGGCCCATCTTCTCGTTCTCGGTGCCGGGCAGGTAGCCCAGGTCCTGGCCGCCCACCGCGTACAGCGGGCGGAAGACGATCACCTTGCGGTGCTGACGGCGTTCCAGCACGGCCTCCAGACCGGCGCACAGCGCCAGCGCGGACTTGCCGGTGCCGGCCCGTCCGCCGAGCGAGACGATGCCGACCTCGGGGTCCATCAGCAGGTCCAGCGCGATCCGCTGTTCGGCGGAGCGGCCGTGCAGGCCGAAGACCTCGCGGTCGCCGCGGACCAGCCGGACCGACTTGTCCGGCAGCACCCGGCCGAGTGCCGAGCCCTTGCTGGACAGCAGCCGCAGCCCGGTGTGGGTGGGCAGCTCGCGGGCGTCCTCCAGATCGGCGGTGCCGTTCTCGAAGAGGACCTCGACGTCTTCCGTGGTCACCTGGAGTTCCGACATTCCGGTCCAGCCGGCGTCGGTGGTGGACACCAGCTCGGCCCGGTACTCCTCCGCGGCCAGGCCGATGGAGGCGGCCTTCACCCGCATCGGCAGGTCCTTGGAGACCAGCACGACGTCGAATCCCTCGCTCGCGAGGTTCTGCGCGACGGTCAGGATCCGGGTGTCGTTGTCGCCCAGCCGGAACCCGGCCGGCAACCCCGACGGGTCGCTGTGGTTGAGCTCCACCCGTATCGTGCCCTCGCCAATGGGCATTGGCTCGTCGAGTCGTCCGTGCTTTACCCGGAGGTCATCGAGTGAGCGCAGCGCCTGCCTGGCGAAGTACCCCAATTCGGGATGATGCCGCTTGGCCTCCAGCTCGGTGATAACGACGATCGGGAGTACAACCTCGTGCTCGTCGAAGCGGCTTATCGCCGCTGGATCAGCGAGCAGGACCGATGTGTCGAGGATGTACGTGCGACGGGACTTGGACGGGTTGCCTGAGGACAATGCCACGCGTTCTCCCCCGGGCGCCAAAGGTCGGCGCCCTGCCTTGACTGGTGGTGAACGGACCGGGCCCGGACCCCGCCGAGGCGGAACCGTGGACCGGCCCTCCTCGCAAGGTCTTTGAGACGCAAGGATGGGCCCTCTCCCGAGGTAAGCACTGCTGCTTACTTCTTACGGTACGACCTGAATCCCCGCCCGCCAACGCTTCAATCCTGTCCGAAAGGGGCTGTTCACGTGCCGTTTCAGGATCCGTACCTACGGTGACGCGCGCCATAGGACCGCAGTGCCCGGAGGAAATCCACCTTGCGAAAATCCGGCCAGTAGGCCTCGCAGAAATAGAATTCCGAGTGGGCACTCTGCCAGAGCAGGAATCCGGAGAGTCGCTGCTCTCCCGACGTCCGGATGACCAGATCCGGGTCGGGCAGGCCACGCGTGTAGAGATGCTCCGCGATGTGCTCGACATCGAGGACCTCGACAAGGTCCTCGATACTCGCGCCCTTGCTGGCGTGCTCCTGGAGAAGAGAGCGCACCGCATCAGCGATCTCACGTCTTCCTCCATACCCAACCGCAACGTTCACAATCAGCCCGGGACGGTGTGATGTGACTTCTTTGGCATTTTTTAGGACACGGGCCGTGTGATCGGGCAGCAGATCGAGAGATCCCATCGGGGTGATGTGCCACCCCTGGTCCACCAGATTGCCCACCAGACCCTCGATGACCTGCAGCAACGGCTCCAGCTCCGCCTTGTCCCTGGAGAGGTTGTCGGTGGAGAGCAGCCAGAGGGTGACGTACTCGACTCCGGCCTCGCGGCACCACACCAGCAGCTCGGAGATCTTGTCCGCGCCCTTCTGGTGGCCGCGGTTGACGTCTTCCAGGCCCATCATCCTGGCCCAGCGCCGGTTCCCGTCCACTATCACGCCGACGTGCCGGGGGGCCGGCCCGGCCGCCTTGGCGATCTTCTGCTCAAGCCTGCGCTCGTACACCTTGTACATGAGATTGCGGTACACGAGATCGCGCACGCCCATGGCGCCCCCAGGTTGGTCCCACCGCCTCAGGCCGACTCCGAGGCAGCTGAATCAAGTAATTATCGGGGGCGTGCGACAGTGCCCGCTCCCTTTATGAGGTTGCTGTTGCGTTCCATCCCAAAACAGGTGCCAAGTCGGTCTTCTGCCTCGGCGACCAGTCCGTTGAGGAATGCCGCCAGCTGGCCGGAGGTGAGCACCGCCCGCAGCCCGACCCCCGAGCTCCCCCACGCCTCCACGAAAGCCCGCCTGGTCAGCCGCCACTTCCCCGGTTCCCGCCCGGCGCCGGGCTGCCACGACGGAATCGTCCGGACCTGGCAGCGCAACTCCCCGCTGCCCACGATGTCGGTACGCGCCCGGTATCTGAACGTGAACAGCTCTTCCCCCGGCCCCGGAAATCGGTCATCCGGATCCCGCCAATCCCCTGCTTCCCCGCGCGCCGCAGCAACCCCACGCGCGAGCCGCGCCAGGAACCACCCGCACCGCTCCCCGACGACGCCATAGGGCGCGCCGTTCCGGCGCAGCGCCAGGGTGATCTCGTACGGCATCCCCACGCTGTCCCGAGAGAGCATCGGATGAACGCTCAGATACGAACCGTCAACACAACGTAGTCCCCCCACGTCCCAGAGGGTATCCACCGCACTTCCGCCCAAACCCTTCCCGAGCGGAAGATCTCAGCTCTTTCGCAGCCATCCCCGCCAACGGGACGTTCTTCGCTGTTCGGGCGCGGCGGGCAGCCGGCCCTCGGCGCGCAGCCATTCGACGAAAGCATGGGCGTCGGCCCGCGACCCACCGGGCGGTTTGGGGCGGCCGTCGGCGTAGGCGAAGAACTCCCGGGCGAACTCCGCGCCGAGCGCCGAAACCAGTCCGGGCAGCGCCACCGCCACCAGCCCCCGGCGCTTGGCGATCAGGCTGTGCGCCTGGATCCGCAGCCTGGCCGGATCGAACCCGGGCGGCTGCGGCGCACCGGCGACCAGCGCCGCCAGCAACCGGGCTTCCTCCCGCGCCAGCCGCTCCCGGGCGGCGTCGACCGAGTCCTCAATCCGCTCTCGGGTGGCATCGACCTCGGCCGTGCCGACGGATTCCTCGATCATGAGCGGGTGGCGGCCCGGCTCATCGCGGCCCTGATCCGGCCGAGTTCTTCGGACAGCGCCTGGTCGCTGGGGTAGTCGTCGTCCCATTCGAGCAGCACGCCCGGCGGATCCACCCGGGCGCAGAGTTCGGTGAGCACGTCCAGGATGGACTCCGGCACGGACGCGGTGTGGGTGTCGTGCCAGACGCCGTCGTGCGAGTGCCCTCCGGCGACGTGCACGTAGGCCAGTTCGGTGAGCGGCAGCCGGTCGAGCGCCTCCCGGGCGTCGGCGCCCAGGTTGACCTCATTGGTGTAGAGGTTGGCCACGTCGATCAGCAGCTTCACGCCAGTGCGCTCGACGAGTTCGCCGAGGAACTCGGCCTCGGTGAGCTCGTCGTCCGGCCAGCCGAACAGGGCGGCCACGTTCTCCAGTGCGAACGGCACCGGCAGCTCGGCCTGCGCGATCTTGATGTTGGCCACCACCACCGCCAGCGCGTCCCGGGTCCGCGGCACCGGAAGCAGGTGGCCCGCCTCCAGTCCGTCGCCCCTGACGAACGCCAGATGTTCGCTGACCAGCGGCGCGGCCAGCGCCTCCGCGCAGGCCGCCAGATGCCGAAGTCGCGAAATTTCGGGCTTGTCGGCTCCGCCGATGCCGAGGGCCACCCCGTGCGGGATCACGGGCACCCCGCGCTCCCGCAGCACCCGCAGCGACTCGGGCAGATTGCCCGGCCGCAGACCCTCCGCGATGACCTCGACGAACTCGACCCCGGGCAGCCGCTCCACGGTCAGATCGATCTCGGCCCGCCAGCCGATCCCCACCCCGAGCTCGACCCGGCCGCGATCAGCCGCGACGACCCCGCCGGGATCAGCCGTCACCACCCCGAGTTCGGCCCGGTCGCGATCAGCTGCCGCCACCGCACCCACCACCACCGCAGCTGGAACCGCCGCCCCCACAGCTGGAACCGCCACCGGAGTCGCTGGAACCGCCGCTGCTGAAGTCGCCGCCCCCGAACCCACCCGGGTCCGAGCCCCACGAACCGCCGAAGTCGCTGGACCCACCGCCACCTCCGCAGGCGCCCGCCGCGCAGCCCCCGCCGGAAGAGCCCTGCATGTGATCCTCGCGGGCGATCTCGTCCGCGTCGGGCGAGTTGAACTCGCCGAGGCCGTACAGGGCCACCGCGCCGCCGACCGCCGCGTAGGCGAAGGTGTTGTCGTTGACGCCGTAAGCGCCGTGGACGGGCGAGTGGATGATGGGCATGTGCCCTGAGCCCCGCCGGAAAGTGACCCGGGCCGCGCTCAAGGAGTCGTAGCCGGCTCTCGTCAGGAGACTGCGGAGGGTGCGCTGGTTGGCCTGGTGCCTGATCAGCGCGTACAGGCTGAAGAAAGCGCCGGAGATCACGGCCAGGATGTTCCCGACGCCGACCGGCACCGCCTGGGTCGCGATCAGGACCACCGAGAGCACCCAGTTGATCCCGGACAGCGCGGCGAACCAGCCGAGGATGCGGTTGTAGGAGCGGCCCTGCGCGAGCGCGGTCTCGGGGACCATGTAGCCGCGGCCGGTCAGCCGGTGCATGATCCCGATCAGCGCGGGTCCTTCGGCCATCGCCCGGCGCACCGCGCCCGCCGTCTGGCCGCCAGGCACGCTCGCCAGGTTCAGGACCTCCTGCTCGACCGCCTCGCGCGACCCACCGGACCCGGACACGGCGGCCAGTCGCCCGCCCCGGGACACCCGCAGCCGGCCCTGCGCGCTGAGCAGCGCGATGGCCGTGTTCACGGTCCGCCTCGGCCCCCCGGCCAGGTACGCGAGCTCGTACACCTCAAGCGGGGGACCGCCGAGCGGGTGCACAGAACGCACCCGGCGATGCTCGCGTTTGATCGAGGACGAGATCGAGACAATGAGCACCGCGATCACAAACGCGGGGACCAGAAGCACCAGTTCCATGTCGCCTCCCCGGGGGGACGAGGGGCCCGCTGTCCCACATTCACCCCGTCTATTCGGATAGACGATCGCATGCCCGCGATAGTTTCGCATCCCCACAAAGAACGGACAGCCCGCGCCGAAGCGCGGGCTGTCCGGCGTTTCGGAACGCCCGGCGACGCTGGCGGGCATTCCTGCTCTTGGGAACTCAGCTCAGGCGTGCGACCAGGGCGTGGTACTCATCCCAGAGTTCCTTCGGCAGGTGGTCGCCGAAGGTCTCGAAGTGCCCGGGGACCAGCGCGGCCTCTTCCCGCCATACTTCCCTATCCACCGTGAGGAGGAGGGCGAGGTCGTCCGCCGCGATGTCCAGGCCCTCGGTGTCGAGCTCGACCGGGAGGCGCCCGATGGGCGTCTCGACCGCGTCGGCCCGGCCGTTGAGGCGGTCGACGATCCACTTGAGCACCCGGCTGTTCTCGCCGAAGCCCGGCCAGACGAAGCGGCCCCCTTCGTCCTTGCGGAACCAGTTGACGTAGTAGATCTTGGGCAGCTCCGCGCCCCGGGTCCGGCCCATCGCGATCCAGTGGGCGAAGTAGTCGCCCATGTTGTAGCCGCAGAACGGCAGCATCGCGAACGGGTCCCGGCGCAGCTCGCCGACCTTGCCCTCGGCGGCGGCCGTCTTCTCGGAGGCGACGTTGGCGCCCAGGAACACGCCCTGGTCCCAGCTGAGCGACTCAGTGACCAGCGGCACGGCGGTGGCGCGGCGTCCGCCGAACAGGATCGCGGAGATCGGGACGCCGTCGGGGTCCTGCCACTCCTTGGCGATCGTCGGGCACTGCTCGGCGGGCGTGGTGAAGCGGGCGTTCGGGTGGGCGGCCGGTTCCGGCGAGTCCGGCGTCCAGGGCCGGCCCTTCCAGTCGGTCAGGCCGGCCGGAGGCCGCTCGGTCAGGCCCTCCCACCAGACGTCGCCGTCGGCGGTGAGCGCGACGTTGGTGAAGATGCTGTTGCCCCAGAGCGTCCTGACCGCGTTGGCGTTGGTGATCTCGCCGGTGCCGGGCGCGACGCCGAAGAACCCGGCCTCGGGGTTGATCGCGTGCAGCCGGCCGTCCGGGCCGAAGCGCATCCAGGCGATGTCGTCGCCGATCGTCTCGACCTTCCAGCCGGGGATGGTCGGCTGGAGCATGGCCAGGTTGGTCTTGCCGCAGGCGGACGGGAAGGCCGCCGCCACGTAGCGGACCTCGCCGTCCGGCGGGGTGAGCTTGAGGATCAGCATGTGCTCGGCCAGCCAGCCCTCGTCGCGGGCCATCGTGCTGGCGATCCTGAGCGCGTAGCACTTCTTGCCGAGCAGGGCGTTGCCGCCGTAGCCGGAGCCGTACGACCAGATCTCCCTGGTCTCCGGGAAGTGGCTGATGTACTTGGTCTGGCTGCACGGCCAGGGCACGTCCCGCTGCCCCGGCGCCAGCGGCGCGCCGACCGAGTGCACGGCCCTGACGAAGTCGCCGCGCTCCTCGATGAGGCGGAGCGCGTCCTCGCCCATCCGGGTCATCACCCGCATCGACACCACCACATACGGCGAGTCGGTGATCTCCACCCCGAGCTGGGAGATGGCGCCGCCGAGCGGGCCCATGCAGAACGGCACCACATACATGGTGCGCCCGCGCATGCTGCCCCGGAACAGTTCGCCGAAGGTGGCGCGCATCTCGGCGGGCGCGATCCAGTTGTTGGTCGGGCCCGCGTCCGCCTCGCGCTCGGAGCAGATGAAGGTCCGGTCCTCGACCCGGGCCACGTCGCTCGGGTCGGAGGCCGCGTGGAAGCTGTTCGGCCGCTGCACCAGCCGGGTGAAGGTGCCCTGGTCGACCAGCAGGTTGGTCAGCCGGGTCCATTCGGCTTCCGAGCCGTCACACCACACGATCCGGTCCGGCTCGGTGAGTTCGGCGATCTGGCCGACCCAGGCGGCCAGCTCGTGGTGAGTGGTCGGGTGAGTGAGTTGATCGGCGATCTCAGAGGTCGGCATGAGATTGCGGGTAACGATGACGGACATCGGGGACGGCTCCTTTGTCTAGCGGGGCCAAATCATCATTGACGATGAATACACGCCTAATCCAATTGGCGTAGACCATTGTGTTTCCACGCCGTTAATCAAGCGATATCCCGGCCACCTATGCGCAGGTGGCGGCCATGATGCTTTGTGGGAGCCTACCCACACAGGCCCGGTTCAAAGAAAACGCGTGCACCCCTTACCGAGATTTTCCGGCCTACACATTGGTATAGGCCAATCGCAGTGGTCCAGACCTTTTCCTTAATTGGTTTAGTCCACTACGTCGGGCCCGGCGGCGCGAACTCGATCAACGTGCTGGAGGGCATCGCGCAGGTCAGCGAGCCAGGTGTCGGTGTGCTTGCCGACCAGCCGTACGCACCAGGCGAGTGCGTCGGAACGGCTGCGCGCGACCCCGGCGGCGACGAGGGTGTCCAGCACCTGCCGTTCCGGCTGCCGGAGCCGGGTCATCACGGGAACCGAGAGAGTGGTGAACATCACTGTCTCCTCGCCCGCGACGACGCCCCAGGAGACCTTCCGGCGGAACCGGTGCTCGGCTTCGCGGGCGATGTCGATCCGGCGTTCCCTGGTCTCCGCGCGGAACCGCTCGATGTATCCATCCAGCGCGGCGGCCTTCTCCACGTCGGGCAGGTCGTCGGCGACGGTCAGCGGCGGGAGCGTGCCGAGCACGGTGATCTCTTCGCGGTCCAGCACGATCTCGGGCCGTCCGGCGAACCAGCCTTCGGGCAGTCGCCCGGTGAACCAGCCTTTCAGCTGTTCTTCTGCATCCATGTAATCAACATTACATCGCTCGCATCCGAACGCAATGGATTGACAGTGACTAGTTTTTGAGAGTTACTATCAATTCATGGCTACTTCCAGATGGTGGGCTCTGTCAGCCCTTGTGCTCAGCGTTCTGGTCATCGGACTGGACGCGACCGTGCTCAACGTGGCGCTCCCCACGCTCGCCGTGGACCTGGGCGCCTCCACCGGCGAACTGCAGTGGATCGTCGACGCGTATTTGGTGACCTTCGCGGCGCTGCTGCTGCCCGCGGGCGTGTTCGGCGACCGGCTCGGGCGAAAGCGCCTGCTGGTGGTCGGTCTGGCCGCGTTCGGGGTGGCGTCGGCGGTGGCGATGCTGGCCGACTCGACCGGCTGGCTGATCGCGGCGCGGGCCCTGATGGGCGTGGGCGCAGCGTTGATCATGCCGCTGTCCACTTCGATCCTGCCGAGCATCTTCCCGGCCGGCGAGCGGGCCAAGGCGATCGCGATCTGGACGGCGGGCATGGCCCTCGGACTGCCGCTCGGCCCGATCGTCGGCGGCTACCTGCTGGACCATTTCTGGTGGGGATCGATCTTCCTGATCAACCTGCCTGCGGTGGCCATCGCGCTGGTCGCGGTGGTGCTGCTCGTGCCGGAGTCGCGTGACCCCGCCTCTCCCCGGCTGGACCTGCCGGGCACGCTGCTGTCAGTGACTGGGCTGGCAGCACTGGTGTACGGCGTGATCCAGGCCCCGATCGACGGCTGGGGCTCGGTCGGCGTGCTCACCCCGCTGACGGTCGGCCTGGTGCTGTTGGCCGCGTTCGTCCGGATTGAGATGCGCGCCAGCGCGCCGATGATGGACCTCAGCCTGTTCCGGGACCGGGTCTTCCTGTGGGGATCGATCGGGGCGTCACTGGTCTCGCTCGGCATGATGGGCGTGCTGTTCGTGGTGCCGCTCTCGCTCCAGGCCGTGCAGGGCTTCGACGCGATGGGCACCGGGCTGCGGATCACGCCGATGATCCTCGGCCTGATGGTCGGCGGCTTCGCGGGCGAGCGCCTGCTCAAGGTGGCCGCCCTGCGGCCGGTCATGACGGGCGGCCTGCTGCTGCTCACCGCCGGGCTCGCGCTAGGGGCGGTGCTGCCGGGCGAGTACGCGTACACGGCCACCTGGCTGGTGGTCGCCGGAGCCGGCGTCGGCCTGACCATGGTGCCCGCCATGGACGGGGTGCTCGCCACGTTGCCCGCCGACCGGACCGGAATGGGCACCGGAGTGCTCCAGACGCTGCGCCAGACCGGCGGAGCCTTCGGGGTGGCCGGGCTCGGCAGCCTGCTCTCCGCCGTGTACGTCGCCAACCTGCCCGGCTCCGCCCCAGAACCGGTCCGCGAGTCGGTGGCGGCGGCCGTACGGGTGCCCGGATTCGCCGGCGCGGGCCGGGACGCCTTCGCGGCGGCGATGGACGCGGTGCTGTGGAGCTGCGCCGCCGCGATGCTGCTGAGCGCGGTGCTGGTGGCGGTGTTCATGCGTGGCGCCAGCCCGGAGGAGGCGGGAGAATCGGCCCATGAACTCGCCGGGACTGCGTGAACGGAAGAAGGCCAGGACTCGGCGGACGATCCAGGAACAGGCCCTGCGATTGTTCGCCGAGCAGGGCTACGACGCGACCACGATCGAGCAGATCGCGGAGGCCGCGGAGATCTCCCCCAGCACGATCTTCCGATATTTCCCGACCAAAGAGGACATCGTCGTCCAGGACGACTATGACCCCATGCTGGTCACCACGCTGGCCGGACAACCCGCAGGCAAGCCGCCGCTGCGGGCGATACGGGACACCTTCCGGGAGACGATGGCGCTCATCCCCGCCACCGAACAGCAGGAGATACTGGCCCGGGCCCGGCTCCAGCTGACCATCCCGGCGATCCGCTCCCGGGTGATGCAGAACATGCTGGACACCCTCGACGTGCTCTCCGAGGCGATCGCCCGGCGGGAGGGCCGCGACCCGCACGACATCGCGGTGCTGACGCTCACCGGCGCGGTCATGGGCGCGCTCATCCCGACCCTGCAGCGCTGGGTGGCCGAAGACGGCGCGCGCCCGCTGTCGGAACTGGTGGACGAGGCGCTCGCGCTGCTGGAGGAGGGCCTGCCGATCTAGCGGACCCGGGCCGCCACGCCCGGACTGACCCGGACCGCGCCCGCGAAGTTCCTGGTGTGGATCTTGACGATCTTGACCACGTCGCCGGTCCTGGGCGCGTGCAGCATCTTGTCCTCGCCCCAGTAGATCGCCACATGGGAGATGTATCCGGGGTTGGTGGGGTCGTTCCGCCAGAACAGCAGATCGCCCGGCTGGGCCTGCTCCAGCGAGATCTGCGGGCCGCTCGCCCACTGCTGGGAGGCCACCCTCGGCATCGTCACCCCGGCCTGCCGGAAGGCCCACTGCACCAGGCCGGAGCAGTCGAAGGTGTTCGGCCCCTCGGCCCCCCACTCGTACGGCTGCCCCAGTTTGCCCAGCGCCGCCCGCAGCATCGCCTCGGTCTGCTGCGCCGACATGAACGCCGAGGCCGGCCACTCGGTCTGCCGTTTCGGCGTGGCCAGCACCGGATTGATGGTGGCCACCTGGCTGCCCTTCGGCAGCACCCGCAGCAGCGCCCGGCGCAGCTTCGAGGAGTCGACCTTGGGCGCGCTCACCACCAGCGCGTTGCCCTCGGGCAGCCCGAGCTCCCTGGCGGTCGGCCGGGACACCACTGCCGCGATCCGGCCCATGCCGACCGTGGCGTACGCGCCGATCCTGAGCTTGCGCCCGCCGCTGGTCACCTCGGACCCGAGCGGCAGGCCGCCGTCGTTGCCGAGCTCGAACGAGACGGCCACCTCGCCCCGCGCGAGGTTGGCCCAGAGCACGTCGGACCCGGCGGTCGGCGCCGGGGTGAAGGCCCGGAAGGTGGACGGCTCGACGCCCATGGTGGGCACCCGCCGCCCGTCCATGGTCACCTCGGCCGCGTCGGTGACCTCGACCGCGGCGACGCCCGCCGTGGCCCGGATCCTGGCCACCAGGCCGGGCGCCAGCGGCTGGTCGCTCACCACGAACAGGTGCGGGCGGCGCAGCTTGTCGAGCGGCGCCACGGTGGGCGCGGGCGCGTCCACGGCGGACGCCACGAAGTCGCCGCGGGCCTTCTTCTCCCTGGTGGCCACCACGCGGTCGTCCTGACCGGACAGCTCGGCCAGGATCAGCAGGTCGGCGGAGAGCACCGAGACCAGCAGCACCACGATGAAGGGGATCAGCCGCCGCCACAGCCACGGCAGCCGCAGCGGACGGCGGCGCGGCAGCCGGGGACGGAAAGCGAGATCCTGGCGGGCTTCCGCGAGCGCCCTGCGGATCACGCGTTCACCCCTCTCGCCCCGGCCCGGCCCACGACACTATCGGATCCAAAACGCCGAAATCCGCCGGAGCGCATCTCTCCGGCGGAATTTCAAACAATCGTCAGTTGCCGATGTACGGCACGGCCTCAAGCACCTCGACGGTGATCGACCGGCCGTTCGGCATCGAGTACGTCGCCTTGTCGCCGATCTTCTTGCCGTTGATGGCGGCCCCGAGCGGGGACTTGGGCGAGTACACGTCGATCGGGGCGCCGCTCTCCTCGCGGGAGGCCAGCAGGAAGGTGACCTCATCCTCGTCACCGACGAAGCGGATCGTCACCGTCATGCCCGGACCGACCACACCCTCGGTGCGGGGGGCTTCACCCACCTTCGCGCTGTCGAGGATCTGACGGAGGTGGAAGATGCGGGCCTCCATCTTGCCCTGCTCGTCCTTGGCGGCGTGGTAGCCGCCGTTCTCCTTCAGGTCGCCTTCCTCGCGGGCGGCCTCGATCTTCTTGGCGATCTCGATCCGACCCGGGCCGGAAAGGCGGTCGTACTCCTCCTTGAGGCGGTCGTACGCCTCCTGCGTCAGCCAGGTGACGGAATCGTTCTGGGAGACGGCCACGCGGGTTCTCCTTGCTTCCCTAGGTGAGTCGAAAGGCATACAAGTTAACGCCTTCGAACGCTTCCCCAAAGATTCCACTATACGAGATTGCAATACTGGACGTGCACGGCTGTCGCCTGCCCACTGGTCTTCACGCGCTCGGCCAAGGAGACGTCACTTTCCCCCCTGGGGATCGTGACCTCCCGGGTGCCCACCTCGACGTGGTGGGTGTCCAGGGCGCGCACCAGGCACCGGGCCTCGCGGTCGGCGGGCTTGTGCACCAGAAAGGTTATCGCCGCGGAGTCGGGCGCGGAGGCGTCGAAGGAGACCACATCGGCGCGGACCTCGGGGTTTCCGCGGGCGCTGACGATCACATAGCCCCAGCCGCCGGCCAGCACCGCGACGATGAGCCCGATCACCGTGTAGGCCACGAACCTGCTCCGGCCTGCGGGGGGACGCTCGGGGAAGTCCGCCGGGGTGCCGAGCACCGGCCGGGTGACAGGCTCTGGGGACATGCGCGGAATCTCCCTGCGGTCGGCCGGCGTTGTCCGAGACAATTGTGCGGAGCCGGCCGGGGTGGAAAGAAAACTGTCGCACCCTGAAGCTAACCTCTCTGAACAGTTGCCCAGGACATCCAAGGAGACCCGTGAGTGCTGCCGAGATCGCGCCGTTGAGGCTGATGGCCGTCCACGCGCACCCCGACGACGAGTCGAGCAAGGGCGCGGCGACCATGGCCCGCTACGCCTCCGAAGGGGTGGACGTGCTGGTGGTCACCTGTACCGGTGGCGAGCGCGGATCCATTCTGAACCCGAAGATGGACAGGCCGGACATCCTGGAGAACATGGGCGAGGTGCGGCGCCTGGAGATGGATCGGGCCCGCGAGATCCTCGGCGTGCGCCAGCGTTTCCTCGGTTTCGTCGACTCGGGGCTGCCCGAGGACGAGAACGAGGCGCTGCCGGAGGGCTGTTTCGCGGTGCAGTCGCTGCCGGACGCCTCGGCGCCGCTGGTCGCGGCCGTGCGCGAGTTCCGGCCGCATGTGATCTTGACCTACGACGACAACGGCGGCTACCCGCATCCCGACCACATCATGACGAACCGGGTGTCGGTGGAGGCGTTCGAGGCGGCGGGCGACCCCGACCGTTACCCCGACGCCGGCGAGCCGTGGACGCCGTTGAAGCTCTACTACCACATGAGCTTCTCCAAGGAGCGGTTCGAGGCGCTGCACGAGGCGATGACCGCGCGCGAGATGGGCTCGCCGTATGGGGACTGGATCGCCCGCTGGGAGGACCGCCCGGAGAAGTGGGACGTCACCACCCGGGTGCCGTGCGCCGACTTCTTCGAGACCAGGGACCGGGCGCTGCTCGCGCACGCCACCCAGGTGGACCCCGACGGCTTCTGGTTCGTCTGCCCCCGGGAGATCCAGATGGAGGTCTGGCCGACCGAGGACTTCCACCTGGCCCGCTCGCTGGTGGACACCACCGTGCCGGAGGACGACCTGTTCGCGGGAGTCCACGCGGAGGCCCCCACCGCCTGCTCGTAGACTCAGAAGATGAACGTCATCGCCGCCGCCGCTCCGGAGTATGGCCCTGGGCTGCTCGGCTTCCTCATCGTCTTCGGCCTGGGCGTCGCGCTGTTCTTCCTCGTGAAGTCCATGAACAAACAGATCTCGAAGATCGAGGTTCCCCGGGAAAAGGACAAGAAGTGACCCTGGCCACCGTCGTCGATAATCCGGAGTCCCACCGGTTCGAGATCCTGATCGACGGCGGCGTGGCCGGGTTCAGTCAGTACCGGATCCGCCCCGGCAAGATCATCTTCACCCACACCGAGATCATGCCGGAGTTCGAGGGCCAGGGCCTGGGCGGCAAACTGGCCGGCGCGGCCCTCGACAGCGCCCGCGAGCGCGGCCTGGCGGTGGCGCCGCTCTGCCCGTTCGTCGCGGCCTACATCAAGCGCCACCCGGAGTATGCGGATCTGGTGCCGGCGAACTACCAGGACGAGATCGGGTAGCTACTCCGGCGACCAGGCGCGTTCCAGCGCCTTCGGCAGCCCCCACCAGCCGAGCGGCGTCAGCACCTCGGCCTTGTCCACGATGCCCAGGTGCGCCCACAGCGGGGTGACCGCGGTGAACAGCATCTCGGACGCCTCCAGGTCCTCCAGTGCGTCGGACTCGCCGTCGTTCTCCTCCGAGTCGGCGATGAACCGGGCGATCCGCTCCGGGGAGGCGAGCACGCCGGGGCCGTACCGGGCCAGTGCCGTGACGGCGGCCAGCCAGTCGGCGTGGTTGATCGCGCAGAGCGAGGCCAGCACCGAGTCCTCGTGGCTCAGCTCGCCGTCGATCTCGAAGAAGCGGCCCGCGTCCTCCTCGTCGGGCAGGTCGGAGATGGGCGCGGTGATCCCGGCCGCGACCGCGAGCCACAGATCCTCGTCCGCGGCCGGCAGGACGCCGTCGTCCAGGCCCGCGCAGGCCCGCAGCACGTTCCCAGGGAACCCGGGCTGCACGAGGGTGCGCCGCAGCCGCCCGGCGGCGGCCGACAGGTCGTCCATCGGGCAGGGCGGCGCGGGCAGGTCGGCCATGCTGCGCCGCAGCTCGCCAAGGGCGAAGGCCTCCTCCTCGTCCCAGGCCGCGAAGAGCTCCTCGTCCTGCTCGTCGCCGACCACCGCGCTGGGCACCCGCCCGTCGGGCAGCGGGCCGGCCAGCCACTGCTCCTGCAGCTCCTCGTACGCCTCCCTGGCCGCGGTGTCACCGGCCGCCAGCGCGTCGGGGTCGATCACGCCGAGCGCCAGCAGGCTCTCCAGGTGGTCGACGAGGCGCGCGTACATCTCGGTGGCCACCGGCCCGCGCTCGCCCTCGTCCGGCCAGACGAAGTAGCTGCGGGTCAGCAGGATCGGCTCGGTCCCGGTCGACTCCAGCCACCGCTGCACGTCACCCACGGTGGCGACCCCGGACTCGATCCGGGTCAGCGTGCTCTTGGCCGACTCCCAGAACGCCGCCGACAGCGGGTTCCCGACGGCCAGCAGCTCCCGTTTCAGGTCGGGCATCGACACCAGCGCCTGCCCGGTCGGCACCGCGAGCAGCACCCGCGCCACATCCCGCCGGGTGAGGTCCTTCCCCGCCCGCCCGGAATGCCGGACCGCAAACTCCAAATCCACACTCACGCAGCCTCCTCCGTCGGCCACGTTCCTGCCCTACCGCGATACCTGACGGCTCCCTCGCTCACGTCCCGTGAGCCTACGCCCGACGCCACCTGATTACATCCCCAGACCCCATTCCCGGTCTGCCGCCGGGGGAAGATGGGAGGGTGAACCGCCTTGTGGATGCGACGAGTCCCTATCTGTTGCAGCATGCCGGGAATCCGGTGGATTGGTGGGAGTGGGGGGAGCCGGCGTTCGCGGCGGCCCGCGACCGCGACGTGCCGTTGCTGATCTCGGTCGGCTATTCGGCCTGTCACTGGTGTCACGTGATGGCGCACGAGTCGTTCGAGGACGAGGCCACGGCCGCGATGATGAACGAGCGGTTCGTGAACGTGAAGGTGGATCGCGAGGAACGCCCTGATGTGGACGCCGTCTACATGGGCGCCACCCAGGCGATGACCGGCCAGGGCGGCTGGCCGATGACCGTGTTCGCGACCCCGGACGGCCGCCCGTTCTACGCCGGGACGTACTTCCCGCGCCCGCAGTTCCGGCGGCTGCTGCACGGCATCGCGCAGGCGTGGGCGACCGACCGGCAGACCGTGCTGGACCAGGGCACGAACGTCGTCCAGGCGCTCAACGAGCGGGCCGGACTGCCCGCGGGCCCGCTGCCGTCGCGGGACACCCTGGCCGGCGCCGTCCGCAACCTGGCGGACGCCTTCGACGCGGCCCGCGGCGGCTTCGGCGCCGCCCCCAAGTTCCCGCCGTCGATGGTGCTGGAGTTCCTGCTCCGCGCCGGTACGGCGGACGCCATGGCGATGGCCGAGAAGACCCTGGACGCCATGGCCAGGGGCGGCCTCTACGACCAGCTCGGCGGCGGTTTCGCCCGCTACAGCGTGGACGCGGAGTGGATCGTCCCGCACTTCGAGAAGATGCTCTACGACAACGCCCTGCTGCTGCGCGTCTACACGCACTGGTGGCGGGCCACCGGTTCCACGCTCGGCCGGCGGATCGCCCTGGAGACCGCCGACTGGCTGCTCCGCGAGATGCGCACCCCCGAGGGCGGCTTCGCGTCCGCGCTGGACGCCGACAGCGAGGGCGAGGAAGGGCGCTTCTACGTCTGGACCCCTGAGCAGCTCCGCGAGGTGCTCGGCGACGAGGACGGCGCGTGGGCGACGGCGGTGTTCGAGGTCACCGGCACCTTCGAGCACGGCTCCTCGGTCCTCCAGCTGCTGACCGACCCCGACGACCGGGACCGTTTCGAGCGGGTGCGGCGCGCCCTGCTGGCCGCCCGCGAGGAGCGGGTCCGTCCCGGCCGCGACGACAAGGTCGTGACCGGCTGGAACGGCCTGGCGATCGCGGCCCTGGCCGAGGCCGGCGCGCTCTTCGACCGGGACGACCTGATCGACGCGGCGGGCACGGCCGCCGCGCTGCTGCTGGACCTGCACATCGCGGACGACCGGCTGCTGCGGGCCTCACGGGCCGGTCAGGCGGGCCACAACGCCGGAGTCCTGGAGGACTACGCGGACCTCGCCGAAGGACTCATCGCCCTGTACGGGGTCACCGGCGACACCCGCTGGTTCACCGGGGCGCGGGGCCTGCTGGCGACCGTGCTGGCCCGGTTCGGCGACGGCGAGGGCGGCTTCTACGACACGGCGGACGACGGCGAGCGGCTGTTCCAGCGCCCCAGGGACCCCACCGACAACGCCACTCCGTCCGGCCAGTTCGCGGCGGCGGGAGCCCTGCTGTCATACGCCGCGCTGACCGGATCGAGTGCCCACAGGGAAGCCGCCGAAGCGGCCCTCGGCGCGGTCTCCGTCCTCGCCGACAAGTACGCCCGCTTCGCCGGCTGGGGGCTGGCGGTCGCGCAGGCCGCCCTGGACGGGCCGGTCGAGGTGGCCGTGGTCGGGCCCGCCGACGACCCCCGGACCAGGCTCCTGCACCGCACCGCGCTGATGTCCACCGCGCCGGGCCTGGTCATCGCCCTGGGCGACGGAGCCGGCACCGTCCCGCTCCTGGACGGGCGCGGGACGGTGGACGGCGAACCGGCCGCCTACGTGTGCCGCCGGTTCGCCTGCCGGCTCCCCGTCACCACCCCGGCCGAGCTCAACCAGGAACTCGGCCGGATGGGCTAGAAGTCGACGGCGGTCGGCTCGATCGTCGGATCGGACGGCGTGTCGGACTGGCCCGGATCCGACGGCTGCGGATCGCCGGTGCCGCCGCCGTCGCCCGGGTTGTCCCCGCCGCCCTGGTCCCCGCCCTCGGTCGGCGGCGGCGACTCGGGCTGGTCGGGCGAGCCGGTGACGCTCGGGTCGGGGGTCGGGGACTCGTCGCCGTTGTTCCAGTCCTGGCTGTTCTGGTCCTGCTCGTCGCCGCGGTACGGCTGTTCGCCCCACATGGTCTCGTAGTCGGTCGGCGGCGGGAACTCCTCGACCGGCTCGCCCTCCATTGACGCCTCCACGAAGTACTTCCAGATCTGCGCGGGCAGCGTGCCGCCGTACAGAGGGCCATATCCGGGGACGGTGACCGCCTTGTTGTCGTCGCGGAACATGTTCACCGACACCGACAGCTGCGGGACGTAGCCGTTGAACCAGACGGCGGCCGACTCGTCGGTGGTGCCGGTCTTGCCGGCGGCCGGGCGGCCGTACAGGCGGGCCGCCGTGCCGGTGCCGCCCTGGACGACCTGCTCCAGCGCGTACGTGGTGTCGGCGGCGGTCTCCTCGCTGAAGGCGCGCTTGCCGACGGCGTCGATCCTGCGGGTCTGGCCGCGGGCGTCGGTGACCGAGCGGATCACGTGCGCGTCGTGGTGCGTGCCGCCGGCCGCGAACGTGCCGTACGCGGAGGCCTGCTGGACGGCGCTCATCGAGGCGACGCCGAGCGGGAAGGTGGGCGCGGCCTGGTGCTGGGTCAGCTGGACGGCCGGGATGCCGGCCGCTTCGGCCGCCCGCGCGACCTTGGCCAGGCCGACCTTCTGCCCGAGGTCCACGAAGGCGGTGTTGACCGAACTGCGGGTGGCCTGGACCAGGTCGACAGAACCGTACGAGGCGCCCCCCGAGTTCGGGATGGTCGCGGACGCGATCCGCATCGGCGAGTTCCCGTCCACCCGGGTCCACAGGTCGTACCCGTTCTCCAGCGCCGCCGCCAGCGTGTACGCCTTGAACGTCGACCCGGCCTGCACCTTGGCGTCGAAGGCGTTGTTCCACTCGGTCGCGTTGTAGTCGCGCCCACCGTAGAACGCGACGACCTCACCGGTGGCCGGATCGACGGCCGCCAGCCCGGTGCGCACCTTCTTGGGAGTGTTGTCCGGCAGGACCGACTTGACGGCTTCTTCGGCCAGGCCCATCAGCTTCCTGTCGAAGGTCGTGGTGATCTTCAAGCCGCCCTGGTTGATGTCCTCGTCGCTGTAGCCGAGCCGGTTCAGCTCGGCCCGGACCTGGGCCAGCATGTAGCCCTTCTGGCCGCTCAGCGACAGCGGTGACTTCTGCTTGACCAGGGTCGGGAACTGGAGCGCGGCGGCCTGCGCCGAGGTGAGCGCCCTGGTGGTGGTCATCCCGGCGACCACACCCTGCCAGCGGGTCTTGACCGCCTCCAGGTCCGCGCCCTTCGGGTCGGCGAACCGGGTCGGCTGCTGGATCACCGCGGCCAGGTAGGCGCCCTCGGCGGCGGTCAGTTTGCTCACGTCCTTGTTGAAGTACGCGAGCGAGGCCGCCTGCACGCCGTACGCGCCGCGGCCGAAGTAGATGGTGTTGAGGTACTGCTCCAGCACCCAGTCCTTGGACTTGGAGCGATCCACTTTCAGGGAGATCATTATCTCCTTGAGTTTGCGGACCACCGTGCGTTCCTGGCTCAGGCCGCTGTAGTAGTTGCGCACCATCTGCTGGGTGATGGTCGATCCGCCCTGGAGTTGCTGGCCGGTGACGGTGGACCACATGGCGCGAGCCGTACCCGAGAGCGAGACGCCGGTGTCCTGGTAGAACGTCCGGTTCTCGGCGGCGATCACGGCGTCCCTGACGGCGGCCGGGACCTTGCCGAGCGGCACGTTCTTGCGGTTCACACCCTGGGTCGCCAGGACCGTCTTGCCGTCCCGGTAGTAGATCATCGAGCCCTGCGCGGTGGCCAGGGCCTGGGTGGTATCCGGAATCGGGGTCATCGCCCAGACGACCCCGAACATGCCGATCAGCCCCACGACCCCCGCACCGCTGACGACCAGAACCCGCCGGAGCAGCCGCCGGCGCGGTTTCTCCGCCGGGCCGTCGGGCTCCTCCTGAGCGGGCGCCCCATCTTCCTCACCGCTTCGCACGCGATCCCCCAGACCTCTCGCAGGCGTTCACGGTAGACGATAGATAACGATGCTTGGGTCATTGCAGGTACCTTGCGGCTATCGTCCACTACCGTTGCGCGGCCTTGACCAACGGCAGGGTCCGATACGGCACCGGGGTATCCAGCGCGATCACCGATTCGGTCCTGACCACCCCGTGCACGTCCACAATCTGGTCGATCACCCGCTGCAGATCGGCGTTGCTGCGCGCGACGACCCGGCAGAGCATGTCATGCCCGCCGGTGATCGTGTGCACCTCAAGCACTTCGGGGATCAGGGCGAGCCGGTCGGCCACCGGATCGTGACCGCTGACCTGGCGGATCTGCAACGTCACGAACGCGGTCACGTCGAACCCGAGGGCGGCCGGGTCGATCTGCGGGCCGTACCCGGTGATCACGCCGCGGGCGGCGAGGCGGTCGAGGCGGGCCTGCACGGTGCCGCGGGCCACGTTCAGCCGCCGTGAGCACTCCAGCACCCCGATCCGCGGCTCTTCCTCCAGTAACGCGACAAGCCGGACATCCAACTGGTCAACGGTCACAATAATGCTCCGATGATCGCCACATTCTCTGGGCATATTGTCCACTATTTTGGGTGACTGTTGCGCAGGTTGGCCATCCCGTCCGAGAGTATCGCCATGAGTGATGACGTGTTTCCGGTCCACGGGATGGACGCGGTCGTGTTCGCCGTCGGCAACGCCAAGCAGGCCGCCCATTACTACTCCACCGCCTTCGGGATGCGGCTGATCGCGTACCGGGGTCCGGAGACCGGCAGCCGCGACGAGGTCGCCTACGTGCTCGCCTCCGGCGGCGCCAGGTTCGAGCTGCGCGGCGCGGTCCGGCCCGGCTCCGACCTGGCCAGGCACGTCACCGAGCACGGCGACGGCGTCATCGACCTGGCCCTGGACGTACCCGACGTGGAGGGCGCCTACCGGCACGCGCTGGCCCAGGGCGCGCGTGGGCTCGCGGAGCCGTACGTGGCGGAGGACGAGCACGGGAAGGTCGTGCTGGCCGCGATCGCCACCTACGGGGAGACCCGGCACACCCTGGTCGACCGGTCCAACTACAACGGGCCCTATCTGCCCGGTTACCTGGCCGCGGAACCGATCGTGGCGCCGGGGAAGCGGATGTTCCAGGCCATCGACCACTGCGTCGGCAATGTCGAGCGGATGGACGATTGGGTGGAGTTCTACGAGCGGGTGATGGGTTTCACCCGGATGGCCGAGTTCATCGGCGACGACATCGCGACCGAGTACTCGGCGCTGATGTCCAAGGTCGTCGCGAACGGCACCAGGAAGGTGAAGTTCCCGCTCAACGAGCCCGCCGCCGGCAAGCGCAAGTCGCAGATCGACGAATACCTGGAGTTCTACGGCGGACCGGGCGTGCAGCACATCGCGCTGGCCACCAACGACATTCTCGGCACGGTCGACCGGATGCGCGCGGCCGGCGTGGAATTCCTGGAAACGCCCGACTCCTACTATGACGACCCGGAACTGCGGGCCAGGATCGGCCAGGTCCGGGTACCCGTCGCCGAGCTCAAGCAGCGCCGCATCCTGGTGGACCGGGACGAGGACGGCTACCTGCTGCAGATCTTCACCAAGCCGGTGCAGGACCGCCCGACCGTCTTCTTCGAGTTCATCGAGCGGCACGGCTCGCTGGGTTTCGGTAAAGGCAACTTCAAGGCCCTGTTCGAGGCGATCGAGCGGGAGCAGGAGCTGCGCGGGAACCTGTAAATCTTTTCGCTCCCCGAACCCCGCAATGCCTGACAGGCCCGCCCAAACCTCCGTCGAGGTCGCCTGAAGCTGTCGTTCTGCTCGCGTAGGGTTGCCGGCAGGGATCTGGTCGTTCGGGTAGCGAAGGGGACACGTCACACATGCGTGGACGTCAGGTGGTCAGCATGCTCGCGGCGGGTCTGGTGGCCGCCTGCTCGGCGTCCAACAGCGCCACGGACGGCGAACGCGCCTCGGCCGAGGAGGCTCCGCTGTCGGCCAGCGCCCCGGCCGCGGCCCGGTCGGTGTCGGCCGCGACCGCCGGGAGCACCGGCATCGGGGATCCCTACTTCCCCGGCGACGGCAACGGCGGCTACGACGCCACCCACTACGGGCTGGCCCTGGCCTACGACCCGAAGAGCAGGCAGCTGGGCGGGACCGCGACCATCGACGCGAAGGCCACCCAGGACCTGTCGCAGTTCAACCTGGACCTGAGCGGCTTCACGGTGCGCTCGGTGACCGTGAACGGCGCGCCCGCCGAGTTCAGCCGCAAGGGCAGCGAACTGACCGTCCGCACCGACCTGAAGGACAAGGCCGCGTTCAAGGTCGAGGTCGCCTACGCGGGCACGCCGCAGCCGGTCCGCGAGTCCTCCAACCTGGGCAGCTACGGCTTCATCCCGACCCCGGACGGCTCGTTCGTGACCTGCGAGCCGAACGGCGCGAAGACCTGGTTCCCCAGCAACGACCACCCCGCCGACAAGGCCACCTTCGACTTCACCCTGACCGTGCCCGAGGGCGTCACCGCCATCGCCAACGGCGAGCTGGCCGGCCAGCCGAAGACCACGAACGGCAAGACCACCTTCATCTGGCGCGAGAAGCACCCGATGACGACCTACCTGGCCACCATGACCACCGGCAAGTTCCAGGTCCGCACCGGCACCTCGCCGGGCGGCATCCCGGTCTACGCGGCCGCCGACCCGCGCTTCCGGACCTCGCTGAACAGTCTGTACGACCAGTCCGGCAAGATCACCGACTACTGGGCGACCGTGTTCGGGCCCTACCCGTTCGGCTCCACCGGCGGCGTGGTGGACGACTTCGCGGCCGGATACGCGCTGGAGAACCAGACCAAGCCGATCTACGGCGGCTTCGAGCCGGACGAGGGCATCATCGCGCACGAGCTGGCCCACCAGTGGTTCGGCAACAGCCTGAGCATCACCCGCTGGAAGGACCTCTGGCTGAACGAGGGCTTCGCCACCTACGCCGAGTGGCTGTGGAGCGAGCACCGCGGCCAGGGCACCGCCCAGCAGCAGTTCAACGACGCCTACGCGGGCGCCACCGACGCGATCTGGAAGTACCCGCCCGGCGAGACCCGCCCGAACGACCTGTTCAACGCCTCGGTCTACACCCGCGGCGGGATGGCGCTGCACGCGCTCCGGCTGGAGATCGGCGACGGCAAGTTCTTCCCGCTGATCAAGAAGTGGGCCGCCGACCACCGCTACGGCAACGTCACCACCGAGCAGTTCATCGAGCTGGCCGAGAAGACCTCGGGCAAGCAGCTGGACGACCTGTTCGACGCCTGGCTGTTCAAGCAGCGCAAGCCGGCCAAGCCGACCTCAGTGAGCTGACACCTTCTTGTAGGTGGCGATCGCCCCGGTCAGGCAGATCGCCGTCAGCAGCACGCACCACACCAGCGACTGGATCAGCGGCGACAGGATCGGGCCGCCGTGGAACAGCCCGCGCAGCGCGTCCACGGTCACGCTGACCGGCTGGTGCTGGGCGAACGGCCGGATCCACGACGGCATCGACTCGACCGGCACGAACGCGCTGCTGACGAAGGTGAGCGGGAAGATCCACACCATTCCCGCCATGTTGGCCGCCTCCACCGACTTCATCGACAGCCCGATCCAGGCGCCGATGGTGGCGAAGGTGAAGGCGAACAGCAGCAACAGCAGGATCCCGGCCACCGCCGGGAGGAACCCGTTGGTGATCCGGAATCCGACGATGTAGCCGACCACGATCATGATGGCCAGGATCAGCGCGTTCTTCACCGTGTCCGACAGCAGCCGCCCGACCAGCACGGCCGATCTGGCCATCGGCAGGGCCCTGAACCGGTCCACCAGGCCCTTGTGCAGGTCCTCGGCCAGCCCGATGCAGGTGCTGGTGGTGGCGAACGCCATGGTCTGGGCGAAGATGCCGGGCAGCAGGAAGTTGACGTAGTCCCCGCCCGGCACCTTGATCGCGTTGCCGAACACGATCGAGAACAGCAGGATGAAGATGATCGGCTGAACGATCGTGAAGAACAGCAGCTCCGGGATGCGCGGGATGTGCGTCAGGTGCCGCCGGGTGATCACCAGACTGTCGGCGACTGTCCAGTCAGTCATCGTGGACGCTCTGGGTCCGGTGTCCCGTGAGCGCCAGGAACACCTCGTCCAGGGTCGGGCGGCGCAGTTCGACGTCGCTCGGCTCGATGCCCTTGGCGTCCAGGCCGCGGACGAACTCCACCAGCGACGCCGCGCCGTCGCGCACCTCGACGGTGACGCTGTGGCTCTCCTGGTCCACTTCCGGCACGCCGCTGCCGACGCTGGCCGCGATCTCCGCGAGTTCCGGCAGGTGGGCCAGGTCCTTGACCGCGATCTGGATGCGTTCTCCGCCGAGGCGGCCCTTGAGCTGGTCCGCGGTGCCCTGCGCAATCACCAGCCCATGATCGATGATCATGATGTTGTCGGCGAGCGCGTCCGCCTCCTCCAGGTACTGCGTGGTCAGCAGGAGCGTCGCGCCGTCCCGGACCAGTTCCCTGATCACGTCCCACATGCCGTTGCGGCTGCGCGGATCGAGCCCGGTGGTCGGCTCGTCCAGAAAGATGACCTTGGGTCTGGCCACCAGCGACGCGGCCAGGTCCAGCCGCCGCCGCATGCCGCCGGAGTAGGTCCTGGTCTGCCGGTCGGCCGCGTCGGTGAGCGCGAACCGGTCGAGCAGTTCGGCGGCTCTGGTCCGGGCCGTGGCCTGGTCCAGGTGGTAGAGGCGGGCGAACATGACCAGGTTCTCGCGGCCGGTCAGGTATTCGTCCACGGCCGCGTACTGGCCGGTCAGGCCGATCACCTTGCGGATCTCGTCCGGCCGGGCCAGCACGTCGATGCCCGCGATGGTGGCGTTCCCGGCGTCGGGGCGGAGCAGGGTGGCCAGGATTCGCACCGTGGTCGTCTTGCCTGCCCCGTTCGGGCCGAGCACCGCCAGCACGCTGCCGGTGGGGACCTCAAGGTCCACCCCATTGAGCGCTTTCACCCGCCCATAGTGCTTGGCGAGCCCTTCAGCCCTAATCATGGTTTCAACCACGTTGGGGTTGATGCCCGTTTTCTCCCCCTGGCTCGTCGGGCCGTCGGAAGCTTTAGGAGAAGATGAGCTTGTAGCCGTCCCGGCGTAGCGAACCCAGCACCTCGTCACAGTGCGCGGGCCCCCGGGTCTCCAGTTGCAGCAGCACCTCCGCCTCGTCCAGATGCAGCCGCGCGCCCACCCGCTCGTGCACGATCTCCAGCACGTTCGCCCGCAGTTCGGCCAGCCGCCCCAGCAGCGCCGCCAGCGCGCCCGGCCGGTCCTGCAGCCGGATCCGGAACGCCAGATACCGCCCGGTCGCCGCCAGTCCGTGCCGGAGCAGCTTGGCCAGCAGCAGCGGGTCGATGTTGCCGCCGGACAGCACCGCGACCACCGGCGTCTCGAACGCGTGCGGCTGCTCCAGCAGCGCGGCCACCCCGGCCACCCCCGCCGGTTCGACCATCATCTTGGCCCGCTCCAGGCAGAGCAGCAGCGCCCGGGACAGCGACTCCTCCGACACCGTGACCACCTGGTCGACCAGGTAGTGGATGAGCTCGAACGGCAGCTCGCCGGGGAGGCCGACCGCGATGCCGTCCGCCATCGTGGTGGCCGGTTCGACCATGACCGGGTGCCCGGCCGCCAGCGACTCGGGGTAGGCGGCGGCGCGTTCCGCCTGCACGCCGACGATCCGCACGCCGGGCCTGAGCTGCTTGACCGCGAGCGCGACCCCGGCCGCCAGCCCGCCGCCGCCGATGGCCAGCACGATCGTGCCGGTCTCCGGCAGCTGGTCCAGGATCTCCAGGCCGACCGTGCCCTGACCGGCGATCACGTCCGGGTGGTCGAACGGGTGGATGAAGACCGCGCCGGTCTCGGCGGCGTGCTTCGTGGCGGCCCGCAGGGCCACGTCGACGGTGTGCCCCGCGAAGATCACTTCGGCGCCGTAGCCGCGGGTGGCCTCGACCTTGGGCAGCGGCGCGCCCTCCGGCATGTAGACCGTGGCCTTCGTGCCCACCAGCCCGGAGGCCAGCGCGACGCCCTGGGCGTGGTTGCCCGCGCTGGCCGCGACCACGCCCCGGGCGCGCTCCTCCGCGCTCAGGCGGGCGATCCTGACGTACGCGCCGCGGACCTTGAACGAACCCGCGCGCTGGAGGTTCTCGCATTTGAGGTACACCGGGCCGCCGACGAACTCGGACAGCACCCGGGAATACTGCACCGGCGTGGGCACGACCACGCCGGACAGCAGCTTGCGTGCGGCGACGACGTCGTCGTACGTCACCAGAGGATCGGCCATGACTGACATCCTCCCAGGCGGTGGATCAGCCGGCCCAGTAGCGGTCGGCCTGCAGGATGAAGGCCGCCGCGCCGATCAGCCCGGCGTCCTGGCCGAGGGCGGCGGGCACCACCCGGACCCGGCGGGCGAAGTCCATCCGGGCGTGCGCGCGCAGGGTCTCCTCCAGCGGGTCGAAGATCAGCGGGCCGGCCTGGGAGAGGCCGCCGCCAATGGTGACCAGGTCGAGGTCGCACAGGTGGGTGGCCGAGGCCAGCGCGAGCCCGATCGCCCGGCCGGCCCTGCGCATCGCGGCCAGCGCCACCGCGTCCCCGGCGGCGGCGTCGAAGGCCAGCTGCCGGCCGGACGCGGTCGCGGCCTCCACGTAGAGCGGTTTCGAGGCTTCGGAGGAGCCCGGCTGCCAGCCCTGGGCCAGCGCCCACTGGGCCAGGCGGGGGCCGCGGGCCACCGCCTCCAGGCAGCCACGGCCGCCGCAGCCGCACGCGGGTCCTTCCGGTTCGACGATGATGTGGCCGATGTGGCCGGCGTTGCCGGTGCCGCCGTCGATCAGGTGGCCGCCCAGGATGAGGCCGCCGCCGACGCCGGTGGAGACGACCATGCCGAGCATGTTGGCGGTGCCGTGGCCGGCGCCCCGCCAGTGCTCGGCCACGGCGACGGCAACGGCGTCGTTGTGGATCCTTACGGGGATGCCGGGGAAACGTTCGGCCAGGCGGTCGACCAGCGGGAAGTCGCGCCAGCCCGGCATGTTGAGCGGGGACACGAAGCCGTCCGGCCAGGTCATCGGGCCGCCGGAGCCGATGCCGACGCCGATCAAGGGCTGGCTCGCGCGCGCCGCGACGCCGTCGACCAGTGCGGCCAGGGCCTTCCATAAGGTGTCGGCATCGCCGCCCGGCGGGGTCGGGACCCGATCGGAGAGCAGCATCTCGCCGTCGGCGCCGACCAGGCCGGCCGCGAACTTGGTGCCGCCGATGTCGACCGCGAGCACGACCATGATGGAGACCCCCTCAGAACGCTGTCTCAGAATGCTGTGGAGAAGACCAGGACGGAAGCCGTGAACCCGTGCACGTGGTTGTGGCCGGCGACCGGGCCGACCTCGCCGGCCGCGAAGAAGCCGGCGACGCCGATCGGGCCGAGGGTATCGCGGAGCGCGAGCGCGTCGTGGTCGGGTGTGCCGAACATGGCCGAGCCCCGGCCGTTGCAGGAGAACAGCAGCGCGCCGTCCACCCGGCCGCCCTCGGCCAGGTGCGCGTCCAGCAGTTCGTACAGGTCCTCGTCGGCGGTTTCCGCGTCTCTGACCTGGAAGCGTACGGTCCGGCCGACCGGCACCACGTCGCCGATCGCGACCGCCTCCCGCTCGGGGTCGATGCCGAGCACGCCGCGGATCAGGAAGTCGCCGCGTTCGTGGCGTTCCGCGTACTCGTTCATGGCGATGCCGATCTGGAGGCCGGAGGCGACGAGTTCGCGGTCCTCCTCGTCCAGGGCGCTGACGATGTCCTCCAGCCGGGCCAGCGCGGGCTGCCCGGCGAGTTCCAGCAGCACGTTCTCCTCGGCGCGGGTGACCACCATGGTCGGGCCGATCGGGCGGCAGCCCTGGCTGACCACCGTGCTGACCTGCACGGGGCCGCTCAGCATGACGCCGATGGCGCCCTCGGTGTAGACCTCGCCGTCGGCGAACAGCCGGACCGAGCCGCGGCCCTGCAGGCCGTTGGCCAGGCCGCCGATGATCGGCAGGTTCCCGAGCACCTCGCTGGAGTGCTCCACGAACGCGTCGGTCGGGAACGTGTACGGATCCGCCAGCATGATCGCCACCCGGTCGTCCAGCTCGCGTTCCGGCAGGCCGATCACTACAAAACGGTCATCGGCCCGCAGCGATTCCAGGGCGAACGTCTTCACCCGGGCATCTCCCAGCGAGGCCGCCCAGGCGCTCACCGACGGGGTCAGTTCCACCCCCTGCGCGTCGCCGATCACGCCGGTCGCGCTACAGCCGATCACCGCCGCCTCGCCGGCCAGTTCCATCGCCCGCCGCCCGGCCTTCGCCACGTCCTCTGCGTCGTCGCCGCAGATGAAGAAGCAGACCAGGTCGGCCGGCCCGGTGAGTCCCGCGAGGGCCTGCCGGATCGCGCCCTCCGCGCTCTCCACCAGGTTGGGCCCGACGGCTAGCCCGTCAGCGAACCGGCTCGTCAATACCGCCATCGCGCGCCCCCTCTCGCTAGGACAAGTCCGTCATCTCGTAAATCTCGTACCGATCTGCTTCATAGCCCTCATGCCCGATTCTCCCCACAACATGGTTCCGGAACTCACCTGGTTCGTCACTGAATGGTCAAGATCCGCAAGACAATCGGATGCGGGTGTTGCATCCGCGACGTAGGCTCAATCCCGTGCACAAATCGCCCGCACTTGCTCCGTCACTGAGTACTCTGCGTGAACTGCGCGAGAGTGGACACGTCCACCGGTCGGTGAAAGCCGAGATCCGGGAGAATCTACTGGCTCGCCTGCGCGCGGGTGAGCCCAGATTCCCCGGCATCGTCGGCTTCGACGAGACCGTGCTCCCCCATCTCGAACGCGCCCTCATCGCGGGTCACGACCTCGTGCTGCTCGGTGAGCGCGGCCAGGGCAAGACCCGGCTGATCCGTACCGTGATCGGGCTGCTCGACGAGTGGACGCCGGTGGTGGCGGGTTGCGAGATCAACGACCATCCGTACGCGCCGGTCTGCGCCCGCTGCCGCCGGCTCACCGAGGACGAGATCCAGGTCGCCTGGAAGCACCGCGACGAGCGGTACGGGGAGAAGCTGGCCACCCCCGACACCTCGGTGGGCGACCTGATCGGCGACGTGGACCCCATCAAGATCGCCGAAGGGCGCACCCTGGGCGACCCGGAGACCGTGCACTACGGCCTGGTCCCCCGGACCAACCGGGGCGTCTTCTCCGTCAACGAGCTGCCCGACCTGGCCGAACGCATCCAGGTCTCGCTGCTGAACGTGCTGGAGGAGCGGGACATCCAGGTCCGCGGCTACAACCTGCGGCTCCCGCTGGACCTGCTGCTGATCGCCAGCGCCAACCCGGAGGACTACACCAACCGGGGCCGGATCATCACGCCGCTGAAGGACCGGTTCGGCGCGGAGGTCCGTACCCACTATCCGAAGACGATCGAGGACGAGCTGACCCTGATCCGCCAGGAGGTCGTCCCCGACATCGGCGCGGACGTGCCCGAGCACCTGGTCGAGATCATCGCCAGGTTCACCCGGCTGGTCCGGGAGTCGACCGCGGTGGACACCCGCTCCGGCGTGTCGGCCCGGTTCTCGATCGCGGCCACCGAGACGGCCGCCGCGTCCGCGGTCCGGCGGGCCGCGCTGACCGGCGAGGAGCGCGCGGTGACCCGGGTCTGCGACCTGCCCGGCATCGTGCACACGCTGCGCGGCAAGGTGGAGTTCGAGGTCAGCGAGGAAGGCCGGGAGGTCGAGGTGCTCGCGCACCTGCTCCGCCGGGCCACCGCGGAGACCTTCCGCAACACCCTCGGCGGGCTGGAGCTCACCCCGCTGCTGGACAAGTTCGCCGAAGGCACCCAGATCGAGTCCGGCGAGCTGGTGCCCGCCACCGAACTGCTCCGCCGGATCGGCCAGGTCGACGGCCTCGCCAAGATCATGTCCCGGATCGGCATGGGGGAAGGGGACGAATCCCCCGGTCACGCCGCCGCCGCCCTGGAGTTCGCGCTCGAAGGTCTCTACCTGATGCGCCGCCTCTCCAAGGACGACATCGCGGGCGGCGCGGTCTACCGCACATGACCTCCTACCGGTACGGCGAATACCAGGACGGGCCGGACCCGCTCGCCCCGCCCTACGACGTGCGCTCCGCGCTGGACGAGATGGGCGACGCCATCCTGTCCGGCTCCACCCCCCTGGACGCCCTCCGCGATCTGCTCAAACGCGGCCTCCCCGACGCCCCCGACCGGCGCGGCCTGGAAGAACTCCTCCGCCAGGTACGGCAACGCCGCCGCCAGCTCCGCGAGAACACCCGGCTGGACGGCACCCTCGAACGCGCCCGCGCCCTGCTGGACAAGGCGATCGGCCAGGAACGCGCCGAACTGTTCCCCGACCCCTCCGACGACGCGCGTTTCCGCGAGTCCGCCCTGGACGCGCTCCCGTCCGACACCGCCCGCGCCGTCCAGGAACTGGACGAGTACGACTGGCGGTCGGCGGCGGCCCGGCAGACCTTCCAGGAGCTGCGCGACCTGCTCCGCCGGGAGATCCTGGACAGCCAGTTCCGCGGCATGAAGGACGCCCTCGCCAACCCCGACCCGGCGGCGATGGAACGGGTCCGGCAGATGATGTCCGACCTGAACGACATGCTGGACAAGGACGCCCAGGGCCGGCACACCCAAGACGATTTCGACTCCTTCATGCAGAAATATGGCGACATGTTCCCGGAGAATCCGCGGAACCTGGAGGAGCTCGTCGACCAGCTCGCCCGCCGCGCCGCCGCCGCCCAGCGGCTGCTGGCCTCGCTCACCCCGCAGCAGCGCGAGGAACTCGCCGGCCTGATGGCCCAGACCCTGGAGCAGGCCGGCCTCGCCGACCAGATGCGCCGCCTCGGCGACTCCCTGTACGCCCGCCGCCCCGACCTGTCCTGGAGCTCCCCCGAGCGGGTCAGCGGCGACGACCCGATGGGCATGGGCGACGCCGTCGGCGCCCTCCAGGAACTCGCCGACCTCAGCGAACTCGAAGCCGCGCTACGCCAGGACTACCCCGGCGCCCGCCTCGACGACATCGACGAGGCCGCCGTCCGCCGCGCCCTCGGCCGCTCCGGCGTCGACGACCTGGAAGCCCTGCGCCGGATCGAACGCGAACTGGAGAACCAGGGCTACCTCCGCCGCCACCGCGGCAAACTCGAACTCACCCCGAAGGCCGTCCGCCGCCTGGGCGAGACCGCGCTCCGCCGCGTCTTCGCCTCCCTGGACTCCAGCCGCCGCGGCGACCACGACCAGCGCGACGCGGGCGCCGCCGGCGAGCTCACCGGCTCCACCCGCGCCTGGCGCTTCGGCGACGAACAGCCCATCGACGTGGTCCGCACCGTCATCAACGGGGTACGGCGCGGCAGCCCCGACGGCCGCATCCAGCTCTCGGTCGACGACTTCGAGGTCTCCGAGACCGAACGCCGCTCCGCCGCAGCCGTCTGCCTGCTCGTCGACCTGTCCTACTCGATGGCCCTGCGCGGCACCTGGGCCGCCGCCAAGCAGACCGCCCTCGCCCTGCAGGCCCTGGTCGCCTCCAAGTTCCCGCAGGACTCCGTCCAGATCGTCGGCTTCTCCAACTACGCCCGGGTGCTGGCCCCCGACGAACTGGCCGGCCTCGAATGGGACATGGTCCAGGGCACCAACCTGCACCACGCCCTGCTCATCGCCGGCCGCCACCTGGACCGCCACCCCGACTTCGAACCCGTCGTCCTGGTCGTCACCGACGGCGAACCCACCGCCCACCTGATGCGCAACGGCGTCCCCCGCTTCGAGTGGCCCCCCTCCAGGGAAACCCTCGAACTCACCCTCGCCGAAGTCGACAAGATGACCCGCCGCCGCGCCACCATGAACGTCTTCATGCTCGCCGCCGACGAACGCCTCCGCGAATTCGTCGACGAGGTCGCCCGCCGCAACGGCGGCCGCGTCTTCGCCCCCAGCGCCGACCGCCTCGGCGAATACGTCGTCAACGACTTCCTACGAGCCCGCCGACGTACCTGACCAACTCCCGATCGAGCCCATCCCCGAAATCCCGGTACGACCGGTAAACGGGCCGCTCTTCCCGACTCCCCGGAATCAACTCGGCCACCCTCTCGGGCTCCGGCAGCACCCCGCCACCGAGGTACCGAACCCCGGCCAGTTCGGTTCGCATGCCCTTGCGCCCCGACACGAAGACCCCGTGCCGCCATCCGCTCTCTTCGTCCCAGACGAGCGCGAGCCCGCCCGCCAGCAGAATCGTCGCGTCCCGGGGATCGAACGGATCGTCCCACCAGCGCCGCGCGTCCAACGCCTCGGCGACCCGGGCCACATAAGGAACGGCCAACGCCAGCCAGGCGTCACTGTAGGGTTCCATCGAACTATTCATGGCAGAATTCTCCCTTAAGTGGAATGCGCGCCTACCCTGCCGGAAACGAAGGTAGCGCAGCCCCAAGGCCGCCGCTTGATTCTCGGCCCACGTCACTCCACAGGTTGCGACCCGATGTCATAAGCCAGTCGCGTACTGTCACCCGCATACACGTTGATTGTCAGGCGAATGGGCCCAGCGACCGAGTAGGCCGTCCGGAACATCTCCAGAACGGGCACCCCCGCGCCCAGACGGAGGACCACCGCCTCCCCCTGGCTCGGCATCCGGCAGACGATCTCGTCCCGGTAGCCGATCTGGGCGTGCCCGTGCCGTCGCAGCTCCTCAACCGTGCCGTGCGCGATGTCGCTGGGGGACATGAGCATTGTTCCGGTGGCGAGGTCCATCGGATAGAACGATTCCTGCGTGGACCAGGGGCGCCCGTCGATGAGCCGGTGCATGCTCCGCACCACGACGGGGTCGTCCTCGTCGATGCGCAGCCGTTCCGCCACCTCAAGAGCGGCTTTCCTGATCTCCATCCGGAATTCGAGTTGCTCCGGGTGGCGGCCCTGAACGCTGACCGCGGCGACGAAGGCGTCCCGATCGGTACGGCCGCTCGACGCCCCCTCCTCGTTGGAGGCGAGAACCGTGAAGGTCACCCGCTCGCGGACGAACGTGCCGCGGCCCTGGCGAGCCTCGACCAGGCCCTCGTTCTGCAGAACGGCCATGGCCAGACGGACGGTGTTGCGCGACAGTCGCGCGCCCTTCCCCACCAGGTACCCGTACAACGTCTCCAGCACGGGCTCCGACGGTAACTGGGTGCCCGGCGACCACTCCCCCTTGTTGATCTTCAATCGGAGATCGGACGCGACCTGCCGGTAGAGGGCCTCTGCCAAAGCGGGGTCACCTCTTTCCCATGGTGCGGTCCAGCCCGCCACCCAAAGCTAGACCGGCACCACTCATTGGTACAAGTCGCCCCGGCCGTCTCGTACCAATGACTCGAACGGCGGCGGCAGTTTGGCTCATACCAATGAGTCGGTCAAATGGCCTGACCCCTTTAACAATGGCCCGGTGGCCTGGGTCCGCATTCACCGTCTTCCGCGATTCGACCCCGGAGTGCTGATATTAAGCACGGCGCCACGCGGAAAGAAGCGGGGCTAACCAAGTAGTCAGAAGCGCTATCCATCCGGCATAGCCAACCCTGTCGGAACCCTCACAACTCAGGGTGGGATCGCGCTCATATGGTCGGTTTACAGCGTGTCACATCTGACGATCGGGGAGTCAGCGGCGGCACCAACCCAAGGTGGGGAGTCGCACGTGTTGTACAGCATCATCGTTCTGGCCAGTCTCACCCTCGGACTGGTCGCGCTCAGCGCGTTCGTGCTCGTCGTGCACAGCATCCGGCGGGAGGATCGGCGGCGGTCGCTGACGCTCAGCCCGCGCAGTGTGCTGTCGTCGGGGACGCGGCGGATTCTCGGGCTCGCCGTCGATCACACGGCCTGTGTGATCCACCCGGAGTACGCCTGTCCTACCTGCATAGAGCTGGAGCGCGAAGTCCGGGTCTGAGGTGGAAGGTTCCGTATGTCTTGCGGGAGCCGTACGGAATCGCACTGCCGGTTTGATCAGTAAGGCGATAGCCTCGGTGCATGTCGTTTGCCGACAAGTTGCTGCTGTGGTTCCACATCGGGTTCGCGATCTTCGCGATCGGCCCGCTCACCGTCGTCACGAGTTACGTGCCGCGCTACATCCGGGCGCGTGATCTCAACGTCCTGCGCTTCCTGAAGCGGGCCGCGCGGCTGTTCGGGTTGCCGACGCTCGGGGTGTTCCTGTTCGGGATCCTGCTCGGCAGGGCCTCGCTGGCCGAGGTCTACCTGACGGTGTCGATGACCTTGTTCATCGTGGCCGCGGTGCTGCTGGTCATCATCGACCGGGATCTGAGCAAGGCCGTCCGGGCTCTCGAGAACGACAACCCGGACGACGACGCGAAGGTGCAGACCGGCCGGATCGCGGCGCTGGGCGGCGTGACCGCGCTGATCTGGCTGGTGATCCTGGTGCTGATGGTCTTCAACAATCCCGGCAGTTAGCCGAGCGCCTGAGAAAGGTCGGCGACCAGGTCGTCCACGGTCTCGATGCCGACCGACAGGCGGACCAGGTCGCCGGGCACCTCCAGCGGCGAGCCGGCGGCGGACGCGTGGGTCATCCGGCCGGGATGCTCGATCAGGGATTCGACGCCGCCGAGGGACTCGCCGAGTGTGAACAGGCGGGTCCGGTTGCAGACCTCGACGGCGGCGTCCTCGCCACCGGCGACCCGGAACGAGATCATCCCGCCGAAACGCTTCATCTGCTTGGCCGCGATCTCGTGCCCCGGGTGGGTGGGCAGGCCCGGGTACAGCACCTCGGTCACCTTCCGGTGCGCCCGCAGCAGATCCACGATCCGCTCGGCGTTGTCGCAGTGCCGGTCCATCCGCACCCCGAGCGTCTTCAGCCCGCGCAGCGTCAGCCACGCGTCGAAAGGCCCGGCCACCGCGCCCATCGCGTTCTGGTGGTACGCGAGCCGCTCCCCCAGTTCGGCCGACCCGGCCACGAGCGCGCCCCCGATGACATCGGAGTGCCCCCCGACATACTTCGTGGTGGAGTGCACCACCGCGTCGGCGCCCAGCGCCAGCGGCTGCTGCAGGTACGGCGAGGCGAAGGTGTTGTCCACCACGAGCAGCGCCTCCGCGTCGTGCGCGACCGAGGCGAGCGCCGCGATGTCGGCGATGCCGAGCAGCGGATTGGTGGGCGTCTCCACCCAGATCACCTTGGTCTCCGTCCGGACCGCGGCCCGGACGGCGGCCACGTCCCCGAGCGGAACCGGGTCGTAGGACAGCCCCCACGCCGCCAGCACTTTCGCGAACAGGCGATACGTGCCGCCGTAGGCGTCGTTCGGGATGATCACGTGATCGCCGGGACGGCAGACGGCACGCAACAGCGTGTCCTCGGCGGCCAGTCCGGACGCGAACGCCAGCCCCCGCGCCCCGCCCTCGACGGCGGCCAGGCACTCTTCCAGTGCGGTACGGGTCGGGTTCGCCGACCGGCTGTACTCGTAACCGGACCTAAGCCCACCCACACCGTCCTGCTTATAGGTAGAAACGGCATAGATGGGCGGTACGACGGCCCCGGTCAGCGGGTCCGCCTCTTGACCCGCGTGAATGGCCAGGGTCTCAAAGCCTTCAGTCATGCGTCCGAGGCTACTGTGTTTATGGCCGTGCCTCCGGCACGGCGGGCTTGGCCGCCCCTTAGCCGGTGTCTTCCCTCGTCACTCCGGCCGCTTCGCGACCTGCGTTCCTCAGTCCATACGCAGGGGTGGCCCGATTTACGGTGCGGAGGGTGCCGGGAAGGGTCCGTAGCGTGGCTCTTGGGGTGGGAGGGCCTTGCATATCCGGCGAAGCCGACATCGCCGGCACGGCGATCATCGGGGGCGGGCGGAGGCCCGCAACGAACAAACGGGTGGGTGGGTGATCCACGTCTGTCCGGCGGAGCCGTCTTCGTCGCCAGGGCGACCATCGGGGGCGGGCGGAGGC
>NZ_BLAD01000089.1 GCF_009687845.1 Acrocarpospora corrugata
ACCAGCCCCCCCAGCGGCGCCAGCACCTTCACCTACATCAACCCCGAACCCACCATCACCGCCGTCAACCCGGCCACCGGCCCCGCCGCCGGCGGCACGAGCGTGACCATCACCGGTACCAACCTGACCGGCGCCGACGCGGTCGCCTTCGGCGGAACTGCCGCGGCCTCGTTCACCGTCGACTCCGACACCCAGATCACCGCCACCAGCCCCGCCACCACCGCCGCCGGAGCGGTCGACGTGAAGATCACCACCCCCAGCGGAACCAGCCCCACCAGCGGCGCCAGCACCTTCACCTACACCAAGGACACCACCGAGCTCGAAGCCCAGCCGCTGCTGTTGTCCCTCACCAGCGGCACGCTCAACATCAATCTGCATCCCTCGGCAACGCTCACCGACACCACCACGAGCCAGCCCCTCGCAGGCCAGAGCGTCTCCTTCAAGGTCGGCACCCGCACCGTCTGCACCGCCACCACCAACAGCAGCGGCGTCGCCTCCTGCTACGGGCTGGTCCCGTTGGCCACGATCCTCCTCCACCTGTCCTACACCGCGACCTTCGCCGGAACCCCCGCCCTGGAGGCCGCCACCGACAGCGCCGGACTCATCCAGAACTGACCACTGACCACCGCGCCCGCCGGTCTTCGGACCGGCGGGCCTTCCCCCGTCTACGGAGAGACGGGACCATCCGGATCTGGCGGTGCTAGGTTTGTGTCCCCCGTCGCGCGCTTGCTCGCCTTGGCCGAACAGCGCACGACCCGGGAACTGACCGCGGAGGAGAACCATCGACGCGCGTGCCGACCAGAATTACATCGCAAGGCAATGGGAGCAAACGAATCCGACCGCCCCAGGTCCCGCCCTGCTGACCAGCGGATCGGACGGGCCACCCCACTTGCCTTACATGAGGAAGTTGAACCAGCTCGCCTGACGGACATCGACCCCAGAGGGGACACCGCCAGCGCCGCCGGTGAGCGCCCCATCCGGGCCGACGGTGTAGCGCAGCGACCAGACGACTCGGCCGTCCTTCTTGAACCCGAACTGGTACTTGTCGACATATCCCCCGACGAGGAGTTCTTCGAGTTCGACCTGGTAGTCCTCAAGGCTTCCGCTACTGGGGCTGTCGTAGAGGATGGAGCTCTGCCGGAGATCGGTGGTGACCCGGCCGGCGAGGCGGCGCGCGTGGACTCGCGTGAAGGTCTCGGCGTAGGTGTAGCTGATCATGTCGCCGCCTTGAAACTGGTGCCCAGAACGTCCTGCCAAGTGACTATTCACGTCCTACCTTTGCGTATGGCTCGCTCGACGGTCTGGGCATGATCCGCTTGGTGGATGATTTTTGAGTGACATCGGCCGAGGTTGAGCAACCGTCTTACGGCGAACTCGTGGCCGCGCGGCTGGACGCGCTGGAGACGGAAAATGCCCAGCTCAAGGCAGAGAACGCGGCTTTGCGTGAGGAGAACGCCGAGCTACGGCGACAACTGGGGCGAACGTCGCGGAACTCCTCGCAGCCGCCTTCGGCCGATGGGCTGGCCAAGCCGCCGCCACGGTCGATGCGGGGCAAGAGCGGACGTCGGCCCGGCAAGCAGCCGGGGACCCAGGGGAACGCGTTGATGCAGGTCGCTGACCCGACTCGGCGGATACCTCATCTCCCGGCCGCCTGCGACGGTTGCGGCGGTGACCTGAGCGGCGCAACCCGAGCCGGAGAGCCGGTGATCCGGCAGGTCTTCGACGTTCCCGAGGTGGTCGTCGAGGTGACCGCACACGAGTTGCACGCGTTGGCCTGCGGGACCATTACCAGAGCACAGGCGCCGGCGGACCCGGCCGCCGGGGCCGATGGCTGGGCGCGGGCCCTGGTCAACCTGCTCGGCGACGGCTACCGCTGGGTGGCCGCCTGGCAGGAGAAGGGACACGACCGGCTGCCGGACTTCAAACGCGACGATCTCTCGCGGCGCTTGGACGACCTGGTGGAACGTGCGCTTGCCGCCCATCCGCCACGCGGGGCCGGCAAGCAGAGCCCGGCCCGCAACCTGGCCCTGCGGCTACGTCAGCGCAAAGACGAGGTCCTGCGGTTCGCCACGGACTTCAACGTGGCGTATTCCAACAACATCGCCGAGCGGGCCATCCGCATGATCAAAACCAAGACCAAGGTCAGCGGCGGCTTCCGCACGCTCAAAGGCGCTCAGGTCTTCCTGGCCATCCGCGGCTACATCTCCACCGTCCGCAAGAACGGCCAAAACGCTGCCCGCGCGCTTCATGACGCGCTTCTCGGCAACCCCTGGACGCCCGCTCTCATGGCATGAGGTGAATAGTCACGATGGGAGTTCTTGACGCTTCCAGCAACCGGATCCAAAGGACACCTCTCACGTGCGATTGTTTCATGCTCTGGCCAGGACTCATGCGATCTTCGATGAGGAGCACGTCATCGCCTATGCCGGGCTGGAGCCGGTGATGCGACTGGCCGAGCGCTGTGGCCTGGCCGCCCTGGTCGGCGAGCACGTGGCGATCGGCGACCGGCTCGGGGTGAACGCGCCCGAGAAGGTGGCCTCGATCGTGGCCGGGATGGCCGCGGGGGCCGCCAGCATCGCCGATCTGGACGCGCTGCGGCACGGCGACGCTGCGCCGTCAGCTGATCGCGGTCCCCGCGCGCCTGGCCCGGCACGGCCGTGCGGGCGGGAACGGGCATATCACGCTGCACCTGCCCGAGCACTGGCGCCGGCAGAGCGCCTGGCTGAACGCCTTCGACGCCGGCCCCGGGCCACCCCGCCGCCGCGTGGCCTGACCCGCCCGCAAACATCTGGTCACCGCCCAACCGACGACCTCGCCGGTCACCCTGCGCCTTCGGCGCCCCAGAGTTCCGAGCCCATGCACATGTGGACAAGCCGCGACTCGCGCGCGTCAGCCCTCCCACACCCGGAAATAGGGTCTTCAACTGCGGCGACGGGCCTCGTGGAGAAATTGGACCTGGAAATGAGCACCAGGAATTACACGGTGGATCCAGGCTGAGCTGCGGCTTCGCCATCCGAGCCGACTGGGATTATGGATCTTCTACGCGGCGTGGTGGTACTCGTTGATGATGCCGCCTAGGATTTTGTGGCGTTGGATTCGATGCTTGGTCAGATCGGCGGGCTCAGGCGGTGGGTCCGGGGGGAATTGGTCCAGTGACCGGTGCGGACGTTTCCGGTTGTAGTGGTCAACGTAGACGCGCGGCACCGCCGCGCAATGCCGCTCACCGAGAATCAGCATCCGGTCCAGGTACTCCCGGCGGGCGCTGCCCACCCATCGCTCGCAGATCGCGTTGGCCTGAGGGGAGTGGATCGGTGTGGTGATGATCTTCAGTCCTTCGTCGGTGAATACCTGGTCGAAGGCGGCGGTGAACTTGGTGTCACGATCGGGGATGAGGAAGGTCAGCGTCGCGGCCCGCTTGCCGATGTCCGTGAGGAGGTTTCTGGCCTGTTGCACGACCATGCGCCGCTCGGGTGGGCGGTCACGCCGGCAGATGGACTCGGCGGGTGGCGTGTTCGATGAAGAACAGCGCGTACAGCCGGACGCCGGACACCGTCTCGACGTGGAAGAAGTCGGTGGCGATGATGCTCTGGGCCTGGGCGGTGAGGAACTGCTTCCAGGTCGGGCCCGAGCGGCGGGGCGCGGGGCTAAGACCCGCCCGAGCCAAGATCGTCCGCACGGTGGTGGCCGAGACCCGGTGGCCCAGACCTTTCAGTTCGCCGTGGATGCGCCGGTAGCCCCAATTCGGATTCTCTCGCGCCAGCGGATCACCAGTTCGCGCACGGTGGCGGCGGTGCGCGGTCGGCCTGGCCTGCGGTGAGGATGTCTCCAGCGTCGCCGGATCAGGTCACGATGCCAGGCCAGCAGCGTCGCGGGCGTGACGAAGAAGGCGCTCCAGCGGTCCCGGGGCAGCAGGCGGGACAGCGCAGCCAGCCACATCCGATCGGCGGGCTGCAGCAGTGGACGGGCGATCTGCCGGCGCAGCACGGCGACCTCATGCCGCAACACCAGGATCTCGGCCTCCTTGGCCCCGTCTCCACGCGCAAGGAGAACCAGGCCCGCGGTGAGATGCCGGACGATCAGGTAGAGCAGGGACCACATCATGGCCGGTAACCATGACAGACCCCACCTTTGATCACCGCATAATCGCAGGTAGCAGCCCCAGGTCGAGTTTCCGCACCCCACGCGCGATCTTCTCTGACACCCCGAACTGCTGTAATAGGGATACTCGCTCTGTTTCCGGTGCGGATGTGCCAGTGTTGTCCAGAGTGGTATGAAATGGACAAGAGTGCTAGAAGTTATGATATTTGTTGATGTCGGGTGAGATTGATGAATGATTGATGACGATGCGCTTGGAAGTCCGCCGTTTGTGGTTATGATCCACAAACGGCGCCATGGTTGAGGCGTTTGTCCGGCATGTCGCGATGGGGGAATGCATTGAGAGAGGACAGCGCGCCTGTCGAGCTCAAGGTTCACATCGCGCACCCAGCCCGGATGTACGACTACTACCTGGGTGGAAAGGACAACTTCGCGGCCGATCGTAAGGCCGCGGAAGAATCGCTGCTGGCAGCTCCGGAGCTGCGGGACATCGCCCGCGAGAACCGGGCGTTCATGCAGCGTGCGGTGCGGTTCATGGTGGATGCCGGTATCCGGCAGTTCCTCGACATCGGCACCGGTCTGCCCACCCAGCGCAACGTTCACGAGGTGGCGCAGGAGGTCGCCCCGGACGCGCACGTCGTTTACGTCGACAACGACCCCATCGTGCTGGCGCACGCCAGGGCGCTGCTGGCCAGCCCCGGCCGGGGTGGGACGCGCGTCTTCACCGCCGACCTGCGCGACCCGGACGAGATCTTGTCCCGGCCCGAGGTGCAGGGCTTTCTCGACTTCCGGGAGCCTGTCGCGATCATGCTGGTGTCCGTGCTGCAGTTCATTCCGGACCGCGACCCGGAGGATCTCGTGGCGCCGCTGCGCAAGGTGATGGCCCCGGGCAGCTTCCTGGTGATCTCCCACCCCACCCAGGATTTCCGGTCGGAGCAGGTGCTTCAGGTCGCCGCCACGTATGTGCGGGCGAACGCGCCTGCCGTACCCCGGCGGAAAGCGGAGATCGAGGCGCTGTTCGGGGATTTCGAGCCGGTGGAGCCAGGTCTGGTGCAGACGCCGCTATGGCGGCCGGACCATCCGTTCATCGGCGAACTCAACCGTATCTGGATGTACGGCGGAGTAGCCCAGAAGAAGTAAAAATCCCGCCCGCTGCTATTTTTCGGGCCACCCAAAAGGCGTGTCATGGATGTCATAGAGGCAATGACGACAACGGGAACGTGCCGCTATTTCCGCGGCGATCCCGTACCGGAAAAGGTGCTGCTGACCGCGTTCGACGCGGCCCGCTTCGCGCCCCAGGGCGGCAACCGGCAGCCGGTGCGCTGGGTGGTGGTGACCGATGCCGCCATGAAACGGCAGCTCAAGGAGTGGTATCTGGAGCCGTGGAAGGCATACCTCGGCGCGGTCGGGGCCGGTGACATCGCCGTGGGCGCGCTACCCAAGGTCGTCGCCGACGCCGACCACTTCGCCGAGCACCTCGACGAGGCCCCCGCCATCGTGGTCTGCTGCGCCCAGCTCGACGGCCTGCACCCGACCGACACCGAACTCGGGCGGCTGAGCGTGGTGGGCGGCGCGTCGATCTACCCGACCGCCCAGAACTTCTGCCTCGCGCTGCGCTCCCACGGCGTCGCCAGCGCGATCACGACCCTGCTGTGCCACTACGAGCCGCAGGTCAAGGAGCTGCTCGGCATTCCGGACGGGGTCATCACGGCCGCCCACATCGCGGTTGGATACCCGGCCGAGCCGTTCCCGACGCGGCTGTCCAGAATTCCGGTCGAGGAGATCGCCTTCTCCAACGCGTACGGGAATCCGCTCTGACGAAACTTGGGCCTCAGCACAGCGCGGCAGCGAACTGTAGCTGGGCAGGCAAGATCAGCGGCTCGGACGTGATGCCGTGTCCGGCCGCTGGCCTGCGGGGTTATCAGCCTGCCGGTTCCTTCGGGTGCGTGAGATCGGCAACGCCGGTGGGGTCTGGACCAGGCGAGATCAAGGTGACCCGGTATCCCAGGTGTTCCAGGGTCTTCTGGTAGCGCTCGGCCAGATGCTGGCCACGCCGGGCCTCACGCCGGTCGTGGAGGTCGCCGCCGTCCTGGCGATAGTCCTCCTCCTGCCTGGACATGACCGCCCAGGCGATGCGCAGGATCACGCGGGTTGCGGCCAGGGTGTCGTAGGCCTAGACGAGTGATTCCAAGGGCTGAGGTTCGCTGATCGCCTGCGGGAACGCGAGAGGGTGTCCAAGGTCGATGTGTGACGAAAGACCTGAACACCCTCGCTACGGCACTGTACGTGAAGATCCATGACGAGTTGGGGAGCTCTCCGGACCTCGGGCGCCGGCGGCCGGTTGTGGGATCGTGCCGATGTTGAGCGATGCTGAACTGGTCACTCTCGCGGTGATGTCGACGCTGCTGGGTTACATCTCCGAGCGGCGTTGGCTGCGGTACGCCCGTGTCGAACTGGCCGGCATGTTCCCGTATCTGCCGTTGCAGCCCGGCTAGCGGCTTCGCAGCGCGGCGAAGGCGGTCGTGACGGCCAGATACGTCAGGCGAAGGAGCACGAACGGTCATCCTGCCGCCCTCGGCTTTCTTCGACGGGCGGAACCGGCAAGCCAGGTGACCTGCGTGGACGACATTTTCGGCAGGCGCAGAGTCCCCGGGTGTGGGTGATCGGGAGGGCCGAGTGCTCACCCGTTAGAAAAATGGGATCCTTCCTTCAACTACGACTCAATACGTAACTCGTATGACGTCTTATGTCAATGAAGTGGTTTACACTGGCCGCAACCCGCCAATCGCGCCGGGTCATCTGGAGGGGACATGACGGCATCTCAAGAAGCGCTCGCGCGCAGTACACCGTCCCCGGCCTGGACGAAGCGGCCCGCCAACCTGGCCCAGGCGCTAACCGTGGAACTGGTCGAGCGCATCGTCCGCGGTGTCCACCCCCCGGGCACCCCGCTGCCTCCGGAGCCCGCGCTGTGCGAGACCTTCTCGGTCAGCCGGACGGTGGTCCGTGAAGCCGTGAAAATCCTGCAGGAGAAAGGGCTGGTGCAGATTCGGCAGGGCAGCGGCACCATCGTCACCTCGCCCACCACGTGGAACATGCTGGACGAGCTCGTTCTCGGAGCGACCATCGCGCAAGACGACGGCGTGGAGGTCCTGGACGATCTGGTCGTCACCAGACGCCTGCTGGAATCCGACATGGCGCACATGGCGGCTCGTCTGGGCACGACGGCGACCGTCGAACGTCTGCGCATGCTGGTCGATCAGATGGACGAACTGGTGGGCGATCCCGTCACGTACGCCGATCATGATCGCGCATTTCACGACACGATCATGCAGGCGTCCGGGAACCGCATCGCGCGGGCAGTGGTGCGATCGCTGGAGAGTCAGGTGGTCAACACCGCGCGTTATATGGGCCGCACGGAGCGAGCACTGTGCGTGGCCTCGAATCTCGGCCACCGGCGTGTGTACGAACGCATCGCCGACCGCGACCCCCATGGTGCCGCCCAGGCGATGTTCACCCACATCACGGAGGCTTGGCTCGTCCGGCGCAGCGGCCCCAGCGAACCCGTACGGCTGCAGCGGTAAGGCGGTGACAGTGCGCGATTTCGATCGCCATCGCGCCCGTCAACCAGCCTGGCCTTCACTCCGTCAGGCGGTAGATCCGTGTCGCTGTGCCGCCGAAGACCGCCTCGTGCTCGGCCGGCGTCAGCCCGGCGCCGGCGAGCAGCGTCCTTGCCGTCTCGCTCCATGCGGGCAGGGAGCCGGCGAGAAGGCATACGGGCCAGTCGGAGCCGAACATGAGACGTTCGGGGCCGAATGCGTCAAGCGCGACCTCCACGTACGGCCGCAGGACGGCCGCGTCCCACTTCGTCCAGACGGCTTCGGTGATGATGCCGGAGAGCTTGGCGGTCACGTTGGGCTCCGCGGCGAGTTGCCGTATCAGAGCGGCCCACGGTTGCATCTTTCCGGAGGAGATCGGCGGTTTGGCCAAGTGGTCGAGGACGAAGCCCAGTTCGGGCAGGGCACGTACGGTCTCGATCGCGGTGGGCAGGTGATGAGGCAGCACGAGCAGGTCATAGGTGAGTCCGGCCGCCGCCACATGGCGCAGCCCCGCGCGAACCTCCTCTCGGGCGAGCCAGCGGGGGTCGGGCTCGCCCTGCACCAGGTGGCGGATCCCCCGCAAGAACTCGCCGCCCGGCGAGCCGCTCAGCGCGCCGAGTTCCTCGGGAAGATCGGGCCGGGTCAGGTCAGCCCACCCCACCACCGCCGCGACGGTATCCGACCGGGCAGCCAGCGCGAGGAACTCACGCGTTTCCTGGGCATCGGCCAGAACCTGCACGAGAACGGAGCCGCTGATCTGCGCCCGCGCCGCAGTCGCGGCGTAGTCGGACACGGTGAAGTCCCGATGAAGGGGTGCCATCTCGGGAGGCGTGAGCCATGGCTGGGGCCGGCTGGACAGGTCCCAGAGATGGTGGTGGGCGTCGATGTTCGTCATAGGGCGTCAAGAGCCTCTCGTGCCGGAGTCCTCACGGGCTGGAGCCGGCCCTCGTCGGGCGGGCCGCGTGCGTGCTCGCGTCAGGTGACGCTGAAATCGCTGAAACTGAACTGTCCGGTCACGCCGGCCGCGTGGGATGTGGCTATCAACCCCGCGTCCTGCCTGCCGGTGATGCCGGGCAGGGTCACGGTCGCGCCGATCTTGGCCCAGGTGGTGCCGTTCGTGGAGTGGAAACCGCTGATCTGGGCGCCGGAGCGGACCAGGCGGACCCAGGCCGGCGGCCTCACCCCTGAGACGCCGCTGAAGGAGTCGAGGTATCCGTTGCCGTTGGAGTCCCATTGGAAGGCGACGCCGTTGCCGGGTGTGACGACGACGACGGCGTAGCCGGGCGAGGAACCGGCGCCGGTGACATCGTTGCGCAGGACCACGCCGGCCTTGGCCCACGCGTTGGTGTTGTCCATCTGGGTGACGCGGGCGGTGACGGTGGCCGAGGTTCCGGCGGCGTCGTCCTGGTACAGGGCGCCGTACTGGTCGAACGACCCGCCGGCGTCCTGCCAGATGTCGGCCCCCGAGGTCAGGATGGCGTACTGGTTGCCGGCCTCGGCGAACTGGCTGGGCACCGAGCCGTGCCCCTGCAGAGACGTCAGGGGATTGAGCGCCGTCAGCGTGAGCGATCGGGTCACGGTGAAGTCGGCTTGGTCGGCCCGTACGCGCACGGACGCCCGCACCGGCGCGCGGCTGACGGGAGCCGAGAACGATCCGGGCGCTGTGATCTTCCATGTTTCCGTGGCCGATACGCCGGAGTCGATTCCATATCTCATCGGCTTGCCGACGCGTACGGCCTGCCAGCCGTCGGGGACGGTGACGACGACCTCCAGCTCCGCGGCCCGGCGATCGCTCAGGTTCTCCACCGTGGCCGTCACGGTGGTCGACTCGCCGGCTCGCATGGTCGGCGGATCCGCGGTGAGGGAGACGCCGATGGGTACCCGCCGCGGGTCGGGGATCGTCCGGTACTCCCCGACGGGACCGGCGTTGTAGACCACACGACTCGCCTCGATGGGGAGGTTGCCATCGATGACGGTGACGTTCCCGCGTGTGAGGTTGCCGCGGCTGCCGTTGACCAGGCCGGTGATGGCGGGGTTTGTCGTGTAGTTCTCGATCAGCGTGAGATCGCCGGTGTGGTTGCCGTTCTGGTTGTTGGCGTGCGCCCACTGCGCCGCGGTTCCGACGAAGACGTTGTGGCTCGCGCTCACGTATCGGGAGCCTTCGTCGAAGTAGAGGCCCAGCTGTCCGCTGTTCTCGCAGTAGTTCTGGTCAATGGTGCTTCGCGGCATCGCCGAGAGGGTGTAGATGCAGCTGGCGTCGAACATCGTCTGAACGACGTTGCGGACATGGTTGCCCACGACGCGGACATCGCTCAGGGTCGTCGGCGTGTCGTAGATCGGCTGGAAATCGTAGAGGCCGCGATTGAGGTACTCGGGGCTCCCGCCGGGATCATTGGCCCCCCAGCCGTAGCCGAGTCCGATGCCGGTATAGGGCATGTCCGCGACATAGTTGTGCTCGATGGTCAGCCGCGTGACATAGCTGGCGAAGATCCCGTCCTGGTCCAGGTATTCCAGGGCGTTCGAGTGGATGCGGTTGTTGCTGATCACGATGTCGCTGTTGATCATCCGGGGGTCGGATGGGTGGTGCGCGCCCGGCCGCACGCCGCCGACCATGATGCCGCCGCCGGCGTTCGCCGTGAACGTGCTGCCTATGACCGAAACCTTCTGCGCGCCCAGTCCCACGCCGGTGGCGTGGGCGTTGGCGTCGTTGCCGATGCCGAGCGCGACCGAACCGAGATTGACGAACGTGCTGCCGGCGAAAGTGATGTCCTGCGCCGCCGACACCTGAATCGCCGCGGCCACCTGCGCCCAGCCGTTGCGAGAGCCCTCGAAGCCCTGACAACCGAACGCGCAGGAGGTGAACGCGTCGGCCGGTCGGTGCGGCTGAACGCCGCTGATGAACACGCCGGTCTGCTGGTTGGCGTACCCGTCGGAGGTGCTGGGGTGCAGCCAGGTCGAGCCGGTGAAGGTCAGGTTCTCGAATCTGAGATCGCGGGCGGGAGAGTCGTAGGTACCGCCGATCTGGACCAGCGACTCCAGCCGCGGCAGTTCCACCCGGGTACGTGTGATGTCCTGCCCCGGTAGCGGTTTGTAGTAGAGCACCCCTGCTGTGGCGTCCAGATACCACTCGCCGGGCTCGTTGAGGAAGCTCTTGGAATTGAGCAGGAAGAACGTCGGGGTACGCAACGGCGCCTGGATGGAGTCGTAGCCGTAGGTGTTGTTGTTCCACGCCGGCTGCTGCATCACGACCGTCGAGCCGGAGATGCTCTCCACCGGCGCGAACCGATTGGTGAAGGACAGCATCGCCTGGAAGTCGATGCGCCTATGGTCGGTTAAGTCGGCAAGATAGGCGAGGTTGGGGTTGTTGATGGTGAAGCCGGTCGCGTTCAGCGTGATGTCGCTGCGCGCCACCCTGATCCGCGCGCGCTGTGCGGGTTTGTCGTCGACGTAGAGCTGGCGGCTGTCGAACCCGGTACCGACGTCGGCCTTGTAGATGCCGGTGGCGGCATCGTCGAGTTCCCAGCCGGTGACCGGGAAGGCGCCGCTGATAACGGGTTTGGCGTCGCGTGCCGCCGTCCAGGTCACGGTGTGGCCGTCGCGGCCGGAGTCGGCGGCCTCGAACCGCAGCGGCGCGGTGAGCCGGTGAGTCCCGTCCAAGAGCTGGACGACGACGTCACGGTCTCCTTGAGCCATGGCGGCGCGGACCCGGCGCTGCGCCTCTTGCAGGGTGGCCAGCGGCTCGTTCCTTCTGCCGGGGCCGTTGTCATCGGCGTTCTCCGCTCCGGTGGGAGCGACCACGATCGTCTGGCTCGCCGCGGCGGCGGGGGCTGGCACGGTGAACGCTCTGGCGATGAGTCCGAGGGTGATCACTAGGAGGGAGGGAGTCGCGGTCCGACGTCTTCGCGGCATGGGGGAGGGACGCACGTTGATTCCTTTCTTCCGGCCTGGAGGTGTGTGGACGCTCAGCGTCGAACAGCGGGATCCATCTGGTTGTTCGGCTGCGCGGGCCCATGACCGAGGGAGTTGAGCTGGTGCTGGCGGGCGGTGTGACCGTGGTCCGCCGGCGCCAGCAGTTGGCGGCCGGCATGGTCGGGCCGGACGGCGGGGCTGTCGGCGGTGCGGGTGCCGGGCCGCCGGGTCAGTTCCCCGATCGTGGCCTCATCGACGGTGAGGCCGATTCCTGGTGTGTCGCCGAGGATGAAGGCGCCGTCTTCGACGCGCAGATCGACCGCCATTCCGGTCGGCGGTTCCAAGTCCTGCAGCTCGCTGGCGATGTGGTTCGGCACCGACGTCGCCGCGTGCAGCAGGGCGACCGGCGTGGTGCCGATGGGGCTGACCGGCAGGTCGTGGGCGTGGGCCAGGGCCGACACGCGCAGGAAGTGAGTGACTCCCCACACGGCGGCCGTCTGCACGATGTCGACGGCGCCGGCGGACAGCAGCGGACGGTACTGTTCGAGCCCGGTGAGGTTCTCGCCGGTGGCCACCGCCGCGCGGATCCCGCTGCCGACGACGGCCAAGCCCTCGGCGTCCCAGCGCCGCACGGGCTCTTCGATCCAGGTCAGATCCAGGGTGCGCTCAAGTTCGCGGATGTGCCGGACCGCCTGCTTGCGCGACCAGGCTTCGTTCACGTCGAGCATCAGGCTCGGCCGGGCCCCCTGCCCGGCCCGGGTCAGCACCTCCTTGACCAGGGTGAGACGGCGCCGATCCTGTTCGATGTCCAGGCCGCCCTTGAGCTTCGCCGCACGCAGGCCGTACTGCGCGTAGACCTCGTACAGCGACACCAGTTCGTCGTCGCTCAGGCCGATGTCCAGTCCGGACGCGTAGGCGGGTACGCGCCTGTCACGACCGCCGAGCAGACGCCACAGCGGTTCGCCGGCCGCTTTGGCCTTGATGTCCCACAGGGCGGTGTCAAGCGCTCCGATGGTTCCGAACACGAGGCCGGCATGACCTGCCTTGAATGTTTGCCGGAGCATCCGGTCATACAGCGCCGTCACCCCGCGCGGATCCTCACCCTCCAGCGCGGTGAAGATGGCGTCGATTTCCGCGTGCGGCCCGATGCCGACCCCCGTGATGCCCTCGTCTGTCTCCACCAGGACGAGCGGCACTGAGACGACGCCGTCGGAATAGAGGCCGTTGGCATCGCCGACGGGGCGGCCCCACTCCTGGATCGTCGTCAACGTGCGATACCCCGAGATCCGCATGTCAGCCTTTCGTGGAACCGGCGGTGACACCGTCGGCGATCTGGCGCTGGAGGAAGAGATAGGTCAGCAGCACGGGTACGGCGGCGATCAGGACGCCCGAGGCGAAGGTGGGGATGTCGTCGGAGTACTGGCCGCGCAGCGAGGTGACGCCGACCATGAGGGTGCGGTGGTCGGCCGACGGCATCATCAGCAACGAGATGAGCACGTCATTCCAGCAGAACAAGGCGTTGAGGATGCCGACCGACAACAGCGCGGGAGCGCCCATCGGCAGCATGATCCGCCGGTAGACGCCGTAGACGGTGTTCCCGTCGATCCGCGCCGCATCGACGATCTCCGCGGGAATGGTCTTGTAGTAGCTGGTCATCAGGAAGATGGTGAACGGCAGGAACTGGGCGACATAGGCGAGGACCAGGCCGGGATAGGTGTCGATGAGGCCCGTGTCGGCCATGACACGCGCGAGCGGCACCATGATCACCTGGAACGGGATGAACAGCGCCGCGAGGCAGCCCAGAAAGAACGCCTTGGAGCCGCGGAAACGCAGCTGACTTAACGCGAAGCCCGCCATCGACCCGAGGAGCAGCAAGGTGACCACCGAGGCCGTCACCACGATGAGCGAGTTGGCGAAATACCGGGCCATGCCGATGCTGGTCCACGCGGTGACGAGGTTGTCCCAGCGCAGCGAATCCGTCAGCGAGAAGCGGTCGAGGATGTACTCGCGCCGCGTCTTCATGGCGACATTGGCGGTGAACACGAGGGGGTAGATCGTGACCAGGGCGAGGACACCCATCGGGACCGCGACCACCCATTTGCTCAGGCGCCTGCCGGGCATCAGTTCTCCCTTCCGGCGCGACGGAGCACGCTGATCTGCAGCAGCCCTGCCACCAGCATGATGAGGAACAGGACCGTCGAGGCCGCCGAGGCGAGCGCGGGGCGGTTCATCTGACCCTGCTGGATCCAGATGTAGTACTCCGGCAGGTACGTGGACCCCTCCGGTCCGCCGCTGGTCATCACGTACAGCAAGCCGAACATGGACGTCAGCATCCCGATCATCGTGGTGACGAAGACGAACTGGATCGTCCGGGTCAGACTCGGGATGATCACATGCCAGATGCTCTGCCGCAGCGAGGCGCCGTCGACCCTGGCCGCGTCCAGGAGCGAGGGGTTCAAGCTGGCGAAGCCGGCGAGGAACACCACCAGGGCCATCCCGAACGTGGCCCAGATGTGCACGCCGACCACGGTGAACTTGGCGACGTCCGGATCGCCCAGCCAGTCGACGGGGCCGAGGCCGATCACCGCGAGGACGGCGTTCAGAGGGCCGTCGAAGGCGAGCATCAGGTTGAAGATCGCTCCGATGATCACGGGGGAGAGCACCGCGGGGAAGAAGTAGACGCTGCGGTAGACGCGGTGCCCGGGTACGCGCAGGTAGATGAACGTCGCGAGCAGCCCAGGGATGGCGACCGCCACGGGCAGGAGGACTACCAGCAGCCCGACGTTGCCCAGCGCGCCGCGGAACAACGGATCCTCGAGCAGTTCCAGGTAGTTGGCCCAGCCGACCGTGGTCCCGTTGTCCGCACCGTCGCCGGTGAAGGAGAAGTTGACACCCAGCAGGAGCGGCCACAGCCGCAGGGCCACGATGATCAGGATGGCGGGCGCCAGCAGAATGTACGGCGCGAGACGTTCGGCGCGTGCCCCCCGGGCGTGCTGCCGGGAACCGGCCGGATGGCGGGCCGGGCTTGTCCCCGGTCCGTTGGCCCGCCCGGAACCGGCCGGGCGAACCAACGAGGAGGAGCTTCTGAGCGGCACGAGATCAGCTCGCCCGGTCCGAGGCGGCCAGCTCCTCCACCACGTCGTCGACGCTCGCCGATCCGCTCAAGAGCTTCTGGGAAAGCCGTCCCATGAGGTCCAGGGTCTTCGAGGACAGCGCCACATGCAGCGCCGGCTTACCCGACTTGAGCTGCGACACGATCGTGCCGACGGCCACGGGCCCCTGCGACACGTCGATCGTGGTGTCGGAGGCGATCGCGCCGGCATCGGCGTAGAAGGAGGTGAGGGCGTCGGTCGCCGTCAGGGACCGCACCAGGTCGGAGGCGAGCTCCGGGTCCTTGGTCCACTTGGCCACCGCGTATCCGATGCCGCCGTCGTAGGGGAGGCTCGGGGTGGCGCCGGTGATGGACAGCGGGGCGGTCATGACGCCGACCTTGTCCGCCCCCAGGAACTCGCTGAAGTCCTTCCAGTGCCCGATGTCGGACATCAGCCCGATGATGTGAGCCGCCTTACCGGCGTCGAAGATCGAGAAGGCGTCGTTGAACATCGCGGTTGAGTTGGCGCCCTCGTTGTTCAGGCCGGAGTCGCCGCTCTCCTTCCACAGCTCGAAGATCTTCTTCACGCCGGGAGAGGTCCAGTCGCGTTTGCCGGCGATCCAGTTGTCGTACTCGCTGGGTGTCAGGACACTTGACCCGAGACCCGACAGGAAGAACTGGATGCCGATGCCCTCCTTGTTGCCCAGGGCGAAGCACGTGGCGCCGGTCGCCTTCTTGATGGTGGCGCAATCGCCGACGAACTCGTCCCAGGTCTTGGCGGGTTTCGCGGGGTCCAGTCCCGCCTTCTCATACAGCGTCTTGTTGTAGTAGATCGGGTGACCCTGCAGGGTCACCGGCGCGGCGTAGGTCTTGCCGTCCTTGGTGAAGGCATCCCAGCCGGCCAGCCGCTGCCTGTCCTCGGTCACGTACGGGTCGAGGGGGAGGAGGGAGCCGACGCGGTCCCGGATCTGGCCGCCTCCGTTGAAGAGCATGACATCGGGTCCGGTACTGGACTGGATGGCCGCGCCTAACAGGGTGTAGTACTGCTCGAAGGGCTGGGCCACGAATTCGAGCGTGACGTCCGGATGCTTCTTCGCGAAGTCGGCTTTCGCCTTCTGGATGTAGGAGGCGGCGGAAGCGTCACCGGACTTCCAGTCCCAGACCACGAGCTTGGTGGCCTTGGCGGACTCCGCCGGTGTGGATGCCGGTCGCGTGGCGCTTCCGCAGCCCGCCAGGCCCAGCCCCAGCACCATGACGGCCGACCACAGGGTTCGCTGCTTCATTGCAATTCACTCTCCAGGTGGCGACCGGCTGGCCCGGCCGTCCGTGAGAGGGAACGTAATTCGTATGACGTCTTACGTCAATATGTCAGACTCATTCTGATGTTGAACCGTGGCGCACGGGGGTTCCGGTTCGCCTCCAGCCGCGGGAGCGATCAGTCGGCCGGTGCGAAGATGCGCTGCTGGATCTCTCTGCGGTAGTCGTCCAGGGTGTTGTCGATGTGCACCGCCGCGGCCTGGGCGGCGGCCTCCGCGTCGCCGATCCGTATCGCCTGGTGGATGGCGTCGTGTTCCTCGACCGCCTTGGCCGCGTGCCCGCCTATCGAACCGCGCAGCCCGATGACGTTGGACTGGGCCTGAAGCCGGCGGGCCTCCCGCACCGCGGCCTGGAGGAACATATTGTGCGAGGCGATGGCGATGGCGGTGTGGAAGGCGTCGTCTCCTTCGTTGAACAGATCCTCGCGTCCGCTCTCGAACCCGTAGCGGCAGACGCCGGCGGCTTTCCCGATCTCACCCAGTTCCGCGGGTGTGGCGCGGTGCGCGGCCAGGCGGCTGGTCTCCATCTCCTGAGTCCGGCGGAACTCGAAGAGCATGTAGACGTGCTCCAGGTCCGTGGGGAGAAAGAACGACGCCCAGCGTCCGGTGCCCAGCATCCCCTCGTCGTCGGCCACGAACAGGCCGCGACCTTTGTGGGCGCGAACGCGGCCGAGCGCCGAGAGTATCTTCACGGCCTCACGTACCACGGTTCTGCTCGTGCCCAGCCGCTGGCCCAGTTCCTGTTCCGTCGGCATTCGGTCACCGGGCCGTAGGCCCAGCTGCGTGATCAAGGTCAGCACCTGCTCGGCGGCCACCTCGTAACCCGGCCGGTACGTGCTCGTCGTACGCGGAGATTCGATCGCTCTGCCTGTTCCATCTGCCACAACCTCAAGGGTACGGCCGATCACCATCGCATCCCCGGCCCAAGGAGGACGGACCCCGATCCGAGCGTCGAGTGGCGACGGCGGAACGATCGGAGGGCCGGGCGCCCGGCCCTCCGGCAACTCAGTCGTGCGGGATCAGCTACGCAGGCTCCAGCGCTGGTTGGCGCCGGTGTGGCAGGTCCAGAGCTGCGGCCGGGTGCCGTTGGCTGTGGCGTTGCTGGGCAGGTCCAGGCACAGTCCGGACTGCACTCCGCTGATGGTGCCGTTGGCGTTGACGTTCCACTGCTGGTTGGCCTGACCGTTGCAGTCCCAGATCACCACCTGGGTTCCGTTGGCGGTGCCCTGACCGTACGCGTCCAGGCACTTGTTCCCGAACACCGTCAACTGCTTGGACGACGTCCGCGTCCACCGCTGGTTCGCCCCGCCATGACAGTCCCAGAGGTGTACCGCGGCTCCGTTGGCGTTGCTGCCGCCGCTCACGTCGATGCAGCGCCCGGACTGGGTTCCGACGATCTCCACCGTCTGCGCGGGAGTGCCGCTCTGGGGACCGGCCGCGGCCATCACGGCCTGCGCGCCCGTCGGCCAGTTGCCGTTGCTCACCGTGACGTTGTTGTTGACCACGTTGCCGCGGTCGCCGTTGGTCACGTTCGTGGAGCTGTTGCTGGTCCAGTTGCCGGTGACGGTCCAGTTGCCCATGTTCTCGCCGCCCCAGTAGTTGGCGGTGGCCCAGGTGCCGGTACTGGAGAAGACGTTGCCGGTGACGGTGTAGTACTTGGAGCCCTCGTCGAAGTAGACGCCGAAGTACCCGTTGGTGCGCAGGCAGTAGTTGCCGCTGATCACCGCGTTCGGGTTCCATGACAGCGTGTAGATGCAGCCGCCGTCGTTCATCTGCTGCATGACGTCGTGGACGTAGTTGCCGACAAGCCGGTTGCCGGAGGCGGTGGTGGGCGTGGTGTAGCGCGGCTGGTAGTTGTACAGGCCGCGATTGGCGTAGTTGGTGTTGCCGCCGGTGTCGTTGGCGCCCCAGCCGTACCCGATCGACATGCCGGTGTAAGGCATGTTGTAGACCTCGTTGTGGGACACGTCGGAGTTGGTGACGTAAGTGGTCAGGACCGAGACAATGCCCCGGTGGTCCACCCCCAGGTCGTGGATGCGGTTGTTGCTGATGGTGATGTCGCGGTTGACCATCCGCTGGTCGGAGGGGTGGTGGGCGTCGGCGCGCGCGCCGCCGACCACGATGCCGCCGGCGGAGCTGCGGGCGATCTCGGATCGGGTGACGGTGATGTCGCTGGCGCCGAGGCCGACACCGCTGGCGTGGGCGTTGGCGTCGTTGCCGATGCCCACGGCGGTCTGCCCCAGGTTGACGAACTGGGAGTCGGTGAAGGCGATGTTGCCGGCGGCGGAGATCTGCACGGCGGCGGGCATCTGGTACCAGTTCGGCCGGGCGGCCTCGAACTGCGTGCAACCGTTGTGGCAGGAGGAGAAGCTGGGCCAGTTCCAGTTGCCCGCGATGTAGGCGCCGGTCTGCTGGTCGGCGTAGCCCTGGTTGCCGCTGGCGCCGAGCCAGGTCGTGCCGGTGAAGGTGATGCCGGTGAAGGTGATGTGGTGCGCCGGCGCGTCATAGGTGCCCCCGATGTTCACCAGAGACTGCAGCACCGGCAGTTCCACGCCGGTGGTGCTCATGTTCTGGCCCGCGAGCGGGATGTAGGAGAGCACGCCGGTGCCGGGGTTGATGTACCACTCGCCCGGCGAGTCCAGGAACTCGTAGGCGTTGGTCAGGTAGAGCGGACCGGCGCGGTGCGGCTGCGTGAAGGTGTCGTAGCCGAAGTTGTTGTTGTTCCAGGCCGGCTGCTGCATCGTGATCAGGTTGCCGCTGATGTTCTGCACCGGCGAGTAACGGTCGGTGAAGGAGCCGACGCTCTCCATCTCGACGCGGTTCTGGTTGGCCAGGTTGTTCAGATAGTTCAGGGCGCTGTTGCCGAATCGCATCCCGGTGCTGCCGGCGGTGAAGTCGGCCCGGTTGACCTGGGTGCGGGCCCGGGTGGCGAGGGCGCCGCTGACATACAGCTGCCGGGTGTCGATTCCCGCACCGACGCCGGCCCGCCAGATGTTCTTGGCGGAGTCGGCCAGGGACCAGCCGGTGACCGCCCGGGCTCCACTGATCACCGGGCGGGCCGAGGGAGCGGCCTGCCAGGTGACGGTGTAGCCGTTGTTTCCGGAGTCGGCGGCGGTCAGCCGGAGCGGCGCGGAGAGCCGGTACACCCCGTCGGCCAGCTGTACGACGATGTCACCGGACATGGCGCCGTTCAGCGACCGCACCGCCGTCTGCGCCGCGGGCAGCGAGCACGGCTGGGCGGAGGTGCAGGCGGTGCCGGTGCCGGACGGAGACGCGTACAGGGTCGTGGTGGCCGCGAGGGCGGGGGCGGCCGGGGCGACGAGGGCGAACGCCGCGGCCAGAGCCGCCGCGACGACGCCGGTCAGGACCGGTCTGAGCGCCGTGACGCGCGAGGATGGTTGCACGGTGGTTCCTTTGGGGGTAGAGGGTGCGGGTCAGGTCACGCCCTCCTCGTCAGACGGCCTGAGGTGGAGGCCGTCGTCGAATCGGGTTGCGATGGCGGCCGACTGTGCGGCGCCCATGTGATCCGGCCGGGGGATTCCGGCGGGAACACGCCTCCGGGGCTTCGCTACCAATTACGTTCGGAGCACTGACGCCCGTCAAGACCTTAAGCCCACTTATTTCACGACATGCACACTAGGAACCTGGTCGTGGTTAGTAATCTCATAGCGTCTACCAGCGGTTATATCCGCCACTGACCTACCCATACCAGCCGATCTATTTGAATCGTTCAAATGAGTAGTACTGTTCTGGCTGTCTCTGCTCAACCACGGGGAGACAAGCTCGATCAGTCATACTCTTGTGCTTGCCGGGTCCGGACGCTGAATCGCCTCCGGTGCGGCGGGGTCTGCCGCACCGGAGGCGTTCCCACCCCGGAAGGGGAGGGCCGGTGGGTGGGGTTGGTGCCCGGCCAGGCCCCAACCCCACAGGTGGCGCCGATCCTGGGTTCAGGCCCTGCGAGAGAGCGGTGAGGGTCTCAGGGTCTGGTCGGGCCGGCGCGGGTCGTCAGGTCCGGTTCCATCGCTGGTTGTTGCCGCCCCAGCAGGAGTAGATCTGCACCGCGGCCCCGTTGCCGGTCCCGGCGGCGTCCAGGCACTTGTTGCCGTACACCCGCAGCTCTTGGGCGGAGGTGGTGGTCCACTGCTGGTTGGCGCCGCTGTGGCAGTCCCACAGCTGGACCCGGGTGCCGTCGGTGGTGCCGGCGTTGGGCACGTCCACACAGCGGCCGGAGCCGACACCCCTGAGCTGCCCCCCACTTCCACCAGTCGGAGTCACCGTCGGAGTCGCCGTCGGCGTGACCGTCGGCGTGACCGTCGGGCTGGGGGAGGGGGCGCCGCCGTCCAAACCGAAGAAGTGGATCGCGTAGGCCGCCATCCCGGGACGCGGCAGGTCGTGACCGGCCCCGTTGACGGTGTACGCCTCGACCTGGCCGGAGCCGAAGACCCGCCTGGTCCAACCGGACTGCGGGCTGCTGGTGGACGTGGGGGTCTGGCTGATTCCCCACACGTTGGTCCATTGGTCGACCTGCTCCTGCAGCATGCCGTAGTTCAGCACGTCGTCGGCGGTGCCGTGCCAGGACGTCACGCGCGGCCGGGCCCCGGTGTAGCCGGGATAGGCGTTGCGGACCAGGTCGCCCCACTGCTGCGGCGTCTTGTCACCGCACCCGGCGGGCCCCAGGCAGCCGTAGGGCACACCCGCGAAGGGCGCGCCGGCCCTGAACACGTCCGGATATACCGCGAGCAGGTTGTTGGTCTCCATCGCGCCCGACGAGAAGCCGGTGGCGAACACCCGCTGCGGGTCACCATTGTGGCGTTGCTGCACGTAGGACACCATGGCGACGATCGACGCCGGATCGCCGCCGCCCCCGCGGCGTAAGGCGGCGTCCGACCACACGTCAAAGCAGTTCGACAGGCCGTTGGCACTTTTGTTGGCCTGTGGGTAGACGACGATGAAGCCGTACCGGTCGGCCAATGACGCGAATTCGGTGCTCTGGTAGAAGGCCCGGGCCGTGCCATTGCAGCCGTGCATCGCCACCAGGATGCCCGGGCGAGCGGACACATTGTCCGGGACGTAGAGGTACATCTGGATGTTGCCGGGATTGGCGCCGAAGTTGGACACCTGAGTCAGGGCCGCCGCCGACGCCTGAGGCGCGGGCACCGCGAACATGGCCAGGGCCGTGACCGCAGCTGTGAGCGCGCTCGCGGCGTCGACGCCGACTAGCTCTCTGGTACGCCGTCTCATTGTTCTGCCCATTCTCCAGGGGTGCCTGATCAGGTCGCCCCGGCACAGCCACGTCAGGCCCGCCGCAGCCCGCGATCGTTCAACTGGCAGGCGCTATCGAGAACGTTGTGATAGTTACGTCAACCAAATGGCGAAATTTCCGATACTTATGTGGCGTTAACGCAAACATTTCGGCTGGTCGAACGCCCTCTCCGTCGGCTGGTTGGACGCGGTGGTGGGGCGGAGCAAATACGAGGGAGGAGGGCGCCGTCAAGGGCCGCCGGCGTCTCGTGCGAACCTCGGGAGCCTGAATGCGGGCCCATCTGGTGTTTTACGAAGGGGTCCCCCAAGGTGTGAACGGGATGCGATGAACGTTTCATCGGTGATTCCGCACTCTCGCCTGCGCGTCCGAAACTTTCACATGAGCGACCCACTGTTGAGGGCCGTGGAAGGCACAAGAATCGGATGGAACGACCGAAAGTTTTTTGAAAGCCTTGACACATTTCGGGGATGTTTCCACACTGGGTCCCCGAGACGGCTTGCCGCCAGGACCGGTGATGGCAAGGAATCCGTCTTTGCGACGCCCTCGTGGTGTGCGTTCCGACGATGGAGCGCGGCGTCGAGCTCGCGGAGTACCCGCGTTCTTCCCCTTCCCTGACAGCTATGGAGGCTGAACAAACATGGGCACAAACGCCATACCCCCGCCCGGATCCCGGCGACCTTTCAGCGGCCTGCGCCGGAACCTGGTCATCGGCGCCCTCGGTGTGCTGGGCATGACCATGGCGGTGACGCTTCCCGCCGACGCCGCGGCGAGCACGCTCGGTGCGGCGGCTCAGCAGAGCGGCCGGTACTTCGGGACCGCCATCGCCTCGGGCAAGCTCGGCGATTCGGCGTACACCTCGATCGCGAACCGTGAGTTCGACATGGTGACGGCCGAGAACGAGATGAAGATCGACGCCACCGAGCCGAACCGGGGGCAGTTCAACTTCACCAACGGTGACCGCGTCTTCAACTGGGCGCGGCAGAACGGCAAGCGGGTACGGGGTCACACCCTGGCCTGGCACTCCCAGCAGCCGGGCTGGATGCAGTCCCTGTCGGGTAGCTCCCTGCGGCAGGCGATGATCGACCACATCAACGGTGTGATGGCGCACTACCGCGGCAACATCTACGCCTGGGACGTGGTCAACGAGGCCTTCGCCGACGGCAACTCCGGCGGACGCCGCAGCTCCAACCTGCAGAGCACCGGCAACGACTGGATCGAGGTCGCCTTCCGCACCGCGCGGAACGCCGACCCGGCCGCCAAGCTCTGCTACAACGACTACAACATCGACAACTGGACCTGGGCCAAGACCCAGGGCGTCTACAACATGGTCCGCGACTTCAAGCAGCGCGGCGTCCCGATCGACTGCGTCGGCCTGCAGTCGCACTTCAACAGCAACAGCCCGTACAACAGCAACTATCGCACCACGATCTCCAGCTTCGCCGCCCTCGGGGTGGACGTGCAGATCACCGAGCTGGACATCCAGGGCGGTTCGGCGAGCACCTACGCGAGCGTGGTGAACGACTGCCTGGCGGTGGCGCGCTGCACCGGCATCACCGTGTGGGGCGTCCGCGACAGCGACTCCTGGCTCGGATCGAGCGCCAGCCCGCTGCTGTTCGACGGTAGCGGCAACAAGAAGGGGGCGTACAACTCCGTCCTGAACGCACTCAACGCCGCGAGCCCGAACCCCAGCCCCACCCCGACGGTCACGCCGACGGCGACTCCGACGGTGACTCCGACTGGTGGAAGTGGGGGGCAGCTCAGGGGTGTCGGCTCCGGCCGCTGTGTGGACGTGCCCAACGCCGGCACCACCGACGGCACCCGGGTCCAGCTGTGGGACTGCCACAGCGGCGCCAACCAGCAGTGGACCACCACCTCCGCCCAAGAGCTGCGGGTGTACGGCAACAAGTGCCTGGACGCCGCCGGGACCGGCAACGGGGCCGCGGTGCAGATCTACTCCTGCTGGGGCGGCAACAACCAGAAATGGCGCCTCAACAGCGACGGAACCATCGTCGGCGTGCAATCCGGGCTGTGCCTGGACGCCGCAGGCTCCGCCAACGGCGCCCAGCTCCAGCTGTACTCCTGCTGGGGCGGCAACAACCAGCGATGGAACCGGACCTGACGACCCGCGCCGGCCAGACCATGACCGCTTCTCCCAGCGCCTGATCACCACCCACTGACCCTCCCCTTCCGGGGTGGGAACGCCTCCGGTGCGGCAAACCCCGCCGCACCGGAGGCGGTCGGCTTTCGGATGAAATTTTCATCACATCACTTTCTCCCGGTGTTTTAGAACGCGCCGAACCCCCAGGTGGGTGGGGGTGATCGTGGCACTCCCCGACCCGAGAATGTTTCATACTCTTGACGACGCGATCTGCCTCAGATTTGCTCCGCTACACATCTCCACGAGCGCGACAGAAAGGAGTCGGGCCCAACGGCAGAGTTATGTTAACGCTAACATAGCGCTCCTCCTGTAAGAAACAGCTGGTAAACGCAGCTGGGCTTCGCGAGGAGGCGGCCCTTCTTCGGGGGCACGCCATCACGCGATCCCGACACATGAGGAGGCTTTTTCGGCCATCGATGCGCCCAATCAGACTGATACATGTCACATCAGGCCATCGGCCCTCGCACCACATGCGTCGCTGACGCACCCGAGCCGAACTCGCGGGCACTTCACAACGGTCAAAGAGGTCGAGCATGCATGCTTGGAGACGATTACTCATCGCGGCGCTGGGCACCGCGATCACCGTCGCCCTGAGTGTGGCGGTACAGACAACCTCCGCCGACGCGGAATCCAACGGCGGGGTGCGTGTCATGCCGCTGGGCGACTCGATCACCGAGGGCACCCAGATACCCGGCGGCTACCGCATCGGCCTGTGGCAGCGCCTCGCCGGCGGCCGGTACACGATCGACCTCGTCGGCTCCCAGTTCAACGGGCCGAGCGGTCTGGGCGATCACGATCACGAGGGACACCCCGGCTGGCGCATCGATCAGATCGACGCGAACATCAACGGCTGGGCGCGGAGCCACAACCCGCGAACCGTGCTGCTGCACATCGGCACCAACGACGTGCTGCAGAACTACAACGTGACGGGCGCGCCACAGCGGCTGTCCACCCTGATCGACCGCGTCACCACGGCCGTACCGAACGCGGACGTGTTCGTCGCCACCATCATCCCCCTGGCGTCGGCAAGCCAGGAGGCCGCCGTCCGCACCTTCAACGCGGCCATTCCCGGCATCGTGCAGAACAAGGTCAACGCCGGCAAACGCGTCCATCTGGTCGACATGCACAGCAAGCTCAACACGTCAGATCTGATCGACGGCATCCACCCCACCGCCGGCGGTTACGACAAGATGGCGGCCGCCTGGTACGCGGCGCTGCAGGCCGTCCCCGGCAGTATCGGCCAGCCCGGCGGAACGCCCAGTCCCACGCCTTCCCCGTCCACCGCCACCCCGATCCGCGGAGTGGCGTCGGGCCGGTGCCTGGACGTGACCGGCGCCTCCCAGGCCAACGGCGCGCTCGCGCAGATCTGGGACTGCAACGGACAGTCCAACCAGCAGTGGACCTCCACCGCGGCCGGTGAGCTGCGCGTCTACGGCGGCAAGTGCCTGGACGTGAACGGCGGCGGGACCGCCGACGGGGCAGCCGTGATCATCTGGGACTGCAACGGCCAGAACAACCAGAAATGGCGGTTCAACTCCGACGGCAGCATCACCGCCATCGGGGCCGGCAAGTGCCTGGACGCACCCAGTAACTCCACGGCCAACGGCGTCAAACTCCAGATCTGGACCTGCCACGGCGGCGGCAACCAGAGATGGACCCGCGCCTGACAGCAACTCTGGCAACAGCGCGGCGGCGCGCGCCTTGCCCTGACCGGTCGGTTCGTCAGGAAAGGAAGACTCATGTCCCGACGTCCGTGGCTCACATTTCTGGCCACGATCGCACTGATCACTTCAGGCGCCACCGCGCTCACCGCTTCCCCGGCCGGCGCACTGACCATCCCGGCGTCCGACTACCAGCAGGTGCCGCTCGCGTCGGGCGGTTCGGAGCTGGGCGAGGCGATGTCGCTGGCCGTGATGCCGAACCGATCGGTCGTCCACACGGCCCGCGACGGCACGGTGCGCGTGACCGATGTCAACGGCAACACGAAGGTGGCCGCCAGGCTCAACGTCTACAGCCACGACGAGGAGGGCCTCCAGGGCGTGGCGGTCGACCCGAACTTCGCGTCGAACCGATACATCTGGCTGTACTACTCACCCCGGCTGAGCACGCCGAGCGGCGACGCCCCCGCCACCGGCAACCAGTCGCAGTTCGACCAGTGGAAGGGTGAGCTCTATCTGTCCCGGTTCACTCTCGGGTCGGACGACACGCTCGACATGTCCAGCGAGAAGGTGGTCCTGCGGGTCGCCAACGACCGCGGCCAGTGCTGTCACGTGGGCGGTGACATCGACTTCGACGCCGCCGGCAACCTGTATCTGACCACCGGAGACGACACCAACCCCTTCGAGTCGAGTGGCTACGCCCCGCTGGACGAGCGGACCAACCGCAACCCGCAGTACGACGCCCAGCGCACCGCGGCCAACACCAACGACCTGCGCGGCAAGCTCCTGCGGATCAAGCCGCAGCCGGACGGCGGCTACACGATTCCCAGCGGCAACCTGTTCGCCCCGGGGACGTCGAAGACCCGGCCGGAGATCTACGCCATGGGCTTGCGCAACCCGTTCCGGATGAGCGTGGACAAGGCGACCGGCATCGTCTACCTGGGCGACTACGGACCGGACGCGGGGGTGACCAACTCCAGCCGGGGGCCGAGCGGGCAGGTGGAGTTCAATCGCATCACCGGTCCCGGCAACTACGGCTGGCCGTACTGCACGGGCGCGAACACCACCAGCGAGACCTACAACGAGTGGGATTTCGCCTCCGGCGGCACCGGCTCGAAGTACAACTGCGCGGGCGGCCCGGCCAACAACTCCTTCCGCAACACCGGCCTGACCACGCTGCCTCAGGCCAAGCCGGCGTGGATCAGATACGCCGGTGACTCCGGCTCGCCGCCGGAGTTCGGCACCGGCTCGGAGTCGCCGATGGGCGGCCCGGTCTACCGGTACGACCCGAACCTGAACTCCAGCGTCAAGTTCCCCCAGGCGCTCGACGGACGATACTTCGCCGGCGAGTACGGCCGCCGCTGGATCAAGGCCATCGAGGTGAAGTCCGACGGCGGGTACGGAGAGATCTCCGCGTTCCCCTGGTCGGGGACGCAGGTGATGGATATGGCCTTCGGCCCCGACGGGGCGTTGTACGTGCTCGACTACGGCACCGGAAACAACAACCAGGCGCTCTACCGCATCGAGTACGTCGGTCAGGCCAACCGCAACCCGATCGCCAGAGCCATGGCCGACAAGACCTCGGGACCGGCCCCGCTGACGGTGAGCTTCTCCTCGGCGGGCAGCTCCGACCCGGAGGCCGGCTCGCTGTCGTACGCGTGGAGCTTCGGCGACGGCACCACCTCGACCGCCGCCAACCCGAGCAGGACCTACACCGCCAACGGCACGTACACCGCCACGCTCACCGTCCGCGACCCCCAGGGGCTGACCGGGGGCGCGAGCGTCATCGTGACCGTGGGCAACACCGCTCCCACGGTCGCCCTCACGAGCCCGGCCGACGGTCAGCTGTTCTCCTTCGGTGACACGGTGCCGTTCCAGGTCGGCGTCAGCGATCCGGAGGACGGCACCGTCGATTGTTCGAGGGTGACGGTGACCTACTCGCTCGGCCACGACAGCCACGCTCACCAGATCACCTCGCGAACCGGCTGCGGCGGCTCCATCGCGGTGCCGGTCGACGGCGAGCACGACGCCGCGGCGAACATCTTCGGCGTATTCACGGCGTCCTACGTCGACGGCGGCGGTCTGACCGCCACGAGTATCCGGACGCTGCAGCCACGGCACCGGCAAGGTGAACATTTCGGCGCCCAGCAGGGCGTCCAGACGGCCGACCACACCACCGCGGAGGGTGGCAGGACCGTGGGCTTCGTCGACGACGGGGACTGGATCTCCTTCCAGCCGTACAACCTGAGCAACGCCGGGAGCATCACCGTGCGGGTGTCCTCGGCGGGCGCGGGCGGCCGGATCGAGGTGCGCGCGGGCTCGGCGACAGGCACGCTGCTGGGAACGGCGAACGTCGCCGGCACCGGTAGCTGGGACACCTTCGCCGAAGTCGCGGCGAACCTCGGCGGCGCGCCGACCGGCGCGACGGCGCTGTACCTGGTCTTCCGCGGCCCGACCGGCCAGGGCTACCTGTTCGACCTGGACGCGTTCACCTTCGCGACGGGCTCGTCCCCCTCACCCTCCCCATCTCCTTCGGGCAGCGCCAGTGCGCTGCGGGGCGCGGCGTCGGGGCGGTGCCTGGATGTCAACGGCGCTTCGCAGGCCAACGGCGCGCTCGCGCAGCTCTGGGACTGCAATGGGCAGTCCAACCAGCGGTGGACCTCCACCGGCGCGAGTGAGCTGCGGGTGTACGGCAGCAAGTGCCTGGACGTGTCCGGCGCCGGGACCGCCGACGGCACCGCGGTGATCATCTGGGACTGCAACGGCCAGAACAACCAGAAGTGGCGGTTCAACTCCGACGGCAGCATCACCGCGATCGGGGCCGGCAAGTGCCTGAACGTGTCCGGCACCGCCAACGGAACCAAGGCGCAGATCTTGACCTGCAACGGCGGCACGAACCAGAAATGGACCCGCGTCTGAGGCCGCCCGCCACACCCCACGACCTCGCCCACCCCACGACCACGCACTGATGTGCGCCCGGCGCCATGACAGAAGGACACTCATGCTGCGACAACTGATCCCCGCCACCCTCAGGCGCGCCGCCGGAAACGACCGGAGGGCATCGGTACCGCGACGCCTGTCGGTGACCGCGGTGGCGCTCACCGCCGCCGCGGCGACGGTGATCCCCGCCATCCCCGCCCAGGCCGCCGCCTTCAAGGTGCTGGTGTTCTCCAAGACGGCCGGGTTCCGGCACGACGCGATCCCCACCGGAATCCAGGCCATCCGCGACCTGGGGGGCGCCAACGACTTCACCGTGGACGCGACCGAGGACTCGAACGCCTTCAACGCGGCCAACCTCGCCCAGTACAAGGCGGTGGTGTTCCTCAACACCACCGGTGACGTGCTGAACGGCACCCAGCAGGCCTCCTTCCAGACGTACGTGGACGGCGGGGGCGGTTATGTGGGGGTGCACTCGGCCGCCGACACGGAGTACGGCTGGTCGTACTACGGGCAGCTGATGGGAGCCTGGTTCAACAACCACCCGGCGATCCAGCAGGCCACCGTACGGAACGAGGACCGGGCGCATGCCGCGACCGCTCAGCTGGGGACGACCTGGTCGCGTACCGACGAGTGGTACAACTTCCGCACCAACCCCCGTTCGAGTGCGCGGGTGCTGCAGAGCCTGGACGAAAGCAGCTACAGCGGCGGCGGCATGGGAGACCATCCGATCACGTGGTGCCATCCCCAGTCCTCCGGCCGCGCGTTCTACACCGGCTTGGGGCACACCCAGGAGTCGTACGCGGACTCGAACTTCCGCAACCTGCTGCTGGGCGGAATCCGGTACGCGGCCAAGGCGGCCAACGCCGACTGCCGTCCGGAGAACGGATACACGACGTTGTACAACGGGTCGACGACGGGCTGGTCGCAGGCCGGGCCCGGGTCGTTCGCGAACAGCGCCGCCACGCTGACCTCCCAGGGGGGCATGGGCATGCTGTGGTACAGCGCCAAGGAGTTCCGTTCCTACTCCCTCAAGCTCGACTGGCGGCTGACCGGCGACTCCAACTCGGGGGTGATCGTCGGATTCCCGGCCACCAGCGATGCGAACGCCGCGCTCAGCACCGGATATGAAGTGCAGATCGACGCGACCGACAGCGCGGACAAGACGACGGGCGCGATCTACGGCTTCAAGCCGGCGGACATCACCGCACGCGATGCGGCGCTCAATCCGCCGGGTCAGTGGAATACCTATGAGCTGCTGGTGGAGGGTGAGCGGCTGCAGGTGTTCCTGAACGGCACCAGGATCAACGATTTCACCAACACCGATCCGGTCCGCTCGCTCCAGCAGGGCTACCTCGGCATCCAGAACCACGGGTCCGGCGACGTGGCGTCCTTCCGCAACATCCGCGTCAAGGAACTGACCAGCGTCTCGCCCTCCCCGTCGCCTTCTCCGTCGCCCTCGGGGAGCGCCGGCGCGCTGCGGGGCGTGGCGTCGGGCAGGTGCCTGGATGTCAGCGGCGCCTCGCAGGCCAACGGCGCGCTCGCGCAGATCTGGGACTGCAACGGCCAGAACAACCAGCGGTGGACCTCCACCAGCGCGAGTGAGCTGCGGGTGTACGGCAACAAGTGCCTGGACGTGTCCGGCGGCGGCACCGCCAACGGCGCAGCCGTGATCATCTGGGACTGCAACGGCCAGAACAACCAGAAGTGGCAATTCAACTCCGACGGCAGCATCACCGCCATCGGGGCCGGCAAGTGCCTGGACGTGTCCGGCACCGCCAACGGCACCAGGGCGCAGATCTGGACCTGCAACGGCCAGAGCAACCAGAGATGGACCCGCGTCTGAGCCCATCCGCCATAACCGGCGAGCCGCCAAAAGCACCGAAGTGCCGCGGCGGCCGTTGCCGGTGACCCCCGAGGAGATCCTTCATGCGACGATCACGATTACTGTTCGCGCTGGCCGCCGCCCTGTCGGTGCTGTTGCCGTCCACGGTGCCGCTCACGGCGCATGCGGCCGCTCCCCAGTTCAAGGTGCTGCTGTTCAGCGAGACCGCGAGCGGCGCCTATCGGCACGACTCCATCCCCGCCGGCGTCGCGATGTTCCAGCAGATGGCGACCGACAACAACTTCCAGCTCGACCGCAGCGAGGACTCCGCCGTCTTCACGTCCGCGACGCTGAGCAGCTACGACGCGGTGATCATGTTCCAGACCAGCGGCATGGTGTGGGACAACGATGCCCAGCGTCAGGCCTTCCAGGCCTATGTGCGCGGCGGCCGCGGCGTCGTCGCGATCCACAACGCCACCGACATGAACATCGAGGCGCAGTTCCCCTGGTGGGACCAGGTCGCGCTGGCCGGCGCGCACATGACCGCGCATTCGGCGATCGTGCAGGGCACCGCCAAGGTGGCCGAAAAGGCTCACCCCTCCACCAGGGGGCTGCCTGATCGGTGGGTGCGCACGGAGGAGTGGTACAACTTCGACAAGAACCTGCGTGGCTCGGTGCACGTGCTGGTGACCGCGGATGAGACCACCTACGACGCGGGGTCCAGCAAGATGGGCGCCGACCACCCGATCTCCTGGTGTCACAACCCGGAGGGCGGCCGGGTGTGGGCCACCGCGATGGGCCACCAGGCGTCCTCCTACTCGGAGCCGCTGTTCAAGCAGCACCTGCTGGGCGCGGTGAGCTGGGCGGCGGGCGCGGCGCCGGGTGACTGCGGCGGCACGGTCGCGGCCCGGTTCCAGAAGGTGACCCTCGACGGCGCGCCGGACCAGCCGATGGAGCTGGACGTGGCCGCCGACGGCAGGGTCTTCTACATCTCCCGCTCGGGCAAGGTGAACATGATCCCCGCCAATGGCGGAGGCACCCGGGTCATCGGCACCCTGTCGGTGTACGACGGCGGTGAGGACGGCGGGGTCGGACTGGCGCTGGATCCGAACTTCGCCACCAACGGCTGGATCTACATCAACTATTCGCCGTCCAGCGGCGGTGAGGTGAACCGGGTGTCGCGGTTCACCTTCAACGGCACCAGCCTCGACCTGCCGAACGAGAAGAAGATCATCGAGGTTCCGGCGTACCGCAACGTCGACGAACCCGGCCACACCGGCGGCTACCTCGCGTTCGGCCCCGGCGGCAACCTGTACATCGGCCCGGGCGACGACACCAATCCAAACGGGTCCAGCGGCTATGCTCCGATCGACGAGCGGCAGGGCCGGGAGCACTACGACGCGCAGCGGTCCTCGGCGAACACCAACGACCTGCGCGGCAAGATCCTGCGCATCCACCCCGAGTCCGACGGCACCTACACGATTCCGTCCGGCAACCTGTTCGCGCCGGGCACCGCCAGGACACGGCCGGAGATCTACGCGATGGGTTTCCGCAACCCGTTCCGTTTCTCGGTCGACAAGGTCACCGGTTGGATCTCACTGGGGGACTATGGTCCTGACGCGGGGAGCGCCAATGCCAACCGTGGCCCAGAGGGCACGGTGGAGTGGAATCTGATCAAGCAGCCGGGCTTCTACGGCTGGCCGTACTGCGTCGGCAACAACATCCCGTTCAACGACTTCAACTTCGCCACCAACACCTCGGGGGGCAAGTTCTCCTGCTCGGCGCCGGTCAACAACTCGCCCAACAACACCGGCCTGACCAGCCTGCCCTCGGCACAGCCCGCGACCGTCTGGTACAACTACCACGCCTCGGCCGAGTTTCCGGAGATCAACTGTTGCGGCGGCGCGGCCGCGATGGGCGGGCCGTTCTACCGTTACGACCCGGCCAGCACCTCCGACCGCAAGTTCCCCGAGTACTTCAACGGCACGCCGTTCTTCTATGAATGGAGCCGTAACTTCGTCAAGGAGTTCCGCCTGGACTCCTCCGGCAACCTCCTGAAGATCAACCCCTTGGTGGCGCAGCTCGCCCCGCGTGCGCCGATCGACATGAAGTTCGGCCCGGACGGCGCCATGTACCTGGCCGACTGGGGCAACGGCTTCGGGCACGCGAACACCGACGACGGTATCTACCGCGTCGACTACGTGGCCGGGAACCGTGCCCCCGTCGCCAAGGCGGGCGCCAACCCCGACTCGGGCAGTGCGCCGCTGACGGTGGCGTTCTCCTCGGCCGGCTCGGCCGACCCCGACGGCGACGCGATCACCTACAGCTGGGACTTCGGCGACGGCGGAACCTCCACCAGTGCCAACCCGTCCCACACCTACCAGAGCAACGGCACCTACACCGCCAGCCTGACCGTACGGGACTCAGGTGGGAAAACGGGCAGTGTCACGTTGCCCGTCGTCGTCGGCAACACCCGTCCCCAGGTCGTCTTCGCGGCTCCGCCCGACGGCGGGTTCATCGACTTCGGCGACCGGGTGGCCTACACGATGAACGTCACCGACCCCGAGGACGGCGCCGTCGACTGCACCAAGGTCAACGTGATCACCGCGCTCGGCCACGACCAGCACGCCCATGACACGGGTCAGTACACCGGTTGCTCCGGGACGGTGACGACCACCGCCTCCGGCCATGACGAGGCGTCCAACGTCTACTATGTCCTGGCCGCCGACTACACCGACAGGGGCGGCCTGAAGGGCGACGCCGGCATCACGCTGCAGCCCAAGCACAAGCAGGCCGAGCATTTCACCGGCTCCGCCGGAGTCCGGATCGTCGACGAGCCGGGAGCCGAGGGCGGCAGACGCGTCGGCGACATCTCCAACAACGACTGGATCTCCTTCACGCCGGTCAACCTGTCCGGGATCGACACGGTGTCCTTCCGCGTATCGGCGCCGTCCGGCACCGGGGCGTCCATCGAGTTGCACGCCGACTCGCCGACCGGGACGCTCATCGCCTCCACTTCCGTGCCGGCGACCGGGGGATGGAACAGCTACGTGTCCCTGTCCGCTGTGCGAGTCACCGTCCCCGGGGGCACCCGCAATCTCTACGTCGTGTTCAAGGCGCCGTCGGCGAACGCGTTCGACGTCGACTCGATCACCTTCATCGGCAAGGGCGTCGCGGCGGGCGGCGGCACCCCCTCGCCCTCCCCGTCTCCTTCTCCTTCGGCGAGCACTGGTGCGCTGCGGGGCGCGGCGTCGGCGCGGTGCCTGGATGTCAACGGCGCCTCGCAGGCCAATGGCGCCCTGGCGCAGATCTGGGACTGCAACGGGCAGCCCAACCAGCAGTGGACCTCGACCGGCGCGAGTGAGCTGCGGGTGTACGGCAACAAGTGCCTGGATGTGAACGGGGCCGGGACGGCCGACGGCACCGCGGTGATCATCTGGGACTGCAACGGCCAGAACAACCAGAAGTGGCGGTTCAACTCCGACGGCAGCATCACCGCCATCGGGGCCGGCAAGTGCCTGAACGTGTCCGGCACCGCCAACGGAACTAAGGCGCAGATCTTGACCTGCAACGGCGGCACGAACCAGAAATGGAGCCGGGTATGACCGCGACATGACGTCCGACGCCACGGATCAATGGTCAGGATGCGTTATCGGTCCGTGGCGACGGAGTCGGGCCCGCCCTGCGGGGCAGAGGTGGGCGGGCGCAGGGCTCGCGTGCAGAGAGTGAGGCTCTCCGTCAGCGTGCCGCGCGTGGCGTCGTCGATCTCGGCGAGCATGTCCGCTTCGATGCCGTCGAGCGAACGGTCGCAGCGCCGCAGTGCCGTCTGTCCCTCACGGGTGAGATGGGCGCGGAGCACCCGGCCGCCGTCCGGGTGTGCGTCCCGGTGGATCAGGCCGCGTTGTTCCAGGTCGCGGACGACCAGGTTCATCGCCTGCGGCGTGACGAAGGCGATGCGGGCCAGTTCGGCCGAGGAGAGCCCGTCGCGCATGCGCAGCTCGCTGAGCGCCATGTATTCGGTCGTCGTGATGCCGTACCGGACGAGCGCCTCGTCGAGCCGGGCGCGGATGCGACGCTCCAGTCGGTAGACCAGGTAGCTCAGGCGGGGGCCCGGCTTGACCGGCTGGTCGGCTGCAGGAGTGCGGCGCGAGGTCACCGGATGACCATAACGGGCAATGTAAGTTTCGCGTCCTCAATATCAAGCTACTTGATAACAAAATGCTTGATAACCAGCGCAAGAACCGCTTTTTCCCCGGTGGAGCGTCATGATCCCGTACGAGCGCGGCTTGACCGCCCGCCGCCGGGGCTCCTATACCGGCTCTCATCAGGACGAGTCGGCGGCGCCGCGGCTTCGTGTAGCGAGCCAAGATCAAGCAGGGGAGAGCCGATGAAGCGATTGACCGCCGTACTCGCGGGCGCCGGTGCCGCAGTGCTGTGCGCCGCCACGATCCTGGTGGCCGGACAGCCCGCCGCCGCGGCCACTCTGACCGAGGTGACGAACTTCGGCGCCAACCCCGGCAACCTGCGGATGCACCTCTACGTGCCGGACAATGTGCAACCCAGCCCCGCGATCGTGCTCGCCATGCACGGTTGCGGAGGGTCAGGCCCGGGCTTCTACTCGGGTTCGGAGTTCCGGACCCTCGCCGACCAGTACGGCTTCATCGTCATCTACCCGTCGGCGTCCAAGAAGGGCAACTGCTTCGACTCCTGGTCGGCCGCGTCGCAGGTACGCGGCGGCGGCAGTGACCCGGTCTCGCTGCTGTCCATGATCACCTACACACGGCAGCGCCACAACGGCGACGCCGGCCGCATTTACGTCACCGGCACGTCCGCGGGCGGTATGGAAACCAACATCATGCTCGGCAACTATCCCGACGTCTTCAAGGCGGGGGCGGCGTTCATGGGCGTGCCGTTCGGCTGCTTCGCGAGCGAGTCCGACTACATTCCCTCGCCCGGCGCCAGCAACTGCGCCTCCGGGCGGATCAGCAAGACGCCCCAGCAGTGGGGAGACCTGGTCCGTGCCGCCTACCCCGGGTACAGCGGCGCCAGGCCGCGCGTCCAGCTCTGGCACGGCACCACGGACAACCTCGTCTACTACGCCACCCATCAGCAGGCGATCGATCAGTGGACCAACGTATTCGGCCTGAGCCAGACGCCCACCAGCACGGACACGCCGCAACCGAACTGGAACCGCCGCCGCTACGCCGACGGATCGGGCACGGCGCGGGTCGAGGCGTACAGCATCCAGGGGGCCGGCCACAGCCTGCCGATGAGCGGGATGGCCGCCGCCGCGATTCAGTTCTTCGGCCTCACCGGCGGGCCGAGCCCGTCACCGAGCCCTTCGCCGTCCCCCAGCCCTTCGCCGTCCCCGTCTCCCAACCCCGGGGCCGGGTGCAGGGTCACCTACCTTCCCACCACCTGGAACAACGGCTTCACCGCCGACGTCACTGTGACGAACACCGGCGCGACACCCGTCAACGGCTGGACCGTGACCTGGACATGGCCGGGGAACCAGCGGGTCACCGGCGCCTGGAACGCCACCGTTACCCAGTCCGGTTCCCAGGTCAGCGCGCGCAACCTCTCCTACAACGGCGCCATCGCCCCGCAGGCCGGGACCGGCTTCGGGTTCCAGGGCACGTACAGCGGCGCCAACGCGGCTCCGGCCGCGTTCGCGCTCAACGGGACCGCCTGCGTCATGGGGTGAGTTCGTCCAGGACGCCGTCGGCCACGTTCCGGGCGGGTCGCTCGTACTCTTCCGCGCGGGTGTGGAAGACCTGCTCGGCCCGGATCGCCGGCCAGTCCGCGGGGAGGTGTTCGGCCGGCAGGTGGGGATCCTGCCGGACGAGTTGCAGCCAGTCGGTGTGCAGCGACAGCTGCCGTACGAGATCGTCCGGTGCGTCGGGAAGTGGCCGGGTGACGTCCCACCTGGCGAGGAACGCCCGATAGCGCCGGGCGATCTGCTCGATGTCGAAGGCCTTGGCGACCAGGTCGGCGGCCTCGGTGGGTTTGAACGCCCTGGCGGTCAGGACCGTGACGTGGTCGTCCACGTCCAGCGCGTCGAACACGCCGGTGACCTCCTTCGCGCCCGGCGCGATCCACAGCCCGCTCTGCAGCGGGCCGAATCCGGCCCAGATGAGCCGGGACCGCAGGTCGTGGCGGGTGCTGCGCCGGCTGTCGGGCAGCGAGAATCCGACGACCGTCCAGGTGCCGTCCCAGTCGCGGTTCACCGCGCCGGTCTCCCAGATCCGTCTGCGCCCGTCCCTGAGCACCGCCACCGCGTGCGGGGTGAGCCCGAGGTACGCCCTGCGTCCCACCCGGTACCGGATCAGGAAATTGCGCTTCACCATGCGGGCGAGCGTGGACCGGACGGCCTCTTCTGAGACGCCGAGGCGGGCGAACACGTCGATGATGCTGCCCGAGGAGATGGCGGTGCCGCGGTCCAGCGCGTAGATGCCGAGGAAGCTGAATATCAGGGACTGCGGGCGCGTGGACGGCGCCGCCGGTTCGTCTTCGCCGCCGATGGTCACATTGAAAGCGTAGACGGGCCATATGTCAGGCACATAATTGACGGAAGTCAGATATATGCCCGAGGAGGGCTCATGAACGTCGACGAACTGGTCGCCATCGATGTGCACACGCACGCGGAGGTCTCCGCCGACGGGCACGCCTCGCTCAGTGACGGACTGGCCGGCGCCTCGGCGAAGTACTTCAAAGGGCACTCCCGGCCCACCATCCCCGAGATGGCCGCCTACTACCGCGAGCGCAGGATGGCGGCGGTGGTGTTCACCGTCGACGCCGAGCACGCCACCGGGCATCCGCGCATCTCCAACGAGGAGGTCGCGGAGAGTTGCGCCGCCCACGCCGACGTGCTCATCCCCTTCGCCAGCGTCGATCCGTGGAAGGGCAGGGCGGGCGTCCGCGAGGCACGCCGGCTCGTGGCCGAGTACGGCGTGCGCGGCTTCAAGTTCCATCCGAGCGTGCAGGGCATGGCGCCCGACGACCGGGCGGCCTACCCCCTCTACGAGGCGATCGAGGAGATGGGCGTACCGGCACTGTTCCACACCGGCCAGACCGGCATCGGCGCCGGCCTGCCCGGCGGAGGCGGGATCCGGCTGAAGTACTCCAACCCGATGCTGGTCGACGACGTCGCCGTGGACTTCCCCGAGTTGCGGATCATCCTCGCTCATCCGTCCTTCCCCTGGCAGGACGAGGCCCTGGCGGTCGCCACGCACAAGCCGTACGTGTACATCGACCTGTCCGGATGGTCGCCGAAGTACTTCCCCCCACAGCTCATCCGGTACGCCAACACGCTGCTGAAGGACAGAGTCCTCTTCGGATCCGACTACCCGATGATCACTCCGGACCGATGGCTCGCCGAGTTCGACGCCCTCGACATCAAGCCCGAGGTCCGCCCGAAGATCGTCAAGGGCAACGCCGTACGCCTGCTCGGGCTCGGCGCCTCCTAATGCTGGGCAAAGGATTGACGTCCGTCATGAATGTGCCTAACCTCCGGGCAGGCAAGCGCAGCGGCTCACTCTCGGACTGAGGAGCTCGGTCATGACGAACCCGCCGGTCTCACCCCCCAACCAGGTTCAGCTCCATCGCGCGGTGGCCTCCAGTTTCCTGGGCAGCGTCATCGAGTACTACGACTTCCTGCTGTACGCCACGGCCTCGGCGGTGGTCTTCGGCAAGGTCTTCTTCTCCTCGCTCGACCCGCTCACGGCCACGGTCGCCAGCTTCGGCACCTTCGCCACGGGGTACCTCGCCAGGCCGCTCGGCGGAGTGATCTTCGGTCACTTCGGCGACCGGCTCGGCCGCAAGCGCATGCTGATCCTGACCATGACCCTGATGGGTCTCGCCAGCTTCCTCATCGGTGTGCTTCCCACCTACGAGCAGATCGGCGTCCTCGCCCCCATCGCCCTCGTCGCCCTTCGCGTACTGCAGGGCGTCGCCATCGGCGGCGAATGGGGAGGCGCCGTGCTGATGTCCGCCGAGCACGCGACCAGCCGCCGCGGCCTCTGGGCGAGCTTCACCAACGCCGGCGCCCCGTTCGGGATGGTGCTCTCCACCGGCGTGCTCAGCGGCGCCGCGGCCGTCCTGGGCGAGGAGGCGTTCCTGAGCTGGGGCTGGCGGGTGCCGTTCCTGCTGAGCGTGCTCCTGCTGGCGGTCGGCCTGTTCGTCCGGCTGCGGGTCGAGGAGACCCCCGTGTTCGAAGCGGCATCCGGCCGTCCCGGCCGGATGCCGCTGCTGGAGGTGTTCCGCCACCATCCGAGGACGCTGCTTCTCGGGGTGGGCGTCGGACTGGCCGCCTTCGTGGCCCAGGGCACGCTGACCACCTATCTCATCGCGTACGGCGTCCGGACCGGTTTCACCCGGCAGGCGGTGCTGAACGGCCTCACGCTCTCCTCCGCGCTGGCCGTGGTGAGCATCATCGGCTGGTCGGCCCTCTCGGACCGGGTCGGACGCCGTCCGGTCGTGCTGGCGGGCGCGCTGCTCATGGCCGGGTTCGGCTTCGTCCTGTTCCCGATGGTGAACACCGGCAGCGTCGCCGTGCTCACCATCGCGCTGGTGCTGGGCCAGGCGGTCATCCACCCGCTGATGTACGGCCCGCTCGCGGCGATGTACGCCGAACTCTTCCCCACCAGGAACCGCTACACCGGCGCCTCGCTCGGCTACCAGCTCGCCGGACTCGGCGCCGGGCTGGGCCCACTGCTGTTCGCCCAGCTGGACGCGTCGTCCGGAGGCGGCAGCACGACGACGATCTCGGTGATCATCGCCGGCTGCTGCCTGCTGACCGTCGTCTGCGTGCTGGCCCTGCGCGAGACCAGCACCGACGACCTCACCTCGGACACCCCGGCGGTCCCCGCCGCCACCGATGCGTAACGCCGGCCTCGGCGGCTGGCCCGCCCGCCGGGCCCAGATGAGCCCCGGCCGCACCGCGTTCGTCCTCGCGGACCGGTCGTTCAGCTACGCCGACGTCCACCAGCGGGCGACCCGCCTGGCGGCGCGGATGCGCGAGGCCGGGATCCGGGCGGGGGACCGGGTCGCCTACCTCGGCCCCAACCACGTCGCCTTCGCCGAGACCATGTTCGCCACCCACATGCTGGGCGGCGTCTTCGTCCCGCTGAACTTCCGGCTGACCGCGCCCGAGATCGCCTACCTGCTTCGGCACTCGGGCGCCTCCCTCCTCGTCTACGACCCCGGCTGCGCGGAGGCGGTGCGCGGCTTGCCCGGTCCCCGCACGGTCGTGGCCTTACGGTCGCCCGCCCCAGGGGAGCACGATTTCGAGACCTGGGCGTCGCAGGGCGATCCCGATCCCCTCGACGTCCCGGTGGCGCTCGACGACGTCGCCCTGATCCTCTACACCTCCGGCACCACCGGCCGTCCCAAGGGCGCCATGCTCAGCCACGCCAACCTGGTGTGGAACTGCTTGAACATGATGGTCGGCGTGGACGTGACCAGCACCGAGGTGACGCTGATCAGCGCGCCGCTCTTCCACGTCGCGGCCCTGAACCAGACGCTGCTGCCGACCTTCCTCAAGGGCGGCACCTCCGTGATCATGCCCTCCTGGGACGCCGGGCTCTGCTACGACCTGATCGAGAAGCACCGCGTCACGTGGATGTTCGGCGTCACCACGATGTTCGCCGACTTCGCCCGGTCACCCCGCTGGGCCGACGCCGACCTCTCGTCGCTGCGCACCCTCATGTCCGGCGGCGCGGCCATCCCGGTGACTCTGATCCGCGCCTACCAGGACAGGGGCCTGGTCTTCTGCCAGGGTTACGGACTGACCGAGACCGCACCCGGCGCGACCTTCCTCGACGCGGGCGAGAGCGTGCGCAAAGTGGGCTCGGCCGGAGTCCCCGTCTTCTTCGCCAACGTGCGTGTGCTCCGTCCCGACCGCACTCCCGCGGCGGCCGGGGAGCCCGGCGAGGTGCTCATCCAGGGGCCGAACGTCACGCCCGGCTACTGGCGGGACCCGGAGGCGACCGCCGCGGTACTGAACGAAGACGGCTGGTTCCACTCCGGCGACATCGGGGTCGTGGACGACGAGGGCCATCTGACCATCGTCGACCGGGTCCAGGACATGTACATCTCCGGCGGGGAGAACGTCTACCCGGCGGAGGTCGAAGGCGTGCTCTTCGCGCATCCGGCCGTGGCGGAGGCCGCGGTGGTGGGGATGCCCGACCAGAAGTGGGGCGAGGTGGGCCGCGCCTTCGTGGTCCCCCGGCCCGGTGCCGCCGTCACTCCCGGGGAACTGACGGCCTTCCTCCGTCCTCGGCTCGCGAAGTACAAGATCCCCGTCTGTTTCGAGATCGTCGACGCGCTGCCGAAGACAGGCTCGGGCAAGATCCGCAAAGCCGAACTGCGCAACCGTCCCCTGCCTGGACGCCCGCGGGTCACCGGGGCTTGACCGAGTCCCGGTGCCGTACCGGCATGGCGACCCGGTGCACCTGGCCGGGTTCGGCCTCCTCGCCCATCTGGTCGAACAGCACCTGCACCGCCTTGCGCCCCAGCTCGTAATGGGGCAACGCCACGGTCGTCAGCTTGGGCCGCATCCACGACGCGATGGGGTGGTCGTCGAACGACACCACCGACACGTCGTCGGGAACCGAGAGCCCGGCGTCGGCCAACGCCTGGTAGGCGCCCAGGGCCAGCCGGTCGTTGAGGCAGATCAGCGCCCGGGGGCGGTGGTCGGCCAGCAGGGACCGGGTCGCGGCCAGGCCCTCTTCCGGCTGCCACTCGGCGCAGGCGCGGGCTCCGGCGATCTTCAGGCCGGTCTCTCTGATGCCGACCAGGCGTTCCACCGCCGCGACGCTGGCGGCGGGCCCGTCGCGCAACCTAGGACCCGCCCCGATCAGGTAGACCCCCTCGTGGTGGCCTGCCTCCAGCAGCAGCCGGGCGGCCGAACGCCCGGCCCCCACCTCGTCGGGCACGATCGAGGGCAGGCCGGAGGCCGGCTTTGGCAGCGCGTTGAGCAGTACGGCGGGCCCGATGTCCTTCGGGACCTTGATCGTCCGGGTGTACATGGCGGCCAGGATGATGCCGTCTACCTGGCGGTCCTGCATGGCGTGCAGCAGGCCGCGCTCCAGTGCGGGATCGCCCTCGGTCTCACCGATGAACAACATCACTCCGCGTTCGCGGGCGGCCTCCAGGGCGCCCTTGATCATGTCTCCGGCGAGGCGGGACGTCGCGACGGTGTCGGAGACGAAGCCGATCGTCCGGCTCGTTCCTGTTCGCAATCCGACGGAGACCGCGTTGGGGCGATAGCCCAACTCATCCGCCGCACGCAGTACCCTCTGCTCGACGTCGTGGGAAATGCGCAGCTCACGGCCCCTGCCCGTCATCACGAGCGAGGCGGTGGTACGGGACACTCCGGCCGCCTGGGCCAGGTCGGCCAAAGTGACCCGGGGTCGACTCACGGGGGAGGCCTCCAACATTCCAACCGAATTACGGGGTCTTGACACCGTCGGATACGCACGGTGAGACTATCGCATCGCTAATCCGATTTAGCAAAGGGAGACGCGCTATGTCTCGTCGAGTTCACTCCCGCCGGAGCCGCATGGCGATGGTGGTCATCCTGGGGGGAAGCCTGGCCGCCGCCTGCGCGGCGCCGGGAAGCGGCAACGCGCAACCGACGGCCCCGGCGTCGTCGGCGTCGTCGTTGTCGGCCGCGCCGACCTGCGGCACCGCGCCGGTCACGCTGAAGGGCTACTTCGAAACCGGATTCCCCCTGCCGAAGGCGCTCACCACCGAGTTCACCAAGCAACACCCGAACGTCACCTGGGACATCCGCGAAGACCAGTTCGCGGTGATCACCCAGAACGCCCCGCGCGTGCTGGCCGACGACCCGCCGGACCTCATGCGCCTCCCCCAGGTCTCCGAACTGGTCAAGAACAACCTCCTCAAGAACCTCGACGAGTACGCCAAGGTCTACGGCTGGGACCAGTGGCCCGCCTCCCAGCTCGAACAGATGCGCCTGGCTCCCGGCGGGGCCGTGCGAGGTGAGGGCTCCCTCTACGCCATGGGCCTGAACTTCTCCATGACCGGCGTGTTCTACAACAAGAAGCTGGCCGAGCAGATCGGCATGACCGCTCCGCCGGAGACCCTCGCCGACCTCGACGCCGCCCTGGCCAAGGCCAAGGAGGCGGGCCTGGCCCCGATCGCCCAGTTCAACGGCGGCGCGACCGGCGGCCTGGCCTTCCCGCTCCAGAACCTGATGGCCTCCTACGGGCCGTCCGCGCCGATCAACGACTGGATCTTCCAGAAGCCCGGCGCGAGCATCGACACCCCATCCAACCTCCAGGCGACTCAGCACCTGCAGAAGTGGATCAAGGCCGGGTACTTCTGGAAGGACGTCAACGCCGTCGACTACGCCACGATGATGAGCCGCTTCATCGGCGGCGACGGTGTGTTCATGTTCGACGGCGACTGGGAGTCGGGCAATCTCGACAAGCAGCTGGCGGGCGACATCGGCTTCTTCCTGATGCCACCGGCCCAGGCCGGCGGCAAGCGGGCCGCCATGTCGGCTCCGCTGACGTTCGGCATCGGCGCGAACGCCAAGAACGCCGACTGCGCCGCCGAGTTCCTCGACTGGGTCGCCACCGACACGCAGGCCCGCACGATCGGCGTCCAGGTCGGCGGCTCCCACCCGATGGGCCCGGCCGACGGGCCGATGCCGCCGGTCGCGGCGGGCACCGTCACCGAGAGCACCCTCGCGGCGGGCGCGCAGATCGCGCAGGACAACGGCGCGATGGACTTCATCGCCAACGCCACCGGCGCGATCTACGCCAAGAGCTGGACCCCGAACCTGCAGAAGCTGGTGGCCGGGGAGCAGACCCCCGAAGGCCTGCTCAAGAGCGTGCAGAGCGACTACCAGAGCCAGGTCAAGGGAGGCTGAGGTGAAGGCGGCCGTGAAACGCCGGAACGAGTCGAGATGGGCCGGCTGGTTGTTCGTGCTGCCCGCGGCCGCGTTCTACGTCATGTTCGTGATCCAGCCGCTGGTCATGACGGTGCAGTACTCGCTCTACAAGTGGGACGGCATCGGCGTGGCCACCTGGACCGGGGTCGCGAACTACCTGCGGGTCTTCACCGACCCCGACCTGTTCGCCGCGATCCTCAACGCGGTGAAACTGATCGTGTTCTTCAGCGCGGTCCCGGTCGTGCTCGGGCTGGCCATCGCGGCGACGATCCGGCGCATCGCCGCCACCCGTCTCGCGCTGGTGGCCCGTACGGTCATCTTCCTGCCGCAGGTGATCCCGCTGGTCGCGGCCGGGATCACCTGGAGCTGGCTGCTGTCCTCGACCGGGCTGGTGAACCAGCTCCTCACGGCCATCGGACTGGAGAAGATCACCCGCGCCTGGCTGGGCGACTTCTCGACGGCGCTGCCGGCGGTCGGGGTGATCGGCGCCTGGGTGCTCCTGGGACTGTGCACGCTCCTGCTGCTGGCCGGGATGAGCAAGATCGACCCGGCACTGTACGAGGCCGCGCGCCTCGACGGCGCCGGCGCGTTCCGGGAGTTCTTCTCGATCACCCTGCCCAGCCTGCGGCAGGAGATCGGCGTCTGCGTCACCGTCACGGTCGTGGCCGCGCTGGCCAGCTTCGACATCGTCTACATCTCGACCCAGGGCGGGCCAGGCAACGCCAGCATGGTGCCCGGCCTGGAGATCTACTACCTGGCCTTCTCCGAACGCCAGGTCGGCCTCGCCTCGGCCCTCGCGGTGATCCTCACCGTGCTGGTGATCGCGTGCGCGCTGCCGATCCAGTGGCTCACCAGGGACCGCGAATCATGAAAATCGCTCGCCGTGAGGCATGGACGGGCCGGGTGCTGCTGCTGGTGCTGATGGCGGCCACGCTGATGCCGTTCCTCAGCCTCCTCGTCACCGCGCTCCACCCGTCGGGCAGCTACCCGCTGGGCCTGGAGTGGCCCGACGACCCGCAGTGGGGCAACTTCGCCACCGCGTTCACCGCCGCCCGGATGACCGAACTGCTGAAGTCCAGCGTGCTGATCGTGCTCGGGGTGGTGCCGATCTCGCTGGTCGTGGCCACCATGGCCGGATTCGCCATCGGGCATCTGCGCATCCCCGGGCGGCGGTTCGTCTTCCTGGCGTTCGCGCTGGGGCTGACGTTGCCGTTCGAGGGCATCATCACGCCGCTCTACTACCTGGTGCGCGACATGGGCGTGCTGAACACCCGATGGGCGATCATCCTGCCGCTGATCGGGCTGTTCATGCCGTTCTCGGTGTTCTGGATGCGGGCCCACTTCGTGAACATGCCCGAGGAATTGTCGGAGAGCGCCCGCATCGACGGCGCCGGGACCTGGCAGCTCTTCTGGCGGGTGCACGTGCCGCTGGCCGCCCCGGCGACCTCGTCGCTGGCGATCCTGCTGTTTCTGTGGACGTGGAACCAGTTCCTGCTGGCCATCGTGCTGGTCGACGACCCGCTGCAGCGCACGATGTCCGGTGCCCTGGGCGCCTTCCAGGGACAGTGGGGCACCGACATCCCCCTGCTGTGCGCGGGCTCGCTGCTCATCCTGACGCCGACGCTCACCGTGTTCCTGATCTTCCAGCGCCGTTTCGTCACGGCCCTGCTCCAAGGTTCACTGAAGGGATGAACATGTACGGAGCCGTCGAGGCCGGCGGCACGAAATGGGTGTGCGCGCTGGTCGACGCCGAAGGAACGATCGTGGCCACCGAAGTGGTCCCGACGACCACCCCCGATGAGACGATCCCGGCGGCCCTCGCGTTCTTCCGCCGCCACCCGGCCCCGGCGGCGGTCGGGATCGCCACCTTCGGACCCGTCGACCTGGCGACCGGGCACCTCACCGCCACTCCCAAACCCGGCTGGTCGGGGGCCGACGTCGTGACCCCGTTCCGAGCGGGCCTGGGCGTGCCGGTCGCGCTCGACACCGACGTGAACGGCGCGGCGGTCGGCGAATGGCGTCATGGCGCCGGGCGAGGACTGCACACGCTCGCCTATATGACGGTCGGCACCGGAATCGGGGTGGGCGTCATCGCGCACGGGCGGCCCCTGCACGGGCGCGCCCACCCGGAGGCCGGGCACATGCGCGTCCCCCACGACACCGCCCGTGACCCTTTTCCCGGCGTCTGCCCCTTCCACGGCGACTGCCTCGAAGGGCTGGCGTCGGGGACGTCGATGCGGCAGCGCTGGGGGCGGCCCGCACCAGAACTCGGGGACGGCGAACCCTGGGAGCTGGAGGCCGAATATCTGGCGCTGGCCGTACACAATCTGGCCTCGACCCTGTCCCCGCAGGCGGTGATCATCGGCGGTGGGGTCGGCGGCAGGCCCGGTCTGCTCGACCTGGTCAGGGCACGCGCGGCCGAACTGGCCGGCGGCTACCCGCTCGACACCGTCATCATCCCGCCTGCACTCGGAAACCTGTCCGGCGTCACCGGCGCGGCGGAACTGGCCCGCGCGGCCCTCAACGAAATCGAGAACGAGTGAGCACGACGACCCGGTGGACGCGGCGCCACCTCGACCTGATCACCGAGGACCCCGTGACGACCGCACCGCCCATCCTCGGCCCCGTCGAGGCGGCGCTGCCCGGACTGGACCTGTGGGACATGTGGCCGATCCAGGAAGAGGACAACGCCACCGCCCTCTTCGACGGCCGCGAACTCTGGATGGGCCTGACCGCTCCGGCGGCCGGCCATCCGGAGGACCGCCACGACGTCGCCCGCATCCGGCTGCTCGCCCTGGACGAAGGCAAGTGGATCGACCTCGGGAACCTCTTCCCCGACGGCGAGTCGCCGGGCAGCCGCGAGTGGTCCGGCACGGCGATCCGGCGTGCGGACGGCACGGTCTCGGTCTTCTACACGGCGACCGGGCATCGCGGCGAGAGGCGGCCCACCTTCGTTCAGCGGGTGTTCGAGGCCCGGCTGCCACTCGCGCCCGGCCAATCCAGATCGGCCGAGCATCGGGAGATCGTGCTTCCCGACCGGCGGTTCTATCTACCGGCGGACGAGGTCGAGGGCGGGCCGGGGAGGATCCGGGCCTTCCGTGACCCGGCCTGGTTCCGGGGCCGCCTGCTGATCGCGGCCTCGATCCCGTGGGAGGACCGCCACATGGGCGCCATCGCGCTGACCGGCCCCGAGTCCGAAGGGTGGCCGCCGCGCCCGCCGCTCCTGGTCGCCGACGGGATCAACCGTGAGATCGAACGCCCCCACGTCGTGGTGCACGACGGCCTCCATTACCTGTTCTTCTGCACCCACCGCCAGTCGTTCGAACCGGCGGGCGCCGCCCCGACCGGCCTGTACGGCTTCGTCTCGCCGACCCTGGAGGGCCCCTACGAACCCTTGAACGGTTCCGGCCTGGTCATCGGGAACCCGGCGGATCAGCCCGACCAGGCCTATGCCTGGATGGTGCTCGGCGACCTGCGCGTGGTCAGCTTCCTGGACTACCGGGGCCCGGTCGACCGGGCCCATTTCGGCGGGACGCCGGCCCCGATGTTGAGGCTGCGCCTGGACGGCCCCCGTACCCGGCTGACCGAGGACGGGGGTGCTGCGGTCACACGTTTGTGATCGTCCATTGGTTATTGGTGTTGTTGTTCGGCGCCCACATGGCCACGGTGGAGCCGGCGGTGCCGTTGCCCATGCCGTCCAGCGCCGTGCCGGTGCCGCGGTTGATGAGCTGGTAGCGGCCGTTTCCGGTGCTGTTGAGGCGCCACTGCTGGTTGTTGCCGCCGCTCCAGGCGGCCTGCCGGGCGCTCGCGCCGTTGGCCGTGTTGCCCCAGCTGTCGACGACCATGCCATTGCTGCGGTTGACGATGCGGTACCAGCCGCTGCCCAGGTCGACGAGCTGCCACTGCAGGTTGGTGCTGCCGTCGTAGTTCCACTGCTTGACCACCGAGCCGGAGGCGACGTTGCCGCCGCTGTCGAGCACCAGGCCGGTGGTCCCGTTGGCGATCCGGACGTAGGTCGCCGGTGGTGCGCCGGTCCCGGTCAGACGGTATGTGCGTCCCGCCTGGCCCGTCAGGGTGATGACGTCGGACTCGGGTTTGGTGACGGTGACGGTGCCGCCGGTCGTGGTGTCGACCACCTGGTAGGTGCCGGTGAAGATCCGGTTGCGGACGTTGACCGTGCCGTTGCGGTCGAACCTGACCAGGATCTCGGTGGCCGTGCCGGAGCTCCACGCCGTGTCCACGGTGTATCCGCCGCGTCCCCGCAGACCCTGCACCTTTCCGGTCGGCCACGCGGACGGAAGCGCCGGGAGCACGTGCAACTCGCCGTTGTGGCTCTGGAGCAGCATCTCCGCGATGCCGGACGTCGCGCCGAAGTTGCCGTCGATCTGGAACGGGGGGTGCAGGTCGAACATGTTCGGTGCGAGCCGGGCCGTCGTCACCAGCAGCCGGAGCAGGGTGTGCGCGCGGGCGCCTTCCTCCATCCGCGCCCAGTAGTTGATCTTCCAGGCGAGTGACCAGCCGGTGCCGTCGTCGCCGCGCAGTTCGAGGGTACGCCGCGCGGCGGCGTACAGGGCCGGGGTGCCGCGCTTGGTGATCTGGTTGCTGGGATGCAGGCCGTAGAGGTGGGAGACGTGCCGGTGGGCGGGTTCGGTCTCGACCCAGTCGTACAACCACTCCTGGATGTTGCCGCGTGATCCGGTCTTCATCGGCGGCAGCCGGTCCCGGGCGGCCAGGACCTGCGCGCGGAATTCGGCGTCGACGCCGAGCGCCTGGCCTGCCTTGGCGCAGCCGTTGAACAGGTCACGCAGGATCTGGTTGTCCATCGTGGGGCCGGCGCAGACGCTGACGCCGCTGTGGTGGGCCAGTTCCGGGGAGTTCGACGGGTTCGTGACCAGATATCCGAGGCTCGGCTCCGGCACGAGCGTCTCCAGGAAGAACTGCGCCGCGCCCTTCATGGCGGGGTAGTACGTCCGGAGGAAGTCCAGGTCACCGGTGAAGGTGTAGTGCTCCCAGATCAGGGTGGCCAGCCACGCGCCGCCGGTCTGCCACATCCCCCACAGGGCGCCGTCGACGACGGAGCTGCCCCGCCACGCGTCGGTGTTGTGATGGGTCACCCAGCCACCGGCGTTGTACTGGACCCGGGCGGTGCGGGCGCCGGTGACCGCGAGATCGTTGATGATTCTGAACACCGGTTCGTAGCACTCCGACAGGTTCGTCGTGTCGGCCGGCCAGTAGTTCATCGGCAGGTTGGCGTTGATCGTGTACTTCGAGTCCCAACTCGGTGTCAGCGAGTCGTTCCAGATGCCCTGCAGGTTGGCCGGTTGCGTGCCGGGCCGGGAAGAGGAGACCAGCAGGTAGCGGCCGAACTGGAACAGCAGCACCGAGAACTGCGGGTCGTTGACACTGTTGTGCTGCGCGATCCGCACGTCGGTCGGCTGGTCGGCCGCCGCGGTGCGGCCGAGGTCGAGCGTTGTGCGGCCGAACAGGCGCTGGTAGTCGGTGACGTGCCGGGCCCGCAGGTCGTCGTAGGTCCGGCCGGCGGCGGCGTTGAGATGCTGGCGTGCGATCCCCTGGTAGTCTCCGCCGACGTCGCGGTAGGTGCGGTAGCTGGAGCCGATGGAGATCAGCACCGTCACGCTGCTGGCCGACCTCACCTGGAGGGTGCCGCCGGAACTGGTGACGGTGCCGCCGTCGGTGACCGCACGGGCCAGGGCCAGGAACCGGACCGATCCGGTCACGCCTTCCATGTCGCCCGAGATGCCGTCGAGTGCCACCGTGGCGCCGTCCGGGCTGGAGCGAGTGGCGCGCTGGGGGCTGTCGAAGGTCGCGGAGAACGTGATCGAGCCGGGTCTGTCGGCGGTCAGGCGGATGGCGATCACCTGGTCCGGAGCGCTCGCGAGCGTCTCGCGCCGGTACCGGATGCCGTTCTGCAGGTACGACACGGCCGTGGTGGCGGTGGTCAGGTCGAGGTAGCGGATGTACTCCGAGACCCCGGTCGTGCCGCCGAAGCTGAGTCGCAGGTTGCCGACGGTCTGGTAGGCCAGCTGACCGGCGGGCCTGCCGAGCATGTTCTGGTCGATCAGGGTCTGGGCCTGGCTCCACTGGTTCTGGAAGACGAGCTGCCGGATCTGTCCGAGCGCCGCCGCGCCCCTGGTGTTGCTCTGGTCGTACGGTCCGCCGGCCCAGACGGTGTCCTCGTTGAGCTGCAGTCTTTCGGTGTCGACGTTGCCGAACACCATGGCGCCCAGGCGGCCGTTGCCGATCGGCAGCGCACGCAGCCAGTCGGTTCCGGCGCTCTCGTCGTACCACAGGGCCAGATCGTTGACGGCGCCCACTTCTGGCGGGGGCGCCGAGGCGGCCCTCGCCGCCGCCGTCCATGGCAGCGGCAGCAGCGCGGCTCCCGCACCGGTGGCGCCGAGTTTCAGGACTTGTCTGCGCGAGATATCAGACATCTCGGTTCTCTTTCTCATGGAGATCACGGTCGGCCGGCCACTGGCTCGCCGCCGCGGTGGCCGCGGCGGCGGCGAGCAGGCTCCAGTGGCTCACGTGGTACGAAGATCGGACATTGAGCGCGTCAGCGAGTCCACCGTTGGTTGGCGGCGCTGGTACATGTCCAGATCTGGAGTCTGGCGTTGTTGGCCGTGGCGTTGCCGGCCACGTCCAGGCACTTGTTCGCGCCGATGGCGGTGATGCTGCCGTCGGTGTTGAAGCGCCATTTCTGGTTGTTCTGGCCGTTGCAGTCCCAGATGATGACGCCGCTGCCGTCGGCGGTGCCGTTGTTGTTGACGTCCAGGCACTTGTTGCCGTAGACCCGCAGCTCACCGGCCGTGGTGGAGGTCCACTGCTGGTTGTTCTGGCCATTGCAGTCCCAGATCACCACCTGTGTGCCGTTGGTCTGGGAGGCGCCGGTGACGTCGACGCACCGGTTCGACCCCACCCCCCGGATCGGGCTCGTGGAGGCGGAGGGGGAGGGGGTGGGATTGGGCGTGCCGCCGCTGACCCGGAACACGACTGTGCCGTGGGACGGCACGCTCGCCGCGATCGTCCCGGTGGTCGAGGTGACGGCGTTCGTCCAGGCGTCCCGCAGGTTGAACGAGTTGCCCGACAGGCCGATGGCGGAGGCGGTGGTGCTGATCGTGACGGTGCTGCCGCCCTGGTTGAAGAGCGCGACCGCGACGTCGCCGTTGTTCAGCCGTTTGGCCAGGATCCTGCGGGTGCCGTCGTTGCCGACCTGGGTTGCCTGGAGGCCGAGCGGGTCCTGGTTGATGGCGATCAGGTGCTGGTTCTTCATGATCGTCGCGGTCGCGTTGTCCATGTTCCGGACGTCGTTGCCGGCGATCAGGGGAGAGGCCATGATCGCCCAAAGGGCGAAGTGGCTGCGCATCTCGGTGTCGGTCATGCCGCCCCGGCCGACCACCATCATGTCGGGGTCGTTGAACTGCCCCGGCGCGGCGTAGCCCGACAACGGCGCGTTGACGTTGACGATGTTCTGGATGCCCATCGGGTAACCGTTGGTCTGACCGGAGTTCCAGACGTTGGTGATGTCCTCGGTCGTCCGCCAGATGTTGGCGACGTCGCCCCAATTCCGCTGCGGGCCGGTCTTGGCATGGATGCTGTTGGGGTTGATGCTGTAGAGGATCGGCCGCCCGGTCGCCGCCAGCGCGTCCCGCATCTTGGCGAAGGTGCGCACCTGGTCGTCGATGGTGCCGGTGGGGGAGCACCAGTCGTACTTGAGATAGTCCACGCCCCAGGCCGCGAACTGCCGGGCGTCCTGGACCTCGTGGTTGAGGCTGCCCGTCGCGCCCGGGTAGGAGCCGAAGTACTGGGCGCAGGTACGGTCCAGCGGCACCTGGTAGAGGCCGAACTTCAGGCCCCGGGCGTGCAGGTAGTCGCCGAGCGCCTTCATTCCGCTCGGGAATCGCGACAGGTTGGCCTGGAGGTTCCCGGCGGAGTCGCGATTGGGGTCGAACCAGCAGTCATCGACCACGACGTACTGATATCCCAGGTCGCGCATGCCGTTGCTGACGAGCGCGTCGGCGGTCTGCCGGATCAGGGTCTCGTTGATGTTGCAGCCGAAGGTGTTCCAGGTGTTCCACCCCATCGGCGGGGTACGGCCCACGCCGTTGTTGAGTGCCTGCGCGGGAACGGCCGGGGTGACCGCCACCATCGCCGCCACCGCGGCGATCAGCAGTGCGCGTGTTCGTTTCCTTCTCATGGACATCGCTCCTTGACGGGTGGAGGCCGGGCCCACGGGGCGGGTACACAGCCGCACCGTGGACCCGACGTCTATGCGGTCGGAAAGGACGTGCCAGGATCACGAACTGGCGCAGGTGACCGTGGGGGTGGCGGGGCGCCGTTGGCGAGGAAGCCGAAGGTCGTTTATGACGGCCGCGATCGTGATCGTGACCAGTAGTGATCGGTGTCCTGGCAGTGATCGGTGTCCTGGCATGGCGCGGGTCCTGTCATTGGAAGGAGGCGTCGTCGAGGTAGAGGCCGTCGGTGCCGGCGGCCGTCTCGACGTAGAAGGAGGCGCTGGTCAGCGTGCCGGTCCAGGAGAGGGTGGCGGCGCCGGTGAGCTGGGTCCAGCCGTTGGCGTTGACCGTCTGTGCCGGGGTGAGCTGGAGGTAGCTCGTGGTGCCGCTGGCGGTGAGGGTCAGGGTCGCCTTCGCGCTGGGGGTTCCGCTCTGCGAGCGGACCCAGACGCTGGTGGTGTAGCTCCTGCCGTTGGTGAGCTGCGCGGTCACGTTCTGGTGCGGACCCTGCCAGGCAGCGGTACGGCCGGAGTTGAGCAGGGACCGGCTGCCACCGTGGGCCACATTCGTCGCCGCGGACAAGGTGCCGCCGGAGCTGGTCCAGCCCGTCGTGCCGTCTTCCATGGTGCCGTTGCTCAGCAGATTCCCGCCGCTGCCGCCGCCGGCGAACTGCCACCAGTTGACGTTGAACAGGTAGCCGCCGCCCCCGGCGAAACGCAGGTACAGGTCACGCGTGCCGGTCGCTCCGGAGACCGGGCAGGTGACCGTCGTCCAGCTCTGCCAGCCGCCGGTGCCGTTGACCGTGCAGGTGCCCACGAGGGTGCCGGTGGCGCTGCCGAGGCGGACTTCGATCCGGCCGCCGCCGGCGCCTGAGGCCACGCGGGCGGTGAACGTGGTGGCCCCGTTACCGAAGGCGACGCCCTTGACCTTGACGTAGTCGCCGTTCTCGATGAAGCCGACGTTCATGCCGCCTTCGCTGGAGGCTTCGGTCTCCACCCCGGACGACCAGGCGCTGGTTTCGGCCTCCTGCCGGACGAACGGGTCAAGGGTGCCGACCTGGGGCGGTCCCGCGGTGGTCATGTTGATGGCCGGGATGGTGCCGTCGCCGTTGTAGGTGAACTTCTCCACGGACACTGACCTGGTGTAACCGCCGCCGCCCGGCAGGGCGCCGTTGTGGTAGAAGAAGTACGATCCGCCCGCGTAGTCGATGATCCCGGCGTGGTTGGTGAAGCTGCCGCCCTGGCGGGGCATGACCGTTCCCCGGTACGTCCACGGCCCGGTGGCACTCGGAGCCGTGGAGTAGCCGATGAACTCCGAGCAGCACTCGGCGGCGAACACGTTGTAGTAGAGACCGTTACGCTTGAAGACCCAGGGCCCCTCTTCGTACAGGGTGGGCCGGCCGGCGTTGCCGTTGCGGGTGCCGAAGCCCGCCGTGGTGAGCGGGATCTGGGTCAGGCCGCCGGAGTAGGAGATCATGTCGGTGTTGAGCCGGACGTACCAGAGGCGGGGGTTGCCCCAGTACAGGTAAGCCTGGCCGTTGTCGTCGATGAGGACGTTGGGGTCGATCTCACTGTTCTCGACCAGCGGGCGGCCCAGCGCGTCACGGAACGGCCCGGTCGGGCTGTCGCCGACCGCGACGCCGATGGCCATGCCGCCGGTCGCCCGGTTCCGTACCGGGACGTACCAGTAGAACTTGCTGTTGCGGTAGGCGACGTGACCGGCCCAGGCGTTGGCGTCGGCCCAGGCGAAGGTGGCCAGGCTCATCGGGGAGCCGTGGTCGGTCCAGTTGGCCATGTCGGTGGAGGAGTAGACGCGCCAGTCGCGCATGGTGAAGTACGTCGAGCTGTCCTCGTCGTGGCCGGTGTAGAGGTAGACACGGCCGTTGTGGACGAGCGGCGCGGGATCGGCGGTGTAGATCGTCTGGACGATCGGGTTGTCGGCCTTGGCCGCTGTCGCGGGCAGCAGGGTCATGAGGCAGAGCACGCTCATGATCCAGGTCAGGCGGCGTGATGGTGCAGATCTCATGGTGATCCCTTCGACGTTGGGCCTCAGGCTGGGGAGCGTTGCCCGACCCCGCACTCGTCGCTGTGTGACATTTCCGCGTGACCCGGGCGGGCTCGGCCTTGCACCGAGCCCGCCGCGGCAGGTCCACCCGTTCCTGCTGGCGCTCGTTCGATGGGGCGCTCGGGCCGGACCTGTGTCACGTCGTCAGCGCTGTAGTGTCAGCAGGCCGGGCCGGTACGGCAGGAGGCCGTAGTCGCCGCCGGAGCTGGGGCTGCGTCCCTGGTAGAGCAGTTGCAGGTTGCAGGGGTTGATGGTCATGGTCTGGTCGGCGCTGGTGCGGATGAGTTCGCCGTGGCTGATGTCGTTGGTCCAGGTGGCGCCGCTGTTGGCCTTGCCGGCGAAGGGGTTGCTCTCGGTCGCGGCCTGCGGTGTCCATGAGCCGCCCAGGCTGGTGGCGGTGAAGGAGCGGAAGTAGCGGCCCTGTGAGCCGATCGCCTCGACGATCATGAGGTATCGGTTCTCGTTCTGGAGCTTGTAGACCTGGACGGCTTCGAACAGATTGTTGGTCGAGTCGGTCATGACCACGGTGGAGGTGCTGCCGAAGCTGCCGGGGAAGTTGCCGATGGGCATGCTGGCCCGGTAGATCCTGCCGTTGTCGCCGGCGAAGAACAGGTACATGTTGCTGCTGTCGCCGATGAGCGCCTGGTCGATGGGGCCGGTTCCGGAGTTGGTGATGCTTCCGGTGAATAGGGTCTGCTGCGCTGACCAGCCGTTGGCGTTGGTGGGGTCGCTGGAGGTCCGGTAGGAGAAGGCGGTGCTGCCCCACTGGTAGGCGAGCACCCAGATGTTGCGGGGGGCGAAGTAGAACAGCGAGGGTGCGACGGTGGCGCTGGACATCGTGTTCTGGGTGGCCGAGGCCATGTCGGACCAGTTGGTGAAGAGGCTGAAGTTCATCGAGCCCCAGCTTGTTCCCGTGTTGTGCGTGGTGGCGTAGACCAGCTGCCTGCCGTTGTAGGGGGCGACGGTGAAGTCCTTGAGCGAGACCCATCCCGACTTCGGCTGCGCCAGCGCGCCCGTCGACGTCCACCGGTACGTCGACGGAAGAGCGCACGAACCGGTCGGCGTCGGCGTCGGTGTCGGTGTCGTAGTGGGGTTGCCGCCGCCGACCTGGACGAGTTGCCACTGCTGGTTGTTGCCGCCCCAGTCGTCGTACTGGACGATGTTCGCGTTGTCGGCGGTGGAGGCGCCCTGCACTTCCAGCGCCTTGTTGCTGTGGCGCGAGATGAACCTCACGTAGCCGCCCGAGCTGTCGGCCAGCCGCCACTGCTGGTTGTTGCCGTTGCCGTCGGCCCACTGGACGATCGCGCCGCCGTTGGCGGTGGAGAAGTTGTAGACGTCGAGCACCTTGCCGCTGTGGCGGGACTTGATCCGGTAGTAGCCGCCGCCGGAGTCGACGAACTGCCACTGCTGCTGGTTCTGGTCGTTACGCGTCCACTGGGTGATCCGGGCGCCGTCGTTGGTCGCCAGGTTGTAGACGTCCAAAGCCTTGCCGCTGTTGCGGTTGACCAGGATGTACCAGGCGTTGGTGTCGACGGTTGCCGCGTTCGCCGACTGGGTGGCCACGAACAGGCTCACCAGCAGCGTGGCCACCGTCGCGAGGATGGCTAAGGGTCTGAATCTCACGTTGTGCTCCGATTCCATGGAGGGTTGTCGCTGTGTCGGCTGATCAGCCGAGCGCCGGCCGGCTCGGTTGCCTTTCTGCGTTGGGGGTGCCGGTTGCCCGGACAGCCGACATCGGTCAGGGAGTGGTGAGGTCGAAGCGGCGCACGGTCACCGCTCCGCCGAGGGCCTGGGTGGCGTAGTTGAAGATCCCGAAGCGGTAGCCCATGAAGAACTGCCAGGCGTTGTTCAACGTGAAGGCCGGGCCGAGGCTGATGAAGTTGCTGCCGTCGGTGCTGTAGGAGAAGCGGGCCTGCCGGCCGGAGCCGGGCCGGATGTCGGCGTTGACCCGCAGCCAGATACGGCCGCCGGAGATGTTCGCGCCCGCTTGTTCGGCTCCCGTGCCGGTGGTGGCCCAGCTGCTGTTCATGGTCAGTCCGCTGGTCATCACGACCCGCGTCGTGCCGTTGTCGCGTCTGACGCCGACCCAGGCCGACTGGTCACGCAACATCGCCAGCCCCGCGCGGTCACCGTTGGCCAGCTGCGCGTAGTCCAGCTCGATCGTCGCTGTGGAAGATGGCCCCTGGATGCGGTGGGTCAGGGTGTTGCGGGCGTTGTAGAGGTCGTTGGTGACCGTCGCGGTCTGCAGGCGCAGGCCGTTGCCGGTGGAGAAGCGGCTCGTGTCGGGGTTGTGGTTCCATTCCCACCGGTGGCCGAGGCTGCCCGCGGTGAAGGTGTCCGGGCCGATCATCGAGGCCACCGTGCGGTTGGTCTGGATGTTCGGCCTCGGGTAGTTCACCCCCCAGCCGCCGTTGACCGTCTGGACGGCCGGCCAGTCGCCGGCCCAGGTGATCGGTGCGAGTGCGGGAACCCGGCCGCCGGGGTAGGCGTCGACGAACGACATGTAGTACCAGTCACCGGCCTGGGTCTGCACCAGTCCGCCCTGGTGCGGGACGCCGCCTCCGGAGATCGGCCCCGGCATGTTCAGCAGGACCTGGCGCATCTCGTACGGGCCCCACGGCGACGTGGACCGGAGCACGTACTGGCCGTTGGCCGGGCGGGTGAGCCAGATGTAGTAGTAGTTGCCGCGCTTGTAGAAGCGGGCGCCCTCCAGGGTGCCGACGCTGCTCGGCGTCTGGAAGACCTGCTGGGCGCGTACCTGGCTGAGGCCGTCGGCCGAGAGCTGGGCGACGCTGATGGTGCTGTTGCCGTACGCGACGTACATGGTGTCGTTGGTGTCGATCAGCAGGCCGGCGTCGTAGTAGCAGTTGTTGATCTGCGATCGCTTGGTCCACGTGCCGTCCACGGCGGAGGCGGTGTAGACGTAGGTGCGGTTGAACTCGACGCAGCCCATCCAGTAATAGGTGCTGTTGCTCGGCCGGTAGTTGAGCGTCGAGGCCCAGATGCCTTTCACGTAGGCCCGGCCGCCGTTCAGGTCGTAGGCGTTGGAGTTGAAGTCCAGCCTCGGCACCGAGTGGCCCGCGTACTCCCAGTCGGCCAGGTTGTAGGAGCGCAGGATCGGCGCGCCCGGCGAGTAGTGCATGGTCGAGGCCGAGTAGTAGTAGGCGTCGCCGACCCGGATGATGTCGCCGTCGGCGAAGTCCTGCCAGACCACGGGGTTGGTGTAGTTGCCACCAGGGCTGGGCGTCGGCGTGGGGCTGGGGTTGCCGCCGCCGACCTGGACGAACTGCCACTGCTGGTTGTTGCCGCCCCAGTCGTCGTACTGGACGATGTTGGCGCCGTCGGCGGTGGAGGCGTTCTGCACTTCCAGCGCCTTGTTGCTGTTGCGGTTGATCAACCGCACATAGCCGCCGGAGCTGTCGGTCAGCCGCCACTGCTGGTTGGTGCCGTTGCCGTCGGTCCACTGGATGACCGCGCCGCCGTTGGCGGTGGATGCGTTCTGGACGTCCAGGACCTTGCCGGAGTGGCGGGACTTGACGCGGTAGTAGCCGCCGCCGGAGTCGACGAACTGCCACTGCTGCTGGTTGCCGTTGTTACGGGTCCACTGGGTGATGCGCCCGCCGTCGGCGGTGGACAGGTTGTAGACGTCCAAAGCCTTGCCGCTGGTGCGGTTGACCAGCACGTACCACGCGTTGACGTCGACCGTGGCCGCGTTCGCGGCCTGGGCGGTGAGAAACGCGGCCACGAGCAGCAATGACGAGAGAACGGCGAGCACGCGTCTCAGATGAACCTGGAAGTGACGGCGTAAGGACATCGGGGAGCTCCTTGGAGGCGGGGGTGAGGTGACCGGTCGTGGTCACCGCGGCACCTGGTCAGGACGTTCGTACTGTTAGCGCTAACATCAGGGCCATGAGGTAACCCTGAGAATGAAGGCGGCGGGAGCCGTCGTGCTGCAGGGGGCATTCCAACGCTCCTTGGCCAGTCGAAGGGCGGCATCCACCGAAGCTGTTATCGCTAACATTCTTGATCTCGGCTCACCATGGCCTGCTCCCGTGGGTGTGTGTCGCGGAGTAAATCCGACTGTCCGATCTGGCGTCAACGAGTCACAACCCCCGCTGACCTGGGCGGTGCTCCTGGCACGTTTCCCGGCCTGGACGTTCGTCCCCGCGGAGATCACGTCTTGTTGCCCGCGCATGTGAAAATTTCACAGAAGTTACCTGTTGGCAATCACAAATTTCTGACCGAATCCAGCTAACTTCCTCGCGGCCGTGCGGCCGTCATCGGTCAAGGGGCCTAGCCGATCAGCCAGATAGTTTCTGATCAACTTCCGATATATTTCAGTCCGGGGGCGCTCCTTCCGCTGGAAGATCGGCCGGAAAGCCGGGGGAGCAGCAGAAACGGGAGATCAAAGGCCGAAAGCGCCCTGGATAGAATTCCTGCATGACCTCGACCGAGGATGTCCCCCTGGCCGATCCGGCTCCTTCTGAAGCGCTGACCCTCGCTCAGCTCGCTGAGCTGGCCGGGGTTTCAATGGCCACCGTCTCCAAGGTTGTCAACGGCCGTTCGGAAGTCAGCTCGGAGACCCGGGCACTGGTAGAAGGCCTCATCCAGGCGCATGGGTTCCGGCGGCAACGCCGTCGTGTCAAACCGGCGGGACTGATCGAGGTCGTCTTTCACGAACTGGCCGGCGACTATCCGATAGAGATCGTCAAAGGCGTCCAGTCGGTGGCCCGGCGACATGGCCTGAGTGTGGTGATCTCGGAGCTCGGCGGTCGGCACGTGCCAGAACACCGCTGGGTCGAGGACGTGGTCAGCCGTCGACCCGCGGGTGTCATCACGGTGTTCTCCGGCCCCACGGAGGAGCAGCGCCGCCGGCTGGCCACTCTGGAGGTGCCTCTGGTCGTGCTCGATCCGGCCGGAGACCCCGGCCGAGGGGTGCCTTCGGTCGGAGCCACCAACTGGAGTGGCGGCCTGGAGGCCACCCGTCATCTTCTCGAACTCGGTCACCGCCGAATCGCAATGATCACCGGGCCTGCGTTCGCGCTCTCCAGTCGAGCCCGCCTGGACGGTTACCGGACCGCTCTGGATGCCGCCGGCGTGCCGGTCGATCCTGACCTGATCTGCCAGGGCACGTTCCGGATCGACGACGGCCTCATCCACACGCGTCGGCTGATGAAGTTGCCCGGACCGCCCAGCGCGATCTTCGCCGCCAACGACGGTGAGGCGATCGGCATCTATCACGCTGCTCACGAGCTGGGAGTACGTATCCCTGAGGATCTCAGTGTGGTCGGCTTCGACGACATGCCCTTCTGCAGATGGACCATCCCGCCGCTCACCACCGTTCGCCAGCCCCTGATCGAGATGGGCGCGACAGCGGCCACCATGTTGATCAGCCTGGCGGAGGGGGAGCCGCTCCTGCAGCGGCGCGTGGAACTGGGCACCGAAATGGTGATCCGGGGGAGCACGGCCCCCGTTGAGGCATGACCGAAACCACGCGTGGGTCTTACGTAAGTTTCTGTGGGATGAACGATTGACGAAGCTGTAACACAGCCCTACGTTGCTGGTAACGATGTTATCGCAAACAGAAGCCTCCAGGTCTGTGTCGCTCGCGCACGCCACGTTCCGACAGAAGAAGTATGCCATCTGATTGACATCTGACGTCATACGAATTACGTTTTCTCTCGATTCCTCGGAGGT
>NZ_BLAD01000090.1 GCF_009687845.1 Acrocarpospora corrugata
ATTTCGCAGAGTGGGGGGTTGGCGGGAGAGGTCATTCGGGTTGGGGAGAGGCGCGGGTTGCGGTTCAGTAAGGTGGTTACGGTGGGGAATTCTATTGATGTGACGGCTGCTGAGTTGTTGCGGTACATGGCTGAGGATGGGGAGACGGAGGTGGTGGGGGTTTACTTGGAGAAGGCGGATGCTGAGTTGTTCTCTGTGTTAAGGGAAGTTCGGGTGCCGGTGGTTTTGCTGGTGGGGGGACGGAGTGTGCAGGGGCGGCAGGCCGCGGCTTCGCATACTGGGGGGATGATTAGTGATGGACGGGTTTGGGAGGCGTTAGCAGTACAGACGGGGGTGGGGCTTGTTGAGAGTCAGGATGATTTGATTGGGGTGCTTGCTTTTTATCAGGCGCATGGGAGGAAGGCGGTTGGGAGTGGGGGTGTGTTGGTGGTCGGGCCTAGTGGTGGGGCGAGTGTGCTTGCGGCTGATGTGTTCGATCGGGTGGGGGTGGAGTTGGAGTCTTTGGCTGTGCCGGCGGAAATGTTGAAAGGGCTGGGGCTGGAGGTTGGGAGTTCTTCGGCGAATCCGTTGGAGATTCCGGTTGGGCCGGTGGGGAGGCCGGAGCTGGTGCGTGACGTTATTTCGGCCATTGTCGGGGTGCAGGCGTATGCGGATGTGGTCGCGCATGTGAATGTGCAGAGTTTCTTCACGTATGGGACTGAGGCCGAGCCGCTCTACGCGTACGCGCGGGCGGTGGCCGCGACGCAGGGAGAGCTCAGCGCGACCAGGATCACCTTGGTCACACGCAATGCGGAGTGCGCACCGGCCGGCGTCGAGGACGAGGTGCGGGCGATTGTCGGTCCAGCGGGAATTCCCGTTTACCGTTCGATGGAGTCGGCTGCGGTGGCGGTGGCCGCCGGACGGCGTTCTGGAGGTAGTCATGGGCTTGCTTGACGGGAAAGTCGCACTGGTCACCGGAGGCGCACGCGGAATGGGTGCGTCGCATGTGCGCCTGTTCCTGGAGGAAGGCGCCCAGGTGGTGTTCGGCGACGTACTCGACGACGAGGGCAAGGCCTTGGCGACCGAGACCGGAGCCGTCTTCACGCATCACGACGTCACGCAGGAAGATGATTGGAACCGGGCGGTCGCCGTAGCGGTGGACACGTTCGGCAAGCTCGACGTGCTGGTGAACAACGCCGGGATTCTCAAGTACCGCCGGATCGCCGACATGTCCGTGGACGATTATCAGCGGGTGCTGGACGTCAATCTGAAGGGCACGTTCCTCGGCATCAAAGCCGTGATCGACCCGATGAAGGCCGCCGGGCGCGGTTCGATCGTGAACATCTCATCGATCGAGGGTTTCATGGCCGCCGAAGGCATGGCGGCCTACGCGGCCTCCAAGTTCGGCGTACGCGGCCTCACCAAGGCAGCGGCCCGTGAACTCGCCCAATTCAAGATCCGCGTCAATTCCGTGCACCCCGGCGCGATCAACACAGCGATGGTCCTCGACCCGGAGATGATGGCCGAGGTGGACGGAGAGGCTTTCATGCGCTCCATGGTCATCAAGCGTTTCGCCAAGCCGATCGAGGTATCGCACGTGGTCGCCTTTCTGGCGTCCGACCGCGCCTCGTACTGCACGGGAACGGAAATGCTCGTCGACGGCGGCCTGCTCACCGGCGCAGGTTACTGAGGGCGGATATTGGCGGGATCCAGCCAGCCTCTGGGCGTGATGAACAGCCCGGTGGCTTCGACCAGTGGCGTGCCCTCACGGTCGGCGATGACGGCGTCGGCCCAGGTCTTGCGGCCCTCCACGCGCGTGACCATCCCGGTGGCGACGACCGGCTCGCTGTAGGGGATGCGCCCGCGATACCGAATAGTCAGCGTCCCCGTCATGCCCGGACGCCCTGAGGCCGCGACCGCGTCACCCAGGACATGATCGAGGATCATCGCGGTAACCCCGCCGTGCACGGTTCCCGGCGGGCCTTCGTGCGTCGGACGGAAGGTCAGTTCGGCACGCGTCCCTCCGGTCGGGGGCCGCTCGGGCCGGAGCGGCAGAGCGTGCGGATTGCACGCCCCCGTGACCGCGTTGCCCAGATGCCGGAAAGTCCCATCAGGTGCGAACTCATGCGGAAGCGGAGTCTCCCGCCGTACCGCGCGTAGCCGTTCGGTCAGCGCGGCGAGTTCGCCGGTGACGGCCGCCAGTTCGGCGACGTCCACGTCGGTGAGGACGACGGCGTCGACCAGTTCCCGAGCCTGCTGCGCGAGCACCTCCAGGGCGCTGAGCTGGGCTTCCTCATCATGCGCGGCGGCAAGATCTGTGGTCATGCGCCCATTCTAGAACATGTTCTAGCTTTTCGACCGGTTTGTTCATGTTTGGGTAAAGTACGTTGACTCTATGCATAGATGTCATTGAACATCCCTTTTGCGAAGGATTCCTCCTTCGTGACGTACGTCCCCGAAGGGAACGGGAGGCCCTCCACTCTCATGAGCCCCGAAATGGCAAAACTCATCGAGCTCCTGCGCCAGGAGATCGGCTACACCGAGCGATCGAACGGGCACACGAAGTTCGGCAAGTGGTACAACAACGTCGAACAGGACGCTGACTACTCCACCCAGGCATGGTGCGACATGTTCCTGTCGTGGGGCGCGCACAAGCTCGGCTACGAGCAGTGGTTCGGCCAGTTCGCCTGGACCGTCGGCCACGCCCGCTGGTTCCGCGAAAAGGGCGCCTGGGGCAACAAAGCCAAGCCGGGCGCCGTGGTCTTCTACGACTGGAACGGTTCCGGCAGCATCGACGGCATCGACCACATCGGCCTGGTAACCGCCGTGGACGGCAAGAAGTTCACCGCCATCGAAGGCAACGTCGGCGGCAGCCGCGTCCGCGAGAAATCCCGCGACCAGAGCTACGTCGTCGGCTTCGGCTACCCCGACGAAATCCGAGAACGCCTCCAACCCACCCAAGCCAAACCAGAGCCCGCCCCCGAAACCACCACAGACAACCTCACCTCGATAGCCCCGACCACCACACCCCAGCCTGTCCCCCAACCCACCCGCGAACTCCCCCCTTCCGCACTCGCCCGAATCACCTCACACCCAACAACCCAGACACCCAGACACCCCAAGCCCCCCGCCCCCGCCTCAACAACCCTCAAGAAGCTGACAACCGAGAACCCCCTTACCAACTCACCCGAAAAAACGACCCAGACAACCGCCACCGCCAAAACCACCAACCCCACCGCCACGGGCACGGGGAAGGGGAAGGGGACGGGCACCACCACAGGCACGGGCATACGCGCGAGCACGGGCAGGGACACGAGCACTGGCACCGCCACAAGCACCGGCACCGGCACCGGCACCGGCACCGGCACCGGCACCGGCAGGGAGACAGGCGCTGGCACCGCCACAGGCACGGGGACGGGCAGGGAGACACTCACCGGCACCGGCAGTGCCACCGCTAAGACCGCCGCCAGCCCGCCGAAATCCCCCCATCATCGCCCCGAGACGGTCTCCACCCACCTGGTCGCCTCCCCCGTCTCCGCCGGACAGCAACTCCCGGCCGCCGGCATCGGGACACTCGACGCCCAAACCCTGATCACCCCATTCCTCCTCGTCGTCCTCGCCCTCACCTACGCGAAGACCCGTCGCACCTTCCGCCCCGCCGCTGGGACGCCCTCCCGGCAGCGCCGCTCCACGCCAACAACCTCCAGAACCCACACCAACACCATCGCCGCCGACAAGCCCAGTTGGTTCGACCCCGCCTCCACTCCCCCCTCCGACGAGCCCATCCCGCGCTCCTACCACCTCTACTCGGACCCAGTCTGGCCAGCCCCATCCGACCCCACCGCCCCAGCTGAGCCCGCCTACCACGGCAAACGCCGCAAGCCAGAAGCGTCCGACATCTACCGAACCGGCTCCCTGGCCGACGCCGTCAAAACCACCTGGTCCGAACACACCCCCAACGACAACCCACCCCGCGGCCGCCACCGGCAGGGCTAAGACACCAACAGAATGGGCCGCGCCTTCTTGGCGCCGACGCGGTGAGAAACGTCACATGCCTGACCTGCCGAGAGCGCGTTCTGCTCTACGCGGGCACCAACGAGATCCAGCGGACCATCATCTGGGCCCGCGGCTGGCGTACCGCCCGTAAACGCAGCCGAGTCGTGAGCGCCCGGGTTCAGGAATGTACGCCGTAGTCCGCCGCGAATTTGCTCAGCGCGGTCAACGCGTCACGGGTGCCTTTCCACGGGCGGACGATCATGCGGTCTACGCCAAGAGTGGTCCAGGAGGGGATTTCTTCCGGGGTCGTCAGCGAATAGGCGTGGACGGTGATGGAGAAGTCTGGCGGGAGATCGGTGAGGCGAGCCAGATGGGGACGAATCGTGGCGAGGGAGTGCGGCATGCTGATCCAGCCGTCGCAGCGTTGGGCGGCGCGCCGGAGGGCGGCGGGGGATTCGCCGCCGGCCAGGATCGGAAGCCGGGCCTGGATGGGTTTGGGTTCGAAGGCGACTTCGGGGAAGTCGTAGAAGCGGCCTGAGTGGGCGATGACCGGTTCCGTCCAGAGGCGGCGGGCGATGTCGATGGATTCGTCGAGGCGGGGGCCGCGGGTGGCGAAGTCAAGGCCGGCGGCCAGCCACTCGCCCTCGTACCAGCCCGCGCCGACACCGCAGATCGCGCGACCGCCGGAAACGACATCCAAAGTGGCGAAGGCGCGAGCGGACACGAATGGATGCCGCAGGGCGAACAGGTGCACGGCGGTGCCGAGACGAATCCGGCGGGTGAGCCCGGCGAGCCAACATAAATAAGCGGGAGCGTCGAACAGCGGCGTCGTAGGCGAAATACCCGGCTTCTCGGTGCCGGGATAAACCGCCAGCGACAGGTCCGTGGCGAACACAAGGTGCTCAGGCAGCCAGAGCGACTCGAACCCCAGCTCGTCAGCCGCGACCGCGACATCCGGCCAGGCCGCGGGGTGCAGCAGTCCAAGGGGAACACCGAACTTCATCAGGGATGCCGACGGAGTTCCGGGTCGCCGAGAATCGCGGCGCGCAGGCGGGCTCGATGCAGGGCGGTGTCGCCGTAAGCGGAGGTGAGCGACCAGACGCGGGCAAGCCAGAGGCGAAGGTCGAGTTCCTCGGTGTAGCCGATCGCACCGTGCACCTGGAGAGCGGCTCGGGCCGCCAGAGCGGCGGCTTCGCCCGCAGCGGCCTTGGCGGCGCTGACGGCGCGGAGAATATCGGCTTCGCCTGCGGCCTTGGCGGCGCGGAGGTTGTCGGTTTCGCCCTGGCCGTCGGAGATGGCGACGGCGGCCGCGTAGACGTGAGGGGCGGCGAAGTCGATGGCGATAGCCACGTCGGCCAGTTGGTGTTTGACGGCTTGGAAGGAGCCGATGGGCGCACCGAACTGGGTGCGGGTCTTCGCATGGGCGACCGAGGCTTCCAGCAGGTGCCGGGCCAGGCCGATGAGCTGCGCGGCGACCGCGACGGTGGCGGCTCTCAGGACGGGTACGGCTTGCGCCCGCGACCGCACCCCATCCCCCCGCGAAGAATCCCCCCGCGACGCTTTCGCGGCCACGCTGAACAGCCGGCGCACCGGATCCACCCCAGGCTGCGGCGTAAGCCGTACCTCATCGGACGACAGCACATGAATGGCACCGTCATGCTCGACGATGAGCAGATCGGCCAAGTCCGCGTCGGGCGCGTAAACCTGGTCTCCCAGCCGGACGGAGACCCGAAGCGACCCCTTGACCAGCCGGTCCTGCAGGTCATCCGGCAGCAGGCCGGGCGCGATCACCGCCGTCTCGACCACCGGCCCAGGCAGCGCGGCCCGCCCGGCTTCCTCGAAGGCGAGAATCGTGTCGGCGAGCCGCAGCCCCAGCCCGTCATGACGTTCCGCGACCAACATGCCGAACATCCCTATTCGCGCCAGCTGCGGCCATCCCGGGAGCCGCTCCCCGGTCCGGCCCGCCTCCCGTACGGCCCGAGCCGGACAGTGCTCGGCCAGCACCTGCCTGACGGTCGACCCGAGAACCAACTGGTCGTCGGTGAACGCAAAGTCCATCCTCACGCTCCGAGATGTACGGCGGGAGTTCGGTGAACGCCATGGCAGTTGCTGCCGAAGATCGGGGCCGATCATCTCGGTAGGCCGAGCACCCGCTCGGCGATGATGGTCCGCTGGATCTCGTTGGTGCCCGCGTAGATGGGCCCGGCCAGGGAGAACAGGTACCCGTGCAGCCACGCGCCGCTGTCGGGCGCGTCCGGGGCGGCGGCGTCGAGCAGGCCGCGTTCGCCCAGTAACCGCAGGGCCAGGGTGTGCATCCGGACGTCGAGTTCGGACCAGAAGACCTTGCCCATGCTGGCAGCTGGCCCGAGGTCGGCCCCGGCGGCGACGGCGTGGTAGGTGTGCAGCCGGTAGGCCTCCGCGTCCAGCCACGCGCGGGCGATCTCGTCGGCGAGCACGGGGTCGGGGTCGAGGGTGCGGGCGAGCCGGACCAGCCGGTCGGCGGTGGCCATGAAGCGGCCGGGGCTGCGCAGGGTGAGGCCGCGTTCCGAGGAGGTGGTGGCCATGGCGATCCGCCAGCCTTCGCCGGGGGCGCCGAGGACCTGGTCGTCGGGGACGAAGACGCCGTCGAGGAAGAGTTCGGCGAAGCCGTGCCTGCCGTCGAGCTGGGCGATCGGGCGGACGTCGACCTGGTCGAGCGGGAACAGGAAGTAGGTGAGGCCGTGGTGCCGGGTGGCGGCGGGGTCGGAGCGGAACAGGCCGAAGGCCCAGTCGGCGTAGCTCGCTCGGGAGCTCCAGGTTTTCTGGCCGTGCAGCCGCCAGCCGCCGTCGACGCGTTCGGCGCGGGCGCGTACGGAGGCGAGGTCGCTGCCCGCCTCGGGTTCTGACCAGGCTTGCGCCCAGATGTCGTCGCCGCACGCCATCCGGGGCAGGAACCGGTCCTGCTGGGCGGTGGTGCCATGCGCGAAGAGGGCGGGGGCGAGCAGGAAGATGCCGTTCTGCCCGAGCCGGGCGGGCGCGCCCGCGGCCCAGTACTCCTCTTCGAAGATGAGCCATTCGATCAGGCTGGCGGCGCGTCCGCCGTAGCAGTGCGGCCAGGAGACGACCGAGAGGCGGGCGCCGGCGAGGCGGCGTTCCCAGTCGCGGTGGGCGGCGAAGCCGCCGGCGGTGTCCATGGACGGCAGCCGCGCGGGGACGTGTTCGGCCAGCCAGCCGCGTACGTAGGCGCGGAAGTCCTGCTCGGCTCGGGTGAACTCCAGATTCACCCGTCCAAACTAGCACGACACCAAGCAACCGCTTGCTTAAATCAAGCCGGCTCGCTACCGTGCGCCCAAGAGCAGGTGCCTCCCGGAGGGAACCACCGGATGCTGATGCGGGCTGCCGTACTGACCGACTTCAAGGCCCCCATGGAGATCCTCGAAGTCGAGATCGCCGAGCCGGGCCCCGGCGAGGTCCGCGTCAAGATCGCCGCCTCCGGCGTGTGCGGCTCCGACCTGAAGGCCATCGACGGCAAGAGCCCCGTGGTACGGCAGCCGCCCTACGTCCTCGGCCACGAGAGCGCCGGCGTGGTGGAGAGCGTCGGCCCCGGCGTGACCACCGTCAGGCCGGGCGACCACGTGATCGTCGCCATGAACGGCCCCTGCGGCCGCTGCCGCAACTGCGGCCGGGGCAATCCGCACCTCTGCGCGGGCCCCGCCCGCCTGGCCGCCATCATGGGCACCCGGCCCGACGGCAGCACCCGCCTCACCGTGAACGGCACTCCCACGCGCACGTTCATCGGCATCGGCTCCTTCGCCGAATACGTCGTCGTGAACGAACCCATGTGCGTGAAGATCGCGAAGAACGCGCCGATGGACGTGCTGTGCCTGCTCGCCTGCGGCGTCGTCACCGGCGTCGGCGCGGTGCTCAACGTCGCCAGGGTCGAGCCCGGCTCCACCGTCCTGGTCGTCGGCTGCGGCGGCGTCGGCCTGAACGTCATCCAGGGCGCGGTCCTGGCCGGCGCGACCACGATCATCGCGGCCGACATCGCCACCGCCAAACTCCGCCTGGCCGAGAACTTCGGGGCCACCCACACCCTGCTCATCGGCACCACGACCGAGCAGATCGACGTCGAGGCCACGCCGACGGCTCCCTCGATCGAGGACCTGGCCGCCCAGGTCGGCTCGATCGTGCGCGGCGGCGTCGACTACGCGTTCGACGTGACCGGCGTCCCCGGCGTCCTGGCCGCCGCCTTCGCCGCCACCCAGCCCGGCGGCGGCACGGTCATGGTCGGCAGCCCCCCGCAGGGCCGGCCGATCACCATCGAGCCCGGCCAGCTGTTCGCCTCGCGCCGGCTCATGGGCACCCAGGGCGGCGACGCGGCCCCCCTCCGCGACCTGCCGATGCTGGTCGACCAGTACCTGCTCGGCCGCCTCGACCTGGACGGCCTGATCAGCGAACGCCTCCCGCTTGAGCGCATCAATGAGGCCGTGGACCATATCCGCCGGGGCACTGTCGCCCGCAGCGTCATCGTCTTCGATTAATCACGGCTATTAATCCGATACGCACCTACATGACCCGCGTGACACGAAGAATCGCGCAATAACTTCTCGTATCAGCCCGGTACGGCTCTTCGACTAGACGTCCGACCCGTTGTTACGCTCCGTAGTCGTGCGAGTGTGCACCGAGATCGGGGGATTTCTAGATGATCATTACTCGGAGGGGTCGGCGTTCATTTTTGCCGGTATTGCTTGGGTGCCTGCTCGTAGGGCTGGCAGTCGGCCTGGTGATGCCGGCGTCAGCCTCCCGGGAGGCGCAGTTGACGGTGCGCGTCACCGACAACAGGACCTACGTGGCCCCCTCCGCCACAGTGAACTACACGGTCACCGTCATCAACGAAGGAGGCGAGGAAGCCGGCTCCATCGAAGCCGGGATTGAGCTCGGCGCCGGACTGACCGTCGTGTCGGCCTCGGACGGCGGCACCGCCAGCGGCGCCACCGCGAAGTGGCCCGACTTCGCACTCGCCGGCGGCGCACAGCGGGTCTTCCGGGTGGTCGCCCGGGTGCCCGACCAGGCCGCTCCGGGCAACCGGTACGAGTCGAAGGCCACCGCCACCGACGACGGGACCATCGCGGAGGCCACCGACGAGAGCTTCGTCGGCGCGGCCCAGTTGAACGTGCGCAAGACCGACGGCGTGCAGGAGGCACTCCGCGGCGACACGCTCACCTACAAGATCACGGTGGGCAACCCGGGCACCCTGCCGATCGCCCAGGTCAACCTGGTCGACTCGGCCGGCAACGGGCTGGAGTTCGAGTCGGCGAACCGGGGCGGCTCCTGGAACCAGGGGCACCGCCAGATCACCTGGCCGGGCTTCGAACTCGCGGCCGGCGCGGAAGAGGTGTTCACGGTGACCGCCAAGGTGCCGTCCGACGCCAAGTCCGGCCAGGTGCTGCGTAACTCGGCGAGCGTGACCGCGCCGGGGCTGAGCGACCAGGCCATCGACGAGACGCTGGTGACGGTGGCTACCGGCCTGGCGCTGAGCAAGAGCGACGACCGCACCGACGCCAAGCCGGGCGAGGTGCTGACCTACACCATCACCGTCCGCAACACCGGCGAGACGGACCACTCCTCGGTCTCGCTGGTGGACCGCTTCGGCGACCGGCTGGAGTACGTCTCCCTCTCCCCCACCGACGGCTCCTACGCCGACCGCGAGATCAGGTGGCCCGACTTCCCGCTGAAGTCCGGCGAGCGCCGGGTGTTCTCGGTGGTGGCCCGGGTGCTGAAGACCGGTGAGACCGATCTGATCAGGAACGAGGTGATCGCCACCACGTCCGACCGCCGGATCGCCCGCGCCGAGGATGTGACCGGCCTGATCCTGCCTCCGCCGCCGCGGATCGCCCCGCCGCCCAGCCCCAGCCCCTCGCCGTCACCGACGCCGTCACCGACGCCGCCGGCCTTCGTGCCGCCGACGACCCCGCCCACGACCCCGCCGACCACCCCGCCGACCACGCCCACCCCGCCGCCCGTCCCGCCGATCGTCGTGACCCCGCCCCCGGCGCCGGCGCCGGAGATCGACCGTGGCGAAGGCGAGACTGAGACGGGCTGGCCCGGCAACCGAACTCCCGGAGGAGACATCGACCGCGACTGGTGTCGCGACCGGCCGTGCGTGCACCACCCGCGCGACCACCACATCCACCATCCCTGCGACGACGACCACGACTGTGACCACCCGGACGTCATCGAGGAGCCTCCGCACGACTGGGGCGACCTGGCCCGGCGGGTGCTGCCGTACACCGGCGCGGTCATGTTCCCGGTCCTCGGCGCGGGCGTGCTCCTGCTCTCCCTGGGCGGCGGCATCCTGCTGATCACCCGCCGCCGGCGTCGCCGGATCTGAGAACCCAAGGAAACCGAACGAGATACGGTCGAAGAGCTCCCGGAAACCCGGGAGCTCTTCGCTTTTCCCCCTGGTCACCGCCGCTTCGGCCATCTACGATTCCTAGGCCCGCTGGGTGAACGTTCAACCGGATCGCGGCGTCACTTCTGTGACACGCGTGAAAGGGGGTGACGTCAGGTCGACAGGGTCAACGGAAGCCGGGCCCGGCTCGTCGACGAGCTGGCGTCGGTCATCCGCGACACGCCGAAGACGGTCCTCATCGTCGGTGCGGCCGGCATCGGCAAGACCCATCTCCTGGGCGAGGTGACCGCCAGGGCGACGGGTTTCCGCGTGCTGCGCGGACGGGCCCGCGAGTTGGACGAAGGTCTGGCGTACGCGCCGCTGGTGGACGCGATCGAGTCGCTCGGCCGCGACAAACGCTCCCAGACCGGCCTGTGGGAGCTCTACGACGCGATCGACCGCGCCGCGCTCGGCCATCCCGCCAAGAAGGCCCCAGGCAACCCGGTGGCCGCCCCCGCCGTGCTCGCCGCCCAGCTGCTGGAGTCGCTGCCCGGCCGCACCCTGCTGGCCATCGACGACATCCACCACGCCGACGCCGACACCCTCCGCCTGCTGACCGCGCTCCCCCGCAGCGCCCCCAGCCTGGCCATCCTCTGCACGGCCAGGCACGTCCCCGCCCTCGACGTCGACCAGACCGTCCGGCTGGAGCCGCTCACCCGCCAGGAGGTGAGCGCCCTGATCACCTCGCTGCTGGACCGCACGCCCAGCGACAACATGATCGACCGGGTGCACCGGGAGAGCGGCGGCAACCCGTGGTTCGTCCGGGAGTCGGTGCTGGCCCTGGTCCAGGGCGGCGCGGTCCGCTCCCCCGACCCGGACGCCCGGCGCGGCGCGATCCTGTCCCGGGTCTTCCAGCGCGACCGGGCCGGCCGCGACCTGGCCCGGGTGCTGGCCACGCTGGGCCGGACCCGCGACACCACCGCGATCGACACCCCCGGCACCCTGGAGGCCGTCGCCCAGGTGGCCGGTCTGGACGCCCGCGCGGGCGAGCGCGCCCTGGTCGGCCTGGTCCGCGACGGCGTGCTGGTCTACACCGGCGACGGGTACGCCTTCGCCCACCCGCTGGTCGCCGAGGCTCTCTACGACGACCTGAACGCGGGCGAACGCCGCCGCCTGCACGCCCGCATCGCCGAGCTGCTGCAGCGGCAGGGCCTGAACGGCGCGCGCCGGGTGCTGGAGTGGGCCACCCACCTGGCCGAGGGCGGCCCGCCCGCCGACGCGCTGGCCGCGATGCTGCGCGCCGCCGAGCTGACCCGCTGGACCGCGCCGCTGTCGGCCGCGCACTGGTACGGCCGCGCCGCCGAGGTGGCCGACAGCGTGCCCGACGCGGCCGGGCGGCGCGGCGACCTGCTGGCCCGCCAGTCGCTGTGCTACTGGAAGGGCTCCCGCCCGGCGCTGGCCCTCAACTCCGGGCAGCGCGCACTGGCGGTGCTGCCGCCGGGGCGCCGGCACACCAGGACCGCGTACACGGTGGTGGGCGCGGCGCACGCGATGGGCTGGTACGACGTGGGCCTGACCATCGCCGCCCAGCAGATCCCGCGCGCCGACGACCCGACCGCGCTGGTCGCCCAGCGCGCCCTGCTGCTGGCCGAACTGGGCCGCCCGCTCGGCGACCATGTGGCCCGCGCCTGGGACGGCCTGCCCGGCTGCCCGCCGGAGGACCGGATCATCACCGCGGGCTGCCTGGCCCTGCGCGCGTTGATCGACGGCGACTGGGCGGAGGCGCAGCGCGCCGTCGACGACCTGCTCGGCTTCGCCGCCGCGCTGCCGCCGGGGGCCAGGCTGGCCGCGCTGGAGTCGGCCGCGCACGTGATGAGCACCGGCGGGCTGCGGACCCGTTCTGCCGCCCTGCTGGAGCAGGCCGAGCAGATCCACCGCGGCCTGGGCTGGCACGACATCGCCGGGCAGAACGTCCGGGTGACCGCGGTGGTGCGGCGGCTGGCCGGGGAGTGGGACCGCGCGCTCACCGGCATCAGGGCGGGCGCGGGCCCGCTCGCCGAGGCCGGCCTGCTGGAGAACCACGGCCTGCTGCGCAACATCGAACTGGACATCCTGCTGGACCAGGGCCGGTACGAGGAGGCGGCCGCCGTGCTGGACGATCCGCCGCCGGACTGCGCCACCCAGACCGGGCTGCGGCACACCTTCCGGGCCAGGCTCGCCCTCGGCCTGGGCGACCGGGCGGCGGCGCGGGCCTGGGTGGATCGGGCGCTGGCGACCGGGATCGCCGACGTGGCGCACCGGGCGCTGACCGTCCAGGTGCTGATCCACGCGGCGGCCCGGGACCGTGAAGGCGGGAAGCTGGCCGCCACCCGGCTGGACGAGCGGAGCGCGACCGGCACCCCGCGGGCCAGGATGGCCGCCGACCTGGCCATGGGCTGGGCCTTCGAGGACACCGACCGGGCCGGGGCCGCGCTGGACCGGGCCCGCGCCGACGGGCTGCCGTTCGAGGAGGCCAGGGCCCGGCTGGTGCTGGGCACGATCGGCGACCACGCCCAGCTGAGCCGGGCCCACAACGCGTTCAACGCGCTCGGCGCGATCCCGTGGCGAGAGCGCGCCGCCATGCTGATGCGCGAGGCGGGCCTGGCCCCGGCGGGCGCGCTGACCCCGGCCGAACGCCGCGTGATCGAACTGGTCGCCGGCGGCCTGAGCAACCCGCAGATCGCCGACGAACTCCACTACAGCCGCAAGACCGTCGAGGTCTACCTGACCCGCGTCTACGCCAAAACCGGCTTCAAATCCCGGGTAGAACTGGCGCTAGCGGTCGAGCGCGGAGAGCTGTGACATTGGCCGCGCCTCCGGCACGGCGAGCTCGGCCGCTCCTTAGCCTGTGTCTTCCCTCGTCTCTCCGGCCGCTCCGCGACCTGCGTTCCTCAGTCCAGACACAGGCGCGGCCGAGCTTTAGGGATCTCCCTACTGGGCCCGGCGGGGGCCGGAGCGACAGGATTCTCGGCATGGGGATCCTGGAGTATGCCGACAAGGTGTGGCGAGGCTCGGTGCAGGCCTACGAGGTGCCGCTCGCCGACTTACGCGCCGGCGGCGCCCAGGAGGTCGCCGAGGGTGTGGCCATGTGGCCCGCGTTCGGCAACGTGTACGCCATCCGGGGGGAAGCCGGTCTAGCACTTTTCGACACAGGTAACGCGGTGGACGCCCCGGCCATGCACCGGGCCGTACGTTCCTGGTCGGACGAGCCGGTCCGGTACGCGATTTTCTCGCACGGGCACTTCGACCATGTGGGGGGAATGGAGTGTTTCGACGAGGAGGAGGGGTCACGGCCGGTCGTCGTCGCGCACGAGGGCGTGGCGAATAGGTTCGCCCGATATGCCAGGACCGCCGGGTACAACTCGGTGATCAACCAACGGCAGTTCGGGTTCGCCCAGATGCACTGGCCGGCGACGTATCGCGTACCGGACCTGACCTACCAGGAGCGGCTCACCCTCTCGCTCGGCGACGTCACCTTCGAGCTGCGCCACGCGCGCGGCGAGACCGATGACGCCACCTGGGCGTTCGTCCCCGAGCACGGCATCCTGCTGACCGGTGACCTGTTCGTCTGGGTGACGCCCAGCGCCGGGAACCCGCAGCGGGTGCAGCGCTACCCGGACGAGTGGGCGGTCGCGCTCCGGACGATGGCCACCCTGGACGCGGAGCTGCTGCTCCCCGGCCACGGGCTGCCCATCTCCGGGTCGATCAGGGTTCGGCGCGCCCTGGTCGACACGGCCGACTACCTGGACAGTCTGGTCGAGCAGACGCTGGACCTGATGAACGCGGGCGCTCGCCTGGACGAGATCCTGCACACCGTCAAACCACCCCTGGAGCTGTCGCAGCGGCCCTATCTGCAGCCGTACTACGACGAGCCCGAGTTCATCGTGCGGAATATCTGGCGGCTCCACGGGGGCTGGCACGATGGCAACCCGGCCAACCTGAAACCCGCGCCGGACGCGGTGTTCGCGCGCGCGATCGCCGAACTGTCGGCCGGAGCGGGCCCGGTGGCCGGGCGGGCGGTGGTGGCCGCGGCGGAGGGCGATCTCCGGCTCGCCTGCCAACTGGCCGAACTGGCGGTGCAGGCGGAGCCGGACGACCACAAGATCCACGAGATCCGGGCCAGGGTGTACGCGCTGCGGGTGCAGGAGGAGCCGGGGGCGATGGCCCGGGGGGTGTACGCCTGGGCGGCGGCCGAGTCCCGGAGCAAGGTCACCGGGAGTGACCTGCTGGACGTCTACCACGAGGTGACCGACGGGCGGATGTGGTGGATCCCGGCGGGCACCGCGGACCGGAACTGATCACAGGTATCGGGCGTAGTCGTCGAGAGTGGCCCGCACGTCGCGGTCGGCCGGGACGTGCAGGATGACCTCCTCGATGCCTAGGCTCGCGAAATACTCCAGTTTCCCCGGGTCTGGGTAGGAGCCGAAGGGGATCACGGAGGCGATTGGCCGTCCCCGCTCGGCACACGCCTCGGCCAGAGCGGGGAGGGCCTTGCCGACGCCTTTGCCGCCGAACGGCATCCAGCCGTCGGCGTACTCGGCGATCTGGGCGAAGAGTCCCGGGCCGGCCGCGCCGCCCAGGTAGATCGGCACCCGGCCGACCGGCTTCGGCCAGGACCAGGACGGCTCGAAGGCGACGTGCGCGCCGTCGAAGCCGGCCTCGTCCCGCTCCCAGAGCGCCCGCATGGCCAGCACGTGCTCGCGGCCGACTGCCCGGCGGTCGGCGAACGGCACGCCGTGGTTCTCGATCTCCTCGACGTTCCAGCCGAAGCCGACGCCGAGGCTGACCCGGCCGCCGGACAGGTGGTCCAGGGTGGCGATCGCCTTGGCGGTCACGATGGGGTCCCGCTGGGCGGCCAGCAGGATGCCGGTGCCGAGGGTGATCCTGCTGGTGACGGCGGCGGCGAAGGAGAGGGCGACCAGCGGGTCGAGGGTGCGGCTGTAGTCCTCCGGGAGGGTCTGCTGTCCGGCGGCGGGGGGCGTGCGGCGGGAGACCGGGATATGGGTGTGCTCGGGGAGGTACAGCCCGGAGAACCCCCGGGCCTCGACTTCCCTGGCCAGTTCGGGGATGGGCGTGGTGAGGTCGGTCGCGAACGTCGTGACGGCCAGCCGCAAATCGACTCCTAAACAAGCGATTGCTCGGTTACCGGTTCCTAGGATAGCTTGCTCGCGAGAGGACGGGAGGGCTTCGTGGGGTTCGCGGATCTCGGCGACGTGCGGCTATTCCACACCGACGACGGCGAAGGCGACGGTGCGCTGCTGCTCGTGCACGGCTGGGGCTCCGACTCGCACGAGTGGATCCACCATATCCCCGCACTACGCGCCCGGCATCGGGTGATCGCGGTGGATCTGCGCGGCCACGGGCACTCCTCGATCCCCGAAGCAGGGAACACCCCACAGCGGATGGCGGACGATCTCGCCCGGCTCTGCGCGGCCCTCGGGGTGCCCCGGGTGATCGCGGTCGGGCACTCGATGGGCGGCCAGGTGGTGTCCCATCTCGCCGTCGAACGGCCGGAACTGGTCGCGGGGCTGGTCACCATCGATCCGGGGTACGGATTCGACGGGCCCGTGGCGGACGGCTTCCCTGCGCTCATGGCGGCGCTCCGCGACGGGGACACGCACGCGACCGCCGTACAGATGGATCAGTGGACGTACACGCCCGCCTCGCCCGGGTGGCTGCGGGAGTGGCATCGGCGGCGGATCCTGGCCACGCCGCCGCACGTGCTCGCCGAGGCGTTCTCGGCCATGTTCGGCCCGGACGGGATCGGGGTCCGGCCCCGGTCGGACGAGTATCTGGCCCGGCGGGAGTGCCCGGTGCTCGGGTTCTGGTTCGACCCGGCCAAAGCGGCCTGGGAGCGCGGCCTGTTCAAGGAGCCGAGGTCGCGGACCGTGCTCTGGGAGGGCAGCGGGCACCGGCTGCACGAGGAACGGCCCGGGGAGTTCCTGCTCGTCGTCAATAAATGGGTGAAAGAGGTCATGCGGTGAAGTTTTCGATCATGCTCAATCCGCAGATCCCGGGGTCCGGGTACAGCCAGGAGGCGAACGCGGTGGCGCGGCGGCCGATCGGCCGGGACACCGAGTCGTACCAGAGGCTGCTGGACGAGGTGCGCGAGATCGCGGTGCACGCGGACCGGCTCGGGTTCGACGCGCTGATGATGACCGAGCACCACTTCCACTCCGAGGGCTTCGAGTTCTCGGTCAACCCGCTGATGTTCCTGACCGACCTGGCCGCCAGGACCGAACGCATCCTGCTCGCGCCGCTCGGCCTGGTGTTGCCGGCCTGGGATCCCATCCGGGCGGCCGAGGATGTGGCGCTGCTCGACCAGTTCTGCAAGGGGCGCCTCCGGCTGGGGGTGGCGCGGGGTTACCAGAACCGGTGGATGAACGTGCTCGGGCAGCGCTGGAAGGCGTCGGCGGCCCGGTCGGACGGCTCCTCCGCCGACAACCGGAACTTCGACGTGTTCGGCGAGGTCCTGCACATCATGAAGATGGCCTGGACGCAGGAGACCCTCCGCTACAAGTCCGACGTCATCGACTACGAGGTGCCCTCGCCGTACGAGGGGATCGAGGGCTGGCCCGCGCAGGAGTGGACCAAGACCTTCGGCGCGCCCGGCGAGCTGGACGCGGACGGCAGGATCCAGGCGGTGTCGGTCTGCCCGCGGCCCTACCAGAATCCGTATCCGGAGCTCTGGCAGCCGTTCACGATCTCCGACCGGTCGGTGCTGCGGGCCGCGCAGGAGGACATCCTGCCGTGGATGTTCACCCCGAACCCCGATGAGCACGCCGCCAAGGCCCGGCTCTACCAGGAGGAGTCCGCCAAGTGCGGGCGGGACTACAAGCTGGGCGAGCACACCGGCATCCTGAAGATCGTCGGCATGGCCGACACCCGCGAGGAGGCCATCGCCACCTACGGCAAGGCCATGGCGAAGGACTTCGCGGCCTTCTTCGGGCCGTTCGGCTATCTGGAAGTGCTCCGCCAGAAAGAGGACGATCGCAAAAAGCCAATTTCTCCGGAAAAGGGCGACTACAAGCGGATGAACGAGGTCGAGATGGCCCTGCTCGGCGGGCCCGACGACGTCAAGCGCGGTATTCAGCGGCTACTCGACCGGATGCCCGACCTGGAATGGTTCGGCCTGTTCATGCAGGGTCAGCAGGGCGTGCTCCCCCTCGACACGGTCAAACGGAACCTGGAGCTGTTCGCCACCAAGGTCATCCCGGAATTCGCGGACTGATGGAATTCTGGCTGGGCGCGTCCTTCACGGACACGGGCGAGTTCCTGGAGCTCGCCCGCGCGTCAGAACGCTGCGGGATCCACACCCTCACCCTCTCCGACCACATCTTCTACACCGACTTCGCCACCCCGTACCCGTACGGCCGGATGCGCTGGACCGAGACGACCCACTGGCCCGACCCCTGGGTGACCATCGGCGCCATGTCGGCCGTCACCACCACCCTGCGCTTCGCCCCGAACGTCTACGTGGCCCCGGCCCGAGACCTGTTCACCGTCGCCAAACAGGTCTCCACAGCCGCCGTGCTCTCCGGCGACCGGGTCACCTTCGGCGTCGGCGTCGGCTGGTGCGCCGAGGAGTTTGCCCAGACCGGGCAGGACTTCCACACTCGGGGGAAACGCCTGGACGAGATGATTCCGGTGCTCCGCGATCTGTGGGGCGGCGGCCGGGTCGAACACCACGGCCGGTTCTACGACTTCGCCCCGCTCTCGATCGCCCCGACCCCCGCCGCCCCGATCCCCGTCTACATCGGCGGCGACAGCGACGCGGCCCTGCGCCGCGCGGCCCGGCTGGGCGACGGCTGGGTCGGCAACCGGATCTACACCGAAGCCCAGCTGGACGAGGTCCTCGGCCGCCTGAGCGGCTACCTCAAGGAGGAGTCCAGGGGCCCGATCGAGATCGTCGCCCCGCTCGCCGTCATGCCCGACGCCTCGGTCTACCGCCGTTTCGCCGACAAGGGGGTCACCGGCACGTTCACCGCGCCCTGGTGGCTGGCCACGCCCGAGGAGAAGGCTCTCCACGGGGACGGCCTCGAACTCAAGCTCGCCACCATGGAGCGCTTCGCCGAGGAGATCATCGCCAAGATGTGAGTCAGAACAGCACCGAGGTGAAGGTGTCGACCTCGCGGAAGCCGACCTTCTTGTAGGCGGCGCGGGCCGGGAGGTTGTAGTCGTTCACGTACAGGGTGACGATCGGCGCGAAGTACTTGAGCGCCTGCTCGACGACGGTGGCCATGCCGGCGGCGGCGTGGCCGCGGCCCCGGTAGAGCGGGTCCACCCAGACGCCCTGGATCTGGCAGGCCTGCGGCGTCACCGCGCCGATCTCGGCCTTGAAGATGACCTGGCCGTCCTCGATGTGGGCGTAGGAGCGGCCGATCCGGATGAGTTCCGCCACGCGGGAGCGGTAGAGCGCGCCGCCGTCCCCGTTGTCGGGCGAGACGCCGACCTCCTCGGTGAACATGGCGACGCAGGCGGGCAGCAGGGTGCCGAACTCTTCGGGCCTGACCCGGCGCACCTCGGGGTCTGGGGCGACCAGGGGGGCCGAGGAGGTGGCCATCACGGGCTGGGCCCAGCGGATCGCCCTCGCCCGCCCCCAGTGGGGTTCCAGGCGCTCCCAGAGCAGTTCCACCGCGGCCGACGGGCCGACGATGGACGAGCAGCGGCGGCCCTGCTTGCGGGCACGGTCGGCGAACGCGTGCACGGCCTCGCGACCGGCGTTGACGGGGACCAGGTTGGCTCCCGCGTAGCACAGGGAAATCAGCCCGCCGCGCGGGCCGTATCCCCACATCTGACCGCCGAGCCGGGCGGGGTTGAGGCCGACGGCTCTGACCCGTGAGGCGACGAAGACGTTGGCGACCGGATCGGAATCGAGGAGCCCCAGCACCTCATCTCGATCGTTGTCGTCCAGCACGCGCGACGCCGAAGTGCGCAGCATCACGGGCCCAAGCCTACGCGACGACCTCGATTTTGGTAGTCACCCCGGAAGCTGGGAGTTATCCCCTCAACTCGGCACAGGACTCCCGTACAGCACGGTGGCCAGCGAACCGCGCCGGACCGAGCTCCCGTCCGCCATCTTGGCCATCGGGCGCGGCGCCGGCAGCGCCGGGCAGCTCAGATCGGCCTGCCGGCCGGCCCGCCGCTGCGGCGCCAGCGTGCCCTCCCGCAGATACGTGATGACCTGCCGGTCCACGCACGCGTTCCCGTTGAAGGCGACCCCGTGGTTCCCGCCGGGCTCGGCCACCAGCCGCGCCGTCGGGAACGCCTCCCGCAGGCTCAGCGCCCCGTTGTACGGCGTCGCCGCGTCCTTCTCCGCCTGCACCAGCAGCACCGGCGGCAGATCCTTGGCCCCCACCTGGACCGGTTTGCCGCCCGGCTCGCCCCAGAAGGCGCACGGCGCGTTGTACATCGTGTTCGGCCAGGCCATGAACGGCGCCTTGGCGTGCACCCGGGCCGCGTCGGCGTGCCAGCGGGCCCAGCTCCGGGGCCAGGCCGCGTCCCGGCACTGCACGCCCAGATACACGGCGTAGCCGTTCTCGTCGGCGGCGTCCTTCTCTCCGTGCTGGTGGTAGGCCTGGATCAGGCCGGTCGTGTCGCCCGCGCGGACGTAGTCGGAGAAGGCCTGGGCCAGCTGCGGCCAGACGGTGTCGGTGTAGCCGCCGACCGTGTAGATGTCGTCGAGCTCGCTCGGGCCGACGATCCCGCCGGCCGGGCGGCCGCTCAGCCGCTCGCGCATGGCATACCAGGCGTATTCCACGGCCTTGCGGGTGTCGCCGATCCGATAGACGGAGTGGTTGCTCGCTATCCACGTCATGAAGTCGCGGTGCCGCCGGTTGAAGGCGTAGTTCTGGGCGAGGTTCGCGTCATACCAGACGCCCTTCGGGTCCACCACGCTGTCCAGCACCAGCCGCCGGATCCGCTGCGGGAACAGGCTGGCGTAGACGGCGCCGAGGTAGGTGCCATACGAGTAGCCCAGGTAGCTGATCTTCTCTTCGCCCAGGGCCTGACGGACCACGTCCAGGTCGCGGGCGGTGTTCTCGGTGGTGAGATACGGCAGGAACCAGGCCCAGCGGTGGGCGCAGCCCTCCGCGTATTCCTGGGCCCGGCCGAGCAGCGCGCTCTCCTCTGCGGCGTTGAGCGGGATGCTGTCCGGGCGCGGCGCCGCGTAGTAGCGCTTCACGTCCAGGCAGGTGAGCGCGGGCTCGCTGGCCCCGACGCCGCGCGGGTCGAAGCCGATCACGTCGAACCGGGCGGACACCTCCTTCGGCAGCTTCGCCGCGATGAACTCGGCCAGGTTCAGCCCGGACGCGCCGGGCCCGCCCGGGTTCACCAGCAGCACCCCGAGATGGTTGTGATCCCGCAGGGCCGTGCCCTTGATCCGATTCACCGCGATGTTGATCTGCTGCCCGTACGGCGAGGCCGGATCGAGCGGCACCCGCACGGTCCCGCACTCGGCCTTGCTCGCGGTGCCGCAAGCCCGCCAGACGATCGACTGCGGCCGGGCCGACGCCCCCTCCGGCCCGAGCCCCACGACCAGCCCGGTGCAGAGCACCGCCACCCCTGCGACCGCCCCGACGACCCGCTTCACCCGCCCACTCCCTCTGTTCGCACAGTAACGACCAGCTTCTCCTCTGTGACGGCTCGAATACCACCCACCCCGCGCGATCACTAACACCATGTAGTCAAAACATTGCTCTGTGTAATCAGATTCACCGTGTCCGCGCCGGTGAAAGTGATGAATGTTTCAACGGGTTCACCAGCCAATATTCCCCCGGGGCGCGATCTTCGCCGGGGTGTCTGCGCACGTTGTCCCGGGCTCACGCCCCCTGCGCGCCACGCCCGACCTGTCCGATTTGGGCGGCCCGCAGGGGCCTGTCCTGTACGCCCCCGAAAATCACCCGCACCATCAAGGCACTGCAGGGGAGTCGGCGTCGCGGCCGGGGCCCGCAGCGAATCCAGACGCCCGCTTCTCAGGCTGGACTACGACCAACCCCCGCTACACCCGGGCTGGCCGGAAGGGAATTCATGGTGAACTCGACAGGCAACGTGGCTCTGCGAGCCCCGCTGGAACAAGGAAAGAGAATCAGGAGACGTCTGACCGTCTGGGCCGCCGCGCTGCTCCTGGCGCTCGGTACTGGCCTCGTGGTCACCCCCACCCAGGCGACGGCACACGGCGTCAACATGTTCCCCGGCGCTCGGACGTTCCTGTGCTGGCAGGACGGACTCCGTGACAACGGGCAGATCCAGGCGTACAACCCGGCATGTGGCCAGGCCATCGCCGCCAACGGCACCACCCCGCTGTACAACTGGTTCGCCGTGCTCCGCTCGGACGCCGGCGGCCGGACCACCGGTTTCATCCCCGACGGTCAGATCTGCAGCGGCGGCAGCGGCGGCCCCTACAACTTCTCGGGCTACAACGCGGCCCGCACCGACTGGCCCACCACGCACCTGACCTCGGGCGCCAGCTACCAGTTCCGGTACAGCAACTGGGCGGCCCACCCGGGCACCTTCCAGCTGTACATCACCAGGAACGGCTGGAACCCGAGCGCGCCGCTGGCCTGGAGCGACCTCCAGTCCTTCGGCAGCGTCACCAACCCGCCGATGAACGGCGGCCCCGGCGCGCTGAACTACTACTTCTGGAACCAGCAGCTGCCCACCGGCAAGACCGGCCGGCACATCATCTACATCCAGTGGGTGCGCTCGGACAGCCAGGAGAACTTCTTCAGCTGCTCGGACGTCGTCTTCGACGGCGGCACCGGCCAGGTCACCGGCGTCGGCCCGAACCAGAGCTCGCCGTCCAACCCCGGCAGCCCGTCGCCGAACAGCCCGAGCCCCAACAGCCCGAGCCCGAACAGCCCGTCGCCGAACAGCCCGTCGCCGGGCAACGGCGCGTGCACCGCGACGTACGCCAACAACCCGATCAACTGGCCGGGACACTTCCAGGGCACGGTGACCGTGCGCAACAACAGCGGCAGCACGCTGAACGGCTGGACGGTGCGCTGGAACTTCAGCGGCGGCCAGACGTTCGAAGGCCAGCCATGGAATGCGACGGTGACCACCGGGCCACCCAATGTGGTGGTGCGTAACGCGCCCTACAACGGCAATGTGGCAGCCAACGGGACAACCTCGTTCGGCTTCAACGGCGCCGGTAACACGCCCAGCCCGATTCCGACGCTGACCTGCACCAGCCCGTAACCGGATAAATCCCTGGGGCCCGGCGCGACGCGCCGGGCCCCTTCCGGCTGACATCCGCCGTCTCGGTCAGGAGGACCCGATGCTCGAAACCCCGGCATCCGAGCAGCTCAGCGAGGACCGCCCAGCGGAGACCGGCGTGCGTGACGTCGCCCGCGAGCGCCTGCTCTGGACGATCGGCGCGACGACCCTGGTCGTGGTGATGGTCTTCCTGTTCCTGCGCGGCGTGAACTCCTCGACCGGCCCGGGGAACGGGTCGGCCTACGGGCTGCCCCAGACCCGGCCGTCCCCCGTCTACGACCTCTCCGAGGAGCTGCGCGCCCGGCTCTCGATCGAGGTGACCGCCATCCTGGAGAAGTCCTCCCCCGCCCAGCACCACGCCCACGGCCACGACTTCGGCGACGAGTACGAGAAGCAGGAACTCCGGGTCGTCTGCGCCGTCGACCCGTTCGGCGTCGAACCGGTCACCGCCACCACCCTGGCCGAGGTGAAGACCGTCTACGCCCAGCACATGTGCGCCGTCGACGAACTGGGCGACCCCTGGGCCAAGTCGATCCGGGTGGCAGGCCCGCTCGCCGTCACCCTCACCGGCAAGGAGCCCAAGGTCGAGGTCCCGCTGTCCGGCGAGGGCTACCCGGAACACGTCCGCGAACTGATCCCGCCCTACTTCCTGGAATCCGCCTTCAGCAACTACTTCGACCCGGACACCCTGGAGAAGGCCCGCCAACGCTTCGAGGACGGCCAGCAGCCGGTGCAGGGCTAGCCGACGACCACCTGGGGGCCGGGCGCGTCGTCGTCGTCGAGGTCCACGTCGAAGCCCATCTCCTCGGCGAGGCGCAGGGCCTCCTCGATCAGGGTCTCGACGATCTGGGATTCCGGCACGGTCTTGATGACCTGGCCCTTCACGAAGATCTGGCCCTTGCCGTTGCCGGAGGCGACGCCCAGGTCGGCCTCGCGGGCCTCGCCGGGGCCGTTGACGACGCAGCCCATGACCGCGACCCGGAGCGGGACCTTCAGGCCGTCGAGCCCGGCGTGCACCTGCTCGGCCAGCGTGTAGACGTCCACCTGGGCGCGCCCGCAGGACGGGCAGGAGACGATCTCCAGGCCGCGCTTGCGCAGGTTGAGCGACTCCAGGATCTGGATGCCGACCTTGATCTCCTCGACGGGGGGCGCGGACAGCGAGACCCGGATGGTGTCCCCGATGCCGTCGGCGAGCAGCGACCCGAAGGCCACCGCCGACTTGATCGTGCCCTGGAAGGCGGGGCCGGCCTCGGTCACGCCCAGGTGCAGCGGGTAGTCGCACTGCTGGGCCAGCAGCCGGTACGCCTTGATCATGACGACCGGGTCGTTGTGCTTGACCGAGATCTTGATGTCCCTGAAGTCGTGCTCCTCGAACAGCGAGCACTCCCACAGGGCCGACTCGACCAGCGCCTCCGGGGTGGCCTTGCCGTATTTCTGGAGCAGCCGGGGGTCGAGCGAGCCCGCGTTGACGCCGATCCTGATCGGGACGCCGTGGTCCTTGGCCGCCCGCGCGATCTCGCCCACCTTGTCATCGAATTTCTTGATGTTTCCGGGGTTCACGCGGACGGCCGCGCACCCGGCCTCAATGGCGGCGAACACGTATTTGGGCTGGAAGTGAATGTCGGCGATCACCGGGATCTGCGACTTCCTGGCGATGATCGGCAACGCGTCGGCGTCGTCCTGGGACGGCACCGCCACCCGCACGATCTGGCAGCCGGAGGCCGTCAGCTCGGCGATCTGCTGCAAGGTCGCGTTCACGTCTGAGGTCACCGTGGTGGTCATGGACTGGACCGAGACGGGGGCGTCGCCGCCCACCGGCACCGAGCCGACCTGGATCCGCCGCGACACCCGCCGCGTGGCGATCGGCTTCATCGGAATGGACGGAATACCAAGATCAACAGACATTTCAGCACCTTGCGCTCATGGCATGTTCCCGACAGGGCCAAGTCTAGGCAGTGCCATGAACACGCCAACCCGAGCGCCCACCAGTCACTCCAGCTTCATCACCGAGCGTACGCGACCGGTGCGCGGCGATGTCGTCGATAGGCCGGCTAACGGGTGAGTTCGCGGGCCCGTGCCCTGGCCCACTCGTCGGCGCCGAGCACCTCGGCCACCGATTCGGCCTGGCCGGGGATGTGCTCGCTGACCACCCTGGCCACCGTGTCGACGATGCCGAGAAACGGCAGGAAGCCCTTCATGAAGGCGTCCACGCAGACCTCGTTGGCGGCGTTGTAGACGGCGGGCGCCGTGCCGCCCTGCTCGCCGACCTGGCGGGCCAGCGCGACCGAGGGGAAGGCCTGGTCGTCGAGGGGCTCGAAGGTCCAGGTGTGGGCCCGGGTCCAGTCCACGGCCGGGGAGACCTCCGGCAGCCGGGACGGATGGCCCAGAGCGAGGGCGATGGGCAGCCGCATGTCGGGCGGGCTGGCCTGGGCGACGGTCGAGCCGTCCACGAACTCGACCATGGAGTGGATGATCGACTGCGGGTGCACGACCACCTCGATGCGGTCGAACGGGATGTCGAACAGCAGGTGCGCCTCGATCACCTCCAGGCCCTTGTTGACCAGGGTGGCCGAGTTGATGGTGATCACCGGGCCCATCGACCAGGTGGGGTGGTTGAGCGCCATCTCCGGCGTGACGTCGACCAGATCCGCCCGGTCGCGCCCGCGGAACGGCCCGCCGCTGGCGGTCACCACCAGCCGCCGGACCACCCGCAGGTCGGCCCCGGACGGCCCGGACGCCCACAGGCACTGGGCCAGCGCGGAGTGCTCGGAGTCCACCGGCAGCAGCTGACCCGGCTTGGCCAGGCGTTTGACCAGCGGGCCACCGATGATCAGCGACTCCTTGTTGGCCAGCGCGAGCACCCGCCCGGCCTCCAGCGCGGCCAGCGTGGAGGTGAGCCCGAGCGCGCCGGTGATCCCGTTGAGCACGATGTCGCAGGGCCAGACGGCCACTTCGGCGACGCCTTCCGGCCCGGCCAGCACGACCGGGTCGGCCCCGTGCGCCGCCAGCGCCTCCTTCAGGGCCGGTACGGCCAGCGGATCGGCCACCGCCACCGCGGCCACCTCGAACTGCGCGGCCTGCCGCGCCAGCAGGTCGACCCGCCCCCCTCCGGCGGCCAGCGCGGCCACCCGGAACCGGTTACGGGCGATGACATCGAGCGCCTGAGTGCCGATCGATCCGGTCGAGCCGAGCAGCACGACCGATCGCGGGGTTTCGGAATCCACCCGCCCATTGTCATGCACCAACCCGGAACCCCCACCACTGGGACCCACGAGAAAACAGAACATCTGTGTCCGAGTCCCGCCATATCCGTATCTGCATGTGAAGAGAAATAGCGGACCAGTGCTCGCTAATTTCGCACGTCAGGACATCCGACTCGGAGGTACGCAATGCACCGCTCGGCGCGTCGCCACTTCGCCCGCCTGGCTCCTCTTCTCGCCTTACCCGCCCTCGCCGTCGCACTGCTGCCCGCCTCCCCCGCGCACAGCGCGACAGCCGCCGCGCCCAAGCCGATCACCTACGGCGCGGCCGACACCAAGACCGAGCAGCGCTCGGTCGCCACCTACTGGACCGCGGCCAGGATGGCGGCGGCCAAGCCGCTGGACGCCCCCGCCGCGACCACGCACCGGTTCGTCAGCTCCACCCTGCTGGACCTGCCCGACGGCGCCCCCACCACCGTCAAGCCCACCCAGACCCTCACCGCGGCGGCGGCCGTCTCGCCGCGCAGCACCGGCGAGGCGTGGGACTCCGACGGCGCGGTGGTCAAAACCGTCGGCCGGGTCTTCTTCACCCTCACCGGCGGTTCCAGCGCCGGCCGGAACGCCTCCTGCTCCGGCAGCGCCGTGACCAGCTCCAACCGGAGCGTGGTGATGACCGCGGGGCACTGCGTGAAGAACGGCGGCTCCTTCCACAGCAACTGGGTCTTCGTGCCCGGCTACGACCAGGGCAACCGGCCGAACGGCACCTGGGTGGCCACCAGCCTGCTCACCACGCCGCAGTGGAACGCCCGCGAGGACATGAACTTCGACCTGGGCGCCGCCGTGGTCGCGCCGCTGGACGGGCGGCTGCTCACCGAGGCGGTCGGCGGGCAGGGCATCGCGTTCAACCAGAGCCGGGGCCGGCAGATGTACTCGTTCGGGTATCCGGCGGCTTCGCCGTACAACGGATCGAGGCTGATCTACTGCAGCGGGCGGGCCTTCGACGACTTCCTGATGTCGGAAGATGTCGGGCTCAACTGCGACATGACCGGTGGGTCCAGCGGCGGGCCGTGGTTCATCAACTTCAACGAGAACAGCGGGCTCGGGCTGCTGAACTCGGTGAACAGCTTCAAGTACAACTTCGCGAACTACTGGATGTTCGGGCCCTACTTCGGTTCCGAGGCGCAGGCGCTCTACAACGCGGCGCAGCGCACCTCGCTCACATGATTTACCCAAAGTAGCCACTGGAACACGTTTAGTGGTCCAGACTCGGATGTCATGACCCCGAGCATCCCCCTGCTTGCCGTTTCGCTCGCACTCCTCGGGCCGTCCGGCCCGGCCAAACTGCCTGACGTGATCGAGCACACGGCGGCCGTGGCCCCCGTCCGCTACTGGACGGCGGAGCGCATGGCCGCCGCGCTGCCGATCGACCCGCGGCCGGTGCTCTCCCTGGCGAGCGGCCCGGCCCGGCCGACGGCGGCGCACCAGCGGAAGGCGAGCACCAGCGGGGCGCGGTGGAGTTCGGGGGGCGTGGTGGCCAGGACCACCGGGCGGGTGTTCCTGACCATGGACGGCGTCGACTTCGTCTGCTCGGCCGGGTCGGTGCAGGCGGCGAACAAGGATCTGGTGGTCACCGCCGGTCACTGCGTCAAGGACGGCACCGGGTCATGGGCCGAGAACTGGACGTTCGTCCCGGGATACGACACGGGCCGGGAGCCGTTCGGGACCTACCCGGCGCGGCGGATGTTCGTGGCCGGGCCCTGGTCGCGGAGTTCGGACGACAGCTACGACGTCGGCATGGTGGCGGTGGCCAAGCAGGGCGGCAAACACCTGGCCGAGGTGGTCGGCGCCCAGGAGATCGGCTTCAACGCGCCGCGCGGCAAGGCCGCCCACGGTTTCGGGTTCCCGGCGGATCCGCCGTACGACGGGGAGAAGCTCATGTACTGCGCGGGCGGCACGAAACCCGACCCGAACGAGCTGACCTACGACCAGGGCCTGCGCTGCGACCTGACGGCGGGGGCCAGCGGCGGCCCGTGGCTGTCGGGATTCGACCAGGCGACCGGCAGGGGCACGGTGACCTCGGTGAGCAGCTTCAAGTACAGCAACGACCACAACACCATGTACGGCCCGTATTTCGGCAGCGCCACCAAGACGCTGTACCAGACCGCGGAGCGCGCCTGACCTACAGCTCGTAGGCGTGGCCGCTGTGGTCCTCTTCCATGCTCTCCGCGGCCGACAGCACGATCTGCGGGTCGGGCGTGCCGACGACCTGATTGTCCTTGTTCTCGTAGTCGAACAGGGACAGCACGTGGCGCATCGCCTCGACCCTGGCGCGCTTCTTGTCGTTGCTCTTGATCACTGTCCAGGGCGCTATGTCGGTGCTGGTGTTGAGGAACACGTCCTCCTTGGCCGCGGTGTAGTCGTCCCAGCGGTCCAGCGAGGCGATGTCCATCGGCGACAGCTTCCAGCGCCGGACCGGATCGACCTGGCGGATGATGAACCGGGTGCGCTGCTCCGAGCGCGACACCGAGAACCAGAACTTGATCAGCGTGATGCCGTCCCGGACCAGCATGCGCTCGAACAGCGGCGCCTGGAACATGAACTCCTCGTACTCGGCCTGGGTGCAGAAGCCCATCACCCGCTCGACACCGGCCCGGTTGTACCAGGACCGGTCGAACATCACGATCTCCCCGGCGGCCGGCAGGTGTGCGGTGTAGCGCTGGAAGTACCACTGGGTGCTCTCGCGCTCACTGGGCTTCTCCAGCGCGACCACGGTGGCGCCGCGCGGGTTGAGGTGCTCCATGAACCGTTTGATGGTGCCGCCTTTACCGGCCGCGTCCCGCCCTTCGAACAGGATCACGACGCGGGCGCGCGAACGCTTGACCCAGTACTGAAGCTTCAGCAACTCGATCTGGAGCAGCCGTTTATCCCGGTCATACCGGGGACGGTCCATCCGGTCGTGGTACGGGTAGTGCTCGCGCCAGGTGTCGACCGGCCGGCCGTCGGCCCGGACCAGGACGGGGTCGTCGTCATCGTCATCGTCGACCCAGAGTCCAGGAGTATGGCCCAGAAGGTCCACCACATCATCCGGTTTCGGGATCATTAGTCCAGGATTGCACACCTAAATGAACGGGCCAGATCAGAGGGATAGTCCTGTGATGACCATGACCTTTTCATAGGTCAAATCAGCCATCGCGGAGCGCAGACCCTCCCGTCCGACGCCGGATTCCTTCACCCCGCCGTACGGCATCTGGTCGGCCCGGTAGGACGGCACGTCGCCGATGATCACGCCGCCGACCTCCAGTTCGCGGTTGGCCCGGAAGGCGGTGTCGAGGCTGCGGGTGAACACCCCGGCCTGCAGGCCGTAGCGGGAGTCGTTGACGGCGGCGAACGCCTCGTCCACGCCGGAGACCCGCTGGATCACCAGCACCGGCCCGAAAACCTCCTCGCAGACGACCTTGGCGCCAGCCGGCACGTCGGCCAGGACGGTGGGGGCGACGGTCGCGCCGTCCCTGGTCCCACCGGCCAGCACCCGGGCCCCCGCGTCCACGGCCTCGGCCACCCAGGCTTCCACCCGCTCGGCGGCCTGCACCGAGACCAGCGGCCCGACCTGCGTCTTCTCGTCGCCGGGGTCGCCGGTGACCAGGCCGCCGACGGCGGCGACCAGCTTGCCGGTGAAGGCGTCGGCGATCGTGTCCTCGACGATCACCCGCTGCACGGCGATGCAGCTCTGCCCGGCCTGGTAGTTGGAGAACAGCGCGATCCGCCCGGCCGCCCAGTCCAGGTCGGCGTCGGCCAGCACGACCGCGGCCGCGTTGCCGCCGAGTTCCAGCGTGACGTGCTTGCGCGGCACCCGGTCGATGATCGCGTACCCGACCGGCCCAGAGCCGGTGAACGAGACGACGGGCAGGCGCGGGTCCTCCACCAGCGACCCGGCGCGGTCGTTGGGCACCGGCAGGATCGAGAACATGCCCTCGGGCAGGTCGGTCTCGGCCAGGATCTCGCCCAGCAGCAGCGCCGACAGCGGGGTCGCGGGGGCGGGCTTCACGATGATCGGCGCGCCGACCGCGATGGCGGGGGCGACCTTGTGCGCGACCAGGTTGAGCGGGAAGTTGAACGGCGTGATCGCCAGCACCGGCCCGTACGGCACCCGGGTGACATAGGCCAGCCGCCCCTGCGCGGCCGGTTCGGTGTCCAGCCGCTGCACGTCGCCGCTGAACCGGCGGGTCTCCTCGGCCGCGAACCGGAAGGTGGCCACCGCCCGGCTCACCTCGCCACGGGCCCAGAAGATCGGCTTCCCGTTCTCACCGCTGATCACCCGGGCGATCTCGTCGGACCGCTCGGCGAGCCGGCGCGACACGTGCGCGAGCGCCTCGGCCCGCACGTGGATCGGCAGCGCCGCCGCCTGCTTACGCACCGCGTGGGCCGCGTCGAGCGCCTCCTCCACCTGCTCCTCGGTGGGTACGGCGTGCACCCCGACGACCCGCCCGTCATGCGAGTTGGTGACGGTCAGCTCGGTCTCACCGGTCGCCGGACGGCCGGCCAGCCAGAAGGGGCGAATGGGGTTATCCGGCGAAATAGTCATACTTTCAAGCTATGCCAACCCACCCGGACGCCTCTTACTCCGGGCCGCACAATCTCCTGTCCCAGACCTGCCACGCTGGACAACTTCCGATGTGTCAGATTGATGTCACGGATGCGCAGCAATTTCAGGATGTTTTCCGTTGCGAGACAGTTTGAAGCGTTCGTGGCGTGGTTAAGTCAAGACGCGGGTCCATGCCAGGGCCCACTCGACCAGAAGGGCTAGTGGCTCATGGGGACCCCGGCGCCGCTCGGACTTCAAGGTGCCTACGCCCTCGGCCAGCGGAGCGGATACGACGAGCTCCGCACCCGGCTTCTCGACGTGGCCAGTGAGCTGCTGATGGCCTCAGGACCGGAGAGCCTCACCGTCCGGCGGATCGCCGCGGAGGCGGGCTGCGCCACCACCGTCATCTACACGATGTTCGGCAGCAAAGAAGGCCTCGCCGAAGCGCTCTACCTGGAGGGTTTCGAGCGGTTCCGGCGGCGGCTGGCCTCGGTCACACCCCGGCCCGATCCGTACGAGTACCTGGTCGCGCTCCAGCCGATCTACCGCGAGGCGGCACTGGCCGAGCCCGGCTACTACAGCCTGATGTTCGAGCGCGCCATCCCCGGCTTCGTGCCGAGCGAACGGGCCAGAACCCTGGCCAGGGCGGCGCTGAACATCATCGACCGGGTGATCGCGGACTGCATCTCGGCCGGCTACCTGACGCCGACGCAGCCCCGGAAAGTGGCGGACGCGCTGTGGGCGGCGGCCCAGGGCGCCATCAGTCTGGAACGTGCCGGGCACCTGTCCGACAGCAGCACCTACGACGCCGTCACGCTCGCGACGATCAGCCATTACCGCCTCAAGCGGGATTGAACATCAGCGCGATCCACAGTTCGGCCCGTACGGCCGGATCGTCCAGGTCCCGGCCAAGGAGCTCACTGACCCGCCGCATCCGGTAACGCAGCGTGTGCCGATGCACGCCCAGGCGCTGCGCGGCCGCGTCCCAGTGGCCGTTGCAGGCCAGGTAGGCGTGGAGCGAGGTGACCAGGTCGGCGCGGGAGCCGTACGCGTGCAGCGGGGCGAGCAGGGCGGCGGCGAAGGCGCGGGCGGCCTCGGGGTCCACCAGGGAGAGCAGGCCCTGCCCGGCCAGGTCGGCGAACCTGGCCACCGGAGCGGCCGTGACCAGCGCCTGACCGGCCTGGTCGAGGGCGGCGCGCAGGTCGTCGGCGGCGGTGCTCGCGGGGTTGCTCAGCCCGACCCGGCCGTGCGCGGCGGCCAGCGCGGCCAGCTCCTCGGCTTCTGCGGCCGGTGCGAGGGCGACCGTCAGCTCCTCGTGCGGCGCGGTGAAACAGGGCAGCCGGGCGACCAGCGCGTCGGGGTCGGCGGTGTCGCAGGCGAGGACGACCAGCGGTCCTTCGGGGAGTTGCGCGCCGAGTTCGGCCACTGTCTCATTCGCACCACGGAGTTCGCCGGCCAGCAGCAGGCGCAGCACGGCGGCGCGGACGCGACGGCCGCCCGCCTTTGGAGCGCTCCCCTGCTCCAGGCCGAGCGTCAGCAGCGAGGTGGCGGCGTTGATGATGGTGTGCCCGATGGCGGTGAACGGCCGGGCCGAGCCGACCGCGACGAAGCCGCGCCGCCCGAGCGGCTGCACGACCACGTGCTCGTCGGGGGCGGCGAGGGACAGACTCGCGGGCGCGCCGGCCGCGCGCAGCCGGGCGACCTCGGGGGCCAGCGTGGCGGCGCGTTCCGCGGCGCCATTCCCCCCAGCCGCATGCCGGATATTTCCGGCTTCGTCGAGGAGTAACACCCAGCCGCCCAGTTCGCGGGCCAGCCGGTCCACGACCGCGTCCATGCCCTCCGGCTGGAGCGCCGCCCGGGTCAACCGGCCCTGCGCGGCGAAAGCACCCCTGATCTGCTCGTACCGCTCCGCCGCCAGCAGGTCGCTGACCGCTTTGCCGATCGCGATGAACGGCGTGTCGCGCGGCACCTCCACCAGCGGCAGCCCGGCCTCCTCGGCCGCCTGCACGAACCCGGCCGGGATCTGCGCGTGCGTCAGCCCGACCCCGAACCCGAGCCCCGCCACCCCCCGGGTGACCAGCCGCGACACATACGCCTTCGCGTCGTCGGAGCCCAGCCGCATGCCCGTGGTCAGCACCAGCTCGTCGCCTTCGAGGAACGGCGTCGGATCCTCCAGCTCGCTGACCGCGACCCAGCGCACCGGGCGTTCCAGCGCGCCCGCGCCGGCCAGCAGCCGCAGGCGCAGCGCGTCCAGCCCCGCCACCCTGCGCAGACTCGGCGCCACCCGCCACCTCCGGTGTTGTGCATTCCGGCCAAGCCGGGAGCCCCAATTGTTCCATGGCGGAGCATCGGCAGTCGGGAGCGGGAGCCGTACGGTCGAAAGTATGACCACCACCACAGCTGAGGGCGGCCCCGGGCTTCCGCAGGAGCGCCGCCTCGTCACCCAGATCCCCGGGCCGCGCTCGCGCGAGCTGTTCGCGCGCAAGCAGGCCGCCGTGCCACCGGGCATCGGCACCACCCTGCCGGTCTTCGTGACCCACGCGGGCGGCGGGGTCGTGGTGGACGCGGACGGCAACTCGCTGATCGACTTCGGCTCCGGCATCGCGGTGACCAGCGTCGGCAACGCCGCGCCGCGGGTGGTCGAGCGGGTGCGGCGGCAGGCGGGCGAGTTCACCCACACCTGCTTCATGGTCACGCCGTACGAGTCGTATGTGACGGTCTGCGAGAAGCTCAACGCGCTCACCCCCGGCGACCACGAGAAGCGCACGTTCCTGGTGAACAGCGGCGCGGAGGCCGTGGAGAACGCGGTCAAGGTGGCCAGGAGCGCCACCGGGCGGCAGGCCGTGGTGGTGTTCGACCACGGCTACCACGGGCGCACGCTGCTGACGATGACGCTGACCGCCAAGAACATGCCCTACAAGCAGGGGTTCGGGCCGTTCGCGCCGGAGGTGTACCGGGTGCCGCTGGCCTACCCGTACCGCTGGCCGACCGGGCCGGAGCACTGCGCGGAGGAGGCCGCCGAACAGGCCATCGACATGATCAGCAAGCAGGTGGGGGCGGCGAACGTGGCCGCCGTGGTGATCGAGCCGATCGCGGGCGAGGGTGGGTTCATCGTGCCGGCCCGCGGGTTCCTGCCCAGGATCCTGGAGTTCTGCAAGGCCAACGGGATCGTGTTCATCGCCGACGAGGTGCAGACGGGCTTCGCCCGTACCGGGTCGTTGTTCGCGTGTGAGGACGAGGGGCTGGTGCCCGACATCATCACCACGGCCAAGGGCATCGCGGGCGGGCTGCCGCTCGCGGCCGTGACCGGGCGCGCCGACCTGCTGGACGCGGTGCACGTGGGCGGGCTCGGCGGCACCTACGGCGGCAACCCGCTGGCCTGCGAGGCGGCGCTGGGCGTGCTGGAGACGATCGAGGCCGAGGACCTGGTCGGCAAGGCCGCCAGGATCGGCGAGATCATGCTGCCCCGGCTGCGGTCGCTCCAGGAGCGTTTCGAGATCATCGGCGATGTCCGCGGGCGCGGCGCGATGACCGCGATCGAGCTGGTGACGCCCGGGACCAAGGACCCGCACCCGACCGCCGCCGCTGAGATCGCCAAGCGCTGCCACGCGGAGGGCCTGGTCGTGCTGACCGCGGGGACCTACGGCAACGTGCTGCGGTTCCTGCCGCCGCTGGTGATGCCCGAGCACCTGCTCGAGGAGGGTCTCGGCATCCTCGAAAAGGCGGTCTCCGAGCTCTGAGAAGCACGAAGGGGCACCCGGCTTGCGGTCGGGTGCCCCTTTTGTTGTTGCGCGTTCCCGTCATTTAACCGCCCCTTGACACCTCGCTAGTCGATCACGCGAGGTAACCGCGTTATAACGGTTCCGGTATACGACCGAAGGGGTGGCCACGGATGGACCGGGAAGCGGGCGGATCATGTTGACATTCGATCCCGTCGGCCTCACTCCGATTCAGCGTGACGGCGACGCCTGCGTGGTCTGCCACAAGAAGTGGCCCCGGCCGCGCGTGCTGGTCGGGCGGCTGCCCAACTCGGCCCCCGTGCACGCCTGCGACGAGTGCGCCGAGGCGCTGCTGCCGCCGCAGGACGGGCCGGTCCCGGTGCCCCGGCACTTCCGCGCGTTCTCGTGACCGGCTACTGGTCCCGCATGCTCCACGGCGAGCCGTACGCGGTGAGCAGTTCCAAAAACGGCACCGAGTCGAACGCCTCCGGGCCGAGCACCCCGGTGCCGCGCCAGACCCCGGTCGCGACCAGTTCCAGCGCCACCACCGGGTGCACGGCGGTCTGCCAGACGACGGCCTGGCAGCCGTACTCGCGCATCGACCACTCGTTGTCGACCACGTGGTACAGGTACACCTCGCGGGGCGCGCCGTCCTTGCCGACGCCCTTGACCCAGGTGCCGGCGCAGGTCTTGCCGGTCATCCGGGAGCCGAGCGTGGACGGGTCGGGCAGGCTGGCCGCCACCACGTCGCGCGGCGAGACCTGGACGCCCTTCACGGTGAGCGTCTCCGCCGAGTCCAGGCCGAGCTTGTGCAGCGTCTTGAGCACCTCGATGAACTCGTTGCCGAGGCCGTACTTGAAGGTGACCCGCCGGGCGTCCACCCAGCGCGGCACCAGCAGCACCTCCTCGTGCTCCACGTTCACGCACTCCACCGGGCCGATGCCGGCCGGGAAGTCGAACACCTCAGGCTCGCTGAACGGCTCGGTGGTGTGCCAGTCGCCGTCCTCCCAGACGATGGGCGGGTTGAGGCACTCCTCGATGGTGGTCCAGATGGAGAACGTGGGCGCGAAGGCGTAGCCGTCGACGGTGAGGTTGCCGCCGTCCCTGATGCCGATCTCGTCGATGCTCTGGAACAGGTGGTCGGCCGCGTACCGGGCGAACACGTCGGCCAGGCCGGGCTCCACGCCCATCCCGACCAGCGCCAGCCGGTCCTTGGCCCGCCACTGCTCGGCCAGCGCGAACTGCTCGTCGCCGAGCTTCACCCCCGGCAGCTCGTACGGCCTGGCCGGATGTTTCACCGACAGCGACATGGCCATGTCCAGGTAGTGCGCCCCCGCGTTCAGGGCGGCCCGGAACAGCGGCATGTCGAAGCGCGGATCGACGGCGTTGAAGAGCACGTCGCACCGGTGGTCGCGGAGCGCGGCGGCCACGGCGTCGGCGTCCGAGGCGTCAAGCGCGATCGCGCTGAACCTCGGGTCTGCCACCTTCTCGACCACGGCGGCCGCCCGGTCCTTGTCGTAATCGGCGACGACGATGTGCTCGAAGAAGTCACGACGAGCGGCGATGGGGACCACGGCGGAGCCCACGCCACCTGCGCCGACCAGCAGGATTCGCATGCGTGTGACGGTATCAGTTGACTGACTGACCATTCAATAAAGGAACCAGTCTCGACTGGTCGTTCAATCAACGAAATCCGTCGTGCGGGTGGGGTCCCGACATGCGGCGGGGCGTTCCGAGGTCGGGGGGAGCACTCGAAACGCCCCTGTTGGCAAGCGCCTCCCCGCGGGGGACGGGCGCGCTCGCAGCCCAGAGAGGGCCCGTCGCGGGGGCCCTTCGGACAGCCGTATTAAGGGTTCGCGCGGTCAGTTCACCAGCTGTGTCCAGCGTTCGACCCACTGCGCGTAGTCAGTGCATTCCCCGTCCCGGCCCGGGCAATCCTTTGCCGGGTAATCAGCAAAGGAAAGCCCCTTGAAGGCGCGGGAGGTGCCGACGCCGTACAGGCCGCAAATCCGGTCGGCCCGGTCCGCCACCGCCGGCTCCACGTCCTCCGGCGCGCCCTCGCACACATCCGGGTTGGCCGGGGCCAGGCCGGTCCAGGCGACCACCTTGCGCTGCGTCTCCGCCGAGGTCATCCAGTTCAGCCACTGGTAGGCGCACTCCGGATGGGCGGCCTCCGCCGACACCTGCCAGACGTCCACCCACCCGGTGACCCGCGACTCGGCGACCGCCCTGACCGGCTTGCCCGCCCGGTCGAGCACGTCCAGCAGATACGGCGAGCCCTGCCCGAACCGCGCCGACCCGGCCGCGAGCCCGGTCACCACCCGCAGCGGATCCCGCCAGTACACCCGCTCAGACTCCGCCGCCAGCAGCTTCACCGCGTCGTCGAGCTGCGCCGGCGTCAACTGGAACGGCTCCTCGACCCCCTGCCGGAGCGCCGCGTCCGCGATGCTCAACGGCGTGTCCCGCAGGAACACCGGACCCTCGTCCGCGTACATCGCCGCCGCGTCCTTCGGCTTCGGCAGCCCGCTGTCGTAGAGCAGCACGTTCCGCTCCCACAGGAACGGCACGCCGTGCGTGCCCGCCGCGTCGCGGAGCCGCTTCGGAATGTCGTGATAGAGCGCCACCCGGTCGGTGTCGACGGGCGCCACCCGCTTCTCGGCGCGCAGCCGCCCGGCCAGGTCCGGCGGGGCCGCGATCACGTCGAACGCCTCCGGGTCCAGGTCCTCGCTCTGGTCGGCGGCGGGGCTGTAGCTGAACGGCCGGTAGTTGACCTTGCAGCCGCTCGCCGACTCGAACGCGGCCACCCAGTTGACCTGCGGATCGGTGCCGCCCCACTCCACCTGGCCGACGGGCGCCCGCACGACGAGCGCGCCTTCGCCGGCGCCGGTGGGAGTGGGAGTGGGACTGGGACTGGGGCTCGGGGACGGGGATGGGCTCGGCGTTTTACTCGCCGAAGCCGAAGGTGACGCGCTTCCGGCCGCCTGGCCGCAGCCGGTGGCGAGCACCACCGAGACGACGGCCACCAGGCGCGCGATCCGCACGGCACCCTCCCTGAGCTAGACGCTCAGAGCCTACTGGTGGCGGCCGGGGCCCAAAACCCGGCGGCGGATTGTCGCCGGGCCTGCGTACAGTCGTGGCCATGACCGCCCAGCTCCCCCGGCCTTCGCTTGCCCCCACTCCCCCGCCACCCCTCAGCCGTAAAGCGACCGCCGTCCTCGTGCTCGCCTGTTTAGGCCAGTTCGTGGGGGTTCTGGACGCGTCGATCGTGAACCTGGCGCTGCCGTCCATGGGCGCGGAACTGGGCCTGTCCAGCACCGGCCTGCAGTGGGTCGTCAACGCCTACGTGCTGGCCTTCGGCGGTCTGCTGCTGCTCGGCGGCCGGGCCTCCGACCTCTACGGCGAGCGGCGGGTCTTCGTCGTCGGCGCCTCGCTGTTCACGGTGGCCAGCCTGCTGGGCGGGATCGCCACCACCCCCACCGCGCTGATCATCGCGCGGGCGGTGCAGGGCATGGGCGTGGCCGTGCTGGCCCCGACCACGCTGACCATCCTCACCACCACCTTCCCGAAGGGCCGCCGACGGACGAAGGCGATCGCCAGCTGGACGGCCGTCGGCGCCGCGGGCGGCGCGGTCGGGGCCGCGCTGGGCGGGCTGATCACCCAGTACCTGTCCTGGCGCTGGACCCTGCTGGTCAACGTGCCGATCGGCGTCGCGCTGGTGATCACCGCGCTGGTGGTGATCGGCCGCAGGCTGCCCGGCGAGACCCGGCGGCTCGACGTGCTCGGCACCATCCTGGTCACCACCGGGCTCACCGCGCTGGCATACGGGACCGTGCAGACCCACGAGCACGGCTGGGTGTCGGTCCCTGCGCTGCTGCCGCTGGGGTCGGGCGCGCTGGCGCTGGCCGCGTTCCTGCTGGTGCAGTCCCGCACCGCGCAGCCGCTGGTGCCGCTCGGGCTGCTCCGCAACCGGCTGGTGGCCGGGAGCAGCATCGCGACCTTCCTGATGGGCGCGATCTTCATGTCGATGTGGTACTTCCTCACCCTGCACATGCAGGACGACCTGGGCTACAGCCCGGTGCAGGCCGGGTTCGCCTTCGTGCCGCACGCGCTGATGCTGGTCGCCGCGTCCAGGGCCGCGCCGTGGCTGCTGCACCGGATGGGGAACCGGACCCTGATCGTGGCCGGGGCGGTGCTCGGCCTGGCCGGCCTGCTCTGGCAGGCCAGGATGACCGAGGACTACGTCGGCGGCATCCTCATCCCCGGCCTGCTGATGTGCGCGGGCGCGGCCGTCTCCCAGCCGCCGATCGCCATCGTCGGCACGGCCGGCATCGACCGCGCCGACTCCGGCCTCGTGTCCGGCCTGCTCACCGCCTCGCGCACGGTCGGCGGCTCGCTCGGCCTGGCGGCCCTGGTCACCTTGGCGGCCACCCAGGCGAACCCCGTCCAGGGGGCCAGCGCCGCCTTCCTGGTGGGCGCCGGCCTGATGGTCGTCACGATCGCCGTGGTGCTCCTGGTGCTGCCCCGAGGAGCGGGCGGCACCCCCGCCACCGCCTAGGGACGCGACCCGCCACCCGGCGGTACGCTGACCCGGACGATCAGAGGGAGAGTCATGGATTTCCGGCTCTTCGGGCCTTTCACGGTGATCGGCGACGACGGCGCGCCCGTGGATCTCGGCCCCCGCCAGCAGCGTGCCGTGCTGGCCATGCTGGCGACCGAGCCGGGCCGGATCATGTCGCTGGACCGGATCATCGACGAACTGTGGACGGGCGAGCCGCCGTCCGGCGCGACCGGAACACTCCAGTCCTACATCTCCCATCTGCGCCGCTCGCTGGAGCCCGGCCGCGCCCCGCGCACCCCGGCGCGCGTGCTGCTCACCCGGGAGCCCGGCTACCTGCTGGCGATCGCGCCCGGCCAGGTGGACCTGGGCAGGTTCGCGGCCTGGGCCGAGGACGGCCGCCGGGCGCTGGCCCGGGGCGCGCACGCGGAGGCGCTGGAGGCGCTGGACCAGGCGCTCGCGCTGTGGCGCGGCCGTCCACTGCCGGAGTTCGCCGGGTACGCCTTCGCCGAGCAGACCGTCGGGCACCTGACCGAGGTGCACGGCTCGGCCACCGAGGACCGGTTCGACGCCAGGCTCGCGCTGGGCGACAGCGCGTCCTGCGTGGCCGACCTGGAGCGGGTGATCGCCGTCTATCCGTACCGGGAGCGGCTGTGGAGTCTGCTGGTGCTGGCGCTCTACCGGTCCGGGCGGCAGGCGGACGCGCTCGGGGCGCTGCGCCGGGTCAGGAGGCTGCTCGCCGACGAACTGGGCCTGGAGCCGGGGCCTGAGCTGCGCCGGATCGAGCAGGCCGTGTTCGACCAGTCCGCCGACCTGCCGGGGCCGCCGGTGCCGGCGGCGGCCCCGGTCGTGCCCGGTCCGCCGGTGCCGGCCGGGCGGCTGATCGCGCGTGCGCCGCAGCTGGCGCGGGTGGCGGCCCGGCTGGGCGAGGTGCGCCGGGGACGGGGCGGGGTACTGCTGTTCACCGGGGAGGCCGGGATCGGCAAGACCCGGCTGGCGCAGGCCGCGGCCGAGGAGGCCGAGGCGCAGGGGGTGATCGCCGTGTGGGCGCGCTGCCTGGAGAGCGAGGGCGCGCCGGCGTTCTGGCCGTGGCTTCAGGTGATGCGCGCGCTGGGGCGTACCGAGGCGGGGAGCCTGCTCGCCGGTGAGCGGGCCGATCCTGGCGTGGATCCGGGGGCGGCGCTGTTCGCGCTGCACGAGCGGGTGCTGGACGCGATCGGCGCCGGCGACCCCATCCTGATCGTCCTGGACGACCTGCACTGGGCCGACGCGGCCTCGCTGCGGCTGCTGTCGTTCGCGGCAGGGGAGCTGGGGCGGCGGCCGGTCCTGGTGCTGGCCACGCTGCGGCCGGAACCCGGCCGTGACCCGGAGCAGCTCCGCGACACGCTGGCGGCGCTCACCCGGGAGCCGGGCACCGAGCGGCTCGCGCTCCCGCCCTTCACCCCCGGCGAGGTGCACGCCTTCCTGGGCCAGCGGGACGTGGCCGGCCAGGAGCTGGCCGAGGCGCTCTACCGGCGCACCGGCGGCAACCCGTTCTATCTGGGCGAGCTGCTCCGCCTGCTGGACAGCGAGCACCGGCTGGGCGCGGCGGCGGCCTGGGTCGCCGCCGCCGTACCGGAAGGGGTGCGCGAGGTGATCGAACGGCGGGTGGCCCGGCTGCCTGAGCAGACCAGGGAGCTGCTCAGCACGGCGGCCGTGCTCGGCCGCGACGTCAGCCTGGACGTGCTGGCGGCGGCCACCGCCGTCCCCGCGGAAGAGGTCATGTCCGCGCTGGAACCGGCCATCGCCACCGGCCTGCTGGTCGAGCCGCCGGACGGCCACGACTACCGGTTCTCGCACGCCCTGGTCAGGGACGCCCTCTACGCCGGGCTCGGCCGGCTCAGGGCGGCCCGACTGCACCTGAAGGCGGGCGAGGCGCTGGAGTCGCTGCCCGGCGAGGACGCGACGCTGCGGCTGCCGCTGCTGGCCCACCACTTCGGCATGGCGGCCCGGGTCGGCGGGGCCGCCCGCGCGGTGGAGTACGCCACGGCGGCGGCCCGCCAGGCCGGCGCGCAGCGCGCCTACGACGAGGCCGTGGAGCTGTGGCGCAGGGCGCTGGCCGTGCTCGGCGGACACGATCCCGGCCGCCGCTGCGACCTGCTGGTGGAACTGGGTCTGGCGCACCGCGATGTCGGCTCCATCGACGGCGCGCTGGCCGCGGTCGAGGAGGCGATCGAGCTGGCCTCCTCGAACGGCCTGCGGGACCGGCTGGTCGCGGCCGTCACCGTGTTCGGCGGGCTCAGCGTCTGGTTCGTCCGCGCGCACGGCGTCGTCGACGGCCGGCTGGTGACGATCCTGGAGGAGCTGCTCGCCGGTCCGCTCAAGGACGAGGAGCGGGCCGCCCTGCTCGGCACGCTCGGCGTCGAGCTGGTCTTCGGCCCGCGCCGGGAGGAGGGCGAGCGGCTGGCCGCCGAGGGCGTCGAACTCGCCCGCAGGATCGGCGACCCCGCCCTGCTGGTCCGGCTGCTCAACAACTACGTGCTCACCGCGTGGGTGCCGTGGCGGCACCGGGAGCGTGCGGCGGCCGGCGACGAGATGCTGTCCACCCCCGGCATCCGGCCCGCGGCCGAGATCGTCGGCCTGGTGATGCGGATGGACGAACGGCTGAAGAACGGCGAACTCGCCGAGTGGGCGGCCCACCAGGCGCGGGCCGAGGCCCTCGCCCGGGAGGTCAGGCGGCCGGAGCTGACCGCCATGCTGCGAGTCGCCCAGGCGGCGCACGCCAGCATGCACGGCCGGTGGGACGCCGCGGAACGGCTGGCCGCGGAGGCGACCGCGCTGCTCAGCGCTACCACGATCTGGGGGTACGCCGCCCCGGAGATGATCACCGTGTACAGCTGCCGGCGGGCTCAGGGCCGGGTCGGCGAGATCCTCGACCGGCTGGTGAGCTGGGCCGGCGAGCCCGACATGTACCTGCTGCGGGCCATCGCCGTGCTGGGCGCGCTCGACGTCGGCGACGAGGCGCTGGCCAGGGAGCTGATCGCCCGCTGGGGCACCGAGATCAGGGACGACTGGTCGGTGGAGTTCAACATGGTCGTCTGGGGCTACGTGGCCGCCCGGCTCGGCACCCCGGACCGGGCCGAACTGTACCGGCGGATCGCCCCGTTCGGGGACCGGCTGATCAGCATCGGCACCGGCATGACCTGCTGGGGCTCCACCCATCAGGTGCTGGCCGCGCTGGCCGAGGCGATGGGCGACCGCGTGCGCGCGCTCGACCACGCCGAGCGCGCGCACGCCTGCCACGAACGCCTGGGGCTGACCTACTGGTCGGCCCGGAGCGCCGAACTGCTCAGCGGTTGGTCGGGAAGCCCAGGTTGACGCCGCCGTGCGAGGGGTCCGGCCAGCGTGAGGTGACGACCTTGCCCCGGGTGTAGAAGTGCACGCCTTCCGCGCCGTGCACGTGGGTGTCGCCGAACAGGGATGACTTCCAGCCGCCGAAGCTGTAGAAGGCCATCGGCACCGGGATGGGCACGTTCACGCCGACCATGCCGACCTCGACCTCGTTCTGGAAGCGCCGGGCGGCGCCGCCGTCGTTGGTGAAGATCGCGGTGCCGTTGCCGTACTCGCCGGTGTTGATCAGGTGCAGGCCCTCCTCGTACGAGGCGACCCTGACGATCGACAGCACCGGCCCGAAGATCTCCTCGCGGTGCACCCGCGACCCGGCCGGGACGTGGTCGAGCACGGTCGGCCCGAGCCAGAACCCGTCCCCCTCCGGCAGGTCCTCGCGCCCGTCCACGACGAGTTTGCCCTCGCCGAGGTCCAGGTAGGAGGCGACCTTGTCGCGGTGCTCGCGGGTGACCAGCGCGCCCATCTCGGCGGCGGGGTCGTCCCCGGGCCCGACCTTGATGGCGCGGGTCCGCGCAACGATCTTCTCGACCAGTTCGTCCCCGATCGGGTCGACCGCCAGCACGACCGAGATGGCCATGCAGCGTTCGCCCGCCGAGCCGAACCCCGCCGACACGGCCGAGTCTGCGACCAGGTCCAGGTCCGCGTCCGGCAGCACCAGCATGTGGTTCTTGGCGCCGCCGAGGGCCTGCACCCGCTTGCCGTGCGCGGTGCCGGTCTCGTAGACGTACCGGGCGATGGGGGTGGAGCCGACGAAGCTGACCGCCTTGACGTCCGGGTGGGCGAGCAGCCGGTCGACGGCGACCTTGTCGCCCTGGACGACGTTGAACACGCCGTCCGGCAGGCCCGCCCGCCGCCACAGGTCGGCGATCAGCAGCGACGCCGACGGGTCCTTCTCCGACGGCTTCAGCACGAAGGTGTTGCCGCAGGCGATCGCGACCGGGAACATCCACATCGGCACCATGGCCGGGAAGTTGAACGGGGTGATCCCGGCGACCACGCCGAGCGGCTGGCGGATGCTGAAGGAGTCCACACTGGTGGAGACGTTCTCGGAGAAGCCGCCCTTGAGCAGGTGCGGGATGCCGCAGGCGAACTCCACCACCTCCAGGCCGCGGGCCACCTCGCCGAGCGCGTCGGCGTGCACCTTGCCGTGCTCGGCGCTGATCAGCGCGGCGATCTCGTCCTTGTGGCCGGCCAGCAGTTCGCGGAACCGGAACAGCACCTGGGCGCGCTTGACCAGGGACGCGTCCCGCCAGGCGGGGAAGGCGGCGAAGGCGGCGGCCACCGCTGCGTCGACCTGGCCGATGTCGGCCAGCGCGACCCGGCCGGTCTCCGCGCCGGTGGCGGGGTTGAAGATCGGGGCCGTGCTCCCCGCGCTGTCCGCGGGGGCGCCGTTGATCCAGTGGGTGACGTGCTTCACGAGATGTTCTCCAGGGCGGTCACCAGGATGGCGAGGCCTTCGCGGGCCTCGTCCTCGGTGAGGGTGAGCGGCGGGGCCATCCGCATGGCGTGGCCGTACAGGCCGCCCTTGCCGGCCAGCAGGCCGAGGCTTCTGGTCTCCTCCATGTAGCGGGCGGCGAGGGCGGGCGACGGCGCGCCGGAGGCCGGGTCGACGAGTTCGATGGCGAACATCAGGCCCTTGCCGCGGACGTCGCCGACGATCGGGAAGCGGGGGGCGGCTTCGCGCAGGCCGTCCAGGATGATCGCGCCGGTCCTGGCCGCGTTGGCCTGCAGGTCGTGGCTGAGCACGTAGTCGAGGGTGGCGTTGGCGGCGGCCATCGAGATCGGGTTGCCGCCGAAGGTGGCCAGGCCGACCGCGTGCGGGGCGTCCATCAGGTCGCCGCGGGCGACCACGCCGCCGACCGCGAAGCCGTTGCCGAGGCCCTTGGCGAAGGTCATCATGTCCGGCGTGACGCCGTGGTTCTGGATGCCGAAGAAGGCGGAGCCGGTCCGGCCCCAGCCGGTCTGCACCTCGTCGGAGATGAACAGGACGCCCTGCTCGGCGAGGACTTCCTGGTAGGCGGCGAACAGCCCGTCGGGGGCCATGGTGAACCCGCCGACGCCCTGGATCGGCTCCGCGATCAGCGCGGCCACATCGTTGGAGACCACGGTGGCCAGCACGTGCCGCAGGTCGTCCACGCAGGCGGCGATGTAGTCGGCGTCCGACAGGCCCCTGAACTGGACCAGCTGCCGGTCCGCGCCGTGCAGGAAGTGCACGTTCAGCGGGGAGAGCGAGTTGTTCTTCCAGGACCGGTTGGAGGTCACCGAGATGGCGCCGAACGAGCGGCCGTGGTAGCTCTGCCGCATCGCCAGGACCTGGTCGGACTTGCGGGCGTAGGTGGCCAGCAGCAGCGCGGTCTCGTTGGCCTCGGTGCCGGAGTTGGTGAAGAACACCTTGGCGTCGGGGATGCCGGACAGCCGGGCGATCTTCTCCGCGAGCTCGATCTGCCCGCGGAGCAGGTAGACGGTGGAGGTGTGCACCACGCCGGTGGCCAGCTGCCGCTCCACCGCCTCCCTGACCTCGGCGACGTCGTACCCGATCATGTTGGTCAGGATGCCCGCGAAGAAGTCGAGGTAGCTCTTCCCGGCCGCGTCGACGACGCGGTTGCCCTTGCCGCTGACGATCTCGATGGGGTCGTTGTAGTACAGAGCGAGCCAGTTGGGCATCACCGCACGATGGCGGGCAAGAAGGTCCGACATACTTCCGAGTATCGCGGCTGCCCCGCCGGACTCCTACCAATCAATGTGTCGGCATAGGCGAAACTTCCGTTACACGCTGACGGGGGAGGACGAGCAGCGCGACGACCGCGGCGGCGACCGCGAAGCCGAGCCCGACCAGCGAACCCACCGACATCGCGGACAGGAACGCCTCCTTGCCCGCCTCGGCCAGCGCCGGCACGCCGCTGTCCAGGGCCACGTTCACCGACTCGCGGGCCGCGGCGGGGGCCGACTCCGGCATCGCGGCGGTGTACCCGCTGGCCAGCACACTGCCCAGGATGGCGATCGACAGCGCCATGCCGACCTGCTGCACGGTGTCGTTGAGCGCAGAGCCGACGCCCGCGTGCTCCGGCGGCACCGCCCCCATCAGGGTCGTGTACGCCGAAGGTCCGGCCAGCCCACCGCCCACGCCCATCACGATCAGGCTGGACACCAGCAGCAGATACCCATCCGAACTGTCCAGCGTGGACAGCAGCCCGAAGCCGCCCGCCATCACGGCCAGCCCGGTGGTGATGAGCGCCCGGTTGCTGACCTTCTTGCCCAGCCCCGCGCCGACGCCGTTGAAGACCATCGCGGCGAACACGTACGGCAGCAGCGCGATCCCGGCCCGCAACGGGTCGTACCCGAGCACGAACTGCAGATACTGCGTGAGCGCCAGCATCAGCGCCCCCGACCCGAAGGCCAGCAGCACGATCGACGCGCAGGCCCCGCTGAACGCCCGATCCCGGAACAGCGCCAGCGGCAGCATCGGGTGCGCGGTCCGCAGCTCCCACACCACGAAGCCGCCCAGCCCGAGCACGGCCGCCGCGACCAGGCCGAGGTTCCAGCCGTCCGCGGGGAAGGTGATGACCGCCCAGACCAGCGAGCTCATCCCGACGACGGACAGCACCACGCCGACCGGGTCCAGGCGGCGGCTCGACCCGTAGGTCTCCGGCATCAGCACCAGCGCGGCGATCACGGCCACGATCGCGACCGGCACGTTCAGCAGGAAGACCGAACCCCAGTAGTAGTGCTCCAGCAGCACCCCGCCCAGGGTCGGCCCGGCGATCACGCCGACCATGGCCACCGAACTCCACGCGGCGATGGCCTTGCGGCGTTCGTCCTCGTCGAAGACGGTGATCAGGATCGACAGGGTGGACGGCATCAGCACCGAGCCGCCGACGCCCATCAGCGCGCGGGCGCCGATCAGCTGCCAGGGCTCGGTGGCCAGCGTGGCCAGCCCGGAGGCCAGGCCGAACACGACCAGGCCGGCGATGAGGGCACGGCGGCGGCCGTACCGGTCGGAGAGGGAGCCGACGGTGAGCAGCAGACCGGCGAAGACCAGGACGTAGGAGTCCAGGATCCACTGGATGTCGGCGGGGGTGGCGCCCAGGTCGCGCATGAGCGCGGGGATCGCCAGATTGAGCACCGTGCTGTCCACGACGAGCACGAGCAGAGTCAGACAGAGAACGAGAAGAATCCACCAACGACGGGGGTCTCGTACGGTGTTCGAGGTCACCCGCACACTGTACGGGACTCCTCGTACGCCGTGCGAGCCAATATGGTGGAAGCGTGTCCGACAAGGAGTTCACCTCGGTCTGGACCCGGAAACCGCGCGTCCGCCGGGAGCCGGGCCTCAGCCGCGACCAGATCGTCAAAGCCGCCATCGACCTCCTGGACGCCGACGGCCTCGACGCCCTGAGCATGCGCAAACTCGGCGCCAAACTGGGCTCAGGAGCCACCAGCGTCTACTGGTACGTGGCGAACAAGGACGAACTCCTCGAACTAGCGATGGACGAGGCGTACGCGGACGTGGTCCTGCACCGGGATCGCCAATGGCGGGAGACGGCCAGCGACTACTCCTACGGCCTGCGCGGCACGATCCTGCGGCACACCTGGCTGGCCCAGCTGATCGGCGTGGTCCCCAGCCTGGGCCCGGAGGCGCTGCGCTGCTCGACGATCCTGCTGGACGCCTTCGCCCGCGGCGGGTTCCGGGGCCTGGACATCGACTACGCGGTGTCCGCGGTGATGTCGTACACGCTGGGCTCGACCCTGCCGGAAGCCTCCTGGCGCAACGCGGGCGCCAAGGCGCAGTCCACCGAGAAGGCCCAGGTGGACGGCATGTCCCGGGTGATCGAGCAGGTCACCCAGGAACATCCGGCGCTGCAGGAGCGCTACCGGCTCTACAACACCCCCGGCTTCGACCCGCGACTGGCCAGGCAGATCGGCTTCGACTACGGCCTGGTGGCGATGCTGGACGGCTTGGCCGTCCGCCTGCGCCAGGCCGAATCGCGGGAGGCCCAGGCCAGCCCGGCCACCCCGGCGACGAGCAGCACCGACCAGCGGACGTGAGCGACCGTCCAGTCGACGGTCCGCAGTCCCAGCAGGGTCCACTCGCCGGGCGCCGCCAGCGCGCCCAGCGTGAGCACCACCAGCTCCGTGGCCGCGAGCACCCCCGGCTCGGGCCCGCCCCTGCCCCGGCCGAGCAACGCCGCGAACGCCAGCCCGCCGATGAACAAAGCGGCGAACTCCAGGCTGAGCCAGAGCAGCCACACGCCGGGCAGCCGCGACCGTTCCACCAGAAGCGAGACGATCCACACCGGCAACGCCACCAGCGACGCCAGCCCGGCCCGGGTTCCGACCCTGACCCACCGCGGAGCCGGAACCGGCGCGGTCACCTCGGCGGAGGCGTCGTCCAGGAAGAACAGCGCCCCCATCGTGAGCACCAGCGCGACCGCCCGCAGCGACCAGAGACTCCCCTTCCAGTCCCCATCCGGGACATCGGCAGCGCGCCGAACAGCTTGTCGCCGCCGGCCCGCCGGGACGCGCTCGCGACCAGCTCGGCGGCGAAGAACACCGGCACCCCCGGCCACATGACCATCCCGTTGGTGAGCAGGCTGAACGGCGGCCGTGGCCCCCAGTAGTCACGCAACTCCACCACCGACGCGACCACGAACAGCGCGAACCCGGCCAGCACCAGCGGATGCCGCAGCAGCCGCCACGCCTCGGCCACCGCCAGCGCGGGCACGTCGGTTTCACCACGCCGACGGTCATGACCCCACCCCACGGCGGCGTCCCCGAGCAGCAGCAGATACCCGTCCTCGATGGTCGGCTCGACCAGCCGCGCCGCCTCCGGCGCGGGCCCGATGTTGCGGAACAGCCCCTTCCCGGTACGCCACGACAACATCCCCGAACGTTCCGGCGACAACCACACCTGCCCTTCTGCGACCCGCCGCAACTCCTCCGGCGTGCCCTCGAACGCGGCCCGGCCCTCGTCGAACACCACGACCCGCCCGCACAGCGCGGCCACGTCCTCGGTCTGGTGGGTGGACAGCACCACCGTCCGGCTCTCCCCGTTCCGGGAGATCAGCTCGCGAAACCGCAGCCGCTGCTCGGGATCGAGCCCGGCCGTCGGCTCGTCAAGCAGGACCAGCTCCGGCTGCCCCAGCAGCGCCTGGGCGATCCCCACCCTCCTCCGCATGCCACCGGAGAGCGCGCGGATCCGCTTACCGCCCAGCTCCGTCAGCCCGACCTCGGCGAGCACCCGGCGCACATCGTCGTGGCGTTCCCGGCGATCCACCATCTCCTTCAGGATCGCCACGTAGTCCACGAACTCGAACACGGTGAAAGCCCGATGGAAGCCTGGCTCCTGCGGCAGATAGCCGAGCCGCCGCCGGATCCGCAGCCGCTCGGCAGCCGGATCACACCCGAGCAGCCGCAGTGTGCCGGAGTCGGCGGCGAGCACGGTGGCCAGCATCCGGATCAGCGTAGTCTTGCCGGCTCCGTTCGGCCCGAGCAGCCCGGTCACCCCCGGCCCCGCCGTGAACGACAGGCCGTCCAGAGCTCGATGCCGACCATACGATTTCACGACATCGGTGACGACGACGGTGTTCATCGTGATCCCTCGTTCTGGTAGCGGTCGCGGCGCAGGAACAGCAGGGCCGCCGAGATCAGGACCACGGCCAGCGCGGTGACCTGCCCGGCCGTGCCGAACAGGGCCAGCGGCTGGTCCCTGACCGCGAACGCCGAGACGCCGCCAGCCAGAGCAGCGTGAGCGCCGCCCCGCCGTACGCGGGCTCGAACCGGCTGGGCAGCAGCGTGAGCGCGGTCAGCGCCAGCGCCGGCAGCAGCCACGCCACCACCGCCCAGTCCCGGCCGAGCGCCGCGAACCCGGCCACGAACGCCAGCCCGGCCGAGGTGACCAGCACCGCCGCCGCCCGCGCCAGCATCAGCCGGAACGCCGAATAGGGCGCGGCCAGCCCGATCTCATGCGCCGGATCGGCCCCCCGCCCGAACGCCAGCGCCACCCCCGCCACCGGCAGCACCGGCGCCAGCCCGAGGAACCAGAGCATCCCCCACCGGTCGTCCACCCCCGCCGCCAGCACCGCGAACAGCAGCGCGACCGCGTTGGCCGCCAGCCACGGCAACCGCAGCGAGTGCGCCGCCGCCAGCAGCCGCGCGGTCGGCTCGTCGATCCCGGCCCACCGCGGCAGCCGCTCGAACGGCCCCGGCCCCGGCGCGTCCACCGCGTCCGCGACCTCCCGCCACAGCCGCCCCAGCCGATCGGCCGGTACGGCTCCCGCCACCGAACCCCGGCAGCGCTCGCAGGCCAGCAGATGCGCCTCCACCGACGCCGCGGCGGTCCCGCCCAGGTCACCCCCGGAGTACCGGGTGGCCAGCTCGTCGTCGACATGCCAGTCCGTCATGCCAGTCCCTCCCGCAGTTGGGCCTTCGCCCGCATCATCCGGGTCTTCACCGTTCCCGAGGGGAGGCCGAGCAGCTTCCCGGCCTCCCTGGTGGTCAGGCCGTCCAGCACCGTGGCCTGGACGACCGCGCGCAGCTCCGGCGACAGGCGAGCGAGCGCGCCGCCCAGGTCGCCGTACTCGATGCCGAGCAGCACCTGCTCCTCGGCCGACACCACCACCTGCTCGTAGGCGGGCAGCACCGCCAGCGGGCGGCGGCGCAGCTGGTCGAGCAGGCGGCGGATGCCGATGCCCCAGATCCAGGCGGCCACCTCGCCCTTGGCGTTCCAGCGGGCGGCCGTGCGCCAGACCGCGACGAAGGTGTCCTGGACCGCCTCGTCCACCAGGGTGGCGTCGGCGCAGCGGCGGGTCAGGCGGAGGATGAGCCAGGGGGCGTGCCTGGCGTAGAGGATCTCCAGGGCGCGCCGGTCTCCCTCGGCGATCGGCCCAGCAGTCGGGCGTCCGGCCACGCCTCGTGCTCATTCATACCCCTCTGTCGGGGGCCGGGCGGGAACCGGTTCACGGTGAGCGCCCGACAGAGAGGGCATGAAGCGCATCCTCCCCCTGCTCCTGGCCGGCACGTTGACGGCGTGCGCCCCGGCCACGCACCCACCCGAAGCACGAAAAATCATTGTTGATACGGACATGGGGCACCTGAATGACGATGCGCTCGCCACGCTGCTGGTCGCCGGTTCCGGCGCGGAGATCCTGGGGGTGACCATCGTGGGGGGGCAACACCTGGCCGGAGGACGGCCTGGAACACACCCGCCGCCTGCTCGCCACCCGCCCGGACATTCCGGTCATTCTTGGCGATACCACTACACCTGAACGCCGTGCCGGATATTCGGGGGCGGTCGAACACCGGCGGACGAATCCCCGCCGGGGCCCGGCCGCCGGCTTCATCGCCGAGCAGGTCACCGCGCATCCGGGCGAGGTGACGATTCTCGCGCTCGGCCCGGCGACCAATCTGGCGAAGGCAGTACAGACCACCCTGGCATGGTCCCGCTGGTTGAACAGGTCGTCTATCTGGGCGGAGGCACCGGCGGCGAACAGGAGTTCAACTGGTGGTTCGACCCCGAAGCCGCTCAGATCGCCGTCAACACCCCATTTCCACATAGGACGGTCGTTCCCTTGGATGTGGGGATCTCGGTGCTCAAAACGGACCTGAAGCCCAGCCTGGGCCGTTTCTTCGCCCGGAGCCCGGAACTCCCGGCCTGGGACGCGGTCGCCGCCGCCATCGCCCTCGATCCGGCCCTGGCGACCGACCGCGCGGACGTCGGCGTCACCGTCGGCGGATCCGGCACGATGAACCTCGGCCCCGGTTCGATCTCCCTCGTGCTGGCCCTAGACCAGGAACGATTCCGGCAAACCCTGCAAAGTGTCAGGGATTGATGCCTCATACTTACACCCTGATCCGGTAGCCTCCCTACATGCTCCCCACGGTCGCGGACGTGCTCTCGCTTGATGCCGTCCGGCGCGGAAATCCGCGCGTCGTCGCGGGCGCCGATCGGCTCGACACCCGGGTTCGCTGGGTGCATGTAGGGGAAATCAGCGACATCGCCCACCTGCTCAGAGGTGGCGAACTGGTGCTGACCACCGGCGTGGCCTTGCCGTCGGAGCCCGACAAACTCGCAGAATACGTCGCCGACCTCGCCGCGGTCGGCGCCTCCGGGCTGGTCGTCGAGCTGGGCCGCAGGTTCGTCAAGGAGCTGCCGGGGGCCGTGATCCGGGCCGCCGAAGAGCACGGGCTGCCGCTGGTGACGCTCACCAGGGAGACCCCGTTCGTCCAGATCACCGAATCCGTGCACGCCCGCATCATCGACATCCAGCTGGAGGAGCTCCGCGCCTCCGAGCAGCTGCACGAGGTCTTCACCGAACTCTCGGTCGAGGGCGCCTCCCCCGCCGAAGTGCTCGGCCAGGTGGTCCGCTTCTCCGGCCGGCCCGCGCTGCTGGAGAACCTGGCCCACCAGGTGCTCGCCTGCGACGCCGCCGGGCAGGACACCGGCGTGCTGCTGGCCAGCTGGGAGAGCCGCTCCCGGGCGGTCGCCACCGAGGGCCGCACCGCCTACGACAGCACGTCCGGCTGGCTGGTCACCACCGTGGGCGCGCGCGGCCAGGACTGGGGGCGGCTGATCCTGCTCTGCGACGGGACGCCCAGCCCGCGTGACATCGTGCTGGCCGAACGCGCGGCCACCACGCTCGCCCTCGGCCGCCTGCTCGAACGCCACCAGGAGTCGCTGGAACGCCAGGCCCACGGCACGATCATCACCGGCATCCTCACCCACGCCTACGCCGACCCCGACGAGGCCGCCGCCCGCGCCCGCGCCGTCGGCGTGCCGCTCACCGGCCGCAAGTTGATCAGCGTCGTGCTGCGGCCGATCGCCGAGGGCGACACCGCGCTGGACGAGCAGGTCCGCCTCGGCGACCTGGCCGAGGCCACCGCCTCCGCCTGCCGCGACGCCCGCCTGCCCGCCCTCGTCGGCGCCCTCGACCAGGCCCGCGTCGGAGTGCTGCTGCCGCTCCCGCCGCGCACCACCGCCGAGACCGCGCTGGCCGCCCTCGCCGACCGGCTGCGCGCGTCCTTCCCCAACCCGTTCGTGCTGGCCGCCGGTTCGATCGTGGAATCGGTCCGGGACGTACGGCGCAGCTTCCTGGAAGCCGAGCAGGTCGCCGACGTGGCCGTCCGCCAGCCTGACGGCCGGCCCTACTACCGCCTCCCCGACCTGCGCCTGCGCGGCCTGCTCCACCTGCTCAGGGACGACGCCCGGCTGCAGACCTTCGCCGAACGCGAGCTGAGCCCGCTGCTGGCGCACGACGCCCAGCGCAACGGCGACCTCACCCGCATCCTCGGCATCTACCTCGACGCCGGCCGCAACAAGGCGGTCGCCGCGCAACGGGCGCACCTGTCCAGGCCCGCCTTCTACGACCGCCTCCGCCGCCTGGAGCGCATCCTCGACACCGACCTCGACGACGTCGAATCGTGCCTGTCCCTGCACGTCGCGCTGCTCGCGCTGGAGTCGTTCCGAAGGGAGACGCGGTGAGAGCGCGCGACCACGGCATCATCGTCGGCTCCGGCACCCCTGGCCCGCACAACGCGATCACCGACGTCCCCGGCGTCCGGGTCGGGCACACCACACTGATCAGCGGCGAGGGACCCCGCGTGGTCGGCGTCGGCCCGGTGCGCACCGGCGTCACCGTGGTGCTCCCGCACGAGGGCTCCGCCTTCGACGAGCCGGTCTACGCCGGGCTGCACTGGCTCAACGGCAACGGCGAGATCACCGGCATGGCCTTCCTGCGCGAGTACGGCATCCTCGGCTCGCCCATCGGGCTGACCAACACCGGCTCGGTCGGCGTGGTCAGGGACGCGCTCGTCGAGATCGAGGTCGGCGCGCTGCGCAAGGGCTCGGTGTCCTGGTCGCTGCCGGTGGTCGGGGAGACCTGGGACGGCTCGCTCAACGACATCGACGGCCAGCACGTGACGGCCGCGCACGTCCGGGAGGCGTACGCGCGCGCCGGCGGCGGCCCGGTCGAGGAGGGCGCGGTCGGCGGCGGCACCGGCATGATCTGCCACGGCTTCAAGGGCGGCATCGGCACCGCCTCCAGGACCGTCGACGGGTACACGGTCGGGGTGCTCGTCCAGGCCAACCACGGCGCGCGGGAGCGGCTCACCGTCAACGGCGTCAACGTCGGGCGGCACCTGCCCGAATCGCTTGCGCCGTACGAAGGGGCCGGGTCGATCATCGGGATCGTGGCCACCGACGCGCCGCTGCTGCCGCACCAGTGCCGGCGGCTCGCCCAGCGGGCCGGGCTCGGCGTGGCCAGGACCGGCGGAGCCGGGGAGAACTCCAGCGGCGACGGCTTCCTCTGCTTCGCCACCGGCAACCGCAACCTGCCCGCCAACGCGCTGGACGCCGTTCCCCCCAGGACCTACCAGGTAACCGTGCTCGCCGACGAGTACATCGACCCGCTCTACTACGCGGTGATCGAGGCCACCGAGGAGGCCATCGTCAACGTGCTGGTCGCCGCCGAGACCATGACCGGCGCGGACGGGCTGACCATCCCGGGGCTGGACGGTTCCACGCTGGCAAACCTGCTCACCTGAGCCCGCAGGTCACAAGGGCGGGGGAGAAATCACCCCCCTCCGGGTGTAACACCAACCCCACCCGAATACTCTCCGTATGCTCGCCATCACGGATACGACGTGCTTGGCTACACGGGTGACCCCAACCGAGCAAGAGATCACGAATGGGATCGCCCGCCGCTCGATCCCCGCGCCCGACCCGGCCCTCACGGTCCGCGCGCTCTCCTGCCGCTTCCCGCGCTGGACGATCTGGTGGGGGGAGTCCACCACCCGCTACTGGGGCATGTCCCGCCGAGCCGGGGGCGCGTTCGTCTACGTAGAGGCACAATCCGCCCAGGAATTCGTACAAAAGGCGCGAGACATCGAATACCGCGCACCGCAAAACAACCCTTAAAAGGCAGACAACGCCGAATTCTCATACTCTTTGGCGTGTTTCGCTCTCCTTGATCGAACATTCTCGACACGATGGTCTCTTAGGCCATTAATCGGGAGAGAACCTCATGCGACGCCGCCTGACCGTCGGGACCGCCGCGATGATCGTCACAGTCACCGCTGTGTCGGCACCGGCCCTGTCCGCGACAGCCGCATCAGCGGAATCCATACCGGCTGGACTGCCCTCGACCAAGTTCCCACTAGGGGTCCCGGGCATCCCCAAATCAGCCGGCAAAATACTCGGCGCCGGAATCGAGTACTTCACCCTCAAGCACGGCACCTCGGAGGACGGCTACACCGTCAGCCTGCTCTCCGCCGGCAAGGACGCCATGTCCGCCACCACCGCCCAGAACCTCGCCGTCGCCGCCCAGACGGCCGGCTTCGAGCCGACCGTCGTGCAGTTCACCCGCCCCGCCATCGCCGACTACCCCGCCCAGGACTACTGGATGGTACGGATCGGCAACTGGACCCTCAAGCAGAAGGGCGACGCGGCCAAGGTCGTCGACGAACTCAAGGACGCCCAGCTCAGCGCCAAGGTCGACTACCTCGGCGACGACGGCTTCCTGACCTCGGGGCCCTGGTCGATGCGGGTCGTCACGGTCGACCCGCGCAGCTTCCGCGGCACCTTCGCCTCCTCGCTCGGCGCCAGCACCGCCAAGCGGGAGAAGGTGTCCGCGATGGCGAAGGCCGGCGGCGCGTCGATCGCGGTCAACGGCGGCTTCTTCGACATCCACACCTCCGCCGCCTACCGCGGCGACCCGACCGGCATCTCGGTCGTCGGCGGCAAACTGCTCAGCGAGGCCGTCGCCGGACGCACCGCCGTGGTGATGAAGGGGCGCACCGCGCGCATCACCGAACTGTCCTCGAAGGTGACCGCCTCCGCCGGCGGTCAGAACGCGCCCGTCGCCGGGGTGAACCGGGTGGCCAAGCCCGACGAACTCGTCCTCTACACCGAGGAGTTCGGCACCAAGACCCCCTCCACCGGCGGCGCCGAAGCCGTGCTCGACGCGACGGGCAAGGTGCTGGGCGTGCGGACGGCCGGCGGCAAGGTCACCAAGGGCCGGCGCGTCCTGCACGGCGTCGGCGCGGCCGCCGACTGGCTGCGCGCCTACGCCGCGAAAGGGCAGACCGTCAGCGTCAAGACCACCGTCAGCGACCTGCGCAAGAAGCGCACCATCCCGCTCACCCCCGACACCTACATCGTCGGCGGCGGGGTCGGCCTGGTCCGCAACGGCAAGACCTGGATCACCGCGTCGGCCGACGGCATGGCGAACGTCAACATGATCCTGCGCCGCCACCCGCGCACCCTGGTCGGGGTGACCAAGACCGGGAAGCTGATCCTCGCGGTGGTCGACGGACGCGCTCCCGGCGTCACGGTCGGGGCCTCCTTCCTGGAGGCGGCGCAGGTGATGCGCTGGCTCGGCGCCCGCGACGCGATCAACCTGGACGGCGGCGGGTCGAGCGCCATGATCGTCGGCGGCAAGGTCGTGAACAAGCCGTCCGACGGTTCGGAGCGCGCGGTCGGTGACGCCCTGCTGGTGAAGCTCGGCTGACCGGGCGGGCTAGGCGCGGAGGTTCGCGATCGTGTCGTCGTCGCAGGTGGCCCAGAAGGAGCCGACCACGTCTTCGAGATGGTCCAGCGAGGCCGCCGCGAACAGCACGTCCTGATATTTCGTGATGTCGTACTGCGTGGCGCCCATCGCGGCGAGGTCGAGGGGACGGATGTCCATCCCCCGGAACTCCTCGATCTCGCCGTACGAGCTGAGGATCCCGGCGCCGTACACCTTGAGTTCGTCGTTCTCGTGCATGACGCCGAACTCCATGGTGAACCAGAAGATCTTGGAGACGAACTCCAGCGCCTCTTCCGTCTCGACGTGCTGGGCGGCGCGGCCGGCCAGGCGGTAGAGGTCGGCGAAGCGGCGGGACGCGAGCGTGTTGCCGTGGCCGATGACCTCGTGGATGACGTCGGGCTCAGGCGTGTAGAACGGGACCGAGTGGTGGCGGATGTACTGGGTCGAGTGGAAATATCCGTCGGCCAGGACGCCGTAGAACTCGCGGAGCGGGACCAGGCCCGCGGCCGGGAGGTAGCGGAAGCCGGTCAGCGGGGCGAGCAGGTCGCCGACCTCCTCCAGCTGGGGGATGTGGTCGGCCGGCAGGCCCAGTTCCTCGGTGGCGTTGACATACTCGGTTACCGCGTACTTGTGGTGTTTGGCGGCCAGTTCCCTGGTCACCAGCGCCCAGACCTGGTGCTCCTCATCGGTGTACTCGGCGTGCGGGATCGGATCGCCCTTGTGGTGACCGATGGCCAGGGCGGCGATCGCGTTGCGTCGGGCGCGGTAGACCGGATCAGCGAAGCCGGGATGATTGGCCGCGAGCTGCACGACGACGGAACCGTCCTCGTTGGCCGCGACCGGAGCGAAATACTGAGCTTCCTCGAACATCTACAAATGACATCAACTCGGGTGCGGTACTGGCAAGTGTGCCCAGCTCAGGCTGGGCAATCCGTCCATCCGGGCGGGGGTTCGCGGCGTGCGGGTGGGCAATCTGCCCAGCGTCGTTGCCAGGTCTGGAACAAGCCCTGAAAACACGAAAGCCCCAGCCGAATGGCTGGGGCTTTCGAT
>NZ_BLAD01000091.1 GCF_009687845.1 Acrocarpospora corrugata
GGGGGGTGGTTGTCCCACCCACCCGCCCTTTGGTCACCCTCGGGGCGCCGCCCCGGCCCCCGTTGGTCGCCTTTGGGCCTCCGTCCATCTCACGACGAGATTTCAGACGGTAGTTAACGTTCCGTTCAACAAGGTAGGGCATATTTAGGACATGTCCGCCGAAATCTCTATCGCCACGAAGCAGGAAGACCACAACCCAGAGGACCGACCGCTTCCTCTTGATCGTTTCTTGAACCGCGAGGAGAGCTGGCTCCAGTTCAACGAGCGGGTGCTCGAACTGGCCGAGGATCCGAGGACGCCGCTGCTGGAGCGGGTCAGGTTTCTGGCGATCTTCGCCAGCAATCTGGATGAGTTCTTCCGGGTACGGGTGGCGGGACTGAAACGGCGGATGGCCACCGGCCTGCTGTTGCGGACGAAAAGCGGATTGAAGCCGCGGGAGGAACTGGCCAGGATCGCGGGGATCGCGGACGGCCTGGCCCGGCGGCACGACGCGTGCTTCCACAAACTGGTGGGGCCGGACCTGGCGGCTGAGGGGATCGAGATCGTCCGCTGGGACGACCTGGGCCGGGACGAGCGGACCGCGATGCGGAAACTGTTCCGAGAGCGGATCCGCCCGGTGCTGACCCCGCTCGCCGTCGACCCCGCCCACCCTTTTCCCTATATTTCTGGACTTTCGCTGAATCTTGCGGTCACGGTCCGAAACCCGGCGACCGGGAACACCGTCTTCGCCCGCGTCAAGGTCCCGAGCCAGCTGCCCCGCTTCGTCACCGCCTCCCGGGACCGTTTCGTCCCGTTGGAAGACGTCATCGCCGCCCACCTCGGCCAGCTCTTCAAGGGCATGGAGGTCGTCCAGCACCACGTCTTCCGGGTCACCAGGAACGAGGACCTGGACGTCGACGAGGACGTCACCGAGAACCTGATGCAGGCCCTCGAACGTGAGCTGCTGCGCCGCCGGTTCGGCCCGCCGGTCCGGCTGGAGGTCGAGGACACCATCACCGATGAGGTCCTGGAGCTGCTGGTCGAGGAGCTCGGCGTCGCCGAACACGAGATCTACCGGCTGCCCGGCCCGCTGGACCTCTCCGGCCTGCACACCATCGCCGACATCGGCCCGGCCCAGAACAACCGGGGCGAGCTCTACTACCGGCCGTTCGTGCCGGCGGAAGCCGTACACGCAGACGATGACATCTTCGCGCTGCTCAGGGAACGCGACATCCTGCTGCACCACCCGTACGACTCCTTCTCCACCAGCGTGCAGCGCTTCATCGAGCAGGCCGCCGCCGACCCGGACGTGCTCGCGATCAAGCAGACGCTCTACCGGACCAGCGGCGACTCGCCCATCGTGGACGCCCTGATCGACGCCGCGGAAGCCGGCAAGCAGGTCGTGGTCGTGGTCGAGATCAAGGCCAGGTTCGACGAGCACGCCAACATCTCGTGGGCGCGCAAGCTCGAACGCGCCGGCTGCCACGTCGTCTACGGCGTGCTCGGCCTGAAGACGCACTGCAAGCTGGCCCTGGTCGTCCGCCAGGAGCCCAGCGGCGAGCTGCGCCGCTACTGCCACATCGGGACCGGCAACTACAACCCGAAGACCGCCCGGATGTATGAGGACTTCGGTCTGCTGACCGCCGATCCGCTGATGGGCGAGGACGTCACCGACCTGTTCATCCACCTGACCGGCTACTCCAACCACTCGGCCTACCGCCGCCTCCTGGTCGCGCCGCACTCGATGCGCCAGGGCCTGCTCGGCCGGATCGACCGGGAGATCGCGCACCAGAACGCCGGCCGCCCGGCCAGGATCCGGATCAAGACCAACTCGCTGGTCGACGAACCGATCATCGACGCGCTCTATCGCGCCTCGCAGGCGGGGGTCAGGATCGACCTCTTCGTGCGCGGCATCTGCACGCTCCGGCCGGGCGTTCCAGGTTTGTCGGAGAACATCCGGGTCAGAAGTGTGCTCGGCCGCTTCCTGGAGCACTCCCGGGTCTTCGAGTTCGGCCTGGGCAGGCGTCCGGAGTACTGGATCGGCAGCGCCGACCTGATGCGCCGGAACCTGGACCGCCGGGTGGAAGCCCTGGTCAAGGTGACCGGAGCGCAGCATCGCTCGTACATCGCGGACCTGCTCGATCGGGCCTTCTCCGATGGGACGGACTCATGGTGGCTCAACGCGGACGGACACTGGCAGCGGCACCGAGGCGAGGATCTGCAGCACCATCTCATCGGCACCCGGCGGTGGCGAACGGTGGACGACGGCAAATGACCGATCTGGTACGCGCCGCCGGCGCCGTGATCTGGCGTGGCGACGAGCGTGACCCGGAGGTCGCGGTGGTCCACCGCCCCCGCTACGACGACTGGTCCTTCCCCAAGGGCAAGCTGAAACCCGGGGAGCACGTGATCGCCGCGGCCCTCCGGGAGGTCGCCGAGGAGACCGGCCTGCGGATCCTCCTCGGCCGCGCCCTTCCGCCGGTGCACTACCTGAAGGACGGCCGGCTGAAACGGGTCGACTACTGGACCGCCCAGGCGGTCGGCATCGGCGGCCTGGAAGACCTGGAAGCCGTCGAGGAGGTCGACCAGGTCGCCTGGCTCAATCTGGACGCGGCCCGCCGCCGCCTCACCTACGAATGGGACGCGGGCCTGCTCCGGGCCCTCACCGCCGCCCCCCTCCGCACCACCCCGGTGATCCTGGTACGGCACGCCCAGGCCGGTTCCCGCCAGGACTGGAAAGGCGACGACGACCGCCGCCCCCTCGACCACGCCGGCGCCGCCCAGGCCGAAACCCTGGCCACCGTCCTGGCCGGCTACGCCCCCGCCGCCCTGGTCACCTCCCCCAGCAAACGGTGCACCCAGACCCTCAAGCCGTACGCCACCAGCAGCGGCCTCCCGCTGCGCAAGGAGAAGCTGCTCACCGAAACCCACTTCGAGCCACGCGAAACCCTCCGCCTGGTCCGCAAGCTGGACGAACCCGCGGTGGTGTGCACGCACGGCAAAGTCGTCCCCGGCCTGCTGGACGGGCTCTGCGAGCACCGCTGCGGCGACACCCACCTGCGCAAGGGCGCCTTCGCGGTGATCCACCGCGACGGCGACCGGCTGGTCAGCGTGGAACGTTACGTGACCTGACTGACCTTGGCCCACACGCCGGGGAACTTGCGTTCGGCGCGGTCGGCCTCGGCGTGCTCGATCCCGGCGAGCACCCCGTAGGTGAAGGTGTCCTCACCGGCCTGGCGGGCGCGGTCGGCCTCGGCGGCGAGGGTCTGCTGGGCGACCACGCCGTCCTGGTGTTTGCCGAGCACTTCCTGAACCGATTCAGCGCGTTTGGCGGCCTCGGTCAGGCCGACCACTTCGGCCGTGTACCGAGCCCGTTTGGCGGCTTTGCGCACGTCGTGCATGGAGATCTCGCGGGCGGCGCGGTCCTCGATGGCCTGGGCGGTGGCGTACCGGCCCTCGACCCGCCGCCACTCCTTGTCGACGATCTTCTCCAAGGTCTCCCCGGCCGGTTTGGCCGCCTTCTTGGTCAGGGTGAGCGGCGCGTCCAGGGCGTCCAGCAGCGCGAAGTAGCGGTCGCCGCTCAGGGCCTCGCGGATGCGCTCGTATCCGGCCTGTTCCTTGGCTTCCAGGTCGGTGCTGAGGCGGGCCCGGACCGGACCGACGATCTGGGCCTCCTCCAGGGTGTCCAGGTGCCCGGCGAACCTGGCCCTGATCACCTCCAGATCGCGGACCTCGCCGAGCACCTCGCCCAGCCAGCGCAGCTCCTCCTGGACTTCCTCGGTGCCCTCGACCAGGGACTTGAACGCCTTGAGCGCGCTTCTCATCCGGCGGCACGCCACCCTGGCCTGGTGGACGGCGTCGTCCTCGGCCCGGCGGACCGGCCCGTCGTGCGCGATCAGCGCGTCGATCTGGCGGCGGTAGTAGTCCACGATGACCGCGCCGGCCGTGCCCGGCTCCGGTCCTGCCTGCGGGGCGGGTACGGCGTCGCCGAGCAGCCGCCCGAGCTTGCTCGCGGATTCCGCCGTGACCGCGCCGGCCTTGCGCAGCCGCTTGCCGGTCCGGCGCAGCAGCTCCTCGTCGCCCTTGACCAGTTCGGCCTCGACCTCGCGCCACCGCGTCATGGTCGGCGAGTCGCCCAGCACCGTGCCCTTGACCTGGTCGTCGGCGACTTCGAGCAGGACCTCTCCTGACTCGTCCATGAGCCGGGTGACCCCGCGCTTGGTGTCCAGCTGGGCGACCGGGACGAGTTCAGCGCCGCGGGTGTAGACCAGCACCAGCTCGGCCAGCTCGGCGGGGACGATCTTGGTGCTCCGGGTCAGCGGGCGGGTGATCTCCTGCCGGACGCCCTTGGACTTGGGCAGCTTCAGATGCCACCCGGCGTCGGCCCCGCCGCGCCGCCGCCGCAGCGTGATGCCACGCGCCGCCAGCCGCAGGTCGGGCGTGTCGAAATAGAGGGCGACCAGCGAGTAGGTCCGGGGCCCGACGGCTTCGGCGACACCTTTCACGCCGCTGAGATCCGGGATCTCGAATTCGGCCGGAACGTCGAACTTGTCTTCGATCTCGATCGCCACTAGCACCTCGCAGTGAACGGATGGCCGCGTATTTGCGGCCATGATGCCACCTGAAGGTGAACAAATCGCTCAAGGCACCTGCAAGAGCTCGATTCTGTTCCCAACTGGGTCGTGCACATGGCATCGCCGATACCCGGGCAGCAAATCATCCGGTACGGCCTCCGGCAGCCGCGCCAGCACCGCGTCCAGGTCACTGACCAGCAGCGCGGGATGCGCCTTACGCGCCGGCCGGAAATCCGCCTCGATCCCGAGATGCAGTTCGACGCACTGCGCCCGGAACCAGGCCCCACCCCGTTTGGCCAGCTCAGGTGGCTTCTCCACTTCCGTCATACCCAGCACGCCGACATAGAACGCCCGCAGCTCCGGCTCGCTCCCGGCCGGCGCGGCCAGCTGGACGTGATGAAATCCGACAATCATTTACGACTCCTTGCGCGCGACGACGAAAATCCGCCGGAACGGGAACGGGGTGCCGAAAGCCCGGCGCGGATACGCCTCACCGAGCAGCCGGGCGGCGTCCGCCAGGAATTCGGCCTGGCGGTCCGGGGTCAGCCGCCCGAGCATCGGCCGGAGCGCGGTCGCCCTGACCCAGTTGAGCACGGCGTCCTCGCCCTGGAGCACGTGCACGTACGTCGTCTCCCAGGTGTCCACCGCGTGCTCGGCGAGCAGGTCGAGGTATTCCACAGGATCCCCCACGGGGGCGTATCTGACCAGGTCACCGAGGTCGTCCCGCCAGGTCGCGCTGACGCAGAGGTCGCGGATGACCACATGGCTGGGGAAGTCGAAGTTCCCGGGGACCTGGAAGGCCAGCCAGCCGCCGGGGGCCAGGTCCTCGGCCATCCAGCGGGTGATCAGTTCGCGGTGTTCTGGCAGCCACTGGAGCAGCGCGTTGGAGACGATCACATCAACCGGTTCAGCGGGCTTCCAGTCCCGGGCGTCCAGCACCTCGAAACGGGCTCCCGCCGGGGCTTTGGCGATCATCTCCGGGGAGGAGTCCACGCCGTGCAGGTCCGCGTCCGGCCAGCGGCGGGCCAGCTGCACGGTGAGCTCGCCGGTGCCGCAGCCCAGGTCGACGACCCGGGCCGGGTGCTCGGCGCCGATCCGGCCGACCAGCTCGAAGAAGGGGCGGGCTCGCTCACCGGCGTAGCGGCCGTACAGGATGGGATCCCACATGCCGGAAACCTCCATTTATCTCGACATCAAGATACTTGATATCGTGATAGATGTCTCGACGTCAAGAGAGATAGACTGAGTTCCCATGAAGCAGGCCGAGGATGAAGTTGACCGGCTCGTCGCGGCGTGGAAGCAGGAGCGTCCCGATCTGGACGTCAGCCCGCTCCAGGTGCTGAGCCGGGTGTCCCGGCTGAGCCGGCACCTGGAGCGCGCGCGGCGGGCCAGTTTCGCCGAGCACGCGCTCGAATCCTGGGAGTTCGACGTGCTCACGGCGCTGCGCCGGTCCGGCGAGCCGTACGAGCTGAGTCCTGGCGCGCTGCTGCGCGCCACCCTGGTCACCTCGGGCACCATGACCAACCGGATCGACCGGCTGGCCGCGACCGGACTGGTGACCCGCAACCCCGACCCCGAGGATCGCCGCGGCGTGCTCGTCCGGCTCACCCCAGCCGGGCTCGAACGCGTCGACGCGGCCTTCGCCGGCCTGCTCCGCCGCGAGCAGGAGCTCCTGGCCGCCCTCGGCCAGCATGAACAGCAGGCCCTTTCGGGCCTGCTGCGCACGCTACTTGTCCCTTTTGACGATTCCGACAGCGGAGCGTAGGGGCTCACTGCCCGCCAACTGGCAGGCGAAACCCGAGTAAGACGGGACGATAGCGCCTAACGGTTTCATTTGGGGTGTGTGATTTACGTCACACACCCCGGCTGGGTCGATCCAGCATGATCATTTAGGGAAGCCCCTGCCAGCAGGGGAAACGACCCTCCCATTCCCAGGTTTCCCACAGGTACGTGATGTAGCGCGGGAACCCCCCGGCGCAGGTAACAAGCTGTTCAACTTTCGCAACCCTAGATCGTCTTATAGCTTTTATCTGTTCCTTTACTGACGCATGGGGCGCAAGTGACGTCCCACGACAGACCTGGGGTAACTCAAATGAAGCGCACATTCGTTGTGGGCGGCATCAGCGCGGGCCTGCTGGCCTCCGCTCTTGTCTCCTCCCCCGCTCAGGCGGCCGACGAGGTTCCGTCGGTCATCCTGGCCAACACCAACCTGGCCGCGCAGCAGGTCGCCGCGTTCTGGTATGGTGAGGGCAAGGCCAACCTGATCGGTGCCACGCCTTACGACGTGGAGACCAAGATCGTCGCCAAGCACGTCTCGACCGGTGGTCCCGCCGCGGACAGCAAGCCCGGCGTGATCCCCGCGATCGGCGACGAGAAGAAGAGCACCAGCAAGTCGAAGAACGTCAACCTGCCCAAGACCTCCGGCAAGGTGTTCTTCATCGGCTCCGACGGTAGCCCGCACTGGTGCACCGGCACCTCGCTCCAGTCGCAGTACCGCAACCTGGTCGCCACGGCCGGCCACTGCGTGTACGACACCGAAAGCAACGCCGCCACCCTCTCGAAGTGGGTCTTCATCCCCGGTTACTACCAGGGCAAGACTCCGTGGGGCATCTACGTCGGCAAGCAGGGCTTCACGCACTACGACTTCGACGTGTACGAGGACGGCGACCGCGACTACGCGTTCGTCACCGTGTACAACGGTGTCGTCCCCAGCGCTTCGCCCGTCTTCGACAAGGACTACGAGAGCAAGCCTTACAAGACCAAGGCTGAGGCCGAGAAGGAGAAGGCCAAGCTCGCGGCGGACAAGACCACTGGCTGGTCTTGGCTGAAGGTCGAAGAGGTCGTCGACTACCACCAGGTCAAGCCGGTGGGCACCCCCGAGACCACCAAGGTCGAGGGCATCACCTGGGACGCGTGGCACGAGTTCAACAAGTACACGGACACCGACGAGATCAACAACCCGTCGGCGCCGGGTACTGGCTACACCACCCAGGAACTGACTGGGCCCACCGCCCAGACCCAGTGGCGGAACGCCCTCCCCGGCACCAACTTCGAGGGTCAGTTCTACCTGAGCTCGGACAAGAAGAAGCTCGGCTACACCCTGCCCAAGCAGGGTGGCGGCTACCGCTACTTCCTGCGCTCCTTCTGGGCCAACTACGACCTGGACTACAAGGTCGTCGGCAAGGTCCTGACCGTCGCGCTCAAGGACGTCGGTCGCCTCGGTGACAACGTCGGTGGGCAGGGTCTGGCCTACAACCAGAAGGTCGGCAAGCCGGTCTTCGTGTTCGGTTACCCGAGCGGGTCGCACCCGGACGGCAACTACGCCTTCTCCGGCAAGACCCTGAAGTGGGCGTACGGCAAGACCTTCGCCGCTTCCGCCTCGGCCATCAAGGCTGAGGAGCTCATCGGTATCAAGTCCAGCTTCACCGGTGAGGGCGCGATCGGTTCGTCCTGGCTGCTGAACTACAAGAGCGCCCGTCGTCTCGGCTACCTGAACGGTGTGACCATCGGCGTCTCCGACACCGACGGCAACAACCGTTACGACACCAGCGTTTCCCCGTACTTCGACGGTGAGACCTACGGCGTCTACAGCGCGGCCAAGAACCTCTGGTCGGGCAAGATCGTTTAGTAGCACCCAGGGATGAACCGGAGGTGCCCCGGTTCGCCTGAACGAGAAATGAAGGGCTCGGCCATTTACGGCCGAGCCCTTTCTATATTTTTATGCCACCCTATTTAGGGCTATTCGCCGAGACGGTCGGCCACGTCCATCCAGTCGATTTCAGCGGATTCCTTGAGGGCCGCGATCTCGCGGAGTTCGGCGTCGAGTTTGCCGAGCCGTTCGAAGTCGCTGGCGGCCTCCGCCATCTGGGCGTGCACCTTGCCTTCGCGTTCGGCCAGTTTGTCCAGCTGCCGTTCCAGCCGGGACAGCTCCTTCTGGAGCTCCCGCTGCTCCTTGGCGGACAGCCCGACCGTGATCGGGGCCTCCACCACGAGCGTGGGGGCCGGCGCGGTGGCCGCGCGGGCCGAGAGCGCGTTCCCGGCCGCGCGGCGCTCCAGGTACTCGTCCACGCCGCCAGGGAGCATCGACAGCTTGCCGTTGCCGAGCAGGGCCACCATGCGGTCGGAGACCCGCTCCAAGAAGTAGCGGTCGTGGCTGACCACCACCAGCGTGCCCGGCCAGCCGTCGAGCAGGTCCTCCAGCTCGGTCAGGGTCTCGATGTCGAGGTCGTTGGTGGGCTCGTCCAGCAGCAGCACGTTCGGCTCGTCCATGATCAGGCGGAGCAGCTGGAGCCGGCGCCGTTCGCCGCCGGACAGGTCGCCGATCACCTTCCACTGGGCGTCGCCCTTGAAGCCGAGGCGTTCCAGCAGCTGGGAGGCCGACCATTCCTTCTTGCCGACGGTGATGTACTTGCGGACCTCCTCCACCGTCTCCAGCACGCGCCGGTTCGGGTCGAGTTCGGCCAGCTCCTGGGAGAGGTGGGCGAGTTTGACCGTACGCCCCTCGACCAGGCGGCCGGAGTCCGGGCGGACCGAGCCGGAGAGCAGGCGCAGCACGGTGGACTTGCCGGAGCCGTTGACGCCGATCAGCCCGACCCGGTCGCCGGGGCCGAACTGCCAGGTGCAGTGGTCCAGGACCAGCGGTCCCGCGTCCGGGCCGCCCGCGTGCAGCGTGACGTCTTCGAGGTCGTAGACCGTGCGGCCCAGCCGCGCGGAGGCGAACTTGAGCAGTTCGACGGTCTCGCGCGGCGGCGGCACGTCGGCGATCAGGGCTTCCGCGGCGTTGATCCGGAATTTGGGCTTGGAGGTCCGGGCGGGCGGGCCGCGCCGCAGCCAGGCGATCTCCTTGCGCATCAGGTTCTGCCGCCGGTCCTCGGCCGCCTGCGCGACCCGGGAGCGCTCGGCCTTGGCCAGCACATACGCGGCGTAGCCACCGTCATACCGTTCGACCGAGCCGTCCACGACCTCCCAGGTCCTGGTCGACACCGCGTCCAGGAACCAGCGGTCGTGGGTGACCACGATCAGCGCCGACTTGCGGGCCGCCAGATGCCCGGCCAGCCAGGCGATGGCCTCGATGTCCAGATGGTTGGTGGGCTCGTCGAGCACGATCAGGTCGTCGTCGCCGATCAGCAGCCGGGCCAGCGCGGTCCGGCGCCGCTCGCCGCCGGACAGGGCGCCCGCCCGAGAGGACAGCTCGATGTCGCCGAGCAGGTTGGCCAGGATCTCCCGGATCGCGGCGTCACTCGCCCACTCGTGCTCGACCTTGCCGCCCAGCACGAGCTCCTGGACGGTCGCGTCGGCGGCGAAGTCGTCCCGCTGGGAGAGCACGCCGACGCGCAGGTTGCGGGTGTGGGTGACCCGCCCGCTGTCCGGCTTCAGCTCCCCCGCGATGATTGAGATCAGCGTGGTCTTGCCACCGCCGTTGCGGCCGACGACGCCGATGCGGTCGCCTTCCTCGACACCGAGCGAAACACCGGCGAGCAGGGGCTTGGGACCATAGGCGTGGGAGACGGATTCAAGATTGACCAGGTTCATCGCCTGGTAAGGATATCTAGACCAGCACGGCTCCGGGGACCGGTCCGTACGCGCTGACCGTCGCGCGGCAGACGCTGCGCAGCGCCACCGACAGGTCCAGGGCGTGCTCCGCGGACTCGGCGAGGAACGCGCAGGTCGGCCCGGAACCAGAGACCAGCGCGCCGAGCGCGCCCTGCTCGCGGCCCTCGTCCAGGGTGCGCAGCAGGCTGCGGCGGAGCATGATCGCGGCCTGCTGCAGGTCGTTGGCCAGGGCCTTTCCCAGCCCCTGGGGGTCGCCGTCGCGCAGGGCCGCGGCCAGTGGCTCGCTCAGCGCGGGCCAGGCGGCGCGCTCTCCCGCGGCTTCCCTGAGGCGGTCGCACTCGCTGTAGACGGTGGGCGTGGACAGGCCGCCGTCGGCCAGCGCGAACACCCAGTGGAAGGTCCCCGACACCGGCAGCGGCGTCAGCACCTCGCCGCGCCCGACGCCGACCGCGGTCCCGCCGAGCAGGGCGAACGGCACGTCGCTCCCCAGATCGGCGGCGATGTCCGACAGATCTTCCAGGGACAGGCCGAGCCCCCAGAGCCGGTCGCACGCCACCAGGGCGGCGGCGGCGTCGGCGCTTCCCCCGGCCATGCCGCCAGCCACCGGGATCGACTTGCGGATGACCAGCTCCGCGCCGTACGCCCGGCCGGCCCGGGAGGCGAGCGCGCGGGCGGCCCGGATCGCCAGGTTGTCGCCGTCCACCGGCACCTGGTCGGCCAAGTCGCCCTCCACCCGGACGGTCAGCGTCTCGGCCTCGGAGGCGGTGACCTCGTCGAAGAGCGACACCGCGTGGAACACATTCACCAGATCGTGATAGCCGTCGTCCCGGAGCGGGCCCACCGACAGCTGCAGATTGACCTTGGCCGGGACTCGTACGGTCACAGATGACGTCACGGCACCCGAGCCTAACCTGACCTGCCTCAATGCCTGACAAACGATCACCACAAATTGGGGCGAAAGCCGTACACGGAACGGTACGGTTGCGGCAACGCGCGGTTCACGGGGAGTGCACATCGACGTCAACTCGGCTATCAGCGCGCCGCTTTCCGACGGTGATCCGGCGCGAATCGGGCCGTACCAGCTGGTTGGACGCCTCGGCACGGGCGGCATGGGCACGGTCTACCTGGGCCTGGACGGGGAACGCCAGGTCGCGGTGAAGGTCGTCAAGCGGCAGTACGCGGTGGACGAGGAATTCGGCCTGCGCTTCAAGACCGAGGTGGAGCACGCGCAGCGGGTCGCCTCCTTCTGTACGGCGCTGGTCCTGGATCAGGGCACGACGGAGGACGGGCGGCCGTACATGGTCACCGAGTTCATCCAGGGCACCCCGCTGGACCGGCAGATCGCGACCTCCGGCGCGCTGGACTCGGGCAGCCTGCACGGCGTCGCCTTCGGCGTGGCCGCCGCGCTGACCGCCATCCACGCCGCCGGGCTGGTTCATCGCGACCTCAAACCGGCCAACGTGATCCTGTCCATGTCCGGGCCGCGAGTGATCGACTTCGGCATCGCGCGGGCGGTCGACGCCACGCACGGGCACACCGAGACCGGCGAAGTCGTCGGCTCCCCCGGCTGGTGGGCGCCAGAACAGTTACAGGGCCGCCTCGTCACCCCCGCCGTCGACATCTTCACCTGGGGCTGCCTGGTCGCCTTCGCCGGCAACGCCCGCCACCCGTTCGGCGAGGGCGACCCCATGGTCCTGGCCCACCGCGTCCTGGAATCCGAGCCCGACCTGGACGGCCTGCCCGCCCCCCTCGACCACCTCGTCCGGCGCGCCCTGCACAAGGAGCCCCGCCACCGCCCCTCCGCCCAGGAGCTCCTCCTCGCCCTCGTGGGCGGACGCGAGGACCCCAGCACCGAAGTCCTGGCCTGGGACCCGGCCAGCACCGCGTCGCTGACGTGGGACCCGCCGGAGGACCTGCGACCCCCCGCGCCCACCCGCAAACACCGCAAATGGCCGTACGCGGTGTTAGCCGGCCTCCTGGTCCTGGGCGCCGGCCTCTACCTCGGCTTCCGCGACAGCACACCGGCCGACCCCACCGGCTCCAACGCCCGCCCCAACGACATCGGCCGCCGCCTCGTCATCCGCGACATCCACCTGATCGTTCAACCCCCTCGCTGCCGCCCCGCCCCCGACGGAACGGCCTGCTCGGTGACCTGGCTCCTCATCAACATGGGCGGCGCCACCACCCAACTCACCCCCTACCCCCGCCTAACCGACAACCAAGGCAACACCCACACCACCACCACCCCACCCCCACCCGACCAACTCGCCCCCGGCGACCACCTCACCCTCACCGCCGAATACACCCTCCCCGAGGGCAACACCCCCACCTCCCTGACGGGATCTTTGGTGTCCGGCGGCCCCGAAACAGAGGTCCGACTGTGAAAGCCCACGCAACACTCGGGACAGCTCTGACCGGATGGCTGCGTTCGCCCACCCACGGTCCGAACTCCACGAGGGCTCCCCTGCGAGGATCACGCTCTTCGGGGGAGCAGAGATCCGGAAGTGTCTCGCCAACACTGACGCGGGTCCTTCCCATCCGGCGGTCGTCATTTGGGTGGCGGCTGCGGAGGGTGGCGGCTTTGTTGGTGGTTGGGGGTTTGGTGGTGGGGTTGGTGGGGGCTGGGTCGCCGCCTGTTGATGTCTGCGGGGGTGCGGGGACGGCGGATTTTGATGGGGATGGGGTCAATGACGCCCTGGTTACCGATCCGGTTTCGCCGGGGGGTGAGTTGGAGGGGCGGGCCTACTTGTTGCTCGGGCCGATGTTGAGTGCGCGGGTGATGCCGTTGCTGCAAGGGGGTGGGCAAGCGGGGTGGGCGGCCAAGGCGGGGCATCTGGATGGGGATGGGTGTCTGGATGTGGTGATTTCCAATCCGTTCGCTTCGGGGGTTTCCGATGGGGGTTCGGTGCCGGGGGCGGGGGTTGCCTATGTGTTCTGGGGTGGGCAGGCGATGGCGGGGTCGCGGCTGGAGTTGAAGGTTCCTTCGCCGCGGACGAACGCGCATTTCGGGTGGTCGCTGGCGATCGCGTCGGGGACGGTGGCGGTGGGCGCGCCGCATGAGGACGCGGACGAGGTCGCCGATTCCGGGGCCGCGTACGTGTTCAGGTTCGACGGGCGCAAGCCGCGAGAGGCGCAGCGGATCACGCAGAACTCGCCGGGCGTGCCGGGGCATGCGCAGACGGGGGACATGTTCGGGTGGGCGCTCGCGTTCGCCCGGCTCGGCGGGAACGCGGGAGAGGTCGATCTGGCGGTCGGCGTGCCATTCGAGGATCGGGAAGAAGTCGGGCAGATCGACACGGGGGCGGTCGCGCTCGTGTACGACGTGGCGACCAAGCCGTGGACCTATCGGGGAGTGCGCTGGGATCTGTCGCTGGTGGCGGCGGGCACCGAGTCACGCACCGGCGACCATTTCGGGCATTCACTCGCGTTCGGTACGCATGCCGGGAAGGGCTACCTCGCCATCGGAGCCCCCAACGCGGACGTCCAGGGCGTGCCAAACTCCGGCCTGGCCCTGCTCTTCGAGTCGACCTCCGGGGACCCACGCCTGATCAGGAGCCTGCACGAGGGCACGGTCGGAATCGGCGACATCGCGGAAGCGGGCGACATGTTCGGCTATGCGCTCGCGTTCGTGGGGACGGACGTCCTGGTCGGGATTCCGGGGCAGAGTGAGACCCGGCGCCCGGAAAGCGGAGCCGTACAGGCGATTCCGCTGGATCCGACCCGGTTCAGCCGGCAGATCCGGCTGGCCAACGGGCAGTCCTACGATCATTTCGGGTGGAGTCTGGCGCGGACCGGGGACGGGTACGCGCTGGTGGGAGTGCCGGATCGGAGGACGACCGGGGCGGTGGCCGTGGTCTCGCCCGTCGGCGAAGTGCGGAAGCTGATCGTTCCGGATGGGGACGCGCTGGAGTTCGGGGCGACCGTCACCGGCTAGGGCCGTGCTCCGCGATTCTGGCGAAATCGAGCACGCTCAGCTGTTCGCCGCGTTCCGAGGGGTTGATCCCCGCTTTGGTGAGGGCTGTTTCGGCGGCGGACGCCGTACCGGCCCAGGAGGCCAGGGCGGCGCGGAGGGTTTTGCGGCGCTGCGCGAAAGCGGCGTCCACGACGGCGAAGACCTGCTCGCGGGTCGCGGAGGTGGCCGGCGGGTCGCGGCGGACCAGCGAGACCAGGCCGGAGTCCACGTTCGGAGCGGGCCAGAACACGTTCCGGCCGACCGGCCCGGCCCGGCGAACCTCCGCATACCAGGCCGCCTTCACCGACGGCACACCGTAGATCTTGGAGCCGGGCGGCGCGGCCAGCCGATCCGCGACTTCCGCCTGAACCATGACAAGCCCGCTCCGAAGGGACGGCAGGCACTCCAGCATGTGCAGCACCACCGGGACCGACACGTTGTACGGCAGGTTCGCCACCAACGCGGTCGGCAGGACGGGCAGATCCTCAGGACCGATCCGGAGCGCGTCGGCGGCCAGCACCGACAGGCGGTCGGCGTGCTCCGGAGCCCTCTCCGCGACCGTCACGGGAAGCTGCGCCGCCAGCACCGGATCGATCTCCACCGCCACCACCCGGGCGACTTCGGCCAGCAGCGCCAGCGTCAGCGACCCCAGACCCGGACCGATCTCGATCACCACGTCCTCCGGCGTGACCCCCGCCACCCGGACGATCTTGCGGACCGTGCCGCCGTCGATCACGAAATTCTGCCCGAGCCTCTTCGTCGGACGGATGTTCAATTTCTCCGCCAGCGTGCGCACTTCGACGGGCCCAAGCAAACTCATGCCTCCAGTCTCCGGCATGTGAGCGTGCCGAATTACCTGTTGCCCTCGGGTGAAGTACATCCAAGCTGAACTCGGCGTCGAACATCCCATGTACGAAGGGAGGCAACGGTGGATAACGTGGGCGCGCAATCCCAGGTGGTAGGAGATCCCCCGATGGAACCGACCGGCGCCGAGCCGCTCACCCCGCACGACCCTGCCGCGATCGGGCCGTATCGGCTACTGGGCAGGCTGGGCGAAGGCGGCATGGGCACGGTCTACCTGGCCGTCGCGCCCACCGGCCGGCTGGTGGCCGTCAAAGTGGTGAAGGCGCAATTCACCATGGACGATGATTTCGCCGCCCGATTCCACGGCGAGGTGGAGAACGCCCGCCGGGTGGCGTCCTTCTGTACGGCCCAGGTGCTGGACAACGGGAACACCGAGCACGGGCAGCCGTACATGGTGACCGAGTACATCGCCGGGATCCCGCTGTCCCGGCAGATCAGCCAGTACGGCGCGCTCGACCCGGGGCCGCTGCACGGCGTGGCCCTCGGCGTCGCCGCCGCGCTGGCCGCGATCCATGTGGCGGGGCTGGTGCATCGCGACCTCAAACCGGCGAACGTGATCCTGTCCATGTCCGGGCCACGGGTGATCGACTTCGGGATCGCGCGGGCGCTGGACACGACGCACAGCTTCACGCAGTCGGGCGAGTTACTGGGAAGTCCCGGTTGGTGGGCTCCTGAGCAGGTTCGCGGCCAGGAGATCAGCCCTTGGACGGACATCTTCGCCTGGGGATGTCTGGTGTCTTATGCGGCGACTGGCCGGCATCCGTACGGGCGCGGGGACGCGGTCACACTCGCGGCCCGGGTGCTGGCCGGCCGGCCGGATCTCGGGGCGTTACCGGCCCCCCTGAACGAACTGGCCCGAAGGGCGACAGATCCCGACCCCTTCCTGCGTCCGACGGCGCAGGATCTGCTGATCGCACTGGTGGGCGGCTCGATTCCGGCCCCTGCCTCGATGAGTTCCATGCCACCCAGCTCGCAGAGCACCCTGGTCGCCACCGAACTGCTCAGCGAATCCTGGGAAGCTCCCCCCAACGTCGCCGACGAACCGGACGTCACCCAGATCCTCGCCCGAACCGCCCTCTCCCCAATCCCAGCACCCACGACCGTCGAAACCCCGCAATCGACACCTGAGACGCCTGGAACTGCCCCCGGTCCGAGGAACCCTTCCGGCCCTGGAGATTCTCCGGGCAGTTCTTCCCACGGGCCTGGAGATTCCGCCGCCTCAGGGGGTGCTGCTCCAGGTTCGAGGGGTTCCGTTCCCGGCTCAGACGGGCCTCCGTTCGGTGCGCCCGATTCGGGGGGATCCGCCGCGGCTTCGACCACGCCAGAAGGGTTCGCCCCAGGGCGAAGCACTCCGGCGGGAACGCCTCGGACTATTCCAGAAGGTTTTGCTCCGGGCCGGAGCCCTCAAGCTTCCGCTTGGACTCCCCAGGTGCCCCCGGCGAGTGCTGGCGCGTCGGCGGTTCCCGCTTCTTCGCCGAGTTCCTCGGGGTGGCCGCCCCACGGCGGGTCTCCCCCTGTGGGTGGCCCGGTGACAGCTGTAGAGCAAGCGTGGCGTTCCGCCGCGTCCGACACCGACCCCCATGGGGGGATCCGGTTCGCGGAGGATTCGCCCACCGAGGGAAGTAAGCGGGAGCGCACCTCGGTGATGCGGTGGCTGCTCGCCGCCGGTGCCGTGGCGGCCGCGCTGACGGTGACCCTGGTCGTGCTGCTCACCGCCGGATCCGACGAAAAGCCCAAGCCCGTGGCGAAAGCCACCGTATCCGCGCCACCCCGGATCGGCGAGGACGTCGGCCGCCAGATCGCGCTCGGCGGGTACGATCTGGCGCTCCTCATCCCCCAGCAACCCCGCTGCGACGTGAAAACCCATGAGGGCGCAACCGCAGCCAAGGGCGGATTCTGCCTGGTGCGCTGGACGATGCTGAACACCGGCGGCGACCTGGCCGCGTTCAACGGCGCAGCCCCCACCCTCATCGACGACAAAGGCGACGAATACCCGCCGCACGAGTCCTCGACCACCCTCCCCACCGCCCTGAAACCCGGCGCGAAAGTGGACGGTCTCCTCGTCTTCGACCTGCCCTCGGGCCGTACCCCCGTGAAGCTGTCCCTCACCGACGACGTGGAGGCCCAGCTGTGAACCGCTCCGCCGTCCTCACCGCGGCCCTCGCCACCCTGCTGGCCGCCGTCCTCTCCACCCCCGCGTCCGGTACGGCTACCGCGCGCGCCGACTGCGCCACCGCGGGCCCGGCCGACTTCAACGGCGACGGCCTCAACGACGCCGTCGCCGGGGACCCCTTCGCCGATCTGGGCGACATTCCCGGCGCGGGCGGGGTCCAGGTGCTCCTGGGCGGCAGCTCCGACAAGGACACGGAAGGGCTTCCCGGCCTCGGCGGCACCGTCGAACTGCGCAGCCCCAACCCGGAACCCGGCGAGGGCTTCGGCTGGGCCGTACGGACCGCGCACGTCAACGACGACAAATGCCTTGATGTCATCGTCGGAGCTCCTTACGCGGGTGATGATGACTCCGGTGCCGCGTATGTGTTCTTCGGGACGGCCTCCGGTGCGGCGGACGTGCTGGCGTTGGATGCGGACAAGCAGGCGGAAGCGCACTTCGGGTGGTCGCTCGCCTCCGCGGATCTGAGTGGCGGGGGCGCGGTCGTCGCTGTCGGGGAGCCGCACGCTGACGAACCCGCCGACGCGGGTGCCGTGCACGTCTTCGACCTGGACGGGACGATTCGGTCCGCCAAACGCCTGACGCAGGAGGATGACGGCGTCATCGGCAACGGCGAGGTCGGCGACATGTGGGGGTGGGCGATCGCGATCGGCAACCTCGGCGGCGACCCCGGCAAGCCTGATCTGGCCGTCGGCGCTCCGTACGAGAACAATGACGGCACCGGAATTCAGGTGGCCGAGGGGAAGCTCGACTCGGGCATGGTGGCTGTCGTGTTCGATGTCATGGACGACGGGCCGTACGACAGCCACAAGTGGGATCTGAACCAGGCCACGAAGGAAGTCGTGGAGAAGTCCGGCAATCGTTTCGGCTGGTCTTTGGCGTACGCGGAGTGGGGGAACTCGGGTTATCTGGCGGCGAGCCTGCCGCTGGCCGACCAGGGCGACATCCGCGACGCGGGCGCGATCCAGCTGTTCGAGCGCAAAGGCTCCGGCGAACTCAAAGCCAGCCGGACACTCCGCATGGGCGTAGGCGAACTCCGCTTCCCCACGATCCCCGTCGTCAAAGGCGCGGCCATCGGCTGGTCCATGGCCTTCCTGAATCCTGGCGGGACTCCGATCATCGCGATCGGGGAACCATACGCGTCAGTCCAGGGCGTTCCCGAATCCGGGCAGGTTCGTTTCTCCACAGTTCGTGGCGGCGAGAGCGGCGACACCCTGGACTTCTTGGAATCACAGCCATACCAGCACTTCGGCTGGTCCCTGGCCGGCTACGGCAGCCCCAACGGACTGTCCGCCGGCCGCGGCCTCATCATCGGCATCCCCGACCGCAAGGGCGGCGGCGCCGTTGCCACCCGCGCGGTCGGCCCTGCCACCTTGCTCAAAACCACACTCAAGGGAGCCACCGACCTGGGCCGCGCAGTGGGCTGAGGATGGGTGCCGCAGCCGTCGTCGGTCAGGCGCCGAGGCGGGCGCCGCAGTGGGGCCATTGGCCCTGCCAGCGGCCCTGGACTCGTTGGAAGAGGAGTTGGGCGCGGTAGGTCTGTTCCTCGGCGGGCCAGTCGATGGGGGTTTTGGTGCCGCCCACGGCCAGCCACATGGGGAGGCTGAACTGGTACATGCCGTAGTAGGGGCCGCCCGCGTTGTACGCCTTCGGGTTGCCGTGGGATTCGCAGTCGGCGAGGCCGGCCCAGTTGAGGGCGGCGACGTTGGGGGCGATGGGGATGGTTCGGGGCGGGAGGGACGGGCCTACTCGGATGATCGAGCCGTCTTTGGGGAAGCTGGTGAGGGCAGGACGGACGGTGTCGCCTTTGGGGAGGGCGATGTTGGCCTGTTTGAGGACTTCCCCGACAGTACGACCGGTGGTGATGGTGCTGACGCGGATCTTGCCGGCGACGATGTAGACCTTGCGTTCGGTTTTGACGCTCAACTTGAAGCCGGAGACCGGGATCTGGCGCATGCGGTTGGCGGACAGGCGGAGGCGGGCGGGGTCGAGTTTGAGATCCTCGAGGGCGTCGCCAACATTGAGCGCAGTGATCATGTGGGTGCTGCGTTTGCCGTCCATGATCAGGGTGAGCGGGCGCGCGTGCCGTACCACGATGGTGGCGCCGTCGGCCACGGTCTCGGTCGGGGCGGGGCGGACGTGGTCCTCAGCGTCGTAACTGATGTCAGCGGAGTCGAGCACCCCGTGCACTGTTCCGGCGAAACTGCGGAATGTCACCAGATCACCGTCGACATCGAGCGTGATCTGCTTGGCGAGCCCCCCGCCGACGATCATGCCAAGCGTGACCCCGGCAAGCGCGGCATAAACCGACCCGGCCCAGGGCGACAGCAGCCAAGCCCGCCAAACGGGCACCGGATACTCACGAACCTGACCGCCGCCCTGCCCCAGCTGATCAGCAATCAACTCATCGACGTCCTCCAGCGACGGCGGCGCTCCACCAGCACTCCGCCGCGCCCGCCGCGATCCCGGCCGCGGCCCACTCCGCCGACCTTCCCCCGATTCAGCCCAGACCTCGCCCCCGATCTCTTCCGCGCCACCTTCATGAACACCGTCCAACGAACTGTCGCGAGCACGCCTGCGCCGACGACCGGCAGGCTCGTCCATGCGATCAACAGGAGGCGGTCCACCCCAAGCCCCGGATGAAGACTCACCCGCATACGCTCGATCAGCGAAAGGCGTCGCGACCCAGGCTCCAGTCGAAACCTCATCGGCGGAAATCGTCCCGTCCGCACGCGCTCGACCAGCAGGACCCGGCGCACCCGACAAAGGCTCACCGCTGTGCGCGCCAGCGGCGGCATGCGGCCCCGCCGACTCGCCCGGGTGCGGTCCGTCAGGGGGAGGCGGGCCGGTCGGTTCGCTGGGGTCGCCTCCGGAGGGTTGCTCCAATGTCGGTGAATACATGGATGCGTCCTTCCGGAGGTTGACCGGCTCACGACGCTAGCGCCGTCGTCACTCCTGCCTCAACCTCATCACTGAATCCCCGCCGTGACATTGGTCGCAGTTGGCTCAGGAGAATATCCCCAATATGCCGCAAACCCCATGCATTAGCAGGCGTTTTGCCGATCTGGCTCTACCAGGCGCCGAAAACCTGCTCCCCGTTGCGGCTCACCGCGCCGGCCAGATCATCCGCATCGACGCCCTTGACCTCGGCCAGGCAGCGCAGAGTCAACGGGATCAGGTAGGGCGCGTTCGGCTTCCCCCGATGCGGCACCGGCGGCAAATACGGCGCATCCGTCTCGACCAGCATGAGCTCCACGGGCGCCACCGCCGCCGCTTCCCGCAGATAACCAGCGTTCTTGTACGTCACCGGCCCAGAAAACGACAGGAAATATCCCGCCTCCACGCACTTCTTGGCCATTTCGGCGTCACCCGAATAGCTGTGGAACACCACGACCTCCGGCGCCCCCTCCTCAGCGAGCACCGCCAGCACGTCATCGTGCGCATCCCGATCGTGGATCACCAGCGCCTTCCCGGTCCGCTTGGCGATCTCGATATGCGCCCGAAAACTCACCTGCTGATCCTGGTGCGACGCCCAGTCCCGGTAGTAGTCGAGCCCGGTCTCCCCCACGGCCCGCACCCGCGGCTGCCGAGCAAGCTCCTCAATCTCCGCAAGCACCTCAGGCGTAGCCGCATGCGCTTCATTCGGATGAATCGCCACGCCCGCATACACATCCGCATGATCCCGAGCGACTTCGGCATTCCACCGCGACGACCGCAAGTCATACCCGATCGTCACCAACCGAGTGACCCCCACCGAACGCGCCTGCTCCACAATCGCCGCCACGGAGGCCCCCGCCGCCTGCGCTGCCAACGCCACCGGATCACCCGAAGACGCCTGCCGATCACCGACCATGATGTCGAGATGGCAGTGGGAATCGAACACGTCAGCCCCTAGCGGCTGCGGCAGGGAGGGCATCTCACGCGACATGCCCTCAACTTATCGCCCCAACCTGGGTCACCATCCCAGCGCATCAGCCGAGCAACCCCCGCCGCTCCTCGTGCTGCGAATGAAGACGGAACGGGTCCACGAACCTGCGCCGGGTCGATGCGAGCTCACTGACCTCGGCGATCCAAGCCGATCAACGCGACTATTCGGTGGGCGTCTTGTCGGCGAGGCGGGCGAGTTCCTCGTCAACGATCTTCGGGTCCAGCTTGGTGAACAGCGGAGTCGGCGGGGCCAGGCGCGTTCCGGAACGGATCGGCTGGTGGGCCCAGGTCGCGGCGCCGTCGTAGGCGCCGGTGATGATCGGGTACTGCGGGCCGCCGTCCTCGCTGACCTCGCTGATCTGCGGCATTCCAGACCAGACGCCCTCGCCGCCCAGCATCTCGAAGATCTTGTTCGACGAGTTGGGGAGGAAGGGCGTGAGCAGGGTCTTGGCGTCGTCGACCACCTGCAGTGCCACGTGCAGGATCGAACCCTGGCGGGTCGGGTCGTCCTTGATCTTCCAGGGTTCCTGCTCGGCCAGGTAGCGGTTGGCGTCGCGGACCACGTCGAAGGCCTCGTTGACCGCGTTCTTGAACCTGGACCGGGCGAGTTCGGCGCCAACGGCGGCGAAAGCCGTACGCGAGCGGTCGAGCAGGGCGCGGTCGGCGTCGGTGAGGTCGACGGCGGCCGGGATCTCGCCGAAGTTCTTGGCCGCCATGGAGATCGACCGGTTGACCAGGTTGCCCCAGGCCGCGACGAGTTCACCGTTGTTGCGGTTGACGAACTCCGACCAGGTGAAGTCGGTGTCCTGATTTTCCGGACCCGCGACCGCGATGTAGTAGCGCAGCGCGTCCGCCGAGTACCGCTCCAGGAAGTCGCGGACATAGATGACCACAGACCTGGACGAGGAGAACTTCCTCCCCTCCATCGTCAGGAACTCGCTGGAAACCACCTCGGAGGGCACGTCCAGCCGCCCAAGCGACCCCGGCGTCCCGCCGCGCGCGCCTTCGCCGTTGTAGCCGAGCAGCAGCGCCGGCCAGATCTCGGCGTGGAAGACGATGTTGTCCTTGCCCATGAAGTAGTAGCCGCGCGCGTCCGGGTTCTGCCACCAGGCGCGCCACGCGTCCGGGTCGCCGGAGCGGCGGGCCCACTCGATCGAGGCGCTGAGATAGCCGATGACCGCGTCGAACCAGACATAGAGCCGCTTGTCGCTGCGGTCACGCCAGCCGTCGAGCGGGATCGGCACACCCCAGTCCAGGTCCCGGGTGATCGCCCGCGGCTGCAGGTCGCCGAGCAGGTTGAGCGCGAACTTGAGCACGTTCGGACGCCATTCGCCCTGCTTGCTCTGCAGGTAGGTGCCCAGCACCTCCGCGAACGCGGGCAGATCGAGCATGAAATGCTCGGTCTCGATGAACTTGGGCGTCTCACCGTTGATCCGCGACTTGGGATTGATCAGGTCAATCGGGTCGAGCTGATTGCCACAGTTGTCGCACTGGTCGCCACGCGCGCCGTCGTACCCACAGATAGGGCAGGTGCCCTCGATATAGCGGTCAGGCAGCGTACGCCCGGTAGACGGGGAGACCGCCCCCATCGTCGTCTTCGGGAAGACATACCCGTTGTTGTACAGCCCGAGAAAGATCTCCTGCGCCACCGAGAAGTGGTTACGCGTGGTCGTCCGGGTGAACAGGTCGTACGACAGCCCCAGCGCGGTCAGATCCTCAGCGATGATCCGGTTGTACCGATCGGCGAGCGCGCGCGCGGACAGACCTTCCTTGTCGGCCTGGACTTGAATCGGCGTGCCGTGCTCGTCCGTCCCCGAGACCATCAGCACCTTGTTGCCCGCCATCCGCTGGTAGCGGCTGAAGACGTCGGACGGCACGCCGAACCCGGAAACGTGCCCGATGTGCCGTGGCCCGTTGGCATACGGCCACGCGACGGCGGTCAAGATGTGCTGAGACATGCGTCCAGCCTAGAGCCCCTTGACGGCCCGCTCGAACGAATTACCCCGCACACGCACCCAACCGGTCGGCGGCGCAGCGGATGGGCGCGCACCCAACCGGTCGGCGGCGTAGCGGAAGGGCGCACATGCCGAACCACCGGGCGTCAGCGTGAGGTACACCTGCACCGGACGTCTCCGCGAGGCACGCACTCGTGCGCGCCCTTCGTGCTGGCGGCCTTCGTTTCGCCCGCTCTCGCCTCGTCAGCCCAGCCGATCACGTGGCGGCGAGCAGGATCCGTGCCAGTTCGTGTGGCTGGGAGAACATCGGCCAGTGGCCGGTGTTCATCTCGACCAGTCGCCAGTGTTCGCTGGTCAGCAACTTGACCACATCCTCATTCGGAGTGTCGCCGTCGAGGAGGCATTTGATGTAGGTCGCCGGGAGCTCGCCGAGCGGACGGCTCAGCACGGCCGGCTCGGTCAGCGAAGCGCCAGGGTGCGGAGTGGAACCACCGACGATCCGGGCGATCTGCTCGCCGGTGAGGCCCTGCCCGTCGTAGTCCGCCGCCGTCAGCGGTGCCCAGAAGCCCTGATTCTCGGCGATCGAGCCCTCCACCATCGCCCGGCCGTCCGGCCAGGCGGATACGAAAGACTCACCGTCGGCCGGAACGTTGGAGTCGACGAAGACCACGCGAGCCAGCCGATCGCCGATCCGCTCAGCGGCCTGACCGACCGGAATGCCCGAGTAGCTGTGCCCGACCAGAATGACGTCCCGCAGATCGAGGCGCTCGATCTCATCAACGATGTCCCGGACGTGAGTCTGCTGCCCGGCCGGGACACCCTGCTTCTCAGCGAGGCCGGACAGCGTCAGCGGATGGGCGCCGTGGCCAGCCGCACGCAGCTCCGGCACCACCTCGTCCCACGCCCAAGCTCCCAACCACGCCCCTGCCACCAGCACGAATTCCGCCATGGAACCAACGTACCGAAGCGGTCCGACAATCTCGGAGTGGTCGCGCCTCGGCCCTCCAGCGCTGCGATCGATCGCCCATCGCAGCGGCAGACGCCGCGCATCCCACGCCAAGGTTCGTGCGGCTAACCCCGGGTGCTCGCGCGGGTGACGGCCTCCGCCGCCTCCTCGGCCGCCGACGCGGCGATGTCGATCGAGGTCTCCTTCGACCGGCGAATGCCCAGGATGCTGATGAACAGCGCAGCGAAGATGGTCTGGAAGCTCATGATGAACGCGGTCGCCGACGGCACGACCATACGCAGCACCTCGGCGGGGATCAGCTCACCGAACCCGCGACCCCCCCAGTGCGCCAGCGAGGCGATCAACCCCACCAAACCGCCCAGCGCCAGCAGCCCGCCCGCGACCAGGCCCTTCTCCAAAGTCACGATATCGACCAGCTTCTTCACCCGCCGGTCCTCCGGCAGGAAGCCTTCCTCCGCCGCGTACACCTTGGTGAACAGCGCGAACAACGCCGCCTGGAATCCGATCACGACCATCGCCGACGCGCCAACCAGCGTGTCGATGTCGAACGCGAGCTTGCCGATGTAGACCGGCCCGAAGGTCAGCGCGGTGCCCGCGACCAGGCCGAGCGTCATCAGCGCCAGGCCGGGGATGAAGAACAGCCAGCGCGGGCTGTACAGGAGCAGGAAGCGCAGGTGGCGCCAGCCGTCCCGCCAGGAGCGCAGGTGCGGCGGGCGGGTGCGGCCGTCGGGCGACAGCGTGGTCGGCACCTCGCGCACGTCCAGGCCCTGCAGGGTCGCCTTCACCACCATCTCGGAGGCGAACTCCATGCCCCCGGTCTGCAGGCCCAGCCGCAGGATCGAGTCCCGCCGGAACCCACGCAGACCGCAGTGGAAGTCCCCGATCGCGCTCGGGAAGAACAGCCGCCCGACGAAGGAGAGGACCGGATTGCCCAGGTAACGGTGGAGCGGCGGCATGGCGCCGGGGGCGATCCCGCCCTTGAAGCGGTTGCCCATCACCAGCTCGCCACCCGCCCGCAACTCCTCCACGAACGGCAGCAGGCCGGTGAAGTCATAGGAGTCGTCGGCGTCGCCCATGATGACGTACTTGCCGCGCGCGGCGCGGATGCCACCGATCAGGGCGTTGCCGTACCCCTTCTCGTCAATGTGCACCACCCGGGCGCCCGCATCCCTGGCCAGCTGCTGCGAACCGTCGGTGCTGCCGTTGTCGGCGATCACCACTTCGCCGTCGATGCCATGTTCGCGCATGCACTCCAGCGCCTTGCGCACACATGTTTCAACGGTCTCCGCCTCGTTGAGGCAGGGCATGACCACCGTGAGTTCCACGTCGCAACCCTTCAAGCTCCCGATCAGATCAACCAATCATGCCCGCTACCCACAGGTGCCCGAGTCAAGTCCGTGAAACGACTGGCATTCTGTAAGCATGGTCGCGGTCGCGGAACCGACAACGCTGAGCGCCCCCAGCATCGGACGATGGGGGCGTTTGGCAGCTTTCCTGCGCCGGCACCGCTGGTTCGCGGTGGCCGTCGGCCTGGGCGCGCTGCTGCGGCTCATCACGATGCTGGGCTTCGGCCCGGCGATGTGGTTCAACGACTCCTACGACTACATTTCGGTCGCACTGCACCCACGCCCCCACCCGATCCGTCCGGATGGGTACGGATTCTGGCTGCTCTTACTCAAACCGCTGCACAGCCTGGCCTTCGTGGTGTTCACCCAGCATCTGATGGGGCTCGCCACGGCTGTGCTGATATATGCGCTTTTAACCAAGCGCTTCGGCCTGCCCGGCTGGGGGGCGACGCTGGCTGCGCTGCCGGTGCTGTTCGACGCGTACCAGATCCAGATCGAGCAGATGATCATGTCGGACGCGATGTTCGTGCTGCTCGTGGTCGGGGTCATCACGCTGGTGCTGTGGCATCGCGAAATGTCGTGGAAAGTCGGCGCGGCCGTGGGCGGCCTGCTCGCGCTGACCGCGCTCACCCGCAGCATCGGGCTGCCGATCCTGGCCCTGGTCGCGGTCTACCTGCTGGTCAAGCGGACCAGCTGGAAGACGATCCTGGCATTGGTGATGGCTTGCGCGATTCCCGTCGTCGGATACATGGGCTGGTTCAAAGCGGTCAACGGTCAGTTCGCGATGACCAGCAGCGACGGCGTGATCCTCTACATGCGCACCGCGTCGTTCTCGGACTGTCACGAGATGGGCCTCGACCCGCGCGCCGAACTCAAGCTCGCGCTGCTCTGCATCCCGAAGAAGCCCGAAGAGCGCGGCCCGTCCGCGCAGGCCTACCTCTGGTGGGACAACGACAACCAGATCCACGTGTTCGGCGCGGGCATGAAGTTCGACGCCGAAATGAACCAGAACACCGGAGCCTTCGCGACCCGCGCCATCCTCAGCCAGCCCGGCGACTACCTGGCCGTCGTCGCCAAGGACTTCATCCGCGCCTTCCGCTGGGACCGCCAGCCGTTCCCTGACGACAGGACCTTCCTGCAGTACCAGTTCGGCAACAACATCACCACCAGGCTCCCGGCCTGGACCTCGTTCCGCGGCCAGACCCACACCGACGCGGAAACCTACGAGAACGGCCCCGCCGCCACGGTCAACACCGGCCCCTGGTCGGACATCATGATCACCTATCAGAAGATCGTGCGCATCCCCGGCCTGGCCCTCGGCATCCTGCTCCTGATCGGCCTGTACGGCGTCGCTCTCCGCTGGCGCAAACTCGGCGGCCCGGTCCTGCTCCCCTGGCTGGCCTCGGTCGGCCTGATCCTGGCCCCCGCCGCCACCGCCGAATTCGACTACCGCTACCTGATCCCCGCGGTCCCGCTGGCCTGCGTCGCCGCCGCCATCACCCTCCGCCGCGGCTTCCGCCCCACCGCAAAGCCAGAAGTCACAGAAGCCGCCTGACCCGGCCCTTCAGGACTTCGCGGCGTGTACGGCGTTGTAGAGGTCACGCTTCGGAATCCCCGCCTTCTTCGCCACATCGACGATGGCCTCCTTGCGGGCGACCCCGGACGCCTCCAGCCGGGCGACCTCACCGAGAAGGTCCTCGATCACCGGCTCACGCTGATCCGCGACATATCCGGCCACCACGATGGTTATCTCGCCGCGAACATCCCCCGCCGCCCATTCGGCGAGTTCACCAAGCCCGCCACGCCGTACCTCTTCGTAGGTTTTGGTGAGTTCCCGGCAGACGGCCGCCTGGCGGTCGGAACCGAACGCTCCGGACATGGCCGCAAGGCACGCCTGGATCCGGTGCGGCGCTTCGAAGAAGACCATCGTGCGCTCTTCGGTGGCGAGGCGCTCCAGGAGCCGGGCCCGGTCCCCGGACTTGCGCGGCGGAAAGCCCTCGAAGCAGAAACGATCGCTGGGCAGCCCGGAGATGGCCAGCGCGGTCGTCACGGCGGACGGCCCGGCCAGCGCGGTGACCGGCACGCCGGCGTCGACGGCCAGCTTGGTCAGCCGGTAGCCGGGATCGGAGACGCCGGGCATGCCGGCGTCCGTAATGATCAGCACGGTCTGCCCGGCGAGCAGCAGATCGAGAAGTTCCTTCGCCCGCGCGATCTCGTTGGCGTCGTAGTACGAAACCACCCGCCCGGTCACGGTCGCCCCGAGATCGGAGACCAGCCGCTTCAGCCGCCGGGTGTCCTCGGCAGCGATCACATCCGCGGTTTCGAGCGCCGACCGCAGCCGGGGCGACGCGTCGCCGACCTGTCCGATCGGAGCGCCCGCCAGCACCAGCTTGCCGAATTCACTCACCCCACCAGTATGTAATCTTCAGCGCCCACGTTCGCCTGAGGTCGAACGGCACCGAATCGGCGCGTACGTCATGTTCGTGGCGTCCTGTCGCCAGTAGTGTGGGCGAGTGGCCGTGACCGACTTCGCCAATCAGGCGTACGAGCAGCCCGAGCCGGACCCCCAGAACGCGACGCCATCCCTGCGCGATCGGCTGGTCCCGCCGATGCCCGGGAGCGTCCTGTGGGGGTGGCTCGGCCCGATCATCGTGATGATCTTCGGGGCGTTCCTCCGCTTCGACCGACTGGGCACCCCCAAGGCGATCGTCTTCGACGAGACGTACTACGCGAAGGACTCCTGGTCCACCATCACCTACGGCGTCGAACGCCAGTTCATCGAGGGTGACGCGGCCAACCAGGCCATGCTTCGCGGCGACACGAACATCTTCAAGGTCTGCGAACAAGTCGACCAGTGCGCCTCCTACGTGGTCCATCCGCCGCTCGGCAAATGGATGATCGGCCTCGGCGAGTGGATGTTCGGCCTGACCCCGTTCGGCTGGCGGTTCATGGCCGCCGTGATCGGCACCCTGTCGATCCTCATCCTGGCCCGGGTCGCCCGCCGCATCACCCGCTCCACCCTGCTCGGCTGCCTGGCCGGCTTCCTGCTCGCCCTGGACGGCCTGCACTTCGTCCTGTCCCGTACGGCGCTGCTGGACATCTTCCTGATGTTCTGGCTCATCGCCGGATTCGCCTGCCTGGTGGTCGACCGCGACCGAACCCGGCAACGCCTGGCCGACTGGTACGAATCCACCGGAATCGGTGACACCGGCCCCTTCCTCGGCCTCCGCCCCTGGCGGCTCGCGGCCGGGCTCTGCCTCGGCGCCGGTCTGGCCACCAAGTGGACGGCCGTGTTCTTCATCGCCGCCTTCGGCATCATGACCGTGCTCTGGGACCTCGGCGCCCGCCGCGCCGTCGGCCTGCGCCAGCCGCTGCTCGGCACCGCCCGCCGCGACCTGCCGCTCGCCTTCAGCTGGGTGGCGCTCGTCCCGCTGCTGGTCTACGTGGTCTCGTTCGCCGGCTGGTTCGCCACCGACCGCGGCTACGGCCGCAACTGGGCGCAGGCGACTTCGAGCGGCCCCGCGTACTTCATCTTCGACTCGTTCCGCTCCTGGGTGGACTACCAGAAGCAGATTCTTTCCTTCCACACTGGCCTGGAAGCCACGCATCCGTACCAGTCGGAGCCCTGGCAGTGGCCGATGTTGCTGCGACCTGTCGCATTTTTCTATGAATCGCCCAAGGGCTGCGGCGCGGACAGTTGTTCCTGGGCGGTGCTCGGCACCGGCACGCCGATCATCTGGTTCGCCGGCCTGATCGCCCTGGTCGCGATGATCGCCTGGTACGTGGCCACCCGCGACTGGCGAGCCGGCGCGATCCTGCTCGGCTACGCGGCGGGCTGGCTGCCCTGGTTCTACTTCGCGCTGGTCGACAACCGGACGATGTTCCTGTTCTACGCCATCCCGATGGTCCCATTCATGATCCTCGCCATCGTGGTGACCGCTGGACTGATCATCGGCCCGATGACCGACCCCGGAAACCGCCGCATGTACGGCGCGGTGGCCGTGGGAGCGTTTGCCCTGCTCGCGCTGGTCAACTTCTGGTGGCTCCATCCCGTGCTGTCGGCTGAGGTCATTCCGTACCAGGACTGGTATGACCGAATGCTGTTTAAGTCGGGCTGGATCTAACCTCTGGCACCGGTGTCCGTATCGTGAGTCACTAGGGGGGTGGTCCCGAGTGTCTCTCGGTCGTCGTCAACGGTGGGTCCCATACGGCAGACTGCGGGTCATGCCCGCACCTGATGTGGCGGCGCTCCTCGCCGAACTGGAGCGCGCCGAGCCGGACGTCGCCGACTCGGCCAGAATCGCCGTGGAATGGCTCACAGGCGGCGAGGCCCTGGAGACCATCAGCCAGCTCGACGTGTGCGAATTCCTCTGGTACGCCTTGCCGATCAAGGTCACCGGAGATCACCTGGCGATCGCGCACGCGCTCGGCCGTCTGTTCGAGCTGGGCGGGATGGAGCGCTACGGCGCCCTCTGCGCCTCCGAGACGACCACCCACATCCTGCGCACCTACGCCAGAGACGGCGAGGAGGCCGGCGCCGCCGCCTACCAGCAGGCCCTGGAGGCCACCGGGGTGCTGCCCCCGGACGTGCCCGAGCTGAGCTGGAGCTCCATCATGGGGCCGGAGGAGCTGGGCGCCCACGTCGCCTGTGCCGCCGCCCTGGAGCTGGCGATCGTGTCCGGCGAACTGGCCATGCCGTACGAACCGGAGACGCCCGCCACGACCGTCATGCGCGGTCTGACCCGGGGCCGGGTGGAGCTCACCACGCGCTGGCTCACCGAGCCCCGGACCGAGCTCGGCGGCGACTGCTGGCTCCACCGCGTCCACGGCGAACGCCTCAACCGCTGGGTCCTCGGCCGCGGCAAAGCCCGCCGCGAACTCGCCCAGCCCTTCGAAGTCCGGCTGTACGCCCCCATTCCGGCCCCGGCGGAACCGCATCTGGCGTCGCTGTGGTGGCTGCTGGACTGGGCGGCCGGGAGCAGCGGCGTGCCGCTGACCCAGAAGTTCAATCTCTCCCGGGCGCTGGTGATCGAATCGGCCGAGCTGTTCGGCTGGGACACGGTCACCGCCGGGTCGATCCGTGGCGAAGCGGACGTGCCCACGCTGACGATGCTGCGTGAGATCGCGAGCGAGGACCTGCGGGTGCTCCGCCGCAACGGCCGCAAACTGGTGCTTACCGTCTCGGGCCGGCAGCTCGCCGACGACCCTGAGGCGATGTGGACGGCCGCGACGGCGGCCCTGCTCACCCCCGCCCAGGGCGAGCACGACTTCGAGATCTCCATCCGGGAGGCCGCGCTGATGCTGCTCGCGGACGGTGACCCGCTGCCCTACGCGGAGCTGCGCGATCGAGTCGCCGAGGTGGTCAACGGCGAGGGCTGGCGGTCGTCGGCCGGCGGGCAGGTTTCCGCCGCGGACCTCACGACGCCGCTCGGGGAGCTGCAGCGCCGGTTGGACGCGCTGGATCTGCGGATGTCCTGCGACTGGCGGGCCAGCTGGCAGCTGACGCCTGTGGGCCAGCAGGCGGTCCTGTCCGCGCTTCGCACTCAGGCCCTGCGCCCACGCCAATACGCGGGTCTGGGCTGATTTCAAGCTCTCCCGGACCCTGCGGGTCGCCAGCAGCACACCTCGGCTGAGGGTGGGGATGGCCTGACCCATGCGCGTGAAAGCGCTCACCGCGACTCCCGTGGTCGTGTTGGGCGTGCTGACAGCAGGCTTCGGGGTGGTTGGGCGGCGCGTACAAGATCGGCTATGCGCTATACGAGGGCGCCTGGATGGCGGTCGGCGAGGTAGTCGTTCTTCGCTTCGTCGTCGCGCGCTGAGAATAGGTAGCGAATCCAGGCCTGCTGTTCGTGCAGGACGGCGCCCATCTCCCAGACACAGTAAGTGGCCTTCGCCGTCTCGTCGAACTGGACGAGAACGAATCCGTCCATGTCCTTCAAGTAGACGGTCTCCCATAATTCGTTGTTGTTTCGCCACGTACAGACCAGGAGCAGGTACGCGTCTCCGACCCGGTGCAGAATGACGAAGCCCAGCTCACCAGTCGGTGTGATCGTGGCGATCTCCGTGCGGACGAACTCCCGCGCCTCCTTCTGGACCGAGTCGGGGATCTCGGCGTCCTCCCGAAACAGGTCGTACCACTTGAAGCGGACGTCGGGCAGGTCCAAGCCCTCGGCGGCGGCCAGTCTCTTGCGCACGTGCGTGTAATCAGCGGAAACACTTGTCATGAGGCCCACCCTGTGGCACAGGGGCTTCTCTTGTCGAACGCCACTTCGGATCGCATTGGGGAGACCACTTCCACAAGTACTCCTACATGCGGTAGAAGGTTCAAACCTGTACAACCCTCGTCTTTGAGGTGCCTGTGAAGAAGTTCCTGCGATTCATCACCGCTCCGGTCGTGGCGGCAGCGCTGCTCCTGACCGGATTATCCAGCCCCGCCCGCGCCGAGACGGACGCCCAGCTTGCGGCATCCTGGCAGCTGGCGTGGGACACGTACCGCTTCTACGAAACCCTGACCGCACCCCTCCCCTGGGCCGGCCGCAGCCAGGTCACCCGGGATATCTCCATCGACATCAACGCTCCGATCGCGCACGTCTTCGACGCGTACTCGAACGTCAACAACCACATCGGGATGCACTCGTTCCTGAAGCGCGTGGTCACCCACGCCGACTGGACCGAGAACGACGTCCGCTACATCAACTTCACCGCGATCGAGGACATCCCGCTCGTGGCCGGGATCCCCCTCAGCAGCAAAACTCACGCGCAGCAGCGGATCCACCGCGACCAGTTCTTCTACGAAACCGACTCCTGGACGCTCCCGAACGTCGTCACCCAGCAGAAAATCGTCTTCACCGACCTGGGGAACGGCGCGATCCGGGTGACCGAGCACCTCACATTCGAGGCGAGCATCCTGCTCATCGACTTCACGGTGACCAATGGCGTCTCCTCCCACCAGGCCACCCAGGCCGGGTTGAAGGCCGCCATCGAGAACGGCACTCTTTAGCCCCGACGCTGATGCTGCTCGGGCAGTCGGCTTTCGGGATACGCACATCGTCCAGGCCGTATCTCTTCCGCTCTCGCCGGACCTGCCGGTCGGCGCGGAAGGCGCCAGAACGCGTGCCCGATATCGCTCTGCCCGAGCCAGCATGTTTCACGGCTCCGCCACGAGCACACGGACTCAATGCCCGGTAGCACCGTCGATGCGCTCACGAAGGAGGTCGGCGTGGGGCGGTCTACTTTCAGACAGTGGACGAGCAGACGCTTCCCAGAGCGGGCATGACGATCAGCGTCCGGACGCGCCGGGACGTTGTGATCGTGGATCCGGAGCGTTTCATGGCGGCGGCGCGTGCGGCATTTCGTGATCTCCACCCTGATCTCAGCGAGGAGACTGCGGCCAAAAGCGTCGCAGATGTGTATGACGCGGTCAACATCCTGCTGGACCGTCTCGGGCGACTGGCGGCTGATGCGCCCGAGATGCCGCTCGGCCGCGGTGGGTCACCTCCGGGCCAACGTGTCCTGGACCGCCCGGACGGCCTATCCCCGGCGGGCGAACTCCAGCAGATCGTGCTCAACGATCCGATGCCATAGCAGGATTACGGCTGTTTCCTGCCTGAAGATCCGTTCGCCTTGCCCTCCGGCTCCTGATCGGCTCCCTGCTGGTCGCGATGGGCGATCACGTGCCGACGGAGGTGGCGATGAGCTGCTTTGTACAGGGGTGCGGGCCATCCGCACCCACTGCCCGGCCGAAGGTTGCGGCGGCGATCCGCGACATAAACGGCGATGTGAATAATTGTCAGGATGGCCGTTTGGGTGGTTTTGCAACCCCGAAATAGGAGATATCACCGATTTCCTACGCGTCACCTCGCGTACCCTATACCCTTCGCAAAGTCGCGTTTTCAGAGGGGTGTCCAGAGGGAGCCGGTGTGGCATTGTCATGGGGCGATCTCCCGGTCGGGAGGGTGCTCCGCCTTGCCGGAGTCGATTCCCCCATTGACGCCAATGTGATGGAATTGTTGTTGGACCCCTTACCGGAGACCGGCCCCGCCGTCATCACCTACGCGGCGACTGAAGGCGATTCGGTCTCAGAGTTCGTGGAATCCATCCTCTGCGAGCTGGAAATACTGGCCATCGGACTTTTCCCAGCCTGGTTGCCCGAAGGGGAGAAGCTCTCCGGCCCCGGCGGCGGCGGAGTGGCGGCGGCGAGAATCCTGGCGATGCGCCTGGCATCGAGCACCCGTCATTTCGGACCGTTCCTGGCCGACCTCGCCGCCCGAGCCATCCAGCACCGCGGCCCATTGGTTCCCGGGCAGCGCGGCCCCAAAGGACGATCGTTCCCCGCGGAGTCGCGGGCGGCTGGTCTGGCCCGCGTCATCGCCTCCACATTCGGCCGCGAATCGGCGGCTCTGGTCATCTATGTGCCGGAGAAATTGACCTCCCACGGGGAGACTCTTCTGGTTGCCGGCTGTGAGTGGCTGGCGCACCGGAGCGGCATGGGGATCTGGCTCGTCAGCCCCGAACTGCGCCGCGTCGAAACCCGCTACCTGAAGGTGCCCGCAGCGGTCAGGAGACTGGCCGAAGAGATGACTGCACCGCCGATCACCGCGAGGGTGGGAGTGCCGCCGATCACCGGAAGGCCGCATCCGGGGAGTGTGGTCGAGCAGGCGATGGAGGCGGCCCTGGCGGAATGCGGGTGGGCTCATGGCCGGACCTGGAATCAGACGTATCAGTCCAAGGACCCGTTGTTCGTAATGGTTCGTACGGATCTGATGTGGGTCCCGGAGAAGTGCGTCGTGGAACTCGACGGACCGGAACACGAGACGTTTGCCCAAATGGAGCGCGACCAGATTCGTGACCGGCACCTGGAACGTGACGGATTCACGGTGTTGCGATTCACCAACCAGCAGGTGATGGGCGATCTACGGGCGGTATTGCGCCACATCGAAGGATTCCTCCGAGGCCGACGCCTCGGAATGAGCGAAGGAGCAGGCTGATGTCTGAAGAAAAACTTACGTATCGGCAGGCCGCAGCTCTGCTCGTACTGAGGGAGCTCGGAACCACGTTGGCCCACGCGGAACTGAGAGACGAGTGGGGCTTGGATCTCGACGCCAAGAACCGCGAGGGTCTCGTCGACTCCAAGTTGATTGAGTCGGAAACCAAAGCCAGGCGAGCTCTTTGGTACACGATCACATCGGCTGGTGAAGATCGCGCGATCGAGGAAGTACGCAAGGGAGTCCCGGTGACCTCCCGCACGGGCAAGGCTCTGGCTCTTCTGTACCTGCGATCCCTCGTGGCGCCCAAAGCGACGGTCCCAGTCGTCGAGGAACCCGTTCAGGCGCCGGTCACGACGGTGTCGCCCGAGGAAGTAGAAGGCCGGATTCGCGAAGCTTACGCAAAGATCACGCCTGGGGTCGGTCAGTGGGTCTCGATGACCAAGCTGCGAGCTCTTTTGACGGACATCGACCGGGATCTCCAGGACGACGTTCTGCGCACCATGATGCTGGCAGGACGGGTGGACATCGTGCCCGTATCGATCTCGGGTGACCTGAAGCCCGAAGATCACGCCGCCGCGATCATCATTGGCAGCACGCCAAACCATCAGTTCCGCGTCGGAGTGTGACGATGGTTACCGAATGGTATGCGCTGGAAAGTCTCAAGACCTTCTCGACCGTCAATGCCAGTGAGGATGTCTGGCAGCCGGTTCCGTTCCACGTCCCCGGGATACACCCGGCGGCTTCCTACGCTCTCCGCTCGGGACTCGACGCGGCCACTGACTCTCCCGTGACCAGCCCGATCGGGGTGGTCCTTGAGGGTGGCGCCGGAAGCGGAAAGACGCACCTGATGAGCTGGGTGCGTGAGCAGGCCATCCAACGCGATGGTTACTTCTTCCTCATGGGCATTCTCGACGCCCGCAACTTCTGGGAAAGCGCCGTCGTGTCCATCCAGGACGGGCTGGCTCGGGTGGGCACGGATGAGGAGAACCAACTCAAGCGGTTCCTTCGCAATCTGACGGGCCGGATGCAGCTCCCACGAAAGAGCCAGCAGGCGATCATCGGCAACCAGCTGGTCACCCGCGAAGATCTCGATCTGTTCATCGAGGCCCTGTACAGAATCGATCGCCGGGTTGGAAGAGATGCGCAGGACGTCGCTCGGGCTCTGGTGCTTCTGGGGGCCAGTCACGATGCCCTCGTGGACCTCGGTGAGTCCTACATCTGCTCAATCGAGGATGGCGAAAGAGACCGGTTGAGTTGGGGCTTCCGGAAGGTCCACAAATCACCGCAGGAGATCGTGCGTGACATCTCGCGGCTGCTGGCGTTGACTGGCCCGAGTGTCATGGCCTTCGACCAGCTCGACGCGTTCATTACGCAGAGCAGCCTCTACGTCGAGGGCCGCCCCAACAGTTCGGCGACCTCGGCAGTTCTTCAGTTCGCTCATGGGCTGACCAACCTCCGTGAGGTGACCAGCCGAACCCTGACGATTCTCTCCTGCTTGCCAGAGACGTGGACTCTCATTCAGGAGTTGGCTGTCAAGAGCTTCAGGGACCGGTTCCAGAAGGCCACATACCTTCGGCGCATTCCGACTCCCGAGGTTGGAGCGGAACTCGTCACCATGCGACTCGCGGAGCACTTCAAGAACATTGGTTTCGACCGGCCATATCCAACGTGGCCGATCAAGCCGGAAGCCTTCGCTCGGGCTCCCTTCTACACTCCGCGCGAGGTCCTGGGATGTCTGTCCAGGCACATCCAGAAGTGCCTGCTAGCGGGCAAGATCACTGAATTGGACAGCCTCGACGCCTCCTCAAGCGTGATCGATATAGTCATGAAGCCTGACGCCCGCGAGGAAGAGCTTCAGGCGATCGACACCAAGTTTGCGATCCTGGCGGATTCGGCCGACGTCAGTGGAGCGTTGGATGCCGTACTAGAGGACGCGGTTCTTCCTGGCCTGATTTCGGCGGGCCTCCGGGCCTGGATCGTCGAGCAGAGCGGGACATCCGCGCGTTACCGGGTCGACCCGCCAATGGGCCAGAAGACCTCTCTTCACGCGGGTCTCAAGCAAATCCTGAACGAGGCGACCGAAGACGAAATCCACTGGGCGTTCCGCGGCATCGCCGCCACGCACCATCTCGCGGCGCTGACGCGGCTCCGCAAGGCGGTGCTCAAAGCCGGTCTCGCCGAAGAGAGCCCCAAACGTCGGTTGATCATCGTCCGGAACATCCCGTGGAACTCCGGGCCGGTCACCCAGGAAGCGGTTGCCGGCTTCCACGCCAGGGGTGGCCGGGTGATCGCGGCCGACGAGGAGAATCTCAAGGTGCTGTGCGCCTTACGGGATCTCTTCGCGGAAAACCTCCCGCACCTCGACCAGTGGATCGCCAGCAGGAAACCCACCGCCAATCTTCAGTTCCTCAAGGACGCCTTTAGTGATAGGCAGGATCCAACTACTCCGCAGGAGCCTCAGGCCCCTGAGAAGCCCCTGCCGACTCTCGCGGCCGGTCCCTCGGTTCGCTCTCCGGAAAGCCGGCCGGTCGGAATACCTTCGCTGACCGTGGGGCGCTCGTACGATCGCGGGCTTCCGGTCTCCGTCGAGTTAGAGGCGCTCCGTAAACACATTGCGATCTTCGCGGGATCCGGCTCGGGGAAAACCGTTCTGATCAGGCGAATCATCGAAGAGTGCGCCCTTCAGTGCGTCTCCTCGATCGTGCTCGATCCGAACAACGACCTCGCCCGTCTCGGTGACGCCTGGCCGGAGGAGCCTTCCGCCTGGGGCCCCGGCGATGGGGGTCGGGCGGCTCGTTACATCGCGGACACCGATGTCGTGGTCTGGACACCGCGCAGGGAGAAGGGCCGACCGCTGGCCTTTCAGCCGTTGCCCGACTTCTCCAGCGTCCGGGACGACGTCGACGAGTTCCACGAAGCCGTCCACGCCGCCATGGCGGCGCTCGCCCCGCGGGCGAAAGTGGAAGGCGGCACCAGCAAGGCCCAGGTCGCTCGGGCGGTGCTCACGGAGGCGGTTGTCCACTTCGGGAAGTACAAGAGTGGCGGCCTCGACGGGCTGATCAATCTGCTCGCGGACTTCCCCGAGGACATCAGTCAGATCAGTGGAGCGGCGAAGATCGCGGATGGGCTCGCCCAGGTGCTCCGGGCTGCTACCGTGACCGATCCGCTGTTCGGTGGGGAGGGTGAGCCGGTCGACCCAGGGCAACTTCTCACTCCGGCCGCAGGGAAGCGGGCCCGGGTTTCGGTCATCAGTTTCGTGGGGCTACCGAGTGACTCCGATCGGCAGTCCTTCGTGAACCAGTTGCAGATGGCGCTGTTCGCCTGGATCAAGAAGAACCCCGCCGGTGACCGGCCCCTCGGTGGGCTCTTCGTCATGGACGAAGCGCAGACCTTCGCCCCCTCTGGTGCCATGACCGCGTGTACGCAAAGCACACTCGCGCTGGCTTCCCAGGCCCGGAAGTACGGGCTCGGGCTGGTGTTCGCGACCCAGGCGCCCAAGGGCCTGCACAACCGGATCCCGGGCAACGCCGCGACCCAGTTCTACGGCCTGCTCAATGCGGATGTGCAGATCGAGGCCGCCAAGGCGATGGCCCGCGTCAAAGGCGGCAGTGCCGATGACATCGGTTCGCTTCGCAGCGGGCAGTTCTACGTCGCACCTGAGGGCGCGGGGTTCGCGAAGGTGCGTACACCGCTGTGTCTGACTCATCACCCCAGGTCGCCGCTGACGACCGAGGAGGTCATCGCCCGAGCAAGCCGATGACCTTGCAGGTCAGCTGGTACTCGCCCGTGGTGTGATCACTCGCGGGGAAGATCGTGCGTGCCGCCGAGACGTTCGTCCGGGGGCTGCGGCTGCACGATCTCTCCGACCCGTGGGACTGACCGTATGGCGCCTTGTCCGCACCACCCCGGCGGCATCTTTATCAGCGAAGCCACGGGATGCTTGTGCCATGCCCTCAAGCGGTCGATCTTCCTGTCGGGCCGACAGCCGCGACCCCCAGGGGGTTTGCTGGTCGAGGCCGTCCTTAGACTTCGCGGCCTTCCGTAACGTTCGCTCGCATGAGGAGATTGCTAGCCTGAGCCGGGGAAGCCGCTTTGCAGGACCACAGGGAGATGCAATGCGCGCAGCGGGGACACGCATGCTGGCCTGCGTGACGCTGCTCGCGACCGTGGCAGCATGCGGCCAGGAACCACCGGTCGCGCGGGAGACCGTCACCCCGCCCGCGCAAAGTAGCGCGCCCACGCCGAACCCGTCACCGCAGGGCAGCGACGAACCGCGTAAAAGCGATGTCGAGGGGGCGGATCCCAGTTGGTTCGAGGGAGAAGTATCGCTCGCTGACGGTCGCCGGGTGGCGATGCACTACCGGCGTGGTGAAGGGCTCTTCGAGCAGCACTACAACCCGACGGCCGGGGAATGGACGAAGCCCCGCCTGATCTACCGTACGAAAACCGACGCCTGCCAGAGAATCCAGCTCCAGGCCAGGGGCGGGACGGTCACGGCGATCGCGAACTTCGGCCGGTACTGCGCGGACGGTGAGCCGCCAACGGAGTCCATCGCCGCGGTGGCGCAGGGGGACCTACTCGGGTGGGATCACCATCTCACCAAGAACTTCGACGGCTGGAAGCGCGCCAATATCACCGATGACGGCAGGAAGGCCACCTTCGTCCGCAAGTCCACAGAGGTCCAGAGCACGCTCGTCTGGACCTCGACCGGCGGCTTCTCCGACCCCGTGTTCAAGTTCCGGTGACGACAAACGAAGATCGACCGGTGGCCGCGTGCCTGAGCAGCGGAGCTGGATGATGGCCATGCTGATGGCGTCGTGGCCGGACTGCTGCAACCGCAGACGAACGATGAAGATCGCTAAGACACCGATCTGACGACGCCCGGATCGTTGCCTGGCTTCCGTAGTTTCGGTTGGGGTTGCGGTCATCGCCTCAGTGAGGGCGAATCAGCCCGGAGCGCCGTCGCCCAGGTCTTGAGCGCGTTCCAGGAGAACCATTGGGATCTCACGGGTGGTTTGGTCCTGATAGCCCGCGTACTCCGACATGGCCGACACCATCAGGCGCCACAGGGGTGGACGCTCTGACGCGGTGGCGGGACGTGCTCGCGCGGTGAAGATCTCCGTACCAACCTGCACGGTGACATGCGGGTTGGCGAGCAGGTTGAGGTACCAGGCCGGGTGGCGGTCCGCACCGCGGTTGGAGGCCACCAGGACATAGCGGTCGCCATCGCGTCCGTAGACGAGTGCGGTGCGGCGCAATTCGCCGGTTTTCCGGCCTCGGGTCGTCAGCAGCAGGTCGTTCACGCCCGGCCGCGGTCGGCCGCCGGTCTTCTCGAAACGGCGGATGTGCTCGGCGACCCAGGGGTTCGGGCTGTCGTGGACCTCTGCCATCACGCCTCCCCTGCGCCGGCGCGATCGAGCAGCGTGATCGCGAAGTCCGCGTCCGTGATCCGGCCGGCCAGGTCGCCGTGGTCGGCGATCCGGTGGTACGCCTCGGCGACGGCCTGGCCGCCCGCGCCACAAACCACGATGTTCATGACGAACCGCCCTTTGCACCGGGGCCGGAGCTCGTACGCCCGACCGGTTTGCGGACGTTATCAGGGGCCGCGGTTACCAGTGGGATACCGGCCATCGTGAGGTCACGAGGGAACTCCGGTCGCCGACCTGCTCGCCTTCGGACGTACCCACCTCGCCGGCGGTATGTCCCCTTCTGGCACACGCGTCCTGTCGACCGCGCTGATGCAGCAGGTCTCGCACGTCCCGCCGCTGGGCCTGGGCTGCTGCGGTACCCGTTCGGCAATACGACCGTCCTGGCCGTGTCCGGCGCGTCGCCCGGCGGCTGGTCCATCCTGTGCGTCGTGCCTGAACACGACCTGCTTTCACCGCCTTCGGCAACACCTCGGGGGCGATCCTGCAGCGGCTCCTGAGCGAGTATCTCGGTGTCCAGATCCCTACTAGGGCGTTGACCTCACCCCTTACCGCTCCGAGATCCGCCCCGTCCGCGACCCGGCCATCGCCCGCTTGGCCCAGTACCAGCCCGGAGCCTCATCCCCAGCCGCCGCATCCACTGATCTTCGGACCGGACTGTCGCGGGTTCTGATCAGAGATGGTGCGACGTCGCCGGTCCGTAGCGCGCGGCCGACGCCCCGGTGACGCAGGCCCAGTAGCGGTCGCCGTAGGACCAGTGCCACCACTCGGTTCGGTAGTTGATCAACCCGACCGTGGTCAGCGCCTCACCGAGAATGCGGCGGTGTTCTCGGGCCTGCGCGGAGATCGCCGTGCTGGCGGTGTGGCAGGCCTCGGTGTCGGTGTCGTTGACCTCCGTACCGAGCCACAGTTCGTGCCCGTCCGGGTCGCACAAGGTCAGGTCGACGGCGGCGCCGGCCACATGCGGGGCGACCTCGGGCGGTGAGATGTAGCGGCTGGCCTGCCGGTGGTACCAGGCTTCATCCTGGTCCGGGTGGGCGATCCGGAGCTGGTCGACGTGGGCGTCGAAATACCGCACTTGCCGTTCCACCGGTCGAAAGCCTTCGATGATCAGAAAGCGCAGTTCGGCTGGCAGCAGGGTCTGCGCGGTGACCAGGCGATCTACGACGCCGAGGCGAAGGCGGGCATAGAAGCCTTCCGGGTCGGCCATGCGCGAATCGAGGCGCAGGGCCTGTACGGTGCGGAGATCGAACAGCGCCTCGCCGCACTCGTCGATCGGCATTCGGCTGATCGCGGGATCAGAGAGCAGAATCATTTCTTGTCCTTTTGCGGATCTGGATGGCTGGACAGGCCGCCCGGTCGGAGTCGGGCGGCCTGTCGGTGGTGATGGCCGGGTCAGGCGATGCCGCCGCCGGGACCAGTACCAGTGCTCAACGAACCATCGGTGCCACGAGCGAACACCTGCAGCGCCCCGGAGCCGTCCAGCGCACTGGACGGGCCCTGCCGATCGAAACCACTCGAGCCGGAGTCGTCGACGACGTTGTTGTAACCGATGGCGTGCTCGAAGTTGCCGGTGATGTCACTCAGGGAACGGAAGCCCAGGTTCTGGAAAGGGAGAGTTGGTGATTTGGTACGGGTTGCGTACGGTTTCGCCTGTGCTGTTGAACGAGTAGAAGTAGGCGCCGTCGGCGTGGTTGGAGGGGTTCTTCCAGAAGGCGAAAAGCTCGGTGTGGTCCGACAGGCCCCTGAAGTTCTGCCGGAGGATGGCGTCCCCTGGCCGCAGGTCGTTGAAGCTGCCCAGGCGGGTGAGGCGGCTGTCGTGGTTCGTGATCCAGCTTTCGTAGATGCTGGTGTCGTAGTAACCCTGGGGTAAGTGCCAGACCATCGAGATGAGCCCGGAACAGTCGCGGCGATACGTTTCGCTCCCGGTGGGGCCTGTCCGCCAGGTGCCCGTATCGGAGCTGTTCAGGTAGGTGTATCCCCTGTCCACCCAATACCTCGGAGTTGGTGATCTGACCGCCTGCCGTGGAGGCGGCGTAGGCGGGCGCGGCGACTACGGCCGTGGTTGCACGACTCCCGTGAAGCCGAGCGCCGCCATGCTGAGCGAGACGGAGATTAAGCGGGTGAGTTTCATAGGGCCCTTCCGGTGGAGGATTTCGACACCCGGAAGGTTCAAATGGGGCACTGAAAACGCGCTGAAAATTCGCTGAAACTCCGAGACGTCTGTCTTTCAGAACACTGCCGAGCGTGATCGGATCGTCGCGATGCCCGGCCTCGGCGACGCCGTGCTCTTCGACTCGCGCGAGTCGGCCGCCACGTCGCCGACCTCCACCGCCGTGTTTGAGGGCCGTGGCCAGAGTGGGGCAAAACGCCCCGGCGCGACTGTCCAACCAGGCGCCGAGGCCGCCACCTATTTGCCCCACCCGGCTGTCCCTTGTCGGTGCACTTCCAAAGGCCCGTCTGCCGCAGGGCTTCGGCGTGGTCGGGTGGCGTCCGATTTGTGCTCAAGCGAGGCCGACTTCGACAAGATCCAGACGGTTCGCGCGAACGTCATGCCATGGGAAGGGGCCCCACCACGGTGCGAACCCGCCGCCAACCCTTGCCTCACCTATCGAGATTCGATAGATTCTCATCGCAATCCGATAGAAGGATGGGTCATGGGAAAACTGACAGTGCGTGCGCTTCGCGCCGTGCTCGTGGTGGTGCTCGCCGGCACCGTGTTCGTACAGGCATTGACGCTGTGGGTGTTGGTCAGCGGGAGCGACCCGGAGGACGGGTCGCTCCCGCTGACCGCGCTGCGCGTGATCACGATCCTGGGCATGGTGTCGGCCCAGGTCGCCCTGGTCAGCGTATGGCGGCTGGTGACGATGGTGCGACGCGGAACCGTGTTCTCCCACGCCGCCTTCCGGTACGTGGACGCCGTGATCGGCGCGATCGTGGCGGCTGCCCTCCTGTGGTTCGCGGTCACTGCCCTCAATGCGCCGGGCCAGCGGGACGACCCGGGCGTCACCGTCATCATGGGCGGGGTCGGCCTGGCCATCCTGGGGGTCGCGCTCATCGTGCTCGTGCTGCGGATGCTGCTCGCCCAGGCCGTCGCGCGCGACGTCGAAGCGGCGCAGATGCAGGCCGAGTTGGACGAGATGATCTGATGCCGATCATCGTCGACATCGACGTGATGCTGGCCAGGCGGAAGATGTCCGTGGGCGACCTCGCGGACCAGGTAGGGATCACGCCCGCCAACCTGGCAGTACTCAAGAATGGCCGCGCCAAGGCGGTCCGCTTCGCGACCCTCGCCGCACTCTGCGAGGTACTCAAGTGCCAGCCGGGCGACCTCCTGCGCTGGGAGGCCGAGGACGCCGCAGGCGAATGACGTGCCCCAGCGCGGGCGTGAAAACGCCTGGCACCACCGGCCTGACATGGCACGCCGATCGCCATGATCTGCGCTCGCATCCTGTCCGTGGAGCTGATGGGCGATTTGGTGCGCCGACCTGTCAGCGCACCATCGCGGTGATCCAGATGGGCGCGAACGGAGACGTACAGCCCGGGGAAGTTGGATAGTCCTTGAGCACCTCCAGGCGCTCACCGATGTCGATCGCACGGGCGCGGTGCTCGGCGTGCTCAATCCCGATCTGCGCCAGGCAGTGGTTCATCGCCCACTGCAGGCGATCCGGGGCGTCTTTCATCTCCGCCTCGATGACGTCGAGCAGTCCTGCAAGGTCGAGGCCCCCGGGCTTCTTCGCCACGCGTTCGGTGGTCAACGCCCAGCCGGCACTCGCGACCACTGGATCCGGATCGGCGGACCAGGCCAGGCGCAGCTCTTCGGAGCGCGGGTTCTTCTTCACCACATAGTTCACGAGCCAGTCGTGCACCTTGGGGGTGCGCGCCTCGCGCAACATGACGTCCAACTCGTCACGCTCGAACGCCTTCGGGCGGCAGATCAGGAGCGCCAGCAGTCTCGCCGCGGTGTCATCCGTCTCCCAGAGCCGGCACGCGAGTTCCTGCTGCGTCTTCAGCCGCTTCGCGACCGCGCGCAGCTTGCTGAGGTTCACACCGTGATCGTCACCGTGTTTCTCGTTCACCTCGCGTGTCTTCGGATCCTCGAGCTCGGCCAGTTCGGCCATCAGCTCGGCCACCATCGTCTCGGCCGGCGTCGCCTCGGCCACCTCAGTCTCCTGTCCATCACGTGCGAGATTCAGACTACGACGGAAGTCGGCCGCCTGTCGTACACGCCGCCAGCTCTGCTCAGCGGCGCCCGCGGCGGGCGGTGCCGAAGATGGATCTGGTGATCTCCCGGCCGAGGGTGGAGGCCGCCGACCGCACCATGGAGCGGAACTCCTTGGACTCCAGCACGCCCTCCAGCACGGACTGCTCCGGTTGTTCCCTGGGCCGATCCGCCTCGCGCGGGGCTTCGGGCTGCGCGGCCAGCCTGGCCGCCAGGATTTCATAGGCCGACTGGCGGTCGACCGCCGTGCCGTACTTCCGCTGCAGCGGGGAGGCGGCGATGATGCCCTGGATCACCTCCGGGCTCGACGGCGCCATGAGCGTCTGCGGGGCGCGCAGGCGCGTCCAGGCCACCGGGGTCGGCGCGCCCGTCTCCGACAGGACCGTGACCACGGCCTCGCCGATGCCGAGTTCGGTGAGCAGTCGCTCCAGGTCATAGGAGGACTCGGGGAAGGTCGACACGGTGGCCTTGAGCGCCTTGGCGTCCTGGGGGGTGAAGGCGCGCTGGGCGTGCTGCACGCGCGCACCGAGTTGGGCCAGCACGTCGGCGGGCACGTCGTTCGGCGTCTGGGTGACGAAGAACACGCCCACACCCTTCGACCGGATCAGCCGCACGGTTTGGGTGATCGACTTCAGGAACGCCTTGGACGCGCCGTCGAACAGCAGATGCGCCTCGTCGAAGACGAACACCAGCTTCGGCTTGTCGACATCGCCCACCTCGGGCAGCACCTCGAAGAGCTCGGCGAGCAGCCACATCAGGAAGGTGGAGAAGAGCTGCGGCCGGTCCTGCACGGCGGGCAGCTCAAGGACGGAGACCATCCCCCGGCCGTCCGGCGTCACCCGGAGCAGGTCGCACACGTCGAACTCCGGCTCGCCGAAGAACGCCTCCGCCCCCTGCGCCTCGAAGTTGGTCAGGGCGCGGAGGATGACTCCCGCCGTCGCCGCCGAAAGCCCGCCGATCCCGCGCAGCGCATCCGGAGTGGTGGTCAGGTAACGGATGACCGCGATGAGGTCCTTGAAGTCCAGCAGGGGCAGCCCGTTCTTGTCGGCGAAGTAGAAGATCAGCCCAAGCGAGGACTCCTGCGTCTCATTGAGCCCGAGGACCTTGGCGAGCAGGGTCGGCCCGAAGGCGGTCATGGTGGTGCGTATCGGCACACCGGACCCCAGACCGCCCAGGGACAGGAACTCCGCGGGACAGGCCAAGGGATGCCATGCCTGCCCCACCTCGGCGGCACGCCCGACGGCGCGCTCGGATGGCGTGCCCGGAGAGGCGAGCCCCGACAGGTCGCCCTTGATGTCGGCGAGGAAGACCGGAACGCCCTGGGCCGCGAGCTGCTCCGCCATGAGCTGGAGGGTCTTGGTCTTCCCCGTTCCGGTGGCCCCGGCCACCAGTCCGTGCCGGTTCAGCATGCCCAGGGCGATCCTGATCTGCTCCGCGGGATCGGCGGCGCCGTCCTCTCCCACCAGCGCCCCGAGTTCCAGTGCCGGTCCCTGGACGTCGTACCCCTTCATCGTTTCCCCCCAAGCTTGTTCCCGGCGCAGGTCCGGTGGTGGTTCCATTCCCGGTCGTACGCGGTTCAATGGCGCGGAGACACAGGTCAGCGGCGGAAATGCGACGTGGGGAGGCCCGTCGACCTTCAGCCCCCCGTGGAGTCGCCCTGGCCACGCTCGACGGCGCGCCGCAGGCGATCGGAAAGTTCACGCAGCACAGGAACCAGTTCCGGCGGGTCGAGTACGTCGAAATCGAAGCCCTTCGCCGCGACGTGGACGGCGAACTCCCGCAGCGAATTCGAGCCCGCGTGGAATACGCAACTGTGCGCGTCCACCGCTTCCAGCCGTCCGGCCGCCGGCGAAGTACGCGGCGCGACCTCCTCCACCGGAGCATGGAACAGAACGCGGGCCTGATAGGTGTAGGGCGCGGAACTGATGGACTCGGAGACGTACGCGGCGGAGTCCTCCCTGGGCAGCGGACGCGGGGTGAACCGGGCCCCGATCCGCCCGAGCGGTGGCACGATCCGGTCGATCCGGAACGTCCGCCAACCCTGCCTGCCAAGATCCCAGGCCAGCAGATACCACCGGCGCGGCGTGTGCACCAGCCGGTACGGCTCCACCTCCCGCGCCGACACCACCTCCCCTCGCCGGTAGCGCAGTTCGATCCGGCGCTGGTCCCGGCAGGCGGCGGCGAGCGCGGCCAGCAGATCCGCGTCCACCGCCTCCCGAGCCGCGTTCGCGAGCGGCACGGCCGCCGCCTGGAAGGCGGTCACGCGATGGCGGAGCCGCGCGGGCAGCACCTGCTGAAGCTTGGCCAGCGCCCGCATCGCCGCCTCCCCCAGCCCGGCCACGTTCCCGGTAGCGGCGGTACGCAGACTGATCGTCACCGCCACGGCTTCCTCATCGTCGAGCAGCAACGGCGGCAACGCGGCACCGACCCCCAGCCGATAGCCACCCGCCACCCCCGACGTGGCATCGACCGGGTACCCCAGCTCACGAAGGCGGTCGATATCCCGCCGCAGCGTCCGCAACCCCACCTCCAGACGTTCCGCGAGCTCAGCCCCCGTCCAGTCGGTACGCGACTGAAGAAGCGAAAGCAACCGGAGCAGCCGAGCCGAGGTATTCAACATGAGCCACATTATGGTGACAATTGGTGCCAGAACCTGACACCAATTGTGCCTAACGTCCAGGACATGACCACCAGCGACATGTCCAACCAGATCACCCCATACCGCATTGAGATCGCCCAGGAGGCGCTCGACGACCTGCGCCACCGGCTCCGCAACACCCGCTTCGCCCCCGAACTCCCCGGAACCGGCTGGGAACGCGGCGTACCGACCGGCTACCTGCGCGAACTCACCGACTACTGGGCCGAAAGCTTCGACTGGCGCGCCCAGGAAGCCGCCCTCAACGCGTACCCCCAGTTCACCACCATCGACGGCGCCCGCGTGCACTTCATGCACGTACGCTCACCCGAACCCGGCGCCACACCCCTGATGCTCATCCACGGCTGGCCCGGATCGATCGTCGAGTTCCTGGACGTGATCGGCCCGCTCACCGACCCAGCGGCACACGGCGGCCAGGCCGGCGACGCCTTCCACCTGGTGATCCCGTCTCTACCCGGCTACGGCTTCTCCGGCCCGCTCCCCACCACCGGCTGGACCGACGGCCGCACGGCCGCAGCCCTCACCGAACTGATGTCCCGCCTCGGCTACCAGCGCTACGGCGTGCAAGGCGGCGACGTCGGCGCCTTCATAGCCCCCTTGATGGGCAGGCTCGCCCCCGAGAACGTCATCGGCGTTCACGTCAACGCCCTGCTCACCTTCCCCACCGGCGACCCCGCCGTGATGAGCACCCTCACCGAGACCGATCACGTCCGCCTGGCCGGCATGAAGAAGTGGCAGGACCAGCAGGGCGCCTACCTCCAACTGCAGGGCACCCGTCCCCAGACCATCGCCGCCGCCCTGCACGACAGCCCCGCCGGCCAGCTCGCCTGGATCACCGAGAAGTTCAAGGAGTGGACCGACCCGGCCACCGAGCTCCCCGAAGCGCCGTAGACCGCGACCGCATGCTCACCGACGTGAGCATCTACTGGTTCACGGCCACCGCAGGCTCCTCAGCCCACACTTACTATGAGCGCTTCAACGACGCCGCCATGTGGGCCCCCAAGAGCCGCGGCCAAGTCCCCACCGCCGTCGCCGTCTTCCCCACCGACTTCTCAATCCGCCCCCTGGCCGACCAAACCCACAACATCACGCACTGGACGGAGTTCGACCGCGGGGGCCATTTCGCGGCCCTGGAAACCCCAAACCTCCTGACCACCGACCTCCGAGCCTTCTTCCACACCCTCACCTGACCGGACTGTTTCGCCACGCTCGACCTGACCTTTGGTGGAGCGGGGCGCCGAGGTTACCGTGATCATCATCGAGATAGCGGCCAGCGAGTCGGATAAGCCGGTACTCGCGGGGAGCATCGTGCACGCCGCCGAGACCGGCTGCACGATCTCCCCACCGACAACGGCGTACGATCTAGTCGGGCACGCTGGCAACCGTCACCCGCCCAGTCATTTCAAACCAGGTCGACAGGGTGGCTTCGGTCCACCGGCACCTCCAGAACGGTCGCGTGGGCACCGCCGACGTCCATGAGGTGATCTTCCAGAGTGGGGCCGGCGACGGTCAGCCCATGGCGGTGCAGCCAGCCGAACAGCTCCTCACCGGCGCGTACGACACCGATCGAGGAAGGGATGACGGCGCGCACAACGGCGCGGGCAGGCAGAATGAGCTGCTCCCCGCCCCGATCGGTGGTCACCGCTGCGGCGAAGCCGCCTATCGGAATTCCGCCGAGCCAGGTCAGCAAGGTCGACGGCGATACCGCCGCGCAGATGGCGGCCAGCTCGGACGCGTGGTCGACACGCAGGCGGCGCGGCTCCACCGTGGTCTGCTGAGGCAGTATCGACATGGGCGTCATGAGGTGGTCCTCCGCCTGAGCCGCGGTCGCGGCCAATGCGGATATGTCGCGGTGGAGACTCGTCACGTTCTCGGCCAAGGCCTGCCGCAGCTGCGCCTCGGGTGCGTCAAGCAGATCGGTGATCCGGCGCAGCGGCAGGCCGAGGCGTCGCAGTCCCCGGACGCGCTCCAGCCGGGACAACTCGGCCACGCCGTACCAGCGATAACCGGTAACCCGATCCACCGCGGCGGGCACGAGCAGCCCGATCTTGTCGTAGTGGCGCAGGGTGCGTTGGGAGACCCCGGCCATACGCGCCAGCTGACCAATCCGCCACATGACGACTCCCTGCGTGTTGACCTTCTCCCTGTGTCAGGGTTCTACCGTCACCATCCATGACTGATCCGAACCCCGGCGCCCGGCTTACCGGTGTCCTGCTGCTGATCTCGCTGGTGGCCATGATTGCCGGTACGGCCATCGTGGTGCCATCGGGGCTGACCCTGAATCCGGCCGACCCCGACGCCGCGCTCGCCGCGGTGGGCGAGCAGGCTGGGCTGCACCTGACCGAACTGGCCTTCGACGTGCCGGGCTGGCTGGCATTGACCGCGGCCGGGCTGGTCATGGCCGCGCGCCCGAACGTCGCGCCCAGGCCGCACCTGGTAGTGCTCGCCGGTGGGCTGCTGGCCGCCGCCGGGCTGGCGGGACTGCTTCACGACGCCGGGAACCTGGCACTGACCCGTCTGAGCACCGAACCGGCCACACCGGCCACCGCCACAGTGGCCACGGCGGTGTTACTCACCGCCAAGTGGACGGTCAACCTGGCAGGGTTGCTCTGGGTCGCCGCCACAACGACCACCGCAGTGGGCGTCCCCATGCCCAGCGGGCTTCGCGGAGCCGGCGCCATCGCGGCGCTCTGCGGCCTGGCCGCGGTCGCGCTGCCGTGGACGACCGGGGCCACCGAACCGCCGGAGGCATCGGAGCAGCTCGGGTACGCCCTCTACCTGCCGATCATGATCTGGTACGGAGTACTGGGCTGGCGCTATCTGCGGAGGCAGTGAGCACGTGGTACGTGCCCGCCCTGATCAGCGCAACAAGCAGGGCCTCGACGGCACCAGGCCCGAACTCGACAGAACCAGCCTCGGAATCCCCTGAAACGACAAAGTCGGTCGAGCCATCTCAAGAACGACCCTGGTGGAGCTAGCGGTTGCTTACTCGAACACGATATTCAACAGCTACCTCACGATGCCGGACGACGGTAGCGAGGCCACAACCTGATCCCGACGACCGCGAACTCATCCGAGCACAAATCCCGGATGACTGTGCGTCCTAGGATTTGGCCATGCATCGCGCGGGAGAAGCCACGCAGATCGCGGCATTGCTCCGAGAAGTAGAAGATCTGGCCGAACTCGGTCGAATCGCTCAGGACGACGACGAGTCACGTGCCGAACCGGCGGTGCGTCAATTGCAAAGCCGCTATCCAGCTTGGTACGGCACCGCGCTCGCCGTTCTGCCAGACGATCTCCGCGCCCGGTTCGTCGAGCAGTACGACGCCAAACACCCAACCGTGAGCCCAAGGATCAAGCAGTTCATAGCTCATCCCAGGCAACCGTGGGTGTTGTACCACTCCGTTCCCAAGTTCTTCAAGAGCCACGGCCGCTGGCAGCACTCACTGAAGCAGAGCTACGAGGAGCCCCTGTTCGAGCAGCGCCGCCTGCTACAAGAGGCCAGCGGACGATTCGGATTGAGCCCCGGGCTCCAACAGAATGTCACCCAGTTGACCGGCCTCTTCCGCCGGCTCCCCGAGTCCCTCGCCCTGCTCGCCCTCGAGCAACGACACCGGCCGGGATTCGTCGTCACAGACGAATATGATCTTCAACGAATACTGCACGCCGTCCTGCGACTGCACTTCGACGACGTCGAACCGGAAGAGACGACTCCGCGCAGAGCGGGCGGCTCGTATCGCATCGACTTCGTCCTGCGCCGGGAACAGATAGCAGTCGAGGCGAAGATGACTCGGCCGACGCTGGGCGCCAAGCAGATCCGAAGCCAGATCGTCGACGACATGTTCGGCTATCGGGGCCAGGCGAACGTGGCCGCCCTAGTGGTAGTGGTGTACGACCGAGATCGCGTCATCCAGAATCCAACAGGGTTCGAGAAGGACATCAACACCGACGATCCCGAACTGCTCGTCCGTGTCGTCGTCGCTCAAGGCTGAATCACCCGTACAGCCTCTGGTCGTGCGCAACGGCTCCCACCAGGCACTCCCACACCGTCCGCCGCGCCTTCCGGGAGGTCCTCAAGAAGGCGGGCCGACATCTCCAAGCCGTAGACACTCAGAAGATCAAAAAGGCCGGGTAGCTGTGCTGACCCGACCTCTCTGACGATCTCCAAACCGGCCGTTCGGATGCGGCGCTGACCAATATCGCACCCAACCCGCACCCAAATTCGGGCACTAACGGACACGAAAGAAGCCGCTCTCACATGAGGGCTTCTGACTTGGGGTGGAGCTATGGTGATTGAACCCCAGACCCCTTCGAGTCACCCCACGTCTCTGCGGGGCCACCCCGCCCATCGATCCAGCTCAGATTTTGGGAGGCGATTAACGGTCCTCCAGCGGTCTCCACCCAGGTGTGGAGCACAGATGGCCTCGCCTTCCTTGGTGTCACCGGCAAACATTACGGCGGTCAACCTGTGCCCCGCCGATCTGCACCCATCCCATCGAGGACATGCACCATTTGCAATGATATCCCCAGCAATAGCCGGGACCTGCCGAAACACTTTCAGCCATTGCCATTGTGTGCCACCGTACCCGCCGCGATGGGTCCTCTCATCCTGCGCGCGATCCGGGAACTACGCGGCCCCTTAATCCGTTTATGAGTAATCCTTCCGCGGTCAAATGCTTATGACAGAGACCAAACGTGACAGAGGTAGCGGCAATCGTGCGCGCCGCCGAAACGCTCGTCCCGGGCTGCGCCTGTGATCTGCACCCGATTATCCAACCGGGCTCAGGTTCACTGATTGCCGGGCGGAGCGGATTCCACCCGGTAATCAGCTCGTTTACGTAATACTCATCGGACGGTGACCCGGTCGCCGGCTGGTGCGCTGACCGGCGAGTTCTTCACCAGATAGGTGGCCAGGGCCCCTCTGTCGTCTGGGCCACCGCGATAGACGCTGGTGGCTCCGGGCCATCGGGGGAAACCTTCATAGCCGCCCACCAGAATGTAGTTGGCCGCGATTCTGATGACCTGGTCGTCGGTCACCGGAACGCCGTTCAACACCATCTCGGTGACAGCGCCGCCTTCCAATGTGTAGCGGAGCGAGGACGACGGCGTGAGCACCCAGCCCTGCGCATTCGGGTGGGCGAGGACGGACTTCAGCGCGGCGCCGGTGATCGCCCACACGTCCACCGCGAACCCGGCCGGAAGCGTCGCGAACACCTCCTCGTAGGTGACCGGGCCCGCGTCGAAGTCCAGGTGGAATCCGTACCTGCTGACCAGGGCGGCCTCCGCACCCGACCGGGCCTGAACCGCGTCGAGGTTGGCGTCGGCGACCAGTTCGGCCAGCGGACCGCCGCTGAGCGTCCGGACGATGGGCTCGGAGGTCTCGCCGAAGGTGTCGGCTGCGTCGGCCATGCCGCACTCGAAGTAGTAGAGCGTATTGGACGTGAGACCGTCGGGCTGTCTGAGCTCGATTTGGACCGACGTCTGACCTGATGTCGGTGTCTCGAAGTCCCATTCCCAGTCGAGCGTCGCGAGCAGGGCGGTGAAGCTGCCGTTGTGCTTGGTCGGAGATTTGAGGTTCTTCCATTGCTCGGTGCCGACGATGCGGTATTGGATGAGTTGCAGGCCCGGAGGGAGTCCTCCGAAGGTCCCGTAGACCTTGAAGGTCAACGGGCACTTCGTCGCAGTGGTTCGCTCGAATGAGAGGGTGAGTTTCTGCACCGGATTGCCAACCGATGTGAGTGGGGCGGAAGCCGTACCGAAAAAGGATCGCTGGGGTGCGGCTTGCGCGGCGGGAACGGAAACACCGGACGCCAGAACCGCAATGGCCGCCAGCCCTCCGATCCGACGCCCAGCCCTACTAGGTAATCCCACAGTCTTCCCATCTGTCATGACGACAAGGACGAGCAGAGACTAGCCACGCCGACCGACAATTCCGCGCGCCGAATGAGTGGAACGTTCACGAGATCCTGATGGAATTTGTCCAGGTGGCTGAGGACGACGGCGGTCGCCCTCATTGTCACCGTCGCCAACGACCACTGCCTGGGGCAACGGCGGGGCCAGCACAACCGGACCGCAAACTCGTCGGCGATCCAGCCATCCCTGTCACTGCTGAGCAGCCGCCCAGCCAGACCAGACCGACACCGCCAAACCACGCCACCGTGTCGCAGCATCCCGCCAGCCGCCGGCTTCGCCATGCCCAGCGGTCCGTTTTCCCTGGGCTCCAAGTGGGCTGACACCGCCTGAGCCTTCCGCGACCCACACCCAGCAGGCCCAAACCCCACAGAACCGGGCTCGGAATCCCCTGAAACGACAAGATCCCGCCCGATCAACAAGATCAGACGGGATCCCATCAACTTCAGTCGAGCCATCTCAAGAACGGCCCTGGGTGGAGCTATGGGGATTTGAACCCCCAGACCCCTTCGATGCGAAGCCACTTGCTCAAGCGCTCAGTAGGTAGCTGAGCTGGCCTTTTGGTCCCACATAGTTCGGCGGCATCCCCGCGCGTACGCCTCTGTCGTCACTCAGGTGGTCACTCACTTTGGGCGACGGCTTCGCCGAACGGGTTGGGCTCCGGGCCATGGCGTCTTCTGCTGCGGGTTGCTGCCGTCCACCATGATCCACGCTCGCATCTGTCCGTGGAGCTGATGGGCGCTTAACGAAACCCGGAACCGCCGACCAGAGTCCCGCTGAAGCTGGTGGCTCGCCGGTCGGCTATTGGCACCGCATCATGGTACCGCCTAGAGGTACCATCGCTGTATGGAACTTCGACTCCGCCTGCCCGACGAGGTCCACACCCGGCTGCGAACCGTGGCTGACGAGGACGGCAACAGCCTGAACACCGAGATCGTGATCGCGATCGAGGAGCACCTGGCCCGCCGCCAGACCAGTGCGGTGCGCGCCATCGCCCGCAAGGTCGCCCAGCGCGACGCGGAACTGCTGCACCGCCTCTCCCAATGACCGTCCATCTGACCACGACCGATGTCCTGGCGATCGCCGAGGAGATCCTGCCCACGATCGGCCTGCGCGATGGCGGTCTGCTGCACGCGGCTGTCCTGCGTCCGCAGACCAGTGTGTACGGCGAGGACGCCTACCCCGACCTGTGGACCAAAGCCGCAGCCCTGATGCAGAGTCTGATCATCGGCCACCCCCTGGTCGACGGCAGCAAACGACTTGGCTGGACTTGCGCCGTCGTCTTCCTTGAGTTGAACGGCGAGGTCCTTACCGGTACCGACACGGACGCCGCCGAGGAACTGGTCATCGCCGTCACCACCGGCGAACTCGACGATGTGACCGAGATCGCCAAGAGACTCCGTGCGCTGAGCCCGGATGACGACCGAAGGCCCGCAGACTCCTGAAGCCTTAGGGGAAAACCGCCCGGATCGCTCCTGTCGGACAAGGGCGTCCCGATCGAGAACATCTCGCGCCTGGCCGGCTACAGCAACACCCCCAATCCTCACCCAAAATTCGGGCATAGCGGGATACGAAAGAAGCCGCCCTCGCATGAGGACGGCTTCTGACGTAGGTGGAGCTATGGGGATTTGAACCACAGACCCCTTCGATGCGAAGCCACTTGCGAGGAGCACGACGTACGCACTGCGGGGCGGTTGAGCTGGGCACTTAGGTGCCTCACGGTTCGGCGATGTTCCCGGGTGTTCGCTCCCGTTGTCACTCAGTTGGTCACTCACCTTGAACCACTTCTGCGCAGTTCGGGGACGGGAGCGAGCGACTGCGATAACTCCTCCGTCGTTTGTCATCGGCTTGCCAGCGCTTTCGGGGTCATGTACCTGGAGCCCGGCGGCGAGGTGGCGAGAATTTACATGCCGCACTCGACCCTCCTACACCCAGCAGGTTCTCGCGATGAAGGACCTGGGAACAGGCGCCAAACGCGGGAGAGGCAATCGTGGTGTCCCTGGTGCCCAGGGAGCGAGACCGTTCGCGGCTAACCCTGCCCGATGCCTGCGCAGCAGATAATCGACTCTACGGCGATCCGGGGTCGTTCGGCCGCCGGTAGTCACTCGCCCAGACAGTGTCTTGTTTGACGGCCGACAACCCGAGTGTGGCGGGAGCGAGGGCGTCTACTGCTGGACAATAAACGACATGCAGCCTGACGAAGAGCCTCTCTTCGGAGGATGAAATATCAGTACCGGCGTTGTCCGAGTGGGAGATACGGTGCGTCGCCCCGCCGGGCCTTGGACGCCGGCCGTGCACGCCTTGCTTACCCATTTGCATGGAGTGGGATTTGCAGGTGCTCCTCGCCCTCTCGGTATCGACGATCAAGGGCGTGAGGTGCTGACCTTCGCGCCTGGCACGGTCGTATGGCCGGATCATTTCGCCCTACTGGATCCTGTTCATCAGCTTGAGCGCGTCGCGCGTCTGATCCGAGATTTCCATGACGCGGTGCAGGGCTTCGTTCCTCCGGCAGAAGCTTGCTGGCGGGTGTTCATCCCAGCGAACGGAGCCGACATCATCGCTCATCACGATCTGGCCCCATGGAATCTGGTTGCGGATGGTGATCACGGCTGGGTGTTCATCGATTGGGACGGAGCGGGGCCCGGGACTCGCCTGTGGGATGTCGCCTACGCCCTTCACGGATTCGTCCCGCTGTCGGCGCATCCGACGTGGCGACGCACCGACGCTGCGATTCGGCTGCGGATCTTCGCTGACGCGTACGGCCTGGATGAGGCTCAGCGTCATCAGTTGGTGCCGCTGCTGAGCCGACGCACTCGTGCAACGCATGACTTCCTGAGGACGCAAGCTATTGACGGTGTTCAGCCGTGGGCGAGGTTGTGGGATGAGGGTCATGGTGACGCGTGGCTGAGCGACGCAGAGTACATCGAGCAGTATGAGCAACTTTGGGTTGGTGCCCTAGTGTCGTGATCTTCGTGTCGCGATGGAGGCCTGCCCCGGCTGGTGCGAGCTTGCTCCGCTTTGACGGACACCTTGGTCCTGCCCCGGTTTTCCGGACCGCCGACCTCCCGGAGCCGCTGCCGGTGCTGTCACGACCCGGTTGACGGCGAAACGCTCGCCCGGGAAACACCGGCCGAGCGTTTCGTCACGCCTGGATGCTGATCGGGATCACACGTTGGGGATCAGGACGAGGAAGCCCGCCGGCACGTTGACCGTGGCCGGCCGGCCCAGCTGGGTCCACTCGTCGAGGCTGAGCGGCTTCTTCTTGCCGCCGGCGATCACGTAGATGGTGGTGTCGGGTGC
>NZ_BLAD01000092.1 GCF_009687845.1 Acrocarpospora corrugata
TTGTGGAGCCGGGGGATCCGGTCATGGGGCGGTTGATCGAGGAGTACGGGGCGGTGGGGGCGCTGGCGCAGATTCGGCGAGGGGAGTTGGAGCCGGAATTCGCCGAGACGGAACGGGAGCTGGCGAACGCGGAGCGGCGTCGGCTCAATCTGGGGCAGTTGGTTACAGGGTGGGCGGGGCGGGCGGCGGGGTGTGGGGGCCGGGCGGCGGATGACCTCGCTGCGGGGAGGTTGTTGGTGCCCGGGGATCCGGGTTGGCCGTCGCAGCTCAATGATCTCGGGCGGGTGCGGCCGTATGGGCTGTGGCTGGACGGCGAGGAGGACCTGCGGTTCGCGTGTCTTCGCTCGGTGTCCATCGTCGGGGCTCGGGCGGCGACGGCCTACGGCACTCACGCGGCGGCGGAATTGTCGGCCGGGTTGAGTGATCGCTCGTGGTCGGTGATCAGCGGTGGGGCGTATGGCATCGATGCGGCGGCCCATCGTGGCGCTCTTGCCGGTGTCGCACCCACAGTCGTCGTTCTGGCCTGCGGCACAGATGTCTGCTACCCCTCAGCTCACGCGGACCTGTTCCGTGCGGTCCGGGAACGTGGCTTGGTGATCAGTGAGTCACCTCCAGGGGTTCAGCCGACCCGGCTGCGTTTCCTGGTCAGGAACCGCGTCATCGCCGCACTCTCCCGAGGGACCGTGATCGTCCAGGCCGCATTGCGGAGCGGCGCGCTCAACACGGCGTCCCATGCTTCCGCCCTCAACCGCCAGCTGATGGCCGTTCCCGGCCCCATCACAAGCGATGTCTCCGCAGGCTGCCACACTCTAATCCGCCAGGCCCGCGCCACCTGCGTGACCTCCGTACCCGAGGTCATCGAATTGATCGGCTCGATCGGCGACGACCTGGCCCCCACTCTGCGTGGCCCCAGTCACCCCCGCGACGCACTCAACGAAGAAACCAAGCGAGTCCTTGACGCCATCCCCGCCCGCAAGCCCGCTGGCCTCGCCACCATCGCCAATGCCGCCGCCCTCCCCCTGACCACCACATTGAGCTCCCTCGGCGGCCTCGAATCCGCTGGCTACATCCTCAGAACCCCCGACGGCTGGCGCCTCAGACCACGTTCATCCAGCCCCACCATCCAGTGAGGAGGGCCCAGCCTCCAGTAGGGATCCGCAGCGAATTAACTTGGGTGCCCACTAAGGGTTTATCGAGGTCAGAGACCTGTGAACCTACGGGTTAATTCTCTGCAAGCCCTAGGAACCACTAACAGAATGGGCCGCGCCTTCTTGGCGCCGGCGCGGTGAGAAGCATCATCTGCGTTAACGGTGCCGGATAACGGCGACCCGACCCGGCAACTCGCCTATTCCGTTAGGAGTTGTAGGGAAGGTCCAGCGGGTTGGTTCAGCGGGTTGGTTCAGCGGGCCGGGGCCGACATCCCGTCAGGGCGGCACGCCTGGAACGTCCAGGAGCTACTCGCAGTCGCCACACGAACGGGGTCACTGCTCTGCAAACGCCTCGTGCTCCCGCGCCGAGCGGATCGTCGAGTGCTACCGCCAGCTGTGGAACTCGCACCGTTCCGCGAACGCGTCCTGCTCAACCGCCGCCCCTGCAAACTGGGGCCGCGTCAGGGCTGTCCGTCTCCCGGGTTGGTGGCCAGAGCGCAGGCGACCGGTGGGCTGAGATGGAGGGTTTCCGTGCGGGGTTGGATGAATCCTGCCTGAGTGAGTAGATCGTGAAGTTCTTGGCTGGCCCGCGCGGTGGTGTCAGCGGTGGCGCCTGGGCAGCGGGGCTGGCTGGCGAGGGCGATGCGTCCGCCCGGGCGGAGCAGGCCGCGCAGCTGGGTGAGCTGGTCGGGTGGGTTGGGCCAGAATCCGATCGAGTTCACGGCGACGATGGCGTCGAGCGGCTCGTCGAAGCGCGGCAACCGGTCCACTGACGTGTGCAGTAGTTCGACCCGGCGGGCGCGGATGGCAGTCGCGTTGTGCTTGCTGGCCTGCCTGACCATGACCTCGGAGTGGTCGATGCCGTAGATGTGTCCATCGGTGACGTGGCGGGCCAGCTCGGCGATGGCCAGACCAGGGCCGAAGCCGATTTCGAGCACCCGGTCGGCGGGTTGCACGTCGAGCAGGGACACCACCCACAGGTTGCGCTGTCGGTTGGAGCCGCGGTGGGCCATGACCCAGCCGGCCACCCGTCCGGCCGTCCCGTGCGGTCGGCCGAACTGGCCCACGGCCCGAATGATCACCCGCTGCCTGAGCGTCCTGGATCTCATGGCCGCCATTGAACGACTTCAAGTACCCTTGAAGTCAACATGCCGGACGAGCAGCCTACGAAGCAGTTGACGATCGGTGAGCTGGCCAGGGCCACCGGTGTCGCCACCTCGGCGTTGCGCTACTGGGAAGACCTCGGTCTAATCCCCACCCCGGCCAGAGCTTCGGGCCAACGGCGCTACCCCGCTTCGGCAGTGGGGCTGGTCGGTCAGATTCTGCTCCTGCGAGACGTCGGCTACTCGCTCCGCGAGGTGAAGGCGCTAGTCACCTCGCATTCCGACCCCGACACCTGGCGGGAACTCGCCAAGCGCAAGCTCGCCGACCTCGACGAACGCATCGCCCAGGCCCAAGCGGCGAGCACCGCCCTTGCCCACGCACTGGCTTGCCCACACGAAGATATCCGCACCTGCCCCAACTTCGCCGACATCATCGCCGCCCGCCTTGCCGGCTCACCCCTCCACGAGGCCCACCCCCACTGACGTGGAGCAATGGCCTCAGCTCCCGAGACACACGGTGGCCAGTCGCTGAACCGGATCTGGTCCACTCTCGTGACGGGTGCCGGTCCGCAGCCGAGACTGGCCTGTTGCCGATCGCGACGGCCTGACCTGGTGTTGGATCTCTGGTCTGGGTTTGAAGAACGCGAGTCAACTACATCAATGTGATCAGAGGGCCGTTTGTTCGGCCGTGCTGGACCGTCACTTCGCCGGGAACGGGTCCTGCTCACTGCAGTCCCACGTTGATCAGAGGACCGTCAGTGGCCGGATACTTGGAGACGTGGTCATTGTCGACGTCGTCCTGGAGACCTACGATGCGGTGGGTTTCACGGCCTGGCCGATCGCCGAGCCGTCCGCCGATCGCCTGCTCGCGCTCTCGGGTCAGATGTCCTGGGCCGAAATCGGGACCGCGATGGCCGTCATCTTCAGCTACAACCACATCTCCGCCGAACCGGCTGCCGACCTGACTCAGGCTCATCTGGATGACCACCTTGCCGAGGCGGAGGTCTTGATCGCTCCAGGTGGTCTGCGTTTCCGTGACACCGCCACAAACATTCAGGTCGCACCCGGCTGTTGTTTCGGCCTGGAGAACTGGCGCGACTGGTGGGAGGTGACCCGCGGACAAGAACCCTGGCTGGGACACGACCCCGAAACCCGGATCGAACATCGCGCCCAGACCGTCCAGCTCCGGCAAAACGACCAAGACGGTTCCCAGGTCCGGGCCATCGAGATCACGATCAGCGAACTACCGAGACTGCTCGTCGCTGCACACCAGCAGCTCAACGGGTTTCTCAACCTTGTCCAGCGATGGGCTGCCGACATCACCCCCGGCCTGGCTGTCGGGCTCGTCGCGGCCCTGGATGAACACCTGAAGGTCACCGGGTCACCCGGGCCAGCACAATCCTGACCGGCCAAGAGCGGATTGGGCATTGAGGTTGGGATCCGGCGGGGAAGACCTGCCCATTGTGTGATCGCGACTATGGCGGGGGCGGCTGCTGGGTATTGGGGTTGGGATGCCGGAGGCTGGTGGTAGGCGCAGTTGTGTGGGGGTTGGTGGATGGGGGTTCCGGTGATTGAGATGGTGGTTGGGGAGTTTGAGCGTCACTTGCGGGTGGAGCGGGGGTTGTCGCTGCATACGGTGCGGGCGTATGTGGGGGATGTTGGTTCGCTGATCGGGCATCTTGAGCGTGCTGGGGGTGAAGGGCTGGAGCGGTTGAACATCGTGCTGCTGCGTGATTGGTTGGGCGAGCAGCATGAGGCGGGGAAAGCTCGGGCCACGTTGGCTAGGCGGGCGGCGTGTGCCCGGGTTTTCACAGCCTTCTGTCATCGGCGGGGGTGGCTTGCAAATGATCCTGGGTTGCTGCTAGGGAGCGCGAAGGCCGGGAGGAGTCTGCCGGCAGTGCTCGATCAGGAGGAAGCGAAGGTTGCTTTGAACTCCACGGGGGTCGATGGTCCGGGGGAGTTGCGGGATCAGGCCGTCCTTGAGGTGCTTTATGCCACCGGTATTCGGGTGAGTGAGTTGTGCGGCCTGGATGTGGACGATGTCGATCGCGATCGGCGCACATTACGAGTGCTCGGCAAGGGAAGCAAGGAGCGCGTTGTTCCCTGTGGGTTGCCCGCGATGCGCGCGTTGGACGCCTGGTGTATCCGAGGGCGCCCGCTTTGGATTCGAGACGGCACCGGTCCCGCCCTGTTTCTCGGTGTCAGAGGTGGTCGCCTGGATCAAGGCACCGTCCGCCGTATCGTCCACACCCGCCTGACCGCCGCCGGTGTCACCGACCTGAGCCCTCATGGTCTCCGGCATTCCGCCGCCACCCACCTCCTTGAAGGCGGAGCGGACCTTCGAAGCGTCCAGGAGATCCTCGGCCACGCCTCACTCGGCACCACCCAGATCTACACCCACGTCTCGATCGAACGCCTCCACACCGCCTACCGCCAAGCTCACCCACGCGCTTAGCGGTAGTTCGTTGAATCAAGGCGGCTGATAGAGGCATAGGCCGTGGCCTGCTTCGACAGCGTCGATGAGCGCTGTAATTCAGCGGGTGGGGGCGCGGTGGACCATGCCCGCCACCAGCGTGTGAGCGTGATCGCGGGGGTCAGCCAGCTGCGGACGGCCCGCAGCGTGTGGGGCCAGCTGGGGGTCGGTGAGATGTGTGGGATGGTCCGCCACGGCTGGGACTGCCCGGCCGGGCCCCTCTCTGAGGCAGGGACCGAGGACGGGGCCTGTGGGGGCGGTTCGGCGGGCGCATCGGCGAACCAGGTAGCCCAGCAGAAGGAAAGGGCGCAGTTGATCAGGCTTTGATGGCGGCGGATCGCAAGCTCGGAGCGCACTTGGAAGTCGGCCCGGCCCAGCTCGTCCTTGATCTGTTTGTAGCCTTGTTCGATCCAGTGCCGGATCCCGTAGAGGCGGAGGAGTTCGGCCAGGCCGGCGGCTGGGTGAGGGCTGTCGGCCTCGCGGGCTCCACCCGGGCGGGGCAGGTTGGTGGCCAGGTACCAGGTGGCCTTGTCCGGCAGGGTGCTCGGGTCGGCGGTGGCCACCACCAGCCGGGTCGGCCCGTCCGGTCCCCAGCCGCCCAGGCGCGCTTCGGCGGCCCACCAGGTCTCGGTGTGCCCGTCGCGGAAGGTGCGCCTGATGACGGTGTAGTCCCCGGGCTGGTCCGGTCCATTCCAGGCCAGGTCGCGGGCGGCGTCTCGGGGAGTACGCGCCTCAGGGCCGTAGGCCCAGGTGCCGTGGCGGGCGCGCAGCGCCATCACCCAGCCGAGGCCGGCCTGGCGTAACTCGGCGCGGAAGTTGTCCAGGTCGCCGTAGGCGCGGTCGGCCACCGCGGCGCGGAAGAGTACTCCGGCCTGCATCGCTTCGACGGCCAGTGCCACCGCGATCTGCCATTTGGTGCGGAAGGCGGGATCGTTCTTGCCGCCGGGCAGGCGGCGCGCCGGTGTGTAGGGCTGGGCGTGCAGTGGGAAGTACAGCCGCTCATCGGCCCACAGCGTGGTGACGGTGACGATGCCGTTGTCGGTTTTTCCCAGCCGTCCCAGCCACTGGCGGCCGACGTGGGCGGTTGCCGTCCCGTCCTTGCGATCTCCGCTGTCGTCGATCACCAGCACGCCAGCGGGGTGCGGGGCGGTCGCCGGATTGTTCAGCAGCAGTTGCAGCCGCCGGTCGTTGACCTGGTCGGGGTCCCAGCAGGACTCGCTGAGGAAGAATTGAAGCCGCTGCGCGTGCGGATGTCGCGCTCCGGTCACCGGTTCCACGCCGGCCAGGCAGGTCAGCGTCTTGTTCCGTGCCCGTGGCTGGAGCAGGCCGGCCAGATACTCGCGAAACCCGCGCCGCTGCGCCACATGCGAGAACAGATCATCGAACCGGGTCGCGTATCCCTCCAGCGGTCCCGGAGCGGGCGGACACGGTTTGAGTTTGGTCATGGGCGGCTACGTTCACCGGGACCCCCGCGCAAAGCGAAATACCCGCTATCCACCTTGATCCAACGAACCACCGATAGGGAGACATCAGCGCTGGCGTTACCGGTGATCACGGTCATGAACTGCGAGGACTCGGAGACGGGCGATAACGCCGCTAATAGATCCTCTCCAGGCGCTCCAGGGGGCCTGTTCGCTGCGGCACCGGCCGGGTCGCTGTCAACTACCGGCGCTTATAAACGCCCCAGGGGTCTGTTCGCGGGAATTGGTCAGGTCGACCGCGACATCGGTGCCCGCGTATAAGCGCCCTGGGAGGTCTGTTTGCCCTCGCTGACCTGATGCCGGGGCGGCGGGGGTGCGAGCCTCTGGGTGCGTGCTTGCGCTGGGTGGGATTCAGGGCTGGGTTGCTCGGTTGATGTACTCCACCAGGGCGATCAGGCGGTCGGGGGGCCAGGGGAGGCGGGCGGCGAGTTCGGTGGGGTTGTCCTGCCACATCTGGCGGGCGGCTGCCGCGGTCTGGTGGCCGGCTTCGGCTGGGGGGTGGAAGTGGGCGCCGAGGGACTGGTAGCGGGTGATGAGGTCGGCCACTTGGGGGTCGTCGGTGGGGGTGTTCGCTTCGGCGTGGGGGAGGAGGGCTTCTACCAGGGTCTTCCATTCGTGTTTGGCGGCTTCGATGGCTTCGGGGCCCGGGGTGGTGCGGCGCTGGGCCAGTTGGTCGCGCTGTTCGGGGGTGAAGTAGGTCTCGTTACACGGTGATCAACTCCAGGGTGGACAGGAACTGGTCTGGGTCGGGCATCTGGTGGACGGCTATTCGCTGGAGGAGGCCGTCGATTCGGGTGCGTAGTTCGTCGATGCGGGCGGCCTATTCGTTCAGGCCGCGTAGCTGGGTGGTGAGGAGGGTGTGCAACGCGGTCAGGTCGTCGCTCTGGTCGGCCAGGACGGAGGAGATTTCGTCCAGGGACAGGCCGAGGGCGGTGAGGGCGCGGATTCGGTAGAGGCGTCTGAGGTCGTGTTCGGTGTAGCGGCGGTGGCCGGACGGTGTGCGTTCCCGGGGGGTGAGCAGGCCGATCTGGTCGTAGTGGTGCAGGGCGCGGACGGTCAGTCCGGTCGCCCGGGCCAGTTCGCCTACGCCCCATCGGCGTACGCCGTTCGCGTCGGTCACGTTTCTCACGGTAGGACCTGACGTTGCGTCAGGTTCAAGGGGAGGAGGCGGACTTTGCCCAGGCCCAGCAGGAGGAGGGGGTCGAGGTAGCGGTCGGTGCGGAGTAGGCCCCAGTGGAGGCAGGTCGAGGGGCAGTGGGGGACGGGGTGGTCGGTGATTGTGCCGATCTGGGTTCCGGTGGTGATGGGCTGGCCTGGGTGGACGGTGGGTTCGACGGGGAGGTAGGTCGTTCGCAGGCCGCCTGGGTGGGTGATGGCGATCGCGGTCAGGCCGCCGACTTTGCCGGCGAAGGTCACGGTGCCGGGGCCCGCGGCCAGGACGGGCTGTCCGGGGTGAGCCTGGAGGTCGACGCCTCGGTGGCCGGGGAGCCAGCGGTGGGAGGGCGGGTCGAATCTTTGGAGGAGTTGGGGATTCGGCAGTGGCCAGTTCCATCGGGGCTCGGGGGCGTGAAGAACATGGAGGGCCAGGAGGGTCGCCAGGATCCAGGTGGGCATGAGAGTAAGCGTGCACAACCGTGCGACGTCAGAAGCTTTCGAGCGGTGTTCTGGGGATAACCCTGTGGGCTGTGGGCAAAACTTGTGGATAACCGGGGTAGGGCATGACTGAAAACGGGCCAAACGCAGGTGGGATGGGTTCCGGGGATATTGGCGCGCTTATCGGGGAATTGGGTCGGTCCGTTGGGCTCACCCTGCCTGAGGTGCGGGTTCGTGGTTTGGAGCCGGTTCTTCCATCGGCGTTCAGGATTGGCGCGTTGGCGGCGGTCAGCGTCGGGGCGTTTACGGCGGCCGTGGCGGAGTTCTGGGGCCGGAGTGGCGGAACGCGACCGGTGGTCTCGGTAGATGTACGGCATTCGGCGGTCGCTTTTCGTAGCGAGAGATATTTCCGAATGGATGGTGAAGCGCTGCGTATGTGGGCGCCGTTGTCGGGCGACTATCCGACCACCGATGGATGGGTACGGCTGCATTGCAATTTCGATCACCATCGGGATGCGGCCTTGCGGGCTTTGGGGGTCGGTCATATCTCGCGGGAGGAATTGGCCGCAGCTTGCGCGGGACGTACCGGCGTGGAGGTTGAGGAAGCGGTCACGCGGGCCGGTGGGTGTGCGGCCGCGATGCGGACGCGGGAGGAATGGGGAGCGCATCCGCAGGCGGCGGCGATCGCGGCGGAGCCGTGGGTGCGACTTGTCCGTTGTCCTGCGGATGCGCGGTCCGAATCTCCAGGGGCCGCGCGGTCCGGATCTCCTGCGGAGGGGCGGGCGGGATATCCAGGGGTTGCGCGGTCCGGATTTCCGGAGGGCGTGCGATCCGGATTTCCAGGGGGTGTGCAGTTCGGGTCTCGTGAGGGTGCGCGCGCCGCATCTCGCGAACCTGCGATGGGTGCCGCTGGAGCTTCAGGTGAGGTGAAGGGTGTGCGCCCGTTGAGTGGGGTGCGGGTGCTGGATTTGACTCGGGTTATCGCAGGTCCGGTGGCGGGGCGGATGCTGGCCGCGTATGGCGCGGATGTGCTCCAGGTGGGGGCTGAGCATGTGCCTGAATTGCCTGGACTGGCAGTCGAGACGGCGTTCGGGAAGCGGTCGTGTCATATCGATCTCCGGACGGAACCGGAGAAACTCTGGGAGCTGATCGCCGGGGCGGATGTGGTTCTGCGGGGATATCGGCCCGGGGCTTTGGAGAAGTCGGGGTTCACGGTGGAGGAACTCGCGAAGGTTCGGCCGGGGATCGTTGTGGTGGACATATCCGCGTACGGGACTCAAGGTCCTTGGGGAGGACGACGGGGGTTCGACAGCCTGGTCCAGATGGTCACCGGTATCGCTCATGAAGGGGGCGACGGGGTCGGGCCGGGGCCGTTGCCGTGTCAGGCGCTCGATCATGCGACCGGGTATCTGGCCGCGTTCGCGGCGGTGGCGGGGCTGTCGCGGCGGCTGGAAGAGGGCGGTTCCTGGCAGGCCGAACTGTCGCTGGCGAGGACCGCGTGGTGGCTCGACGAGCTGGGGCGCGGGGAGATCGGCGACGATCCCTACGCCGGTGACCTGCTCGACACCATGGACAGTGTGTTCGGAAAGCTCACTTTTGTTCGTCCTCCGGGCTTGATCGAGGGGGCGGAGCCGTACTGGGCGAGTTCGCCGCCTCGGCGTGGGGAGCACGCGCCCCTCTGGTGAGCGGTGACCACCAGAGGCAGGGGATCGTCAGTACGGCACCCGCCGCGCACACCCACATCGCTGGGCGAAGCCCCAGAACCTCGCCCAGCACGCCCCCGAGTAACCCCCCGAACGCCATCACCCCTTGCGTGCCGAAGTTGATCGATGCGTTGACTCTGCCGATGAAGTCCGCCGGGGCCTCCCGCAGCGTGGCCGCTCCCGAGCAGACGCTGAAGCACACCACCGCCACGCCGACGACGATCTCCGACGCCGCGATCAGGGCGGACACCAGCCAGACCGGTCCCGACGCCGCCGCCATCACGACGAACCCGGCCGGGAAGAACAGCACCGATCCCAGCAGCACCCGATCGCCGCCGAACCGCTCCGCCAGCCGGGGCGCGACGACCGCGCCGAGCAGCCCGCCCAGCCCGAACCCCACGACCGAGATCCCGACCAGCCACCCCGGCAGCCCGAGTACGGTGACCGCGAAGAGCACGTAGATGGCCAGCTGCGCGGCGCCGAAGAGGTTGACGGTCATCCCGGCCAGCGTGAGCGCCCGCAGCACCGGGTGGCCGACGAGCGTCCGGATCCCGGCCCCGATCTCGTGCCGGAGCGACTGCCGATGGGACTGCTCGTGGGACTGCTCGCGGGGCTGCCGGTGGGACTGCTTGCGGGGCTGCTCGGCAGGTGTCTCCGGCGCGCGGATCGAGCGTAGGCAGAGGGCCGAGACCAGGAACGAGAACGCGTCCACGATCAGGGCCAGTGGTGCGGTCAGTACGCCGACCAGTAGTCCCGCCAGCCCGGGGCCGCCCAGTTGCGCGACGGCGAACACGGACTGGAATCCGGCCAGTGCGGCCGTGCGCTGATGTTCGGGCACCACGCTGGTCAGATGGGGGGTGTTGAAGTTACGGAACACCACGGTGCACGTTCCGACCACCAGCGCCACCGCGATCAGCCAGGACACGCTGAGCCAGCCGGCCAGCCACGCGACCGGAACGGTCAGCACCGCGCTTCCCGCCACGACCTCGCACCCGATCATCACCGGCCGCCTGCGCGCCAGCCGGTCGGCCAATGCGCCGACGGGTAACCCGACCAGCAGGAACGGCAGTGAAGCCGCCGCCGTCAGGAACCCCATCTGCAGGGGCGAGGCACTGAGCAGGGTCACCGCCGTCAGTGGTACGGCGAGCCGCGACACCTCGCTCCCCGCCTCGGTCACCACCCGGGCACCCCACAGCAGCCGGTAGTCCCGTTGTCTCCGAAGAGGAATCGTCCGAAGCATATTATGAAGCTAATGCTTCACAACTATGAAAACAACCCTTCGTATCTGAAGGCGGCGGTACCGTTGGTGGCCATGACCACCGATCGGCAGCCGTCAGCGGCAGCACCTGCTCCCGGTTCCGGCGAAACCGCCGCGCGATCGTCGACAGGCGAACCCGCCGCACGTCCGTCGACAGGCGAGGCCACTGCGGGAACGACAGGCGAGGCCACGGCACGTCCGTCGACAAGCGAGGCCGCTGCGCGACCGTCAACAGGCGAACCCGCCGCACATCCGTCGACAAGCGAGGCCATTGCGCGACCGACAGGCGAGGCCACCGCACCTCCGTCGACAGGCGAAGCCGCCGCGCGACCGTCGGCCCCGGATCCGGATCGCTACCGCCTGGTGACCGACGACGTCGGGCTGCTCCGTGCCATGGCCCACCCCGCTCGCCTGGCGATCCTCGGCCGCCTCCAGACCGAGGGCCCCGCCACCGCGACCGAATGCGCCGAAGTGGTCGGTCTGTCGCCCAGCGCCTGCAGCTATCACCTGCGCATGCTCGCCAAACACGGCTTCGTCGAGGACGCGCCCGCGCGCGGCGACGGCCGGGAGCGTGTCTGGCGGGCGCTCCAGCGGGGCTGGATGCTCCGCGACCCGGACGACGGCGAGCTCACGCCCGATCTCCTCGCCGCCCAGGACGCGGTCATCGGGATCGTGCTCGACGAAGCCAGGGACAGGCTCGCCGACTACCTCAGCCAGTCCGCGCGCGAGTCGTCCGAGTGGCGGACGGCGGCCTCGATCACCCACACGGTCCTGCTGGCGGACGCCGACGAACTTCGCGACATAGGGGCGCGAATCGCCGAGATCCTCGAACCGTACAAAGTGGCGTTCAGGGATGCGGCGGAGGCGCCGACCGGGGCGCGCCTGGCGGAGGTGCATCTGCGGCTGTTCCCGCGCCCTCCGCGGGGCCGGAAAGCCAAGTAGCGGCGTCAAGGGGCCGGTCAACCAAGGGTACGGATCCAGGTAGACTGTTCGGTGGCCTGCGGCATGTGGGCCGAATTCGCACGCCCACCTCACGAACCGTTCCCTCGGTCCATCTGGCTGGAACGGTTCGGGGCGTCAGGGTGGGCGCCACACGGCGCCCGCGGACAACCGAGAACCATGGAGGACCATTTCATGGCCACCCCCGTCGTCACCATGCGACAGCTGCTTGAGAGCGGCGTCCACTTCGGGCACCAGACCCGCCGGTGGAACCCGAAGATGAAGCGCTTCATTTTCACTGAGCGCAACGGCATCTACATCATCGACCTGCAGAAGTCCCTCGCCTTCATCGACCGGGCGTATGACTTCGTCAAGGAGACCGTGGCGCACGGCGGCACGATCATGTTCATCGGCACCAAGAAGCAGGCGCAGGAGTCGATCGCCGAGCAGGCGGCCCGCGTCGGCATGCCGTATGTGAACCAGCGCTGGCTGGGTGGCATGCTCACCAACTTCTCCACCGTGCACAAGCGGCTTCAGCGCCTGAAGGAGCTGGAGGAGCTCGACTTCGAGAACGTCGCCGCGTCGGGGCTCACCAAGAAAGAGCTCCTCATGCGCCGCCGTGAGAAGGAGAAGCTGGAGCGCACCCTCGGTGGTATCCGGGACATGGCCCGGGTGCCGAGCGCGGTCTGGGTGGTGGACACCAAGAAGGAGCACATCGGGATCAGCGAGGCCAAGAAGCTGGGCATCCCGGTCGTCGCGATTCTGGACACCAACTGTGACCCGGACGAGGTCGACTACCCGATTCCGGGCAACGACGACGCGATCCGCGCCGTTAGCCTGCTCACCCGCGTGATCGCGGACGCGGTGGCCGACGGTCTGATGACCCGCGCCGGCGCTTCCCGCGGTGACGACAAGCCGAGTGGCGTCGCCGCCGCCGAGCCGCTGGCCGAGTGGGAGCGCGAGCTCCTGGAGGGCACGCCCGCCGCCGCCGAGCCGGAGGCCGCTGCCGAGGCGCCGGAAGCGGTCGCCGAGGCCGACAGCACGGAGACCGCCGAGGTCGCTGAGGTCGCCGAGACCGCTGAGACCGCCGAGACCGCCGAGGCGCCGGAAGAGGTCGTCGAGGTCGTCGAGACCGCCGAGACCACTGACGGCGAAGAGAAGGCCTGACCGGATCGCCACCACCGGCCGCGGCGAGTGGCCGGTGATCGCGACAGCCTGGTCGTTCAGGCACCGCAAGCTCCACCGGGTGGGCGCGTCCGAGCAGGAAGCGCCCACCCGCTCCACGACGAAAACCATGAGGAATGACAATGGCTTCCGTGAACATGGCCGATGTCAAGCGGCTTCGTGAGCTGACCGCCGCCGGCATGATGGACTGCAAGAAGGCGCTGGAGGAGTCCGAGGGCGACTTCGACCGCGCGGTCGAGCTCCTGCGTCTCAAGGGCGCCAAGGATGTCGGCAAGCGCGAGGCCCGGACCGCCTCCAACGGCCTGGTCGCCGTCAAGCAGGAGGGCGACTCCGCCGCGGCGCTGCTCGAGCTCAACTGCGAGACCGACTTCGTCGCCAAGGGCGAGCGCTTCCAGCAGCTCGCGGCCGAGATCGTCGAGCACATCCTGACCACCCGCCCGGCCGACGTGCCCAGCCTGCTGGAGTCGGAGCTGGCCGGCAGGTCGGTCAAGGAGCACCTGGACGAGGCCAACGCGGCCCTCGGTGAGAAGATCGAGATCCGCCGGTTCTCGGTGCTCGAAGGCGGCTACATCGGCGTCTACATGCACAAGACCGACCCGCAGCTGCCCCCGGCCGTCGGCGTGCTCGTCCAGCTGGACACCGCCAACGCCGAGGTCGCCAAGGACATCGCGCAGCACGCCGCGGCGATGGCGCCGAAGTACCTGGACCCGACTGTCGTGCCGGGCGAGGTCGTCGAGAAGGAACGCTCGCTCTTCGAGGAGATGACCCGCGAGGAGGGCAAGCCCGAGGCCGCCATCGGCAAGATCGTCGAAGGCCGGATCAACGGCTGGTACAAGGACTTCACGCTGCTGGAGCAGGCGTTCGTGAAGGACAACAAGAAGACCATCAAGAAGTACGCGGCCGAGGCGGGCGTCAAGGTTCTGGCCTTCACCCGCTTCAAGGTCGGCCAGGCATAGTCTGGGGCTGTTCCCCGTGCGATGCCTGAGGAGCCGATCCACGGATAACCGCTCAGCTTGAACCGCCACACCGAGGAGGCCGCCGACGTGCAGGAAAACACCGAACCCGCCACGCCGGCGGCTCCGTCGTTCGACGGGCCGCTGCGCTGGAAGCGCGTGATGCTGAAGCTGTCCGGCGAGTCCTTCGCGGGCGGGGATTCGCTCGGCATCGATCCGGTCACGGTCGGCAAGCTCGCCGACTCCATCGCCGAGGCTGTCCGGGAGGGCCTGCAGGTCTCCGTGGTGGTCGGCGGCGGGAACATGTTCCGCGGCGCCGCGCTGTCGGAGCGCGGGATGGACCGCGCCCGCGCCGACTACATGGGCATGCTCGGCACCGTCATCAACTGCCTCGCGCTCCAGGACTTCCTGGAGAAGCGGGGCGTCGAGACCCGGGTCCAGACCGCGATCACGATGCAGCAGGTGGCCGAGCCGTTCCTGCCCAGGCGCGCGATCCGGCATCTGGAGAAGGGCCGGGTCGTCATCTTCGGCGCGGGCCTCGGCTCGCCGTTCTTCTCCACCGACACCTGCGCCGCCCAGCGCGCGCTGGAGATCGGTGCGGAGGCCCTGCTGAAGGGCACCAAGGTGGACGGCGTGTACGACGCGGACCCGCGCAAGAACCCCGACGCGGTGCGCTTCGACCGGCTGGAGTACAGCGAGGTCCTGGCGCGCGACCTCGCGGTCATGGACGCCACCGCGATCAGCCTGTGCAAGGACAACGGCCTGCCCATCGTCGTTTTCGAACTGATGGGCGAGGGCAACATCCTGCGGGCGGTCCGCGGTGAGAAGATCGGCACGCTGGTGAGTCCGGCAGGGAAATAGGGAGCCGCAGTGATCGAGGAAATCCTCTTCGAGGCCGAAGAGAAAATGGACAAGGCGGTGACGGTCGCCAAGGAGGACTTCGCGGCCATCCGGACCGGCAGGGTCACGCCCGCGATGTTCAACAAGATCAACGTGGACTATTACGGGTCGCTCACGCCGATCCAGCAGCTGGCGTCGTTTCACGTCCCCGAGGCGCGGATGGTCCTCATCCAGCCGTATGACAAGGGGTCGATGACCGCCATCGAGAAGGCCATCCGGGACAGTGACCTTGGCGTCAACCCCGGCAACGACGGCACGATCGTCCGCGTGGTCTTCCCTGAGCTGTCGGGTGAGCGGCGCAAGGAGTACATCAAGATCGCGCGCACCAAGGCGGAGAACAGCCGGGTGTCGATCAGGAACATCCGCCGGCACGCCAAGGAGACCCTCGACAAGATGGTCAAGGACGGCGAGTCGGGCGAGGACGAAGTGCACCGCGCCGTGAAGGAGCTCGACGACCTGACCCAGAAGCACGTCGCGAAGATCGACGACCTGCTGAAGCACAAGGAAGCCGAGCTGCTGGAAGTCTAGGCGGCGAGCGTCACCGTGATCCTTGTCCGCGCGGAACCGCGAACGACGTGGCCACCGCCTGGGCAGGGATCACGCGCATTAAGGGAGTAAACGGCTTGGACGGAACGGCTGATCAGAATACGGGCACTACCTCCGGTGGCCGTACCGGGCGGAATCTGCCCGCGGCGATCGGGGTCGGGGTCGTGCTCGGCGCGCTGGTCATCGGGTCGCTCTACACGTTCAAGGCGGCTTTCCTGCTCGTCGTGCTGGCGGCGGTCGGGGTCGGCGTGCACGAGCTGGTCAGGGCGTTCGGCTCGCGGGACATCCGGGTGCCGCTGACGCTCCAGCTGGCCGGGCTGGTGGCGATGCTGGGCGGCGCCTACTACGGCGGGCCCGTGTCGCTGGTCGGGTCGTTCGCGCTGACCGTGATGGTGCTGCTGGGCTGGCGGACATTCCAGGGCACGGATGGGTTTGTCCGGGATGCCACGGCGGGTGTGTTCGTGGCGGTCTATCCGGGGCTGCTGGCCGGGTTCGTGGCGTTGCTGCTGCGGCCGGAGGACGGCGCGGACCGGGTGGTCGCCTTCGTCGCGATCACGGTCGCCAGTGACATCGGGGGATATGTCGCCGGGGTTCTGTTCGGGCGGCACAAGATGTCGCCGATCATCAGCCCGAAGAAGACCTGGGAGGGTTTCGCCGGGTCCGCGCTGGCGTGCATCGTGGTGGGCGCGTGGCTGGTGGCGTGGCGGCTGGACGGCGCGCTGTGGCAGGGCGCGCTGCTGGGCGCGGTCATGGTGGTCTGCGCGACCATCGGCGATCTGATCGAATCGGTGATCAAGCGCGATCTGGGGATCAAGGACCTGGGCACGCTGCTGCCCGGTCACGGCGGCCTGATGGACCGCCTCGACTCGCTCCTGTTCGCCCTGGTCCCGTGCTGGCTACTGCTAAGCCTTTTCATCCACTAAACGCCGATAAATCGCGTTAAATGCGGTTCTGCGGGATCAGGCGGCTGGACAGCACCTCGTGCCCACGCTCGGCCGCCAGCCGCAGCTCGGTGTCCGTCACCGGCACCAGCCACAGCCACTGTACGGCGTCGCCCCCCACCGCAAATCCCGAAATATCCGGCAACCCCGCCGGCTCCGCCAGCATGATCACGCCTTCGTACCCACCCAACGGGAACGTGCCAGCCTGATGCTGCCAGCGGGCCGTATGCCCATGCCCCAACCAGGTCACCGACCGCCACGGATACCGCCCCAGCCACAGGAACAACCGAGCCGCCACCCGAGGATCCCGCCCCGTGGCCACCGCCAGCTCCACCCGGTTGGGCGTGTCGTACAACTCCGCCTTCGGCATCCGCTGACAGCTCATCCCCACCGTCGACAGAACCGTGTAATCCCGCCCGAACCCCCCAGGCCGCTCAGTCACCCCGAGCCGCGGCCCGCCCTCCCCGGCATCCCAGTACCGCCCAGGCGGCCCCAGCCGACTGTCCAGATGCCCCATCGCGAACTGCTGGTAGGACGACCAGCTCCCCTCCGCCTCCCGCCAGGTCCAGTACTCCATCGCCTTCCGCACCCGCGGCACCAGCCCGTCCAGCGCCTCCGCCAGCTCCCACCCGAACGGCGACTCCCCCCGGGCGTCGCGCGCGTACCCCGGCATGCCCCGATCGAGATCGGCCCACCCCGGGATGACGGCCAGCAACTCCTCCTCCTCGAACAGCGCGACCCCGTCGCCCTCCTCGAACCACAGCGCTTGCAGCCGTGACCCGTCGAAGGGCTCGGTCCCCTGCGGGAACCGGGTATGCGCGATCGGCATGATCGGCGGCAGCCCCGCCGCCAGCCGGCCATGATCGACCGAGGTCGGCGCGGGCACGTGATTGGCCAGCCAGACCGCCCCATGGACCGTGCCGCTCGGGTCGCGCAGGTAAGCTACGGTCGAAACCTGATCGCGCTCGACGGACAGTGTGCGGCTCCCGTAGGGGTTGGTGCTGGTGAGCACGAGGGCGCTAGCCAAATCTCACCTCCCGATCAGGACTCTATGGCCGCTTCCCGCCGTCGTTAAGTGCAGACGCGGTGATGAGTATCGAGATCGCGAGGATGGGCAATGACCGAGGCGCCTAAGGCGGGCCAGCTGACCTTTGTCGCGCCACGCCGGGCCAAGCCGCAACGGCACCTGGCCGACCTGACCATGGCCGAGCGCCGGGCGGCGGTGGTGGAGCTCGGCGAGAAGGCGTTCCGGGCCGACCAGCTCTCCCGCCACTACTTCGGCAAGCTCACCGAGACCGCCGACGAGATGACCGATCTGCCGGCCGCGTCCCGCGAGGTGCTCGCCCAGCTGATGCCGGACCTGCTCACCCCGGTCCGGGAGATCACCTGCGACGACGGCACCACCCGCAAGACGCTGTGGAAGCTGTTCGACGGCTCCCTGGTCGAGTCGGTGCTGATGCGCTACCCCGACCGGGCCACGATCTGCGTCTCGTCCCAGGCCGGTTGCGGGATGAACTGCCCGTTCTGCGCGACCGGCCAGGCCGGGCTGACCCGGAACATGTCGACCGCCGAGATCGTCGGCCAGGTCGTCGCGGGCGCCCGCACCTTGGCCAGGGGCGAGGTCCCCGGCGGCCCCGGGCGGGTCAACAACATCGTGTTCATGGGCATGGGCGAGCCGATGGCCAACTACAAGGCCGTGATCGGCGCCGTGCACCGCATGGTCGACCCGTCGCCGGAGGGCCTGGGCATCTCGGCCCGCGGGGTCACGGTCTCCACGGTCGGCCTGGTGCCCGCGATCGAGAAGCTCTCCAACGAGGGCCTGCCGGTGACGCTCGCCGTCTCACTGCACGCCCCCGACGACGAGCTCCGCGACACCCTGGTCCCGATCAACACCCGGTGGAAGGTCGCCGAGGTCTTGGACGCCGCCTGGGCGTACGCCGCGAAGACCAAACGCCGCGTCTCTATCGAGTACGCGCTGATCAAGGACATCAATGACCAGGAATGGCGCGCCGACCTGCTCGGCCGCCTGCTGAAGAACAAGCTCGTGCATGTCAATTTGATCCCGCTTAATCCGACCCCGGGCTCCAAGTGGACGGCGTCCCGTCCGGAGGATGAGCGGGCCTTCGTACGTCGCCTGGAATTCCACGGCGTGCCGGTCACTGTCCGCGACACCCGGGGCCGTGAGATCGACGGCGCGTGCGGCCAGCTCGCCGCCGCGAACCCCACGTCCTGACCGGGGTTTTCCGCGTAGCGTGGGTGTATGAGCCTCTTGAGCAGCGTCGTCGAGGTTTCGATGGCGGCGGCGCAGCCGGGGTCGTACAAGGTGGAGGTGGTCCGTTCCGCCGCCGGTGAGGCTTCGGCGATCGTGCCGCTGGATGTGGCGGGCCTGCTCGCGCGCCGGGCGGAGTTCCGGCGGGCGGTGCTCGGTTCGGCACCCGAGTCGGTCGTGCGGGACGTGGGTCAGGCCCTGTTCACCGCGCTGCTGGGCTCCGGCGAGGTGGCCTCCCGCTACCAGGCGGCCAGGGCCGTCGCCGCCGACCGGGGCGAGCGACTGCGGGTGGTGCTCCGGCTCGACTCCGCCGAACTGGCCGGCCTCCCCTGGGAGGCCATGTACGACGCGGCCCTCGATTCGTACATCTGCCGCACCGAACAACTGGTCCGCCACATCCCGGTCCCCGCCCTACCAGTTCCGATCAAGGTACGGCGACCGCTCCGCGTCCTGGCCCTGGCCCCATCCCCCCGAGGTCTGCCGCCGCTCCTCGTGGCCCGCGAACACGACCAGCTGAATTCCGCCCTGAGCCTCCCCGTCTCCGAGGGCCTGATCGAGATCCACTGGGCCGACCGGCCGACCTGGTCCGGCCTGCAGGAACTGCTGCTGGCCGGGGACTGGCACGTCGTGCACTTCATCGGCCACGGCGACCACCGCGGCGAGGGACTGCTGGCGCTGGAGCAGGAGGACCGGCGGGCCAACTGGGTGGAAGCCCGCCGTTTCGCCGACCTGCTCCGGCCGTCACCGCGGCTGGTCGTGCTGAACTCGTGTTCCGGCGCGGCGGCCGACGCCTTCGACCTGTTCGCGGGTACGGCCACGACGCTGATCCGCGCCGGAGTCAGCGCGGTCGCCGCGATGCAGTTCGAGATCTCGAATCGGGCGGCCATCGCGTTCGCGCACGGCTTTTATTCGGCTATCGCCGGAGGCCGGGGGATCGATGAGGCGGTGTCCATCGGCCGGATCGCGATTCTGGGGCTGACCGGCGAGACGTTGGAATGGATCACGCCGGTTCTGTACCTTCGCGGTGATCGAACGCGGATCTTTGAGATGGGCCCCGCGCAGGAGACCGACGTCGAGGGCCGATGGACCGGCCGGCTGACCGGGACTCCGGGACCGCTGAACTACGACGTGCGTCTGAAGCAGTCCGGTAGCGAACTCACCGGCACGGCGGAGGGCCGCAATGGCGCCAAGCGTGCGCTTTTCGACCTGATCGGCTCAGTTCACGGTGACCGGGTGGAGTTACGTCAGGTCGGGATCCTGGAGGCGAGTCCGCCGCACGCCTGGTGCCTGATCAACGCCTCCCTGCGCCTCTCCGTCCGCGACCAGGTCCCGGTCCTGTCCGGCGAATGGACCAGCGCCGCTCCCAACCTCTACCCGCACTGCGCCGGAATCCGGGGCCACCTCGAACTGACCCGCGCCTGAACCGAGCGCCGCAGCCAGGCGTTCCATCACGCTCGGACCGTCCCGTTCCGGCGCGGGCTGGCCGAGATGGATGGTCCGCAGTTCGGCCATGTACTCATCCCACAGCTCCGGCCCGCCGTCGGCGAGCAGTTCCGCGCGCGCCCGCAGCCGCGGCGTGGTCGGGCGGTGGCGCATACCCCACGCGCCAAGGTGCGCGAAGATCGGCACCAACTGAATCGCCGACTCGGTCAGGCTGTAGGCGGCCCGCCGCCCCGGCCCCGCGTCCTCGCGGGTCAGCAGGCTGGCCTTCACCAGCCGCTTCAGCCGGTCGGCCAGGATGTTGGAGGCGATCCTCTCTTCGGAGCCGGTCAGCAGCTCCCGGAAGTAGCGCCGGTTCCCGAACATCACGTCCCGCAGCACGAGCAGGCTCCAGCTGTCACCGAACGCCTCGACCGCGGCATTGATCGCACAACCCGAGCGCGCTGATTCCACCAACTCGTACCTCATCTCCGATCTGGTTGCAAGCTACCACCGGGTGCCCTGACGTGACCCTACCGATTGCAAATCGCAATCGGCCGTCAGCTACTCGAAATGGGCCTGATCGGCCTGAACATCGCCCCGCTCCTGCCCGGCGACGGCATCCGGCTGTACGACAACCCAGCCGATCCGCCTCAACCGGGTCGGCGACGGCACCCCACCTGGACGGTGAACGCCCCCATCCCGACCTAAGGCCGGGTACGGCGCAGCCCCGCATACCCGAACAACCCCACCCCAACCCAGATCGCCGCCGACACCACGATGACCGGCAACCGCGCCGCCAGCTCCCCGTGATTGGCCGCGTGCATCCAGCTCATCGCCGGAAACGCCGCCCACACCGACGAAGACCCCGCCATCAATATGGCGACATATCCACCAATGAGGACCACGATCGAGATCGCCGGGGACGGCATAATCGGCCGACTGGTCAACGCCCCGATCACCGTTCCCGCCAGCACCGCCAGCCCGTGCAACCCGACCCCCGTCACCAGCGTGCCCCCCGGCGGAACCACCGCGAACCCCGCCACCAACGGCCAGACCACCGCGACCAGCGCCAGGATCGCGTTGCACACCAGCGCCGCCAGCAGCCCACTCGCGATCTCCGCCCGCCCGACCGCCGTCAGCGCGATCATGCGCTGCTCGTCCGGCTCGGTGTCCAGCAGCCCCCGGGCCGCCCACGCGAACACCGGGATCAGGATCGCGGCCGAATCCGCGTACGAGGTCAGCTCGTCCCCCTCCGGCACCGCCGTCGCGTACAGCAAACTGATCACGACGAGCAGGAGCAGCAAGGGCTGGAACGCCCGATGCGAGCGGCCGTACCCCGCGATCCGGAAGCCGGTCAGGGCGATCATTCGGCGACCTCCACGCTCTCGTCCTGGCTCAGCAGCGGTTCGTGGCCTTCGGCGCGCAACTGCGCGGCCAGCAGCCCGGCCCGGGACAGCGGCAGCCGGACCGAGAGGTTGAGCATGGGTTCGGCCGATTCGGTGGCCACCGGCCGGACATGGGAGTCGCGGACTTCGTAACGGGTGACGTTCAACAGCGAACGGAGGTCGCCCTGGTGGTCGCTGGCGACCACGATTCCCCCGCGAGCCGCGACCATCTCCACCGTCAGTGCGACCTCGGCCCGGGTGGATCCGTCCAGGCCGGCGAAGGGCTCGTCCAGGATGAGCAGGTCCGGCCGGCAGAACAGGGCCTGGGCGAGCCCGACCTTGTGCGCGCTCCCCTTGGACAGATCGGGTAACCACTGCCCGAGCAGATGATCCATCCGTAACCGGGACGTCCACTCCTCGATGGCCGCCTCGTCCACCCGCCGGACCGCCGCCATGTGCCGCAGGTAGCCCGCGACCGTGAACGGCTGCGCCGAGGGGAACCGCTCAGGGGCGTACCCGACGACGGCAGGCCGTCCGGTGACCGTGCCGCGCGTCGGCTGCAGCAGGCCCGCGATGACCCTGAGCAGGGTGGACTTGCCGGAGCCGTTGGGTCCGACGACCTCGATCACGCTCCCCGGCGCCAGGTCCAGGTTCACGTCGGCGAGCACCCAGGGCTCTTTGCGCCGATACCTGAGGTGGAGGTCGGATACGCGCATATTTCTGAAGGATATGCGGAAACGCGCGTCTGACTGGAGGTGTCTCGCTCTAGATCCCAATAATGGGGCGCATGTCTCGCAGACGAACCCCTCTCGCGGCGCTCGCCGTCGCCTGCCTCACCTTGGTCGTCCCCGCCACCGCCCATGCCGACACCTACTCGCCGGGCTCGGCCGGTCTGGGAGATCCGTATTTCCCGCACGCGGGCAACGGCGGCTACGACGTCGAGCACTACGACCTCAAACTGCGCTTCAACCCCAAGACCGACGTGCTCTCGGGGACCGCGACGATCACGGCCACCGCGACCAAGAACCTGTCCCGCTTCAACCTCGACTTCTCCGGCCTGACCGTGCGCAAGGTCGAGGTGAACGGCAAGAAGGCCACGTTCCGGCGGAAGGGCCAGGAACTCACCGTCACCCCCGCCGCCGGCCCGGCCGACGAGGCGAAGTTCACCGTCTCGGTCCAGTACGACGGCAAGCCGAAGCCGGTCAACGACCCCGAACTCGGCGTCACCGGCTGGATCCACACCAAGGACGGCGCGACCGCCCTCGGCGAGCCGGACGGCGCCAGGACCTGGTTCCCCGTCAACGACAACCCGAAGGACAAGGCCACCTTCGCCTACACGGTCTCGGTCCCGGTCGGCCTGACCGTGCTGGCCAACGGCGAGCCGCGCAACACCGGCATCGTCCGGGTGCGCAACGGCTGGTCCTCGGTCAAGTGGGAGATGCGCGAGCCGATGGCCCCCTATCTGGCCATGGTCGCGATCGGCAAGTTCAAGGTCACCCAGGGCACGGCCGCCGGGGTGCCCAACATCACCGCGTACGACCCGGTGCTGGCGAAGACCTCCAAGTATCTGCACAGGACCACCGCCAAGGCCACCGAGTGGGGCGTCAAGCACTTCGGCCCCTACCCGTTCTCCTCGACCGGCGGCATCGCCGACAAGGTCGACGTCGGATACGCGCTGGAGACCCAGGGCCGCCCGGTCTACGACGGCGACGTCTCCGACGACCTGCTGATCGTGCACGAGCTCGCCCACCAGTGGTTCGGCAACAGCGTCGGCCCGCAGACCTGGCGCGACATCTGGCTCAACGAGGGCTTCGCCACCTACGCCGAATGGCTGTACGAGGAGACCCACAACGGCCCGACCGCGAAGCAGACCTTCGCCAAGCTGTACAAGAGCAAGGGCGAGTTCTGGCAGCTCAAGACCGGCAACCCCGGCCGGAACGGGATGTTCGACTGGGAGGCCGTCTACCAGCGCGGCGCGATGACGCTGCAGGCGCTCCGCCAGAAGATCGGCGACGAGACGTTCTTCGAGCTGCTGCCCGCCTGGACGGAGAAGCACCGCCACGGCACGGCGAACACCCGGGACTTCATCGACCTCGCCGAGGAGATGTCCGGCCTGGACCTGGACCCGCTGTTCAACGCCTGGCTGTACAAGGCGGCCAAGCCGAAGCTCTAACCTGGGTGGATCGATCGGTTGGGGGGCGTTTTGCCGGAGCTGCGAGCAGACTGCACGCGGTGTTTCGCGCTGTGCTGCGTGGCTCCGGCATTCGCGGCCTCGGCCGACTTCGCCCTGGACAAACCGGCCGGGCGGCCGTGCGTCAACTTGAAGCAGGACTTCCGCTGTGGCGTGCACACGGAACTGCGGGAGCGCGGTTTCCCGGGCTGTACGGTCTTCGACTGTTTCGGCGCGGGCCAGCAGGTCGCCCAGGTCACCTACGGCGGCCGGGACTGGCGGCGGACGCCGGGAGTCGCGGCCGAGATGTTCGACGTGTTCGCGGTCATGCGCCAGCTGCACGAACTGCTCTGGTATCTCGCCGAAGCTCGGACACTGCCGGCGGCTCGGCCGATCCGCGCCGAGCTCGACCGCGCCTACGCCGCGACGGAACGCCACACCCGTGCGGATCCGGAGGCGCTGCTCAAGCTGGACTTCGGCGCGGTCCGGCAGGAGGCCAACGTGCTGCTGCTGCGCGCGAGCGAACTCGCCCGCGCGGGATACAAGAAGAAGGCCGACCGCCGTGGCGCGGATCTGATCGCGGCTGATCTTCGCCAGGTGGACCTGCGCGGGGCGAGCCTGCGTGGCGCCTACCTGATCGGGGCTGATCTGCGCCGGGCGGACCTGCGCGGCGCGGACGTCATCGGCGCCGATCTGCGCGGCGCGAACCTCGCCGGCGCGGACCTGACCGGAGCCGTCTTCCTGATCCAGTCCCAACTCGACGCGGCCAACGGCGACGGCTCAACAAAATTCGCCGCGTCCTTCCACCGCCCCGCCCACTGGCCGGACGTGTCGCGACCGACCTGATCAGCCTGGTGTCAGCGGGTGCCCCAGGAATAGGTCTGCTTGTGAAGCTTGAGGTAGACGAACGTCTCGGTGGCGCGGACCGCCGGGATCGCGCGGATTTTGCCAAGAATCTCCAGAAGATGGCGATCACCTTCGCAGACCACTTCCACCATGATGTCGACCGATCCCGCGGTGAGCACCACGTAGTCGACCTCCTCGATGGAGGAGAGCTCGTCGGCGACCAGCTCCAGGTCGCCCTCGCACTTGATGCCGATCATCGCCTGGCGCGGGAAACCCAGCGTGAGCGGGTCCGTGACCGCGACGATCTGCATGACCCCGGAGTCAAGAAGCCTCTGCACCCGCTGCCGTACGGCGGCCTCGGAGAGCCCGACGGCCTTGCCGATCGCCGCGTACGGCTTGCGCCCGTCGGTCTGCAGCTGCTCGACGATCTGCTTGGAGATATCGTCCAGGATGACCGGTCCATTCCTGGTCGTACGTACCTTTGGAGGTGTGGTCATCCCCGTGACGTCCCCTTCGTCTAAGCCGTACCCGACCCATGTTTCTGACATGTTGCCGTCTTGGAGCGACATGTTGTCAGTTTCGCCGCTCATGTCAAGCGATTCCGTAGCAGTTTGATATCTTCGCCACGAAATCCCTTGTCGCTGTCTGATATGTCTGTCAGAGTCGCGACAACCTTAGCCGCCTCATAGGAGGTCAACGGTGACCACCCGACTGCAGAACTTCATTGACGGGAAGTTCGTCGACGCCCGGAGCGGACGCTTCTCCGATGTGATCGATCCCAGCACCGGTGAGGTCTACGCGCAGGCGCCGATCTCCGGCCAGGAGGATGTGGACGCCGCCTTCGCCGCCGCGGCCTCGGCCTTTGACACGTGGGGTCAGACCACGCCCGGAGAGCGGGCCAGCCTGCTTCTGAAGATAGCCGACGCGATCGACGCGCGGGCGGACGAGATCAACGAGGCCGAGTGCCGGAACACCGGCAAGCCGGCCGCGCGGATGGCCGAGGACGAGACGCCGGTCGCCGCCGATCACTTCCGGTTCTTCGCGGGCGCGGCGCGCACGCTGGAGGGGCCGACGGCGGGCGAGTTCCTGACCGACCACACCAGCGTGATCCGGCACGAGCCGATCGGCGTGATCGGGCAGGTCACCCCGTGGAACTACCCGATGATGATGGCCGTGTGGAAGATCGCCCCGGCGCTGGCGGCCGGGAACACCGTGGTGCTCAAGCCGTCCGACACCACGCCGGTCTCCACCGTCAAGCTGGCCGAGATCATCGGCGACGTGCTGCCGGCCGGCGTCTTCAACGTGGTCACCGGCGACCGGGAGACCGGCTCGCTGGTGGTCAGTCACCCGCTCGCCTCGATGGTGGCCATCACCGGCTCGGTCGGGGCCGGCATGTCGGTGGCCAAGACCGCCGCCGACGACCTCAAGCGGGTCCACCTGGAGCTGGGCGGCAAGGCCCCGGTGGTGGTGTTCGACGACATCAAGGACATCAAGGCGGCGGCTGAGGCGATCGCGGGCGCGGGCCTCTACAACGCCGGCCAGGACTGCACCGCGGCCTGCCGGGTGCTGGTGCACGAGAGCATCCACGACGAGTTCGCCGCCGCCCTCACCGAGGCCGCCGCCGCGACCGTCACCGGCGCCGGCGAGGACGCCTTCTACGGGCCGCTCAACAACCCGGCCCAGCTGGAGCGGGTGGCCGGGTTCCTGTCCCGGGTGCCGGACCACGCCACGATCACGACCGGCGGCAGCCAGGTCGGCGACAAGGGCTACTTCTTCGCCCCCACCGTGGTGGACGGCCTGCGGCAGGACGACGAGATGGTGCAGGACGAGGTCTTCGGGCCGGTCATCACCATCCAGACCTTCACCGACGAGGCGGACGCACTGGCCAAGGCCAACGGGGTCAGGTACGGCCTGTCCGGTTCGGTGTGGACGTCCGACCACGGCCGGGCGATGCGCATGTCCAAGCGTCTCGACTTCGGCGTGGTGTGGGTCAACACCCACATCCCGTTCGTCTCCGAGATGCCGCACGGCGGCTTCAAGCACTCGGGCTACGGCAAGGACCTTTCGGTCTTCGGCCTGCACGACTACACAAGGGTGAAGCACGTGATGCACTACATCGGCGAATAGCGAGAGGTGATATGACCGAGGCCATACCCGCCATCGAGCTTGACGGTGTCGTCAAGGAATACCTCTCGCATGGTGAGACCGTACAGGCCGTGAAGGGTGTCAGCCTGGCCATCGGGGAGGGGGAGTTCTTCTCCCTCCTCGGGCCCTCCGGATGCGGCAAGACCACCACGATGCGCATGATCGCGGGCTTCGAGGAGCCCACGAAGGGCGTTATCAAACTCCTCGGCCAGGACGTCACCGACGTGCCTCCGAACAAGCGGGACATCAACATGGTGTTCCAGTCGTACGCGCTGTTCCCGCACATGAACGTGTGGGAGAACGTCGCGTTCGGCCTGCGCCGCCGCAAGGTGGCCGAGAGCGAGATCAAGCGGCGGGTGGGCGAGATCCTGGAGATCGTCGACCTGACCGGGCGGGAGAAGCGCCGCCCCCGGGAGATGTCCGGCGGCCAGCAGCAGCGGGTCGCGCTGGCCAGGGCGCTGGTCAACCGGCCGCGCGCGCTGCTGCTCGACGAGCCGCTCGGCGCGCTGGACCTCAAGCTCCGCCAGCACATGCAGATCGAGCTGAAGCGGATCCAGCGCGAGGTGGGCATCACGTTCGTCTACGTGACCCACGACCAGAGCGAGGCGCTCACCATGAGCGACCGCATCGCCGTGATGAACGACGGCCTGGTGGAGCAGCTGGCCGGCCCCCGGGAGATCTACGAGCGCCCGGCGTCCAAGTTCGTGGCCGGGTTCATCGGCACCTCGAACCTGCTCAGCGGAACGGTCGACACGATCAACGGTTCCAGCGCCGTGGTGAAGCTGGGCACGGACGACCGCATCCTGGTCGCGAGCCCGGCGGCCGCAGGGGAGACGGTCGACCTGACCGTCCGGCCGGAGAAGATCACGATCTCGACCGAGCAGCCGGAAGGCGAGCTCAGCGTGGTACGGGGCACCGTCAACGAGGTCGTATACCTGGGTACTTACAACAGCTACGCGGTCGGCCTCGCCGACGGTGCGGAGATCATGGTCTTCCAGCAGAACGCCAACGACAGCAGTGTCACGGCTGAACGCGGCGACACGGTCTGGCTGTCCTGGCAGCCGCAGCACTCCTATGCGCTCTAGCACCACGCTCTCACCCCTCCGGAGCTCTTCATGAACAACCCCCTCCTGCGCGGTCTGACGCAGTCGAGATACTCCCGCCGGGACGCCATCAGGGTCGCCGGGTTCTCCGCCGCCGGACTCGCCCTCGCCGCCTGCGGCGTGTCGGGCCAGAAGGCCGCGGCCCCCAAGCCCAGCGAGGTCGCCGACTTCTGGTCCACCCAGAAGAAGAACGGCCAGGTCGTCTTCGCCAACTGGCCCGAGTACATGCCCGAGGACCAGGGCCCGCTGAAGAAGTTCCAGGCGGCCACCGGCATCTCGTACGAGTACAAGGAAGTCATCCAGGAGAACGCCGACTTCTTCGGCAAGTCCGAGCCGCAGCTGCGGGCCGGGCAGCCGCTCGGCTACGACATCGTGGTGATGACCAACGGCCTGCAGCTGGCCAAGATGATCCAGCTGGGCTACCTGGTCGCGCTGGACCACAAGCAGCTGCCGAACTTCAACGCCAACGCCGGCCCCAAGTACAAGAACCCGTCGTTCGACCCGAACAACCAGTTCACCATCCCCTGGCAGGCGGGCGTCACCGGCATCGCGTACAACACCAAGTACGTCGATGAGGACATCACCAGCATCCAGTCCATGTTCGACAAGAAGTACGAGGGCAAGGTCGGCATGATGGCCGACGCCCAGGAGATCGCCAACTTCGGCCTGTTCGCGGTCGGCGTGGACCCCGACAAGTCCACCCAGGCCGACTGGGAGAAGGCCGGCGCCAAGCTCAAGGAGCAGCGCGACAGCGGCGTCGTCCGCAAGTACTACGACCAGTCCTACATCGACGCGGTGGCCAAGGGCGACATCTGGCTGGCCCAGGCCTGGTCCGGCGACGTGTTCCAGCGCCAGCTGGCCGGCGAGCCGGTCAAGTTCGTGGTGCCCTCCGAGGGCGGCACGATCTGGATCGACAACATGGCCATCCCGAAGGGCGCCGCCAACCCGGTGGACGCGCTGATGCTGATGGACTACATGTACCTGCCGGAGATCGCGGCCGAGCTCACCGAGTACATCCAGTACGTCACGCCCGTCCCCGGCGTGCAGCCGATCCTGGCCGCCAAGGACGACAAGGACGCGAAGGCGCTGGCGGAGAGCTCGCTGATCTTCCCGACCGACGCCGACTACGCGAAGCTGCGCAGCTACAAGACGCTCACCGCAGCCGAGGAGACGGTCTTCAACGGCATCTTCCAGACGATCACGCAGGGCTGACATGGGACGCAGGGCGCCCTACTGGCTGGCGCTGCCGGGCTGGATCTGGCTGGGTATCTTCCTGGTGGTGCCGATCGCGGCGATGGCCTCGGTCTCGCTCACCACCGGGAACCTGATCGATGGTTTCGCGCAGACGCTGAGCGTCTCCAACTACTCCGACGCGATCGCGAAGTACAGCACCCAGCTGGTTCGCTCGCTGGTGTACGGCGGCGTGGCCACACTGCTGATGCTGCTGCTCGGCTATCCGGTGGCGTACTGGATCGCCTTCAAGGGCGGCAGCCGCAAGTCGATGTACCTGTTCCTGCTGCTGCTGCCGTTCTTCGTGTCGTTCGTGCTGCGGACGATCTCGTGGGGCTTCCTGCTGGCCGACGACGGCATCCTGTTCGGCACGCTGAAGGGCTGGGGCCTGCTCCCGGCCGACTTCCACGTGCTGGCCACCACGGTGGCGGTGATCGGCGGCCTGGTCTACAACTTCCTGCCGTTCATGATCCTGCCGATCTACGTGGCGCTGGAGCGGGTCGACCCGCGGGTGGTCGAGGCCGCCTACGACCTGTACGCCTCCCGGCTGGACGCGTTCCGCCGGGTGGTCCTGCCGCTGTCGCTGCCCGGCGTCTTCGCCGGGGTGCTGATGACCTTCGTGCCGGCCACCGCCGACCCGGTCAACGCGGCCGTGCTGGGCGGGACAGGCAACACGATGATCGGCAACATCATCCAGACCGAGTACCTGGTGAACAGCAACTACCCGACGGCTTCGGCGCTGTCGTTCACGCTGATGGCGGTGCTGCTGATCGGCATCTTCATCTACGCGCGCACCCTGGGCACCGACAACGTGCTGGAGGCGGCGGCCCGATGAGAATCCGGACGGGCGACCGCCTGCTGCACTGGTACACCTGGCTGATCATCGGCTGGCTGTCGCTGCCCATCGCCGTCATGATCGTGTTCGGCTTCAACGACAAGAAGAGCAAGTCGAACACCTCCTGGCAGGGCTTCACGCTCAAGTGGTACCAGCAGCTGTTCGAGATCCAGGGCCTGACCCAGGCGTTGATCAACTCGATCATCATCGCGGTGGTCAGCACGATCCTGGCCACCACGCTGGGCACGCTGCTTGGCCTGGCCGTGGGCCGCTACCGGTTCCGCGGCAAGGGCCTGACCAACTTCCTGATCTTCGCGGCCATCTCCACGCCAGAACTGGTGATGGGCGCCTCGCTGCTGTCGCTGTTCGTGTCGGCGAACGCGCCGCGCGGGCACATCACGATCATCATCGCGCACACGCTGTTCTCGCTGGCGTTCGTGGTGGTGACCGTACGGGCCCGGGTGGTGGTGCTCGATCCCTCCCTTGAGGAGGCGGCGCGCGATCTCGGGGCCGGGACCTGGGAGACGTTCCGGCTGGTCACGCTGCCGTCGATCATGCCGGGCGTGGCGGCGGGCGCGATGCTGGCGTTCGCCCTGTCGATCGACGACTACGTGGTGACCAGCTTCGTTAACGGCTCGGATCTGACCTTCCCGCTGTGGATCATCGGGTCGGTCAAGGTCGGCATCCCGGCGCAGGTCAACGTGATGGGCACGCTCATCTTCGCGCTGGGCGCGCTGGTGGCCGTGGCCAACTCGGTGGCGGCCCGGCGGCGGGCCGCCCGCTAGCACGTCAGAAGCCCCCTTCCCGGCCGGGAGGGGGGCTTTCGGCTATCGCATGAGAGAGGTGAGACCGTAACAAACCGGGGGGAACCCGTATAAATCGCTATTTATGTAAGGGAAGTGGAATGTATGGATCCGCTGAAGGCTCTCGCGGACGCGGAGCGCAAGCCGTACTGGCTTGACGAGGATCCTTTCGAACCGGAGCCGCTGCCGCGGATCTTCGGTCATACCAATGCCGATCTGGCCATCGTGGGCGGCGGCTTCTCCGGGCTCTGGACCGCGTTGCTGGCCAAGGAGCGTGACCCCGGGCGGGACGTGGTGCTGCTCGAAGGGCAGCGGGTGGGCTGGGCGGCCACCGGGCGCAACGGCGGGTTCTGCCACGCCAGCCTGACTCACGGGCTGGCCAACGGGCTGGAGCGCTGGCCGTACGAGATCGCCGACCTGCACCGGCTCGGGGTGGAGAACTTCAACGCGATCGAGGAGACCATCGCCAGGTACGGCATCGACTGCTCCTTCGAGCGCACCGGCGAGCTCAACGTGGCCACCGAGGAGTGGCAGCTGGACGGGATGCACGAGGTGCACACCATCGGCCGCGAGCTCGGCGCCGACATCGAGTACCTGGACCGCGACCAGGTCAGGGCCGAGGTGAACTCGCCCACCTACATCGCGGGGGTGTGGGAGCGCGGCGACTGCGCCATGATCGACCCGGCCCGGCTGGCCTGGGGCCTGCGCCAGGCCTGCCTGTCGCTCGGCGTGCGCATCTACGAGCACTCCCCGATCAAGCACATCGTCAAGGACGGCGCCGCGCTCCGGCTGACCGCGCCCTACGGGACGGTCCGGGCCAACCGGGTCGCGCTCGGCACCGGCGCGTTCTCCCCGCTGCTGCGCCGCCTGCGCCACTACCTGGCCCCCGTGTACGACTACGCGCTGATGACAGAACCCCTCACCGAGGACCAGCTCGACGCGATCGGCTGGAAGAACCGGCAGGGCATGGGCGACTCGGCCAACCAGTTCCACTACTACCGGCTGACCGACGAGAACAGCATCCTGTGGGGCGGCTACGACGCGATCTACTACAACGGCGGCCGGGTCAAGGTCGGCTACAACCAGCGCGACGCCACCTTCCTGACCCTGGCCGAGCACTTCTACGAGACGTTCCCGCAGCTGGAGGATGTCCGCTTCTCCCACAAGTGGGGTGGCCTGATCGACACCTGCAGCCGCTTCAGCGCCTTCTACGGCACCGGGTACGGCTCCCGCCTGGCCTACGCCGTCGGCTACACCGGCCTCGGCGTGGCCGCCACCCGGTTCGGCGCCAACGTCATGCTGGACCTGCTGGACGGCCTGGACACAGAAAGGACCCGGCTGCGGATGGTCCGGCAGAAGCCGGTCCCGTTCCCGCCGGAGCCGGTGCGCTCCGGCGTCATCCAGCTGACCCGCTGGTCACTGGCCCGCGCCGACGCCAACGGCGGGAACCGCAACCTGTGGCTCAGAACACTGGACCGGTTCGGGCTCGGTTTCGATTCCTAGACTGCCGGTATGAGAGTCGAGTTCACCAGCATCCCCCTGATCGGCGAACTGCGGGTCCCGGCCGGGCCGGGCCCGCACCCCGCCCTGGTCTTCACCGGCCCGTTCACCGGGGTGAAGGAGCAGGTCACAGGGCTGTACGCGGAACGCCTCACCGAACGTGGCTACGTCACCCTGGCCTTCGACCACCGCAACTTCGGCGAGTCTGGCGGCGAGCCGCGCCGCCACGAGGACCCGCAGGGCAAGCTGGCCGACCTGCGCGCGGCGGTCAGCTACCTGCGCACCCGCCCCGAGGCCGATCCGGAGCGCGTCGGCGCGGTCGGCATCTGCCTGGGCGGCGGGTACGCGCTGCGGTTCGCCGCGTTCGACCCCCGGGTGAAGGCGTTCGTGGGGATCGCGGGGGCGTACAACTCGCCGTACGCGATGCGCGAGGGCATGGGCGCGGGTTACCAGGGCGCGCTGGCCGCCTTCGGCGACGTGCTGGAACGGGAGGACCAGGGCGGCCCGGTGGAGTACCAGCCCGCCGTGGGGGAGGGCGGCGCGATGCCGGGGGAGGAGCCGTTCGACTACTACGGCACCGAGCGCGGCACGGCGGAGCACTGGCGCAACGAGGTCACCAGGGCGTCGGTCCTGGAGCTGATCACGATGGACAACCTGATCGGCGCCGACTTCCTGTCACCCAAGCCGGGCCTGCTGGTGCACGGCGTGGTGGACGCGTTCTGCGCGCCGGAGGGCGCGCACGCCGTGCACGCCCGGCTGGACGAGCCGAAGCGGCTGGTCTGGCTGGACGCCAAGCGGCACATCGACCTGTACGACACCGAGCCCTACCTGACCCAGGCCGTGGACGCGACCGCGGAGTTCCTCAGCGCTTGGTTGGCACCGCGAGCCAGCGCAGCGGGTTCTCCTGGGTGATCAGCCGGATCGTGCCCGGGTCGACGCCTGACCTGACCAGGGCGGGCAGCACCCGGTCGAAGAGCCGGGCGTAGCCGTCGCCGCCGTATCCGGCCACGTCGTCCTGGCGGGAGACGCCGCTGCTGAGCAGGATCCGGGCGGCGTGGCCGGCTTCGAGGAGGGCGAGCACGTCCTCGACGCCGGTCACGCTGACGTACGAGCCGGATTCGGCGATCTTGCGCTGGACCAGGCGGTCGGCGGTGCGCACGCTGACCCGGGCGGCCGGCACGCCGCTGGTGAGCAGGAGCTCCAGCGGGCCGAGGCCGTTGGTGGCCACCGGCAGGTCGGTCCTGATCGAGGCGCGGGCCACCGCGACGGCGGCGCGTTCCTCGGCCGGGGTCGGGGTCTCCCCGCCGGCCGAGGTGACGATCAGGCCGGGGCGGGCGGAGGTCCCGTCCAGGCCGACGCCGATCTCGCGGAGCAGGTCGCCGGTGAGGTCGTCGACGCCGCTGCGGCGGATCAGGTCGCCGGCGAACGGCTCGGCCGCGAACCCGGTGGCGGCGACCACGGCCACCCGGCTGCCGGCCGACAGGCGGGCCAGCGCCGCGGTGTCCCTGGCGCCGCCCAGGGCGGTGTGCTCGACGACCAGGTTGAGCGCGTGATCGCGGCCGAGACGCTTGAGCTCGCCGGTGACGTACGCCTCCTCGTCCAGCCAGCGGCCGGGGTCGGAGTCGACGCCGATGCCCCAGCGGGTGTCCGTACGCAGATACTCGTGCGGCAGGATCGGCCCGTCGAAGACGGAGGCCGGCAGCGTGCCGGTCACCGTCTGGATACGCACGTCGTTAATGGACATGCATGGACGTTAGCTAATTTTTTCCGCATAGGGGGCGTGCGCTGGCATTTCTTTACTTATTGTCGGCGGTCTCTGTCCGACGGCGGCGATGGCGATGAGCAGGACGATCTCCAGCACCACCAGCAGGCGTTCAAGCAGGCCGTAGAAACCGGGTCCGCCGATCAGTTCGGCCACCGGCGAACCGGGGTGGCTGAGCAGGAAGAACGCCAGCACCGCCACACTGCTCAGGGCCAGCGCCCGGACCAGCGGCAGCGGCTGCCTGGACTGGCGGGCCAGGATCCAGCCCGCCCCCGGGATGGCGGTGAACACCAGCGCGGTGGCCCAGCGGTGGATCTCGCCGGACAGCGAGTCGAGGGTGGGCGCGGCGTCGGTCGGGAACACCGCCGACAGCACCAGCCCGGCCGAGGCCATCACCAGCAGCACCCGCGCCGCCGCGCTCCGGACCGGGTCCACGGCCGCCAGCTGGTAGGCCGCCGCGCACGCGCCGCCCGCCAGCGCCAGCATGCCCAGCAGGAACAGCGCGCCGGTGCCCTCGCCCAGCGCGTAGTCGCTGAGCAGGCCGCGCAGCGGGTCGACCACGCCGGGGAAGACCAGGTGCAGCGCGCCCATCATGACCAGCGCGACACTCGGCCCGGCGATCGCCAGTCTGCTCATCGGGACGTCACCTCCGTGTATATCTGCTCGAACCTGGCCAGCGACCGCTGGTCGTCGTGGCCGGCGGCCAGCGCCAGGCTGGCCCGGCCCATCGAGGCCCGCAGCTCGGCGTCCGACAGGATCGTCACCAGATGGGCGGCCAGTTCCGGCACCTCGCCGGGCCGGAACAGGAAGCCGTTGCCGTCGATCAGGTGCGGCAGCGCCATCGCGTCGGCGGCCACCACCGGCAGCCCGCTGGCCATCGCCTCCAGGGTGGCGATGCTCTGCAGCTCGGCCACCCCCGGCATGGCGAACACGTCCGCCACCGAGTAGACCTGCGGCAGCTCCGCGTCCGGCACGAAGCCGAGGAAACGCACCCGATCGCCCACCCCGATCCGGGCGGCCAGCCGCTCCAAGCTCTCCCGCCGGTTGCCCGAGCCGACCAGGACGACCTGCGCGTCCACCTGGTTCAGCACCAGCGGCAGCGCCCTGACCAGCTCCTCCAGCCGCTTCTCCTCGTCCAGCCGCCCCACGAACAGGATGGTCGGGCGCTCAGGCACGTCGAACCGCTTCCGCGCCCAGGCCCTCGGCTGCGGCCGGAACCTGCGCAGGTCGATGCCGCACGAGACCGGCTCGACCTCGCGGCGGAAACCCTTGCCGGTGAGCAGCCCGGCCGCGATCGGGGTCGGCGTGGTCACATGGTCGGCGCGGGCGAACACCCGGCTGAAGTCCCGCCAGGCCAGCGCGCCGACCTGGTCCCTGAGCCGGGCCGGGATGTGCGCGAACTGGAAGAGGTTGTCCGGCATGAAATGGTTGGTCGCCACCACCGGGACCCCGCCCCGCCGGGCCGCCGCGACCGCCGCCCGCCCCACCACGAAATGACCCTGGGTGTGCACCACGTCCGGGCCGAGCCGCTCGATCAGCCGCGCCACCGCCCGGCCCACCCCCGCAGGCACGGTCACCCGCATCGTCGGATGCACCAGCAGCCGGGTCGACCGCAACCGGTGCAGCACGACCCCGTCCACCCGCTCGCTGCGCGGCGGCCCGTCGTCGGAGGCGCACACCACGTGCACGTCACCACCGCGGGCGGCCAGTCCGGTGGCCAGCCGGTGGGTGAAGTACGCGGCCCCGTTCACGTCCGGCGGGTAGGTGTCGGTGGCGATCAGAACCCGTTTGGGCCGTACGGCGACGGGGGCGGCTTCGGAGAAAATCGCAGTCATATGAGGGGCTCCGATCAACGGGACAGGGGGGTGGTGCGGGCCAGCGCGACGGTCCCGGCGGCCGCCAGCAGCGCCGCCGCGGTCGCGGCCAGGCCGTTGGCGGGGAGGGGTTCGCCGAGCAGAAGGGCGCCGAAGGTGACGGCGGTGAGAGGGTCGCTCACCTGGAGGGCGGCGAAGGCGACCGCGAAGTGCCCGATCGCGTACGCCCGCTGGAGCAGCATCAGCGCGGCCAGGGCGGGCAGCGGGATGGCCGCGAGCAGCCAGAGGTCCCAGCTGGTGCCCTCGACCAGGACGCGGATGAGGGTGGCGGTCACGCCGTACATGACGCCGGCCGCGACGGCCAGCAGCGCGGTCCTGGGCGCGGGGTTCACCCGGCCGGCCACCGCCCAGCAGACCAGCGCGGTGAGCGCGGCCCCGGCCAGCATCGCCGTCCCGTCCGCGCCGGTGAGGTGCGGCGGGGCGGTGGACTTGGGGACCATCAGCACCAGGCCGATCAGACCGGCGCTGACCGCCGCCGCGGCTGCGAGTTCGCTCCGGCCGGGCCGCCTGCCGTGCAGGGCCGCCGCGATCGGCAGCGCGAACAGCAGGCTGGCCACGCCCATCGGCTGCACCACGGTCAGCGGGCCGAGGCTCAGCGCGAAGATGTGCAGCGCCCCGCCGACCGTGATGGCCGCGCCCCCGAGCAGCCAGCGCGGCCGGCGCAGCAGCACCCGCAGGCTGAACTCACCGCCGGACGCCGCCTCGAACTGCTGTAAAGCCGCGCCGAGCGCGAAGAACAGCGAGCCGACCAGCGCCACCGCCGCCGCGAGCACAGTCATGCGTTTCCCCTCTCACCCGCATGAAGACATGGCCCGATGGCGGGAATGCCTCATTCGTGCATCCAGGCAGGAAACGTGAGATTTCCGCTGTCTCGCACCGGGTAATCGCAGCCTGTCGGAGCGAGCGAAACGGAACCATCGGGGATCGCCCCGGACTTCGGTACGGGATCCCTGACGTACCCCTAAGGGGTGAAACGGGTCAGGTCATTGTCTTTCCGCCGTTGACGGCGAGGCGCTGGCCGGTGACGTACCGGGAATCGGCGGAGGCCAGGAAGGCGACCACGTCGGCGACGTCGGAGGGGGCGCCCATGTGGGGGAGGGCGACGGTGGTCAGGTAGCTCGCGTACTCGTCCTCGGTGGAGCCCGCGTGCCGCTCCACCGGGATCCAGCCCGGCTCGACGGTGTTGACGGTGATCCCGAACGGCCCGAGTTCCCTGGCCCAGGAGCGGGTCAGCCCGTGCATGGCCGCCTTCGCAGACACGTAATGCGACATTTCGGGATTTCCGAGGTCGGTGACCTCGCTGCCGACATTGATGATGCGGCCGGTCCCGGCCGCCTTCATGTCCGGCAGCACCGCCTGCAGGATCAGCAGCGGCGCCTTGATGAAGAAACGCAGCTGGTTCAGGTGGTCGTCCCAGGTCAGCCGGTCGACCGTGAGCAGCGGCTGGGGGCCGGTGGCGTTGTTGACCACGACGGCGATCGGCCCGAGCTCCGCGAGCGCCGTGCGGACCTGGTCCTCGTCGGTCACGTCGAACCGGGCGAGGGTGACCGAGTGCCCGCGTGCCGTGATCCGGTCGGCCACGGCACCGGCCCCGGCGGTGTCGTGCGCGTAGTTCAGCGCCACCTGCCAGCCGTCGGCGGCGAGCCGGTCGGCCATGAACGCGCCGAGACCGCGCGAAGCACCGGTGACAAGAGCGGTACCGAGGGGATTTCCGGTCATGACGGTCCTTTCACCAGGCGTCATGATCGTACGACAGCGCCGACCCGGCACGGCGATCGGGATCTCTCCCGTCCGCCGTGCCGGGCCGAACAGTGACTGTGCTGATCGCTACCAGGAGTGCGGCTTAACTCCCCTGGCGGCGAGGCGGCATCGAATCGCGCGAACCGGGCTCACGCCCGGGCTCACGCCCGGGCTCACGGCCGATGCCAGGCTTGCTGCCCGGCTGCTGACCGGGCATCTCGTCCTGCCGCCGTTGCGGCGACTGTGGGTTGTTCTCGCCAGGACGCATGTCCCGGTCGGTGCTGGACTGACGCGGGTTCTTCTTCTTAGCATTCATGCCAAAAGGATTTCCGCTCAACAAAGCAGACAAACTGATATGAAGCACGCCAAACATGACCTTTAACTTAAGCGGGGGCCTCAACGTGCAAACGGCTCAACACCCTACGAAACGCCCAAACTGAACCCAGGAAAGCGAGCCCGGTGATCACCGCGACGATCAGCGCGCGGGTGATCGGATAGGCCGCGATCGACTGGTGCACCAGCAGCCAGATGCTCACCGTGGAGTTGGCCAGCAGGACGAACGCCCAGAGCAGAGTAATCCGGGCAAAGAATCGCCGCATTCGCTCGTGCCTGAGCACGAAAGCGGGCAGATGGATGTAGTCGAGCGTGAGTTTCTGCACCAGCGGGCGGCGCAACCGGACCGAGGCGAGGAAGATCACGCTGATGCAGATGGTGCCGAGTTCCGGCTGAATGAAATACGCGACCGCGTTGTTGGTCCACAGCCCGAGCAGCGTACGGAAGGTGATGGCGATGGTGGCGACCACCATCGTGCCGGGGATCGGCATGCGCCGGATCAGGCGATATCCCACGCTTCCGTACACCCAGGAGGCCGCCGCGATCAGCGCGCCGGTGAAACCGAGCACGTACAGCGCCGCGTAGAAGACCGCGAGCGGCGCGACGACACCCTCCAGCAGCCGCGGCACCGCTTGTCTGAGCATGGCGGTGGCGCGGGGCAGCGCGAATGGAGGGTGAGACATGGGGCTCCTCAAATGGCGACGGCGAACCGACGCTAAGGGTTTACTCTCCTGCCCGTGGCAGGTATGGAGAAACCCTTGGGCAGACCATGGCCGGTGAGTAAAGGTACCTGACCCTTAGGGGAGCACGCGCCTATCCCTTAGGGGATAGGCCGTTGGTTACAGGGTTCTTACCTCAGGGTTCACCCCAGGCTGGTGGTGGCCAGCTTCGCGCTGAAGCCGACGAAGAGCACGCCGACCGCGGACGTGAGGCCCGACGACAGGGCGCGGCGGCGCTCGAACTGCCCGGCCAGGAAGGTGCCGCCGAAGATCAGCGCGGACAGGTAGAGCAGGCTGAAGACCTGGATGATCACACCGAGGATGACGAACGACAGCGCCGGCGCGCCATAGCTCGGGTCGACGAACTGGATGAAGAAGGTGACGAAGAACAGGATCGCCTTCGGGTTCAGCAGGCTGATCGTCAGCGCCTTGCGGAACGGGTGCCCGGCGGTCACCATCGGGGCCTCCACCGCTTCGACGGTCCCCTTCCTGGACCGCCAGGCGGACCTGATCATGGTGAAGCCGATCCAGGCCAGGTAACCGGCTCCCGCGTACTGCAGGATGCCGAACAGCACGGGGTTCACCTGGAGCAGCGAGGCCAGTCCTGCGGCCGTGGCCACCATCAGCAGGGTGTCGCCGACGAACACCCCGCCGGCCGCCCGGTAGCCCAGCCTGACGCCGCGCTGGGCGGCCGTCGACAGGACGTAGAGGGAGTTCGGCCCCGGTAGCAGGACGATCAGAAACGCGCCGATGACGTAGGCCCAGATGTCGGTGATCCCGAAGAACATGTCACTCCCTGTGTTGCCGGAGATGACACGGTATCGCCCGATCTGCTAGATCGCTCGCGGGATATTTACCTCTAATCCCTATGGGATTACTATGAAATCTCCCCAGCGCGGTTTCACGGTCGAATAGTGGAAACGGAGACCGGCCATCCGTCCCGGGTGGCCGGTGTCGGCAGGTCTCGGCAGGTCACGGGCGGGTGAGGTGGTAGAAGCGCCAGAACGGGGAGTCGATCGGGAGCTCCTGGTAGCCGAGTTCGGCGGCGGCGGCCCAGCGGGCCACGGTCGGAGCGCGCAGCGCGGTGCCGGAAGCCTCGGCGGGGGACTCCGCCATGGTGGCGGGCAGGCAGTGCAGCACGCTGCAGGCGTAGTGGAAACGCTCGATCGGCCCGGCCGGGGCGGCGTACTCGTCGGCCACCCGCTCGTCGGCGATCAGAATCGAGCCGCCGGGCACGAGCTGGGAGCGCGCGGCCCGCAGCACCTCGCCCGGGTCGGCCATGTCGTGCAGCGCCTCGAAGATGGTGATCAGGTCGAACGCGCCGACCGCAGCCCGGGCGTCGCCGTGCGCGAACGTCACCCGGTCGGCCACCCCCGCCGCGGCGGCGGCCCGGCCGGCCTCCTCGACCGAGACCTTGTCCAGGTCCACGCCGTGCACCCGCACCCTCGGGTAGGCCAGGGCCAGCGTGATCGAGGACACGCCCAGGCCGCTGCCCAGGTCCAGCACCCGCGCGCCCGGCTCGGCCCGCAGGCGCAGGCGCAGTCCCGGCACGGCCGGCAGCCAGGTCTGGATGTACTCGTTCAGGAACATCGGCCGGTTGATCGAGGCGATGCCGTGCCGGACGTCCCGCCCGTACGCCTCGTACGGGATGCCCTCGCCGGTCCGGAACACCCGCAGCAAGGCGGGCAGCACGCCGGCCATCCCGGCGAACAGCTTCGCGGCCGGTGCCACGTGGTAGGGGCTCTCGGTGTCCAGCAGCACTTCGGCGTGGGCGGGGGACAGGCTGAAGGCGCCGTCCCGGTAGTCCAGGTAGCCGGCGGCGGCCTGCTGCTCCAGCCACTCGCGGGCGTACCGGGGCGCGATGCCGGGCAGGCCCTGCTCGGCGGTCACCGGTCCGGCGGCGAGCGCGTGGTAGAGGCCGAGTTCGAGGCCGAGGTGCACGGTCAGCACCTCGGCGGCGGTGGTCACGTCGCCGATCATTCGCTCGGCGAGCAGGTCACGGGGGTCTGTCGTCTCATTCATACCGGTGACTGTGCCCGCCGGTCCTTACATCCCGCGTACGCCTGACGTACGCCCCGAACCCGGAAAACTACGTAGACCCCGCCCCGGACGGCGGGGGATCGTGACGGGGTGGAGTTCCGTGTTCTCGGGCCGGTCGAGGCCTGGCACGGCGGGCGTCTGGTGTGCGCGCCCGCCGGGCGGCAGCGTGCCCTGCTGGCCGCCCTGGTGCTGCGGCGCGGCCGGGTGGTCCCGGTGGACCTGCTGGTGGACGAGGTGTTCGGCGACGACCCGCCGCGCAGCGCGCGCAACGCCCTGCAGACTTATGTCACCCGCCTGCGCCAGGCACTCGGCCCGCTCGGTGGAAGGGTCCGCACCCGCGCCCCCGGCTATCTGCTGGAGGCGCCCGCCGACGCGATCGACGCGGAACGTTTCACCCTGCTGCTGGACCAAGCCCGCCAGTCGGCCCCGCCCCGGGCGCTGACCCTGCTGGACGAGGCGCTCGCGCTCTGGCGCGGCCCGATGTCCGAGCCGGGACCGGACGGCGTGCGCCTGGCCGAACTCTGCCTGGCCGCCCGCGAGGACCGGGCCGCCGCGCTGCTGGCACTCGGCCGGGCCACCGAGGCGGCGGCCGAACTCGACGGCCTGGCCGCCGCCGAGCCCTGGCGGGAGCGCACGGTCGCCCTCCAGCTGAACGCGCTGGCCGCCGCCGGCCGGATCCCGGCCGCGCTGGCCGCCTTCGCCCGGCACCGCGACAGCCTCCGCGACGAACTGGGCCTGGACCCGTCGGCCGCGCTCCGCGACCTGCGCCAGCGGCTGCTGCGCGGCGAGGACTTCACCCCGTCGGCCGCCGTCGCGCCGCCCCCGGCCGCGTTCGGCCTGGTCGGGCGGGAGCACGAGCTCGCGGTCGTCACCGCGGCGTTCACGGCCCGGCCGCTGGTCACCCTGGTCGGGCCTGGCGGGGTCGGCAAGACCAGCCTGGCCCGCCGGTTCGCCGACCGGAACCGCTGGGTGGACCTGGCGCCGCTGCGCGACCCCGAGGCCGTCATCCCGGCCATCGCCGAGGCCGCGGGCGTGCTCGCGGAACCGGGCGTGGAGCCGTCCGGCGCGCTGCGCGAGTGGGCCCGCCGGGCGGATGGCCTGCTGGTGCTGGACAACTGCGAGCACCTGCTGCCCGCCGTCGCCGCGGCGGTGTCCGCGCTGCTGGCGGCCGGGACCCGGCTGCGGATCCTGGCCACCAGCCGGGAGCGGCTGGGCCTGCCCGGCGAACTGGTCGTGGACGTGCCGCCGCTGCCGGAGGCCGGCGCGGTCGAACTGTTCGTGGCCCGGGTGCCGGTCTCCGGCTTCAACCCTGACCCGGCCCTGCTGACCGCGATCGGCCGGATCTGCGCGGCCCTGGACGGGCTGCCGCTGGCGATCGAGCTGGCCGCCGCCAGGATCGGCTCGCTCACCGTGGACGACCTGGCCGAACGCCTGGGCGCGCGGTTCTCGCTGCTGCGCCAGGCGGGGGAGGGCCGGCACAGCGCGCTGGAGGACGTCATCGACTGGTCCTTCGACCTGCTCACCGAGGACGAGCAGCGGCTGTTCCTGCGGCTGTCGGTGTTCGCCTCCTCCTTCGACCTCGCCACCGCCGAGGCCGTCGCCGCCGACGCGGACCTGCCCGCCGGGAAGATCGCCGACCTGGTCGCGCGGCTGGCCGACCGGTCGATGCTCACCCGCCCCGGCCCGGCCGGGGTCGGGCGCTATCGGATGCTGGAGACGATCCGGGTGTACGCCGCCGCCCGGCTGCCCGACGCCGACCGTTACCGCCGCCGCCACGCCGAAGTGTTCGCCGAGTTCACCCGGCGGGCCGACAGCGGACTCTTCGGGCCCGACGAGGCGGCTTGGGCGCAGCGGCTGGAGAGCAGGCTCGACGACATCCGCGCCGCCTGGGCCTGGACCAGGGACGCCGATCCCGGGCTGATGCTCCGGCTGGTCGTGCCGCTGTTCCGGTTCGCGTACTGGCGGCTGCGCGGCGACCTGCTGCTGCTGGCCGCCCCCGGGGCAGTCGCAGGATCCGCGGAGTGCCTGGCCGCCACCGCGTTCGCCGCCTCCATGGAAGGCCGCCTGGACGAGGCGCTGCCGATGGCCGCGCAGGCGATGGCGATGGACCCGGACTCACCGGTGGTGACCGAGGTCTTCGGGGACCTCGCGCTGTTCAACGGAACGCTGGACGACGCGCTCGCCGCCTTCCAGCGGGCCGCCCAGAGCCAGCCAGAGCCGGCCGCCCAGGCGATCTCCCTGGGCAACCAGGCGCTGGCCTGCTCCTACGGCGGCGACGACGCCGAGGCGGCTGCGCGGGCGGAGAAGGCGGTCGCGCTGGCGCTCGGGTCCGGCAACCCGACCGCGATCTGCTTCGCCGGGTTCGTGCACGCCGAGGTCATCGCCGACCTGGACCCGGACACCGCGCTCCAGCTCTTCGAGACCGCCAGGGTGACCGCCGACGAGATCGGCAACCGGCTCGTCTCCGGCGTCGTCCGCACCGCGAGCGTGGCCCTGCGCGGCCGGTACGGCCCCGCCGAGCCCGCGCTCCGCCTGTTCCGCGAGGTGATCACCCACTGGGTGGCCACCGAGAGCAGGTCGCTGCTGGTCACCGCGCTCCGCAACCTGGTGCTGCTGCTCGCCAGGACCGCGCGCGACCGGGCCGCGGCGGAACTGGCGGGCGGCCTGGACGCGACCACCCCGGTCGCCTCATACGGGATCGAGGCCCGCCGGCTGGACACAGCCCTGGCGGCGGTCCGGTATCGGCTGGGCCCTGAGGCGTACGAGGCGGCCTGGGCGACCGGTGCCCGGCGGTCGTTCGGCGCGACCGCCTCGCGTGCGCTGGAACTGATTCCCGGTTAGCCGATGTCGCGGCGGCGGAAGCCGTACAGGCCGGCCAGGATCAGCAGGGCGGCGATGGCGCTGAGGGCGAGCACGGGGGTCGCGGTCAGCGTGCCGCCGGGCAGGTGCGGGGTGTGCGTGTACGGCGACAGGTCCAGCACCACCGGGTCGAGTCGCAGGATCGCGCCGACCTGGCCGAGCAGCAGGAAGGCCGCGAGCGCCCCCCAGGCCAGCGTGGACAGCCGGGGCAGCAGCCCGAACAGGGCCACCGACAGGCCGGTCAGCACCGCCACGGCGGGTAGTTGCACCAGCGCCGCGCCGACCACTCTCGGGATCTGGCCGCCGACGTCGCCCAGACCGGCGCCGTAGCTGATCCCCAGCGTGAGGCCGAGCACCAGCAGAGCCAACGCGGGCCCGATGATCGCGAACACCACGTGGCTGAGCGCCCACGACACCCGCCCGACCGAGGTGGCCAGCACCGGTTCGGTCCGCAGCCCGGTCTCCTCGGCCCGCATCCGCAGCGCGGCCTGGATGCCGTACGCGGAGACGGCGATGGCCAGGATGCCCAGCAGACCGGACACGAACGCGTCGGCCAGCGAGGCGGTCCCGCCGAGCCTGGCCATGATGTCGGCCATCTCGGGATTGTCGGCGAGCGCGTCCATCGCGGCGGTCGCGGTGCCGCCGAGCGCCAGCCCGGCCACGCCGAGGCCGACGCTCCAGCCGATCAGCAGCCCGCGCTGCAGCCGCCAGGCGAGCGCCAGCGGGCTGGCCAGCCGGGTGGATCCGGCCGGGCCGAGCCGGGCGGGGAGCAGCCCGGCGCCGACGTCCCGCCGGACCGACAGCATGTACGCCGCCCCGGCCAGCAGCGCGAACAGCGCCAGCGGCAGCGCGAGCACCCACCATTTGTCCCCGGCGAACGGCTGGGCCTGCTGGCCCCAGGCCACCGGCGACAGCCAGGACACCCACGAGCCGGTCGGGTCCCCGGCGGCGCGGAGCAGGAAGGCCACGCCGAGCACGAGGATCGCCAGGCCGCGGGCCGGGCCGGCGTTCTCGGTGAGCTGCGCGGCCAGCGCGCCCACGCCGGCGAACGCGATCCCGGTGACCGCGATCGACAGGCCGAGCAGCAGCGAGCCGCCGGCGGCCAGGTCGGAGCCGGTCGGGGTGACCGCGATCAGCAGCCCCAGCAGCAGGTTCGCGGCGGCGGTCACGATCAGCGCGGCGGACAGGGCCGCGTGCCGGCCGACCACGGTGGCGGCGATGAGCTCGCGGCGGCCGGCGTCCTCCTCGGTCCTGGTGTGCCGGATCACGGTGAGCAGGCTGATCAGGGCGACGATCGCGTACAGGGTGCCGACCCGCTGGGCGGTGAGCGCGCCGACCGAGTCGCCGAAGATGGGGCCGAGCAGGGACTCGAACGACGGGCTGCCCGCGGTGCCGGCCGCGTACTGGCGGCGGGCCGCGTCGTCGGGGAAGAGCCCGGCGTAGCTGGCCGCGTAGCTGGCCGGGAGCGCGCACAGGATGAGCACCCACAGCGGGAGGATGATCCGGTCCCGCCGCAGGATCAGGCGGATGAGCTGCCAGCTGCCGGTCATGACCTGGCCGCCACTTCGTAGTGCCGCTTGAACAGCTCCTCCAGCGTCGGCGGCTGGCTGACCAGGCCGCGCACCCCGGCGTGGGAGAGGTGCTTGAGCACGGCGTCGAGATGGTCGGCGTCGACCTGGAAGCGCACCCGGGAGCCGTCGATGTGCAGGTCGTGCACGTCCGGCAGGTCCTTGATCGGGGTGGCCAGGTCGGCCGTGACGGAGGTCCTGCTGAGGTGGCGGAGCTCGGTCAGGGTGCCGGTCTCGACGGTCTCGCCGTTCCTGATGATGCTGACCCGGTCGCACAGCTGCTCGACCTCGGCCAGGATGTGGCTGGACAGCAGCACGGTCCGGCCGTTCCGCTTCTCCTCCAGGATGCAGTCCCGGAAGACCTCCTCCATCAGCGGGTCCAGGCCCGAGGTGGGTTCGTCCAGGATGAGCAGCTCGACGTCGGAGGCGAGGGCGGCGACCAGGCCGACCTTCTGCCGGTTGCCCTTGGAGTAGGCCCGGCCCTTCTTGCGCGGGTCCAGGTCGAAGCGCTCCAGCAGGTCGGCGCGGCGCTGCCGGTTCAGGCCGCCGCGCAGCCGGCCGAGCAGGTCGATGACCTCGCCGCCGGACAGGTTCGGCCAGAGTGTGACGTCGCCCGGCACGTAGGCCAGCCGCCGGTGCAGGGTGGTGGCGTCCCGCCAGGGGTCGCCGCCGAGGAGCCTGGCGGTGCCGGCGTCGGCCTTCAGGAGGCCGAGAAGCACCCGGATCGTGGTGGATTTGCCTGATCCGTTCGGCCCCAGGAAGCCGTGCACCTCCCCGGTCCCGACCGTCAGGTTCAGTCCGTTCAGCGCGTGTGTCCGGCCGAAACTCTTGTGGAGGCCGGACACCATGATGGCGTTTGACATGTTTCAGAAGCTACACTGTATTCACGAATTTGTGAAAGGTGTGGAACCTCTGTACCCCGTATGGTTTCCGTAGGGAGGGACATGCGAGACGAAGACGCCGTCCGCCAGTCGGCGGAGCGGATGGCCATGGTGTTGACCGACTGGGGATTTCCCCGCATGCCCGCGCGGGTGCTGATGACCGTGATGACGGCCGACGAGGAGCTGCTGACGGCGGCCGAGATCGGCGATCGGCTCGGCGTCAGTCCCGCGGCCGTGTCCGGGGCGGTCCGTTACTTGATCCAGCTGGGCATGCTCGGCCGGGAACCGGCGCCGGGGTCGCGGCGCGACGTGTACCGGCTGCCGCAGAACGCGTGGTACGAGGTGACCGCCCTGAAGGGCGGAATATTCAAGGTTCTCGGTGACATGGCGGACGACAACGTCCGGGCTCTCGGGGACCAGTCCGTGGCCGGGCGGCGGATGGCCACAATGCGGGACTATTTCGTGTTCGTCGAAGGGGAGCTGCCCGAGTTGCTGGAGCGCTGGCGGGCGCACAAAGCCGACAGGGGCCTTGACTGACTCGCCGATTATCGGATCTTGACGAGGACCGCCCGGTTGAACCGGGCGGTCCTCAGCACTTTCTGCCCGAGCTCCGCAACCGGGGTTCATGTGGTTGAAACCCCAGTGAATTGGGCCTTGCCCGGTGCCGGAACCCGGAGCTACGATCCTCACAACTTTTAGGAAACTTTCCTAAAAGAAACATCAACTAGCCCCCCGACAACCGACCTCCCTCTGCGTCCCGTCACCAGACGCGTCAGAACGCCGTACGGCCGCCGTCCACCGGCCGTACGTATCCGCATGGCCTCCCCATCCGACCCCGCAGAGGTTGTGACATGCAGAGCAGGTTTGCCTGGCGTGTGCCATCCGCGATCCTCGCGATCGTGGTCGCGTTCGCCGCCGTCCTCGTCGCCGCCAGTCCCGCGCAGGCCGCGCCCAACACCGCCGTCTTCACCAAGACCTCCGACTGGGGTTCCGGGTGGGAGGGCAAGTTCGTCATCACCAACGGCGGCGCCACCGCGATCAACGGCTGGTCGGTCGCCTTCAACCTGCCCGCCGGGTCCAACATCGGCTCCTTCTGGGACGCCTCGATGACCCGCAGCGGCCAGCGTTTCACCTTCACCAACGTGGGCTGGAACGGCACCATTCAGCCGGGCGGAACGGCCAGTTTCGGCTTCAACGGCAGCCCGGGCGGCGCCGGCGCGGTGATCAGCAACTGCACGCTCAACGGCGCGGCCTGCGGCGGCGGGACCAATCCGTCGCCCTCGCCCACCCCGTCCGGCCCGAGCGCCCCCGGCAAGCCGGGCACGCCGTCGGTGACCGGGGTCGCCAACACCTCGATCTCGCTGTCCTGGGGCGTGTCCAGCGGAACCGTGACCGGCTACCGCGTCTACGAGGGCACGACCGTGCGCGCCACCGTGACCGGCACCAGCGCCACCATCAGCGGGCTCGGCACCTGCACCTCGCACACCTACACCGTGCGCGCCTACAACTCGATCGGCGAGTCGGCGGCCAGTGACCCGGCCAGCGGCTCCACCACCGGGTGCCCGATCGGCCCGCTGCCCAAGCACTTCCTCACCGGCTACTGGCACAACTTCGTGAACGCGGCCACCGAACTGCGTCTGTCCGCGGTGCCCAACGAGTACGACCTGATCGCCATCTCCTTCGGCGAGGCCACCACCACGCCCGGCCAGGTCGCCTTCCACCTCGACGCCGGCCTGTCCAGCGCGCTCGGCGGCTACACCGACGCCCAGTTCCGGGCCGACGTGCAGACCCTGCACTCGCGCGGCAAGAAGGTCATCCTCTCGGTCGGCGGCGAGCTCGGCCGGGTCCAGGTGGCCAACGCCACCGCGGCCGCCACCTTCGCCAACTCGGTCTTCGCGATCATGCAGAGCTACGGCTTCGACGGCGTCGACATCGACCTGGAGAACGGCCTCAACGCCCAGTGGATGGGCGAGGCGCTGCGCCAGCTGCGGACCAGGGCCGGCTCCGGCCTGATCATCACGATGGCCCCGCAGACGATCGACATGCAGTCCGTCGGGATGGAGTACTTCAAACTGGCGCTGGCCATCAAGGACATCCTCACCGTGGTGCACATGCAGTACTACAACTCCGGTTCGATGCTCGGCTGCGACCAGTCCTTCGCGTACTCGCAGGGCTCGGTCAACTTCATGACCGCGCTGGCCTGCATCCAGCTGGAGAACGGCCTGCGGCCCGACCAGGTGGCGCTCGGCCTGCCCGCCGGGCCCGGCGCGGCCGGCGGCGGCGTGATCAGCCCGGCGCTGGTGAACCAGGCGCTCACCTGCCTGGCGACCCGCGCCAACTGCGGCAGCTTCGTGCCGCCGCGGGCGTACCCGGCCATCAGGGGCGCGATGACCTGGTCGATCAACTGGGACGCCAGCAACAACTGGAACTTCTCCAGGACCGTCAAGCCGCACCTCGCGACGCTTCCTTAAGGGGTGCAGATGAGACGCCTCGCGGCTCTTGCCGTCCTCGTCCTGGTCGCGGTCGGGCTCTACGCGAGCCCGGCCCAGGCCGCCAACCTCGCCGTCAATCCCGGCTTCGAGTCGGGCCTGACCGGCTGGAACTGCGCCGCCGGCGCGCAGGCGGTGACCACGCCCGTGCGCACCGGCACCCGGGCGCTGGCCGCCACGCCGGCGGGCAACGACATCGCCCGCTGCCAGCAGACGATCACCGTCCGGCCGAGCACCGCGTACACGCTGTCGGCCTGGGTCCGGGGCAACTTCGTGTTCCTGGGCGCGGTCGGGTTCAGTGAGACCTGGGCCGCGCCCGGCGCGGCCTGGACCCAGCTGACCCGCGGCTTCACCACGGCCGCCGGGCAGACCAGCGTGACGATCTACGTGAACGGCTGGCACGGGCAGGGCGCCTACTACGCCGACGACATCGTCTTCGACGGTCCCGGCACCCCGCCGGCCTCCCCGTCGCCGTCGCCCTCTCCGCCCACTTCGCCCTCCCCGTCACCGTCGCCCAGCCCGTCGCCGCAGCCTCCGGTGGGCAACCGGTGGATGGTCGGCTACCTGCACGCCTCATTCGCCAACGGATCCGGATATATCCGGATGGCGGATGTGCCCAACGAGTGGGACTTCATCAACCTCGCCTTCGGCGAACCCACCTCGGTCACCTCCGGCGACATCCGGTTCAGTCAGTGCCCGGTCGCCGAATGCCCGAACGTGGAGACCGAAGCCCAGTTCATCGCCGGCATCCGGGCCAAACAGGCCGCGGGCAAGAAGGTGCTGGTCTCGATCGGCGGCCAGAACGGCCAGGTCCAGCTCACCACCACGGCCGCCCGCGACAAGTTCGTCCAGTCGGTCGGCGCGATCATCGACAGGTACGGCCTGGACGGCCTGGACATCGACTTCGAGGGCCACTCCCTCTTCCTCAACCAGGGCGACACGAACTTCCGCAGCCCGACCACCCCGGTCGTGGTCAACCTGATCTCGGCGCTCCGCTCCCTCAAGACCAGGTACGGCTCCCGCTTCGTGCTCACCATGGCCCCCGAGACGTTCTTCGTCCAGCTCGGCTACCAGTTCTACGGACCCGGCACCGGCGGCGCGGACCCGCGCTCCGCCTCCTACCTGCCGGTCATCCACGCCATGCGCAACGACCTGACCCTGCTGCACGTGCAGGACTACAACTCCGGGCCGATCATGGGCCTCGACAACCAGTACCACAACATGGGCGGCCACGACTTCCACGTCGCGATGACCGACATGCTGCTCGCCGGGTTCCCCGTCCGGGGCAACACCGCCGACGTCTTCCCGGCGCTGCGTCAGGACCAGGTCGCCATCGGCCTGCCCGCCGCGCCGTTCGCCGGGAACGGCTTCACCACCGTGGCCGAGGTCCAGAAGGCGTTCACCTGCCTGGCCAAGGGGACCGGGTGCGGAACCTACAGGCCGCGCGGGGTCTACCCGAACCTGCGGGGCCTGATGACCTGGTCGATCAACTGGGACAAGTACCACGGGTTCGAGTTCTCCCGCAGCCATCGTTCGTACCTCAACGCGCTCTGATGGGACAGATCATGAAATTTCGGTTCTTAGCCGGTCGGCGGGCGGGGTCCGCGCTCGCGGCGCTCGCGATCGCCTTCACCGGCGGCGTGGCCCTGGCCGCGCCCGCGCACGCGGCCCCCAACACGGCCGTCTTCACCAAGGTCTCCGACTGGGGCACCGGGTGGGAGGGCAAGTTCGTCGTCACCAACGGCGGCGCCACCGCGATCAACGGCTGGTCGGTCGCCTTCAACCTGCCGTCCGGGTCCAACATCGGGTCGTTCTGGGACGCGGCGATGTCCCGCAGCGGGCAGCGTTTCACCTTCACCAACGTGGGCTGGAACGGCACCATTCAGCCGGGCGGAACGGCCAGCTTCGGCTTCAACGGCAGTCCCGGCGGCGCGGGTGCGGTGGTCAGCAACTGCACGCTCAACGGCGCGTCCTGCGCTGGCGGCACTCCGCCGCCGCCCGGCACTCCCGGCACGCCGGGCAACCCGTCGGTGACCGGCGCGACCAACACCTCGATCTCGCTGTCCTGGGGCGGGTCCAGCGGAACCGTGACCGGCTACCGCGTCTACGAGGGCAGCACAGTGCGCGCCACCGTGACCGGCACCATCGCCACCCACTCCGGACTCGCCACCTGCACCAGCCACACGTACACCATCAAGGCGTACAACGCGCAGGGTGAATCCAACGCCAGCAACCCGGTGACCGGATCCACCACCGGCTGCACGCCGCCCCCGCCGGGCAGCAAGATGCCGGGCGCGCCCTACCTCTACATGGGCTGGGGCGACCCGCCCGCGCCCGCCACGGTGATGGCCGCCACCGGCGTCAAGTCGTTCACCATGGCGTTCATCCTGTCCAGCGGCGGCTGCAACCCGGCCTGGGACGGCAACAGGCCGCTCACCGGCGGCGCCGACGCGGCGGCCATCTCGGCGATCAAGGCCGCGGGCGGCAGCGTGCAGATCTCGTTCGGCGGCTGGTCCGGCAACAAGCTCGGCCCGAACTGCGCCACCCCGGCCGCGTTCGCCGGCGCGGTGCAGACCGTCATCAACGCGGTCGGCCCGGCCGTCGTCGACTTCGACATCGAGAACTTCGACGAGTTCGAGAACTACACCGTGCAGGACCGGATTCTGAACGGCCTCAAGATCGTCAAGCAGAACAACCCGAACGTCAAGGTCGTCGTCACCTTCGGCACCACCACCACCGGGCCGAACGCGCACGGCATCCGCCTGATCAACCAGGCCAAGGCGCTGGCCGTGCCGATCGACAACTACACGATCATGCCGTTCGACTTCGGCAGCGGCAACATCCAGACCGACACCATCAACGCCTCCGAGGGCCTCAAGAACGCGCTCAAGTCGGCGAACGGCTGGACCGACGCCCAGGCGTACGCGCGGATGGGCATCTCCGGCATGAACGGCCTGTCCGACCAGCAGGAGCTGACCTCCACCGCGGCCTGGACCGCGATCAGGGACTGGGCCAAGTCCAAGGGCCTGACCCGCTTCGCGTACTGGGCGGTCAACCGTGACCGGCCCTGCCCGGGCGGCGGCGTCGTGTCCAACTGCAGCGGGATCTCCCAGCCCCAGTGGGAGTTCACCCGCATCACCGCCGGTTTCTAACCGGCCCTGAGGCTGTACGGCTCGCGCCCGCGCCGGGACGCCGGGCGCGAGCCGTACATTCACTTTCCCGCGCTCATTTCGGCGCCCGGGTGGCTGACCGGCCCACGATTGGGGCAGTCTTGGGGCCGTCATGGACTACGCAATCCCCACGGGCCTCGTTCTCGTCACCGGTGTCGTGCTCGCCATCCTCGCCCAGCGGAGGGGGTGGAATCCCTCCCTCGCGGTCGCGCTGACTGTCGGTCTCGCCGTCCGGGTGCTGATCATGGGGCTGTCGGCCGCGGACGACTGGCAGCCGATCGACTACGTCAACAGCTTCCGGCCGGCCGGCGAGGCGATACTCAACGGCGACAACCCGGTCAACAGCGGCTGGCACTTCCTGCCCACCATCCCGTACGTGTACGGACTGCTGCTCTGGCTCGGCATCCCCTGGGAGATCGCCGGGCGGCTGGTCACCGTGGTCGCCGACCTGATCCTGATCCCGCTGGTCGGGCGGCTCGCCGGCGGCGCGAAGGCGAACCTGCGGGCCTTCCAGTACGCGTGCAACCCGCTGGCCATCCTGGTCGCCTCCGTGCACGGGCAGGTCGAGCCGGTGTCGCTGGTGTTCGCGGTCGCCGCGTACGTGGTGGCGCGCGGGCCGGGGGAATGGACCCCGGGCGCGCCACTGCTGGACCGGCCGTCCCGGATGTGGCGCAGTTTCGTCACCGACCGGGACGCCACCCGGCGGGCGATCTACGCGGGCCTGCTGATGGGCCTGGGGCTGTGCGCCAAGAGCTGGCCCGCCATCCTCATCCCCGGCCTGCTGATGTTCCTGCCGGGGGTGCGCTCCCGGATCATCGCCGTGGTCGGCGTCGCCGTGCCGCCGGTGCTGTTCCTGCTGACCATGCCGCTCGGCGGCTGGGTGCGCTGGGACCAGCTGACCGAGGTGCTCAAGACGATCAGCCTGCGCCCCAGCGACGTGCGCCCGATCACCGGCGACTGGGGGTGGACCGCGCTGACCAGCGGCGGAAACTGGGACCTCAGCGCGTGGAAGCTGAAGGTCGGCCAGTACCTGATCTACGCGGTGGCCGCGTTCTGCCTGTACTGGTGGCGCAAGGCCGACCCGATCGACGTCACCGTCGCCATCCTGCTCGGGTTCATGATCGTCACGCCGCGGCTGGGGGCGCAGTACCTGCTGTGGTTCATGCCGTTCCTGGTCGCCCGGCCGACCCGGTTCGCCTGGCCGGCCATCATCGGCTGCTCGCTCTGGGCGGCGACCGGGTATCTGGTGCTGACCCAGTTCCGGGGCGCGGACTGGGGCGCGCTGCACGCGCCGTGGGCGATGAGCTCGGTGCTGATCTTCCCGTTGATCGTCGCGGGGATGCCGTGGGGCCGCCGGGTTCTCGTTTCGGTGGACGCGGAGATGCCTCAGTTGAGGATGAGCCGGACCAAGTGACCGTGGCTGCGGTAGCCCGGCGGGTCGCCGTCGAGCACGCCGGTGACGCAGTCGAAGACGCCGGGCTCGCTCTGCCGTACGAAGAAGACGGGCTCGGCGATCGCGGACAGCAGCCGGATCGCGGCGCGGTGCAGCTCGATGTTCTTCAGGTCCGCGGCCTGGGTCAGCGTCACCTCGTAGACCCCGTCGTCCAGGAGCTGCTCGGCGGTGAGCGTCCAGTCCTCGCCGCACGCGCGGCGCAGGTGCGGGAGCAGGCGGACCTCGGGCTCCTCGGTCACCCAGCCGTCCCGCCGCATCGTCGACAGCAGGCTCTGGACCTGCGGATCCATGGCGGAGCCGTCCGCGATCCCGGTCTGCCGCTCGTCGATGTCCCAGCGCCGCGTGGTCATGGCCACGACCTTACGTCGCGGTAGGTTCCTCGGCGGGCAGCTCCCCGGAAATCAGGGCGGCCGCCATCGAACCGTTAGGATCACTGTCGATCAGGATGGCCCGCGCCAGCAGGCTGAGCGGGATGGCCAGCAGCGCGCCCAGCGGCCCGAGCACGAACGCCCACACGATCAGCGACAGGAAGGTCGCCGTGGTGGACAGCCCGACCGCGTCGCCGAGGAACTTCGGCTGGATGAACGACTGGATCACCACGTTGATCACGATGTACGCGACGATCACGAAGAGCATGGTCCGGAAGCCGCCGTCCAGCAGGCCGAGCAGCGCCGGCGGGACCAGCCCGAGGATGAAGCCGATGTTCGGGATGTAGTTCGTGATCAGCGCCAGGATCCCCCAGAGCAGCGGCAGCGGCACACTCAGGATGTACAGCGCGACCACATCCAGGACCGCGCAGATCAGACCGAAGATCGTCGACACGATGAGGTAGCGGCGGGTCCGGTTGGTGAACGTGGTGAGCGCCTTGTACATCGCCGGGCGCCGCTCCTCGGACGCCTTGATGATCCGGCTGTAGATCGGCGCGTCCAGGCTCATCGCCAGCAGCAGCACCACGATCAGGAACACGCTGGACAGCACCCCGAGCAGCCCGGACAGCACGCCCTGCGCCACCCCGATGAGGTTGGCCGGGTCGAAGCTGGAGATCGCCTTGTTGATCTGCTCGCTGCCCATGCCGAGACTCGCCGCCCAGCGCTGCGCCTCCGCGACCAGCTGGGTGAACTGGTCGGAGTAGGTCGGCGCGAGCAGGGCCAGCTGCGCCGCCGCGATGGTGAGGATCGCCACCATGCCGAGCAGCACCACCAGCACGACCGCCAGCGGGATCAGCACCATCACCCAGGTCGGCGCGTTCTTCCTGGCCAGCCAGTCGCGCAGCGGCGACACCGCGATCACCAGCACCAGGGCCAGCACCACCGGCCCGAGAATCGACCCGACCGCCTGGATCCCGGCGAGCGTCACCACCGCTCCGGCGGCACAGAGCAGGACGATCAGCGCACGCGGCACCAGTAATTCCTTCACGCTCCGTTTGTACCCCCAGAGCCCGCAAAGATCCGGTCTTCCGATTGGTACGCCGCGGGTTTGGGGCGCGGACGGTCGGGGAGGATGTTAATCTTCAGGAGTCGGTACGGTCGTGGTGTTGGCCGCCGGCTCCCCTCTCACAAGCCGCTTGGGTGTCGATTCGCATGGCGTCCGAAGAGCTGGTAAGTTAGAGGGGTTGCCCCGGAAACGGGGCGGTCCGAAGTTCCGCAAGATGATCAGGTCGATGTCAAATCGGTTGATTTGACAGGGACTGGAAAACTTGCGAAGATCGTGACATAGCGTGAACGACACCTCCGGTTGAGAATCACCTTCGATTCGAAGGCTGGATGTTCGTGTG
>NZ_BLAD01000093.1 GCF_009687845.1 Acrocarpospora corrugata
GGAACGGTAGAAGACACGAGACAACCCCACCAGCCCCGAACCACCAGCTCAGAAGCTCCCTGGAAAGGATCCGCACCCATCGAGGATGGTTGGCAGGTCCGCCCGCGGGTGACCTGCCGCATCCGCGTCGGAGGCTACGATTCCTACTCCACGATTCGGCCCAAAGCCATCGGGCGGCTGGACACCGGGTAGAAGGTGCGCTCGTTCACGCCCCACCAGTAGCCGGTCGGCCGATTGTCCACGGTCTGGACGAAGATCCAGCCACGGCCCGCGCCGTTGTACTCCTCGCCCTCGTCGATCCCGTCGTAGTCGGGGACCGCCCGCGTGTCCGGGTACGCCATGTAGGAGGAGTTGGCGCCGGCGGTCTGCGCGGCTCCGTGCGGGTTGCTGGTGCTGTCGATCACGCGTACGGCCCACTCGGTGGTGGCCGGGTTGCCGTCGCGGTCGTACAGGTGCTTGTCCTGGACGATCATGACGTGGCCGGTGGTCTCGCCGCTGCCGCCGCTGCCGCCGTCGAGGTACTTGATGGCGATGATGTCGCCCTGGCGGAGGATGCTGAAGCTTCCGATGCGGGCGTAGTGGTCGGAGACGGACGCCCCCTTGATGGTGTCGTAGTAGTCGGCGGCGTATGGGCTGGTGCTGCCGTAGGACGCCTGGAAGTAGCTCGGCGTGGCCCAGGAGTAGGTGTGCTTGAGGACCTCGGTCAGGAACGACGCGCAGCGGCTCCGGTTGTGATAGCTAATGGGGATCCCGTTGGTGCCCCAGGTGAGCAGGGGGGTCGAGTTGGAGTAGGTGTTGAGGGCCGACTGGCTGGGCCAGGCGATCGCGTTGAGGTTGCCGGCGAGTTCGTTCGCCTCGTGGTAGTGGGTGTCGGGGTAGGTGTACGCCGCCGCGCTCGCGGGGGTGGCGGTCAGGGTTGCTGCCGCGACGGTGGCGAGGCCGGCGATGAGTGCTTTGCGGAACACGGGTGTCGGTCCTTCAGATCGTGCCTGAGCGGGATGTGCCGCAGGCGAGTGGCTGTTCGTATCGCGTTGAGAATCGCAGTTGGCGCCTGCACCGACCGCTCCAAAGAGCACGGGGTGGTTGTGCATTTATCCGCTGACAGCCTGAGCGGTGCGTTGGAACGGCTAATGATCCACCTGAGCGCGCGCCTGGTCGGCGTGGTCCCCGTCCGTCCAGGCGCGCCGCTCCCACCGTGGCGGCTCAACCGGCTCAACGAGCGCCACCTGCCCGCGCTCCGGCCGGCCGAGCTGCTGCTGTCGGGATCATCCCTTCAGCAGGAGGGTCCGCAGGCCGTGCGGATCGACGGGTTCATCCTCAGCATGGCCCAGATCTTCGAACGTTTCCTCACCAGGCAGCTGACCACGGCGCTTCTGCCGTACGGCTTGCGCTGCGCTGCCCAGCAGAAACACGGGCTCGACAGCCAGGGGCGGGTGCCCACCTCGCGAGTGCTGTGGCCGCGCTGGGTGAGCGGGTTATGGCTCGATCACCAGAGTGGTGATCTTGTCGTTGTCCAGGTGGAAGCGGAAGTGCAGGTCGACGGTGCCGCCGGGGAAGTCGCCCTCCAGGTGGTGGACGGCGTCGTAGCGCCGGTCGTCGATCTTGGCTGCGGCGATGAGGTCGATGGTGTAGGTGTACTCCGAGGACGACTGGGCCAGCCAGTCGCGGATCTCCCGGCGGCCGGTGTACGTGCGGCCGTCGTCGATCACGGTCGAGGTGTCGGTGTAGTACGCCATCGCGACGTCGAGGTCACGCGCGTGCTGAGCGGCGAGATAGGTGGTGATCGCGGGGGGAAGCTCGTCCTTGGCGATGTGGGTGGCGTGGTTCCAGTCAGTGGTTTCCACGCGTTGACCATGGGTTCTTCCCCGGGGAGAGGGTCAAGCGCTGGACTCTCCGGCTGGGGGAGGGTGCACAGTGGGAGGTATGCGTACGGTGGAAGGCTTTCCCGTCCGGGCAGATGGCAGCAGCGGTCGGGGAGAGCTGGTCATGGGTGCACCGCTGCCCGTACGAGGGTGAAGTCGAGATCCGGTGGGTAGCGCTCGAGCCCAGCCAAGTACGCCGTGCTGAGTCCGGAACGCGAGGACTACCTGCGGACGCAGATCGCGCACCGATTAGGTTACCGCGCCGCGCCCGTCTGTACGTGTGAGATCGACTCACGAGAGGCTGGCACGATGCGGAAACTGATCTTCGGCATGAACCTGAGCCTGGACGGCTACATCGCCGCGCCCGGCGACGACCTCGGCTGGAGCGTACCGAGCGACGAGCTGTTCCAGTGGTGGTCCGACCGGGTGGGGGCGACCAGCCTGGCGCTGTACGGGCGCAAACTGTGGGAGGCGATGAGCTCCCACTGGCCGACCGCCGACCAGCAGCCCAGTGCCACACCGGCGCAGATCGAGTACGCCCGCCGCTGGCGGGACATGCCGAAGGTGGTGTTCTCCTCGACGATCGACAAGGTCGACTGGAACACCCGCCTGGTCACCGGCGACGCGGTCACCGAGATCGCCCGGCTCAGGGCCGAAGACGGCGGCCCCATGGACATCTGCGGCGCCACACTTGCCGCAGCGGCCATGCGGGCCGGGCTGATCGACGAGTACGTGCTGGTCACCGCACCGGCCTTGCTGGGCGGCGGCACGCCGTTCTTCACGGCCCTGGACAGCTGGGTGAACCTGAACCTGGTGGAGACGCGGACGTTTCCCGGCGGCGTGGTGCTGACCCGATACGAGACGAGGCGATGAGCACTGGCCAGATGCTCGGCTCGTGAGACCAGGTCCAAATCCTTCCTGGCGTGCTCACCGTGACCCTCGGCTATGAGGGAACCTTCCCCGGGCCCTTCCTTGCGTTCCGAGTGAGCTGTTGACCGACTTGCTGGAGATGAGGGACGACAGCGTCGTTGATCGTGACGATGTTCTTCGGGCATGAAGATGCCCCGCCGGCAACGCCGGCGGGGCGGTGGGGTTCGCGTTGCCGCGTTGGTGTTCAGCTGGTCGGGGTGCTCATTCCGCGGTGACTCCGGTGACGGCGGCCCGCGCACTGGACTCGTCGACGATGGGGCCTTTGTCTGATCACAGTGTGGCAAAGCCGACGAGCTGCTCTACGACATCCGCACCGCCCGGATGCTCGGCCAGCTCCTCGGCCGCCGCGCCCGCGGGCCGATCTTCCTGTCCGCGCGCGTCGCCCCTGACGACGGCACCGCGCCCGTACGTGACGTCGACCCGGCCAGCCGCCGCCGACGCATGACCTACCGCACCGCCGAACGCCACCTCGGCGCCGCCACCGACGGCTGGAAACTGCACGACCTGCGCCACTCCCGACTCACCCACGCCGGCGAGGACGGCGCCACCGAAGCCGACCTGATGAACCTCTCCGGCCACGAAGACCGCCGGACCCTCCAGCGCTACCTCAAGCCCAGCAAAGAAGGCACCCAGCGCCGACTCGACGGCATCGAGGCCCGGCGCGGTACCTGGACACCCAGCGCCGACGAACTCGCAGACCGCATGACCACCCGGTGATCGTGCCGCCTGCCCGGTCGGATCATCGCTGGTCAGCGCCATATCCGCCCGATTTCGGCGAGTACTACGGGGACCCCTGGCGGGCCGCCCGAGGCGATCATTACCGGGATCAGCACCAGGATGGTGTACAGGCCGAGCGTGAGCGGCAGGAACCGGGACGGCCGGGCCCAGACTCCCGCGCGGATGATGGCCACGCCGACGGTGACCAGGCCGGTCCCAATCAGGATCGGGGAGACGCTGAACAGCGTACGTCGCCGAGGTTGCCCGGCCAGATCACCTCGGCCGCGGCGATGATGAGCTGACCGACGATCGCGCTGGCCAAGCTCACCCGGGCGATGCGGCCGTGGCCACCGGCGTCTGAGAGTGCCAGGGTGCTGCGGCGGTCGCGGGGGGCCGGCACGCTCCAGGCGGTCGAGGATCTCAGCCGCGGCGGACGACGAAAGAGAAGGCAAGAAGGTCTGCCTCCTTGCCACTTCCAACGTATAGCGCGCAGGGGGGCTTGCGGCAAGACCCGGGTCTTGCCGCAGAATCGGCGGCCGGACACAGCACCAACGAGGAAATGGGGGGCGCGACCAGACATGAGGACGTGCCCAAAAAGAGGTTCGGCACAGCTCGAGGCGCCGGCGATTCGACCGGCCGGTGCAGGGCAACGGAGCACGGCCGCTTCGGAGGTATCGCAATGATCGAGCAGTACGTGTTGGATCTTCAAGAGGTTGACGAGAGGCAGGTCGCGGTCGTTGGCGGCAAGGCCGCGCACCTGGGCGGGCTATCGCGGATCGAAGGCATCCGTGTGCCGGCCGGGTTTTGCGTAACGACGGCCGCCTTCCGGCGGATCATGGCGGAAGCGCCGTCGATCGACGATCGGCTCGATCAGCTGTCGCGCCTGAACCCGGATGACCGGGAGGCGATCCGCACGCTCAGCGCGGAGATCCGCCGGACCATCGAAGGGATTGCCGTCCCGGGCGATCTGGCGGCGGCGATCACCCGCGCGCTCGGCGAGCAAGCCGCCTACGCCGTGCGATCCAGCGCGACGGCAGAGGACCTGCCGACGGCATCCTTCGCCGGCCAGCAGGACACGTATCTGAACGTCGTGGGACCGGCGGCGATCCTCCAACACGTCAGCCGGTGCTGGGCGTCGCTGTTCACCGAGCGGGCCGTGACCTACCGCCTGCGGAACGGCATCGACCACCCTACGGTCCACATGGCCGTGGTCGTGCAGCAGATGGTCTTCCCGGATGCGGCCGGCATCCTGTTCACGGCCGACCCCGTCACGGGCAACCGGAAGATCGCCACCGTGGAAGCCGGCTTCGGCCTCGGAGAGGCCCTGGTTTCCGGCCTGGTGAACCCGGACGTCTTCAAGGTGCGCGACGGCGAGATCGTCGCCGCGGCGGTCGCCGCCAAACAGCGTGCCGTTCACGCCCTGCCGGCCGGCGGGACGCAGGAAGTGGCGATCGACCCGCAGCGGCAGGAGCAGCCGACTCTGACGGATGCGCAGGTCGTGCGGCTCGTGCAGCTCGGGCGGCGAATCGAAGCGCATTTCGGCCGCCCGCAGGACATCGAATGGTGCCTGGTCGAGGATGACTTCACGATCGTGCAGAGCCGGCCGATCACCACGCTGTTTCCCATCCCGGCGGCCCTCGACCGGGAGAACCACGTCTACCTCTCCGTTGGCCATCAGCAGATGATGACCGACCCCATGAAGCCACTGGGGCTTTCCATGTGGCAGCTGACGGCCATGGCGCCGATGCACGAGGCCGGCGGGAGGCTGTTCGTCGACGCCACCCGGCGCCTGGCCTCGCCCGCGAGCCGCGCCGCCCTCCTGGAGATGGTGGGGAGATCCGATCCGCTGACCAGGGACGCGCTGGAGACCGTCCTCGACCGCCACGACTTCGTCCCGACGCTCCCGGAGGCAGGTCCCGGCGGGCCGCCGGCCAGCGGCGCGTCCGCCCCGATCGAGACCGATCCGGCCACCGTCACCGAGCTGATCGAGCGCAGCCAGGCCTCCATCGCCGCCCTGCGGCGCGACATCCGGACGAAGACCGGACCGGCGCTGTTCGACTTCCTGCTGGAGGCATTCCAGGAGCACAAGCGAGCCCTCGGTGATCCATTGAACATGCAGGCGATCATGGCGGGGATGGAGGCCACCTGGTGGCTCAACGACCAGCTGCAGGAATGGCTGGGCGAGAAGAACGCGGCCGACACCCTCACGCTGTCCGCCCCCGGCAACATCACGTCGGAGATGGGACTGGCGCTGCTCGACGTCGCCGACGTGATCCGCCCGCATCCGGAGGTGGTGGCGTTCCTGCAGGGTGTCCAGGACGACGGCTTCCTGGACGCGCTGCCGAAGTTCGCAGGCGGGACCGAAGCGCGCCACGCCATCGAGGCCTACCTCGACCGGTACGGCATGCGTTGCGTCGGCGAGATCGACATCACGAGGCCGCGTTGGCGCGAACGCCCCACCACGCTCGTGTCCGTGATCCTCGACAACGTCAGGAACTTCGAGCCGGGCACCGCCAAGCGGCGCTTCGAGCAAGGACGGCAGGAGGCGCAGAAGAAGGCGCAGGAGGTGCTCGAACACCTGCGGGCCCTGCCGGACGGGGAGCACAGGGCCAACCAGACCAAGCAGATGATCGACCGGGTCCGGACCTTCATCGGCTACCGGGAGTACCCGAAGTACGGCATCGTCAGCCGCTACTTCGTCTACAAGCAGGCCTTGCTGGCAGAGGCCGAGCGCCTCGTGCAGGCCAACGTGCTCACCGAGAAGGAGGACGTCTTCTACCTCACGTTCCAGGAGTTCCACGACGTCGTGCGCTCGAACCGGGTGGATGACAAGCTGATTCAGCAGCGCAAGGACGCGTTCCGGTCATACCACGCGCTCACGCCGCCCCGGGTGCTCACATCTGACGGCGAGGCCATCGCCGGGGCATACCGACGCGACGACGTGCCGGCCGGCGCCCTGATCGGCCTACCGGTCTCCGCTGGGACCGTCGAAGGGCGCGCCCGCGTCATCCTGGACATGGCCCAGGCTGATCTCGAACCGGGTGACATCCTCGTCACGGCTCACACGGACCCGAGCTGGACGCCTCTCTTCGTCGCCATCGCAGGCCTGGTGACGGAGGTCGGAGGATTGATGACACACGGCGCGGTGATCGCACGGGAGTACGGCCTGCCGGCTGTCGTCAGTGTGGTAGATGCCACCCAGCTGATTCCCGACGGGCAGCGGATCCGCGTGCACGGAAGCGACGGGTACGTTCAGATTCTGCTTGACTGATCCCGAAGTACTCGACACCCTCCGCGCCTATCCCAGTTCTTTATAGGTATTATCGTGGCGTTTTATCCTTTGTGGGAGGATTAGTCACTATTTGAATTTCGTTTTGGCGTGTCACTTGTTCGGTACGTGTCGGACACGTACAAGTGGATCAGGGGACCGTTGAATCGAGGATGGCCATAATGGGCAACCAGTTCTATGCCGCGAGCGGCACCGGCTCTCGCGCTCCATCGATTCAGTTGCCCAAAGGCGGCGGGGCGATTCGCGGTATCGGCGAGAAGTTCGCCGCGAACCCGGTCACCGGCACCGGTTCGATGTCGGTGCCCATCGCCACCAGCCCAGGCCGTTCGGGCTTCGGCCCGCAGCTGGCCCTGTCCTATGACTCCGGCGCCGGTAACGGCCCGTTCGGCTTCGGCTGGAGCCTGTCCCTTCCCTCGATCACCCGCAAGACCGACCAAGGCCTGCCGCGATACCACGACGCCGTTGAATCGGACGTCTTCATTCTCTCCGGTGCCGAAGATCTGGTGCCGGTGCTCGTTCAGAACGCACCGGGCGAGTGGGAACGGGAGAACCTGCCGCCGCGAACGGTGAACGGATCCAGCTACCGGATCGACCGATACCGCCCGCGTATCGAGGGCCTCTTCGCCCGTATCGAGCGCTGGACGAATACCGCCGACATCACCGACGTGTTCTGGCGCTCGATCTCCAGCGACAACATCACCACCTGGTACGGCAAGACCGCCGACAGCCGCCTCGCCGACCAGAGCCGCATCTTCAGCTGGCTGATCTGCCAGAGCCACGACGACAAGGGCAACGTGATCGTCTACGGCTACAAGTCCGAAGACTCCGCGCGAATATTCGAAGACGCATCCGGTAATCCGATTGCCAAGGCCCATGAAGGCAACCGCACGGATGCCTCCCGTACCGCCCAGCGTTATCTCAAACGCATCCGCTACGGCAATCGTTCGCCTTACTTCCCTTCGTTGAATGACGCCGGACCCCCAGATGGAAGCGACGCCTGGCACTTTGAGGTCGCCTTCGATTACGGAGACCATGACGCCAACACGCCGACCCCCGACGACCCGGGCGCCTGGCCCGCACGCAAGGATCCATTTTCTTCCTATCGCGCCGGCTTCGAGGTCCGCACCTACCGGACCTGCCAGCGCGTCCTGATGTTCCACCACTTCCCAGCTGAAGCCGGGGTGGGCCGCGACTGCCTGGTGCGCTCGATGGACTTCGCCTACTCCGATGAAGTCGACCCCACCGACGTCCGCAATCCCGTCCATACCTTCCTGCGATCCGTCACCCAGACCAGCTACCGCCGCGACAACGGCGGCTACGACCAGCGCAGCCTGCCACCCATCGAGTACGAGTACACCGAACCCACCGTGCGGGAAACGGTGGAGGAGGTGGATCCGCAGAGCGTGGAGAACCTCCCCGTTGGTCTGGACGGCACTGCCTACCGCTGGACTGACCTGCACGGCGAGGGCATCCCAGGCATCCTCACCGAGCAGGCCGACGCCTGGTTCTACAAGCGCAACCTGAGCTCCATCCCGGCGAAGCTGCCCGACGGCAGCGAGGCGGTGAAGGCCCGGCTGGCTCCGCTCGAAACCGTCCTCCTCAAGCCCAGCATGGCCCTGAGCGACGGGGCGGAGCTCATGGACCTGGCTGGCGACGGCCGGCCCGACGTCGTCGTCACGACAGGCCCGATCCCCGGCCTGTACGAACACGACGACGCCAATGGCTGGCAGTCCTTCCGCCCCTTCACCTCCCATCCGAACCGCGACTTCAGCGACCCGAACCTCAAGTTCGTCGACCTGGACGGCGACGGCCGCGCCGACGTGCTCATCACCGAAGACGACGCCTTCGTCTGGCACGCCTCGCTGGCCGAGAACGGCTTCGGCCCGGCCAGACGCGTCGCGCAGGCACTCGATGAGGAGAAGGGCCCGCGGATCGTCTTCGCCGACGGCACGCAATCCATCTACCTGGCCGACCTCTCCAGCGACGGCCTGACCGACATCGTGCGTATCCGCAACGGCGAAGTCTGCTACTGGCCGAACCTGGGCTACGGCCACTTCGGCGCCAAGGTGACGATGGACAATGCGCCCTGGTTCGACCACCCGGACCAGTTCGACCACAAGCGCATCCGCCTGGCCGACATCGACGGCAGCGGCACCGCCGACATCATCTACCTGCACCGCGATGGTGTGCGCCTGTACTTCAACCAGTCGGGCAACAGCTGGAGCCAGCCGTATCCGCTGAAGGCGTTTCCCCGCGTCGATGACCTGGCCAACATCGTGCCCACCGATCTGCTCGGCAACGGCACCGCCTGCCTGGTGTGGTCCTCGCCCCTGCCGGGCGAGGCGGGGCGGCCGATGCGCTACGTCAACCTGATGGGCGGCCGTAAGCCGCATCTACTGGTCAAGGCGATCAACAACCTGGGCGCTGAGACCAGGATCGACTACGCCCCCTCGACCCAGTTCTACCTGCAGGACAAACGCGACGGAAAACCCTGGATCACTCGACTGCCGTTCCCGGTGCACGTGGTCGAGCGCGTCGAGACCATCGACCAGGTCAGCCACAATCGTTTCGTCACCCGATACGCCTACCACCACGGTTACTTCGACGGTGTGGAGCGCGAGTTCCGCGGTTTCGGCATGGTCGAGCAGTGGGACACGGAACAGTTCGCGGCCCTGGCCGGCGGTGACAACATCGCGGCCGCATCCCACGTGCCTCCAATCCACACCAAGACCTGGTTCCACACCGGCGTTGATCAGGTCTTCGATTACCTCGGCGAATATTTCCGCGAACCGGGTCTGACCGACGCCGAAGCTCGCGATCTTCTGCTGCCGGACACCGTGCTCCCGGCTGGACTGACGCGCGAAGCTTGCCGCGCCCTCAAGGGGTCGATGCTGCGCCAGGAGGTCTATGCCGACGACGCCGGACCGGAACAGCCCCAGCGTTCCCGCACGCCGTACACCGTGACCGAGCAGAACTTCACCGTTCGCGCCCTGCAGCCCCGGGGCGCCAATCGCCGCGCCGTCTTCTTCACCCATGCGCGCGAGGTGATCAGCTACCACTACGAGCGCGACGCGGCCGATCCGCGGATCCAGCACGCGCTGACGCTGGAGGTCGACGACTACGGCAACGTGCTCAAGCAAGCCGCCATCGGCTACGGACGCCGCACCCAGGTTCGCACCATTGAGGCGCGACTGGTGCCCAATCCCGGGCTGACCGGGCTGCCCGCGACCGATCAGGCCAAGCAGACCACCCCGCTGCTCACCTATACCGAAAACCGCGTCAGCAACGCCATCGATTCGCCCGACACGCATCGCAACCCCCTGCCCTGCGAGGCACTCACCTTCGAGCTGACGGGCTACCCAGCCACCGGGCCGGCCGGCCGTTATCAGGCCTCCGATCTGGTCGAACCGGATCGCCTGCGGCACAAGTTCACCGCTCCCGAGGTCGCCTACGAGGACACCGCCACCGGCGACCAGCGCCGCCGTCCCATCGAGTGGCTGCGTATCCTCTATCGCAGCGACGATCTCGCCGGCCTCCTGCCCTTCGGTGAGGTGCAGCCACTCGCCCTGCCCGGCGAGAGCTACCGGCTCGCCCTCACCCCCGGCCTGCTCGCGCGGGTCTTCCAGCGACAGCCGACCGAGCCCTTGCTGCCCGAGCCCGCGGCGGTGCTCTCCGGCCAGGGCGGCTACCTGCAGAGCCAGACCCTCAAGGCGGACGGCCGCTTTCCCGCGAGCGATCCGGACGATCATTGGTGGATCCCCTCGGGACGGTCCTTTCACAGCACCGATCCCGCCAACGAGCTGGCTCAGGCCCGGCAGCATTTCTTCCGTCCCCGGCGCTACCGCGACCCCTTCGGCCAGGACACGCTCGTCGACTTCGACGTCTACGACCTGTTGACGGTCGAAACCCGCGACCCACTCGGCAACCGCGTCACCGTGGCGGCCAACGACTACCGCGTGCTGCAGCCACGTCTGGTCAGCGACCCGAACCGCAACCGGACCGAGATCGTCTTCGACACGCTGGGCCTGGTGGCGGGCACCGCACTGATGGGCAAGCCACTGCCCGCGCTGGTGGAAGGCGACACGGTCAACGGTCTCGGCACCGACCTCACCCCCGTCGAGCTCGACCGCTTCTTCGCCGCGGCCGATCCACTCGCGAGTACGGCGCTGCTGCAAGATGCCACCACGCGCGTCATCTACGACCTCGACCGATTCCGCCGTACTCGGCAGGCCAACCCCGACGACCCGACGAAATGGCGACCAGCTTGGTCCGCCACGCTCGCCCGCGAAACGCACGTCAGCGCGCCACTGCCGCCGCAGGGCCTGAAGATCCAGCTCAGCTTCTCCTACTCCGACGGCTTCGGCCGCGAGATCCAGAAGAAGATCCAGGCCGAGCCGGGACCACTCGACGCCAGTCCACGCTGGGTCGGCAACGGCTGGACCATCTTCAACAACAAGGGCAAGCCGGTCCGCCAGTACGAGCCCTTCTTCAGCGCCACGCATGACTTCGAGTTCGGCGTCACGGTCGGCGTCAGCCCCGTGCTGTTCTACGACCCGGCCGGGCGCGTCATCGCCACGCTGCACCCGAACCACACCTACGAGAAGGTGCTGTTCGATCCCTGGCAGCAGACCAGCTACGACGTCAACGACACCTGCGTCGTGGGCGACCCGCGCACCGACCCCGACATAGGCGGCTACGTCACTGAATACTTCAGGACGCAGCCCTCCACCTGGCAGAGCTGGCACGCCCAGCGCATCGGCGGCGAGCTCGGGCCGGACGAGCGCAATGCCGCCCTGCGCGCCGAAGCACACGCCGACACGCCCACCACCGGGCATTTCGACGCGCTCGGCCGCCCGTTCCTGACCGTGGCGCGCAACCGCGTCGTCTGCCCCGGCCACGACCTCGACGGCAGCCAGGACAGCTTCGCCACCCGCGTCGAGCTGGACATCGAAGGCAACCAACGCGAAGTGCGCGACTCCCTCGGCCGCGTCATCATGAGGTACGCCTACGACATGCTGGGCAACCCCCTCCACCAGCTCAGCATGGAGGCCGGCGCACGCTGGATGGTGAACGACGTGGCCGGCAAGCCGATCCGCGCCTGGGACAGCCGCGGCCACAACTTCACGACCACCTACGACGAACTGCGGCGCCCAACCGAGCAGACCGTACGCGGCACCACGGCGGCTTCCGATCCGCGCACCCTGAACCGCGACGTCCTGGTCGACAAGATCGAGTACGGCGAAGGTCAGGCCAACGCCGAAGCGCTCAACCTGCGTACCCGCATCTACCGGCACTTCGACTCCGCCGGAGTCGCCACCAACGCGCGGCTGGACACCAACGGCGACCCCACCGAGACCTACGACTTCAAGGGCAACCTGCTGTACGGCACCCGCTGCCTGGTCAGCGACTACACGGCCATCCCCGACTGGCGGCTGAATCCGGAGCTCGACGACGAGAGCTTCGAGAGCGGCACCCGCTACGACGCGCTCAACCGCCCCATCCAGTCCATCGCCCCGCACAGTGACACCGCCCCCAAGCGGAACGTCATCCAGCCGGTCTTCAACGAAGCCAACCTGCTGGAACGAGTGGACGTGTGGCTGGAGCGCGCCGCCGAACCCACCGCGCTCCTCGACCCCGGCTCCGAAGCGCCGTCGCCGGTGGGCGTCGCCGGTATCGGCTACAACGCCAAGGGCCAGCGCCTGCACATCGCGTACAAGAACGGCGCCGGCACCTCCTACAGCTACGACCCGCTCACATTCCGGCTCACTCAGCTGCTCACGCGCCGCGACGACCCAGGGCTGCAGAACCTGCGCTACACCTACGACCCCGCCGGCAACATCACCCACATCCAGGACGACGCCCAGCAGACCATCTACTTCAGGAACCAACGCGTCGAACCGAGCAACGACTACGTCTACGACGCCGTCTACCGGCTCATCCAGGCCACCGGCCGCGAGCATCTGGGCCAACTGGCGAGCGGCGAACGCAAACCGCCGACGGCACCGGACGGCTTCAACGCCTTCCCCGCACGACTCGACCACCCCGGCGACGGCAACGCCATGGGCGCCTACACCGAGCGCTATGTGTACGACGCCGTCGGCAACTTCCTGCAAATGCGGCACCGTGGCAGCGACCCGGCACATCCCGGCTGGACGCGTACCTACGACTACCTCGAACCCAGCCTGATCCCCGGCCCTCTGCCGACGACCAGCAACCGCCTCAGCCGCACCAATCTCAGCCCGCTCCAGATCGAGCCGTACCAACACGACGATCACGGCAACCTGGTCCGGATGCCGCACCTGGGCGGCGGACAGCCCGGACCCAACATGCACTGGGACTACAAGGACCAGCTACGCCAGACCGACCTGGCCGGCGGCGCGGCCTGCTACGTCTACGACGCCTCAGGCCAGCGCGTACGCAAAGTATGGGAGAAGGCGCCGGGCCTCACCGAAGAGCGCATCTACCTCGGCGGCTTCGAGATCTTCCGCAAGCACGATGGCGCCATGGCCGCCCACACACCCACGCTGGAACGCGAGACGCTGCACGTGGCGGATGGCCGGCAGCGCATCGCCTTGGTGGAGACGCGCACACTCGACCCGCGGGCCAACGACCCAGGACCCCGGCAACTGATCCGGTACCAGTTCGGCAATCACCTCGGCTCGGCCGGCCTGGAACTTGACGATCAGGCGCAGATCATCTCGTATGAGGAATACACCCCCTATGGCAGCACCACCTACCAGGCCGTCCGCAGCCAGACCGAGACCCCCAAGCGCTATCGGTACACCGGAAAGGAACGGGACGAGGAAACCGGACTCGCCTATTACGGAGCCCGCTACTGTTCCCCGTGGCTCGGACGCTGGACGAGCTGCGACCCTGTGCGCGGCGCCAGCCAGCTCTACGCCTTTGTTCGGAACAATCCAATCCGCCTGGTGGACCCGGATGGAAATGAGGACAAGCCGCCGAGTCAGGACGGCTTCCTCGCCAAGGCCGGACGGTTCGGGGTAGGCATTGTGAAGGGCGAGTACAAGGCGGCCAAGGAATTCGTCCTGGGCTCGGCCGAGGCCGTGGGGACGATCATGCGGCCGCCTCCGGAAAAGACCGTCCTCCCCATCGCCGAGGTTCGTCCCGAAGCAGCGCAGGAACACGCCCAGGAGCTGATATCCGACGCCAAAGCCAAGGGTCTGGTCGCTCTCGGAGTGGTCGCCGGCCCTTTCCAACTCGCGGCGAAAGCAGGGGAGAACCTGGCCGACTCCGTCTCGGCGGCAAAGCGCGGTGACGCCGGGGGAGCCGGGGAGAAACTGGGGGAGGGCGTGGTCAACGCGGGGCTCGCCATCGGCTCCGCGATCGCGCTGGCGAAGGGCGTCAGGGGGGTCCTACCGGAGGGTCGCGCGCCAACGGGCGGCGCTCCGAAGGGCGGCGCGAAGCCCGGGGCGATGAGCGGCGGACCGGAGTTTCGCACCCAACCCATGTCCCCCGTCGAACAAAGCAGGGCAGCCGCTCAGGCCGAATCCGTGGCGCGGAGGCTCGGCATTCCCCAGGAACAGGTGGGCATCAAAGGCCGTGGCCCCTCCGGCACCGTGGGCGGCGAATACCCCGACCTCAGAGGACGCGGATTCAACCCGCAAGGCAAGACCATGGGCAGCAATGAATTGGGCGAGGGAGTCAATCTCGACGCCGCGCTCTACGAGAATGTCGAGAACTGGCCGGAGCTGAACCGGACCAAATCCTTCGACGTAAGGGCGCAGGCGATTCTGACCCACGAGTACCTGGAGTTCAGCTTGGGAGATGTTCCGATTGAGCAGCGCCATGCCCAGGCTGTCCGGATCGGACGCGCCATCGGTGACCCGGCTCAAGCCCATCTCATACCCGAGTCGGTACGACCGATAGTTGAGAAACTGAGCCCGCAAGCCATCGAACTGTTGCACACGATGCCCGAGGAGCCACTCAGGCAGCAGCACCGATGACATGTCCAAACGGTACGTTCTCACCGGCAACCGGCTGGCAATCACCGCCGCGGACCCGACCTCCGGACAACGCTGCTCCGGGAACTGCGGGATGTACCTCCGGAACCGGTAACGGCTCAGGCCCTGCGTCGCTGGCACAGTCAGACGTCTGGGTCGCGGACTCCGACGGGGTCGTGACGCCAGAACGGCTCGGAGTAGACCAGCGTCCCCGTCAACCACGGCTCGTACGCCGCAAGCCTGATCACCTGGAAGGCGGCGTCGCGATACGCAGGGACGGCCGTCGCGAGACAGGTCGGACAGAGCCTTCCACTGCGCGCGCCAGCCGCAGTCCTCGATCGTGATGGTCCAGTCCCCGATTCGCCTCACAGTGATGACCTCTGGGTGGGAGAGGGCGACGCCAGTAGCACTGCTGCGCGCGTTCCTCCCCGTCATCACCGCCCTGGCTGAGCTGCGCGCAGCGCTCGCCCGCGGCCGCCGGCGAAGGCCTTCGTGACCCACTCCCCGACGCTGGTCAGGACAGGTCAGGCTCACGCGGACAATTCGGCCGATCTGGCGCCAGGTAATTGCTATCGCTTCTTAAATTTGGCAATCTCGCGCATTTTCTCTAGCCTGTCAACGTCCGTTTCGATAACTTCGAGCAGATCGGACGCGGCATCACCGGGTCCGATGAAAAGCTGCCGATAAATAATCCATAAGCCCTTGCGAACCAATGTCCGACACTCGTGACCGAGATTTGGTTTTCCCTCTACTACCGCCTCTGGGCCGGATTCGCCGGACGCGATTTGATAAAGCAACTCGAGAGCGCCAACCCTGGCCGGAAAAGCAATGTCGTCAGCCAGGCCAGCGAGTAGAGCACCGATGACGGCCGGGGCGGAGCTGTAGAGCGCTTGCTGGACTACGACGCGGTTCTCCAGCCGCCAGTAGTACCGATCTACCTCATCCCCGGAGACACTCTCCAGCATGCCGCGAACGGCCGCGGGAACTTGTTCAGCCGTGCCTCCACATGTGTAAAGTTGTGCCCAGTCGTAACGACTCAACTCGGCTTCGACGAGTCTACTCACCATCGAACGCACCTCCCGGATTGCTACGGGGGAGCATATCGGGATACCTGGACTGACACCGTACGCAGGGCGGTATATAACGCCATTCCAGCTCCTCGGTTTCCCTGTTATTGCGCCAACCATAGGCATTGGTCAAACTAGTTGCCCCTTGCTCCACTGCATGATCTTCGGCACATGCTTGCGGACCTTTACGTCACTGTCCAGCCCCGCAGGAGCGGGCTACGCTATCAACTACACCCCCCGTACTGTCATTTCACTATCAACTACGGGGGCGCACAATCAACTTGAGACGCGCCAGACAAAGAGTGTCTGGCGCCGCGCTATTTGATAGCGGCACCCACCGCTGACCTGCGCACTATCAAATAGACGGATGTCAAAGCAGCGGCCGAACGGCATTCAACGTGATAGCGCGATCCGAACGCGGTTCGGGTGAGCGAACTACGATGCCCGCCGGGTTGATAGCCCAACAACTACCTGCCTCGCGCTCCCTCCGCCCAGCGGAGACGGGGCGGCCGGGACTTCGCCCAAGCATCTTCGATGCGGGTGTTGGGTTTCTCAGCGACCCGACATACAAGCCCGCCGACACGGATTCAGGGCGGATACAACCTGCCCGGCCAGCACCGCCATGCGATCGACCCACGACGCGAACGACTCGCCAGGCGCAGGAGAGACCACCAACGCCAGCCGCCGAGGCCAGACTCCCATGCCCCTCCTCCACCAGTCCGGGACACCCGTCGTATCGGCGTCACTGCCATATCCACTGCCAGTTCCTGTTCCGTACTGCCAACTCGAACGTCGCCAGACGTTGAGGAATCCGGGAAGGCAGCTGTTGACACATCAAATGAACGCTCTTTTAATTCGTGCATGGGGCGTATCGCGGGCGTCACCGCCGCAGAAACCCGTGAGCGGCTGCTGACAGCGGCAGCCGAGGCTTTCGCTCAGCGCGGCTACGACGGCACGCGGGTGACCGACATCGCCGCCGCCGCGGGAGTGAGTAACGGCGCGCTCTACGCGCACTTCGGGTCGAAGGGCGAACTCCTGGTGGCCGCGTTGAGCGCGCACGGGCCGCGGCTGCTGGCCGACCTGTTCGCCGCCGACCCGGATCAGCCGATCGCGGATCTGCTGCTCGTCGCCGGGCGGCGGCTCCCGCGCCGGCGCGACGACAACGGCTACCTCATCGTGGAGGCGCTCGTCGCGGCCCGGCGGGACGAGGACGTGGCCCGGCCGATGGGCGGTTATATCGGGCATCGGGCCGGGTGGCTCGCCGGGCTCGTCCGCGCCGCCCAGCACGGCGGCGAACTGGACGACGGGCTGTCGGCGGACGCGCTGGCCCATTTCTGCCTGCTGCTCGCGATGGGCAGTGCGCTCATCCCGCCCAGCCTGCACGAGGTCGACGAGGACGAGTGGGCCGCGCTGCTCACCCGTTTCGTCACCGCCCTCGCCCCTGCCGAGACCACCGCACCGAGGGGAGCCCCGCAGTGAAAGTAAAGATCAACGCCGAGCGCTGCCAGGGACACGGCCGCTGCTACGACCTCGCCCCCGGCCTGTTCGGCGACGACGAAGAAGGTTACGGCCAGGTCCTCGGCGACGGCGTCGTGCCGCCCGGCGAGGAGCAGACGGCGCGACTGATCCTGGCCAACTGTCCGGAAAGAGCGATCGAGATCCTCTAGGGAGGCAGCACATGACCGTCGACGACCGTTTCGAGCAGGACCTCATGGAGACGGTGCGGGACCGGGTGATCGACCCGCGCAGTGCGATCATCACCGGGCCCGTCTCCGACTGGGCGACCGACTTCTCCCATGCCGAGCCGGAGTGGGCCGCCGATCCGTACCTCATTCAGGATGAGTTGCGGGAGCGGTGCCCGATCGCGCACACCGAGCGGTTCGGGGGCGGCTGGCTGCCGACGCGCTATGAGGACGTCGCGGCGATCGCGTACGACACCGACCGGTTCTCGTCGCGGGCGATCATCATGAGCAATGTCCGGCCGCCGCTCGAACTCGCGCCGGTGGGCGGGGTGCCGCCGATCTCCTCCGACCCGCCCTTCCACCACGACGCGCGCAAGCTCCTGCTCCCGGCGTTCACCAAGACCGAGGTGGCCAAGCAGGAGCAGGCGACGCGGGCGTTCTGCCACGCGCTCATCGACGAGTTGCAGGGGCAGCCGGTCATCGACGCCGCCCGCGACTACGCCCAGCACATTCCGATGCGCGTCATCGCCGACATGCTCGGCTTCCCGCCGGAGGACGGCCCGCAGTTCCGCGAGTTCGTCGAGCACGCGCTCGAAGGCGTCAACGCCCCGCCCGAGGAGCGCGTCCCCCGGATCCAGAAGCTGTTCGACTACCTGCTCACGCAGATCCGCGACCATGTCGACAACCCGCGCGACGACCTGACCACCTACCTCATCAATATCGAGTTGTACGGCCAGAAGCTCGCGCCGACCCACGTCGCCGGCACGATGTCCCTGCTGCTCATCGCCGGTATCGACACGACCTGGAGCGCGATCGGCGCGTCCCTGTGGCACCTGGCGAAGACGCCGGCCGACCGCGAGCGCCTGGTCGCCGAGCCCGGCCTGCTGCCGACCGCGATCGAGGAACTGCTTCGCGCGTACGCGCCGGTCACGATGGCCCGCCTGGTCAAGGCGGACATGCACTGGAACGGCGTCGACATGAAGGCCGACGACTGGATCCTGCTGTCGTTCCCCGCGGCCAACCGCGATCCGGCCCAGTTCGACCGGGCCGGCGAAGTCGTCATCGACCGCGAGATCAACCGGCATGCCGCGTTCGGTCTCGGCATCCACCGGTGCGCTGGCTCCCATCTGGCGCGGATGGAGCTGCGGATCGCCCTGGAGGTCTGGCTGGAACGCTTTCCGGACTTCAGCCTCGCCGACCCCGCCGCGGTGACCTGGGCCACCGGCCAGGTCCGCGGACCACGCACCCTCCCACTCCGAATCGGCTGACCGGGGGCTCACTCCGCCCGTAAGGCACTGTGCGGATGCTCGGCACCTTGGCCGAGGTCCCTTGGATGTTCCCTCCGGCGCGATGGATTTTGACTCGCGAGATTCCATCTATTATTGTCGATTAACGATGAATGAGTCGATAGGGCCGCTGGGCCGAGCCGAGGCCGTGGAGTACGCGAGCTGGTTCAAGGCGCTGGCCGACGCCACCCGGATCCAGATCGTCTCCCTGCTGGCCAGGAGGCGGGAGCCGATGACCGTCGGCGAGATCGTCGCCGCGTCGGGGGTCGGGCAGTCGACGGTCTCCCACCATCTGAAGATCCTTGCCGATGTGCGGTTCGTGCTGGTGGAGCGGCGGGGCACCGCCGGCCTGTACCGGATCAACGGAGAATGCGTGAGCTGCTTCCCCACCGCCGCCGACGTGGTGATGGGCAACCCCGTTCCCGTCACACCCACCTGTGAGTGAGGAAGACGCCATGGCACAAGAGATGGCACACGAGAAGGTCATCGCCCGCTACTCCGCCCTGGCCCGTGCCGCACTGGACGGTGCGAGCGTGGTCGACTGCTCGGCCGAGGAGTTCGCGCAGGGCGGGTTCGGGACCGTCGGTTACGAGGACACCTCGCAGCTGCCCGATGGGGCGTTGCGGGCCAGTCTCGGTTGCGGCAATCCGGTCGCCGTGGCCGAACTGCGCGCCGGGGAGAGCGTGCTGGATCTGGGCTCGGGTGGTGGCATCGACGTGCTGCTGTCGGCGCGCCGGGTCGGCCCGTACGGCAAGGTATACGGCCTGGACGCCAGCCCCGACATGGTCGAGCTGGCCCGGCGCAACGCGCGGGAGGCCGGCGCGGGCAACACCGAGTTCCTGCACGGCAGCATCGAGGCCGTCCCGCTGCCGGAGCGGGCGGTGGACGTCGTCATCTCCAACTGCGTGATCAACCTGTCCAGCGACAAGGCGGCCGTGCTGGCCGAGGCGTACCGGGTCTTGAAGCCCGGCGGCCGGTTCGGCGTCAGCGACGTGGTCAGCGACACCGCCCTGGACGACGAACGCCGGGCGGCGGCCGAGCGACGGATCGGCTGCGTCGCCGGGTCCCTCACCGTTCAGAAGTATCGTGATCTGCTGCTGGCGGCCGGATTCGTCGGCGCGAGCATCACCAAGACCGCCGACCACGGCGACGGCGTGCATTCGGCGATCATCCAGGCGCGCAAGCCCGCCATCTCGCCCGGTCTGGAGATCCGCCCGATGCGCGACGCCGACGCCGGGCAGGTGCTGGCCATCTACCAGGCCGGCCTGGACACCGGCCAGGCCAGCTTCGAAACCGTGGCTCCCGGCTGGGATGCCTTCCTGGCGGGCAAGCTGGCCCGGCCGCGGTATGTGGCCGTCGACACCGAGACGGGCGGCGATGGTGAGGTTGTCGGCTGGGTGGCCGCCGCGCCGGTCTCGGCTCGCCCGGTGTACGCCGGGGTGGTCGAGCACAGCCTCTACGTCCACCCGGCCTGCCAGGCCCACGGCATCGGCCGGGCCCTGCTGACCGCCTTCATCGCCGCCTGCCAGGACGCCGGGATCTGGACGATCCAGACGGGGATCTTCCCGGAGAATCTCGCGAGCCTGTCCCTGCACCAGGCGCTCGGCTTCCGCGTGGTCGGCACCCGCGAACGCATCGGCCGCCACCACGGCCTTTGGCGCGACGTCCTGCTGCTGGAACGGCGCACCGGTCCCTGAGGGCACGCCGCCGCTTCGAGATCGATTGTGTCAAAATAGATGCTCATTGATATCGATTGATCTCGATAAGGACGTGTCGTGAAGGATCTCCCCCCGCTGGCCTGCTGCTCGCCGCTGGCCCGCGAACCGCTGGACGACCAGCGGTCGGCCGAGCTGTCGCGGGTGTTCAAGGCGCTCGGTGACCCGGTGCGGCTGCGCATTCTGTCGATCGTGGCCGCGCATGAAAACGGTGAGGCGTGCGTATGCGATCTGACCGCCGCCTTCACGCTCTCGCAGCCGACCATCAGCCACCACCTGAAGGTGCTCAAGGAGGTGGGCCTGCTCACCAGCGAGCGCCGCGCCTCCTGGGTGTACTACCGCCTGGTACCCCAGACGCTCATCGACCTCTCGGGCCTACTGGCCGCACCCGAGCAGGTGAACCGGTGATCTCTCTGTCCCGCCGGCTGCTGGCCGAATTTCTGGGTACGGGCCTGCTGGTGGCCGTGGTCGTGGGCTCGGGCATCATGGCCCAGACCCTGTCCCCGGGTCAGATCGGCCTGCAGTTACTGGAGAATTCCACGGCCACGGTGTTCGGTCTGGCCGTGCTGATCGTGGTCCTCGGGCCGGTGTCGGGCGCGCACTTCAACCCGGTGGTGTCGATGGCCGACTGGTGGCAGGGACGCCAGAGCGGAAACGGCCTGTCGGTTCGCGAGCTGGGCGGCTATGTCCTGGCCCAGGTGCTGGGGGCGATCGGCGGCGCGATGCTGGCCAACGCCATGTTCGCCGAGCCGGTCGTCACCTGGTCGGTGACCGAGCGGTCCAGCGCGGCTTTGTGGCTGGGCGAGGTGGTCGCGACGGCGGGCCTGATCCTGGTGATCTTCGCGCTCACCCGTTCCGGCCGTACGGCTGTAGCGCCGATGGCGGTGGCCGCCTACATCGGCGCGGCCTACTGGTTCACTTCCTCCACCAGCTTCGCCAACCCGGCCGTCACCATCGGCCGCGCCTTCTCCGACACCTTCGCCGGGATCGCCCCCGCCTCCGTCCCCGGCTTCGTACTCGCCCAGCTGGTCGGCGGGGTCGTCGGCTTCCTGCTGGTCCAGGGGCTGTTCGGCCGTCCGGGCGCTGATGTGCCGGAGCCGGTGATGGGGGATTCGGCGGCCGGTCGCTGATCCGTTCACCTGCCCGCCACCAGATCGCCGTTTGACGCGTTCAAATCCAGTCAGCGAATATTGAGTCAATGGACGCTGACTGGATTGAGGCGGTGGCGGCGCGGGCCCGGGTGCACGCCGCGCTCGGGGACCCCGCGCGGCTGTCGATCGTGGACCGGCTCGCTCTGGGCGACGCATCGCCGGGCGAGCTCGGCCAGGAACTGGGCCTGGCCACCAACCTGTTCGCCCATCACATGAAGATCCTGCACGAGGCGGGCGTGGTCGAGCGGCACCGCTCGGAAGGCGACCGGCGCCGCACCTATCTGCGGCTGATGCCGGGCAGCCTGGACCGGCTGCTGCCCGCCCCGCTGCGGCGGGCTCCCCGGGTGGTGTTCGTGTGCACCCACAACTCCGCCCGCTCCCAGCTCGCGGCGGCCCTGTGGCGGCGGCGCAGCGCGGTGCCCGCCGCCTCGGCCGGTACGGTTCCGGCCCAGCGGGTCAATCCGCAGGCGGTCGAGCTCGCCCGCCGCCATGGGCTGAACCTGGACACGGCCCGAACCACCCACCTCCACGACGTGCTGCGGCCCGATGACCTGGTCGTGGCCGTCTGCGACAGCGCCCACGAACAACTCGGCGACCGCGACCGCCTGCACTGGTCGATCCCCGACCCCGTCCGCGCAGACACCGACGCCGCCTTCGAACACGCCTTCACCGACATCACCGGCCGCATCGACCGGCTGGCCCCCGCCATCCAATCCCCGCAGGAGTAAGTCATGCCCGAGACCTACCAGCGTGCCGGCCTGAGCGTCGACCAGCAGCACGCCCTGCTCACGGCCGCCCGTAACCTCGGCGACCAGTTCACCGGCACCTTCAGCACCGAGACCATCGAACGTTTCCTGCACACCAGCTACGACCAGTTCGCCGAGAAGGCCGTCATCCCCACCTTCCTGCCGCTGCTGGCCGAACGCTTCGCCCGCCAGCGCCTGACCGCCCTGGCCCGGGTAGAAGGCAGCGCTGACGACGGCCTCCCGATCGTGCTGTTCCTATGCGTGCACAACGCCGGACGCAGCCAGATGGCCATGGGCTTCTTCGCCCACCTGGCCGCAGACCGCGCGGTGGCCTGGTCGGGCGGGTCGGAGTTCGCCGGCGAGATCAACCCCGCCGCCGTGGCCAGCATGGCCGAACGCGGCATCGACATCTCGAAAGAGTTCCCGAAGCCGTGGACCGAGGAGATCATCCGTGCCGCCGACGTGGTGGTCACCATGGGCTGCGGCGACGCCTGCCCCATCTACCCCGGCAAGCGCTACCTGGACTGGGAACTGGACGACCCCGCGGGCAAGAGCGCCGAGGATGTACGGCCGATCCGCGATGAGATCGAACGCCGCGTCCGCGCCCTCCTGGACGAGCTCCACGTCCCCGCCTCCTGACCACGACCTGACCACGACATCTCCGGAACGCACCCGTGACTGCCATCCCCGCCGCTGACGGCCACCTGGCCGGCGACCCGCTGCTGAACCGGATCGTCGATCAGCTCAGCACCCGTTTCGCGGGGCGGTTCTGCACCGAGACGATCAGAGGCTACGTGCACGACTCCTACCGCGGTCTGCGACAGGACGCCCGGGTCATGGCGCACCTGCATATCCTGACCCAGCGATTCGCCACCGAGCGGCTCACCGCGCTGGCCCAGGTGAAGGGGTACATCCCCAAGCTGGAGGTGGAGGTGCTGTACGTGTGCGGCGGCAACGCCGGCCGCTCCCAGATGGCCGCCGCCTTCACCCGCAAGTACGGCGGGGACTGGCTGCACGTACGGACCGCCGGTTCCCGGCCCGCCGCCACCATCCACCCCCCGGTCGTTCAGGCGCTGGCCGAGGTCGGCCTGTTTCCGGCGATGGAGTTCCCCAAGCCGCTGACCGACGACGTCGTCCAGGCCGCCGACGTGGTGGTCACCCTGGGCTGCGCGGACGCCTGCCCGGTCCACCCGGGCAGACGCTACCTGGACTGGGACCTGCCCGACCCCCGCGACCGTCCGATCGATGAGGTCCGGGCGATCAGGGACCGCATCGACACCCAGGTACGCCAGTTGGTCGCAGAGCTCAAACAGCCTGTTCCGCTGTAGCCCACATCCGCTGTGATTCCACAGGAATATCCGCGCGAGGAAAGGATCTGTTCGCATGAGCGACAAGCCCAGCGTTCTGTTCGTCTGCGTCCACAACGCCGGGCGCTCGCAGATGGCCGCCGGATGGCTCACCCACCTGGCCGGTGACCGCATCCAGGTCCGCTCGGCGGGTTCGGCCCCGGCCGAGTCCATCAACCCGGCCGCCATCGCGGCCATGCGCGAGGTCGGCATCGACATCACCGCCGAGCAGCCCAAGGTCCTCACCGTCGAGGCGGTGGAGGCCTCCGACGTGGTCATCACCATGGGCTGCGGAGACGCCTGCCCGATCTTCCCCGGCAAACGTTATGAGGACTGGAAACTGGAAGACCCCGCCGGTCAGGGCATCGACGCGGTCCGGCCGATCCGCGATGAGATCCACGCCCGCATCGAAAAGCTCATCAAGGAACTGACCTAGAAGGCCCCGCCAGCAAGCCGCACCACCGTGGCCGAGCCATGGCTCAGGTCTTGCGCCACTGATGGCCCGGGAGGCCGATCCGCTGCCGGGATCGACGATCAGACGGTGACGAGCCCGACGTCGACCGGCCCGGCGGACGCGGGCTCGGCCAGCGGGGTGAACAGGGCGCCCAGCTTGGCGACCACGGCCGGGACGATCCAGTAGTAGACCCAGGTGCCCCGGCGTTCGGAGTCGATGAGTCCGGCGGTGCGCAGGACCTTCAGGTGGTGGGAGATCGTGGGGGCGGTCAGGTTGAAGGCGTCGGTCAGGTCGCAGACGCAGGTCTCGCCGCCCGCGTGGGAGCCGATCATCGACAGCAGGCGGAGCCGTACCGGATCGGCGACCGCCTTGAGCAGGGTGGCCATCTCGGCGGCGGCCGATTCCGACAGCGGTTCGCGCGCGATCGGCGCGCAGCAGGCGATGGTGACGTCTGCCATGGCGAACACCCCTTACTTCGATATCTGTCTAAATTATAGGCGATGGTAGGCCAACAGGGCCAACGCGGCGATCGCGCAGGCCGTTGCCACCGCGCCCATCACCCAGGTGTAACCCGCCGCCTGGGCCAGCGCGACCGCGCCGAGTGGAGCCAGCGCCTTGTCGGCGACGGAGAAGACCGCGATCCGGCCGGACAGGGTGGCGTAGGCGGCGGTGCCGTACCGGTCGGTGAGCAGGTGGGGCAGGGTGATGGAGGCGATGCCGAAGCCGAGCCCGAACAGCAGTACGCAGCCGACAGCTCCCGGCACGCTCCGTCCGAACGGGGGGAGCAGCAGGACGGCGACGCCCTGCAGGGCGAAGATCGCGGCGGCGATGAGGGCGGCGGGCAGGCGGCGCTGCAGGCCGGTGGTGATCAGCCGTCCGGTCACCGACAGCACGCCCAGCAGGCCGGCCAGGGTGGCGGCCAGGACGGGTGAGTGCCCGAGGCGGATGAGGTAGCTGATGAGCAGGACCGACATCACCGACACCGCGCCGCCGTTGGCGGTGAAGGCGATCACCAGCAGCCAGAACGGCCGTGCCCGGGTGGCGGCTTTGACGATCCCGTCCCGCTCGCCGCGCGGCCGGGGATGGGTACGGCGGCGCAGTACGAGCGCGTGCAGCGGGATGGCGGTGAGGCCGTAGACCAGGGCCAGGATGATCAGGGCCTGGCGCCAGCCGTACCACTCGACCAGCAGGCCGGTCAGCGGCAGGAAGATCGCCGAGGCGAAGCCCGCGACGATGGTGACCGCCAGCAGCGCGTTCGCCCGGCCGCGCCCGTTGCCGTCGAACCAGGCGACGATGACGGCGAAGGCCGACTCGTACAGCACCATCGCGCAGGCGACGCCGATGACGGCCGACACCGCGTACAGCTGCGGCAGGTTCTCCACCTGCGACCAGGCCAGCACGGCGGACGTACCGAGGATCGACCCGGCCGTCATCAGCCCGCGGCCGCCGCGGGCGTCCAGCCAGCGGCCGGCCGGCGGCGCGCACAGGGCGGCGATCAGGATCGAGATGGTGAGGGCGGCGGCGATCTGCGGGGCGCTGGCGTGCAGGTCGGCTGCCATGGGAGCGAGGAAGACGGAGAAGGCGTAATAGAGGACCCCGTACCCGATGGTCTGGGTGACGGCCAGCGCCGCGACCATCGGCCAGCCGTGGCCGGGACGCGGCAGCCCGCCGCCCCTTGCCTCAGGGACGGCGGTCTCGGCGGTGGAACCCGACATCTCCGTCTCTCCTCTTTTCAGCCGCAGCAGTTGCCACCGCCGACGGTGACCAGGGGCAGCGGGGCGGCGAGCAGGCCGCCGCTGATGCCGGTGGCCAGGCCCACCCGCTGCTCCTGTGCCTCGGCCAGGCCGGAGGAGCACACTCCCGTCTCGGGCAGGTCGAGCTGCACGTCGCGGGCGGCTTCCCAGTCACCGGCCAGCGCGGCCGCCACGGAGCGGACCTGCTCGTACCCGGTGGCCATCAGGAAGGTCGGGGCGCGGCCGTAGCTCTTGACGCCGACGGCATAGTAGCCGGGCTCGGGATGGGACAGCTCGTCGACGCCGTGGGCGGGGACGGTGCCGCAGGAATGCTCGTTGGGATCGATCAGCGGGGCCAGCGCCCGGGTGGAGCCGAGGATCGGATCCAGATCGAGGCGCAGTTCGGAGGCGATGGAGTGGTCGGGCCGGTATCCGGTGGCGGAGATGACCTGGTCGACGGTGATGGCCTGCTCGGCGCCGGAGGGGTCGCGGCTGACCACCTCGACGCCCCGCCCGGTGGGCGTGAGCCGGTGGGTGAAGAACCCGTTCAGGAGCGTGATGCGGCCGGACTCGACATGCGCCCGCAGGCGGGTGCCGAGCGCACCACGCGCGGGCAGCGCGTCGGCGGCGCCTCCCCCGTAGGTACGGCCTGCGCTGCCGGCGCGGATCGCCCAGGTGATCTGGGCTCCTTCGAGCTGGGCCAGGGCCAGCAGCGTGGTGGCGGCGGAATGGCCCGCGCCGACGACCAGGGTGTGTTTGCCCGCGTAGCGGTCGCGGTCGGCTCCGAGCACGTCGGGCAATGCATCATCGATGGACACCTCACTCTCGCCGTAGGCGGGCAGACCGCTGGCGCCGAGCACGTTGGGGCTGGTGTAGGTGCCGGAGGCGTCGATGATCGCCCGCGCCCGCAGTTCCTCGCCGGAGCCGGTCCTGATGAGGAAGGGGGCCTGGTCGCGGCCGTTGGTGCGGACGCGGTCGTAGCCGAGGCGGCTGATCGCGGTGACCTTCACGCCGAACCGGACCGCGGGGCCGAGGAGCTTGCCAAGCGGGGCGAGGTAGCCGTCGATGAGTTCGGCGCCGGTGGGCAGCCAGTCGGGATCGGGGGCGCTCCAGCCGCCGGCTTCCAGCAGGCGGCGGGCGGCGGCGTCGATGTTGTACTTCCAGGGGCTGAAGACGCGGACATGCCCCCACTGGGCGACCGACGCGCCGGCCTGGTTTCCCGCTTCCAGAACCAGGAAGTCCAGGCCACGTTCGGCCAGGTGCGCGGCGGCGGCCAGCCCGACCGGCCCGGCGCCGATCACCACCACCGGCAGCTGCTCCAGGCCGCCATCCGAAGCGGCCGAGGCGGCGGGTTCGAGCTCGGCGGTGTTGGGGCCGCAGCATCCACTCATGGCTGTTCTCCTCACGATCAACTGACGTCGGGTCGGCCACCGGCCGACTGCGGGGCAGGCCGTCCGGCGCGCCCCGGCTGATTAGAGATTCGTCTAATCAAGCTGAGGGCAGCATGCCTCATTGATTCGAGTCCTGTCAATTTAGATGGATACCGAATCAAGGCGTGTTCGGAGACCGTAGCGAGTCAGGCGGTGAAGTGGTGGGCGTCCGCCGACGCCGCGTAGGACGTCATGATGAGCACCGGCGGCGAGGCCGCCGAAAGCTGGGCAACCCACGTGGGCCGCCAGTTCGACGCATGACGGCGCGAAAGATCAGTGGAAGGCCGATCAGGCTGGGCAGCACCCAGTAGCTCCAGGTAGGCAGCCGGTCCCAGAGCGGCAGGTTCGCGCCGTTGTCCACGTAGAACCCGGTGAGCAGGGCGACGTAGGACAAGCCCATGCCGGTGACATGGAGGTACGGCTGCCGCCGCCTGTTCAGGTAGCCGATCAGGCCGACAGTGAAGGCGAAGGAGCCGATGGCGAACAGATGGGCGTTCTCCCGCCAGCGGATCACCGACAAAACCGTCATGGACGCGAACACCACCCCAAGACTCCACAGGTAGATCCGGCCGAATCGCCGATGCCCCACGGCGCCCTTGCGGGACAAAGCGGCCCCGGGTCCGCACGCCACGCACGTCAGACCCGCCACGATGTGGAAGGCCAGGGCGGTGAAAAAGAGCGGACCCGAATCGGGCACGGGGAAGCCGAAGACCTCGATCTCATCCACCCTGAGCCTTCATAAGTAGCATTGCTATATATAGCGACGCTACTCCGATAGTTGTCTCACCGGAAGGCCCGGTATAGCGTTACTACCTATGAGGGCAGAGGCGCTCAAAGGGCACCTGGACGGCCTGCTGCTGGCGGCGCTGGAAGAGGGACCGCAGCACGGCTACGCGGTCAAGGAGGCCTTGCGCGAATCGACCGAGGGGCGCATCGACCTGCCCAGCGGCACTATTTACCCCGCGCTGCACCGGCTGGAGCAGGCCGGGCTGATCACCGGAACCTGGTCGGTCGTGGGCGGACGCCGCCGCCGTACCTACGAACTCACCAGCGATGGACGCGAAGCGCTCAGCGGCGAGCGCGACCGCTGGCAGGAGTTCGCCGGCGCCGTCACCGCCGCACTCCGGACACGGCCGTGGCCGACCACGACCTGATCGCCGCCCAGCTCGGCATCCTGTCCGCAAGACTCCCGGCGCAGGTGGTCGAGGAGCTGGCCGACGGCCTCCAGGAGACCTACCGATCCCAACTCACGAGGTTGGGCGACCCTGAGGCGGCCGCGCGGGCGGCGATCGCCGAGTTCGGTGACGCGGACACGGTCACGGCCGCCTTCTTCCGCGACTCCCCGTGGCGGCGAATGGCGGTGATCCTGCTGGCCACCGGTCCCATGATGGGAGCGGTCTGGGGCCTGGGCCTGGTCTCCGCCCAGATGTGGAATTGGCCGATTCCGCTATCCGTCCGGATCGGGTACGGCGTGGTCCTCGTCACGGTCGCCGGCACCCTGCTGGCGGTGGTCAGGGAGAAGCGTGCCTATCGGCGGACCCGGACGGCGACGCTGGCCGGGGCGGCCGCTCTCATCGCTTTGGACGCGGTCATGCTCGCCGCCGTCACCACCGTGCCCTCGGCCGCGTCGTGGCCGGTGGCGGTGGCGATCTCAGCGAGCATGCTGAGGATCACCGCCACCGTGCACGCCCTGCAGAAGTGCTGCTTCTAAGCAGAGATGCGCGATACCTGCCCGCTTCCTGTCCAGCCCGGTCGGCTTCGTGTAATTTTCGGTACTCATCCTCCCCGGAGGCCGGTAGCCGCGGGAAAACCGTTCGGCCGGTGGGATGATCGCGGCCTAGCATGCGGAGCCGTGAGCAGAAGATTGCGGGGGATTGCGGCGGTCAACGCGCAGATCGTCGCCGAGGGGGAGTACCGGACCGACGATGGCGTCCTCGTCGTCGTTGGCTCGGCGGTGGAGGCGGCGGTCGCCGGCACCGTGAGTTATTCACCGGACGGGTTCCTTGATGCGCCCCGCCCGACGGTCGGTCTGCGGACGTCTTTTCAGGTGACCGGTGAGAATAGCCTTCAGGCCGCGCGACGGCTGCACCTCGTCGGGGGTGGGCGGATCGCCGTTCTGAACTTCGCTTCGGCTCGTAATCCGGGAGGTGGCTATTTCGGGGGTGCCAAGGCCCAGGAAGAGGACCTCTGCCGCAACGCGCTGCTGTATCCCTGCCTGCTGCGGGCTCCTGACTATTACGAAGCGCACCGTGCTTCCGCTGATCTGCTCTACAGTCACCGGGTTATCTGGTCGCCGGATGTTCCGGTGCACCGTGGGGATGACGGGCGGTTGCTGCGGGAGCCGTACCCCGTCTCGTTCTTGACCTCTCCGGCGCCGAATGCCGGGCAGGCGTTGCGGCGTGATCCGGGTTTGCGGGAGCGGATCCGGGGGGCGCTCCATCAGCGCGCGGAGCGGGTTCTGGCCGTGGCCGCCCATCATGGCGCGCGGCGGCTGGTTCTCGGCGCGTGGGGGTGCGGGGTGTTCCGTAATGATCCGCGTGAGGTTGCCGAGGCCTTCCATGTCCATCTCACGGTGGGTGGCGCGTTCGCGGAGGTGTTTGAACGGGTGGTGTTCGCGGTCTGGGATCGGTCGGAGGATTCCGTCAACCGGGCCGCGTTCGGTGAACGTTTCAGTGCTTAACGGTCGGCGCCGAGCCAGGTGCCGACGCCGTTCAGGGTGCCTGCGCCGCTGTTGAGTTCGACCTGTTCGGCGAGGTCGGCGATGCTCACGGAGTTCAGCGCGGCGCGCCGTGCCGACTCGGCGGCGGCCATGGCGCGGGAGATCGGGCAGGGCGTCAGGCAGGAGTCAGCCGGGGTCGCCAGGGGGCCGCGCTGGCGGATCTCCGTGCAGATGAAGGCCGGGTCGGGGCCGTCGACGGCTTCGACGACGTCGAGGACTGTGATCGTCGCCGGGGGGCGGGACAGCACGTAGCCGCCCGATTTTCCCTGCACCGAGTGCACGAGGCCGGCCCGGGACAGCGCCTGGAGCTGTTTGGCCAGGTAGGTGGGTGACACGTCGTGCAGCTCCGCCAGTCGGGCGGCCGGTACGGGCTCTGCCACGGAGGTGAGTACGACGCAGCAGTGCAGCGCCCACTCCACCCCTCCAGACATCTTCATCCTGCGACTCTATCCGCACCCCCTTTACTCGGACACATATTGTCCGAGTATATTGAGGGCAGGTTGTCCGAATCCGAGGGAGAGGCTCATCATGAAGATCGCAGTTATCGGCGGGACCGGTCTGATCGGCTCGCAGGTCGTGAAGAATCTCGTCGCGGCGGGGCACGAGGCCGTGCCGCACGCCCTGTCCACGGGCGTGGACGTCATCACCGGCGTGGGCGTGGACGACGCGGTGGCGGGCGCCGATGTCGTGGTCAACCTCACCAATTCCCCGACCTTCGACGACGCCTCGCCCGCCTTCTTCCAGACCTCGATGGACAACCTGCTCGGCGCGAGCGCGAAGGCCGGTGTCGGGCACTTCGTCATCCTGTCCATCGTCGGCGTCGACCAGGTGCCCGAGCTCGTCTACTACCGGGCGAAGGTGCTTCAGGAGGACGTGCTGCGGGCCGGTGGGGTGCCGTTCTCGATCGTGCGCGCCACCCAGTTCATGGAGTTCATCGGCGCGGTGCTGTCCTGGACCGCCGACGGGGAGAGGGTGCGCCTGCCGCGCACGCCGATTCAGCCGATCGCCGCCGCGGACGTCGCCGCCGCCGTCTCGGAGGTCGCCGCGGACGCGCCGCTGAACGGCATCCGCAACGTCGCCGGGCCCGAGGTCTTCACCCTCGACGATCTCGGCAGGATCACCCTGGAGGCCAAGGGTGACAGCCGTTCCGTCGTCGTGGACGACACCGCGGGCATGTTCGCCGAGGTCAAGGGCGACATCACTGCTCCGGCGGACGCCCACATCGCGCCGACGCGGTACACGGACTGGCTCGCAGCCGGCTGAACCGGGGAAATTGCCCAGGCGCGGACCCGAGTTCTACGCCGGCTTTGCCGATAGAGGGCAGAACTGTCACATACGGCGCGGGAGTCCGGTCATAGCAGCAGGAATCCTGGGGGAGTCGCATCCGTGGTCAGGCAATTCCTCACCGAAACGCCGGGGAGGCGATGATCATGACTGCGCGCAGGTGGCTTCGGATCGGGTTGGCCGTCCTGTTTCTCTATCACTTCGTGCTCGGTGTGTGGCCGTTGCTGCTGGCGCGTTCCTTCTATGACAGCTTTCCGCTGCCGGGGCATTCGTGGGTGGCGCTGTTGCCGCCGTACAACGAGCATCTGCTGCGGGACTTCGGGGGATTGAATCTGGCCATGGTCGTGGTGGTCGGGGCGGCCGCGGTGTTCATGGAGCGGCGCATCGTGCTCACGGCGCTGGTGGCGGACATCGTGGCCGGGGTGCCGCACATGATTTTTCATGTCCTGCACCTGCAGCATTTTCCGCCGGTGGACGCGATCAGTCAGTCGATCGCGCTGGCGGTGGTGACGGCGATTCCGATCATCCTGCTCGTGCCCGCTTGGCAATTGCCGCGGCAGCGACGAAGCTGAGCGTGATTGTTTCCGGTCGCCGATCCGGCAGAGCCGGAAGATACGCGGCCGTCGATTCTCCGGTCCGTGAGGAGAGAATCGGCGGGCCCGAGTTCCCGGGGGGAAGGCCATGACCTCACCGCATCTGCCGCTGCTCATCCTCTCCGCCGGGCAGCGCTGCGGGAGCACCCTCCTGCAGCGCCTGCTGACCTCCCATCCGGAGGTCCTCATCTGGGGGGAGAACGGCGGGCAGCTGGGCCGGGTCCTCGAAGCCGCCGACGGCATGATGTCGTGGTCGGAGGAGCTCGGCGTGCAGGGGCGCGCGGAGTTCTCGCAGCATTCGTACCAGGGCTGGATGGCCAACCTCACGCCCGACCGCGACCTGATCCTGAACGCTGTGCGCCGCTTCGTCGACGCACTGTACGTCGAGCCAGCAGCCCGCCTCGGCCGCCCCATCTGGGGCCTGAAGGAGGTGCGCTACACCCTGGACGACGCCCGGCGCCTGCAAGTGATCTACCCAGGACTGGCCGTCATCCTGCTGATCCGCGACCCGCACGATGTCCTGCGGAGCCTGGACGAATGGGAGCGCATCACCGAGGGCCGCTGGACTCGCGCACTGACCGAGGGGGCGGTGGAGAACTGGCAGCGGGTGGCGGAGGACTTCGTGGCCCAGGCGCACGACGGCCTGCCGGTGCTGCGCCTGCGGTACGAGGACCTGGTCGCCGATCCCGACGGGACGTCCGAGCTCATCGCCCGGCATGCCGGCCTGGACGCGGCGGCCTTCGACCCGGAGGTGTTCGCCAAGCGCCTGCACGTCGGCGAGGATTTCGCGCACCTTCCCCGTGATGTGCACGAATGGGATGCTCTACCCGGCTCTATGCGTCAGTTGCTCGATCCGCCCGAGATGCGGTCGCTCATCCGCGCCTGCGGCTACGGGACGCCAGGCTCGCTGCCGGGGTGAACGTCTGATCACGAATCCGGGTGGGTGTGAACTATGCGGGTTCCCGTCCTGTCTCTCCAGGTATGAGGAAATCCGCCCTGAGCTGGATCGGTCACCCGCTGACCATCGCCGCCGTGGCGGTCCTGCTGCTCAACGACCACGTGCTGAAGGCGGCCTGGCCGGGCGCGGTGACCGGGAAGCTCAGTGACTTCGCCGGGCTGGTCGTCGCTCCGCCGCTGCTCAACCTGGTCCTCCGTCGTCCGTGGGTGTCCGTGCTCGTCACCGGTGTGGCGTTCACGCTGGTGAAGACCACCGCCGCGGGGGCCGCCTTCGCCTCTGAGGGGTGGACGCTGGTCTGGGGTCCGTCCCAGGTCCTGGCCGATCCGACCGACCTGCTCGCCTTGCCCGCCCTGTACGGCGCGTGGTGGATCTGGAACCATCCCGGCCCGGGAGCGGAACGGCTGGCGAGGGTCGTGGTCGTGATTCCCTGCACCGTGCTGGCCGTGGCCGCGACCTCAGGGCCCGGGGTCTTCCGGCCGTACAGCGCCTTCGCGGTCGCGGTGGCCGACGAAAGGATCGTGGTCGCGGTCCGCGGCGGCGTCGGATACGGCCATTCGGTACAAGGCTTCGTCTCTGAGGACGGCGGGAGATCGTGGCGCGACTGGGGCGTTCCGCTGATGCCCGCGAGGACGTCGGCCTGCGTGCCGGACCGCTGCTACCGGATCGTGCCCGGCAGGCTCAAGGTCGAGGAGTCCAGGAACGGGCGGTGGGTGACGTCGTGGGAGGTCTCGCCCGGCGACCAGGGCCGGCTGGCGGTGGCGTACCCGCCGGAACGTCCCGAGGATGTGGAGGCCGTCGAATCGCTGGCCGTCGCGGTGCAGCAGGTTTCCGGCGGGCATCTCGTGGTCGTCGCCAATGGGGCGGACGGGATCGCTCTTCGGGACGTTTCGGGTGTCTGGCGGCGGCTGGGCTGGGCCGGGGTCGGATTCGACGCCGCGAAGGCGGCGCCGCTGTCCGCGCCGGGGAGATATGACGATTTCATTCCTGCGGCGGCGCTGCTGGCCGCCTTGGCGGCGGGGCTGGTGACGCTCCTGTTCGGGGTGCGCCGGCTCGACTTCGCCGCGGCCGGGCTGCTGACGTGGGTGGGGGTCTGGCTGTTCCGCCGGGGAGCAGAGGCGGAGCGGGTTCCCCTCCTGTACATGTCGGGGCCGGAGAAACTGGTCGACCCGGCCTTGATGCTTCTCGGCATGGGTATGGTGCCCGCCGGGCTGGCAGGCGTGATCGTGGTCGGCATGCGGCACGGGACGCCGTATCGGGTGTGGGTGATCGGCGTCGGCACCGCTGCCGGCGCCTATCTGGCGATCATGCTGCCCTTCTACCTGTGGAGCGCCGGCTGGCTGGACGGCTTCGCGCTGGCGACCGGCCTGTCGATCTGCCTGGGGGTCGCGGTGGTGGGCGCAGGGCTGATGGGCTCTCGGCTGGTGAGGCGACTCTGACCTGCGTAGATGATCTACACGCCGCATGTATACATGGGGTGTATACATGCGTGTAGTATGCCGTGCATGGCTATCGGAGAGACCTTCCTGGGGTTGCTGGAGTCGCGTCCGCGGCACGGCTACGACCTCAAGCGGGCATATGACGAACGGTTCGGTCAGGGGAGGGCGCTGGCCTACGGGCAGGTCTACGCGACCCTGTCCCGGCTGCTCAAGAGCGGCCTGATCGAGGTGCACGGCATCGAGCCGGGCGGTGGCCCGGAGCGCAAGCGGTATGCGATCACCGACGCCGGCGTCACCGACGTGCAACGCTGGCTGACCCAGCCCGAGAAGCCTGATCTGTACCTGCAGAACACGCTGTACTCGAAGGTCGTGCTGGCGCTGCTGACCGGACGCCCGGCCGCCGACATCCTGGACACCCAGCGGGCCGAGCACCTGCGCCTGATGCGCGAGCTGACCCGGCGCAAGTCCACCGGCGACTTCCCCGACCAGCTGATCTGCGACTACGCGCTGTTCCATCTGGAGGCCGACCTGCGCTGGCTCGAACTCACCGCCGCCCGCCTGGACCAGCTCGCCAAGGAGGTCTCCGCATGACCGCGCCCAGAGACGCGCTGATCTCGGCCATCGACCTGCACAAGGCGTTCGGGCCGACGCCGGCGCTCGACGGGGCGTCCCTGGAGATCGCCGCCGGTGAGGTCGTCGCCATCATGGGACCCTCCGGCTCCGGCAAATCAACCCTGTTGCACTGCATCGCCGGGATCACCACGCCGGACTCCGGCCGGATCGTCTACCGCGGCCGGGAGCTGTCCGGCATGTCCGACGCCACGCGCAGCGCGCTGCGGCGCGGCGAATTCGGGTTCGTGTTCCAGTTCGGCCAGCTCGTGCCTGAACTGAGCTGCCTGGAGAACGTCGCGCTGCCGTTGCGGCTGGACGGGCACAAACGGCGCGAGGCCGAGCGGAGGGCTGCCTCCTGGCTGGACCGGCTGGAGGTCGGCGACGTCGCGCACAAGCGGCCCGGCGAGATCTCCGGCGGGCAGGGGCAGCGGGTCGCGGTGGCCCGGGCGCTGGTCACCGCCCCCCGGGTGGTGTTCGCCGACGAACCGACCGGCGCGCTCGACTCGCTCAACGGCGAACGCGTCATGAAGCTGCTCACCGAGGCCGCCCGGGACACCGGCGCCGCCGTGGTCCTGGTGACGCACGAGGCGCGCGTCGCGGCGTACTCCGACCGGGAGGTCGTGGTGCGCGACGGGCGCACCCGCGAGGTAGAGCTGATGAACCGATGACCGGCCCGGAGAGCCTCGGGGACACCGACGAACCGGGCATTGGCCCGAAGAACCTCGGGGGAGCCGATGAGTTGGGCCGTGGCTTGACGGCCCCGGGACGGGTCGGTGTCCGGCGGTGGTTCGCGGATCTGGCGCTCGGGGGTCGGCTGGCGCTGTCGGGTGGCCGGGAGAGTTGGACGCGGACCACGCTGACCGCCGTCGGCGTCGGGCTGGGCGTGGCGCTGCTGCTGCTTTCCGCGGCCGTGCCGAACATCCTGGCGTCCCGGACCGAGCGCATCTCGGCTCGCGACGATCTGCGTCTCAGCCAAAGCGAGATCAAGCCTGGCGACCGTACTCTGCTGGTCTCGGATTTCGACACCACCTACCACGACCGCGGCATCCGCGGGCGGGTCCTGCGAGCTGAGGGGCCGGCCGCGCCCCGGCCGCCGGGCGTCGCGAAGCTGCCCGGATCGGGCGAACTGGTGGTCTCGCCAGAGCTCGGGAAACTGCTGGCCGCCCCGGAAGGAGCGCTGCTGCGCGAGCGGCTGGGCGGCACGATCGTCGGCACGATCGGCGACCAGGGTCTGGGCGGGCCGCTGGAGTACGCCTTCTACCTCGGCAGCGACACGATCACGGCCGGGGACGGCGGCGCCCGGCGGATCGACGGCTTCGGGTCGCAGTACGAGCGTGAGGGATTCGATCCCGTCCTGCTGATACTCATCGTGATCATTTTCGTCGTCCTGCTGCTGCCCGTGGCGGTGTTCATCGGCGCGGCGGTCCGGTTCGGCGGCGACCGGCGGGACCGGCGGCTGGCCGCACTGCGACTGGTCGGCGCCGACGGGGCCATGACGCGCAGGATCGCCGCCGGCGAGACGCTGCTGGGCACGCTGCTCGGGCTGGGCGTCGGCGCGGTCGTCTTCCTGGCCGGCCGGCAGCTCGTCGAACTGTTCACCATCTCCGACATGACCGTGTTCGCCGCCGACGTCCAGCCGACGCTCGGGCTCGCCCTGCTCATCGCGCTCACCGTGCCGGCCGCCGCGGTGGCCGTCACGCTGCTCGCCCTGCGCCGGGTCGTCATCGAACCGCTGGGCGTGGTACGGCACGCCGGCGCCACCCGGCGACGGCTGTGGTGGCGGCTCGCGCCCTCGGCCCTGGGGCTCGCCCTGCTCACGCCACTGATCGGCGGAGTCAGCCAGACCGGTCCGGCCGCCAACGAATACCAGGTCGCCGGGGGTGTGGTCCTGCTGCTGCTCGGCGTGGCCGCGCTGCTGCCCTGGCTGGTCGAGGCGGTCGTCGCCCGGCTGCGCGGCGGAGCCGTGCCCTGGCAGCTCGCCACCCGCCGGCTCCAGCTGAGCAGCGGCACCTCGGCCCGGGTGGTCAGCGGGATCGCGGTGGCCTCGGCCGGCGCGATCGCCCTGCAGATGGTCTTCGCCGGCATCGGCGCCGGATACACCACCAGCACCGGCCAGGACCCGAACCGGGCCGACCTCCAGTTCTCGCTCCGCAACCCGGCCGGCCACGCCGCCTCCGAGGCGATCGCCGCCCGATTCCGGGACACCGCCGGAGTCCGGTCGGTGACCAGCTACACCACCGTCTACGCGACCGGCACCACCACACCGGCCGGCCCCGATGTCCCACCGGCCGCCGGCACCGTGCTGATCGCCGGCTGCGCCGCACTGCTGGAACTGGCCGACCTCGGCCGGTGCGCCGACGGCGACGTCTTCGTCAGGCAGCCGTCCGGGGAGCCGGGCGAGTGGCCCGGTCCCGGCGAGGAGGTCTTGTTCGGGGACTCCGAGGATCCGGACGCGCGCCGGTGGACTGTGCCGGCGACGGCGCCGACGGTCGCCGTGCGGCCTGACCCGATGGGCAACATGCCGGCGATCCTGGCGACCCCGGGGGCGTTGCCCGCCGGTGACCTGCGGGCCGGCCGTACCGAGATCTATGTCGGGCTCGACCCGGCGCGGCCGGACGCCATCGAGTACGCGCGCAACACCGCCGCCGGGATCAGCACGAGCATGTCGATCTACCAGTTGACGGACCGGCAGGAATCGACCCGGTTCACGACCATCCGGCGCGGGCTCTACCTCGGGGCGATCCTGACCATGCTGCTCATCGGGGCCAGCATTCTGGTGTCCACGCTGGAGCAGTTGCGGGACCGGAAACGGCTGCTCGCCATCCTGGTCGCGTTCGGCGCCCGGCGGAGCACGTTGAGCTGGTCGGTGCTGTTTCAGACCGCCGTTCCGGTGGGGCTCGGGCTGGCGCTGGCCGTCGGCACCGGGATCGGGCTCGGCGCGGTGCTGATGGCGATGGTGAACCGGCCGGTCCGGGTGGACTGGGGGAGCATCGGCCTGATCGGCGCGGTGGCGGCCGGGGTGGTGGTGCTGGTCACGGCGCTGAGCCTGCCCGCGCTGTGGCGGATGATGCGCCCGGACGGGCTGCGCACCGAGTAGCGGTCAGGGCCGGACGGCCAGCACCCGGAAGCTGATGCCGCGGGTCGTCCTGGCCACCGACTCGATCTGGAAGCCGGCCTGTTCCAGGTATGGCCGGGGATCGCGGGTGAGGTAGTCGGCTTCGAAGCGGACGAACGCCGGTTCCGCCAGCCGCATCGCGGCCCGGATGATCGGGTTGCTGGACGGGCCGTGCTCGGCCAGGACGAACCGGCCGCCGGGTTTGAGCACGCGGTAGGCCTCGCGGGCGGCGGCGGCCGGGTCCGGGATGGTGCACATGGTGAACGTGGACAGGACGGTGTCGGCGCCGGCGTCGGGCAACTCCAGGTGCTGTACGTCGCCCTGCCGTAGTTCCACCCGCTCACCGAGGCCGGTCCGCGCGACCCGCCGCCGCGCCAGTTCCAGCATGCGCTCGGACAGCTCGATTCCGACGACCGTGACGTCGGGGCCGTACAGGGGCAGGTTGAGTCCGGTGCCGACGGCGATCTCGACGGTGTGGCCGCGCGCCTGGCCGACGGCCCACTCCCGGCTTCCCGGAAACAGGCGCCGCTCCCAGATCCGCATCTGGTCGTCGTACCGATCGGCGATCCGGTCGAACACCCGGCGGACGTCGGCGTCCGTGGTTGCCCGCATCGTGTGACCTTCCTGGGGCTAGTTTGAATGTTCGACGGTGATGACGACGTTTCCTGTTTTCTGGCCCGTCTCGACGTAGCGGAAGGCGTCGACGATGTCGTCCAGGGGGTATCGCCGGTCGATGACCGGCTTGAATTCGCCGGACGCGATCAGTTCCTTGAAATAGCGCGCCGTCGCCGCGTCATTCTTCGGGATCGGGAACAGGACCTTCCTGCCGCCCAGGAGCGGGGTGGTGAGGGCCAGGAGGATATTCTGCGACCAGGGGCCCAGGTCCGTCGAGATGTAGATTCCGCGTGGTTTCAGCAGGTGTTTGCAGCGGCCGAACGTGCTCTTGCCGACCGTGGTAGGTGGAGCCCTCGGGCATGAGCGCGAGTGTGCCGGTCTGCGGGATCGGCATGTATTCGGCCTGGGCTCCGAATTTGCCGTCGTTGTAGCCGAACACCCGGTCGCCGACTTTGAAGGACGTGACGCCGCCGCCGACCGCCGCGACTTCGCCCGCGAACTCATTGCCGAGGATTCGTATTCTCGGTCTGATCAGCCCGGTGAGGAGTCTCCACAGGAAAGGCTTGGCGGCGCGTAACGCGCAGTCGGTGCGATTGACGGTGGTCGCGTGGACTTTGACGAGCAGTTCGTTCTCTTTGACCGCCGGTTTCGGCACGTCCGCGACACCGACCACTTCCGGCGGGCCATATCTGGTGCGAACAGCGGCCTTCATGACTGCATTGTAGCGATCTTTCCCCGGCGTGGACGTTGCGGCAGGTGGCCGGGGGTACGAACCGGGGGAGTCGAAAGTGAGCGATCCACATGCAGACAGCCGCAGGACGATGACCGCCGGATCCGTACGGGTGCTGACCGGCCTCCTGGAAGCCGGCCACCTGGCCTCGATGGACCAGCTGCCGGCCCTGGTCGCCGAGCAGGCCGCCCACGCCGGGATGACCGAGATCCTGATCTACATCGCCGACCTCCAGCAGACCGTGCTGCGACTCCTGCCCACGCCGGGCGAAGAACCCGACGAGAAGATCGCCGAATTCGGTGTCGACTCGACCCTGGCCGGCCGCTCCTTCCGCGAGACGCGCACCCTGAGCTGCGCCGACGCCGAACAGACCCACTGGTGGGTGCCGCTGCTGAACGGAACAGAACGTTTCGGGGTCCTGCGGGCCAGCGCGCCCCTCGCCATCGACGTCGCCCCGGGCGACCTGCGCGACCTGGCCGCGCTCGTCTCGCTGCTGATCGTCAGCAAGCGTTCGCACAGCGACATCTACGCCCGCCTGATCCGGACCCGCCCGATGAACGTCGCCGCCGAGATGCAGTGGAACCTGATGCCGCCGCTCAACTTCGCCAACCCCCAGGTGGTGATCGGCGCGGCGCTCGAACCGGCGTACGAGGTGGGTGGCGACGCCTTCGACTACGCCCTCGCCGGAGGATCCGTACATCTGGGGATATTTGATGCGATGGGTCATGACACGGCGGCCGGGCTGACCGCCAACCTGGCGGTGGCCGCCTGCCGCAACTTCCGCAGGCAGGGCGCCGACCTGGTGGCGACCAGTGAGGGAGCCGAGCGGGTGCTGATCGAGGAGTTCGGGCCGGGCACCCGGTATGTCACCGCGATCCTGGCCGAGCTGCACCTGGAGTCGGGCCTGCTCACCTGGGTCAACCGGGGGCATCACCCGCCGGTGCTGATCCGCGGCGGCCGCTGGATCGGGATGCTGGCCTGCCCGCCTTCGCATCCGCTCGCCATGGATCTCGGCCTGCCGGTCACGCTGTGCCGCGAGCAACTGGAACCTGGCGACCGCCTGCTCCTCTACACCGACGGCATCCCCGAGGCGGGCAGCCCCCGTGGCCGCGAGTTCGGTCTGGCCCGCTTCGTCGAGTTCGTCATCCGGCACAACGCGGACGGCCTGCCCGTCGCGGAGACGCTCCGCCGCCTGATCCACAACGTTCTGGCCTACCACGACGGACAGCTGGAGGACGACGCCACAGTCCTGGTCATCGAGTGGCGGGGCCGGCCGTGACGGCCGCATAGCGGCCGGCCAGTTCGGCGCCGATCCTGGCCAGCTCGGCCTGTACGGATCGTGGCTCCACCACCTCGACCATCGCCCCCCAGCCTGCCAGGTTCCTGGCGACGTCCAGCGGAGTCGGCGACGCGAGCCGGACCCGGGCCCGCCCATCGTCGAGCTCACCCTCGACGTGGCAGTGCCGCCCGAACTGGTTCCGCAGCACCGGCACGAACCGGGCCTCGATGAGCACGATCGCCCACGTCCGCGACCGCTTCTCCTCGACCTCGCCGACGACCCGTTCCCACGCGGCCGCGAGGGCGAAGTCGTCCGGCCGCTCGGCAGGCTCATCGGTCAGCTCGGCTTCGGCGATCCGGTCGACCCGGAAGGTCCGCTGCCCGCGTTCGGTCCCGGCGATCAGATACCAGATGTCGTCCTTGTCGACCAAGCCCCACGGGTCGACCAGGCGTTCGGTCCGCTCCCTGGCGCCGCTGGTGTAGGTCAGGCGTACCTTTCCGCGGCGGACCACGGCGGCCTGCAGCAGGTCGACGAGCCCGGGCCGGTCACGATCACGCTCACCCCAGCGGGTGGGATCGACCATGGTGGCGCCGGCCGCGGCCTCGGCGTCGGCCCGGAAGGTCTGCGGCAGCGCCCGGACGAGCTTGCGCAGCGCCGCCCTGGCCTCACCGGAGACGGCCGCGGCCGGGCCGACGAGCAGGAACAACGCCTGCGCCTCGGTCGCCGACAGACCACTGAGATCGGTACGGGCACCTCCGACCAGCGACCAGCCGCCGCCACGTCCTGGCTGCGGATACACCGCAATCCCGGCGGCGGACATCGCCTCCAGGTCGCGGCGGGCGGTGGCGACGGACACCTCCAGCTCCTCGGCCAGCTCGGCGGCGGTCACCCGCCCGCGGTTCTGCATGAGCAGCAGGGCGGCGACAAGACGGTCAGCGCGCATGTGCCAAGTCTCCCTGGAAAAGTGCTCAGTTGATGAGCACTTTAGGTCAGAGGATGGAACTGTCACTGACCGAAGAAAGGAACAGCGCGATGCTGCGAGGACTCACCACCGTCAACTTCTTCGCCGACGACATCACCGCCGCCCGGCGCTGGTACACCGAACTGCTCGGCCTGGAGCCGTACTTCGCCCGCCCAGCCGAGGGCACACCCGTCTATATCGAGTTCCGCATCGGCGACTACCAGCACGAACTCGGCATCATCGACAGCCGCTTCGCCCCGCCCGGCCGGTCCGGCGCGGGCGGCGCGATGATCTACTGGCACGTCGACGACCTGCAGGCCACCTTCGACCACCTGCTGTCCATGGGCGCGGCCGAGCACCAGAAGCCGACCGAGCACGGCCCCGGCTTCGTCACCGCCTCCGTGGTCGACCCCTTCGGCAACATCCTCGGCGTCATGTACAACAAGCACTACCTGGAGGTCGTCGAATCGTGAACACCTTCTTCGCGAGCACCGTCACCGACTGGCGGGCCTGGCTGGCCCAGAACATCCGGGCCAACCACCCCGGAACCCGGGAGGCACGCGCAGCCGGGCGCTAACCCTGGTTGGTCAGCAGCAACCAGGCGCCGATGCCGATCATGGCGGCGCCGGACAGGCGGCCGATCAGGCGGGCGGCGGCGGGGCGCCCGTGCAGGAGGGTTCGGGTCAGCTGGCCGACGCCGGCGTAGAACAGGCCGCAGGTGGCCATGAACGCCAGGCCCAGCACGCCGATCTGGGCGGCGATCGGCCAGGCGGCGCGCGGGTCGGTGAACTGGGGGAGCAGGGCCAGGAAGATCAGCAGCCCTTTGGGGTTGAGGCCGCTGACGCCGACCCCGCGCAGGAAGATGTTCCAGTCGGTGCCGGCCGGGTCTTCGGCCGTGGCGGCGGGTACGGCGAGGCGGGCGAAGGTCGTCACGCCGTGCCAGATCAGATAGAGCCCCCCGATCAACGTGAGACCGGTCAGGACGGCCGGATTCGCGGCGACCAGCGCGCCGACGCCGGCCGCGACGACGAGGGTGACCGCGGCGTACCCGGCGACCAGCCCGCTCACCGCCGGATACACCGACCGGCCGCGCAGCCCCGCGCTGATGGTGAACGCCCAGTCGGCGCCCGGCACCACGATGAGCAGGAGGGCGACCACCCAGAAGGCGAGTACGGAACTGACGGCCATGAACGGAACAATAGGGTCGATCAGCCCAAAAGTGCTTCCAACTTTCACCCCGCCAGAGCGCCAGGATGGAAGAATCTTCCACATGGACTCGATCGACCGGAAGATTCTTGCTGTCCTCCAGGAGGACGGCCGCCTGACCATCACCGAACTGGCGGCGCGGGTGGGCCTGAGCGTCTCGCCGTGCCACCGCCGCCTGCGGGAACTGGAGCGCAACGGGACGATCCGCGGCTACCGGGCGATCGTGGACGCCACGGCGGTCGGCCTGACCTTCCAGGCGCTGGTGTTCGTCACCATGCGCCAGGAGGACCGCGAGACGCTGCTGGGGTTCGAGGAGCAGGTGGCCCGGGTGCCGGAGGTGGTCCAGGCGCAGCGGCTGTTCGGCGATCCGGACTACCTGCTTCGCATCGTCACCGCCGATCTCACCGCCTACCAGGAACTGGAGGACGACGTCCTGTCCGCGCTGCCGGGCGTGCAGCGGCTGAACTCCACCCTGGTGATGAAACACGTGGTGCACGACCGGCCGCTGCCCACCTGAACCATGTCCGATATGTCCGGTAACGTGAATAGGAACCGGCTCGCTCACCGGAGGGAGTATCCCGATGGCTGTGCAGACCGACCACGTCGCCGACGTCGCGTACGAGGTCCATCGGCTGATCGTCGACACGGGCGCGTCGTTCGACGAGTTCCGGGAGAGATACGAACGCGCGGTCCCGGCCCTGGACACGGCGCTGTTCGAGCGGCTGATGCGGGACGAGGCCGACTGGGGGACCGTGCTCGGCGCCACCGCCGCGAATGCCCCGCATGGCTTCATCATCTACTGGAGCTTCGACAACACCGCCCTGCTCCGCCTGGCCGGCGACCGCTGGCGCAGCGTGCAGTACCTGATGGGCAACCACACGATCGCCGAGCGCATGTTCCGCCACGACCCGGCCGTCATGCTCTACGCGCCGCTGCGCACCACGATCTGCGAGGACGGGGACGGGGTTACCCGTTTCATCATCGACCAGCCCAGCACCCACTTCGGCGGCTTCGGCCGCGCCGAGATCTCCGCCGTCGGGGTCGAACTGGACCGGGAGGTCGCCGCGCTGCTGGAATACCTGGGCACGCCCGTGCCCGAACAGCTCACCTCCAGCACCTGCTGAATGAGTAGCCGGGTACTCATGTGCCGCACCGATGGGAGATAGATCCTCTAGAAGACTTCTGGAGGATAAATGCCATCAAAGATGACTCTGGGTGTGCTGGCCGCCACGACCACCCTCATTCTCGGCGGCGGAGCCGCGTACGCGGCAGTGGTGGCCGGCGAGTTCCACGGCTGCGTCGGCAAGCTGACCGGGAGCCTGCGGATGATCGACCCCGCCAGGAACCAGCGCTGCCTGGCCCTGGAGAACCCGATCACCTGGAATCAGTCCGGCCCGGCGGGCGCCCAGGGTCCGACCGGCCCGGCGGGTCCCGAGGGGCCGCGGGGCCCGGCCGGTGCGGCGGCGGGCGTGCCCGTCGTACGGAAGGGCGAAACGGTGCGGATCGAACCGAGCGACACCGGCCACACCGGTGACGCGGTGGCCCGCTGCAAGCCCGGCGAGGTCGCCACCGGTGGCGGTTTCAACGGAGTCGTCGCGACCGAGTGGGTCTTCAACATGTCCTCCCCGGCCATCTCCCACGACGGCGGCCAGCGCGTCGCGTCCGAGGGAGACCAGGCCGACGCGTGGTGGATCACCGCCAGGCCGCTGTACACCTCATCCGAAATCCACGCGTACGTCATCTGCGTGAAGGTCTGAACCTGACGGCCCCGGACGGAAGTCCGGGGCCGGCCCCTGTTTCAGATCGAGCCGGGCGGCCCGGGGAGGACCAGGTCGAAGGTGCCCTGGGCCGAATAGGTGGCGGGTAGTTTGCGCGCCTTGCCGGTCTGCACATCCACCGCATAGGAGGTGATCGTCTGGTACGGCGGATCCTCTGAGGGCCCGATGTCGTCGTTGGGAACGTCCGGCCCCGGTTTCGTACACGCCGGGAGGGGCATCGCGACAGCGGTGATCTCAGTCGGGCTCAGCCAGCCGCGCAGGAAGACTCTGTGGGTATTCATCGGCACGCCCCGCAGGGCGACCTTGCGCAGAACCTTCCCGGTCGTCACGTCGAACTGGACCAGCGGCGCCGGCACGCAACTGTCGGTCATCGTGAGCCGGTTCTCCAGCGCCGCGATCATCGTCCGGCCGGGCGCCGGCGGACCCAGAAGATAGCTCCCGCGGATGTCGACCGTGGAGCTGTTGCCCGCGGTGGCGGTCGTCCACAGCCGGGTCATCGTCCGCAGCCGCGACTTCGGCGAGTAGTCCATCAAGGTGATGGCGCTGCCGTCCGCGGACAGGCCCACCGGGACCCAGCCGTTGGGCAGCGGGCGTGTCATCTGCTCCCGCAGGTCGATGAGCATGGCCGGGTCGTCCAGGGCGGGCTTCTTGGTGAAGGCCAGGAATCGGCCGTCGTCGGACAGCAGCAGGCGCGGGACCGAGCCCAGCCAGGCCGGCGGAATCCTGACCGGCGCCACCGTCTCCGCCCCGGAGGCCAGATCCCTGACCTGGAAGGTCCGCGATTTCGTCAGATAGTAGGCGATCTTGCGCCCGTCCGTGGTGATGGCCACCGTGCCGTTCCCCGCCGCCGCGCTGAGGTGGTAGGTCTGCCCGTCCTGCGTGACCACCCGCCACCGCCCGTCCCGGCAGTCGTCCGGGGTCTTCCCGCTGACCGGATGGCAGAAGGTCCGGTACGCGTGACTCAACGGCCCGACCCCCTTCGCGGGTAACTCGGACACCTTCTCCGGCTTGTTCGGCGCGGCGGGCCGCTCGGTCTCGACCGGCAGCAGCCGGACCGTCGCCGTCGCGCCGACCACCACGACGACGACCGTGGCCGCCGCGATGAGCGCGGCGCTGGTCCGGCGCCGGCGTTCGTGCATTCTGAGCGCCTCCTCGGCGAGATCCACCCGAGGGGCCTCACCCGCGATGTCATCGAGTACCCCCCGCAGCCAGGTCATCGGCGTGCCTCCTCAATCTCGGTCCGGCTCTCCAGCTCGGCGAACTTGGGCGCCAACTCGGGGGCGAGTTCGCGCAGCCGCGCGAGCGCGTCGTGGGTCTGGCTCTTGACCGTTCCCAGGGAGCAGCCGAGCAGGTCGGCGGTCTCCCGTTCGGTACGGTCCTCGTAGAAGCGCAGGACGATCACCGCGCGTTGCCGGGGCGCGAGCCGCATCAGCGCCTGCCGTACGACGATCCGCGCGACGGTGCGATCCTCGACCCAGTACGTGCCGTCCTGAGGCGGGTCCGCGCTCGGTAACTCGCCCGTCCTCAGCCGTCGCCGCCAGGAGATGTGCTGGTTGAGCAGCGCCTTCCGCGCGTACGCCTCCGGGTGGTCCAGCCGGACCACCTTCGGCCATCGCCCGACCAGCCTGGCCAGGACGCTCTGCAGCAGGTCCTCGGCCAGGTGGGCATCGCCCGTGAGCAGGTAGGCCGTACGCATCAGCGACTGCTGATGCTTGTCCACGAACTCACGAAAGCTGTCATTGCGATTCACCCTGTCTCCTCTCGCCCGTTACAACGCCGCAGGCGAGCAGAAGGGTTGGGTTGGCCCGACAGCGGGACCTTTGCCGGTCCCTGCCCTGCTGCGGGGTTTGCCTGATCCGCGCTGAAGGGCAGTCACATGATGAGTTGTCGATCGACCTTCCGAAAGGCGCTGGACGACGCCGCATTCCCCCGTATTCACGCCGCGGGAGGACGCCGATGAGCCAAGTGTGGGTCATTTGGGTCGGGGGCTGCTGGGGGGGACTACTCGTGATGGCCTTCGCCTTGATCGGGGAAACGGTGACGCCGAAGCGGTTCGCCGGTATTTTCGCCGCCGCTCCCGCTGTGGCCATCGCCGGGATGACCGTCACGGTGCTGCACGACGGCGACCGTGTTCCTGGCCTTTCCCGCCATCCTGGCCGCCACGCTGACCCTCATCGAGAAGGAGGAGCACCGGCGTGGTCCGGCCGCCCAGGACGCCCGGGGCGCGATGCTGGGCGCGGCGGGGATGATCGCCTTCGCCGGGTGCGTCTGGGCGCTGGCCGGCCGACTGCCCGCTCCGCTCGTCCTGGCGATCGCCGGCACGGCGTGGACGATCATCGCCGCCGCGTTGTATCTGGCAGTCGGCACTCGTGGCCGAGGCTGACCCGGTTTCGGGTCAGGCCTGCTTGCGGCCGCGAGCCGCGCCGGCCCTCGGCCTGGTGGGTGCCCGCTTCGGGGCCGGCCTGGCCATCTTGGCGTCGGCCGCCTGGGCCCTGGCCGTCTTGGCGGCGGCGGCTCGGGCCGGCTTCGCGTCGGCGGCCGGGGTCGGCTTGGTGGTCTTGACGGCGGCTCTGGCGTGGGATGCGACCATCGTTCCAATCCCGATCGCGGCCGCGATGGGCCATTCGATCACGCCGAGGACGGCGAGCGCGCCCAGTCCGCCGTAGTAGACGATCCGCTCCGACGTGGGCATCATCGACTTCGCCGTACGCATCGCCTGCTGGGCCTCCGCCTTGCCCGGGTGCGGCAGCTGCATGTGCGGCCGGTGCACCTGAAGGCTCATCATCGGCAGGTTCACCTCGAACAGGTCGTCCTGGGACTGCTTGTCCAAGGTCTTCTTGGTTTCGGTGACAGTCATAGATCCCTTCCTCCCCCATCTATTCAGGGACGGGGACACGTGCGGGGGACTCCCCGTCCATGTTCGGGCGTGCCCCCACAGGAACTTCGATCTTTTCGATCATTCCCCGCCCAACCAGGCAGAAGCATGATCATCATGGTTTTTGATGCCATATATGCCGAAATGTCAGGGTTCAATGACTCTGACGGCCCGGCCAGGCCATCAACCCAGAGGTCACTGAAAGTTCACCGGATGTACAAAGCGTGAAGTTTGTGCTGGTAAGGGTGGATTATGGTAGAAAATGGTAAATCATCTGTGGAGGTACCAATGCCCGCTTTTCTCAGTTCGTTGCTCACCAAGGCGGCCGTCCTCGCCGTCGAGGCGCTCGTCGCCCACCTGATCAGGGTCGTGATCCAGGTCGCCGTACGGCGGCTCACCCCCCAGGGTGGATTCGCCACCGCCTGATGTCCGCTTCAAGGCCATGGGTGACAAGTGTCATCATTGCGTTAACTCTGACGGTTTCGTGCCGGGTCGACCGCCCCGCTGATCACCACACGGCTAACATCAGAGCCTGAATCCTCCCCCCGAAACGGCGTCTGGCGTCTATTGGGGGATCACGGCATGTTCGGGCAGATACTGACTCTGGCCACCGGAATGATTAGATCTTTCCCGGTTCCTGGGCTGGTCCGGGGCGAAACCGGCAAGATCGCGGAGACTCTCGCGGCGCCAAGCCGACGATCCCGGCGGCGTACCTGGCCGGCCGGGACGAGCGGTCTCTGCGTCGAGGTGCGGGGATTGCACCTGCCCGGCATGGAGGCCGCGGCCGAGACCCTCGAACGACGTCTCGCGAAGATCCACGGAGTGACGCGGACCGAGGTCAACCGGTCGCTCGGATACGTCTACCTGGCGGGCGAGGCGCTCGACGAGGACGATCTGATCTCGTTGATCGAGGAGACCGAGAGCGAGCACGATCTTGGCTCCGCGCCGTACGCCAGCGGGGTGACCCTGCCGGACGTGCCCGCGGCCAAGCTCGGATTCGGGGTACGGCTGGCCGGGCTCGGCGTGTCGGCGGCCGGCCGGGTGACCGGGCTACGGGGGCTGCCGCCGGCCGTACCCCTGCTGGTCTCGCTGGCCGACTCCTACCCGTGGCTGCGGAACCTGGTGGCCGAGCGGCTCGACGAGCCCTCCGCCGACGCCCTGTTCGGGATCTCGACCACCCTCGCCAATGTGCTGTCGTTCCGCCCCCTGGGCCAGCTCATCGACACCGCCGGCGCCGGCCTGCTGCTGGCCGAGTCCCGTGCCCACCACCACGCCTGGACCAGGGCGGCCGGCACCGGCTCACACCGGTCCCAGCCATGCGTACGGCTCCAGCGCCCGGTCCCGCTCCCGCCCGGCCCGATCGAGCGCTACTGCGACCGGGCCGTACCCCTCGGGCTGGGGGCCTACGGACTGACCGCCGCCCTCGGCCGCTTCCGGGGCCGCGAACTGGCCCTGCTGGCGGCTGCCGCGCCGAAGGCCGCGCGGCTGGGCCGAGACGCCTTCGGCGCCGAACTCGGCCGCGGCCTGGCCGGGCGGGACGTGCTGGTGCTCAACCACCGCGCGCTGCGCCGCCTGGACCGGATCGACACCGTGGTCGTCGACGCGGACGCGCTGATGTCCGGACGCTGGACGATCCACCACATCGAGGCGGCCGAGAGGCCGGACCTCGACGCCGCCGAAGTGCACGCGGTCGCCCACGAACTGGTCGACCCGGCCGATCCATGGCAGCGGCGCGAGCAGGCGGCCTGGACCGTCGAGCCGGACGGCAAGGCCGACGGCACGCTCACCCTCACCCGGGACGGGCGCCCCGTCGCCCAGGTGACCATGATCGCCGAGCTGCATCCGCTGGCCAGGCCGCTGATCGAGGCGGCCGAATCGGCGGGCACCGTCCTGCTGGCCGGCGGGCCGCAGGACGTGGGGCGCCGCCTCGGCGTGGCCGGCGCCGTGGCCGGCGGCCGGCGGCTCGCCGCGGAGGTGCGCGCGCTCCAGGTGGCCGGGCACGGCGTCGCGGTCGTCTCCGCCGCGGGCAAGGCGGCCCTGGCCGCCGCGGACCTGGGCATCGGCATCGAGTCGGGGCAGCGCCGCCGCTGGACCGCCGATGTGAGCTGCGACCTGGCCGGAGCGGTGCTGCTGGTCGGCGCGGCCGGCGCGGCCAGGACCACCAGCAGGCGCAGCGCCCAGCTCGCGTTCGCCGGCTCCTGCTGCGCGGTGCTGCTGGCGCTGGCGACGCCCGTCGACGGGCGCTCGGCCTACGCGACGGTCAACCTGGCGGCCGGAATCGCCCTCGGGGTGGGCCTGTGGACGGCCCGGACCACGCTGCGCCGTCCCGCGCCGATCCCGGAGGACCCCACCGCCTGGCACGCCATGCCCGTACGGGCCGTGCTCGACCGCCTGCGCACCACCCCGCAGGGGCTCGCCGAGGGCGAGGCCGAACGCCGCCGGGTCGCCGCCCCGGCCACCGAGGCCCGTCCGGGGCTGTTCCGGGCGTTCTGCGAGGAGCTGGCCAATCCGCTCACGCCGGTCCTGGCGGCCGGGGCGGGCGTGTCTGCCGTGGTGGGCTCGGTGGCGGACGCCGCGCTCATCGGGGGCGTGCTCGGCGTGAACGCGCTGATCGGCGGCATGCAGCGGCAGGGCGCCGATCGCGCGCTGGACGACCTGCTGGCCGCCACCGCCGTACGGACCCGGCTCCGCCGCGAGGACAGGATGCTGGAGACCGAGGCGGAGAACCTGGTCCCCGGGGACGTGATCGAACTGGTGGCGGGCGACGCCGTACCGGCCGACTGCCGCCTGATTCAGGCCGACAACCTGGAGGTGGACGAATCCTCCCTGACCGGGGAGTCGCTGCCGGTGCTCAAGACCGCCCAGCCGGTGGCCGCCCAGTCCGTGGCCGACCGGCGGTCCATGGTGTACCAGGGGACGACCGTCGCCGCCGGATCCGCGATCTGCGTGGTCGTGGCCGTCGGGGCGGCGACCGAGGCGGGACGCAGCGCCCGGACGGCCGCGGAGGGCCCGCCGACCGGCGGGGTGGAGGCCCGGCTGCGCGAGCTCACCCAGCGCATCCTGCCGTTGTCGGTCGGCGCGGGGGGCGTGCTGATCCTGCTGAACCTGCTGCGCGGGCAGACACTCGGCCCGGCGCTGGGGCAGGCGGTGAGCCTGGCGGTGGCCGCGGTGCCGGAGGGGCTGCCGTTCGTCGCCTCGGTGGCCGAGCTGGCGTCGGCGAAACGGCTGTCCAAGCGCGGGGTGCTGGTACGCAATCCCGGCACGATCGAGACGCTGGGCCGGGTGGACGTGCTGTGCTTCGACAAGACCGGCACCCTCACCGAGGGGCGCATCCGGTTGCGCAGGGTCAGTGACGGGCGGGTCGAGTGCCCGGTCAGCCGGCTCTCCCCTGAGCTGCTCCGCGTGCTGGTCACGGCCGTACGGGCCTGCCCGACGCCCGGGGAGGCGCTGCCGCACCCGACCGACCGGGCCGTGGTGGACGGCGCGGCCCGCGCCGACGTCGGCACCGGCGACTGGCGGCTGGTAGACGAGCTGCCGTTCGAACCCGGACGCGGCTACCACGCCGCGCTCGGCCAGGCCCCCGGCGGCCAGCTGCTGAGCGTGAAGGGCGCGCCCGAGATCGTGCTGGAGCGGTGCGCGCGCTGGCTGATCGACGGCGCCGAGCAGCCGCTGGAGGACAAGACCCGCGAAGAGCTCTACCAGCAGGTGGATCGCCTGGCCCGCCAGGGCTACCGGGTGCTCGCCGTCGCCGAGCGGCCCGCCTCCGACCGCCGCGACCTGGACGAGGCGCGCATCGACGGCCTGACCATGCTCGGCCTGGTCGCCCTGGCCGATCCGGTCCGGGCCACCGCCGCGCTGGGGGTCGCCCGCCTGCAGCAGGCCGGGGTACGGCACGTCATCGTCACCGGGGACCACCCCAGCACCGCCGAGGCGATCGCCGCCGAGCTCAACGCGCTCAACGGCGGGCGGATCCTGACCGGCGCCGAACTCGACGCGCTCCAGGACCGGGAGCTGGCCGCGGTGCTGCCGCACGTCGCGGTGTTCGCCCGGACCACCCCCGCCCAGAAGGCACGCATCGTCAAGGCGTTCCGCGACAGCGGCCGGGTGGTCGCGGTCACCGGCGACGGCGCCAACGACGCCCCGGCCATCCGCCTCGCCGACGTGGGCATCGCCCTGGGCGCGGACGCGACGCCGGCCGCCCGCGGCGCGGCCGACGTGGTGGTGACCGACGACCGGATCGAGACCATCACCGACGCGATCGCCGAGGGCCGCGCCATGTGGACCTCGGTGCGCGACGCCCTGGCCATCCTGCTCGGCGGGAACCTCGGCGAGGTCGCCTACACCGTCGGAGCGGGCGCCCTGGGCGGCGCGGCGGCCCTGAACGCCCGCCAGCTGCTGCTGATCAACCTGCTCACCGACATGCTGCCCGCGCTGGCGGTGGCGGTGCGGCCCCCGGCCGGGACCAGCGCCGAGCAGCTGCTCGCCGAAGGCCCCGAGTCGTCCCTGGGCGAGCCGCTGGGCCGCGACATCGTGCTCCGCGCGGGCGTCACCGCCGCGGCGGCCACCCTCGCCGCCCTGCTGGACGGCATGACCGGCCCGCGCTGGAACACCAGCACGATCGCCCTGGTCGCGCTGGTGTCGGCGCAGCTGATGCAGACGATGGCGGTGAGCCGCGGCGACCGCACCGTCCTGGCCGCGGCCGCCGTCTCGCTGGCCGGTCTCGGGCTGATCGTCTCCATTCCCGGGGTGAGCACCGTGTTCGGCTGCCGGCCCATCGGGCCGCTGGGCTGGCTGATCGCCCTGGGCAGCGCCACGGCCGCCACCGCGACCGGCCTGGCGCTGGCAGAGCATCAGAAGGCTCTCCCGATCAAGGCCTAGCCGACGAAGAACCCGGGGGTCCGCTGCTTCCAGGGCGTCGCCTGTTCCAGTTGGGCGGCGACCTGGAAGAGCAGGTCCTCACGGCCGTACCCGGCGATGAGCTGCACGCCGATCGGGAGTCCGCTCTGGCTGTGGCCCAGCGGCAGGCTGATCGCCGGGTGGCCGGAGACGTTGAACACCATGGTGAACGGGCCGTACTCGAACAGCGAGTCCAGCCACGAACGCAGGGTGTGGCCGGGGTCGTCGTAGCGCAGCGTGCCGTGCGGCGCGGGCAGCTGCCCGAGGGTCGGGGTGACCAGCAGGTCGTGTCCGGTGAAGAATCCGGCCACCGAGCGGGTCACCCGGTTCTGGGCGTCGAATCCGGCCATCATGTCGAGCGCGGTGTACTCGCCCGCCACCCGCAGCAGCTCCCGGGAGACCGCCTCCAGCGCGGCCGGGTCGGGTTGCCGGGGCGCCCTTAACATCAGCGAGCCGATCGCGACTCCCTCCATGACCGTGCTCGCCAGCACGTCCTCCCAGTCGAGTTCGGGCCGGGAGGTGGTGACGGTGTGGCCGAGCCGCTCCAGCGTGCCCGCGGCCTGGATGGTCGCGGCGGCCACTTCGCCGTCCACGCCCACCCCCGACCAGGGCTCGGTGGTCACCGCGATCCGCA
>NZ_BLAD01000094.1 GCF_009687845.1 Acrocarpospora corrugata
GATACGACTGGGCGATCGCCTCACGCGGACGGACGTACCTGGCTATGGAGCGGTACGAGGAGGCGCTGGCCGATTTCACCACCGCCATCGACCTCGACCCCGACGATCCATCCTTCCGTCACTTTCGAGCAATGATAGGGAGCGAAGAAACCACCAATAAAGATCGATATCAGTGGGTGGCCAGTATGGAGGGGGGCTTATCCGAGGCCAGTTCCCTAGCCCGACTCGCGGCGGACTGGCTTATATCGGAAGGCATAATCACCACAGAAAGAAGTGCCACTGGCGCCTACTTGCCCGATGGCCAATATGCGATGGAGCAGAGTGCCGGCTCGCAGCCTGCGAATACTCGTCGGATTATGGTACATCAGAAATGGATTGTTTGCTATCCAATGAAAGCTGACATGCTGATCTGTCCGAGCTGCGGAAACGGAGTGCCCTTACTGAAGGATGGGCTACCTACACGGGCATGGAGTAAGATCGCCGAACTCGCTGATAATTGGGGCGAGGGCAATACACTCTGGCGAGAGTGCGCGCACTGCAGTCACCGAGCCCAACTGCATGAATGGCAATTTGATCCACCCTGGGCTTTCTGCCAATTCGCTCTTTGTCTGTGGAACTGGGAACCAGCGGATCTCGCATTTATTGACCGACTGTCAACGCACCTTGGCTGTCGTCTCGCCCTTATCTGATCGCACCGGGTTAGTTCACATCTGGCGAGCTGAGAAAGCTGATGAGCCTCTCGTGAGTCGGCTCCTGGCGGCCCCATCAAGTCCAGCGAGGAGGACGACTCGGCGCGTGGGCGGTGCGGGCCGTGACCGGCCGAAGAGCCGCAGCGCGGCCCGCGACCGCCCGACGCGGGCCGGACGCCGCAGGCGGGCCGGCCTTGATTCAGTACAGAGAAGTTTCTTTGGATCATGTTCCGGGTTCGGCGTCTGCCCAGGTGCGTTCGAAGCTGGCCAGGTAGACGTGGGCGCTGCCGTCCTGGTGGCCGGTGCGGAGGTGGATGACGGGGGCGTCGGCTGCGGGGGTGCCGTAGATGTGGGCGTTGACGAGGAGTTGGTCGTCGGCGCGGTAGATGGAGTTGTAGAGGACGGTGCGGTGGAACCGGAACTCGATCCCTGTGAGGCCGCGTAGGGGCTGGTAGAGGGTGATGGCGTTGCGGATTCTCGCGGTCATGGTGTGGGGGCCGATGTGTTCTTCGGTTCCGCGGGCGGCGACTTCGGGGCTTTCGGGGTTGCCGAGCAGGATGCGTACCCGGGTGCCGGTGTCGGCTTGGTGGGCGATGAGGCGGAGGAGTCCGGCGTCTTCGGCGAGGAACAGGCTGCTGTAGGCGAGGATGCCGATCTCGTGGCCGGCGGATTGGAACAGGTTTCGCCAGACGGTGTGGGGGACGGCCCAGCGGTGCGGGTAGATGGCGAGGACTTCGTCGGAGATGTGCTGGTGGGGTGGGGTGATCTGGGGCCAGAGGTGGGTTTCGTCGAGGTTGAGGAGTTCGGCGATGGCCCAGCGGTGGCGGGGGTAGGGGATGCGGCCTTTGAGCCAGCGTTCGACGGTTTTGGGGTCGACGGCCAGGGCTGCGGCGAGGTCGACGGGTTGCAGGCGGGCTCGGTTGAGGGCGTAGCGCAGGTTGTCGCTCACGGGCACCTCTCCGGGGGCGTGGGCTGTGGCTGCGACGCTAACACAAGAAGTCCCTAGACGTCCCTCAGTCGTGGTGGGAAGGTCTCGGCCGCCGTCAGAGGCTCGACCAGCACAGGGGCGTACCGGACCCCCTGGCTGATCGAAAGGGAAGCCACCGCCGATGAATCAGATCCTCGAACAGCAACGCGCGTACGAGCGCAGGCAGCTCACCGCGTTAGGCGAAGAACTGACGGCCCGAGGCATCACCACCGTCCTGCTGGTCGACCAGAACCAGCGTCTGGCGCTGGACGTCGTCGACTCCAAGTTCCGTACCCGCCGGATCCACGTCCACTTGTCGTTCTGGTGGTTCTACTGGGGCGACCAGGCCGACGAGCGGGTCTCATGCCTGCGGCTGCGGAAAGCCGCCCTTTTCGTGGAGGCGGCTGCGCAAGCCGGGTGGCGCGACGGGGAACAGGCGGACCTGATCGTCGACCTCAGGAAGATCGCCGATGCCTACCACTCCTGATCCGGACATGGGCAATTCCGTCCAGGGGCGAGGCTTGCTGAGCAGCTGGCGAGTGTACCCCAAAATCGCCGCCCGACTCCGGGCTCGGATCGCATCCGGCGAGTACGCGCCCGGGGAGTTGCTGCCCGCTGAGGGGGCATTGTGCGAGGAGTTTGGGATCTCGCGAAACACGGTGCGGCGGGCTCTTGCCGACGTCGAAGCGGAGGGCCTGGTGATCACCATTCCGTCCAAGGGACGGATGGTCCGGGTACCCGATCAGCTGACGCGTGAGCCGTATCTGTACATGGCTCTGGCGAAAGCGCTGCGGGAGGAGATCACGACGGGCGTGCTGGCGCCGGGGGCGGCGATGCCGAGTGAGGATGCGTTGCAGCGCCGGTTCAACGTGTCGCGGGCCACGACTCGTTCGGCGGTTCAGCTGTTGCAGCGCGAGGGTGTGGTCGTGATCGGACACGGTAAGCGGCGATTCGTCGCCGAACGACCTGACTCCCGCCGCGATCGGCTACCCCGCGAGCCGCGCCTGTACCGGGCCGTCGCGAGCACCTTGCGGCAGGAGATCGCCGCGGGCGTGCCGGCGCCGGGTATGGCCATGCCAAGTAACGCCGCGATACAGCGCCGGTTCGGAGTCTCCTGGACGACGGCACGCTCAGCGTTGCGGACGTTGCAGCGCGAGGACCTGATCACGGTCGGCACCGGCAACCGGTGGTTCGTACGTCAGCCTGACGTGCACAGTTAGGACGTCCTGGGACGTCCAGGTGTGCGGTCTAGGTGGCGTGTGGGGTGGCGTGTCTATCGTGAGCGCCATGGGATACCTCGTATGGGCTCGTGAGCTGGCGCAAAAGGTGTTGGAGCGGCCGTTGCCGCGACGGTGGGAGCACTCGCAGGGGGTCGGGCGGCGGGCTGAGGCGCTCGCCCCGATCCTCGGCAAGGACGCCGACATTCTGGCCGCCTCGGCGTGGCTGCATGACATCGGGTACGCGCCGGATCTGATCGACACCGGATTCCATCCGATCGACGGGGGCCGCTACTTGCGGGATGTGCACGGCGCCGACGAGCTGCTGTGCCGTCTGGTGGCCCATCACACCTGCGCCGAGATCGAGGCCGATGAACGCGGGCTGCTCGACATTCTCACCGCCGAGTTCCCGAAACAGCGCGGGGACCTGGTCGAGGCGCTGACCTTCTGCGACATGACCACCAGCCCGGACGGTCTTCCGCTGACCGTGACCGAACGGCTGGCCGAGATCCGCGCCCGGTACGGGCCTGAGGACGCGGTCACCTGGACGATCAACCGGGCCGAGCCGTGCATTCTGTCGGCGGTCCGCGCGGTGGAGTCCCGGCTCACTTCAGCCAACGTGGGGCTGGGCTGCCCGGCCTGAATACCGGGCCTGCTGCTGGTCGAGGTAGTGGCCGATGCGCAGACGCATCGAACGATCCATCCTCAGCGCGCCGACCTGGTCACGCGGCACCCAGCGGACCTGGGTTGATTCGCTGCTGGGGGTCGGCTCGCCGGCCACGGCGACTGCGGTCACGACGATGGAGAACTCCTGCCGCGCTTCGCCGTTGCTGGTGTAGAGGATCACGTGGCGGGGATCGGTGTAGGTACCGACCAGCCCGGTGATCTCACACTCGATGCCGGTCTCCTCCAGGGTTTCCCGGACGGCTGCCGCGGGGAGTGACTCGCCGAGATCGATGGCGCCGCCGGGGACGGCCCAGTTGCCGTTGTCGCTGCGGCAGATCATCAAGATGTCGCCGGCCGCGTCGGTCACCACGACGTTCACGGAGGGGACGAGGCTGTTGGGTGCGGGTGCGTCCGGGTCGTCGTAGAAGTCGATCCGCTGGCCCATAGTTCAGGACTCTACCGAGATTGCCTGGGACCACACCCGCTCGAAGCTTTCGACATAGGTCGTCACCATGTCCCCGCCGGCCACCCGCCGCAGATGCAGGACGGGAGCGTTGGCGGCCGGAGCGCCGTAGACGTGGGTGTTGACGAGCAGCTGATCATCGGCCCGGTAGATCGAGTTGTACAGGACCGTGCTGTGCAGCCGGATCTGCACAGCGTCCAGGGCACGGATCGGCTTGTAGAGCACCAGCGCGTTCTTCACCTTGGCCGCCATGCCCTCGTCGATTCCCTCATCGGCGCCGCGCCGGGCGACCTCCGGGCTGGCGGGGTTGCCGAGCAGGATGCGCACCCGCACGCCCGCCTCGGCCCGTTCGCCGAGAACCCGGACCATGCCCGCGTCCTCGGCCAGGAACATGCCGCTGTAGACGAGCACCCCGATCTCGTCCTTGGCCGCCGAGAACAGACGTCCCCATATGTCCCTCGGGACGGTCCAGCGGTGCGGATACACCGAGACGATCTCGCTTTCGGAGGCTGAGGCCACCTGCTCGCGGGTGAGGGCTTCGGGCCACAGGTAGGACTCCTCCATTCCCAGATGGGAGGAGACCGCGTACCTGTGCTTTCGGTACGGCGCCCGGCCTTTGGTGATCCACCGCTCAACGGTCTTGGGGTCCACCTCGATGGCCGCCGCCAGGTCCGCGACGCTCACCCCGCGCTCCAGCAGCGCCGCGCGCAGTCGCTCGTTCGCCATCTCACCTGCCCGTTCGGGACATCGGGGGACGTGGCCATCGTAAACCGGACGTCTTGAACACGTCCGGTCATGCAGTGATCTCGTCCTTACTGTTCGCCGCACTCTCGATAGCGCCAAGCCAAAGCAACACCGGCCGAAAGGAGAGTGAGTGATCATGACAGACACGATCGCCCAACCCCAGGACGAATCGCCCACCTGCATCTGCGGGGCGCTCCTGGCCGACGGGCAGCAGTTCTGCCGCAAGTGCGCCGCCCGGCAGCGGTGGATCCGGCGTCAGAACGCCCGGCTGCGCGCCGACCGGCGGCGCGGCGAGACCCGCCGGCCCCCGAGGAACCCGCACCGCATGAGCGCGCTGGGAGCGACTCGATGACCTGGCTGCCGCTGATCATCGCGCTGATCCTGGCTATCGCTGTCGCGGTCGGCTACGTCGTGGTAGTGATCGGGATGCGCCGGGAGGACAACCGGCGTCACCTCCCGGCGAGTGCCCCGGGCCTTTCCGCGGGGCTGGCCCGCTGGGTGACCGGCTGCCATGTCCGCGACGACCGCCTTACCCGCGAGCCTTCCGAGCGGGCGCCTGCTCGGGCGTATGCAACACCGCTTCCACCTGTTCCAGGCGTCGGGTCAAGTCCTGTACGGCATTGCGCAGAGCGGTGACCTCGGCTCGCAGGTCCCCATCCTGTGCAAGCTGGTCGTCCTCCCGGACGAACACGCCCTTGCCCTGCTGGCCGACGACAAGACCCTCGTTGCGCAAGATCCCCATCGCCATCTTCACCACCGACAACGAGGCGTCGAACTGCTCGGCCAGCTGGGCGGTGGACGGCAGCGGCTCTCCGGGCGCGAGAAATCCGCCGCGAATCCGCTCCCGCAGTTCATCGGCGATCTGAAGGTATCCGGGCCGGCCCGTCTTCTTGACCATCGCCCCTCATCTCACCACGAGAGAGCAACCAAGCCAACCACGAGCACATTGACAGCCAAGCCAACTAGGTTAACTATGTTGGCTATGTGAGCAGAGGAGGTTTACGACATGCGGACCATTCCGATTCCCGTCGATGCGGCCAAGCTCGTCTTCACCTGCGTGAAGGCCCCACACCCCCGCGTCCTCAACCGCGACACCGGAGAGCTCAAGCTCGACAAGACCGGCCAGGCCATCTACGAAACCGTCCTGTCGGTCGAAGACGACTTCGGCCGCATCGAACTCGTCAAGATCGGCACCTCCGGCGATCCCGGCGTCACCGCCGGATCGGAAGTCACCCCGATCGACATGATCGGTTATGTCTGGGAGACCTCCGGCCGATGGGGCATCTCCTACCGCGCCGCATCCTTCCAGCCCGCTCATGCCGCGCCGGTGGACGACGACCGTGCCTGACACCCTGCCGGAACTACTCGCCTTACCCGCAGCCCTGGCCGCCGTCGCGGCCGGGCTCTGGGCCTGGCGCCACTTCCACCCCGTCTCGTTCTGGTACGTCCTGGCCTACCCGCTCACCGCAATCGGCATCCGCGCCAGCTGGCGCAAAGTCGCCCTCGGCTGCGGCCTCACCAAGAAACGCCAGCGCTTCTGGTGGACCATCACCCCGGCCGCGCTCGTCTCCACCGGCACCGTGAAAGTCCGCCGCACCTTCCGCCGCGTCGCCGTCGACACCAAACCGTGGATGTGGCTCCCCCTCCCCACCCGGTACGGCTGGCGCGTCACCCTCCGCCTCCTGGAAGGCCAGATCCCCGCCGACTACTCCGAGGCCGCCGAACGCCTCGCCCACTCCTGGGGAGTCCACGCCGTCCGGGTCTCCTCCGACAAGCCCGGACGGATCCGCCTCAACGTCACCATCCATGACCCGCTCATCCGAGTCGACCAGATCCCGCCCTCGCCCGACCTGCTCAAGGTCACGGTCGGACGGCTGGAAACCGGCGGCGCATGGCTGATCGACTTCACCACCGTCCCGCACTGGATCAACGCCGGAGCGACCCAATCGGGAAAGTCCAACCTCGCCAACGCCCTGCTGGTCGGTCTTGCGCCTCAACCGGTTGCGCTGGTCGGGTTCGACCTCAAGGGCGGTGTTGAGTTCACCCCGTACACGCCGCGCCTGTCGGCGCTGGCCACCTCCCGAAGCGAATGCAGTGACCTGCTGGCCGACCTGATCGCCCTCATGATCGGCCGCATGGGCCAGTGCCGGACCGCCGGCGCCCGCAACATCTGGCAACTCCCGCCTGCTGATCGGCCGGTCCCCATCGTGGTCCTGGTCGACGAGCTGGCCGAGCTGTACCTGATGGCCGACAAGAGCGAGAAAGACGAGATCGCCCGCATCTCCACCGCGCTCCTGCGCATCGCCCAACTCGGCCGCGCCTTCGGCATCTACCTGTTCTGCTCCGGCCAGCGCATCAGCTCCGAACTCGGCCCTGGCGTCACCGCCCTGCGCGCTCAATGCTCCGGGCGCATCTGCCACCGGGTCAACGATCCCGAGACCGCCACCATGACCCTCGGTGACCTCGACCCGTCCGCCTTGGACTCCGCCCGCGCCATCCCCGCCGAGAAGCCCGGAGTCGCCATCGTCGCCCATCAAGACGGCCAGTGGTATCGCGCCCGCTCCTTCTACATCCCGGAGAAGACCGCCGAACAAGCTGCGCACGCCTACGCCCACCTCACCCCGGACTGGGCCGACATCTGCGCCGAAACCAAGATCCCCGCCTGACCCATCACGAAGGGAGGTAGCCCCTGATGCGCACCATGTCCGCCTGGCTGATCGACACCGGCCAGCCCCGTCCTGGTCCTGGCGCTCATCGCCGGTACGGGCTCCTTCACCCACATCCGCGACACCGCCACCGAACACGGCCAAGCCGGCTGGATGGCCTGGGCCGTAGCCGTCTGCATCGACCTCACCTGTGTCATGGCCGCCCGCGAACGCCAACGCGACAAGAAGACCCGCCGCACGCGGCAGGGCTGGATCTCCTGGCCCACCCTCGTCCTGGTCGCCGGCATCGTCCTGTCCCTGGCCGCCAACCTCCACCAAGCCGAACCCACCCCCTGGGGATGGCTCACCGCGGCCACCCCAGCGGGCGCGTTCCTGATCGCCGTCTCCATACTCGAACGCCGCACCACCAGCCCACAGCCCGAACCGTCCTCAGCATCCGACCTGATCCCGACACCTAAGGACGTGACCGCTGAGACCACCGGCCTATCCGTCCTCGGCCCGTCCCCGGCGCCCGTCCTCGTCCCCACCGTCCCCACCGTCCAGGACGGCCAGGACGACCGGTCGGCCCCGGCGTCCTCCCTGCTCGACTACGCCCGCCGAGTAGCCGAGGAACACCACGCCCGGCACGGCAAACCCATCACCCGCGACATGCTCCGCACCCGCCTCGGCGTGTCCAACAAACTCGCCTCCGACCTCCTCCGTGACATCCGCGCCCACCCAGAACCCGCCTGACCAGAGAAAGGAGGACACCCGTGAACAACTCAGAACCGACTGAAGTCGACGAACTCCCCGAGATCGAGCCCAAGCGCTGGCAGTGCTGCCACTGCGGCGGAACCGGCTCGGACTCCTACGGCGACACCTGCCGCCACTGTGACGGGCTCGGCAACTGCTGACCCGTCAACGCCTCCGGCCTGGCCGCACATCCGCCAAGACACACGCCAGGTCGGAGGCCCTCCCTCACCCGAACGAGCGAAAGGAGGAACCTATCTTGCCCACAATCACGACCAATGCGCACGCGATCAGCGGCACGATCACCCGACTCAACCACCCCGGCTACCAGCGATGGGCCGATCAGATCAGGCGTGCCGGCGGCTGTCGACAGCCCATTCACCTGCGCGGCAAGATCGAGCACCGCGACCGCCTGACTGGCGCACTGCTGCACCGCTACAGCACCTACCTGGAACCAGACGGTGTCCTGCGCCTTCCGTGTAAGACCCGCCGCGCCTCCCGCTGCCCGGCCTGCGCAGAGATCTACCGCGCCGACACCTACCACCTCATCCGCGCCGGCCTCGTCGGCGGCAAGGGTGTCCCCACCTCGGTAACCTCGCACCCCTGTCTGTTCCTCACGCTCACCGCGCCTTCCTTCGGCGTGGTCCACACGCGTTTGAACCGGAACGGAAAGCTGCTCCCCTGCCACGCCCGCCGGAACCCGATCATCTGCACCCACGGGCAGGTCATGAGCTGCACCGCTCGACACGGATCCGACGAGCAACTCCTTGGCGAACCGTTGTGCGCTCTTTGCTACGACTACTCCGGATCCGTTCTGTTCAACGCCTACGCGCCACTGCTGTGGAAGCGCTTCACCGACGCTCTACGGCGGAATCTTGCCAAACGTTGCGGCCTCACGCTCAAGGGCCTGAGGGAACAACTGGTCGTCTCCTTCGCCAAGGTCGCCGAATACCAACGGCGCGGTCTCGTCCATTTCCACGCCATCGTGCGTCTGGATGGCCCGAACGGTCCCCAATCGGCTCCACCAGCGTGGGCGACCATCGAGTTACTCGGACTAGCTCTCCAGCACGCCGCAAGCGTCGTCCAGGCAACCGTTCCGGCCTACGGCGACCATCCGGATCGCGTGCTGCGCTGGGGCAACCAACTCGATATCCGCCCGATCACCTTGAATGGTGAACTCACCGAACAGGCGGTCGCGGGGTACGTCGCAAAATATGCCGTCAAGGGCGCCGAGAGTATCGGCATCCTCGACTGTCGCATTCTGCCGACTACCGATCTAGCCGCTCTCCCCGTGCGTGAGCACGCCCGCCAACTCATCGCCGCGTGCGTGCGCCTCGGCGCCCTCGATGAACTGGCCGACCTTCGCCTGATCCAGTGGGCACACATGCTCGGGTTCCGCGGCCACTTCTCCACCCGCTCCCGCCACTACTCGGTAACCATCACCGACATCCGGGCCGGCCGCGCCACCCACGCCCGCCGAAACGACATCACCACCGACCGACTCCCGCTCTTCCCAGAGGACACCCCTCGGATCGTCGCCACCTGGCGCTACGTCGGACGCGGTCTCTCCCTCGGTGACGCCCTCATTGCCGACAGCCTGGGCGGTGCCCGATGACTGGTCTCTTGCTGACCGTCGCTGAAGCCGCCGAGGCGTTGGCGATCCCGCCCGACAAGCTCGGCGAGCTCCTCGCCTCGGGCGCCGTTGATTCCATCCGCACCGACGGGGGCCGCCGCATCCCGATCGACTCCCTTCACCTCTACCTCCTCCGCCTGGCCTGCACGGAGGGCGCCGTATGAGGCGAAACGACGAACTCCTCACCGTGCCGCAGATCCTCGACGAACTCGGCGGCGTCTCCCGCCGGACGTTTTACCGCTGGCGCGAACTCGGCCACGCGCCGCGCGGCCTGAAGCTGCCCAACGGTGAGATCCGCGTATACCGCAGCGAACTCGCCTCCTGGCTCGACTCCCTGCGGGAGGTGTCATGAACCTCTCGTACGACGTCAAGCTGTGGGAGATCAAGCGCAACCAGTCGAGTAAGGCACCGTCCTATGTGGTGCGCTGGGCAGTTGGGCGCAAGGAGAAGTCCCGGAGCTTTCGCACCAAGGCCCTGGCCGAAAGCTTCTTGTCCGACCTCCGCCAGGCCGCCAAGCGGGGCGAAGCCTTCGACGTCGGCACCTGCCTGCCCCTGTCGATGCTCCAGGCCAAGAAGTCCACGAACTTCTACACGTTCGCTCTCGCGTACGTGGACATGAAGTGGCCCCACGCAGCGGCGAAGACCCGCGACAGCATGACTGACGCCCTGTCCACGGTCATCCCCGCGCTCGTCGACCAGGACGCGACCGACCGGCCCGACGCGGGGGTGATGCGCTCGGCTCTGCGTCAGTACGCCCTGTCGCCAGCAACCCGCGACGTGCCCCAACCGCCGGAGATCAAGGAGGCCCTTACCTGGCTCGACAAGCGCTCACTACCGATCGAGCAGTTGGCCAAGCCGCGCTTGGTCCGCCTCGGCTTGGACGCGCTGACGCTCCGCCTCGACGGCACCGCCGCCGCAGCAACCACGATCGCCCGCAAGCGCTCGGTCTTCTACAACACCCTGCAATACGCCGTCGACCTCGAAGAATTGCCGTCCAACCCGATCGACAAGGTCAAGGCGTGGAAGCCCCCGAAAGTTCGTGAGGTCGTCGACCGCCGCGTCGTCGTCAACCCCCGGCAGGCCAGCGAACTGCTGAACGCGGTCACCTATGTCGGCCTCGTCAAGCGTGGACGCCACCTCAAAGCGTTCTTCGCCTGTCTCTACTACGCCGGCCTGCGCCCGGCCGAGGCCCTTGCCCTCCGTGAAAGTGACTGCGAACTGCCCGAGTCGGGATGGGGCCTACTGCTCCTTGCGAAGTCCAAGCCTCAGTCCAACAAGCGCTGGACCGACTCCGGCGACGGTCATGACGACCGAGGCTTGAAGCACCGCGCGGAAGACGAGGGCCGGCCGGTCCCCATCCCTCCTCTACTTGTGGCCATCCTGCGTGACCACATCAAAGAGTTCGGCGTCAACGACGACGGCCGCCTGTTCCGGACCCTGCGGGGCGGGATCATCTCGATCGGAACCTACTGCGAGGCATGGAAAGCGGCACGTAACTTCGCGCTGACGCCCGATCAGGTCGCCTCTCCGATGGCCGCCCGACCGTACGATCTCCGGCACGCCGCCGTCAGCCTCTGGCTCAACGCCGGTGTGGCCCCACCCGACATCGCCGACCGCGCCGGGCACAGCGTCGATGTCCTGTTGAAGGTCTACGCGAAGTGCATCGACGGCGGCACCGACATAGCCAATCGTCGTATCGGCTCAGCTCTCGACGAGTGATCGATGACGCCAACTAGGCCCCGTTGACTCCATCCGGTCGCGGGCCTTCGTCATATCAGAACCGTCGGTCATGGCGTGTGGCGTATGCCACCCTCTATAAGGTCCGCCGTAACCCTATACAGACAAGCGCCTATCTCGCCCTCGGCTCGACGATAGGAACATCGGGCTGACGGTCATGCCAGGCCAATCCCCTGAGCCCGCCGTACCCCATCAGGGCACACCAGGGCAATTGCGTTGATTCCCCAACGCCCCGACATTGGTTGATCTATTGTTCTACCGCTCCCGAAGCCTTACGGGAGATCCATGCGAAATGGTCGGAGTTCCGGGACGCGGCCATTTGGCACGGCCATGTTCTTATACGACATTCCCGGAGGGTGAGTAATGCATCGGCCCAAACCACGCAGTAAGGCGCGAAAGTCCGGCGCTCGGCCAGAAGGGCAACGCCCCCCGGACCTGCAAGGGTGGAGACGGTGGATCCGAAGCCCGGGTGCCTGGTCCCTCGCCATCCTGGCGCCAATGATCGTGGCTCTGGGGATCGTCGTACTTCAGGGCGCAGGCGGCCAAGTGGTCGACGTGCCAGCTGCTAAGGATGACGTCCGTCGGGCGATAGGTCCGGATCAGGAGGCCATTCGCTTGACGCTAAGTTCGGTCACAGAAACCGGGCCCCTCCAGGTGGTCACTCCACGGGGAACTGGGCTGACCGAACCTCAGCGACGGTTCGTGCAAAAATTCTCCTACGAGGAGATGGCCCCCGGCGGAGTGAGTCTTCACGACATCCATGCAGATTTCCTGGCCACCGGGGCGGCCAGCCTGGATCAGCAGTTCATATCCATCAAGCTTGAGGGTCGCCGCAATCAGAAGATTTTCATCGACAACATCCGCCCTGTCGATGTGCTGCGCACCGCCCCCTGGGCCGGAACATTGGTCAACGTTAGAGACCAGTCCGGCGGAGAGACAAAGCAGATGGTCATCGATTTCGACGATGTCGATCCCATCACCCGCATGCCCGGTGCCGACGATCTCGAAGATGACGCACCGCCCGGCGGACCGTATTTCCAGCACAAAACGCTGACCCTCACGGATGGCACCGAAGATACCGTGATCATCAAAGCGATCACCGCGCAATGGGGAGTGACCTTCCGGATCCGGATCGACTACCGTGTGGGCGGCAAAGCCGAGCATCGGATTGTTGATAACAACGGTCGTCCTTTCGCCCTCACAGCGATGAACTGCACCAAGCCATCGATCGCCAAGCAGTGGGTCTTGGGCCGAATCTCATACGAGGCCGTATGGGAGCATCAAGGTTCGATGATTCGTTCACCTCATCCCAACCGCCATCCCGTCAACTACCCAGAGTGCGGTCAGGACTAGGACTGTCCTCCTGTCTCCAGACCTAAGAAACACTGGACGGTCGAATCACCCAAGAGCAGCAATCGCAGTTGACCACAGGCGCAAGATCGACAGGCGCCAGCACCCGTAGGGGGATCATCCCTGCTTGTCTCATGATCACCTGGTGGCGGCTTGGCTGGACCCAGGCTGAGGAGTAACAACGGTCCCGGTCTCGACCTCAGCACCGGGGCCACCGATGAACATCGCCCGTCAACTGCGTCAGCAGGCTGCGCCATCCAGCACGCCGGAGTATCCGATGGCCCTGGGCGGAGCCCTGGGCCGCCGATCGCCCCCAGCCTGAGCGGGACATCAGCCACCGCAAGGCGATCGTAGGGAGATGCGTATGCGGACCTAATGACCTGGGGAAACACCACCAAGATCATCCCGTGAATATCCCGTGATCAACGACATGGAGCCGCTCACGACGGCCCACGGCTGCATATCCGGGAAATGATCACTAGCCCACCCGCCACTCATCCGGCCAGGTCAGACCACGTTTTCCAAGCTAAGCGGAGAGCGTGGGATTCGAACCCACGAGACCGGTCACCCGGCCTAGCGGTTTTCAAGACCGCCGCCATCGTCCACTAGGCGAGCTCTCCTGGTGTTGCGTCTGGAGTGCACTTTAGTGGGTCGCTGGGTGGGGGCGCGACTGAGTAGGCGGTCTCTCCCGCTTCTGAGGGGTTGCGAAGCGGGAGAGAGTGGTCGTCAGAGCTGGTCGGGGATTTCGGAGTAGCGGCGTTCGGTGAAGGACTGGGGGCCCGCGAAGCCGTCGCCGACTGAGGCGGCCAGTTTGAGGAAGGCTGTTTGGGTGGCTTCCTGCATGCGGTCGAGGTCGATTTCGGCGCCTTCTTCCAGGTGCGGGTCGTACGGCACGCGGATGACGGCGCGGCAGCGGGCCGCGAAGTGGGCTTCCAGGCGGTTGAGGTCGACGGTGGACTTGGAGCGGGGGCGGACGCTGCACAGGACGACTGAGGCTGCTTTGACCAGGTCTGCGTAGTGGTGGGCTTCCAGCCAGTCGAGGGTGGCCGAGGCGGCTCGGGCGCCGTCTACCGAGGGGGAGCTGACCAGGACGAGTTGGTCGGCCAGGCCCAGGACGCCGGACATGGCGGAGTGGAGGAGGCCGGTGCCGCAGTCGGTGATGCAGATCGAGTAGAAGTTTTCCAGGACCTGGGAGACCGCTTGGTAGTCGGACGCGGAGAAGGCTTCGGAGACCGAGGGGTCGCGGTCGGAGCCGAGGATTTCCAGGCGTGACTGGGTCTGGGAGGTGAAGGCGCGGATGTCGACGTAGCGACGGATCTGGCCGCGTTCGTTGAGAAGGTCGCGGATGGTGGCGGAGGTCTCGAGTTCGACCTTGTCGGAGAGCGTTCCACGGTCGGGGTTGGCGTCAACGGCGATGACTCGGTCGCCGCGGACCTGGGCCAGGGTGGCGCCCAGGCCGACTGTGGTGGTGGTTTTGCCTACGCCGCCCTTGAGGCTGAGTACGGCTACGCGGTGGTGACCGGCGGCGACGGGAGTCCGAGCGCGCGCGATCAGGTCGCGGCGGCGGCGGACGTCGGAGGATTCGCCGGGCTTGATGATGCCGGCGGAGGCCTTGTAGATCAGGCGGCGCCAGCCGTTTTCTGGGGCGTTGCGCCGGCCCTTGAGCAGGCTGAGCGGATCGAGGCTGTCGGCGCTGGGCTTCCCACCCGAGCGGGATGACGAGGTACGCGACGACGTGCCGAACGCGGAACTCGGCGGCGCGGCGGCCTGGCGGCGGCGAGCCTGGTACGGCTCCCGGTCCTTGTCGCCCGGATCCCGGTCGAATGCCGGCCGGTCGGCGAGATCCTCCCGGAGGGAACCGCCGAAGCGGTTCTCGTCGTTTCCGGCGAGGCCGAAGGCACCGCTGTCGCGTAAGTCGCGATGTTCGCCGGTGTCCCGGCCTTCCTGGCCGGCGTGCCTGTCACGAGTGTCACGGTTGTCCCGCTTGTCGCGGCCGTCGCCTGAGCGCGGTTCGCGAAGGTCGCGGCCTTCGCGGAGGTCGCGGGGTTCCGGGAAATTGCCGGTGCCGCCTGAATCGCGAAGGTCACGCGGGTCGGGAAAGTTGCCCGTGTTGCCGGAATCGCGCTGGTCGCGCTCTCCGCGGCCATCACGAGAGCCGAGGGCGTCATCGCGGGCAAAGGGGTCATTCCGGGTTCCGGCCGAACCGCCGCCCTTGGTGCCGAACGCGTCGTCCTTCGCGCCGAAGGAGCCGTCCTTCGTCCCGAACGGGGACTCAGCAGCGCCGAAGGAGCTGTCCCTGGACCCGAACGGCGTGTCTCGGACACCGAACGGGTTGTCCTTCGTGCTGAAAGGACCAGTATCGAAACTGTCTTGCGCGTCCTTCGTCCCGAACGCACCGCTCTGGCCGAATGAACTGTCCTGCGACCCGTCCTTGGACCCGAACCCGCCGCCCTGACCGAACGAACTGTCCTGAGATCCATCCTTGGACCCAAAACCACCGCTCTGACCGAACGGATTGTCTTCCTTCGAGCCGAAGCCACCGCTCTGCCCAAATGGACTGTCCTGCGACCCGTCTTTGGACCCGAAGCCACCGCTCTGGCCGAACGCGCTGTCCTGCGAGCCATCCTTGGACCGCAAGCCACCGCTCTGGCCGAACGAACTGTCCTGCGACCCGCTCGACCCGTCCTTCGTACCAAACGAAGCATCCTGCCGGAACGGCCCCGAAGGCGACCCGTCCTCTACCCCGAACGGATTGTCCTTCCCGAATGGGCGGTCCTGAGTGCCGTAAGCACCCTCCTGCCCCCCAAACGACCCGTCCTGCCCCGATCCGCCGTCCCGAGTCCCGAACTTCCCACCGAAGCGCTCAGTGGCATGCTCGTCCCGCCCAGCGCCGAAACGCTCGATCGGGATCGGTCCAGTGAAACGTTCGGACTCGCCGGGCTCGGGGTCGGCCACCGGCAGGGCCGGCTCCAGCCACCCGCGAACGGGCTCGTCGCCGGCATCCTGATCGCCGGTGAACGTCCGCCCGTCCGAGCCGCCGAAAGCCCCGACGTTGTACGAGTCCGTATCAACCGGCGACTCCGCGAACGCGCCCCTACCGACACCGAACGGCCCGGAGGGCGGGTTGGTGGGGGCGTCGTCGTCCGAAGCCAGCGGGTCGTCGGTGGCCGTACCGGATCGGAACAGCTGGCCGGAGGCGGGCTCGGATGGGACCGAGGCCCACGGGTCCTTGGGGTAGGGCGAAGCCTCTTCCGGCGGCGCGGGCGCAGGGCCGACGGGCGCGGAACCCGCCAAGGAGGACGCGGTGACAGCGCTTACCGCAATGTCTACCTCGTCGGGCATCTCCTTGATCGCGTCAAGCCAGGCCAGCTGGTCTTCGAGAGAATGGGGATCCTCACGATCGTGTCTTGCCACCGTGTTTCCCCCTCGGGATGGGCTAAAGGGGCAGCAACCACCTTGAAGGTTAGCGCCCCGTAACACAACGAACGTGACCAACCGTCGAGTTCGCCGCTCCGTTACTTTAGGTGACATGCGAGCAATCATGATTTCGGCCCCCGGCGGACCGGATGTACTCACCTGGCAGGAAGTGCCGGATCCGGTGCCCGGGCGGGGTGAAGTGGTCGTTGACGTGGTCGCTTCCGCGGTCAACCGGGCGGACCTGTTGCAGCGGCAGGGGTTCTATCCGCCGCCGAAGGGCGCCTCCGAGATTCCGGGCATGGAGTGTTCCGGGATCATCTCCGAGCTCGGGCCGGGGGTGGACGGTCTGCGCGTCGGGGACGAGGTGACCGCGCTACTGGCCGGCGGCGGGTACGCGGAGCGGGTGGCCGTGCCGTGGCAGCAGATCATGCCCGCGCCGGTCGAGCTCGCCGACGCGGCCTCGCTGCCGGAGGTGGCCTGCACGGTCTGGGCCAACGTTTTCATGACCGCGCGGCTGCGCAAGGGCGAGACCCTTCTGATCCACGGCGGCGCGAGCGGCATCGGCACGATGGCCATCCAACTCGCGAAGGCGTACGGCTCGCGCGTCATCGTCACCGCGGGGTCGGCGGAGAAGATCGCGCGCTGTCTGGAGCTCGGTGCGGATGAAGGAATCAACTACCGAGAGGAGGACTTTTCTACCCGAAGGGCAGACGTGATTCTCGACATTATTGGTGCGAAATACCTCAAACAGAACGTGGACGCGCTCAACACCGGCGGGCGGCTCGTGGTGATCGGGATGCAGGGCGGGGCGGTCGGGGAGCTCGATCTCGGCAAGCTGCTCGGCAAGCGGGCGTCGGTCAGCGCGGCGGGGCTGCGGGGGCGGCCGGTGGATGAGAAAGGGGTGATCTGCCGGGGTGTGGCGGACAACGTGTGGCCGCTGTTGCAGGCCGGTGCGATCAAGCCGGTGATCCACGCGCGGATCCCGATGGAGCACGCCGCGGATGCGCATCGCATGCTCGAAGACGGGGACCACGTCGGGAAGATCCTGCTAGTAAGTTGAGAGCTATGAACGCTGAGGAAAGCACCCCGCACGTGGTGGTCGTGGGTCCTGAGGGACTTTCGCTCGGTGGGGACAAGGGGCAACCCGAAGAGCGATCCATCGCCGACCTGGTCGAACAGCCGGCGAAGGTGATGCGTATCGGCAGCATGATCCGCCAGTTGCTGGAAGAAGTTCGCGCGGCGCCCCTGGACGTGCCGAGCCGCAAACGGCTCAAGGAGATCCACTCCAGCTCCATCAAGGAGCTGGAGGACGGGCTCGCGCCGGAACTCGTGGACGAGCTGGAGCGGCTCTCCCTGCCGTTCACCGATGACGAGAAGGGCGAACCGCCGAGCGAGGCGGAGCTGCGGGTCGCGCATGCCCAGCTCGTGGGGTGGCTGGAAGGGCTGTTCCACGGCATCCAGACCACTTTGTTCGCGCAGCAGATGGCGGCGCGGGCGCAGCTCGAGCAGATGCGCCGCGCCCTGCCGGGCGGTCTAACGCCTGGTCAGGACGACCACGGGCAGCGCTCGTCGGGTCCTTACCTGTAGGTCCAAGGGCGCCGGGCATCCGGCGCCCTTCTCTAAAGCCGGTACAGCTCCTCCAGGATCATCGCCACCCCGTCGTCGTTGTTCGTCGTGGTGATGTGGTCGACCGCGGCCAGAACGTCGGGGTGCGCGTTGGCGACCGCGTACGAGGTTCCCGCCCAGGTCAGCATGGGAAGATCGTTGGGCATGTCGCCGAATGCGACCACTTCTTCCGCTTTGATCTGGTTTCGGGTCGCCAGGCTGGCCAATGCGGTCGCCTTCGTGATGCCGTGCGCGCTCATCTCCATCAAGGCCCGCCCGCTCGAATGGGTCGCAGTTACCAAATCCCCCACAAGCGCCTTAACACGGGCATAAAGCTCGTCTGGTCCCATCGATGGATGGAGTGCGAGCAATTTCGCGCACGGCTGAGAGATCAGTGTGACCGGCTCGACGCGCTTGCCGCCGACGCCGTCCGCGTCCCAGCGGCCCAATCGAAACGTCGATTCGTGTGCGAATCCGCCCTCGTACTCCACCGCGAACGTTAATTCGGGTATCTCGAATCGCAGGCGCCGTACCGTCTCGGCCAGGGTGGGCTGGTCGATCAGGTGGGACTCGACGATGGTCTCGGTGTGCAGGTCGTAGACGAGTGCGCCGTTCGCGCAGATGGCCAGGCCGCGGTGGCGGAGTACGCCGGCGACCAGGTGCATCCAGCGAGGTGGGCGGCCGGTGACGAAGACCAGGGTGGAGCCGGCCTCCTCGACGGTGGCGAAGGCGGCGGCGGTGCGGGGGGAGATGGTCCCGTCGGAGCGCAGGGCGGTGCCGTCCAGGTCTGTTGCGATCAGACGAGGAAGGCGGGATGGGCGATGCTGGAGATGCGGACTGGCCATAACAGGTTCCAGTTTGCACTGTGATGCGCGCGCGCCGTACATGGGGATGTCAGGAGAGGAATTCTCCCCCGGACATGGAACACCCCGGGTCCGCCATAGTGTTAGATGGCATCGCGTTGTATTAGCTGTTCCCGCAAGCGCGAAACCAGTTCGACTGATATGAGCCACCCGGGGAGCTGTGCGACACATCGGGGTGCGCGAGGTGCGTACCCCAGGATTCACTTCCTTAGGGAGAGCGTTAATGGCTCAGGGAACCGTCAAGTGGTTCAACGCTGAAAAGGGCTTCGGCTTCATCGCCCCGGACGGCGGCGCGCCGGACGTGTTCGTCCACTTCTCCGCGATCTCCGGCAACGGCTACCGCAACCTTGAAGACGGTCAGCGTGTGGAGTTCGAGGTCACCGATGGCCCCAAGGGGCCGCAGGCGTCGCAGGTGCGCGCCCTCTAGAAACCGATATTTCGTATAATTCCGGGTTTTGTCGGACGCGACCGGGTGGGGAGTTGTGCCACTCGGTCGCCAGGACAGGGCCTCGGATGGCGGAATCTCGTTCTAGACCACTGACACACTGAAGGCGGGTCCCCCACCAGGGGGCCCGCCTTCGGCGTAACAAAGACCTACTTGAGCGGTTCCAGCACGTCGAGTCCCACATACGGCCGTAGCGCCTTCGGCACGACGACCGACCCATCCGCCTGCTGGTGGTTCTCCAGGATCGCCACAATCCATCGTGTGGTCGCCAGGGTGCCGTTCAGCGTCGCCACGTGCTGCGGCCGCCCGTCATCGTCCCGGTAGCGGACTTTCAGGCGGCGTGCCTGGAACTGCGTGCAGTTGGACGTCGAGGTGAGCTCCCGATACCGCCCCTGCGTCGGAATCCACGCCTCGCAGTCGAACTTCCTGGCCGCGGACATGCCCAGGTCCCCGGCCGCCGTGTCGATCACCCGGTACGGCAGCTCGACCTTGTCCAGCATCTCCTTCTCCCAGGCGAGCAGCCGCCGATGTTCCTCGGTCGACTCCTCCGGGCGGCAGAAGGAGAACATCTCCACCTTGTCGAACTGGTGCACCCGGATGATGCCGCGGGTGTCCTTCCCGTACGACCCGGCCTCGCGCCGGAAGCAGGACGACCAGCCCGCATACCGCGACGGCAGCGAGGTCTGGTCCAGGATCTCGTCCGCGTGGTAGGCCGCGAGCGGGACCTCGGAGGTGCCGACCAGGTAGAGATCGTCCTCGGGCAGCCGGTAGATCTCGCTGTCGTGGGCGATGGTGAACCCGGTGCCCCGCATCGACTCCGGCTTGACCAGCACCGGCGTGATCATCGGCGTGAAACCGACCTCGATGGCCTGCTGCATCGCCATGTTGAGCAGCCCGAGCTGGAGCCGGGCCCCGACGCCGCGCAGGAAGAAGAACCGCGACCCGGAGACCTTGGCGCCGCGTTCCATGTCGATGGCGCCCAGGCGCTCGCCGAGCTCCAGGTGGTCGCGGGGGGTGAAGTCGAACACGCGCGGCGTGCCGACCTCCTCCAGCACCACGTAGTCGTCCTCGCCGCCGTGCGGGGCGCCCTCCTCGACGATGTTGGGCACCTGCATGACCAGTTCGTCGAGTTCGCCGCCGAGCTGCTCGGACGCCGCCTCGGCGGCCTTCACCTGCGCGGCCAGTTCCTTGGCCCGATCGAGCAGCGCCTGCCGCTCGTCCCCGGACGCCTTGGGCACCGACTTGCCGATGCTCTTCTGCTCGGCGCGCAGCGACTCGAACGAGGTCAGCGCGGCACGTCGGCGCTCGTCGAGCGAGAGCAGCGCGTCCACGATCGAGTCGTCCTCGCCACGGGCACGCTGCGACGCCCGCAGCCGGTCGGGGTCATCGCGGAGGGTTCGCAGGTCAATCACGAATCAAAGGCTACCGAGGTACGGCTACCGCCCGCGCCCCTTATGCACACGCGCGCCCGGCGTCGGCGACCGCCCTCCCTCAAGGGGCGCGAGCAGCCGAGTCGCGACTTCAACGACACGCCCTCGCGAGGGGTGGGCGACGGCACACGGGCAACCGAGTCGCGACGCGCACCCCGAGGCCCCTACCCGAGCCGCCGTCGGCGACGCAGGGTCGCGACCGGTTCCGCGTCCACCGGGTCGAGCAGGTCGGCGTTGCCCTCGAAGGCGTACAGCAGGAGGTCGACCATCCGGAACGTGTGCGAGTCGGGACCAAGCGACGGCCGCCAGGACGGATCCCGGATGATGGAGTGCCGGCTGCCCTCGATGCAGCGGTGGAAGACCTCGGCGACGATGCGCGCGCCGACGCCGTCGAGGACGCCGTCGTTGAGTTCGGCCTCGCGCAGGATGTAGAACCACAGCGGGGTGGCGGCCAGCAGGGCGTCCCGTTCCCCGGGCGTGAGGCAGTCGAGCGAGACGCCGCCGTTGCCGTCCAGGATCTGCTCGTCGGTGAGCGGGTGGAAGTCGAAGAGTTCGGCCATCTGCTGGCCGGAGGCGAGTTTGAGCATGTTGGCGCGGATCAGGTTGCGGAACGCCAGGTTGTGCTCGATCTCGGGGACTTCCACGTTCGGGTCGCCGAAGGAGCCTGTCGGCAGGTTGGCGAGCGGGTCGGCCAGCACCGTGTCGATGCGTCTGGCCAGGTTGAAGTCCTGCGGCGGGACGACCAGGTCGTCGCGACCGGCCTCGCCGAAGTCGAACAGGCGGCGGAAGTCGGCCACCCAGCTGCCGGGCAGCGGGTTCTCGGCGGTCAGGAAGCCGCTCGTGCCGGAGAAGGAGAACAGCAGGTCCAGGCTCGCGTCGGTGATCCGCCGCGGGTCGGCGCCGTTGGTGTTGAAGATGCTGTTCCACTCGTAGCTGGACCGGATCATGCTGTGCCCGAGCCGGTAGGCGGCGACGGAGAACTCGACCGGCATCGTCGGCGTGTCCCCGGGCAACGCGCCCTGGTATGCCCCTTCGAAGAACCGCCGCCCGTTGATGAACACGTCGTCCACCACGTCCGGATTGACGATTCTGGGCAGATGGTCGGTGACCAGCATCCACTGGTAGTGCTTGACCACCAGCTCCCGGGCCTTCTCCAGCAGGTACGCCCCGGGGACGCCCGCGTCGGATAGCAGGCCGACCACCCGGTTGTGGAACCGGATGAACGTCAGGTGCAGCTGGGCGACCGCGAGGTTCTCGTCGTTGCGGTGGTCGGGGATGAGGGCGCTGCCCGGTTCGTCCGGTACGGGAGGGCGGCGTGGGAGGTCGAAGCCGTCCCGGCCGTCGAAGCCGGGCGCGGGTGCGGTCTTGCCCATTCGGAGGCGGACGCCATCGGGTTCGAAGAAGCGGGGGCCGCGGCCGTACAGGGAGTCGAGGTCGAGGGCCGGGGAGCGGCCCTGGATGAGCTCGGGGATGGTGACGTCCTCGCCGAGGGCGGCCGCGGTGCGGTCCATGGTGAAGTCGTGGTCGACGAACTGGCCGAGGTAGGTGAAACCCGCGCCGATCCGCCCATCCTGCTGTACGGCCTCCGCCGCGGTCATCGCCCTGGCCAGTTTGGCGCACAGCTCGGGATCGACGACCCGGCCCACCGGGCCCAGCCGGGAGAAGCGGAACCGGCGGACCTCCTCGGTGGTGGAGGGCCGCCGCAGCGAGGATCCCTCGTGCACGCCCTCGCCGACCACATAGAAATCATCGCGTTTGTGCCTGCGCATCGAAGCCACTCCCCCAATTCGCGCCGATGACCAAAGCGACGAATCAGGCAATAACCCGGAAATCCCAGCAGCCATTCTCGTCGCCTTACAGGGCGACGATAAGGATGTTCAACGGCATGTCAAGTCCACCCCATGCCCGGGGCAACGAGTAAAACTCGATAAATCTATACTTGTCCGGCGCGCATTTTTGTCAGCCAGTCCGCGGCTTCGGAGAAATCGCCGTCGCCGGTGCCGGGGCGGATCTGGGTGGGAATCTGGTCGGCTCGGGGGTAGCTGCCCAAGAACCGCAAATCCCCGCAGATACGATGCAATCCGGAAAGGGCCTCGCCGACACGGGCGTCCGCGACGTGCCCTTCGCAGTCGAAGTGGAAGAAATAGCGGCCGATGCCGTCGCCGGTCGGGCGGGATTCGATCCGGCTCAGGTTGATCCCGCGCACCGCGAACTCGCTCAGCATTTCCAGTAGCGCCCCGGCGTGGTCATCCTTCAGAAAAGCCACCATCGACGTGCGATCCGCACCGGTCGGCTCGGGAATCGGCCCACGCGCCGAAACCTGCACGAACCTGGTCACCGTGTCCGTACGGTCACCCACCCCCGACGCCACCTCGGTGAGACCGTAAAGCTCACCCGCGATCGCCGGACTGATCGCCGCGTCATACGGAGACTCCGGGTTGGACACCTCCTGCGCCGCGGCGGCGGTCGACGAGGAGTGGATCACCACGGCCCCGGGCAGCTCGCGCTCGATGAAGTTGCGGCACTGGGTGTGCGCGGCCGGATGCGTCACCAACCGCTTGATCTGCCGCATCTCGGTCCCGGGCCGGACCAGCAGCGAGAACTCGACCGGCAGCAGCACTTCGGCGATGATCAGCAGCGGCTCGCCCCAGGCGAACTCGTCGAGGGTCTGTGTGATCGCGCCCTCCAGCGAGTTCTCCAGCGGCACGACCGCGCCGTCGGCCTCGCCCCGGCGCACGGCGTCGAGTGCGGCGCCGACATTGGCGCACGGCAGGCGCTCAGCGTCGGGCGCCAGGATGCGCAGGGCGGCCTCACAGAAGGTGCCCTCGGGGCCCAGGTACGCGAGCTTTGACATACGACCAGGTTAGCGACTCGCGCAAGTGGCGTATGCGCATACTTACCTATTGCTGGGCCGTAACCAGGAACCCCCTGACGCGAGACTGGCTTCGATCTCCGGACCCAGTCCCAGCCGGGCCGCCCGCACGGCCTGCTCCTCTTCCGGCGATAACGGCTGCTGGCCCTTACCGCCCCGCACCGGGCGGACATACGTCCGCGTCTCGGTCCGCCCGTTGATCGAGGTGAGCACGATTCCGTCGCCCAGCCCGTTGATCAGCGCGACCGAGAACGACAGCCGGCCGGTCATCTCCTCCAGCGCGTCGTAGCGGTAGACCGCCACATCCCGGATCGCCTTCGTGTCGACGACCACTTCGACCGCGGCCCGCCGGGCCAGCACGTCGAGGCACTCCTCGACCGCGCCCCGCGCGTTTCGCAGCGCCAGCAGGCCGATCGCCACCCCGGTGACCCCGGCGACGGCCCCGACAATGACCATTACGGTAACCAGCACGCCACCGAGAGTAACGGCACGGTCAAGTCTTCGCCAACTTCTTCCGCCGGGCGAGGATCCAGACGAGCGCAATGGCTCCCAGGCCGAAGGCGTTCTGGACGATTTTCCCGAGGGTGGGGCTGAGGACGGGGATCTCCCAGAACTTGATGTAGGCACCCCACCAGGGGATCGGGAGGATGTAGTAGGCCCAGACGCCCGCCGCCAGGAGTGGACGGCGGACGGAGAGTGCGCCGATGACGATGATGATCCAGGCCAGATGGTGGATCCAGGCGACCGGGGAGAGCAGCACCGCCATCAGACCAGTCAGCGCGACCGCGGTCAGCGTGTCTCCGTCGCGGTGGGCGCGGAGGGCGGCGCGGAAGCCGTACCAGCCGATGAAGGCGATCGCGGCAAGCCAGAGGATGGTGGTGAGGGTGTCGGGCCAGTACAGGCGCAGGAGCATGCCGCGGATGGACTGGTTTGTGGTGGCAGTGTTCGCGCCCAGGCGTTCGGAGTCGAGCAGGGCGTCGAACCAGAAGTCGGCGGCGTCCTTTGGAATCACGGCGAATGGCAAAAGAGTGAGGACGGCCGTGGTTCCGGCGGCCGTGAAGAAGGGCTTGCGCTGGGTCGGGTCGCGCCAGGCCACGATGGCCAGATAGATCAGGAAGACGCCCGGGGTGAGTTTGACCGCCGTGGCGATGCCGATCAGCAGGCCGCGCGGCCAGGCCGGGCGGCGGACCACGCAGTCGAGCAGGCAGAGGGCGACCAGGAAGAGGTCCACCTGGCCGAATCTGATCTGGTCCCGGATCGGCATCAGGTAGAGGCAGGCGATCGTGACCAGGCCGAACGCGATCGGGATGAATAGGGCACCGCGCGGTGAGCGCTGAAGGGCGTCTCGAAAGGCGTACCAGACGGTGGCGGCGAGGGTCAGGATGATCGCGGCGATCCACACCCACTGGGCGGTCTCCCACGAAATCAGCGCCAGCGGTACCGCCAGCATCGCCGCGATCGGCGGATACGTGAACGGCAGCAACTGCGGCGCGGGAGTGACCACGTCGTAAACCGGCAGCCCCTCCAGCAGAGCCCAGCCCCCGGTCCGATACACGTCAAGATCGACCAGGCGCTGATCATCAGAATTGCCCAGCCAGTACGCCACCAACGGCCACGCGGCGACGACAATGATCAGCAACGGCAGCGCCCAAACCCACCAGGGCCGCCGCACGCTCAGCCTTACCGGTTCGCCAGTGCTCACGACCAGGCAGGCTACCGTGGACGCTGTCCATCCGGCCCCCGCCGCCCGAGGAGACCAGGCCCCCGTGCCAGCACCCCAGGTCAGACGAGCCCTCACCCTGCTCGCCCTCACCGCCTCCTTCCTCGGTACGGCTACCGCCGAAGCGACGGCTCTCGCTGGCTCGACCCCTGCGGCTCACCCCGGCCCGGCTCCCACAGCTTCCACCGGCTCGATCCCCGCAGCTCACAGCAACCCGATCCCTGCGGCTCACGCTGGCTCAATCCCCGCAACTCACACCACCCCCACCCCTGCGGCTCACGCTGGCTCGATTCCCGCATTTCACACCGGCCAGGCTCGGACAGACTTCGCCGGTTGGGCTTCCGGCGGACGAACCGCCCCCGATGCGGCGACTCCCCGCAGCGGTGTCGCCCCGAGTGGCCGAGTCGTCCTCATCGGTGTCCCAGGGCTGGAGTGGCGTGACCTGGATCAGTCGCGGACGCCGCGTTTGTGGGAGCTCGTCGGGCGTGGTGGTTCGGCGTCTTTGTCGACGCGGACAATTCCGCCGGAAGGGCGCGGTATCACCTGTTCCGTCGCCGGATGGCTGACTGTTTCCGCCGGTCAGCGAGCGGGATCCGACAATTGCGGTCTGCCGGAATCGCCGGTCACCGCAGCGGATGGTTCGGCGAAGGTTCCCGGCTGGAATGAATTGCTGGCATTCCAGCAGGCCGGTTCCTTCAAAGCGGAAATTGGACTACTAGCGCAGACAATTACGGACGCCGGAGGAAAGGTCGCCGCGATCGGCCCAGGAGCCGCCCTCGCCGCCGCCAATAAATCCGGAAATATCCAGAAATATGCGCCAACGCCCGCGGAACTCCCCAACTTCACGCCCTACTCCTTAATCACCGCAGAAGCCAACGAGTTCCCCCAAGCCTGGCTCCAAGCCCAAACCGCCTCAACACCCGCAATATCCACCGACCTTGACAAGAAAACCCGCCAAGCCGTCGCCGTCGCAGCCGACCGAACCATCGGCGAAATCCTCGACCGCGTCCCCCCAGGCTCCACCGTCCTAATCGCCGGACTCGCCGACGCCAGCACCGCCGCCCACCTCCACGTCGCCATCGCCCAAGGCCCGACTTTCCGTCATACGTTCCTCACCGCCACCTCCACCCGCCAAGACGCCCTCGTCACGATCACCGACACCACCGCCACCATCCTCGGCCTCCTCACCCTCCCCACCCCCGAACCCGTGGTCGGCCGCACCTGGACCAACAACGGCCAACCCCCACCAACCCCCGAAACCGTCGCCCAACTAGCCGACGCCGACCTCGCCAGCCAGGTCCTCCGCGACGTACGCGAACCCTTCTTCCTCACCCTCGTCGCCCTCCAACTGATCTTCTACGCCCTGGCCGCCCTCGTCCTCCGCCGCCGCCGCCAATCCACCGCAACCCGCCGCCGCACCTTGATCGCCACCCAGGCCGTAGCCGTCCTCAGCGGCGCGATCCCGATCTCCACCTTCCTGGCCCAGCTCATCCCCTGGTGGAGCGCCACCCGCCCGATGCCGGCCCTCATCGCCACCATCCTCGGCCTGGCCGCCGCCATCGCGGCGCTCGCCTTCGCGGGCCCCTGGCGCCGCAGCGTGCTCGGCCCGCTCACCACCGTCGCCGCCGTCTCCTCGCTCGCGCTGCTCATCGACGTCATGACCGGCTCGAAACTCCAGGTCAACGCGGTCACCGGCTACGAGCCCGTGACCGGCGGCCGGTTCTACGGCTTCGGCAACATGGCCTTCGCCGTCTACTCCACCGGCACGATCCTCGCCCTGGCCGGCCTCGCCCACGCGCTACGCCACCGCCCCCGCCTGGCCTACGCCCTCTGCCTCGGCTACGGCCTGCTGGCGATCTTCGCCGACGGCTGGCCCCGCTGGGGCGCCGACTTCGGCGGAGTGCCCTCGTTCGTGCTCGGCTTCGCCGTCTTCATGCTGATGCTGACCGGCCACCGCGTCTCGGTCACCAGACTGGCCGTCATCGGCGCCGCCGGAGCCGTACTGATCGTCGCGATCGCGATAGCCGACTGGCTGCGCCCGCCCGACCAGCGCACCCACCTGGGCTTCTTCGTCCAGCAGGTCCTCCAAGGCGAAGGCGGCTCGGTGATCGGCCGCAAGCTGGGCGCGATGCTGGGCACCCTCGGCAACCTCCCGCTGACCCTGCTCTCCCTGGTCGCGCTGGCCTTCCTGTACCTGGTCCTGGCCCGCCCGTCCAAGGTCGGCGCCGCCGCGCTCAGCCTGGCGTACGGCTACGCCCCCACCCTCCGCGCCGGCCTGTTCGGCGCGCTCACGGCCGCCCTGGTCGGCTTCCTGATCAACGACTCGGGGATCGCGATTCCGGCGATGGCGCTGACGGTCGCGGTTCCGCTGACCCTGGCCGCGTCGGTACGCGCCCTGCGCCTCGCCACGCCCACACCCCCAGCGCCACCGTCAGCGCCAGCAGCGTCCACGGCACCAGCCGCGCCCTGACCACATCCACCAGCCAGCCCAGATCGGCCGGCTGCTGCGCCTGCCGGGCCGGCAGGTAGGCGAACGACAGCAGCGCCAGCCGAACCGCCATGAACCCATCCAGAGCCGTGGCCGGCACCAGCGCGAGCAACGCGAAGGCTAGCCCGTCATACCAGGGCAACGCGTACGGACTCGCGAACAGCCAAGCCACCACGAACGCCAGCGAAACCGCCACGGCGTCCTGGCCGAGCCTGCGCACCAGCCCCCACGCCAGGGCGACCAGCAGGATCAGCGAGGCGATCTGGATCCAGATCCGATAGGCCCCCGACCCGAACAACCCCTGTAGTCCGTACTGGACGAGTTTCCACGGAGTCGCCAGTGAGACCGATTTGCTGGCGTTGAGAACCTGGTCGAACGCGTGCGGTCCCGCGATCACGTACGCCACCGCCACCGTCGCCGTCGCCACCCCCGCGAGGAGGGCGAGCATGCGCGGGTTCCGGCGAGACTCCCACGCCGGGCCAAGCGCCACCAGCCCCACGGTGACCTTCACGGCGATTCCCAGACCGAGCAGAACGCCCCGCCGTACCGCGAATCGCGATCCGGCCACGAGAGCGGCGATCATGAAGACGATGGCTAGGGTGTCCACGTGTATCCCGCCCGCCAGCTGGTAGATCACCAGCGGGTTCACCGTCCAGAGCAGGGCCGCGCGGCGTTGCCGTACCGGATCGGCGCGGGTGGCGTGGTGCAGGAGCAGGGCGGTCGCGATGAACGCGGCGGCGTTGATCAGCGCCAGGACGAAGACGGTCAGCCGGACCGAGCCGCCGAGCCAGCTGGCGAACGCCTGGGCGCCGGTGGCGAGCGGGCCGTAGACGCTGGGAGTGCGCGTCCATTCCTCGACCCAGGGGAGCGGGATGTCGGCGGGAACGGTCACATAGGGGTCGAAGCCGAGGGTGACCAGATGCCCGTACGCCGCGTAGTTGAGGTGGTCGGCGGAGCCGAAGGGAGGGAGGAAGGCCAGGATCGCGACGACCGTGGCGCCGGTGATCAGGAGGAGCCGGGGGTCGGGGGCATGGCGCACCGCGTACAGGCCGGTGAGCAGACCGATCGCGCCGAGCGCGAGAGCGGCGGCGGCCAGCGCGATGACCAGATGCCCGTCCGGTTGGACCCCCAGCCAGTACGGCGGCCCGGCCGAACCCGGCAGTCCTGGCACCATGGCCGACGGACCGAGTAAGGCGATGGTGATCGTCAGCAGCAGTGAGCCGGCGACGCACCCGATCGAGGTTCTCACTTCGGTTTGAGGGAATCCAGCGCCTTGGTGACCGTGGGTTCCCTGCTGGCCAGAGCCCGGGAGACGTCGCGGAGCTGTTTGGCGCGGTGCAGCTGGGCCCGCCAGTCGGTGCCGGTGGCCCGGTGCGCCATGTCGACCTCGACCTCGACCACCCGGAATCCCCGCCGCAGCAGGTCGATGGTGAGGCCGGTCTCGACGCCGAACCCGTGCGCCAGCGGCCTGGCGGCCTCGAACGCGCTCCTGGTCAGGCAGCGCTGCCCGTTGAGCGGCTGGGTGGCGTCCCAGCCGGTGGCCCGCTTGATGCCCTCTTTCGAGAGTTTGACCACGATGCCGTGCCCGCCCAGTCTGACCCGGTTGGTGAACACGGCGATGGTCATGTCGACCTCGCCGTCGCGGACCGGCGTGATCAGGGGCGCGGCGGCCAGCGCGGTCTCGCCCAGGTCGGCGTCCAGGAACAGCAGATGCCGGTGGACGGCCCGGCCGTCCGGATGGGCGCGGCCTTCCTCCAGCAGGCGGACGGCCTCCGCGCCGGTCTCCATCGCGGCGGCCTTGCCCCGGTTGCGGCTGTGCCGGACCACGGTGGCGCCCGCCGCCCTGGCCAGCCGCCCGGTCTGGTCGGCCGAGCCGTCGTCGACGACCAGCACCAGATCCACTCCGGGCAGCTCGCGGGCGGCGGTCACCGTGGCGGCGATCCGTTCGCCCTCGTCCCGCGCCGAGATGATCACCGCGGTATCCGGACTAGGGACCACCTCGGTCATCCGGTCTTTTCCGCCAGCTCCGCCGGAACACTCTCGTGCACCGTGAAGACCGAGTCGAGACCGGTCACCTGAAGGATCTTGCGGACCGCCGGGCGCGGTGCGGCGACTTCGAGCACGCCACCCCGCTCCTTGAGCCGTTTGAGCGCGGAGAGCAGCACGTTCATGCCGGTGGAGTCGCAGAACTCGACTCCGGACATGTCGATGACCACCCGGTCGGGACCGGTCTCCTCCAGCAGGCGGGTGAACTCCGACTGCAGGCGAGGCGCGGTATATAGGTCGATTTCACCAGCGATAGCCATGACGGCGTGGCCGGCGTGGGATCGCGTCGAGACTTTGAGCTCCACAGCGCGCACACTAGCGCCGTCCCCGCCCCGGGTCACGTTTCCCGGGGATTACCGAAGAGTCGTCAGCCCTTTGTCCCCGATTTCGGCCCCGCGTAAACGTAGAGTGCGCGAAGCTTGACGCTATGACACCGGCTTGGCCGGAAGGGGGGAGGGCCCTAGTTCGATACCAGGGCCCGTATACGCATGAACACAGAACTTCCCGAAGATCCGCAGCGGCGACGGCTGCGGGAACGGCTGGAGCTCATCCAGGTCAGGACCGACAAGGCGACCTCGTGGCGGGAGTCGACGGCGGTGCTGCGGTCGCTGGTCAACCGCGAGGGCTTCGTGCCGATCAAGGCGAAACTGGCCGTCGAGGACCTGGAGTTCCTGGCCGGCGCCCGGGAGGACGTGCTGAGTTTCGCCGAGCTCGGGCTGCGCCTCCTCGACCTGCACCAGCCCAGGGACGCGGGCGGCATCACCAGCGACACCGCGCACCCGATTCTGCGCTGCCGCAGCTGCATGTGGCGCTGGCCCTGCCCGACATTTCGTGCCATGTCGGACGCGTTCTGATCAGGCGACCGGGAGCCGGATCTCGAACCGGCAGCCGGGGCCCTCGTTTACCACGCTGATCGTGCCGCTGTGCGCCTCGACCAGGCCCTTCGTGATCGCCAGGCCCAGCCCGCCGCCGTCAGGTCCTGGGGTCCTGGCGCTCTCGCCGCGGAAGGCCACGTCGAAGACCCGGGTCAGGTCCTCGGCCGGAATGCCGCCGCAGGCGTCCGAAACCGAGAGGCTGACCGTATCCCCGTCCGACACCGCCCTGACCGACACCCTGCCGTCGGACGGTGTGTGCCGGATCGCGTTGACCAGCAGGTTGCGCAGTGCCCGCCCGATCGCCCCCGGATCGGCGTGTACCGGCAGCACCGGCTCCACCTCGGCCGCCAGCCGCCGCCCCCGGGCCAGCGGCTCCACCCCCGCCAGCACGTCGGCGACCACGTCGCCTAGACCCACCCTGGCCTTGGCCAGCCGGAGCGAGCCCGCGTGGATCCTGGACAGCTCGAACAGGTCGTCCACCATCCCGGCCAGCCGGTCCACCTCCAGCCTGATCTGGCCGTGATAGCGGCGGACGGTGGCCGGATCGTCGACCACGCCGTCCTGCAGGGCCTCGACCATGGCCCGCATGCCCGCCAGCGGCGTCCGCAGGTCGTGGCTGACCCAGGAGACCAGTTCGCGCCGCGCGCTCTCCAGCGCCCGCTCCCGCTCCCGCCCGTTCCTGATCCGCGCGTACGCCTGGCCCAGCGCCTGGCTGACCTTCTCCAGTTCGGCCGGCAGCGTGATCAGACCGGGGGCGACGTACTCGCCCGTCTCGGTGCTCTCCTCGACCGCGGTGACCAGCGCCCTGCTGGCCGCCACCAGCCGCCGCGCGGTGACCAGCGCGACGCCGACGCCGACCACCGCCCCGATCGCGATGATGGTGAGCACGATGTCCCGCGACCGCCCGTCGATGACCATCGCCATCGTGATCGCCACGATCCCCGCCACCGTGGCCAGCACGGTGATCACCGCCACCACGCTCAGCATCACGCCGATCGACCGGCGCCGCAGCAACCGCAGCACCAGGATCCCGAGCAGCGCGATGGCCAGGCCGAGCCCGGCGCTGACCGCGAGGATCTGAATGATCATGACAACGGCTCGTACCGGTAGCCGACACCCCAGACCGTGACGATCCTTCGCGGATCGGTGGGGTCGGCCTCGATCTTCTCGCGGAGCCGCCTGACGTGCACGGTGACCGTGGAGGAGTCCCCGAACGACCAGCCCCAGACCTGGTCGAGCAGGGCGGTACGGCTGAACGCCTGGCGCGGGTTGCGGAGCAGATAGGCGAGCAGGTCGAACTCGCGGGCGGTGAGGGTGATCTCGATGCCGCCGAGCCGTACCTCGTGGGCGCCCACGTCCACCACGAGGTCGGCGTCCCTGAGCACGCCGGTGCCGGTCGGGACCAGCGCGCCGCGGGCCCGGCGCAGCACCGACTGCACCCGCAGCGCCAGCTCGCGCGGGCTGAACGGTTTGGTCACGTAGTCGTCCGCGCCGGTCTCCAGGCCGACCACCCGGTCGATCTCCTCGCCCAGCGCGGTCAGCATGATCACCGGGACCGGCCAGCGCTCGCGCAGCTTCCTGCAGACTTGCAGGCCGTCCATCTTCGGCAGCATCAGGTCGAGCACCAGCAGGTCGGGCGGGTTGGCCAGGGCCCGCCTGAGGGCCTCCGCGCCGTCGCCGACGCACTCGACCTCATGGCCGTCCCGTTCCAGATAGCGGGCGACCACCTCGGCCACGGTGGGGTCGTCGTCCACAACGAGGATGCGCGCGGCGGGATTGGCAGTCACCATCCCAGACTAGGGCGCGCGCCCCTTACCCCCGCGAGGCCGTGAGAACACCGTAATTGATTCACGTGAAACGTCTGATCTTCTCGCGACTGTCGGTGGCAGCGCGTATTTTGTGGTCATGGCCCGTACCGCGCTGACTGTCGTCGGCATCCTTCTGGCGATCTGGCTGGTGGTCAGCTTCTTGATCCCCGCCCTGTTCGCGACGCTGAAATTCTTGCTGATCTTCGCGCTCATCGCGCTCGCCGTGGTCGTCACGATCACTTTGGTGGGCAAGAGCTCGCGATGATCATTCAGGCCCTGCTCGGACTGCTCGCCACGCCGGAGGGCGTGGTCGTGCTGGCCGCCGTGGGCCTGCTCCTGCTCACCTGGGCGCTCGGCCGGCTGGCCGGCGCGCCCAGGGTTCCGTCCGCGCTGCTCGGGGTGGGCGTCGAGGCCGTGGTGGTGCGGCTTCGCGACCCGGGCACCGCCGGACGCCCCCAACCCAGGGCCCCATCGGGAAACCCGGCGCTCGCCTGAGCGCCCTTCGTCAATGTTCAATCCCTGACGAAAAGGTTCCCCATGTTCGACTTCGTCCTATCCCCCGCGCACGATCTGCTCAACGCGCTCTCCGGCCACACCGGCGGCTTGCTCGCCATCATCCTGTTCACCGTCGCCGTCCGGCTGCTGCTCCTCCCGCTCGGCCTGCGCCAGGCGCGGGCCCAGCGGGCCAGAGCCCGGCTCGCTCCCGAGGTGACGAAGCTCCGAAAGCGGTTCTCCCGGGATCCGAAACGGTTCCAGCGCGAACTCAACGCCCTCTACGCCGGCGCGGGCACCTCCGCGTTCGCGGGGATCGGCTCCGCGCTCGCGCAGAGCCCGTTTTTCCTGGTCATGTACCGGCTGTTCGTCTCCGCGACGATCGCAGGACACTCGAATCTGCTACTGGCGCAGAGCGCGCTCGGCGTCCCGCTGGGTGAACATTTCAGCGCCGCGCTCGCGCATTCCGGCGTGTTCGGCGCGCCCGCGCTGATCTTCGTGGCGCTGTTCGCGCTGCTGGCGCTGGTCGCCTGGCAGTCCACCCGGCTTGTTCCGGACATGCCGGAGGTGCCGATGTCGGGGGTGCTGAAGTTGCTCCCTTACGGAAGCGTGATCGCCGCCGGGTTCCTCCCGCTCGCCGCGGGTATCTATCTGCTGATCAGCACGGCTTGGACGACCGCCGAACGTTCACTACGGACCGCTTAGACGACCTCACGCAACGCGCAGATTCCGGTCGTCCGGGTCTGCGCGTTTCGGGCAGGCTGTGGCGCGTGCAGCACCGCCCACACGGTGGTCGAGTCCCCCTCGTGCCGTACGCCCCAGCGCTCCGCCAGGTATTCCACGATGCCCAGCCCCCGCCCGCCGAGCGAGGACAGCGTCGGCCGGCCGGCCCTCGGCTCGGTGGCCGCGCCGCCGTCGCTGACGGAGATCTCCACATGGCCCTCGGTGCACATCCAAGCGACTCTGAGCTGCCCTGATGCCAGCGGGTGCGCATGCCGGAGCGCGTTGCTGAGCAGTTCGCTCATGACCAGTACGGTGTCGTCGACCGCGCCCGCGTAGACCCCGGATTCGAGCAGATCGGCGCTGAGGCGTTGTCGCGCGACGGCGACACTCGCCAGTGCATACGGCAACATGATGGCGCTCGACGCACTCACCTCCCCGTAATCCCGTACCCCTGAGGACTGCGCACCCCAGTACGACCGAAATGCCCGCTTAGCTGACAGCGGAAACCGAGCGACCATTACAGCTTGTGAACATTGGACGATAGGACACACGTACCGTTACCCGTCCGTTACCGCGCCGGTGAGTCCACTCCTGTATTGGGGCTCCCCGGCGTCCACCCGGAGCACGAAACGCATCCTGGTCCCGCCGCCGGGGCGGGCCAGCGCGGTCACCTCGCCGCCCTGGGCCCTGGCCAGGCTGCGCACGATGTAGAGCCCGAGGCCGACCCCGCCGAACCGGCGGCGGTCGCCGCTGTCGCCCTGGACGAAACGCTCGAACACCCGCTCCCGATCGGCCGGGCGGATGCCGATGCCCTCGTCGTCCACGACCAGCACCACCCGATCCTCCTCCGACCAGGCCTCGACCCGGATCAGGCCGCCGTCCGGGGAGTACTTGAAGGCGTTCTCCAGCAGCTGGCCGAGCAGGATGTCGGTGGCCAGCGCGTCGCCGTGCACGGCCGGCAGGTCCTCCGGGATCGTCACCTCGACCCGGTGCCGGTCCGACAGCACGGGCAGGCCGAGGGTGGCCGCGTGCACCCGTTCGGCCAGGTCGAACGCCTCGGCCCGGACCGCGGGCTCGGCCGCGCCGGCCCGGGAGCCGAGCAGCAGGTGGTCGATGAGCTGGCCGAGCGCCTTGGCGCGTTCCGCGATGGTGTGCACGGCGGAGCGGCGTTCGGCGTCGGACATCTTGTCCCAGCGGGCGTCCAGCGTGCTGGCGAAACCGCGCACCACCGTGATCGGGGTGCGCAGCTCGTGGCTGGTGGTGGCCAGGAACAGGTCCTTGGCCTCCTCCAGCTCCTTGGCCCTGGTGATGTCGCGGAAGTCGACCACGATCTCGCCGGTCTCGTCGATCTCGGCGCAGAGCACGTCCAGCCAGCGGCCTGACGGGAGCTGGATGGTCAGCTTCTCGCCGGGCAGCGGCAGCGCGAACGGGGGCGGGCCGCCGATCACCTCGTCCGCGGGGAACCCGGTGAGCTCGGCGGCGGCCGGGTTCCACTGGATCACTCCGCCGGTTCCGTCCAGTACGGCGATGCCGTCCGCGCTGGCGTCGAAGACCGCGCGTTCGTGGGCGCGTTGCCGTACCGCGTCCTGGTAGGCCGTGGCGTTGGCCACCGCGATCCCGGCGTGTCCGGCCAGCAGTTCCAGCAGTTCGAGTTCGACATGGCCGGGTTTGCGCTTGGCGAACAGGGCGTAGAGCGCTCCATAGGGACGGCCGCCGACGGCCGCCACCCCGACGGCGATCGTGTGCAGGCCGTCGAGTTTGGCCCAGATCAGGTCCTGGAGTCCCTCATGCCCGGTCTCCAGCATGACCGGCTTGCCGGTACGGAGAAGTTTGCCGACCAGGCTCGAACCGAGGTCGGCGGTGGCGCCGCGGATCGAGTCGGGCAGTTGGTGCGAACCGACCAGGCGGAGCCGGTCCTTCTCGATCAGGACGAAGCCGCCCGCGTCCGCGCCGGTCAGTTCGGTGAGGCTGGCGGCGATCCGGTCCAGCACGATCGGCAGGTCCAGTTCGGCGTTGATGTCCCCGACCACGTCGGTGAGGCGGCGGACCAGACGCGCCCGGCGTACCACCCGGCTGCGCGCGGCTTCGTCCTCCTCGGTGAGGTGATAGACGCTGACATATCCCAATAGCGCGCCGGACTCGGTGCGCAGCGCGCTCGTGTCGACCTGGACGTCGATGAGCTGGCCGTCACGGCGGAAACGTTTGGTCCTGAGCGACACGTGGCCGCCGTTCCTGACGCGTTCCAGGACGGCGTTGTGCTCGGCCATCAGCTCGCTCGGGACCAGCGGCGCGCGGCGGCCGAGCAGGTCCGCGGCGGGCCAGCCGAACAAGCGCTCGGCGGCCGGGTTCCAGCTGAGCACGGAGAGATCACGGTCCAGGGCGACGATGGCATTGGCGGCTGCGGCCACCACCGCCCTGGCGAGGCCGTCGTCCTCTGTGTCCCATTCGTCCCTGTGATCACTCTCCATCCCTCCATCGTGCCTGCTTTCCTATCGTGATCTTGGTGTTTTTCGTCGCTCCGCTACGCTGCTCGGGAGAGCGAGAGGAAGTGGGGCCATGTCTCAAGGGGTGTCCACGGGGGACCTCGAAGCCCTGCTTCGCGTGACCGCGCCCAACTACGTCGGGGAAACCCCGCCGGATGTCGCGTTCGGCACGGCGGAAACGCCCGTCGGAGGAGTGGTCCTGGCGGTGACGTCGCGCGGGGTCGTGGCGTGCAGCTTCGAATCCGAACACACGGTGTTCGCCCGGATTTATCGGGATGTGGGGAGGTTCATCGGTCCGGATCCGCGGCGGCTGGATCCGGTGCGGCGGGAGCTCGACGCGTACTTCGCCGGGCGGTTGCGGGCTTTCACCGTGCCGTTCGACCTGCGCCTGGCGACGCCGTTCGCCCGTACGGTGCTGCCGATGATCGGGGCCGTGGAGTACGGGAGCGTCACCACGTACCAGGAGATCGCGGTGCGGATCGGGCGGCCGCAGGCGCTGCGCGCGGTGGCCAACGCGATCACGGCCAACCCGGTCTGCCTGGTCGTGCCCTGCCATCGGGCCATCGACTCGTCCGGGTCGATCGGCTCGTACGCGGGCGGCGCGCCTGCCAAAGAGCATCTTCTTCGGATGGAAGGGGTGCTGAGTTAGCTCCCGGTTATGCGTCGGTCACTTAATGTGATAGCTATGTCACAGCATGCAGTCAGCAAAGTGACGACGTTTCGGGAGTGGCCATGGTGGCCTGCGTTATCGCGATCGCTACAGCGATCGGCGTGGTGGCCTTGGCCGCCTTTCTTTTCCGCAAGCTGGACCGCGGGGCCGACGACCGGGACCCGGGCGGCCCCACCGTGGGCCACGCCGGGGGAATGCTGTCGGCCCTGTTCCTGCTGGTCTTCGCGATCGCGATCATCGTGCCGTGGACGACGGCGGACTCGGCCCGGCAGAACACCTACGCGGAGAGCCAGGCGGCCGTGGAGGCATACTGGGCGGCCGGCGCGCTGCCCTTCCCGACCGCCGGTCTGATCCAGACCGAACTGCGGGACTACGTCGGGTTCGTGATCGACGAAGAGTGGCGGCTGATGGCCAACGGCCGGCTCAGCCCCGAGGGCTCCACCCGGCTCAACACGCTGCGCACCCAGGTCGCCAGCCTGAACACTACCGGGGCCGACGCGCAGGAGGCCAAGGCGGCCGTGCTCGAACAGGTGCAGAACCTGAACTCGGCGCGTCGCCAGCGGGCCGCCGACGCGCAGGCGACGCCGCCCACCGGGATCCTGGTGCTGACCGTGGTGACCGGCCTGGTGGTGCTGCTCTTCCCGTTCATGGCGGGGGCCCGGCCGCGCGGCGCGACCCTGCTGCCGTTGATGGCGATGGCGGCTTTGCTCGGGGTCGGGGTGTTCCTGACCTTCGACATCGTCCGCGTCTTCGACGGCGGTCTCGCCGTGCGGCCGGACGCGTTCTCGGCCGCGCTGCAGGAGTTCCAGCGGATCTCCGGGATGGGCTGAGATGCGGCTGCCTGTGCTACTTACTGGTGTGCTCGTCGGCTTGAGCGTTGCGGCCGGGCCCGCGGCGGCCTCCTCGGCCGCCTCAGCCGCTTCGGACGACGACGATCACGGGCTGGTGGAGGTCGGGGTCTGCCTTGACGTCAACCTGCTGGTCAGCGTCCGGGTCGGCATCGGGATCGGGACCTATCCCTGCCCGGCCGCGGCGCACCATGAGCACAAAGCGCCGCCCACGTATGCGCCGGAACCGGAACCCGAGCCGGAGCCTGAGCCCGTAGCCGAGCCCTATCCGACGGCGCCGGAGCCGACTCCGCCCGCCCCGGAGCCGAGTCCCGATCCGACCCAGCCGCCCGCGCCCCGGCCCACGCCGCCGGTGGTCAGACCGCGGCCGGTCGCGCCGGTGGTGCCCGTGGTCCGGGCCTCGGTCACGCCGAGCCCGTCGCCCTCGCCGTCACCGTCGATCACGCCGCGGCCGTACATCAGGAGGCACCTGGCGGAGCCGCCGCTGAAGCGGCGGAATCCGCTGAAGTCACCCCTGGTGCTCGTTGTCCTGGCTACCGTGATCGCTTCCGCCGCCGGTGTCGCGTTCGCGTCGATCCGCTGATGTCCCCCCGTCGCCGTGCCCCGATCTGGTGCGGCGACGGCCTATCAGCAGCGTGACCAGCGCCGCGACCAGGAACGAACCGAGCGCGGCGCTCATCCACGGCGCGGGCGTGAAGCCGAGCCCGCTCCGGATCGACAGCCACAGCGACTCCCACCACGGCACCTCCGGCAGCGCGCCGAGCAGCCACCAGGCGCAGAAGCCCAGCGCCCACGGCACAATCATCAGCCACCGCGACGGCGCCCGCTCCGAGACATCCCACCGCGCCGCCCCGCCGAGCAGGAAATAGTCCACCACCAGCACCGCGAACATCGGCACGAAGACCGCCCCGATGATCCCCAGGAACGCCGCGTAGGTGTCCGCGCTCACGAAGATCGCCAGCAGCGTGACCAGCGCCCCCGTCGCCACCGAGATGATCCGCCGATCCACCCGGGGCAGCAGATTCTGCAGCGACATCGTCGTCGAATACACGTTCACGAACGACTGGTCGGTCTCCCGCAGCACCAGGATCCCGAAGAACACCGCCCCGAACGAGGCCGCCACGAACGGATCCCACACCTTGTCCGCGTCGTTCCCGACCAGCGCCAGCGCCGCGACCCCGAGCGTCAGGCAGGCCACCTGCGCGATCGTGTACCCGCCCACCACCCCGGCGAACGCGGCCCGGCTCGACCGCGAGAACCGGGAGAAGTCCGCCGCCAGCGGCACCCACGACACCGACAGCGCGATCACGTAGTCCACCGAAGGCGCGAACGCCTCCCACGACCCGCTGCCCAGGTCGGCCCCACGCTGCCAGAACACCCACCCGAAGTAGACCATCGAAATGATCACCCCGACCGTGACGTACCGCCGCAGCAACCGCACCGCCCCCAGCGGCCGGATCGTCAACGCCGTGGTGAGCACACCCCCGACGATCACCCACACCGCATACGGCACCGTGATCCCCATCGTCCCCGCGATGGCCTGCGCCCCCTGCGCGATCACCCAGAGCTCGAACGCCCCCCACCCGAGCATCTGCACGATGTTCAGCACCGTCGGCAGATACGACAGCTTCGCCCCGAACAGCCCCCGCAGCAGCACCATCGCCGGCGCCCCCGTCTGCGTCCCCGGAACCGCCGCCAGCCCCACCATGGCCGTCCCGACCAGACTCCCGACCACCGCCGCCGTCAACGCCGCGACAAAACTCAACGGCCGATTCCCCAGCGGATCGACCAGCGACCCCGCCAGCGAGAACCCCAGCAGACTGACCCCGAGATTGGCCCAGAGCGCCCCCTGATCGAGCACCCCCAGCGCCTTCGGCGGCGCCTCATCCAGGGTGAGCGGGGCCTCAGCGGACTCCACGACGACACGCGCCATCACACACTCCCTACGCCGGCATTACCCGGACAGGTTCATGCGGTCGGCAACGCTGGTTGCCCTCTCAGCCCGGTTACGCCCGAGCTCCCGCGGGTTTGAAGTTGAAGACACGCCCGGCATCGGCCCAGCGCGCGACCCCCATGATGCCCCATGGCCGGACAAAGATCTACTGCGGGTCCAGGGTTCGGGGATTTCGAACTATCGTCCTTAGACGTCCACGGCCGTACAGCTACGTGCGGGGCGGTAGCTGTACTTTCCGGCCCATCACACCTGGTCAGAGTTCAGATCGATCAGCGTGGAACCAGACATGGGCGTCAGCGAGAAGACCCTCGACGGGGCCCGGCGCTCCTTGCTGGCCAATGGCCCGGGCGGGCCGTGACTGGCCCGGGCGGCTCCCCTGGGAGCCACGCGCGATCCGGCCGGCCGCTGGCCTGGTCGTAGGCAACGCCCAGGCGGGTCACGGTCGCGCGGACCTGGCTGTCGCGCTTGGAGAAATAACCATCCACTCCTAACTTCGTGACCATGCCCAGCCCCCACACACCACGGCGAGTCACCCGCAAATTCGCCCACTTATCACGGCACCCACCCGCGGCACCAGATATCCCACTCCCCGCCACCACGCCGACCCACCCCCGCGCGGCCACCTGGCTCGGCCGCCTCCTGCACCGCCATCCACCCGTCCACAGACCCACCCCGGCCGAACTCGCGACCCTCACCCCCAAAGAACGCCAGGAACTTTGGGACGCCCACCGCCTACGCCCCTTGCACACCATCACCGCCCTGACCACCTCAGTCGGCGTCCTGCTCGGCGTCGCCTTCACCGCCTTCGGCCTCATCTACACCGCCCGCACCCTGGCAGCCACCCAAGAAGCCCAGATCACCGACCGCTACACCAAAGCCGTCGAACAACTCGACTCCTCCGCCGTAGACGTCCGGCTCGGAGCCATCTATGCCCTCCAGCGCATCGCCACCGACTCGGCACCCGATCGCCCCACCATCCAAAAACTCCTTGCCGCATTCGTCCGCAACCACGACCTCTGCACGCCCCAACCCCCACCCCCGCAATGCGCCACCGAACCTCCCAGCAAACCCGACGCCACCCAATACATGCGACTACCAACCGATGTATACGCGGCCCTCACCATCGCACCGGCCCTCACCACAGCAACCCCGGCGACCAAACCTCAAGATCATGCCGACTTCTCCCAAACCCGATTCCCGCACGCGGACCTGTTTCGCGCGAACCTGAGCAGCGCGAACCTGAACAGCACGGATCTGACCGGAGCCAACCTGGCCAACGCGGATCTGACCGATGTCGACCTGGCCAACGCGGATCTGACCGACGTGTTTCTGACCGACGCAAACCTGACCCGCGCGGACCTGTCAGGCGCGAACCTGACTAGAGCGGACCTGTATGCCGCTGATCTGACCGGCGTGGACCTGTCAGGCGCAGATCTGACCGGCGCGAACCTGACCGACGCTGATCTGACCGGCGCGGATCTGTCCAGCGCGATCCTGACCAATGCTCTCCTGTCAGGCGCGAACCTGACCAATGTGCGGGGCATGACGCCCGACGAAATTCGGGAAGCGACCCGACCCGTGACCAACCCCACCATAAGGTGACCGCGCGAATGATCCTCCGTGCGGTGCCCCTTGACCAGCATGAGCGTCCAGCAGTCACCGAGTTCCGCGAACTACTGACTTCACCCCTGCCACCAGCGTTTAGGCGGTCAAGAGCATGCCTCCGGGAGCATCGGCGCGGCGGCATTCTGCCGTGGTGGTCTAACTTAACGGGGCTGATGCCTCATCGTTTCGCCAGCGCCGCAGGCCGGCCAGCCGAGGGCGCCCTGGGACTCGGACTTCGGGGAGGCTACCGGCGCGTATCGCCAGGTGGCGGAATCGGCCTGCCGCCTCGGCCACCCAGAATCGGGGGCCGAGACGGTGGACGATCAATGCCTGGGGACTCCGCACCCACCTGACCATCTCCGCGCTTACATCTCCAGCGTGGAGGCCCCACACCCAAGTGGTGCGCGACCAGTGAGCCCAGTTGACCCGGTGAGCGTGCTGGCGCTGTCCCATCACCGCGATGGCCGCCGCGCGACGCTGCGCCGTCTCGTCCAGGTCGGTGATTTGCATTCTGTCGGGCCGCAGCGCGGGCCCAACGCCGATGCGCAGGAGGCCCGCGGGCAACGGCTCGACGAAGAACCGCCATCCTGACAGTGTGACCTCGGTAGGCACGGGCGGCCTCTCAGCAGGGGGTTCCGTTGGTCCTGTCGCTGGTGTTCACCGTGAGCAACGAACTGGTGTGGACCTCATGGTATGAGGCGACCGTAGCGGGACCAAGATCTGCAAGAAGGCGTGTGGCCCGGTGTTCGTCGCATCCGCCGGCTCGCGAGCCGGAGAGAGACGCGGCGATCACCGGGCCACGGCCGAGTTCAGTGCTCGCTGACGATCGGCTTGTCGCCTGTTTCACCGGCTGTGCCGGCCTTCTCCTCGGCCAGTTTCGCCAGTTTCGCCGCCTTGGCTGCGTCATCGTCCGCCGTGGACGGCTTCTCGGCCGACTTGGTCGGGATGTCGGTCGTGCACGTCTGCGGTGCGTCGTCCTGTACGAGGCCCATCGTCGCGCCGAGTGGGTTCGGGTTGTCCGGCTGATAGTCGGGGGTGCGGATGCCGATCAGCAGTTTGGTGCCCTCGGGCATCGCGCTGGGGGTGATGACCATCCGCTTCAGGCCGTCGCTCGTCTCGGTGCCGACGACGCGCTGGAATCCTTCCTCGTCGCTGCCCTCGGCGGTGTCGCACCACTTGTTGACGGTGACCTGGGCGGGGATGCCCGCCTGGGCGAGGGCGTTCTCCATCGTGGCCGGGTCCAGGGACTCCTGCTTGGTGAGCCGTACGGTGACGGTGCCGTCGGCGTTGGAGTCGACGGAGAAGGCCGCCATCTGCACGTGTACGGTCGGTGGCCCGTTGACCTGCTGGCCGTAGACCGTCAGGGTCCAGGCGACCGCCGCGGCGAGCACGCCGCCGGCGGTCGCGGCCAGGCGGCGCCGCCGCCTGGCGCGGCCCGCGGAGATCACGTCGCGTGCCGGGGTGCCCATCCGTACCCCGGACATCGAGTCGCGCACCACGTTCAGTACGTCGTCGTTCATCGGTTCTCCTCCTGGCTGGTGACTGTGGCGAGGTCGCCGCGCAGCGCCGCGACGGCGCGCGAAAGATGCGCGGTGACGGTTCCCGGAGCGATCCCGAGGGTCTTGGCGGTCGCCTCGGTGTCGAGGTCGAGGAAGACCCGCAGCGCCACCACCTCCCGCTGCCGCTTCGGCAGCCGCCGCAGGGCGGCCAGCAGGGCGGGGTCCACGTCGGGCTCACCGGGCTCCGCCGGCTGGTCCGCGCCGTGGCCGGTGAGAGCGACCTCGTGGCGGCGCCGCCGCCACCAGCTCACCCGCGTGTTCAGCGCCACCCGGACGACCCAGGCGCGCGGCGCCGGATGCCGGCCGACCGTGCGCCAGGACAGCCAGGCCCGGGTGAACGCCTCGGCGACCAGATCATCGGCCAGATGCCGGTCCCCCGTGGCGGCCACGACGGCGCGCAGGCACGCGTCCCGGGCACTCTCGTAGAAGTCCTCGAACTCCATGTGCTCCACGCCCCCTACACGCACGGGCGGGCCGATTCACTTACATCGCGCGAGGGTGAACGCTCGCCGAGCCCGTCGGCGTGGACGGCCCCGCTGCCGCGCTACCGACACGCGTGCGGGGTCATAGGGAGAGCGCCGGACCGATTAGACCGCCCGCAGGCCAGGGCGGTGCCGGTCGTTACGCCACGTAAGGAGGGTGGCCGCTTTCGCTGGTCATGGGCTTGCCGGCGGCTGCCCAGGATTGCATGCCGCCGCCGATGTTGATGGCCTGCCAGCCGACGTGGTTGAGCCAGACGGTGGCCTGGGCGGAGCGGCCGCCGACGCGGCAGATCACGTAGACGGGCTGGCCCTGGGGGACCTCGCCGACGCGGTTCTGCAGTTCCATCAAGGGGATGTGCTGGGCGTCGGGGACGTGACCGGCGCGCCATTCGTCCAGCTCGCGGACGTCGAGGACGTGCACGTTCTCGGGTACGGCCTGTGCGTCGACCTCGTGAAGCGTCATGCGTCCATCCTAGGGATTCTCCGGGGCAATCTGGCCTACCAGATCTGGCCTACCAGACGGGACGCAGGGCGGCCCGGCCGCCGGCGGCGGTGACGTAGGCGTGCATGTCGGCGTGGAGCTGGTCGAGGCGGTCGGGGCCGATGACGGCGGCCCAGCGGTCTTCGGTGAGGCCCCAGAGTTCGTCGGCGTGACGGACATAGGCGAGGCCCTTGGGGGTGAGGGCCAGGACGCGGGCGCGGCCGTCGGTGGGGTGCGGGCGGCGTTCGATGTAGTCCCAGCTCTCCAGTTCGGCGGCGATCTTGGAGGCGGCCTGTTTGGTGATGCCGAGGTGGTCGGCGAGGGCGACCGTCGTCACGTCGTCGCGGGCTTCGAGCAGGCGGAAGGTGTAGCCGTGGGCGGGGCGGAGGGGTTCGCGGCCTTCGGCCAGCAGGCGTTCGTGCAGCTCGTCGGTCATGGCGCGATAGATCATCGCGATCAGGATGGGGATCTCGCCTCGGCGTCTTGACGAACTGGTCAACGCGGTTTACCTTTTCTGGTAGATAGTCAATCAGGTTGACCATTATAGGAGGATGGCATGAGCACAGTCACCCGGGCCGACGCGCCGGTGTTCGAGCGGGACGGGACCACGATCCACTCGCTCGCGGTGCCCTCGCGGGGGTCGAAGGAGCTCGCGGTCTGGTCGCTGGAGTTCGCGCCGGGCGCGCGTTCGCCGGAGCATTCGGTCGACAGGGAAGAGGTGTTCGTCGTTCAGGCGGGTCGGCTGCTGGTCACCATCGACGGCGTCGAGCACGCCGCCGGACCGGGCGACGCCCTGATCGTTCCGGTGGACACGATGTTCTGGCTGGCCAACGGATCCGACACGGCAGCCGCCCAGGCGACCGTGTGCACGTCGGCCGGGATCCAGGGCACGCTCGGCGGCACGGTCATCTCACCGCCCTGGGCGCAGTAGCTACTTCAGCAGCTTGGACAGGCGACGGTCGGCCAGCGGCTTGCCACCGGTCTGGCAGGTCGGGCAGTACTGCAAGGACGAGTCCGCGAACGACACCTCCCTGATGGTGTCCCCGCAAACCTCGCATTTCTCGCCCGTACGGCCATGCACCCGCAACCCCGACTTCTTCTCCGCCTTGAGATCCTTCGCGGCCAGCCCGCGCGCCCGCTCGACCGCGTCCCGGAGCGTGCCCACGATGGCCTCGTGCAGATCGGCCACCTGGGCGTCGGTGAACGTCGCCGAGATCTTGAAAGGGGACATCTTGGCGACGTGCAACACTTCGTCCGAGTACGCGTTGCCGATCCCCGCGATCACCTTCTGATCCCGGAGCAGGCCCTTGATCTGGGTACGGCTGGCGCGCAGAATCTCCGCCAGCGCCTCAGGCGTGAACTCCGCCACCAGCGGATCAGGCCCAAGACTGGCCACCCCAGGCACCTCATCCGGATTTTTCACGACATAGACGGCTAGGCGTTTCTGGGTGCCCGCCTCCGTGAGGTCAAACCCGGGGGCCAGGCCGGATTCGTCGGGCGCGAGCCGTACCCGGACCGCGAGCGGGTTCTTGCCGCCGGGGCGGACCGGTTTCGCGCCCGAGAGGTCCTCGCGCCAGCGGAGCCAGCCCGCGCGGGCCAGGTGGGTGACGAAGTGCAGGCCGTCGCAGTCCAGGTCGATGAACTTGCCGTGCCTGGACACCGAGGTCACGGTCAGTCCGCCGAGCGCGCCAACCGGCGGATTGAAGGTCTTCAGGGCGTGGAAAGCGGAGATCTCGACGGCCGCGATCGTACGGCCGACAGCGCGCTCGCGGAGGAACTCGGCGAGCGACTCCACCTCGGGTAGTTCCGGCATAGCACAACAGTACCGACCCTTTATCCACAGGCTGGGGATAACCTGCTGCGGCAGGATGGTGGGTCATGGGGATATCTCGTGAATTGCACAGGATCGGCCTGCCACTGCTGGAAGCGCAACTGGCCCATCCCACCGTGGCCGGGATCGGGCGTGGCGACCTGCCGGAGCAGACGTTCCGGGCCTGGCTGGAGCAGGACTACCTGTTCCTGCTCGACTACGTCCGGGTGTTCTCGCGACTGGCCTGGCAGGCCCCGGACGAGCATCTCGGGGATCTCGTCGATCTGGCGCACGCCACTTTCCACGACGAGTTGCGCCTGCACCGGTCGCTGGCCGCCGAGTTCGGGGCCGACCTGGCGGGAGCCAAGAAGGGGGGCCCGTGCACGGCGTACACCGCGTTCCTGCTTGAGTCGGCGGCGGACTACGCGAGCGGGCTCGCGGCGCTGTACCCGTGCATGTGGGGATATTCCACCCTGGGAAGCCGCCTGGCGGCGAACCCGCCGGCGGAGCCGAGATATCGGGCTTGGGTGGACACCTACGCCGATCCTGGGTTCGCGGCGCTCACCGAGCGGATCGCCGTCATGATCGACGAGGCGGATCCGGACCCCGCACGGGCGATCGACCTGTTCACCGACGGGATGGCGCACGAGCTGGCTTTCTGGGACGTCTGACCGGCGGCGGCCCGCGACATAGGGTCGGGACATGAGTGCTATCGCCGAAGACGTCCTGTTACTGGCCTATCACGATGACAAAGGCACCCGCTGATCACGGCCGGCGAGCTCGACATCGCGCTCGCCGGGGCGCTGCTGGCCGAACTCGCCATCGGTGCGCGGATCGAGATAGCCGACAAGAAGCTGCTCCTGGTGAACCCGGCGCCGACCGGCGACGAAGAGCTGGACGCCGTGCTCGCCCGGATCGCCGCCGAGCAGAAACCGCGCAAGCCCGACTGGTGGATCCAGCGGATCAACTCCCACAAGCTGCACCAGAGCCTGCTGACCCGGCTGGCCGAGCGCGGAGTCCTCTCCGAACAGCAGCGGCGGCCACCTGACCTACTTGGTGACGACGTCCTTCGGCACGGGCTGGTCCTTCTCCAGCGCCTCGAAGAGCTTGTTGGCCTTGGCGTTGTCCCACTTGACGACGGCCTGGCCGTTGATGGTGGGCAGCGAGCCGACCGGGACCGCGGTGGTCAGCGGGTTGCCCTTCATGGCCAGACCCAGCGAAAGCAGGTCGAAGACGCCGGTACCGGGGGAGACCGCGACCGATTCGGCGGCGCTGAGAGCCAGTGGGACCGACGCGAACGGGTTGAGCAGGGTGCCGGGGCTGGCCGCCTTCTTCACCACGGCGGAGAAGAACTGGCGCTGCCGCTCGGTCCGGTCGAAGTCCGGGATCGCGCCGGTCTTGCGGGTGCGGACGAAGCCCAGGGCGGTGCCGCCGTCCATGACCTGACAGCCCTTCTTCAGGTCGATGCCGGCTTTCTCGTCTTCGATGTCCTGCTTGACGCAGATCTCCACGCCGCCGATCGCGTCGACGATGCCGACGAAACCGCCGAAACCGATCTCCATGTAGTGGTCGACGCGGATGCCGGTGACCTCTTCGACGGTTCTGGTGAGGAGTTTGGGGCCGCCGAAGGCGTACGCGGCGTTGAGTTTGTCGCTGCCGTGGCCGTTGATCGGCAGGTAGCTGTCGCGGGGGAGGCTGACCAGCGTGGGGCGGCCGTCGCCGTCCGGGACGTGCAGGAGCATCATCGTGTCGGTGCGCTTGCCGACGGCCTTGCCGGTGGCCAGTTTGCGGCGTTCCGCGGCGGAGAGGCCGGCCCGGCTGTCGGAGCCGACCAGGAGCCAGTCGGTGCCGGGGGTGGCCGCGGGGCGTCCGTCGTAGTCGGTGAAGGCGTCGACGTTGTTCATCTTCGAGCTGATCCAGAAATATCCGCCTATGCCCGCGATGAGTAACAGGACCAGGAAGATGGCCACGCCGATCAGGATCTTGCGACCGATTCGGCGGGGTTTGCGGGGGGCCTTCGGCGCGTCGCCGCCGTACGACGGGCTGGCGATCGGCTGGATCGGGCTGCCGCCGGTTCGGGGTTTGCCGTAGACCTTGGAGCGGCCGCGCGGGGTGGTCGGGGCGGATCTGATCTCGTTGTCCACCATTGTGGGCGGCGGAGGCGGGGGGACCGGGAACGCGGGCTGCCCGGCAGACCGGGAATCCACCGGTCGCCTGATCGCGCGCGTCGGGTCGTCATCGTGTGCCACGGTCCAGAACCCCCACTTTGCCGTCAACCGCCACTACCTTGACGGTACGTCGTCGCACGCTAGGACCGCAGAGCCGTCCCCAAGGTTTTCCTATGGAAAAGTACACATCCGCGAAGCCGGAAACACCATCGGCCGCTCAGCCGTTACGGTGGAAGACCCTAGTTGAAAGGACCGACGTGTCCGATTCGGACCCCTGGAGTACCTGCCCGTGCCTCGGCACGGGCCCCAGCGAGGCGGGATCAGCGCGATGAGCATCGCCCTCGGCCTCCTAGCTGTACTCCTGCTGACCCTGGCGACCGGGTTCTTCGTCGCCCAGGAATTCGCCTTCGTCGCGGCTGACCGCACGATGCTCCGCGAACGCGCCGAGACCGACCCCGCCGCGGCCCGCGCCGTCGAGGTCACCGGCCGCCTGTCGTTCATGCTCTCCGGGGCGCAACTGGGCATCACCATCACCACGCTGCTCGTCGGCTTCATCGCCCAGCCCGCGATCGCCGACGTCCTCCGCGCCCCGCTGGCCGACCTGGGCCTGCCGCCCGGCGCCGTGCCCGGCGTGAGCGTCGCGGTCGGCGTGGCGATCGCGACCATCGTACAGATGATCATTGGCGAGCTCGCCCCCAAGAACCTCGGCATCGCCCGCCCCGAGCAGGTCGCCGTCGCGTTGTCCCGCTCCACCCTGATCTACCTCAAAGTGGCCGGGCCGCTGATCCGCCTCTTCGACTCCGCCGCCACCCGGCTGGTACGGCTGGCCGGCATCGAACCCGTCGAAGAGCTGGAACACGGCGCCACCCCCGAGGAACTCTCCCGCATCGTGGCCGAGTCCAGCGCCGCCGGCGAACTGCCGCCGCGCCTCGCCGAACTGCTGGAGCGCGCCCTCGAATTCGGCGACCGTACCGCCTGGGACGTGATGGTGCCCCGCCCGCGCGTCGTCCTGCTGCGCGCCCAGCGGCCCGCCTCCGATCTGCTCGACGCGGTACGCGAACACGGCCACTCCCGCTACCCCGTCGTCGACGACGGCGGCGACGACGTGGTCGGCACCGCCGGCCTGCTCGAATACCTCGCCTCCCCCGCCGACGCGACCATCGGCGACATCACCCGCGCGCCCCTGCTGGTGCCGGACACGCTGCCGGTCACCGAGCTGCTCAAACGCATGGAAGGCGACACCTTCGCCTGCGTGATCGACGAGTACGGCGGCCTGGCCGGCATCGTCACCATGGAGGACCTGGCCGAGGAACTCGTCGGCGAACTGGTCGACGAGAACGACCCCGAGCCGCTGGGCGTGGTCGTCAACACCGACGGCACCTGGGACGTGCCCGGCACCCTCCGCATCGACGAGGTCGAACGCGCCACCGGCGTCGAACTCCCCGAAGGCGACGGCTACGAGACCATCGGCGGCCTGGTCCTCTCCGGCCTCGGCCGGATGGCCGAACAGGGCGACTCGGTCACCGTGGCCACCACCCCGGAAACCCACCTCCTCGAAGAGGAAACCCCGCCCCCGCAGGCCCTCCTCACCGTCCTCAAGGTCCACCGCCGCGTCCCCGAGTGGGTACGGCTCTCGCTCGGCGTCCCCGCCCCGGCGGAAAGCCCGGAAAACCCACCGGTGACCGGCTCCGGACTGGACTACGCACCCGAACTCTTCTCCGCTCTGTTCCAGGGGAGACCCGCATGACCGCCCCCAGCACACCCCACAAACGCACCAACCCGCTCCGGCGGGCACGCGCGGCTGCCCTGCTTGGCCTGGTTGCGGCTGGTTGGGGGCGAGTGTGAACAGCTTGACCGCGATTTTGCTTGGGCTGGTGTTGCTGGTCCTGAACGGGTTCTTCGTGGCCGCGGAGTTCGCGGTGATCTCGGCTAAGCGGCATCGGCTGGAGGAGGTGGCCGGGGGGCGGATGGCGCGGATCGCCGCTCGGGCGGCTGTTCGTGGGAGCCGGCAGTTGTCGTTGATGCTGGCCGGGGCTCAGCTGGGGATCACGCTGTGCTCGCTGGGGCTGGGCATGGTCACCGAGCCGGCCATCCATCACCTGCTTGAGCCGCTGCTGGGCGCGCTGCCCGAGGGCCTGCAGACCGTGTTGTCCTACGTCGTCGCGTTGATGATCGTGACGTTCCTGCACATGGTGGTCGGCGAGATGGCGCCCAAGTCGCTCGCGCTCACCCACCCCGAGCAGTCCGCGCTGGCCCTGGCCATCCCGTTCCGTGGCTTCGTCTGGCTGGTCCGGCCCATCCTGGCCAGCCTCAACGGCCTCACCAACGGCCTGCTGCGGCTCTTCGGGGTACGCCCCCGCGACGAGCTCGCCACCACCAGGACCCCGCACCAGCTCGCCGTCCTGGTCGCCGAATCCGGCCGGATGGGCATGCTCGACCGCAACGAGCACGACCTCCTCACCCGCGCCCTCCGCGTCCAGAACCAGCCCGTGGAACGCCTGATGATCCCCCTCGCCCAGACCGTCACCGTCTCCGCCGACGCCCCCGCCGACCAGGTACACAAAACCGCCGCCGCCTCCGGCCAACTCCGCATGCTCGTCATGGACCATCAATCCGTCCTGGGCGTCCTCCACATCCGCGACACCCTCATCCACCCCGACCAACCCCCCTCAGCCCTAGCCACCCCCACCCCCAAAAT
>NZ_BLAD01000095.1:0-4704 GCF_009687845.1 Acrocarpospora corrugata
GGTGGGGAGTTCCACCTCACCAAGTGGCTTGGGGTGGGGGTGGTTGATGGGAGTTTGTTGGCTTGTGTGGAGCCGTTTGGGTTGTATTCGGTGGAGCATCCGGTGGGGGTGGGGACGGTTGCGGCCGTGGAGCGGTCGTTGGGGGATGGATTCGGGGTTTATCGGTATTTGGAGGACACCTTTTACGGGGGTGGGAGGTGGGTGCTGCTGGCGGGGTTTCTGGGGCTGAATCATGCGGCGGCGGGACGGCCGGAGGAAGCCATGGCGTATCTGCGGTGGATGGCGGCGCAGGCGAATGGCGACGGGGAACTGCCGGAGCAGGTTTCCGATCGCTTGCTGGCGCCGGAGCGACGGGACGAGTGGATCGAGCGGTGGGGGCCGGTGGCCAGTCCGCTGTTGTGGTCGCACGGAATGTATTTGATGCTCGCCGATGAACTGGGAGTGATCGCATGATCCGGCATCGTCCGATGGGTTCCGGACATCCGTACGCGGAGACGGAAGACCAGCGTGTCCCGGCCCGGCCTCTCGACGGGGAGAGCGTTGAGCTGCGGGTCCGGGCCTCGGCCAAGGTCAGCGTCATCACATGCGAATGGGCGACCGACGGAGTGACCGTCGAACTGCCGATGCGCAAGGTGGACGCCGCCGACGCGAACACGGGCACGGGCGACGGCGGGCATCTCGCATCGGCCCAGGCGAGAGCGACACGAGCGGCTTCGGGAGCCTGGTCGGTGCGAACACCGGCGCTACGGGCCGGGTCACGGTACGCCTACCGATTCCGGTCGTCCACCGGCGAAGGCGCGAGCCGTACCTCACGGTGGTTCGAGGTGACGGCGGCGAGCTGGCAAGACAACGGCGGGACACTCCACGCGGACGGAATCGTGCCCGGCAGCGTGCGCTGGCTGGCGGACGGCGACAGGCCACTGCGAGTGCGGTTCGACCTGAAGCTCGGACCCGACGAACACGTCGTCGGGTTCGGCGAACGGTTCGACGCGGTCGACCAGCGAGGCCGGACCCCGGACTCGGTGGTGTTCGAGCAGTACAAGAACCAGGGCGCGTTCGGCCGCACCTACCTGCCCATGCCGTTCTTCTTCGTGATCGGCCCGGACGGCAGCCGGGCCTGGCACGTGCAGACCTCCGCCCGCGTCTGGTTCGACATCGGCGCCGCCGACCCCACCATCCTCCGCGTCGAAGCCGAAACCACCGGCGACCTCACCGCACGCCGATACGACGGCACCCCCACCGAGATCCTCGCCCAGTTCGTCAAAGACGTCGGCGCCCCCGAAGAACTCCCCCCCTGGGTGTTCCGCCTCTGGGCGAGCGCCAACGAATGGAACACCCAGGCCCGCGTCCTCACCGAAATGAACAGGCACCGCGACCTCGACATCCCCGCCGGCGTCCTGGTGATCGAAGCGTGGAGCGACGAATCCACCTTCACCGCCTTCCGCGACGCCCAATACGACCCCACCGAAGACCCGCACACCTGGACCGACTACACCTTCCCCGCAGACGGCCCCTGGCCCGACCCCAAAGCCATGATCGACGAACTCCACGCCCGGGACATCAAGGTCCTGCTCTGGCAGATCCCCCTGCAGAAGATGCGCCCCCACCCCACCCACCAAGCCGCCGTCGACGCCCGCCAGCTCGTCGAGAAGGGCTACGGCGTACGCGAGTCCGACGGCCGCCCGTACCGCAACCGAGGCTGGTGGTTCCCCCTCGCCCTGATGCCCGACCTCAGCTCCCCCGAAGTCCGCGACTGGTGGACGGCCAAACGCCGCTACCTGGTCGAAGACCTGGGCATCGACGGCTTCAAGACGGACGGCGGCGAACACGCCTGGGGCCACGACCTGCGCTACGCCGACGGCCGCCGCGGCTCGGACGGCAACGGCCTCGTCCCCGTCAACTACGCCCGCGCCTTCGGCGACCTGCTCCGCTCCTGCGGCAAGCCCCCGGTCACCTTCAGCCGCGCCGGCTTCACCGGCTCCCAGGCGCACGGCGTCTTCTGGGCCGGCGACGAGGCGTCCACCTGGACCGCGTTCCGCTCCTCGATCACCGCCGGCATCACCGCCTCGGCCTGCGGCATCGTCTACTGGGGCTGGGACATCGCCGGCTTCTCCGGCCCGATCCCGGACGGCGAGCTCTACCTGCGCGCCGCCGGCACCGCCTGCTTCATGCCGATCATGCAGTACCACGCGGAGTTCAACCACCACCGCGAACCCTGCGGCGACCGCACCCCGTGGAACATCGCGGAACGCACCGGCGACCCCCGCGTGCTCCCCGTGTTCCGCGAGTTCGCCCAGCTGCGCGAGCGGCTCGTGCCGTACCTCACAGAAGCGGCGAAAGCCGCCGTCCACGGCGGCGCGCCACTGATGCGCGGGCTGTTCTTCGACCACCCGGCCGATCCCGAGATCTGGCGTTATCCGCTCCAGTACCAGCTCGGCGACGCGCTGCTGGTGATCCCGGTGGTGGAGCCGGGTGTCGAGCAGGTGACCGGCTATCTGCCCGCGGGCGACTGGGTGGACGTGTGGACCAGAACGGCCCATCGCGGCCCCCGCGAGGTCACCCTGCCCGCGCCGATCGACCGGCCGCCCGTCCTGTGCCGGGCCGAGCGTTGGGACGCTCTCACAACAGTGTTCACGCCGGAGTTGCCAGTGTGACCGGTGACAACTATGTTGCTCGATTATGGCGGCGCATAACCAGCGCTGCCGCGCGCGTGCGGGGGCGCTGAAAGACGGCGCCAGCAGACTCGGATTACACGTGTCTGCTCCCGAGCGAGACGAGAGCCATGGGTTTCAGACGTGACACCATCCGGTCCAAGGCGTTCTCCCTCCTGGTGGTCCCGCTCCTGTCCCTGACGGCGATCTGGGCGTACACGGCGGTGACGGCCATCGGCGAGGCGACCACGCTGGGCGGGATCTCGGCCCGATACAGCTCGTATCTGGACCCCGTGGAGGACCTGAACAACAGCATCCGCGAAGAACGCCGGCTCAGCGTTGTCGCGCTCCACGACAACGACGACGAGGCGCACGCCAGCCTGACCGTGCGGCGGACCGCCACCGACAAGGCCATGGACGAGTTCCGGCAGGCCACCGCCGAGCAGAACCAGGCCGCTCTGCCCGAGCAGACCGCCGACCTGATGACCCAGCTGGACGCGCTGGCGGCGACCCGGCGCTCGGTGGACACCGGCACCAGCGACGGCCTGACCGCGATGCGGGTGTACAGCGACCTGGTGGACGAGATCTACAGCTTCATGGCCAGCCTGGCCCGCAACGAGGGCGTCTCGCTGGAGCAGTACTCGCAGATCCGCTCGCTCGGCTCGCTCGAACTGGCGGTGGACCTGCTGGCCAGGGAGGAGAGCCTGATCGGCGACGCGGTCGCGGAGAAGGACCTCGGGCCGGCCACCCACGCGGCCTTCAACGAGCTGTCCAGCAGCCGCAGGTTTCTGCTCCGCAGCGGCCACAGCGACCTGAGCCCGGCGCTCCGCGCCGAAGTGGACCGGATCTTCGGGCTGCCGGTGTACAGCGCGGTCGTGGCGGGCGAGGACCGGATCACCGCGTTCGTGCCGACGGCGGGCGAACTGCCGTACGAGCTGGAGCAGTGGCTTCGGGACGGCGCCGAGGTGCGCGCCGCCATGGAACGCGTCACCGTGGCCGCGAAAGAGCGCGCCATCGAGGACGCCGCGGCCCGGATCAACGCCGTGATCACCCGGACCGCGCTGATCAGCGGCCTCGGCCTGATCGCGGTCCTGCTCTCCGTCCTGGTCTCGATCAGGTTCGGCCGCCGCCTGGTCCGTGAACTGAGCAACCTGCAGGAGTCGGCCACCGCCGTCGCGAAGAACAGACTGCCCGATCTGGTACGGCGCCTGCGCGCCGGCGACACCGTCGACGCCGCCGAGGAGACCCCCACCCTGGCGGCCGGCCAGACGGCCGAGATCAACCAGGTGTCCGAGGCGTTCAACTCGGTGCTCGCCGAAGCCGTGCGCGCCTCCGTCGGCCAGGCCGACCTGCGCCGCAGCGTCGGCCAGGTCTTCCTCAACCTGGCCAGGCGCAGCCAGTCGCTGCTGCACCGCCAGCTCAGCCTGCTGGAGATGATGGAGCACCGGGAGGAGGAGCCGGAGACGCTGGAGGACCTGTTCCGGCTCGACCACCTGTCCACCCGCATGCGCAGGCACGCCGAGAACCTGATCATCCTGTCCGGCGCCGCGCCGAGCCGCCGCTGGCGGGAGCCGGTGCCGATCTTCGACCTGGTCCGCGGCGCGGTGACCGAGGTGGAGGACTACACCCGGGTCACCGTGCACGAGATGCGGCACGCGCCGACCGTGCAGGGCACCGCCGTCACCGACCTGATGCACCTGGTGGCCGAGCTGATCGAGAACGCCACGGTGTTCTCGCCGCCGGGCACCCGTGTGTTCGTGCGCGGCGAGATCGCCGCCAACGGGTACGCGCTCGAGATCGAGGACCGCGGCCTCGGCCTGGAGGCGGCCAAGCTGGACTCGCTCAACCGGCGGCTGGCCGAGCCGCCCGAGTTCGACCTGGCCGACAGCGAGCGCCTCGGCCTGTTCGTGGTGGCCCGGCTGGCCGCCCGGCACGGCGTGAAGGTGGTCCTGCGGCCGTCCCCCTACGACGGGACGACGGCGATCGTGATGATCCCGCCGGCCGTGCTGGCCGCCGCAGAGGAGCGGAGCACCCCGGGCGCGCTCCCCCGCCC
>NZ_BLAD01000095.1:5048-50684 GCF_009687845.1 Acrocarpospora corrugata
GTACGGCAGCCGCCCCCGCCGCCCCCCATCACCGTCGAAGACGACGACCTGGAAGAGCTGGAAGGGCTGCCGCAGCGAGTGCCCCAGACGCACCTCGCCACCCAGCTACGCGGGACCGAGCCGGCGCGGCCCACCGAAGAAGTCGACATTGACGCGTCCACGGCGGAGCGGCGGGCCGGTCTGATGACCGCCATGCAGCGCGGCTGGGAACGCGGGCGCAGGGAAACGGGTCAGCCCGACCTGTACGGCGGACGAAAGGACAGGACGGATGGCTGAACTCGTGAAGGAACTGGACTGGCTGCTCGACGATCTGATCCGGCGCACGCCCGGCGTGCTGCACGCGATCGTGCTCTCCGCCGACGGGCTGCCGATGGGCGGTTCCCAGGGCCTCAACCGGGAAGACACCGAGCACCTGGCGGCGATCGCGGCGGGCAGCCACAGCCTGGCCCAGGGGGCGGGCCGCCGGTTCGGGGCCGGCGGCGTCCGGCAGACGATCATCGAGCTGGATTCGGCGTTCCTGTTCGTCACCGCCGCGGGGGAGGGCGCCCGGCTGGCCGTCATGACCACCTCGGACGCCGACCTCGGGGTCGTCACCTACGAACTGACGATGCTGGTGAAACGGGTCGGGGAGCATCTGAGCACGCGACCACGGGCCGCGAGTGGGCAGGTTCATGGGCGCTGACGAAGACCCGGGCCCGCTGGTCCGCATGTACGTGGTCACCGGCGGGCGGGCCCGGCCGATCGGGGAGGCGTTCGACGTCGTCGCGGTGGTGACGACGCTCGGCATGCCGTACGAGCAGGCGGGACTGTCGCCGGAGCACCTCACGGTGCTGCGGATGTGCGTCCGGCCGGCCACGGTGGCCGACATCGGCGTGTACCTGCGCCTGCCGCTCAACATCATCCGGGTGCTGCTGAGCGACCTGCGGCGGGAGGGCCTGGTGTCGATAGACCGGCCGGCCGTCTCCGCCGCCGCCATGAACGAGCGGATCTATCAGGAAGTGCTCAATGGACTACGCGCGCTCTGAGACCTTGGCGATCAAGATCCTGGTCGCGGGCGGCTTCGGCGTGGGCAAGACCACGATGGTCTCGGCGGTGAGCGAGATCCAGCCGCTGCACACCGAGGAACTGCTCAGCGACCGGAGCGCCGCGGTGGACGACACGACCGGGGTGGAGCAGAAGACGACCACCACGGTCGCGCTCGACTTCGGCCGGATCACCCTCCGCGAGGGCCTCTGGATCTACCTGTTCGGCACGCCGGGACAGGACCGGTTCTGGTTCATGTGGGATGAGCTGTCCATCGGCGCGCTCGGCGCGGTGGTGATCGCCGACACCCGGCGGCTGGGCGAGGCGTTCGCGGCGGTGGACTACTTCGAGCAGCGGAAGATCCCGTTCGTGGTGACGGTGAACTGCTTCGACGGCGCCCGCCGCCACTCACCGGAGGCCGTCCGCAGGGCGCTCGCCCTGCCGGCGCACGTGCCGGTGGTGCTCTCCGACGTCCGCGACCGCGAGTCGGTGAAGGAGATCCTGCTCACCCTGGTACGGCACGCCCGCGAACACGCGCCCTCACTGACCGCCATGCCGTAAAACTCCGGCGAGCGGAAGTGCCGATAACCAAACGGTCTTTCCCGGTTACGGTGGAGTATGGGACCTTCGGCTTGGATCGGTAGGTATCCGCGCGGGAGCGAGGGCCCGGATGGCTGAGATGGCGAATCCGATGCGTGTTCACGCAGGGCGGTGGTGATGCCGCCCTACAGTTCCGAGTTCCGGGGGGTCGACGCCGACCGACTGCTGGCGATGATCAATTCGCTGGACCGGGACGCGGAGGCGTTGCAGGCGTTCGTACGGCGGTTCCGGGGAGAGTTCGCGCGGCTCGGGGTGGAGACGTCGGCGCTGACGGAGCTGGAACGGATCGGCGCGTGGACCCGGGATCAGCTGCCGGTGATGCGCCGCCGCCACGAACTGGCGGCGGCGGCCAACCGGCTGAGCGGAGCCGGGTTCGTGGAGATCCCCGGCGTCACGATGTCACTGACCGAGGCGTATGCCAAGGGCCGGGATCTGGCCGCCCTGTTCGGCACCGGCATCATCTCCAACAACGATTTCACCGCGGAGTTCAAGGGTGAACTGGTGCATCAGCACATCGGTGAACTCAAGCACCTGGCCGGCGACGCGGACGCTTCGGCCGCGTTCGTGGCGGGGCTGTCCGGGCCGGTGCGGCAGGGGTTGCCGAACCTGCTGCTGAACACGGGCAGTTCGACGGCGCGTGCGGATCTGGCGGCGTTCTCCGCCGTGTTCGGCGCGGCGTTGCGGGCCACGAAACCGCCTCCGGGGATGGCCGAGTACCAGCGCGAACTGGCGGCTCCGACGAATGCCGACGCGGCTTGGCAACGGCTGGCGTTGCTGAAGGGCTCGGGCGCGCCTTCGCAGGTGCTGGCGCGGACCGCGCGGCTGGTCCTGGACGAGTTTGCGGCCGATCCTGGGCAGGACTGGTTCGGCGGCGCGCTGGACGAGTACCGCGCCTACGGGTTGCCGGGCGACTCGGTCACGCTGGCGTTGCAGGTGATCGCCGATGACCCGGTGGCGGTCCGGTCGGTGTTCGCCGAGATGGGCCGCCCGCCGGTGGAACTGACCCGCCCGGAGCGGATGAACCTGCTGTTCGAGTACGCCCGGCATCGTGACGCTGACGTTGCTGACGCGCTTGGCCGGACGATGGCGACGGGATCGGGAGTCCACAACGAACAACCAGGCGCGCACAGCGCCGACGCGGCGGCCTTCGCCTTCGACGCGATCACCACGAGTGCGTCCCTGGGCCAGGACATGCCAGCGTCCGCCCAGGGTTCTATGGCCGAACTGGCCGCCTCTTACGGCCACGAAATGATCGCCGGCGCCCGCATCGAGGATGGCGAATCCCGCGACTCCGGCATGACCGCGCCGCCCCACCTCTCGACCATTCCCGGGTTGACACCGAGCTTCTATCTGAGCCCCCAAGGCACCTACGGCTTCCTGAAGACCTTCGCCGCCGAACAGAAAAACACCGACACCTTCGACAAGGCCATGGGCGAACTACGCCATGACCTGCTGGTTCAAGCCGCCCGCCTGGACGGCGAGGCCTTGCGGGGCAGTCCGCCCAAGGATCCCGGCTACTTCGAGGTGACGGCGGGTGGGATCGGCGACCTGGCGGGCATGGAGTACGCGGCGGCGTTGAAGACTCGCGGTGACATGGACGCCTTTGACGAGCAGATGCGCGGCATCGTGACCGATACCGCATCACTCGCGCTGGGTGCGGCACCCAGTCCCGAGAAGGGGGTGCGCTGGTTGATCTGGCAGTTGGGAATGTTCGGCACGGGCAAGGCGCTGGACGCCTGGGAGGACGGGGACCCGGCGGACACAAGGGTGAGCAAACTTGACGGTGCGCGCGACAAATGGATTCTCGCCCAGCGCTATGACATCGCCACCAAGTTGTGGGAGGGAGGATTTCCCGCCGATCCGCCATGGCCGGCCTCACTGATGAAGGACGGCAGGCCACTTCCGCTGGAAGAGCCGCTCAAGGACAGCAAGATCTTCGAGACGTTCTCGGCTTGGTCGGATTCCACGGACACGGATGGTGACGGCTCGACTTTTGACAAGAAGCTCGCTATGGGGATCCGCGGCACAATTAGCCCCGAGTCCGCAGTGACCGCAAAAGGTTACGAAAAGCAGCCGTAACCTCGTTCCTTATCGGCTGGCTACTCGCACTGGGTCTCGCCGGTGATCTGGGCGGCGATCCTGGTGTCCGATGGCAGCGAAATGATGCCGGAGAACCGTAGCCCAGCCTTGTTGACCCAAACGATGGTGCGCGTTGGGATGACGTCTGCTTGGCTGGGCCCGCTGACATCTCTCAGGTATCCCCGTTCGGCGAAACTGAATCCGATCTGCCTGGTCGCTCCGTCGAGCTTGTTGTCCGGATCAGGGTTGAGCGTCGGCAGTTCCGCAGCGGCGGTGAAGACGCGCTTGAACTTGCCATCACCACACGGGACGTCAGTGGTCGCCGGATTCGTGATCTGGACGGACTCGTCCACCCAGTCGTCCCACGCCATGACGTGCCTGCCGTCCGCGGCGAGCCGGGCACCGGCTTCCTCCAAGGACGGGCCGGCGGAACACCCGGCCGCCGCAACCGCTGCCAGCAGGCCGGTAAGGCAACTTCGCGCGAGACGCAAACCGTACCTCCACGATGCCGTGACTCGGCTTTGGCCGGTATTCCCCGCATCAACCCACCTCAGACCCCCGGGCAAGGCGCGGAATACGGAGCCAGGCATTATCGCCACGAACGCGAATGACCAGTCAAGCCGTTGCACCACCCGAGCATGAGGGTGGACCAGAAATCGGCTCATCGGCCGCCCAGGTCCCACAGGCGGACTCGTTCGTCGCGGCCGGCCATGATCAGTAGAGTGTGGCCGTTCAGGTGGGTCAGTTGGATGACGCCGTAGCGGCGGCCGATGGTGATCGGTGGGCCGAGTTGGCGGCCGTCGGTGAGGTTCCAGATGCGGGCGGTGCCGTCGGCGGACGAGGTGACGGCGATCGGGCGGTCGCCGATGAGGCCGGTTCTGATGTGGCTGATCAGTTCGCTGTGGCCGGTCAGCTGGAAGAGTTCGCGGCCGGTGCCGAGGTCCCAGACCCGGACGGCCGCCCCCATGCCGGACAGCACCAGCGTGGTGCAGCGTGCCTGGGCGACGGCGGGGCGGGCATCGCGGGAGCCCAGGGAGCGTACGTCGAGGATGGTGCCGAGGCGGCGGCCGGTCTGCAGGTCCCACATCCTGAGCCGGTTCCGGACGTCGATCACAACGTCCCGGCCGGCCACCTGGGTGAGGAGGACACGGCCGATCGGCTGCTCGCCGGTGACCGGAACGGGCGACCCGATGGGCGCGCCGGTGTTCAGGTCGCGCAGCCGTACCCGCCCGGCCTCCTCGCCGAGGTGCGCGGCCCGCCCGTGGAACGAGATGACCCAGCCGGCGCCGAGCCCGTCGAAGGCGGGTTCGACGGTGCCGCCGGGGTTGAGCCACCAGAAGCGCTGCGTGCCGTCCCAGGTCGCCAGGAACGGCCTCAGCCCGGGGACCTCGGTGAACAGCGGCTGCTTCACGCCGGCCGGGCTGGTCAGCGGCGAGCCGACACGCTGCCGGGTGACCAGGTCCCACACCATGACCGTTCCGTCGGCGCCGCCACTGACGACGACCCGGCGTCCGTCGAGTTCGGCGACGCTGAAGGATTCGACCTCGTCGATATGACCGTTCGGGGTGGTAGCGGCGAGGAGCGTCTCGGTGGTCAGATCCCATAAGCGGAGCGCGTTGTCGCCGCCCCCGGTGAGCGCGACCGGCCTTCCGTCCAGTTCGCCGACGACCAGATGGACCCGATCGTAGATCGATCGCGTGTACCCGCCCTCCGGCTCCTGCGGCGGCGGGTTGCCGCCGAGCCGGCCGATCTCCGTCCTGGTCGCCGGATCCCAGAGAGAGACCGTGCCGACCGGCGGGAACGCGGTGCCGAGCTCGTACTCAACGGCGCCACGATTGACGGTGAGCAGCACGGTCCTGCCGTTGATCGTCGCCTTCCGCACGGTCGAGAAGTCACCACCGATCGTGCCGGTCTCCTTCCCTGTGGCGAGGTCCCAGAGCGTGACCTGGTCGAGGCCGGGATCGTTCTCGTCGCCGCCGTTGTCGTTCACCGCGGCGGTGAGCCGCCCGCCGAGCGTGAACAGCACGAGCGCGCCCACGCTGTTGTCCTCGCCGAGGTGCATCACCCGGCCGACCTGACGGCCGGTGGCGACAGCGACGACACGCATCTCGTCCCCCACGGTCACCCGCACCATCCGCCCGTTCATCCTGGCCGTCGACACGAGCGTGTTGCCCGGGTTCGCCGGAGCGGGCGGCACCTCCACGGTGAGGCCGTCGCCCGGGACGATCTCGCGGGAGCGCGCGGGTTCGCCGATCGGCGTCAGTCCGGGCAGCGCCCAGACCCGCATCGTGCCCTCCTGCCCGGTGCTGACCGCGACCGCCCGTCCGCCGAGCCGCCCGAACGCCACTGCGGTGATGTTGGTGTGCTCGTCACCGCCGAAGGTCGCCGCCGGTCCGAACGCGGCCGGCGCGGGCGTGCCCGGCCGCTGGTCGCAGAGCGTCTCCGGGTACGGCCAGCGTGGCAGACCCGCTCCCGACGCCGCTCCCGACGCCGTTCCGGACGACCCCCGGGGGATCACCGCCACGACCAGCAGGCAAACAGCGACCAGCCATCTCCTCATGCCGGATGAGATACCGAAATATCACCCACAGTTCGAGCCGTGACCTCATCGTGACGCTCTCGGTGATCGAGTTTCACCGGCCAAGGTCCCACCTCCGGACCCGCTCATCGCGCCCCGCGCCGATCAGCAGCGTCCGGCCCTCCCAGTAGGTCAGCTGGATCATGCCGTACCGGAAGCCGACCGCGATCGGCGCTCCGATCTGCTTGCCGTCGGCCAGGTTCCACACCCGGGCGGTGCCGTCCTCCCCCGCCGTGACCGCGATCGGAAGGTCACCGATCGTGCCGTACCTGATCTGGTGCACACGTCCGCCATGCCCGGTCAGCCGGAAGAGTTCGCGGCCGGTGCGCAGATCCCAGACCCGGACGCCGGTGTCGCTCCCGGTCAGCGCGACGGTGGTGCAGCGCGCGTGGCCGACGGCGGGCGGCGCGTTCCGGTGGCCGGACGAGCGCACGTCGGGGATCGTGCCGATACGCCGTCCCGTGTACAGATCCCACAATGTCATCCATTCGCGTACATCGATGAGGACCGGCCGCCCGCCCAACTCGGCGAGCGTCACCTGGGAGAGGGGATTCGGGCCGGTGACCCGGATGGCGGTGCCGATGTGCTCGCGAGTGGCCAGGTCGCGCAGGCGGATCCATCCCGATTGCCCGCTGATGGCGGCGAAGCCGTCGCCGAACGGGACGACCCAGCCGCTCATCAGGGGCAGCAACCGCTGGACCACACCCTGGCCGGTCGGCTCGGCGTCCACCCGGACAGGGGACCCGTCGAGGAGCAGCGGCGGTCGCTCCGGCATCTCGGTGGAGGCGGGACGCCAGTCCGGCTGGAACACCGGCATGCCGAGCCGCGCGCCGGTGACGAGATCCCACATCAGCAGCGTGCCGTTGACGCTCACGCTGACCACCACCCGGCGGCCGTCCTGCTCCCCCACGGTGAACGTGCCGACCTCGTTGACGTGGCCGTTGGGCCGGGTGGCCGCGATCGGGGCGGCCGTGGTCAGGTCCCAGAGCCGTAGCGTGTTGTCGAAGCCGCCGGTCAGGGCGACGGGTTCGCCGTCCATCGTGCCGACGGCGAGACGCACTTCGGTGTTGCTGCTGGCCGAATCCTCCACCACGGGCGGCGGCGGGTTCCCGGGCAGCCGGGCGATCTCGGCCCGCGTGACGGGGTTCCAGATCGAGACGCTCCCGCTGCGCCTGGGGCCGCCTTCCGCCCCCGGGTCGAAGCCGGTGTTGACGGTGACCAGCACGAGCGCGCCGTCGACGGTGGCCGCGCGCACCGTGGAGAAGTGCCCGTCGATCGCGCCGACCAGTTCGCCGGAGGCGAGATCGCGCAGGTCAAGCTGGTCCGCGCACCGGCATTCGTCGCCGCCGGTGTCGGCGATGGCCGCGACGAGCGTCCCGCCCATGGGGAACACGACCATCCCCAGGACCGAGTTGTCCTCGCCCAGCTCCACCACCGGGCCGACCTCACGGCCGGTGCCCGCGTCCAGGACACGCAGCCTGTCGTCGGCGGTGACCCGGACGGGTCGCCCGTTCAGCCGGCCGGTCGGCTCGGGTTCCGGATCGAGGACGAGACCACCGCCGGAAACGATCGTCGCGGACTTCACCGGCTCGCCGATCGGCGTGAGGCCCGGCAGTCCCCACATCCGCATCGTGCCCTCCTGCCCGGTGCTGACGGCGACCGAACGCCCGCGAAACCGCCCGAAGGCGACGCCGGTGATGTTGGTGTGCTCGTCCCCGCCGAAGACCACAGGCGCCCCGAACCCGTCCGGCGGCGCGGTCCGCGCCCGCTCGGCGCAGTCCTTCTCCGGGTACGGCCACGCGGGCACGACCACCGCCGCCGAAGCGCCCGGACTCACGCCCAGAACCAGCAGGCAAACGACGATCAGCAGCTTCTTCACGCGAGTTGAGATACCGGATTCCGGCCGGCGGTTCGAGCCGTGACCTCATCGTGATCTGTGGCGGCCGCCGCGCCCGGCGTGGCGCGACGGCCGTCCCGGCGTCAGCTGTAGACGCCGAACTCCCAGAGCGAGTACCCGTACGCGGTGCCGCGCTGGGTCATGTTCACCCGGACGTATCTGGCCGACACGTTCAGGTCGATGCCGTCGAAACCGCCGTCACCCGTGGTGGTGGTGAAGACGTTGGTCCAGGTGGTGCCGTTGGGCGAGGTCTGGACCTGGTACGACTTGCCGTACGCGGACTCCCAGCCGAGCTGCACGTGCCTGATCGCGGTGGTCGCGCCCAGGTCGACCTGGATCCACTGCGGGTCGGCCCACTCGCTGGCCCACCGGGAGGTGTAGCTGCCGTCGGTGGCCCGGTTCGGGTTGAACGGCCCGCCGTCGCCGGTCGCCTGGAACGTCGACGCGGTGGTCGTCTTGCCGACGGCCACGTTGGTGCCTGCCACCACCGGCGGGACCACCCGGAACGACTTCTGCTCGATGCCGACGTTGCCGTGGCCGTCGTAGGCGTAGACGTACGCCTTCCACACGCCCATCTGCTGCGGCGCCGTCACCGAGAAGCGGCCAGGGGCGGTCTGGGTGAAGCGGACGTGGTCGAAGCCGCGGTTGCCGTTGATGTGCTTGTTGCTGAACATCAGGTTGTAGCGGATCAGGTCGCTGTTCGGGTCGGTGGCGGCGACCTCGACGGTGAACTGCTGCCCGGCGGGGACGGCCGTCTGCGGCGTCACCGTCATGGAGCTGATCTCCGGCGGGGTGTTCGCCGAGGGCTGCCCGGTGTACGCCTGCCGGAGCGCGTGGAAGCCGAGCCGCCGCCAGCCGCCGGTGAGCGTGTTCAGCCAGACGCCGCCGAAGTCGTTCTCCAGCCCGTAGTGGAACTCGGTGGCGCCGAGCGCGACCCCGGTGTGGTTGTGTATGGCGTTCCAGCTGGCCGTGTACTGGGCGCGTTTCTGCAGGTCGGTCGGCTCGGTCGGGACGCCGTTGACGTCGTTGGGGACCTCCCACTCGCCGTCGGGGCCGGCCTCGGTGACGATGTACGGCTTGGTGTAGCCGCCGCTGACCCAGTCGGTGCGCACGGTGCCGATCGCGCCGTAGGAGTTCACCGCGAGCAGGTCGAGCGACGGGGAGTGCGCCTTGTAGTAGGTCCAGGCGTGCGTGTACGCGTCGGTCGAGGTGACCGGGTGGTTGGGGTCGGCGGCGTGGATCGCGTCGGCGACCTCGTTGACGAACTTGGCGTACGCCACCCGGCGGGCCTCCACCACGTCGGCGGCCAGCCCGTGGTCCTGCATGGTCAGGATGACCTCGTTGCCGACGTCCCACATCAGCACGCCCTGCCGGTTCTTCAGGGCGTTCACCCGCGCCACGATCTCGTTCTTCACGCTGGTCTTGTACGCGGTGTCGTTGACGTAGTCGGCGCCCTGGTTGAGCCAGTGCCCGACGATCACCTTGATGCCCTGCTGCGCGGCCCGGTCGAGCAGGGTGGGCGTGTTGGCGTCGTCCACGCCCCAGGTGCGGATGGTGTTCACGCCCATCGCCTTGAGGTCGCGCATGTACCCGTCGGCGGCGGCCTGCGGCGGCCCGTAGGTCAGGCCCTTGATCTCGAACGGCCCGCCGTTGACGGTCAGCTGCCAGTTGCCCTGGGTGCCCGTCACCCGCACCACACTCGGCCCGGCCGGGGTGGCCGGATCGGTCATCGGCGCGGGCGTCGTCCCGGTCTGCCTGGCGACCGACACCCAGTCCACGTTCAGCGTGCCGCCGGAGGTGGTGGCCGCGGTCGGCGTCGTCGTCCCCGCCAGCGCGTTCGGCAGCGAGCCGCCGACGGCGAGGTCGAACCTGAGGTAGAAGCCGTGGTGCACGGCGGCCTGCCAGGCGGTCACGCCGACCTGGCTCTCCCGGACCACCCAGGTCTGGCGGCCGTCCAGGTAGAACCGGATCTCCTCGTCCTGCTTGGTCCTGTCGATGATCTGGGTGTACTCGTGGTAGCCGGTCTGGCAGCCGTCACAGGAGGCGAAACCGCTGGTCCTGCCGCTGTACTCGTTGCACACGCCGTCCGGGGCGGTGCCGCAGTGGAGGGTGTTGGCGAGCTGGCTGCGGCCGTTGACGTTGGTCATGATGTCGGTCTCGCCGACGGTCGGCCAGTTGTTGTAGTTGCCTCGGTAGGCGGCGCCGGTGGCGCGGAAGCCCGGCCAGTAGCCGAGCGGGTTGGCGACGTCGGGCTGCTTCAGGCGGGCGGTGAAGCGGAGCAGCTGGCCCGGCTGGGGGGCGAAGTCGGTGCGCTGGGTCTCGACGCGGCCGGAGGTCCAGTTGCCCGCGCCGTCCTTGAGCGCCTTGATGGCGAGGGTGCCGGCGCCGTCCAGGGCGACGTTGGCGGTGGAGGCGGACATGGTCTCCACTTCGCCGGTGCCCCAGTTGGCTGCGCCGCCGGGGTACTGGGTGCCGGTGCGGAGGAGCCAGTTGGCGGCGCTCGGGGAGGTGTTGGCGGGGCCGGTGAAGTCGTCGCGCCAGACTTCGGTCCAGATGCCGGGGTCAGGGGACGGGGAAGGGCTCGGCGACGGGGACGGAGACGGGCTCGGGCTGGTGATTGTTCCGGTGTAGACGGCCATCTCGTACAGCGAGTAGCCCCAGCCGGTGTTGCGGGCGGTGCCGTGCATACGGATATACCGGCCGGTGCCGGAGATGTTCAGGGTTTGGGTGCCGCCGGTGCCCGTGGTGGTCGAGTAGATGTCCGTCCAGGTCGTCGCGTTGGGCGAGGTCTGGATCTTGAAGGCGGTGGCGTACGCGCCTTCCCAGGTCAGGACCACCCGGCAGATCTGGTAGGTGGCGCCGAGGTCGATCTGAAGCCACTGCGGGTCGCTGTACGCGCTGGACCAGCGGGTGGTGGTCGGGTTGCCGTCGACGGCGGCGGAGGCGGGAGTGCCGGCGTTCTCCAGCGAGGAGGCCGTGGCGGTCTTGCCCTGGGCGACGTTGGTCGTTCCGCAGGCGGTGGGGCTGGGGGACGGGGACGGCGATGCCGTCGAGCCGTACACCTGGAACTCCCAGAGGGAGTAGCCGTAGCCGGTGCCCCGGGCGGTGCCGTTCATGCGGACGTACCGGCCGGTGCCGGTCACGGCGAGGGTCTGGGTGCCGCCGGTGCCCGTGGTCGTGGTGTAGACGTCGGTCCAGGTCGTGCCGTTGGGCGAAGTCTGGATCTTGAAGGCGGAGGCGTACGCGGCTTCCCAGGTCAGGACCACCTGGGAGATCGTCGCGGTCGTGCCGAGGTCGACCTGGATCCACTGCGGGTCGCTGAAGGCGCTGGCCCAGCGGGTGACGGTCAGGTCCCCGTCGACGGCGGCCGAGGCGGCGAAGGCCGCGCCCTCGGCGGAGGAGGCCGTGGCCGGTTTACCCTGCGACAGCAGTGTGTCGGCGGCCAGGGCCGGGGTGATGAGGGCCAGGCCGGCCGCGATGAGTGCGGCGATCATGGCGGTGACCAGGCCTAATCGGAGTCGGCCTGAACTGGGGGACGGGTGCACGGGCTCTCCTCGGAACGGGCGGCACCGGCCGCGGGGCCGTGCCGGGAACTTTGGGGAGAGCGCTCTCCATACCGAGAGATTGGCGCTGAGGAACAAGCCTTGTCAAGGGGGAAACGTCCGAATCCGAAATGTTCTGCTCACTTTCGCGACACACGATTTTTCCGAATTTATTAGTGTGCGGGTTGAGGGCGGGGCCATTGACACAGCTTCGGGGTGGGCTTGAACCTTGGCCTTGATGGAGAGCGCTCTCCGTACTCGACCCGAGAGGACCTGGCGTGATCGACGACGAGCTCGACCCCCTGGTGGAGAAGCTGGACCTGGCCCAGAAGGTACGGCTGCTCGCCGGTGCGACCGTGTGGCGCACCCACGCCGAGCCCGCCATCGGCCTCCGCGAGATGCTCACCTCCGACGGTCCGGTGGGGGTGCGCGGGGAAGGCTGGGACGAACGGCACACATCGCTGACCCTGCCGTCGCCCACAGGGCTGGCGGCCAGCTGGGACGAGGAGCTGGTGGAGCGGCTGGGCGCCCTGCTCGCGGCGGAGGCCCGGCGCAAGGGCGTCCGCGTCCTGCTCGCGCCCAACCTCAACCTGCACCGATCCGCGCTCGGCGGCCGGCACTTCGAGTGCTTCTCCGAGGATCCGCTGCTCACCGGCCGGATCGGCGCGGCCTACATCCGGGGTGTGCAGTCCGGCGGGGTCGCGGCTACCGCCAAGCACTTCACCGCGAACGACTCGGAGACCGACCGGATGACCGTCGACGCCCGAGTCGATGCCCAGACCTTGCACGAGCTCTACCTGGCCCCCTTCGAGGCGGCGATCGAGGCGGGCGTGTGGGTGGTCATGTCCGCTTACAACGCGGTGAACGGCACCACGATGTCGGAGAACACGCTGCTCACCGACCCGCTGAAGTCCCCCTGGGGCTTCGACGGCGTGGTCATCTCCGACTGGGGCGGCGTCCGCTCCACCGTCCCGTCCGCCCTGGCGGCACAGGACCTCGCGATGCCGGGCCCGAACCCATGCTGGGGCGACGCCCTCCTCGCGGCGGTGGAATCCGGCGAGGTCCCCGAGTCGGCCGTCGACGACAAGGTCCGCCGCATCCTCCGGCTGGCCATGCGCGTGGGCGCGCTGGACTTGGAGGAGCAGCAGGACGACGTCACGCCGGCATCACACGAATCGGGCGATACCGCGCTGTTGCGTCAGGCGGTGGCCGCCGGATGCGTGCTGCTGCGGAACGAAGGCGGGCTGCTGCCGCTGGACGCCCGGAAGCTGGGGCGGGTCGCGGTGATCGGGCCGAACGCGGCCGTCGCCCGGATCCAGGGCGGTGGCAGCGCGGGGGTCTATCCGGAATCGGTGGTCTCGCCGCTGGATGGGATTCGGGTGGCGCTGTCCGGAGTCGCCGAGGTCGCGTACGCCCCCGGGATGGCGACGAGCGACCTTCCCACGCCGCTGGAGGCCGCCAACGCGCGTGATCCCCGGACAGGGGAACCAGGCGTGCTGGTCCGGATCCTGGACGCCGATGAGAGGGAGGTCCACGCGGAGCACCGCCTGACCGGACGGCTGCTCGAACCGACCCTGGCCGAAGCCGCCGCCACCGTCGAAGTCCGCGCCCTGCTGCGGCCGGGAGTGGCCGGGGAGTGGCGGCTGGCGATCGCCGGATGGGGCAGGGTCTCCCTGGAGGTCGACGGAACGCTCCTGCTCGACGAAGAGATCCCCCGCAACACCGACGACCCGGCCACCGTGCACCTGCACCCGCCGTTCCGTACCGTCTCCGTACCGCTCGGCACCGGGGCGGACGTCGAACTGGTCGCCAGGCGGGAACTCGCCCACGACACCGGACGCGCCACCGTCCTGGCCGCCGACCCGCCCCGCCTCGACGACGACCGCGAACTCGCCGCCGCGGCCGAGCTGGCCAGGAACTCCGATGTGGCCATCGTCGTCGTCGGCACCACCGAGGAGATCGAAAGCGAGGGCCGCGACCGCACCGGCCTCGACCTTCCCGGCCGCCAGAACGACCTGGTCGCCGCCGTCGCCGCCGCCAACCCGCGCACGGTCGTGCTGGTCAACTCCGGCGGCCCGATCGCCATGCCCTGGCACACCCGGGTCCCCGCCCTTCTGCTGACCTGGTTCCCCGGCCAGCAAGCCGGGCACGGCCTCGCCGACGTCCTGTTCGGGGCGGCGGAACCCGGCGGACGGCTCCCCACCACCTGGCACGAGACCGCCATCGCCGCCACCACCCCGGTCGCCGGCGTCCTCGACTACGCGGAGGGCCTGCACATCGGGTATCGCGCCTGGGCGCAGCGCGCCGACTCTCCCGCGTACTGGTTCGGCCACGGCCTCGGCTACACCACCTGGTCCTACGAAGCCATCTCCGCCGACGACCCGCTCACCGTCCGGGTCCGCCTCCGCAACACCGGCCCCCGCCCCGGCCGCGAGGTGGTCCAGCTCTACCTCTCCCGCCCGCACACCACCGTCCCCCGCCCCCACCACTGGCTGGCCGCCTACACCACCGCCACCGCGAACCCCGGCGAGTCCACCGAGGTCACCCTCCACCTGACCGCCCGCGCCTACCAGCACTGGTCCCCCGCCCACGCGTCCTGGCAGACCGAACCGGGCTCTTTCACCCTCTCCGCGGGCCCCAACGCCAACGCCCTCCCTCTCGCCACCGCCACCGAGGCCCCTTGACCGGGCTCCACAACCCTGCCACCAGGCCATTTGACAGTGGAGAGCGCTCTCCACCCGCGCGACGGACCGATCCAATGCGATGGGCTCTAGCTGCGGATTCTCCGTACCCTCCCGAAAAGAGCGATCCGACCGCGCGGCAGGCACTGACAGCGGGGGTGAGTCCGTTTCAGGGGTGTGAACTGGGAGTTTCGGATTGGTGTTGTGAGGTGTCTTGACAAGTCCGGACAATCGGGGCCAATCTCACTGGAGAGCGCTCTCCCCCTCGTGGTCCGTGCCGGACGGCGAGGCACCCCCCATGCATAAGGAGAGGCCGTGCATCCATCCAGAAGTCCGGGTCGCTACCAATTGGGCCTGATCATCGCCACCCTGGTCGCGCTCGTCGCCGCGGGTCTGACGGTGGTCTCCACCGCCGCGTCGGCAGCCGACGCCCTGTTGTCCCAAGGCCGCCCCGCCTCCGCCTCCTCCACCGAGGGCGGCGGCTACGGCGCGGGAGCCGCGGTCGACGGCAACAACGGCACCCGCTGGGCCAGCGCGTTCAGCGACCCGCAATGGCTCCAGGTCGACCTCGGCGCCAGCGCGACGATCTCCCAGGTCGTGCTCGCCTGGGAAGGCGCGTACGGCAAGACCTTCAAAATCCAGACCTCGACCAACAACACCACCTGGACGGACATCTACTCGACCACCACCGGCGCCGGCGGCACCCAGACCCTGAACGTCACCGGTTCCGGCAGATACGTCCGCATGTACGGCACCGCCCGCGGCACCGGCTACGGCTACTCCCTCTGGGAATTCAAGGTGTACGGCACCGGCGGCGGCGGATCCACGCCCATGCCCAGCCCGACCTTCACCGACGAGGTCACCCACCACGAGTTCCAGGCCAACTGCAGCTTCACCCAGAACCGCCCCGACGACCCGATCGTCTACCCGGGCCTCCCCGGCGCCTCCCACATGCACACCTTCGTCGGCAACCGCACCACCAACGCGAGCAGCACCGCGGCGTCCCTGCTCGCGGGCACCACCTCGTGCACCAACCCGCACGACCGCTCCGCGTACTGGTTCCCGAGCTTCTACAAGGGCGCGGACCTGATCCAGCCCATCGGCGACCAGGTCATCTACTACAAGTCGGGCATCCTCGAATACTGGCGCGTCCAGAACTTCCCGCAGGGACTGCGCTTCGTCGTCGGCAGCCCGACCGCCACCCTGGAGCAGTTCCGCGACTCCCCCGGCACCGTGGAAGGCTTCGAATGCGGAAGCATCTCCTTCAGCTGGGACATTCCGACGAACTGCCCCGCGGGTAGCCAGGTGAACGTCCGCTACCAGTCGCCCAGCTGCTGGAACGGCGTCAACCTGGACAGCGCCGACCACAAGAGCCACATGTCCTACCCGGTCAGCGGCTACTGCCCCGCGTCCCACCCGGTCCCCGTGCCGATGCTCGAGTTCAAGATCGCCTTCCCGGCGAGCGGCGACCTCAGCCAGGCCCGCCTGGCCAGCGGACGCGGCTATACCTGGCACTACGACTTCTTCAACGCCTGGGACAACCCCGCCATCCTGCAAGCCCTGGTGACCCACTGCATCAACGGTGGCCTCCAGTGCAACCCGCGCGGCTACGACCAGTACAAGCCGCACCGCGGCGCGGCCCTGACCCCCGCCTTCGAACTGCCCTGACCACCCTCGACGCACGTCCCGGACCCGGCCCCCGGCGCACCCGGGCCCGGGGACGTGCCCCCTCCAGCTGACTCCCCTGGCGAGATGGTGACAGCGTGGACGCCGTCGACCTCGCCTCCCTCGTCTCCGCGGAAGCCTGTGGCACTATCGGTAATGGGATCTTCACGTACCGAGACCAGAGGACATCTCATGCTGCGCATCGCCATCCCCAACAAAGGTTCCCTGTCCGAACCGGCGTCCGCGATGCTGGCTGAGGCCGGTTATCGCCAGCGCGCGCAGGTCAAGGACCTCGTGGTGGTGGATGAGGCGAACGGGGTGGAGTTCTTCTTTCTCCGCCCGCGCGACATCGCCGTCTACGTCGGTTCCGGCCGGCTCGACGTCGGCATCACCGGGCGTGATCTGCTGCTGGACTCCGGGGCGGCGGCCGAGGAGATCATGCCCCTGGGCTTCGCCCGCTCGACCTTCCACTTCGCCGGGACGCCCGGCGTGGCCGCCTCGGTCCATGACCTGGAGGGCATGCGGATCGCCACCTCCTTCTCCGGCCTGGTCGCCAAACACCTGGCCGACAAGGGCGTGACGCCCGCCGCGATCGTCCACCTGGACGGCGCGGTCGAAACCTCGCTGCGCCTGGGCGTCGCCGAAGTCATCGCGGACGTGGTCGAAACCGGCTCCACCCTCGCCGCCCTCGGCCTGAAGATCATCGGTTCCCCCATCATGACCTCGGAAGCCATCGTGATCCGCCCCGTCGGCGCGCAGCCCGCCCACGAGGCAGAGCAGCGTTTCCTGCACCGCCTCAAAGGCGTCCTGATCGCCCGCAAATACGTCCTGATGGACTACGACATCCGCAACGAACACGTGGACCACGCCATCTCCCTCACGCCCGGCCTCGAATCCCCCACCATCTCCCCGCTCCACCGCCACGGCTGGACGGCCGTCCGCTCGATGGTCCCCGCCGACCAGGCGCAGACCATCATGGACGAACTCGAATCCGCCGGCGCCCGCGCCATCCTGATCACCCAGATCCACGGCTGCCGCACCTGATCATCGCGGCCCGAGCTCGTCCAGGCTCCGGCGCAGGAACTCGCGTTCGACCTCGTTCTCCGTCCTGGTCAGCGCCGTCTCATAGGCGGCGGCCGCCTCTCCGTCCCGGCCGAGGCGCTGGAGCAGGTTCGCGCGGATCGCGTGGAACAGGTGGTAGCGGTCGAGATCGAGTTCGTCGACGAGGCCGAGCGCCTCCGCCGGCCCGCGCAGCTCCGCCACCGCGACCGCGCGATTGAGCGCCGCCACCGGCGAGGGCGCCACCACCAGCAACTGGTCGTACAGCTGGAGCACCTGGCCCCAGTCGGTGCCGCCCGCGTCCGTGTGCACCGCGTTGATCGCCGCCTGGATCTGGTACGGCCCCGGCCTGCCCCGCCGCAGGCACCGCCGGACCAGCGCCCGCCCTTCGGTGATCAGCTCCCGATCCCACCGGCCGCGATCCTGCCCGGCCAGCGGCACGAGCACGCCCCCGGCGGCCCGCGCGTCCCGCCGCGCCTCGGTGAGCAGCATCAACGCGAGCAACCCCACCGCCTCCGGCTCGTCGGGCATGAGCTCGACCAGCACCCGGGCCAGCCGGATCGCCTCCGCGCACAGATCCTCCCGGACCAGCCGGCCGCCCGACGTGGCGAGATACCCCTCATTGAAGATCAGGTAAAGCACCGCCAGGACCGCCCGCACCCGATCGGGCAGATCCACCTCACGCGGCACCCGGTACGGAATGCCCGCGTCCCGGATCTTCCCCTTCGCCCGGACCAGCCGCTGCGCCATCGTCGGCTCCGGCACCTGGAACGCGTGCGCGATCTCCGCCGTGGTCAGCCCGCCCAGCAGCCGCAGGGTCAGCGCCACCTGCGCGGCCGTCCCCAGCGCCGGATGGCAGCAGATGAAGACCAGGCGAAGCCGGTCGTCGCGCACCACGCCCTCCTCCATCGGTTCCGTCTCGGCGTGCAGCAGCGCGGCCTGCGCGTGTTTGGCGTCCCTGGCGGCTTCCTTGCGGAGCCGGTCGACCGCCCGGTTCCGGGCGGTGACGATGATCCATCCGGCCGGGCTGGGTGGTTCTCCGTTCTCCGGCCAGAGCCGTACGGCCGCGGCGAACGCGTCCTGGACCGCTTCCTCGGCGATGTCGAGGTCGCCGAAGACGCGGGCCAGGACGGCCACCGCGCGGCCGTACTCGGCCCGGAAGATCCGTTCGATCTCGTGCATCAGCCCTCGTTGACGGGGCGCACCTCGATCGGCAGCGTGGTGATCCGGCTGAGCTTGCCGCCCCATTCGAGCGCCGCGTCCAAATCCTCGGCCCGGATCACCGTGAACCCCCCGAGATGCTCCTTGCCCTCCACATACGGCCCATCGGTGAACAGCAGGTCGCCGTCCTTCGCCCGGACCACGGTGGCGGTGCTCGCCGGATGCAGTCCTCCGGCGAACACCCACGCGCCCGCGTCCCGGAGCTCCTGGTTCCACACTTCCAGCTCGCGCATGATCGCCCCCAGATCGACCTCGGGCGGCGGGTCGCCGTCGGGCTGATAGACGCTGAGCAGGTACTGCTTCATCTCGAATCCCTCCTAGTCCAGCTTCTCACCCCCTAGACGAACGACCTGGGCCCGGATCGACACCGCTGAATGCGCACCCGGAACGCCCGCCGATCATGCGGTTTCTGACGGCATAATGGCCAGATCGGGTCACCTGGCTGCGGAGTACCGTGTGGACGAAAAGGACTGGAACCGGCTGGTCCATCAGCTACGCCACGGCGACTGCACGCCTTTCCTGGGCGCGGGCGCGGTGGCGGGCACGCTGCCGACCGCCCGTGAACTTTCCGAGGATCTGGCCGCACGTTACGACTATCCGTTCGGCGACTCGCACAACCTGGCGCGAGTAACCGAATACGCCGTCGTCTCCCAGGGCTACGACTCCGTAGAGACCAAATTCGCGTTCGCCGACCGCTTGAATCACTATCCACGGCCGCTGGCCGAGGCACACGAACCGCATACCGCGCTGGCCGCCTTTCCCATCTCCGTGTACATCACGACCAACTACGACGACTTCATGTTGAACGCGCTGCGGGCGGCGGGGAAGGCTCCCCAGCTGGCGATCTGCCCCTGGAACGAGCCGCGCTGGGATGAGGAAGTCCAGCTGGCAGCCTGGGATCCCACGCCCGAGCAACCGCTGGTCTTTCACCTCCACGGGCAGGCCCAGTCCCCCAGTTCACTCGTTCTCACCGAGGGTGATTATCTGGATTTCCTGATCCGGCTGGCCGAGGACCGGAGCACTGGGAAAGGGGAACTGCTGCCGCCGACGGTGCTGCGCGCGCTCACCACGCAGCCGTTGCTCTTTCTCGGGTACGGGGTGCAGGACTGGCCCTTCCGCACCGTCTTCCAGGGTTTGCTGCGGACGATGCCTTCCATGAACAGAAGGCGAAGCATCAGCGTCACGCTGATGCCGCCGACCTCGTCGCCGGGCCAGCATGACGCCGTCAGGAGGTATCTCGCCAAATACCTCGACGGCTGGAACATCAGCATCTACATAGGTACCGTCAAGGAATTCTTCAGAGAATTGCATCAGCGGGCGGGCGGTTAGACGACCGTGCCCGCTTCCTTTCCTCTGGACCACCCCTACGTGGGGCCTCGGCCCTACTCCTGGGCGGATCGGACTCAGTTCTACGGCAGGAAGCACGAGAACAGGCGGGTCCGAGACCTCTGGGAAGGGTCTCGATTCTTGGTGCTCCACGGTCCGCGAGGGTGCGGAAAGTCCTCGCTGCTGGCTGCCGGAGTCATGCCGGCCCTGAACGACAGCAACGTGGTGCTGCCGATCGGGCGGATTTCGCTGGGGGCCGGTGGGGTCACTCCGAATCATGGCATCGGCAATGTGCACACCTTCTCCTTGTTGTCCTGCTGGTCTCCGGAACAACGGCCCGTCGAGATCCAGGACATGACCCTCGTCGACTACTTCAGGAACCTGCCGTCCAGCCTCGACGAATACGGCGAGTCCCGGACCGTGCTGGCGGCGATCGACCAGTTCGAAGACCTTTTCACGGCCTATCCCGGGCGTTCCGCGGACCGCGTGGAATTCATGGACCAGCTCTCCACGGTCATGCAGGAGTGGCCCACCCTGCACGTCCTGGTCACACTCAGGGACGAGTTCTATGCGGATTTCCTGGCCTATGAGGACAAGCTGCCCCGGCTTGAACTGGCGCGCGAACGTCTCCTGCCGCTGTCGGCGTACGGGGCCGTACAGGCGATCACGGGCCCGCTCGGCGGCACAGAACGGTTCCTCGCGCCCGGCCTGGTGGAGTCCTTTGTCGCGGACCTCTCCTCCCAGCGATTCTCCGACGGGCTGGGAGATTCGGTCACGATATCCACGGACAGAGTCGATCCGATCCGCCTGCAGACCGCGTGCTCGACCTACTGGACCAGCCTCAACAGTGACCTGCACCAGATCGAGGCGGGCCATCTCCCGGCGTTGAGTGAACCGCGGGAGGAACTCCTCGCGTGGTACCGGGCGGCGGTCGCCCGGGTGGCCGGCCGGCTCGACCTGTCGGCTCACCTGCTACTGGCCTGGGTCAGCGCCACCTTCCTGGCGCACGATGGGCGCGCGCGGTGCGCGCTGGAAGGCCCGGCCGCGACCAGGGGGATGGCCCACCACGTGCCCGCCGCCTTGGAGCGTGAGAATGTTCTGGTCGCGCACCACCGTCTCGGCTCCCGCTGGTACGGCCTGGCGCACGCCTTGCTCGCGGAGCCGGTCAGGGTGGCGCTGCCCGGAGGCTGCGGCGACCATCCCCAGACCTGGCGTCACCTCGCCGCCGCCGAAGACGCCTGGAGCCAGGGAGCCGCCGCTGCGGCCCGCTATCAGTGCACGATCGGCCTGAAAGCGGCGACGGAGCCGATGGCCGTCATCGACCTGCACGCCCTGCTCGGTCTCATGGCCGACGTGGACAGCGACCTGCCGACCGCGAGATCTCACTACGCCGAGGCGCTCAACGTCGCCAAATCCACCCAGGACACGGCACGCACCGTGAATCTGGCCCTGGCCATGGGCCGCCTCGAACGCAAGGCCAAGCAGGCGGCGAGCGCGATCGCCTGGCACCAGCAGGCGGTGGACCTCGGCCCGTCCGATCCCCGCGCGTTCCGTGAACTCGGCGCCAGCTGTTACGAGGCGGGCGATCGCCGCGAAGCCCTTGAGGCGTACAACGCCAGCCTGGTTCTGGACGCCCGCTCCTTCGAGGCGTTGGAGGCCACGACCGGCCTGCTGATCGATCTCGGCTGTGACCGGGAGGCGGTGGAGCAGGCCGCGCGGGCACTATCGGTGGCCCCGGACCCGGTGGCGGCCGCACGGATCAAGGAGCTCCGGCTGGTCGCGCAGCGGAGAATCAGTCAGGGGAACTGAGCCAGCCAGGTGGGAGATCGACGCCACGGGACTTCCTGGCCGCGTCGGCAAGACCGCGTGGTGCCTGGCCGGTCGCGAGCCTGAAGTCGGTCCGGCCGTCGGCACCCACCGTCAGCCCGGCGAAACTCGCCACACCGGTGCCGAATTCAGCGCCGGCGAACATGATGGTCCCTCGGGCCACTGTCGCCGCGTCGAAGTCGACGCTTCCCGACAGAAACTTCGCCCTGGAGAAGTCGATGTCCGCCGAGAGGTGCGCCCGGCGGAATTGAACCCGCGCACCCACGACGACGATGTCCGCGAAACTCACCGCGCCAGTGAAGATCGCCCTCGTGAAGTCGACCACTCCGCCGGAGAAGGTCACACCCGCGAAGTCGTCCTCGTCGAATTCGACATAGCTGAAGTCGAAGTCGTATCCGTGCCACGAATTCGGCGCCTCGTCCCGGAGGCGGGCGGTGACGATCCGGAGGATGGTGCGGCGGATCTCCCGCATGGCGCCGAACTCCAGGACGTCGGCGGGGGATGGCTGACCCTCGGTCAACGCCCGGTTGGGGACACGGAGGAAGGCGCACAGCACGTCGATCATGGTTTGCCGTAGTCCCCTGCTGGGCGCCTCGTCGGCCAGCCCGGCCAGCGCGTGAATCCCCGCCAGCCGTACCGCCGGGGAGTCGTGACCGAGCTGATCGGCGGCGGTGGCGAAACGCTCGTTGAACAGCTTGGTGTCCTCGCGGCGTTCGGCGCGCTGCTGGCGACGTTCCGCGGCTTCCAGGACCTTCTGCCGCCGGTACGCGACGACCAGCGCGATCGTCCCGCCCACTCCAGCGATGATCCCGAAGCTCAGTTTGACCAGGTCGAGCAGACGAGCCAGCGGCAGGCCAGCCGTCCCGACTGCCGCCAGCGCGGGAAACCCCATCACCCACAGCGACGCGAGCAGCAGCCCTGCCCCCAGGGCGACAGCGCCGGTCAACGCCAGCGCCAGCACGGGCCCGAGCCGGGCAAGCCGGGGTTCCGCGACCGCCTCCACCGGATCGGCCAGTTCGGTCTTCTTCGCCACCCAACCACGATGAGGCATCCGTACCGAAATGTCTGCCCAACCAATCGTGGATCTGTTGACCGAATAGAGGTCTTGACTAGCGGACGGAGGCTGTGAATAGGTTGCCGCCTCTATTTGGCGCCAGTTGATAACCGCAGGGATTGAGTCGGTGTTGTAACGAATGCAACGTTCCAATAGTTAAGGGGTGGCATTTCGCGATAATGGTGGCGGTGTTGTTGGAGCCTATGTGCGGAGGGCTTCATGGATGTGGTCGCTGTCTGGTCGCGGCGGATCGCGGCGGACGTCACTCCCGGGGAAGTGGGGGTGGCGGAGGTCGTGGGGGCGGCCTATGTCGCCGGCGGGAAACGGCGGCGGGAGCTGTTCGGCCGCGGGGGTGGCGGCGAGCCGGGTGGGTTCGGGGCGGGGCTGGGGCCGGGGGATCTGGCGCTCATTCTGGATGCGCTGCGGTTCACGTCCGATCATCTGCTTGACCTGGTCGTGGAGAATCCGCTGGCCAATCTGATGGTGTTGCTCGCCATGCGGCAGGGGATGCGGCGGCGGGGGGTTCCGGCGGCGGGAGCAGTACAGGATGAGGGGTTCGATCGGGTTGTCGGGGGGTTGGAGGAGCGGCTGCGGGCGCGGGGGGTGGCTGCGGAGCGGGCCGAGGAAATGACCTATGAGACGTTGAAGGTGGTGTTTCAGCCAGAGCGGGATGCGGCGGAGATCCGGGCGTTTCTGGGGGCTTTGTCGGGAAGTCAGGCGGCTGAGCGGGTTTCCGCGGAGCGGCTGCCGGCACGGCGGGAGGACGGGCCGGGATGGATGTTGCCGCCCTGGCTCTGGCTGTATTTTCTGGGGATCAGCGCGCCGTCCATGCCGGCACTGGTGGATAGCGTCCAGGAGGATCTGGACGGGATATCCAGTCTGGTCGGGTATCTGACAGCGGGAGCGCGGGAGGCGGCGGAGACGCTGCTGACGGGGACCGGGCTTTTTGAGCTTTTTCCGGCTTTGCTGCTCTTGTCAGGAATTTTGGGGGTGCTGTTTCCGGGGGCCCGGGGGCGTTGGGCGGAGCGGCGCCATCGGCTGCGGGTGAGCACGGATCCCGCCGTCCTGGAGATGACCGCGCTGGTACGGCGGCACGCGCCCGGCATCGAACTCCGGCTCGGCGAACGGCTGGACCGGATGGCGCGGGTGTACCCGGTGGGATGGCGCGAGGCCCGGATCGCGATATATCCGCCGATGCTGCGAATGTGGCATACGGATCGGGACGCCGCCACGGCGGTGCTGCTGCACGAGGTCGCGCATCTGCGGCAGGGCGACCACCTGATCGTCGGGCTGGCGAGCCCGTTCGTCTGGCTGGTACGCGGCTGGAGCGTGCTGCTCACGGCGTTTGTGGCGATTCCGGTCGTCCTGTACCTGTTCACCGATGACCCGGCGGCGCGGATGGTCGTGGCCTCGCTGCTCCACGACACGATGTCGGTGCCGATCGCGCTGGTCCTGCCGGTGGCGGGACTCTGGGTCGCCGAACTCAGCGCCGACCGGTTCGCACTCCAGGAAGCCGGACCGGACGCGCTGCGGCGCGCGCTGGGGACGACCGGGCGACGCGGTTTCCTGGCCGGAATCGGGGCTCTGCTCAACTCGCTCACCCATCCGCCGCGCGCCCTCCGGCTGAAGGCCGCCGCCATGTGGCCCGGCGGCACCGCGGCCTTCGCGGCCCTGTGGCCCGCCGCCGTCCTGGTGAGAATCGCGTTGATCGCCCTCTACGGGGTCCTCGCCCACCAGTTGAACGGCTCGTCCTTCGCCGAGGCGTTGAGCACGGTCGGCACGGGCATTCTGGATGATCTGTCCGGCGCGCAGGTCGTCCTGATCGAGATGCTGGTGCTCCTGGTCAACTGGCCGCTGCTGGCCCCGCTCTGGATGCGCATCTGGACGCCGGTGCCGGCCGCGCGGCAGCGGTTCGCGCCCTATCTGGCGTCGGCGCTGGTCCCGGCGGTCCTCGCGGTGGGCAGCCTGACCGGCGGCGACGTGCCGCCGGGCCCCGGGCCGGTGCCTCCCGCGTCCACGAGCGCGGCGGCGCAGCCGACGAGTGCCAGTCCCGAAGCACAGCCGACCGAGGAGCGTACCGAAGCCGTGGACACGCGGCCGTGGGCCGGACGGCAGTTGCCGGTGCAGTTGCGGTTCACGAGTGCGCAGCCGCTGATGCAGCTGTCGGGGCCGTCGCAGGCGCTGGGGTCGGCGGTGAGCTGGCTCGGGGCCGGGATCTGGCGGGCGGAGCGGGACGGGCGGTTGTCGTTCGAAAACCTGGCCGGGCGGACCGACATCCGGCCGGGTGAGGGATTCTGGCTGCGCATCGGTGACGTGATCACCTTCTGGATGGCCGTCGAGATGGACGTCGACGGCCGCCCGGTCACCACCGAGATCAACGGCGAGATCAACCTGGCCACCAGCGCCATGGACGCGACCTGGATGCCCAAACTCACCTCGGGCGACCCGGCTCAGCTGATGACCGCGCCCACGTTCCAGATCAGCAGCACGGTCAGTGTTGATCCGGCTCCCTGACGGGGACGTGGATCCAGCAGTGCTCGGTGAAGCCCTTATCGGGGACCACGGCCGTGATCTGGTTGAACCGCCAGGTCGGATCCCCCTCGAAGGCGCTCATGACGGACTCTTCGTAAATATCGTCGGAAACGATGACGACGTGGTAGCCGGAGGCGGTGGCCAGGGCTTCCTTCGCGGCCGCGGAGTCGCGCATGCGGCAGGCGCGGATGATGCTGTGGCCGCCGTACCCGTTCGCGCCCAGCAGGACGACGCCTTCGTCGAGGGCGACCCGCATCCGTACCACCAGTTCGGGGCGGACCGGGCGATTCGCGGCGGCGAGCCCGCTGGCCAGCTCGCGCAGGAACCAGCGCACGACCCGCGGCTCGTCGATGCCCGGGGGCATCACGACGAGCCGCCCGTCGCCCTGCTCCTGGACGTGGCAGCCGCGCATCGGCCGGAGCGCCGCCGCGAGCGCGCCGTCCAGCACCCGGACGAGAACCTCCTGCAGCCGTAGCTGCTCCCCCGGCGGCCGTTTGCTGTACGCCTCGATGTCCACCGCGACACACAACCGCCGGGCCCCGCTCACAACCTGCGGATCCGGGTCAACCGGCTCCCTGACCGACATGACCGGCGAATACGTGCCGTCCACCAGGCTGAGGACGAACGGCTGCCGTTCCGGCGTGGCCGCCTCGACCTCCAGGCCCAGCTCGGGGTCGGCCAGTTTCGCGGACACGGCGATCGTCCCGGTCAGCGAGGTCACCCCCGGCGGGACCTGCAACAACACCCGCGCCACCCGGCTACCGTCGGTCAGCCCGGCCGACCCGGCGGCCGGGCGCAGCCGCCAGCGGAATTCGGCCCGGCCGTCCCCGAACGTGGTCAGATTGCCCAGCGCGTCCGCGTCGTCGTAACGGCTGGCCGACAGCTGCCGCCCGACGACCTCGCCCCCGTCCAGGGAGACCTCGAAAACGGCCTCCAGATACGTCATTCCCTCGGTCGGTTCCTCAAGGTCGAACGGGAAGAGCAGTTGCAGATACGACCAAAGGTGCGCGCCGCGCGCCGCCGCGACCTCCGGCGGCAGCTCCTCCGGCGCGACATCCAGCACGGACGGCCGCCCCAGGCTGATCGCGGCCTCCCGGTTGAACCGGGTCCCCGCCCCCATCAGCGGCTCCTCGGCCCCCAGGTCGAGCTGGACAAGCACGTCATATCCATTCACGCGACACCTCCTGGTTCGGTTACACGGTCACTGCGGCAGCCCGAACAGGGTGAAAGCCGCCCAACTCTGCGGCGACGCCGCCACCATCGAACACTGCGCGGCCCGAAGCGCCTGCGCGGTGCCGAGCGGTGTGTTCAGGTGTACGTCGTGGAAGCGGCGAAGCAGCCGCAAACTGTCCCGCTCGATGACGGGCCACAGGGTCATCAGCACGGCCACCGGTCCGGCGCTCAGGAACGCCCGGCTCAGCCCGATGACGCCGTCCCCGGTGACCTGCCCCGACCCGGTTTCGCAGGCCGCGAGCACGACGAGCGGAACCGGGAGGTCGAGCGTGTGCACGACGTCCGCGGTCAGCTTGCCGGACGCCAGCGCGACAAAGGACGCCATCGGGTCGGCCGGCAGCGCTTCCGCGTGCGAGGCCAGGCAGAGGACGCCCGGGCGGCGGGAGACTCCGTCCAGCAGCGCTACGTCGGTGGCCTCGGCTCCCCGATAGATCTCCGCCTCGGCGAACAACTCGCTCACCACCCGGAAACCGTTCCGCAGGATCGGCAGCCGCCGATATCCCGCCGGCATCGGCTCCGGGTCGACGAGCGCGCAGATCCGCGAAGGCTTCTCCCCGCTGGTACGGCGGGCCAGCAGCGGCGGCAGGATCGAGGCCGCCGGGAGGACCGTGGTGGCGTGGCGTTCCACCAGATACTTGCCGTCGGCGTCGCGCAGCGCGTGGAACGGGACGCTCAGCAGTGCGTCGTGGGGCACCAGGGTGACGACGGTCTCCGGGTCCTCGGGCAGCAGGTGCGCGATCGGATCCCAGAGGATCTCGCCGAGCGCCCGGAACAGGTCACGTACCCGCAGGTCGTCGACCTTGGTGACCCGGAACCAGTGCTGCAACTCCTCGGTCAGTGCGGTGAGCGCGGGGCCGTCCACCTGGCTGTCGACGGTTTCGACCGTGCCGTCGGGGTCTGCAACGAAGATGATGAGGCGGTCCTCGAACCGGAAGTATTCGACGATCGGCCTGTCGTATTCCGCCAGGAGCGCCGTCATTCGGGCGGGAGTCAGGGCCGGTGCCGCGTCCCTGCCGGTCATCAGGTCGGCGAACGCCCGCGCCCGCGCCATTTCCGAAGCGGCCAGGGCGTCGATCGGCGCGCCCAGGTCCAGCATCGTCCCGACCAGGCATCCGTGCAGCTCACGGGCCTGCTCCATCATCAGGATGCGTTCCCAGTCGGTGACGATCCTGGCCCGCCATTGCTCGATATATCGCCCGAGCCGGGCGATCACCTCCGTGTTACTCGCCCGGAACAGCCGCGCGTTCCCGACCGGATCGAGCCGCTGAAGGTACCCGCGATAGTGCTCCAGCCGCGCGACCGCCCCGGTGAGCACAACCGCCGCATTCTTCACGACCATGACCAGCCCAGCGTCATCACCCTGCCGGACAGCGCCACCATGCCCAGCCGCGACCCCGTTCCCTGCAACGTCGCCGCGCCCAGCCTCGTAACCGCCCCCCGCAACATCACCGTTCCCTGCAACGTCACCGCGCCCAGCCGCGGCCCCGTTCCCCGTAACGTCGCCGCGCCCGGCCGCGTAACCGCCCCCCGCAACATCACCGCGCCCAGCAACATCACCCCGCCCAGCCGCGGCCCCGTTCCCCGTAACGTCGCCGCGCCCGGCCGCGTCGCTGGACGGCAGGGCAGCCCCGATGTGCGAATCATCGCGGAACGGCGCTTCATCGCCGGAGGGCTGCGCGCCTGCCGGCGCCGAAGATGGCGCGCTGTTCGCCGGGGGGAGTGATGCCGCCTGGGCCAGTCGGCGTTCCCATTGTTGTTCGTGGGCGTCGAGTTCTTCTGGGGAGGCGCCGGATACCAGGCGGGCGAGGAGGGCTTCACGGTTGGTGCGGAGAGGGTGGGTTGGGGGGAGTATGTGGAGGTCGGCGGCCAGGGCTTCGGAGATGCGGGCGCGTAGGTGTGTGGCCAGGTGAGTGAGTTCGCCGGCTACTGCGGAGACTTCTCGGGTGAAGGTGGGCAGGTCGGATGGGGCTCGGTCGAGGCGGGCCAAGCGGGCGGTCGCGGCTTCGATTTCGGTGCTGGACTTGCTGAGGGGTGAGCCGAGGTGGCCGGAGGACGCGAGTGCTTCGATGAGATGTCGGTCGAATGCGAGGGACTCGTTCACATCGTGCAGGAAGCGCCGCCAGGCGCCGGTCACCAGTTCGCCGAAGCTGATCTCGCGACGTAACTCGGTCGCGTCGTGCAGGCCCGCCATGAGGGCGGAAAGGTCCCCCAGGGCGAAATTTCGGGATATGCGCTGGTCGAGGATTCTCAATCGCGCGAAGACCGATCCCGGTTCGTCCTCCCCCGATTCGTCGCCGGCGGAGGGTACGCGCCGGCCGTGGTCGTTATTTGGGTCGCCGGGAACGGAGCGCTCCAAAGTCGCCGCGGCGTCGTCGGATTCGGCGTTGATGGTGGCTTCGTAGTGGGTTGGGCGGCCGTCGAAAGTCAGGCCGGCCAGGGTGACCGTGCCACGCAGGGCTGAACCGTTCACGTGGAGGCGTGCCGTACCCGCCGTGGCTTGGAGGGGGAGGTCGAACGCTGTCCCCATCGGACTCGTCACCGTGTTCCACCACATGGGCGGAGCCGTCGGCGCGTGAAGTGCGCCGAGAGTCGCCGTTATGCCGGAGCCGTCCGCCGTGAGGTCGGCGTCTTCGTCGCCGGATATCACCCAGGTCAGACTGCCGGGTTCCATCCCGGGAGAGTTCAACAGGAATTGCGGAGAAAGATCCCACTCGACGGTTATGCCGACAGCAGGACAGGGAACCCCGTCGATCACAGGCGAGGCCGTACCCGCAAAGCGCCACCCGGAGTGAGACTCTGGCCGTTCCGCCACGATTGTTGATCGTAGAGAGTTACGTCCAAGTACGCCAGGTCCGACCAGAATGCTCCGCCTTCAATCCTGTTCAGCGGTTCAATCGGGGAGTACGGCGGATGTCACGAAGGCGAGGCGACACGTGCGAAACGAACCCGACGGCGCTGGGATCGTCGCGAAAAGTGGATTTGTCGGGCGGGAGCGTGAACTCGCCCTGCTCAAACAGGCCTGGAAGAGCACCCAGAACAACGAGACCCGAATCATCAGTATTGAGGGCGATCCGGGCATCGGTAAAACCGCATTGATACGTCGATTCCTCCGCGAAATCACCCCGGAATCTCTCGTCTGGGCCAGCGGTGACGAAGCCGAAACCAACCTCCCCTGGGGCGTACTTTCACAAATCGCTCAGGTATTGGGAACGCCGGGCGGCCCGTGGGAGGCCCGCGCCGATCCCGTCTTCGTCGGCCCGGCCCTGGCCCGGGAACTCCAGGACTGCAAGGACTTGGTCCTCGTCATCGACGACGCCCAGTGGGCGGACCGCCTGTCGCTGGCCACGCTCCGCCTGGCCGCACGCCGCCTCCTCGCCGACCCGATCATGCTCATTATGATCCACCAGACCCCCGCCGCCCTCGATCGCCTCGTCCACGACCACCCGGCCCCCGACCTGGACGACGGCTGGCGCCGCCTGTTCGACTCCGACCGCGGCCTGCGCATCCCGCTCACCGGCCTGCCGGCTCCCGACCTGATCCGCCTGGCCGTCGACTCCGGCCATCCCGGCCTCTCCCCCGGCGGCGCGGCCCGCCTCCACGCCCACACCGACGGCCACCCCCTGCACGCCCGCCACCTGCTCGCCGAACTCCCCACCCACGCGATCAGCTACGGCCACGGCCCCCTCCCCGCCCCCCGAACTCTCGCCACCGCGATCAGATCCCGCCTGGCCAGATGCGCCCCCGACACGTACGCCCTGGTGGCCGCCGCCGCCGTCCTCGGCAACAAGTCCACCCTCACCGCACTGCGCGACCTGACCGGGAACCCATCCTGGGACGCCATCGCCGAAGCCGTCGAAATGCGGCTGCTGGAGGAGGTTCCCGGGTCAGCGGGGCTCGAACTCGGGTTCCCCGGGGCGATGGTCAGGGGCCTCGTCTACCACGAGGTCGACCGGGGCCGGCGGCGTGAGCTGCATCGGCGTGCGGCGGCGCGAGGCGGGGCAGGCGCGCTGTGGCACCGGATCGCGGCCGCGGACGGCCCCGACGAAGAACTCGCCGACGACGTCGAACGAGAGGCACGCACCCAACTGGCACACGGCCAGATCCCTTTGGCCGCCACCCAGTGGCGACATGCTCTGGAACTGACTCCACCGGGCGCGACCCGCGCCCCCCGGCTGCTGGGCGCGGTCGAAGCCCTGCTCGTCGCCGGCGACATCGCCACCAGCCTGGAGTACCAGGGAGAGGTCGCCGCGCTCGGAGACGCAGGTCGGGACGGGATCGTCCAGGAATCGACAGGCAGTGGGCCGGAAAGCCGGAATGAGATTGTCGGGGAAGCGGCAAGTGGCATCGGACGGTGGGCCGACTATGTGGTCGGATATCAGCTGATGTTGACCGGGCATGTCGCCGAAGCCGCGGCGACGCTGCTGCGGGCGTTGGGTTCGGCCGAGCGTCATTCGCGGGAACCGGTAGATCTGGAAGCCAGAATCGCGTCTCAGCTGGTCATCATCGGCGTGCTCACCGTGTCGTACCCGGAAATGGTCGAGCACGCCACGACAGCGGTACAGAAGGCACGGGAGCCGTGGGTTGCGGCGTTCGCGTGGTTTGCGAAGTCGCTTGCGCTGGCGGTGGTCGGGCGGGGTGGGGAGGCGCTGGACGCGCTGGCGGGGGTGGACGCGCCGGGGGCGCCGTCCGGGCTGGACGGGCTGGTCGCGAGGGGAATCATCCGGCTCTGGACCGATGATCCCGCGGGTGGCCGTGATGATCTCGCGGCCGCGGTGAATCGGGCCGCGCGGGGCGAATCGCTGCGGGTGGGGCAGGCGCTGGGGTTTCTGGGGGAGGCCGAGTATCGGCTGGGAGCGCTCGGCGAAGCCGTCCTGCACGCGGAGCTGGCGGTGGGTGACGCCGAGGACAACGGGCGCATGTGGGATTACGCGATGTTGCACGCCATCGCGTGTTATCCGCTGGCGGCGCAGGGGGCGTGGGAGCGGGCCGAGGCGCATGCGGAGCAGGCCAGCAGGTGGGCCCGGCTGGTGGGGACTCCGGCCGCGGTGGTCTACGCGGCGATGGCGCAAGCCGTACTAGCGCAGGCCAGGAATGATCCGGCGTGGCTGCTGGTCGCGGCGGAGGAGGTGGCGAACATCTATCCGACGCCGGAGCCGGGCACGCACCTGTTCGGGCCGGTCCGCGCGGACGCGCTCGCCCAGCTGGGGCGGATCGCCGAAGCCGAGGCTGCGCTGGCGGCGTTCCAGGCCAGGCTCGGGACGACCAGGCGGGGGTCGATCGAGATGTGCGCGGCCCGGGTACGCGCCCAGATCGCGACCGCGTCCGGACGGCATCACGACGCGTTGCACGAATGCCGTATCGCCCTGCAGATCGCCCGCGAGATCGGGTTACGCCTGGAGGCGGCGCGGATCGAGTTGCTCACCGGCAGGTGCCAGCACGCGCTCGGCCGTCGCGCGGCGGCCGAGCGGTCCTTCCGTTCAGCGATGGAACACTTCACCGCGATCGGCGCGAACGCCTACGTCACCCAGACCCTGGACGCCGCCCACGCGGCCGGCCTGACCCTGGACGCGCCCCCGGCCGCGCTCGGCTCGCTCACCCCGGCCGAGCGCGCGGTGGTCACCCTGGCCACGGCGGGGAACTCCAACCGGGAGATCGCCGAACGCCTGGTCCTCAGCGTGAAAACCGTCGAATTCCACCTCACCAACGTGTTCAGGAAGCTCGACATCGGCACCCGCGACGAGCTCCGCCGGGTGCTCCCCGAGCCAGGGTGGCCGCCCGAAATCCCTGGGGTCCGACCCGGAAGTCCCCGCCCGGTCCGCCACCTACGCTGAGCGCACATCCACCCGTAGGAGGCCTGACCCCTCATGCGCAGCCGCTCCATGATCGCCCTGATCACCACGGCGATCCTGGCCGTCCCCGGCCACTCGCTCGCCTCGACCCACCAGGACCCCACCAACGGCTTCTCCGCGAAGGGGCCGTGGAATACGAAAATCCCGCGCCATGTACGGCTTGCGCCCAACTCCCAAGCCATCGTCAACAACATCAAGCTCGACAAAGAGCAGAATTTCGGCTCGTGGGCCATCAACACTGACGAATACTCGGCCCCCATCTACAAAGTCGGCCGCCACACGCCCAAGAAGAAGTGGACGTTCTCCGACTGCCTGAACCTGCCCCACCTGGCCCCGGTGATCGCCGACAGCCTCGCCGCCGTCCCGACCCCGGCCGACCTGATCGTCTCCAAGGGCACCGACGCCTCGGTGGCGATCTACCAGCCGTCCACGGACACGTACTGGGACTTCTGGCGGGCCGAGAAGGACGCCGCCGGGAACTGGTCGGCGTGCTGGGGCGGCAAGATCGAGCGCTACTCCAAGAACCCCGGTATCTTCACCAACCCGCTGGGCGCGACGGCCACCGGCCTGCCGTTCGGCGCGTTCTCCATCCGGATCGAGGAACTCCGCCGGGGCCGCATCGACCACGCGCTCAACATCGTCACGGTACGAACCCGGGCGAACTGCAACTCCTGGCCGGCCACGCGCAACGATGGCTGGGTCGAGGGCGCCGACATCCCATGCGAGGGGCAGCGTTTCCGGCTGGATCCCACTTTCGACGTGAACACGCTGACCAGCCCGGCTGCGCGGACGATCGCGCGGGCCATGCAGGAGTACGGCCTGATCATGACCGACAAGGGGGGCGCGCTCGTCACGTACGCCGAGGATCCCCGTCCGTACATGGCCGCCAACGGCGGCGTCGACCCGTACACGCTGCTTTTCGACCCCACTGACCTGGTCCCGGACGGTTCCGAGAAATACCTGGTCCTGTCCGAGATCCCGGTCGAGCGCCTGCAGGCCCTCCCCATGGACTACGGCCGTCCCCGGCCGTGATCAACAGGTCCGGGCGGCGGGCCCCACAAGCCGCCCGGACCGCACGGCGACCGGTCCCTCGCTAGACGTGGAAAATACTGACGCCGCCCGGTCCCACCAGCAGGCCGACGACGATGAGGACGATCCCCCAGAGGATGTCCCGACGAGCCAGGATGACGTAGATCCCGGCGATCACGAGTACTACGGCGATAAGCCAAAGCAGAGTAGCCATAGGCTCCCACTGCCCTGAGCAAGAGGCCACTAACTCACCCAATCGGAATAAATAGGCATATATCACCCCTGGATCCGCCCTAAGCTTCCTGCGGCGCTGGGGGTTCAACTGATCCACTTATTAGGGGATAATTCCGGCAGAAGATCCTCCCGACCGGATAGGCCTCGTGAACGAGAACCGGAACGCGCTCGTGGTCCGCGGCGGCTGGGAAGGACACCAGCCGGTCGCCGCCACTGACCTGTTCATCCCCTACCTCCGCGATCAGCAGTTCGACGTACGGGTGTCCGACTCGCCGGAACCGTACGCGGACGCCGACTACATGACCACCGTCGACCTGATCGTCCAGTGCTACTCGATGGGCGAGATCACCGCCAAGGAATGTGCTGGCCTCTCGGCGGCGGTGGCCGCGGGCACCGGCCTGGCCGGTTGGCACGGCGGCATCGTGGACGCGTTCCGCGCCAACCCGGACTATCTGCACCTGGTGGGCGGCCAGTTCGCCTGCCACCCCGGGAAGCTTCCGGACGAATGGGTGCCCGACGCCCCGGACAACTGCTTCATCCCCTACCGCGTGACGATGCTCCCCGAAGCCGCCGACCACCCGATCACCGCGGGCCTGCCCGACTTCGACCTGGTCACCGAGCAGTACTGGGTTCTCACCGACGAGTACAACGACGTCCTCGCCACCACCACGCACCCGGCCCGCGCCCCCTGGCATCGTGAGGTCGTCGCGCCCGCCATCTGGACCAGGAACTGGGGCGAGGGCCGCGTCTTCGTGGCCACACCGGGCCACGATCTGGACGTGCTCCGCGAACCCACCGTCCGGACCATCATCGAACGCGGCATGACCTGGGCCAGCCGGTAACTCACATCACGGCATGACCTGGACCAGCCGATAACGCACATCGCCGCATGACCTGGACCAGCTGATAACGCACGATCGCGGCATGACCTGGGCTGGCCGGTAGCACGATCAAGGAGGAGATGGCGTGGTCAAGCCAGTGAACGTGGGAATCGTCGGGTGTGGGGCGATCTCCGCGGCGTACACGACAACGATCGCCCGGCTCGCCGGGCTGCGCCTGACCGCCGTGGCGGACCTCGACGCCGCCCGCGCCCGGGCGACCGCCGAGGCCAACGGCACCCGCGCCCTGTCGGTGGCCGAACTGCTCGCCGACCCCGACGTGGACATCGTCCTCAACCTGACCATCCCCGCCGCCCACGCCGACGTCGCCCTGGCCGCCATCGCCGCCGGCAAGGACGTGTACGGCGAAAAGCCCTTGGCCACCACAAAGGCAGAGGCGCTCCAGGTCCTCCAAGCCGCCGACACCGCCGGAGCACGCCTCGGTTGCGCCCCCGACACCGTCCTCGGCACCGGCGTCCAGACCGCCCGCTGGTACGTCGACAACGGTCTGATCGGCAGACCCGTCGCCGCCACCGCGATCATGAACCACCCCGGCCACGAACGCTGGCACCCCAACCCCGACTTCTACTACACCCCCGGCGGCGGCCCCCTCTTCGACATGGGCCCCTACTACATCACCGCCCTGATCACCCTCCTCGGCCCCGTCAGCAAAGTGATCGGCGCCGCCAGCCGCACCCGCTCCGAACGAACCATCGTGACCGGCCCCCGCGCGGGCACGACCGTACCTGTCACCACCGACAGCCACGTCACCGGAATCCTCATCCACGACTCCGGCGCCCTCTCCACCCTCGTCATGAGCTTCGACTCCGCCGCGACCCGCGCCCCCAACATCGAACTCCACGGCGAGCAGGCCACCCTGCACCTCCCCGACCCCAACCATTTCGACGGCGAAATCCACGCCCACCCAGTCGGCGGCACCTGGACCTCCCTCCCCACCCGTGCCGGCTACCAGGACGCCGCCCGCGGCTACGGCCTCGCCGACCTCACCACCACCCCACCCACCCAACTCCCCCGAACCTCAGCAGCCCTGGCCCTCCACGTCCTCGACATCATGGAGTCCCTCCTCACCTCCACCACCACCGGCCAGGCAACCGCACTGACCACCACCTGCGACCGCCCCCCACCGGTCCCCCTCGGCCCCCTGGAACCCCGAACAGAATGAGCGGGCCACCGAGTATCCGGTCGCAGATGGAGACCGCGGCCGACCCGGACGCCTGGCCCGGGCGACTCTTGAGTACGCGCGTCCGGGACATGGAGCGGTGGCAGGAGCAGCTGCGACGACCCCTGGAACGTGCCTCGGGTAGCGCGTTTCTGCGTGTCCGGTTGGCGGTGGAGTGGCCGGCGGCCGCAGCGCACCCGGGGAGTCGCCAGACGAGCGAACCCCGCAGTCAGGCGGCGAGATCGGGGGATTCCGCGCCATTTCCGACGCCCCCTGGAGTCGTCGCCCGGCGGTCAAGCGACGAGGTTTGGAGGTTCGGTGTCATTTCTCAGGGTGATGGTGATTCGGCGGCCGTTGGCGTAGCTGTTCACGGGGCGTTGGAGGGTGTCGCCTACCCGGCGGGCGATGCGCTGCCAGCGTTCGCGGCTTTCGGCCGTGTCGGCGGTGATGCTGAAGGTGCCTGAGGCCGTGAGGTGGCGGATCACCTCGTCGGTCATGACGGCCAGGAAGCGGAGTTCTTCCTCGTTGGTCAGGGGTGTCGTCTGGACTCGGGTGTGTTCGGGGGTCACCGGGAGCTCCATGGAGGGATCAGGGGTGGTCGTCGAAGCCGTGGATTTCGAGGAGGCGTTTGGGGGCGGTGAGGCGCCAGGCCTCGGTGACGAGTTCGAGGAGTTCCTCGCGGTCGATCTTCGCGAGATGCACGACGACCCAGCCGAACCGCCCGGCGGTGAACTGGATCTCGAAGATATCGGGTCGTTCGGCCACCAGAGCTAACTGCTCCTCAATCGTCGCCTTCAGCCCCAACGTCTGGGTTCTCTCCCAGATATAACCGAAGCCCTTGCCGCGCACCTTCAAGGAGACCCACTCGCTGCTGTGCCCCTGCGTGACCTCGGGCAACTCGGTCAGCATCTCCAGCAGCTCATCAATGCTCACACCCATGGCCCAACATCTACCAGACGCCTCCGACAACTCTCAGCCGCTCTCGTTGAGCATGCCCAGCGAGATGGGCCGGTACTGCTGCCGCCAGACCACCGTCGCCGCCCACCCGGACCACCACGCCGCCGCCAGCCCGCCCACCTGGGCCAGGAGGAGGACTGCGGGCAACCGGAGCAGGGGCGTACCGGACCAGAGTTCGATCAGGCCGACGGCCATGCTGACCAGGTAGGTGGCCGCGCCGACCAGCGGCGCGACGGCGGCGACCGGGCTGAGCCGCCAGGTGATGACGCTGAGGTAGCCGAGCCAGACGCCGCCGCCGATCACCGCGATCTGGAGGGAGGCCGAAGCGGCGAGCAGCACGGCCGCGGCGGCGAACGGCAGCAGGGCGCCGCCGACGAGCGCCCAGCGTTGCCAGCCCACGTCGGGCGTGAGCGATTCGGGCAGCGACGGCACACCCAGGACCAGCAGGGCGACGAGGACGGGCGGCAGAACGAGCATCCCCTGGATCGGCAGCGGCACGGAGAGCGCGACGAGCAGCGCGGCCGACATGGTCAGCAGGGCGGCGGCGAAGCCCGCCTGAGCTCGCGGATCCTTCAGACCCAGCATGATGAAGATACGAGATTTCCGGACATGTCGGCCGGTGGCGGGGGTGCGGACGACGTCCGGAGTGCCGTACGTCGCCGCGAGCCAGGCGGCCCAGCGGGCGGCGCGGTCGCGGACCAGAGCGGTGCCCCGATCCCATCCGGTCGCGCCATGCGCACCCCGCCTGCGCCGAAGCCCATCGATCGCCGCTTCGGAACCCACCCCAGCGACCGGTTCGCGACGAGTGAACCAGGCGAAATCCCCCGAAGGCACAGCCTCCGGAACCTGCGGAATCTCCCGTTCCAGATCCGCGACCGCGATCGTCAGCAGCTCGACGGCCTCCTCGGCGGTGATCCGCGAGGCCCGATCCCGCCGCAGCAGCCCGAGAATGACGGGACGGAGCAGCCACGTCCGCTGCACCGGCGGCGGCCCCTGATGCATCGTGCCCACCGGATCCGCCCGGTCATACGGCGGCGCGCCCTCGACCGCCGCGAACAGCGTCGCCCCGAGCGACCAGAGATCGCTGTCCGCGGCCCCCTCCTCGCCCCTGATGCGCTCCGGCGACAGATACGACAACGACCCCACGAGCTCCCCGCGCGTGTTGATCATTGGATCTCCGGACGGCGGCGCGATGCCGAAATCCGACAGCACCACCTCGCCATCGGCGCCGAGCAGGATATTTCCGGGTTTCACCGCCAGATGCATGATTCCCGCCGCATGGGCGACCCGTAACGCGTCCAGCACCCGCAGCACGATCCGGGCGGCCTCCCGCTCGGTCAGCGGCCCCTGCCGCGCCAGCCGCTCCTCCAGCGACTCCACGTCGAGCAGTTCCATGACGATCCACGGCCCGTCCGTGTCGTCGACCACGTCGTGCACCCGGATCACCGACGGATGCCGCAGCCGCGCCGTCGCCCTGGCCCAGCGCCGGATCCGGCGGGCCGCCTGCTCCCGGGCGTCGCGCCCGGCGTGCACCGGCACATGGACCCGTTTGAGCGCGACGTCCCGATCGAGCACGTCGTCGTGGGCCTGCCACACCGAACCCGTGCCACCGCTTCCCAGCTTCCGTACCAGCCGATAACGACTGGCGACGGCGCGGGCCTGCCTCACTCCCGAGTCCGGCATGTCCCGGAAATTACACAGACGGCCGCTCTACGTCCAGACTCTTCGAGTCAATGTCTCGCTGAACCTTTCATCAGGCGTCCCACCCGTACGCAATAAGCCAGGTCAGGCCGACAGAGCAGGTGACACCCCATACACCGAAATTTCCTAGCAAATTGGTCGGTCGCCCGACTATCTCACTCCTTGGCCGCCGCCACCGCGCCCTGATAAGACCGGCATCAATCAACCAACAGGAGGCGTCATGCCGGGAATGTGGGTCCGAACCGCCCTAGCCGTCACCGCAGCCATCGCCTTGCTGCCAGCCCCGGCTAGTGCGGCCAGTCCATGCCCGTTCCCCGGTTCCCTCTGCGTATACGACGGCCCGGGATTCACCGGCGCGGTCTTCACGGCCAGCGCGCTCACTCCGGCCGGCGTATGCGTCAACCTCAGCGCTCACGGCTGGGGCGGCGGCCGGGTGAAATCCGCCGTCAACCGCAACGCCAAAACCGCCGTACTCTACGCCACCACCAACTGCACCAACGGCGGCCCATTCCAGTACGTGTTCCCCAACCAGCTCGTCTCCCCCGTCGGCCTCTCCGCCAACAGCGTCTACGTGTATTAGCCCGCCGGCTTTCAAAAGCCCAGGGTCACGCGCGTGACCCTGGGCTTTTTCTCGTCCTAACGGCCGTAACGGCGGCGGAACTGCTCGACGCGGCCCGCGGTGTCGAGGGTCCGGCTCTTCCCGGTGTAGAACGGGTGACTCGCCGAGGAAACGTCAACGTCCACCACCGGATACGTCTTGCCGTCCTCCCAGACGATCGTCTTGGCGCTGTTGACGGTCGAACGGGTCAGGAACGCGAACCCCACGCTCGGGTCGCGGAAGACCACCGGATGGTAGGACGGGTGAATGTTCTTCTTCATCGGTCATCGCTCCTCTCGGAAGAGCACGTGCTTACGGACGATCGGGTCGTACTTCATCAGCGTCAGCCGATCCGGGTGCTCCCGGCGGTTCTTGCTGCTCACGTACGTGAACCCGGTCCCAGCCGTCGACCGGAGTCTGATCACCGGCCGGAGGTTGCTTCTCGCCATCGGTACTCCTTCCAGGCGGTGAAATGCTCTGGCAACCGTTTTCATTCCCAGTCGCGTACCCACACGCCGGAGCCGCTGGAATTGGCTAGCTTTGAAGCCAGCCCCCGGGAGGAGAAGGCCATGATCTGGCACCGCCTGAGCACCAAACAGCAGGACCAGGCGACCGATTTCGCGAACGAACTCCGCGTCCTCGGCGTCCCCGACGCCGAACCCCGCCAGTGCGGCGAACACCTGAACAACTGTTTCCAGTGGAAACGTTCCGAGATCACGCTCACGCAGCTCTGCCAGCAGGCGGGCTGGACCATCCCCACCGACCGCTGACCCCGGCCCCGAACTGGGCCTCTCTCCCCACGTTACGCCCCGCGCCATGATCTGGTATCGGCCGACGGGTCGTGCGATCTTGAGAGGGCCCCCGACTCCGGAGCCAACGATGTCCAACCCGTACGGGTACGAAGGCCAGACTTACGGCCCGCAATCCGGGTACGGCTATCCGCCACCCCCACGCGCCGGCAACAACGCGCTTCTCATCGTCACCCTGCTCACGGTCGCCTTCCTCATGTTCGCCGGCGGCGGCTACACCCTTTTCGCGGTCCTCACCGACGACCCCTCCGACCGCCGGCCCACGACTCCGGTGGAAACCCGGGAAGCCGTCATCCAGCCGAGCCAGACCCCACCCGAATCGCAGCCCACCCAGAATTCCCCGTCCCCGCCCCCCGCCACGAACGGCCAGGTGCTTCTCTCCGACAACGGCACCACCAACAAGACGACCGCGCAATTCACCGTCGACGCGACCTGGCAGATCCACTACACCTACGACTGCTCCGCCAACCCGATCGGCACCGGCCACGTGTCCGCCGCCATCAAGTCCGGCGCCGAAACCATCGACACCCCGCTCACCGAGATAGGCACCAAGGCCGACAAGACCACGCCGCTTCAGACCCGCCCGGGAACCTTCACCCTTGAGGTCACGTCCATCCTGTGCTCCTGGACGATCGAGGTAATCGACGTTCCCTAGCCTCATCGAATGCTGAACTAGGCTTCGGGGATGGACGCGCACGGCCGTACAGAGCGGCTTGAACTCGCTGATCAGAATCTTCGGGAATGGGAAGCGACGGTTCTCGACGCCACGCCCGAGGGCATTGTCCTGAACCGGTCGGCCTTCTATCCCGGTGGCGGTGGCCAACCGGCGGACGAGGGCACGCTGCTGTGGCAGGGAGTCGAAACCCGGATCGCCGGAGTACGCAAGGGCGACGACCTCTATCTGATTCCCGCCGAGGGTGACCCGCTTCCCGCGATTGGAACCGTCGTTCGGGCCGCCCTGGTCGACGAACGCCGGTCGGCGCTCATGCGGACGCATTCCGGCCTGCACGTCCTCTGCGGCGTGGTCTTCCGCGACTACGGCGCGCTCGTCACCGGCGGCAACATGGAACCCGCCACGAGTTCCCAGACGGGGATCGTCGGAACCGCCCGGATGGATTTCAACCTGCCCGAGGTTCCCCCCGGATTCAAAGAGGCCGTCGAGGCCGCGTGCAACGCCGAAATCATCGCCGACCGCCGCGTGGACATCCGTGTCCTCCCCCGCGATGACGCGTTCGCGATCCCGGACATCATCCGCACCGCGACGAACCTGATCCCCGAGAACGTCAAGGAGATCCGCATCGTCGACATCGTGGGCCTCGACTGCCAGGCCGACGGCGGCACCCACATCGCCTCGACCCGCCAGATCGGCCGCATCCGCGTCGCCAAAATCGAAAGCAAAGGCAAGGGCTTCCGCCGCGTACGCCTGGAAGTCGGCGACTAAAAGAAACCCCGCAAAGTATCCCAAATGTGACCACTCAGCATTAGCGTGATCACCGTGCGCAAATTGATCACCGCGACCCTTGCCGCAGGAACACTGCTGCTCGCCGCCGGCACCCCCGCCTTTTCGGCCACCTACGCCCATTCGCACGCCGCCTCAGCCGCTTGGTGCAAAAAGAAGCAACCCTCAGGCAAGTACTACTACGCGCACAAGAAGCACTGGGACTGCGTCTCACCGGGCGCCTACTGCGCCAAATCCCAGTACAACGACTACGGCTACTCCATGCGGGCCGCCGCCCACACCAAGCGTTACAAATGCGTCCGGTACCCCAGCAACACCTGGCGCTGGAAGCCCGTCAACGCCTGACAACTCACGGAGATCGCGCACCCGATCGGCGCCACTGTGCCATTTGACCGCTTTGCGGGCCTATTAACCAATAGATCACGCAACCGTGAATATGCGCCCAGGTAAGCGTTCCGCGGATTTCTCACGACAATCGCAATCTCATAACGCACGGCAACCTCGCATCACCAAGAAACGTCTCTCTCAGGCATCCCCAATTCCTGGAGCGACAATGTCAAACCCGTACGAGCCCCCGCATTACAGCCCACTCGAAAGACTACAGACCCACCCCGGGCCACCAACCACCTACGACCACCCACCACCCCCACCCAAACAGCGCAAAAGGCGCACCCTCCCGCTGATTCTCGGAACCGTCCTGGCCCTGGCCGGTGGCTACATAGCCTTCAACGGCACCACCAGCGACAAACAGCCGGCAGCAGCACCCACCGCCGCGCAATCCACCGAACCCATCTCCTCAGACGAACCCACCCCACCCAGCGAAACCACCACCCCCACAATCACCTTCGAAGTCGAGGGCAGTTCAGGCGCCGTCCGCGCCCAGACCATCACCCGGACCATCGGCTCCGACCTGAAGCAGGAAACAGCCGTACCACTCCCTTACTCGGTCACCGTGAACGTCGAAGACCTGACCGACCCCGTCTCGTTGTCGGTCGACAACGCCGACGACACAGGCAAGATCATCTGCCGGATCAAGGTCAACGGCAGAACGATCAGAGAAGACATCTCCACCGAAAAATTCGACCAATGCCACGCCCAGGCCTCCTCCGCCGACCAGCCACCCCCCGCGACGACCGATCCCGCCGAAGCCCAGCCCGCCACCCAAACCCAGGAACCACAGACCACGACCCAGGCCAACCTGCCATCCGTCGTGGGCATGAACCTCCAGCAGGCCCAAGACACGATGCAGGCCGCAGGCTTCTACCTCCTCCGCGACCGCGACGCCACCGGCCAGAACCGCTTCCAGGTCAACGACCGAAACTGGATAGTCACCCGCCAGGAACCCCCAGCCGAACAGACGGTCCCCATCTCCACAGTCGTCACCCTCTGGGCAAAGAAGATCGGCGAATAGCGTCCGAGCACGGCGTAGCCGCCAGGACGCCCACTCCGCTCCACGGTGTGTCGGCCGTGAGGACCAGCGGACTCACGCCGAGCGCTGAGGCTATCTCCGGGGCCAGCCCGAACGCGGCGCAGAGCCACTCTTCGTCATCCTCCACGGCCGGATCCCACCGGATTGGCAACCCCAACTCGATCCGCTTCGCCTGCTCCACGGGTAGGGGTTCGCCGAGGGCCAGCAGTTCGTCCCCCGGCTCCCCGGCGGCGGCGAACCGCCGTACCACCATGCCGTTCTCGGTCACGAGCCACGCCGAACCGTCGTCCTGCTCGCCGTAGTAGTAGGCGTGCGCCCGGCCATAACGTTCGCTGAGTTTCGTACACAGCCGGAGCACGTCTTCGCGCCGCTCAGCGCCGTAGGGATCACACCAAGCACCCATGACGAGCGTCCAGCCGCCGACTTCAGGTGTCACGAACACGCGGCCCAGATACCCATCGTGGCTGTCAGTGTCGATGATCTCCTCGGCGGCCGCGAACGACACGGGCTCGTGCTCGGTCAGCCCCAAGATCTCCATGACGCCCGCCTGATCGCCGGTGGAAACCGCGATCCAGTAATTCCAGCAGGCCGACAGCGGCTGGGGGTGATCATCTACGGACTCGTTCACGAACTCACCGTTCCAGACGGCCTGTGATGCCAGACCAGCGTGTACCGCCAGAACAGCCGACGACGCAACCGCACGCCGGGCAGTACTCGACTGGCTTCGCGGACGATATCGGGAAATGTCATGACCGCCGGTCGAGTCGGGGCGGTCATCGAGACCGGCCTGACGGCCCTGCGGCCCTTGTTCTTGAGCCAGCCCATAACCAGGTTCAGCGGAACGGCTGCGAGCCCCAGCAAATGATCATTCAGACTGTGCGCGCGGGACACGCCAACGATCACCAAGGTTCCACCGGGCGCCAACTGCCGGCGAAACAGGGTGATCGCGTCCGTGAACGGCAGATGATGAACCACAGCGACGCACGTGATCACGTTGTACGGACCGGGCGGCGTATCGGTCAGCGCGTCCCCAACCGAGAACCGCACCGAAGCCGAGAAGGTCGAGTCCCGCGCTCGGGCAACAATCGTGGCGTTGGCGTCGATTCCGTACACCGATTCGGCGCAGGTAGCCAAGAGCCGGGCCAGATCACCACTGCCAGAGCCGACATCGAGGGCCTTCCCGAACCTTCTCGGAAGCTGGCGCAGGATCCAGCGGTGATAGTGAGCGTTGTGGTCCCAAGGATGGGCGGCATTGAACCGGTCAAGCGCTTGAAGAACACGGGACGGTGTCATGCCGGTGATTCCACCAGGCTAAAGGTGCGGTTGGCGATCTCCGACCGCGGACAGGAGCTTGAGTTTCTCGTAGCTCTCGGTTCCCGGGGTCGCGGTGTAGACCAGGAGCGCCTGTCCCTGGTCGGGGTCCTGCAGCGCCTGGCAGTGCAATTCGAGAATGCCGAGGTCAGGGTGGCGGATGCGTTTGGTGTCGCTGCGAGGAATGCCGATCTCATGCGCACTCCACAAGGCCACGAACTCGGAACTCTGCTCCAGCAACGCGGTGACGATCTGCCCGGCACGAGAATCCGTACCCAGACGCGAATAGGCGGTGCGAAGCTCAGCGGTGAAGATCCGCCCATGCTTCGGATAGTCCTCTTCCGGGAAGATCCGACGCGCCAGCGGGTCAGTGAACCACCGGTAGAAGATGCTGCGCGCCAGGCCGGTGAAATGCGTCTCATCACCGACCAGAGCGACCGCGGGCCTGGTCTGCAAAAGCGCTTCCCCGAGCAGCGTAACGACCTGAGCAGGCGTATCGGCCAGCCGATCAAGAATCCGCATGATCGCTGGCGCGATGTGGTCGGTACGGGGATTCCGGCTCGGAGTATTGTGCCCAGCCATCCGAAAAAGATGATCACGTTCATCCAGCGACAAATGCAATCCCCGGGCAATCGACGCGAGCATCGGCTCCGAAGGCTGCGGTCCCCGCTGCTGCTCCAGCCGGCTGTAATAGTCCGCCGACATGCCACACAGCGCCGCCACCTCTTCGCGCCGCAGCCCGTGGGTACGCCGCCGCTGACCACGCGGCAACCCGACATCCTCGGGCTGCAGAGCCTCACGCCTTGTACGGAGAAAGTCCGCGAGTTGCGCTCGATCCACCAGCTCAGTCTTCCTGCTCATCGGAACTGCTCGAGCCACCAGACGGCACTGCGCAGCTCATTCCCCGGTTTCTCACACGCTACGGAGCAACCCGCGCGGCCAGCGACCTCAGCGTTGCGTGAAGGCCACACTCACATGTGGCCTGCACCGCTACAGGAAAGTGCCACCGGATGCTTCGACGCGCTGCCCGGTCACCCACCCGGTGTTCGGCGACAGCAGCGCCGCGATCACCCCGCCGATGTCCTCCGGCTGCCCCACCCTGCCCAGAGCCGTCTGGCTACCCAGCATCGCCTTGAGCTCCTCGTTGTCCCGAATCCGACCCCCACCGAAGTCGGTCGCCACCGGCCCCGGCGCCACCGTGTTGACCGAGATCCCACGCGGCCCCAACTCCTTGGCGAGGTAGCGCGTGAGCACCTCGACCGCACCCTTCATCGAGGCGTACGCAGCACCACCAGGCCCTGTGAAGCGGGTCAGCCCAGTCGAGATGTTGATGATCCGCCCACCATCGGCCAGATTCGGCACAAGCTTCTGAGTCAGGAAGTACACCCCCTTGAAGTGCACCCCCATGAGCAGATCGAACGCCTCCTCAGTCGTCTCCATGAACGACGCAGGCGCCGAAAGCCCCGCATTGTTGACCAGGAAGTCGAAGTCCTCGCGCCCCCACCGCTCCTTCAGCACCCCCCGCACCTGCTCCGCGAAGCCCTCGAACGACCCGATGTCCCCCGCATCCAACCGCAACGCCACCGCGACCCGCCCCAGCTTCTCCACCACCGCGACGACCTCCTGCGCCTCCTCCGGATGCGTCCGATAGGTGAAGATCAGATCGGTCCCGTCCTCAGCGATCCGCACAACCGCGTCCCGCCCCAGCCCCCGGTTCCCACCGGTAACAATCGCGATCTTTCCCATGATCCCAGCCCCTTCACAACGAGACAGCCCCCGTGTGACCTCCACACGAACCCAAACCGCCCGCCGTGATCAATCATTGGCCCACCACCAACCCAGATGAAGGGCGCACCTATCCAGGGAGCGCCGCTCCCCCCTACGC
>NZ_BLAD01000096.1 GCF_009687845.1 Acrocarpospora corrugata
CTGAGCCGACGTACATCGAGATCATCCGTGCTCAAGGTGCCTACGCGGACCCGACAATCGCGGTAGAGGTCAGGATTGCGAATGCCACTGCGGCTGCTGCACTTCAAGTCGGCGACCGGAACATTTAATGGGGTTTGTGGTTTCGTGGCCGATCGGCTGCCCTTCGCCAGGGTTGTTGCGAACGTCAAAACTGTGCTGCCGGAGCAGATCCCGGTCGGTAGCGTCGGTGAGGCGAAGAGGCGAGCCGAGCAGATGAACGCGGCACACGAGGAGCATGTGCCCTGGTCGCGGCGAGATCCCTACACCGATGTTCATGCCTTCGTTGAGCATGGCCTCGGGATTCGGTCCTACTGAACGGACCTGCGGGCTCGTAGGGTTCTCTAAGCGCGGGCGGCGATGACGTCGTCGGCGTCGCTGGAGAAGGCCAGTTCCTGCTGGGATTCGACGGCGGCGAGGCGTTCGGTCAGGGCCGCGTGCACGTTGGCGTAGGCGTCGCTGCCCAGCAGCAGCCGCTTGGGCGCCGGGGTTTGGTCGGTGGAGTCGATGATCGCCTGGGCGATCTTGATCGGGTCGCCTGGCCAGGCGGTGACGCCGGCGAGGGTCATGAACTGGCGCATCTGCCCGACCACGCCCTCGGTGTAAGCGTCGCTGGGCGGGGCGACGGCGAGGCTGGTGCCGGCGAACTGGGTACGGGCGCCGCCCGGCTCGACGAGGGTCACCTCGATCCCGAATGCGGCGATCTCGGGAATGACCGACTCGAAGAAGCCTTCGATGCCCCACTTGGTGGCGTGGTAGAGGCTCGCGCCGGGGAAGGCGATCTGGCCGCCCATGCTGGACAGCTGGACGATCCGGCCGCCGCCGTGGGCGCGCAGGTGCGGGATGACCGCGCGCGCGAGCTGGATCGAGCCGACGAGGTTGGTGTCGATCTGGCGGCTGATCTGCTCGTCGGAGAGCTCTTCGGCGGCGCCGAACAGGCCGTATCCGGCGTTGGAGACGATCGCGTCGATGCGGCCGAGGTCGGTGAACGCGGCGGCGACCACCTCCCGGACCTGCGCGGTGTCGGTGACGTCGAGGGCGCGCACCCACAGCTGCGCGCCGTACTGGTCCGCCAGGTCCTTGATCGCTTCGGGTTTGCGCAGCGTCGCGGCGACCCGATCGCCACGCTCCAGAAGCAGCTGCGTCAGTTGGCGGCCGAAGCCGCTGGAGGTGCCGGTGATGAACCAGGTCTTGGTGGCCATGGCCTGCCGCCTTCGTAGGTAACTATCTGGATAGATTCAGTCCCACAGTAGAGACGGGACCTCCGCTAGTCAATATCCAGATAGTTACCTACGATGTGGCAATGCCGCCCGACGCCACCGCGACCAAGACCCGCATCCTCGACGCGGCCTTCGCCGAGTTCGCCGAGTACGGCCTGGCCGGCGCCCGAATGGACCGGATCGCGGAAAAGGCCGACGCCAACAAGCGCTCCATCTACGTCCATTTCGGCCACAAGGAAGAGCTCTTCGACCTCGTGGTGGCCCGCACCCTCGCCGCCGTGTCCGAGGCGGTGCCATTCAACCCCGCCGACCTTCCCGGCTACGCCGGCGCCCTGTTCGACTACATCCTCACCAGCCCCGACCTGGTACGGCTGGCCACCTGGGCCCAGTTCGAACGCCCGGAAGCAACCACCGCCGAAATCAACGCGTACCGGAAAAAGGTCGAGGCCCTGGCGCAGCACGACGGCCGGGCGACCACCCACACGAACCCGGTCGACGTCCTCGCCCTGGTGCACGCCCTGATCTTCGCCTGGTTCACCACTTCCCCCGCTCTGCGCGGGCTCGCCCCCGAAGAACAGTGGTCCCCCGAACGACTCGCCGCTCATCGCGCGGCAGTGATCGCGGCAGTCCAAGCCTTGGTCGATCGCTGAGACATCAGCGCTGGCAGGGCACAGCTCACCACGGTCGGCCAGCCGCGGCTGATGTTCGCACGAAGCTCCTGGCTCCGACGGGCCTGGAGGTGACGATCAAACGGTCGGCGGTCAGAAAGGAAATGTTCGGGGGGTGGAGCGGAGGGTGGCCCATTGGAGTTCGGTGAAGTCCTCGGTGGCGAAATTCAGGCCGAATCGGCCCCAGCCGCTGTCCTTGAGGCCGCCGAAGGGCATGTGGGGTTCGTCGTTGACGGGCTGGTCGTTGACGTGGACGATGCCGACTTCCAGTCGGCGGGCCAGGTCGAGGCCGCGGTAGACGTCGTCGGTGATGATGCCGGCCGTGAGGCCGTAGCGGGATGCGTTGGAGCGTTGGACGGCGTGGTCGCGGTTCTCGACGATTTCCAGCAGCGCGACCGGTCCGAAAGTCTCCTCGAAGGCGAGTTCGGCCTCTTCGGGGACGTCGGTGAGGACCGTCGCGGGGTAACACGGCGGCTGGGGGGTTCCGCCGATCAGGACGCGGGCACCCAACGCGACGGCCTCTTCGACCCGGCGGGTGATCAGCGAAAGCGCCCACTGATTGATGAGCGGGCCGAGAACCGTGGCCGGGTCACGCGGATCGCCGACCGGCAACTGGGAAACCTTCGCGATGAATCGCTCGGTGAACTCTTCGGCGATCGGGCGTTCGACGAGGATGCGGCGGGCGCACATGCACACTTCGCCCTGATGCAGGAACGCGCCATACGCGGCGGCGTTGACGGCGTATTCCAGGTCCGCGTCCGCGAGCACGATCAGTGAGTTGTGGCCGCTCAACTGCAGGACAGGCCGCTTCAGATGTCTGGCGGCGAGTTCCGCGAGCCGCCTGCCGGTGACGGTGGAACCGGTGAAGTTGATTCGCCGCACCCGCGGATGGGTGACGCATTCCTCGACGATTGCTCCGGCGTCGCCGGGCGCGTGGGTGACCACGTTGAGAACACCCGGCGGGAGACCCGCCTCAGCGAATAGCTCCGCCCACACCGTGCCCCCGGTGATCGGCGCCTCCTCGGACGGTTTGAGCACGACGGTGTTCCCCAACGCCATCGGCCCCACAATCGCCCGTCCGGCCAGAACCAGCGCGGCATTCCACGCCGAAATCGCGGCCACCACTCCGACCGGCCGCCGTAGCGCCAATGCCCGGGTTCCCTGCACATCCGACGGCAGCACCTGCCCGGTCGCCGCGAACGCCAGCCCGGCGGCCTGCCGCAGCAGCGACAGGCAGAACTGGAGCTGAATTTCGGCGAAGTGGGCCCCGCACCCGGTCTCCCCGGCCAGCAGTCCAATGATCTCGGTCTTCCGGCGCGAAAGAACATCGGCGGCGCGGAGAAAGATGAGCTGCCGTTCCGTCGGAGCCAGTTCCGCCCAGGCGGGAAACGCGGCATGCGCCGCTTCCACCGCGTCCCGCGCGTCGTCCGCGTCCCCCGAAGCGACCTCCGCGATGACCTCACCCGTCCACGGATCGTGATCGGGGTGCCTGCGCCCGTTGACCGAATCGCGCCACCGCCCCCCGATGAAGTGCCGCACGACTTCGCTCACTGCGTTCAGGTCTCCTTGCTGGACTGGCCGTGCAGATGGTAGCCGATGGGCAACAACCGCAGGTGGAACCTGTCGGCGACCACACTCCACAGCCCGCGCGGCAGGAACAGCGCGAAGCCGACCGCGACGACCCCCAGCCCGATGAGGTACCACGCGCCCTGTTCGGCGAACTGGTTCTGCAGCGTGAAATAGAGAATGGCCCCGATGATCGGCCCTTCGAAGGTCCCCAGCCCGCCCACCAGCACCATGAACAGCATGAACGCCGTCCACTGCACCCCGAAAATCGACTGCGGCTGAATGAACAGCGTATTGGTCAACGTGAGGGCGCCGGCGGCCCCGCACCCGAATCCGGCCAGCACGAACAACCCGAACTTCAACGGCCCAGTCCGTACGCCAAGGGACGCCGCCGCCTCCTCGTCATCCCGAATGGCCTGCAACGCCATCCCCGTCCGATGCCGAAGGATGACGAACACCACGACGAGCAGCACCAGCGTGAACGCCAGCGTCAACCAGAAGGTATAGGCCCGCCGCAGATCAGGCTCATACACGTTGAGCCCGCGCAGCGAAATCCCGGTCCCCCCGCCCAGCCCTTCATCCAACGCGATGAGCAGCGCCAGCGCCTCGGCGACCACCCAGGTCCCGACAGCGAACTGCCCGCCACGCAACCGCAGCAGCAACGGCGCCAGAACCACGGCCAGCAGAGCACTCGCGACCGCGGCCAGCACGACCGCCAGATACGGCGTCACCCCCCGCTGCGTGAAGAAAATCGTCGCGTACGCCCCGAACCCGATATACGCCTGCTGCCCCACCGACACCTGGGATACGGCGACGCTCATCGGTCAGTGCTCCGGGTGATGATGGACCGGCCACGAGGGCTGGCGAGAATGACGAGAAAGATCAGGTGCCCGGCGAGGATGGAGTACTGCGGGTCGATGGCCGCGCCGACGGTCTGCGCGATTCCGAGCACGATCCCGCCCACCAACGCCCCCCACAGCGAGCCGAGCCCGCCGATGACGACGGCTTCGAAGGCGAATATCAGCTGCGTGGGCCCGCTGGACGCTTCGAAAGTCGAGTGCACGGCCAGAAACGTCCCGGCGAGCGTGGCCGTCACCACGGCGATGGCGGTCGCCCGTCCGTAGACGGCGGCTGCGGGGATTCCGACGAGCGCCGCCGTGTCGGGATCCTGGGCGGTGGCGCGCATTTCCCGGCCGAATGGCGTGCGGCGCAGCAGCAGTTGCAGTCCGCCGAGCACGAGCACCGCCACCGCCAGGGTGAGAACCCCGATATAGGGAATGGACAGCTGCGACGTGATCTCCCAGCTGCCGGTGGACAGTGATCCGGCGGCGGCTCCCAGCGACCGTACGTCCGGTGAATAGCCTTCCAGGAGCGCGTTCTGAATCACGATGCTCAGCCCGAAAGTGGTGAGCAGAGGAATAGCGCCCCACCCCGCAGGCTGCGCGCGAGCACTGTGCGTTGGAGGAGATATCCGACGATCAGCATGATGGGCAACGCCGGCAGCAGCGCCAGGAATGGCGAGAGGTTCAGTTGGGTACTGATCGTCCACACCAGGAATGCGCCCAGGACAGCCAGGCCGCCGTGGGCCAGGTTGATGATTCGCATGACGCCGAACATGAGTGAGAGCCCGCAGGCGAACAGGGCGTACAGGCCGCCGAGGAGTAGGCCCTGGACGACCGCGTTGATCCAGGTCATGAGGGCTCCGAAAGGTCGAGTCCGAAGTAGGCCGCGGTGACCTGTTCGCGGGTGACGTCGTGGGTGCTCTCGTTCAGCACGATGCGTCCTTCCAGCACGCACAGGACGCGGTCGGCCACGGACAGCGCCCGGGCGAGGTCCTGCTCGACCAGCAACAATGTGCTCGACGCCGCGCGGAGCACCTGCACCGACTCGTAGACGGCGTCGACGGCTACGGGCGACAACCCCAGCGACACCTCATCGATCAGCAGGAGGCGCGGATTGCTCATCGGCGCCCGCGCGATGGCGGCCGCCTGCTGCTGCCCGCCCGACAGGCTGGACGCCCGCCGCCCGCGCAGCGGAGCCAGCATCGGGAAAGCGTCCAGGACGGTGGCCAGGTTCCACACCCCAGGCCGGGATCGCCGCCCGGCGACCAGCAGGTTCTCCTCGACGGTCAGTTCGCCGAACAGCTTTCGTCCTTCGGGGACCAGCGCGATGCCACGCCGTACCCGCAGATGGGCGGGAACCCCGGCGAGGTCGGCGCCGTCGAACCGGACCGCGCCCTGCGCGGTCGGGTGGGCCCCGGCGATGGTGCGGAGCATCGTCGACTTGCCCGCGCCGTTCGCGCCGACGACCGCGAGGACCTCACCTTCGTCCACCCCGAACGACACCCCGCGTACGGCCTGCAGCAACCCATACCGGGACACCAGGTCCTCGATTTCGAGCAGCCTCACGACCCCGCCTTCCCCGGGTAGACGTCGACCACGACGGCGTCCCGCAGCACGGCCTCCGGCGGGCCGTCCGCGATGACCTTCCCGGCGTCCATGCAGACCAGCCGATCGATCACCTGAATCAGGACATGCACGATGTGCTCGATCCACACGATGGCGACGCCCCGCTCGCGCACCAGCTTGATCGTGGTGACGAGTTCGGCGGCTTCGGCGTCCGTGAGGCCGCCGCCGATCTCGTCCAGCAGCAGCACCTGCGGATCGGTGGCCAGCGACCGGGCCAGTTCGAGGCGCTTGCGGTGCAGCAGCCCGAGAGTGTCGGCCCGCCGGTTCGCCAACCCGGTCAAACCACACAGTTCGAGCACCTCGATGCTGCGCGCGTACGCCGCTTCACGCCGCAACCCCGCGCCGTACGACGAACCGACCAGGACGTTCTCCAGCACGGTCATGCCCGCGAACGGCCGCGGAATCTAGTACGCCCGCCCGAGCCCGCGACGGCACCGAAGCTCGGGCCGCAACCGCGTGATGTCCCTGCCGTGGAACTCGATCGTCCCCGCCGTCGGCCGGATCGACCCGGCCAGCGCGTTCAGCAGCGTCGTCTTGCCGGCACCGTTGGGGCCCACGATCCCGACGGCCTCCCTGTCGCCGACGCGGAAGTCCACCTCCGCCAGCACCTGAAGATCGCCGAACCGCATCGACAGCCCCCGCCCCGTCAGGACGGGGGCCTCGGTGGAACTCATGCCCCGTAAGCCTTCAGCTGCGCCGCGACCGGCACATTCGGGTCAGAGGAGTTGTCACACAGCACGAAGTCGAGCTTGTACTTGCCGCCAGGCTCGGCGGCGAGCCACTGCCCGCCCAGAATGGGGGTGACCACGACGTTCCCGTTGGGGCCTTTGCCCCACTCCAGCTTGCCCACCGGAGTGTCCACGCTGAGGGTGCCGATCGTCTTGGCCAGCCCGGCTCGGTCCTTGGGGTCGGCCGCGGCCTGGAACGCCGCCGCCGCGATGTCGAACAGCGCCAGGCTGGGGCCCAACTGCTGGGTCCACTGCTTGCCGACCGTGTTCTGGTAGCCGTCCGCCAGGTCCTTGGACGCGATCTTGGTGAGCGAGGACGCGTAGGGATAGGTCGGCGTCCAGTACGCGCCCCCCGCGATCCCCACCCCGATCTCCCCGAGCGCCTCCACCTGCGAAGGGAACAGCCCGGTCTTGGCCACCTGCACGATCTTCGGCTGGTAGCCCTGCTGCGTGGCCTGCCGCCAGAACGTCGCGAAATCCGGCGGAAGCGGGAACGAGTTGAAGATCTCGCAGTTCTCCGCCTTGAACATGGCGATCTGCGCGGAGTAGTCGTTGGTCCCATTCGTGTACGGACCAGGGTCGACGATCGTGTACCCCGCCTTCTCCAGCAGCGGCCCCAGCGCCGCCCGGACGGCGTTCCCGTCCGAGTCGTTGGGCCACATCACCCCGACCTTCTTGTTGGTCGGCACCTGCGGCCACTGATTCGTGTACGCGTTCTTGAACTGCTCAACCCCGAAACAGAAGTGGAAACTGTAGGAAGGCCGCATACCGCCCGTCAATCAGTCGTTCTAATAATTGGAACACTTCTGTTACGGTGCAGCATGAGCACTCAGCAGACGCCGCCCGACGACGAGGACGCCGGCGCGGGCGGCTCGGCGGCCTTCTCGCAGTCGCTGGAGCGCGGCCTGGGCATCCTCTCGGCGTTCAGCGAGACCGGCCCGGTGCTGGGCATCGCCGACATCGCCCGCGCGGTCGGCCTCAACCGCTCCACCACCCACCGGTACGTGGCCACCCTGGCCAAACTCGCCTACGTGCAGCAGGATCCGGACACCCGGAAATACTCCCTGGGCCCCCGCGTCATCGACCTGGGTTTCGCCGCGCTGAGCTCCATGGAGATGACCAGGGTCGCCTCCGAGCACCTGCAGGCCCTCTCCGACGAGACCGGGTTCGCGGCCAGCATGGCCGTGCTCGACGGCCCCGACATCGTCTACGTGGAACGCCGCCGCAGCCGCAGATCCACCGGCCTGGTCGTCGATCTGAACCTGCACGTCGGCTCCCGGCTGCCGGCCTACTGCACCTCGATGGGCAAGGTGCTGCTGGCCCACCGCGAACCGGCCGCGCTGCGCACCCTGCTGGACCGGACGAACCTGGCCCGCCGCGGCCCGAAGACCATCACCGCCCGCGAGCAGCTGATGAACGCCCTGGCCAAGGTCCGCCAGCAGGGGATCGCGGTCAACGACGAGGAGCTCGCGCCGGGCCTGCGCTCCATCGCGGCGCCGATCAGGGACCGGTCGGGGACGGTGGTCGCGGCCATCAACGTGGCCATCCACCTCACCACCTGGTCGACCTCGATCGACTCGCTGACCAGCCGCATCGACGCGCCGCTCCGCCGGGCCGCCGCGGTGATCTCGGAACGGCTGGGGTATCGGGCCGAGGCTTGATCATTTCCAGAAAGTGTTCGACTGGCTAGAACACGGAGTTGATTCATCGGAAAGGACCTGTCTACATTCGGCGCACTCGACCGGGTGAAGGGACTCCGTGGTGCTCCTCAACACGACGCTGTGGCAGGACAAGATTTTTGTTGGCGGCTCGTGGGAGCCGGGCTCCGGCGGCGGCATGGATGTGATCGAACCTGCCACCGGGGCGTCGCTCGGGCGGATCGGGGTGGCGGACGCGGGCGATCTGGCGCGGGCGGCGGAGAGTGCGGCGGTGGCCCAGCGGGAATGGGCCGCGACCCCGCATCCGGTGCGGGCGGCGGTGTTGCGGCGGGCGGCGCGGTTGTGGGCCGAGCATGCCGAGGAGATCTCCTGGTGGAACGTCCGGGAGGTCGGGGCGGTGCCGGGGATGGCGGGCTTTGCCGTACATGTCGCTGAGCAGGAGTGTTACGAGGCGTCGGCCCTGCCGAGCCGGCCGTACGGTGAGTTGGTCCCCAGTGAGGAGCCTCGGCTGTCGATGGCGACCCGGGTTCCCGCCGGTGTGGTCGGTGTGATCTCGCCGTTCAACGTGCCGATCATCCTGGGCATCCGGTCGGTCGCGCCCGCTCTGGCCCTGGGCAATGCGGTGATCCTCAAACCGGACCCGCGTACGGCCGTCACCGGCGGTGTCACCATCGCCCGGATCTTCGAGGAGGCCGGACTTCCGCCCGGCGTCCTGCAGATGCTCCCCGGGGGCGTCGACGTCGGCGAAGCGCTGATCACGCACCCGCTGGTCCGGGTCATCTCCTTCACCGGCTCCACCCAGGCGGGTCGCAAAGTCGGTGAACTCGCCGGCCGTCACCTCAAACGCGCCCACCTGGAACTCGGCGGCAACTCCGCCCTGATCGTCCTCCCCGACGCCGACCTGGACGCGGCCGTCAACCTGGCCGCCTGGGGCAGTTTCTTCCACCAGGGCCAGATCTGCATGACCACCGGCCGCCACCTCGTCCACGAAGCCCTGTACGACGACTTCGTCGAACGCCTCGCCGCCAAAGCCGACAAACTCCCCGTCGGCGACCCCGCCTCCGGCCAGGTCGCCCTCGGCCCCGTCATCGACGCCGCCCAACGCGACAAAATCCACGGCCTCGTCCGCGACAGCGTCGACCAGGGCGCCACCCTCGCCGCCGGCGGCCTCTACGACGACCTGTTCTACGCCCCCACCGTCTTGTCCGGCACCACCCCCGCTACCCCCGCCTTCGCCCAGGAAGTCTTCGGCCCCGTCGCCCCCGTCGCCCGCTTCACCACCCTCGAAGAAGCCGTCCACCTCGCGACCGTCTCCGAATTCGCCCTCTCCCTCGGCATCGTCACCCGCGACGCCATGAAGGGCCTCGCCCTCGCCCAGAAAATCCCCACCGGCATCGTCCACATCAACGACCAAACCGTGAACGACGAAGCCAACGCCCCCTTCGGCGGCCTCGCCGCCTCCGGCACCGGCTCCCGCTTCGGCGGCGCCACAGCCAACATCGAAGCCTTCACCGAAACCCGCTGGATCACCATGCGCGCCGACACCCCCACGTACCCGTTCTGACGGCGAGAAACGTGGCGTCCCCTCACCCTGACGCAACGCCTGGATGCCTCGCGTTCCCGGCGTTTCTGGGTGCGCGGGGAGCTGACGAGGTCGGCTTCTATCCCGAAACCCCTGCCTGACCATGGAACTTGCGTAAACTGAAAGCTATGTTTCAGTTTATGAAACAACCGCCTTCAGTGCTGCTCCCCCTGGTCAGAACGGCCTTCCAAGGGGAGCTGTTGGCTTGGCTCTATCTGCACCCGGAGGACGAGTATCCGTTGGTCGTCCTGGCGCAGCAGTTCCGGGTATCGCCCGCGTCCGTGACCAGGGAAGTCGATCGCCTGTCCGCGGCGGGCCTCATCAAGGTGCGCCGGGTCGGAAATCTCCGTCTGGTCAGCGCGGACGAAGAAACCATCATCGCCAGGCCGCTGACCGAGCTGTTGGCTCTCACCTATGGCCCGATTGTCGTATTGCCCGAGCTCCTGAGTGGTGTGCCAGGGGTGGAGGAGGCGTACATCTATGGCTCGTGGGCGGCACGGTACGAAGGCGAGCCTGGCCGGGTGCCGAGAGACGTCGATGTGCTGGTCGTGGGCGAGCCGGGCGAGGATGACCTCTATCTTGTCGCGAGGCGGGCGGAGCAGCAGCTCGGGCGCGAAGTGAACCTTCGCAGGATGAGTCGCGGAACCTGGGAGTCCACGGACGAGGACCCCTTCCTTGAGTCGCTGCGGTCGCGTCCATTGGTAGGTCTGGAAATCGAGGGAACGGGAGTCGCATGAGGTGGGAGCAGGGGCGGCAGGCGATCGACGGCATGATCGGCCGTGGCGAGGTGGAGCGGGTCCCGGCGAGTCGTTCCCAAGCGGACAGCCTGCTCGATCAGGTCAACCGGCACCTGGCCACGGTCCGATTGGCCAAAGAGTCCGATCCTGTCGGCGCATATCAGCTGCTGTACGACGCCGCGCGTAAGGCCCTCTGCGCCGTCCTGGAGAACCAAGGCCTGCGGGCGACCTCACGCGGCGGCCACATCGCCGTCTATGAAGCGGTTAGCGCGCAGTTGGATCCGCCGCTCGGGCAGAGGCCTGCGGCCGTTCGACCGGATGCGGCGACGCCGGAATGACGCGGAATATCCGCGACGCGACTCGGACGGCTTCAACGCAGGGGACGTGGATCGGGACATTCCCAAGGTCGAAGAGATCATCCAGATAGCGGTAAAGGTCGTAGACCAGATGCAGCCCTACTGAATTCTGGCCCGCCTGAAGCCTCCGGCAGCTGTGAAGAGCCGCGTGCGGGCTCGCAGGCGCTCCCGGCGCGTTAGGGGCGATCAGGGACGGATATGTGTGAAGGCACGGCGAGGTTGGGGGGTAGCAGCAGAGGGTCGGGGATGGGGGTGCCGTAGGTGGTGGTTATGGGGATTACGCCGGCCCATAGGCCGAGCTGGGAGTCGGGGCTGTCTCCGTCGTCGGGTGGGCCGGTGCGGATTTTGACGGAGGCTTCGTTGAGGGGGAGGGCCAGGAGGGTGGTGGCGGCCAGTTCTTTGCGGGTGGGGCGGCGGGCGTAGTTCCATTGGCCGGGGGCGCATTGGTCGGTGACTATTTGGAGGCCGTGTAGTTTTTCGGGTTCTTCGGTGACCTGGCGGGGGGTGCCGTAGATCATCGCGCAGCGGTAGTTGATGCCGTGTTCGAAGACGGAGCGGGCCAGGACCAGGCCGTCGAGGTGGGTGACGGTGACGCATACCGTCTGCTGGGGGGCGCCGACGAGGCTCCGGCTGGCGACTGAGCCGTGGAAGTAGAGGGTGTCGGCGGTGGCGCCGTACACGGTCGGGAGGACCATGACCGTGCCGTCGACCACTACGCCCAGGTGGCAGACGAAACCGGCGGCCAGGATGGCGTCGAGGTCGGCGCGGTCGTAGCTGCCTTTTTCCTTCATGCGGCGGAGGCTCGTACGGTCGGTGCGGCCCAGGCTGCTGACGGGCGGTGGGATGACATTGTCCACGGAGGCAGGATATGGCCGCTCAAAACGGGGGCGGCTCTTGGCCGGGGTTACGGTGGTGGGAGGGGGTGAGACATGACGCTCAGGTGGGAGCCGAGTCGGCGCTGGGTTCGCTGTTACCGAGGGGACCTCCTCGTCGTGGACAGCCGGGCGCCGGTGCTGGTGTGGGAGTCGGGTCGTAACGTCCCCCGTTACGCGTTTCCGGCCGGCGATGTCCGTGGTGATCTGCTCAAGGCCGCCGCCGACCCGCCCAGTGGACGTCACGAGTGCTACGACCTGGTCGTGGACGGCGAGATCGTGTCCAACGTGGCCTACTCCTACCCGGAGCTGCCCGGTTATCTCGCTTTTGAGTGGGCGCCCGTGTTCGACAGGTGGCTGGAAGAGGAGGAGGAGATCTTCGTGCATCCGCGTGATCCGCACAGTCGAGTTGATGCGATACCCAGTTCCCGGCATGTCCGGGTTGAGATCAATGGCCGGGTCGTCGCTGATACCAGGGAGCCGGTGCTGCTGTTTGAGACCGGGCTGCCGACGCGCTACTACATTCCGGCCAAGGATGTGGATTTCGACCAGCTTGTCGCGACCGACAGTCATACCCGGTGTCCGTACAAGGGGGAGGCGTCGTACTGGTCGTTGCGTGAGCCTGTTGAGGGGGTTCCGGCTGATGTGGCCTGGGCTTACCCGGAGCCGATTCAGGCTGTCGCGAACATCAAGGACTATGTCTCGTTCTACAACGAGGTCGTGGACATCGTCGTCGACGGGGAGCGCGAGGAGCGCCCGGTGACCAAGTTTCATTAGTCGGCGGGCGCTCGTGCGTGGCTAGTCGGTGACCTTGATTGCGCCGGTCGGGCAGTTGTTTTCGGCCTGCCGGGCGGCGCGGTCGCGTTCGGGCGGTGGTTCGGGTTGAAGTACGACCACCAGTCCTTCGTCGTCGTCCTGGTCGAAGAGGTCGGGTGCGATGCGGACGCAGTTTCCGGAGCCGGCGCACACGCTCCGGTCGCCCTCGACGCGGCTCACCACGTCACCGGCAGGCGCTGCGCGCCGAAGATGACCGCGTCCCGGAACTCGACCTCGGCGGGATCTATTGCCAGGGCGAGGTTCGGCAGCCGGGTCAGGAGTTCCTCCAGCGCGATCCGTAGTTCGGCGCGGGCCAGCGGCTGTCCGATGCACTGGTGCACGCCGAACCCGAAGGCCACGTGCGAGTGGCTGCCCCGGCTCAGGTCCAGGGCGTCGGGGTCGGTGAAGACCGTTTCGTCATGGTTGGCGCCGGCCAGCCACGCGATCACGCCCTCGCCCGCCTTGATGACCTGGCCGCCGACCTCGGTGTCGGCCGTCGCGACCCGGGGCAGACCGGTTCTGACGATGGTCAGGAAGCGCAGCAGTTCCTCCACCGCGTCCTCGATCGCCTCAGGCTTGTCCGCCAGCCGCCGTACCTCCTCGGGGTGTTGCAGGAGCATCAGGGTGCTCAGCCCGATCATGTTGGATGTCGTCTCATGTCCGGCGACGAGCAGCAGCATGGACATGCCGATCAGCTCGTCGGCGGTCATCTCGCCGGTGGCCACCCGCTCGGCGGCGAGCCGGCTGACCAGGTCCTCGCCGCCCTCCCGCTGCTTGGCCGCGACCAGTTTGGCCAGGTAGCCGAGAAGATCGTCGCGGGCCGCCCGCGCCGCCTCGATGGGGGTCGCCCAGGCCAGCATGGTCCGGCTGCGCTCCTGGAAAAACCCATGATCGGTGTACGGCACCCCGAGCAGATGGCAGATCACCATCGACGGCACCGGCAGCGCGAACCACTTGATCAGATCCGCGGGCGCCCCGGACGCCCGCATGGCGTCGAGCGCGCCGACCACCGTGTCCCTGATCAGCGGCTCCAGCAACCGGACATGCCTGATCATGAACTCGGGCGTGAGCATGCGCCGGAAATGGGCGTGGTCGGCCCCGTCCATCCGGATGAACATGCCCGGCAGCGGGCTGACCTCCGACGGCGGGATAGGCCGGATCGCCGGAAAGCCCGGCTTGGTGAGGTTGCTGGAGAAGTCGGCGCTGCGCAGCACCTGCCGGACGTCCTCGTGCCGGGTGACCAGCCAGGCGACCTGCCCGGTGGGGAGCTCGACCTGGCCGATCCCGTCCGGGAACGGGAACCTGGGCGGGATCAGCGGGTCCCGGTCCTGCGGGCGGAACGGAAACCGCGGCATGTCGTTCATAGATCCTCCGATGTGGATGTACTCGGGGGGTCTTGAGTTCCACGGTCTCATGGGCCGCCCGGGGGTATGCAAGCGAGGTCGCCCGGGAATCTGATCATCGTGCCCGACCGGATGCTGAAGTCTGCGATCTTGACGCTCACGGTGGTGAGCGGGCTGGTCGACGCGGTCAGTTTTCTGGGGCTGGGCAGCGTGTTCTGTTCGGCGATCACCGGCAACATCGTGCTGCTGGGCCTGGCGCTGGGGGGCGCGTCCGGGTTCGCGGTCTGGCCGCATTTCGTGGCGCTGGCGGCGTATGTGGCCGGGGCGGTGGCGGGCGCGTTCCTCGGGCGGGCCGGGCCGGGGTGGCTGCGGGCCGCGCTGGCTGTGGAGGCGGTGCTGCTGGCTTCGGCCACGGTGATGGCGTTCGCGGGCGTCTCCGCGTACGCGTTGATCGTGGTGCTGGCGTTCGCGATGGGCATCCGGAATCTGACGACCCGCCGCCTCGGCGTACCCAACCTGACCAGCACCACGGTGATGACCACGACGGTGACCTCCATGATCGCGGGGCTGCCGCTGATGGGCGGGCATGATCCGCATGTCGGGCGGCTGGCGGCGTCCGTGGTCGCGCTGATCTGCGGCGTGGTCGCGGGCGGCTGGCTGGTCGTCCATCACGGGATCGCCTGGCCGCTGGCGATCGGCACGGTTCCGGTGGTCCTGCTGGCGGTCATTGCGATCAAGTAGTTCAGCTGGCTTCCTGGAAGGCCTTTCCGGACTCCGTGGCCGAGCCGTCCTCGTGGAACAGGCCGCTGCCGGGTTTCGACTTCGAGGCCGGCAGGCCGAACCAGGCGTAGCGGTGCACGTAGGGGAGGGTGGCCAGCATTTTCGTGGAGGCGGTCAGGAAGGCGGCCTGCTCGGCGTCGGACGCGTACGTGGCGCCGTTGCTGAAGTCGATCAGTGCGTATTCGGTCAGCCAGATGGGCTTGCCGTAGCGTTTGTGGACCGCCGCCAGGTAGGACTTCAGGTGCGAGACCGCCGGCTGGGTCCGGAAGTCCGACCCGTACCAGTGCAGCGTGATGAAATCGACCCGGTAGTCCCTGGCCTGCGCGCCCTTCATGAAACGGTCGAGCCAGCTCCCCGGCTGGTCCCCGCCGAACGCGACACCGGGACTGCCGAGAACGCGACCGGCCTCCATCAGCTTCGGCCAGTGCGACAGCGCCTCCTCGACCGTCATGTTCGCCTGCGCGGCCAGGTCGGGTTCGTTGAAACTCAGCAGATAGGGCCCGGCGCTCTTGGCCTCGGCCAGCGCCTGCGGGGTGACGTTCTCGGCGGCCCTGATCATCGGAATGAACCGGGTGTTCTTCGGGGTGTCGATCCCGTGGTGATGGCTGGCCCACGTGTAGTACCAGCTGGCCTTGGCCTGGGCCAGGCCCTGGCTGACGTTGGGCGCGTTCCAGACCGCCACCCCCTTCTTGTCCGACGCCGCGACCACCACCGGATCGGGTTCGGGCACCGGCGCCACCCGGTCGAGGGTGGGGGACGGCCGGGTCGGGACGAACGTGGGCGCGGCCGAGGTGGTGATGGCCTGCGCCGGCGGTGACTCCTTCGGCGGCGGGGGCATGAGCTGGGTGATCACCAGCGTGCTGATCGCGATGGTGGCGACCCCGGCGGCGCCGGCGATGGCGGCCTTGCCCCCCGCGCTCAGGGTGTGCGCGGCGACGGTGGCGATCTCGATCGACGGCGGCGAGGTGAGCAGGGCGTAACCGATTGGAATCGGGATGAGCGGCAGCCCGATGAGCAGCCGATCCAGCGGGATGAGTCCCTTCGTGTGCGGGGTGCAGTTCCGGCAGTCGCGGATATGCCGGGCGAAGCGCTTTCGCCACAGCGGCGTCGGAAGCGCGTCCCACTCCCAGGTGATCTCCCGCAGTTCCGCGCAGGTCGCCGCGTTCTGCAACGCCCGGACGACCATGTGCGCGGTCTGCACCTGCTCCTTCATCCGCTGCACCCGCACGGCCGCGTGCCGTGGCGACAACCCCAGCGCCCCCGCCAGGTCGGCCCGCCCGAGTTCGCCGGTCTCCTCCAGCCACCACAGCGCCAGCAGCGCCCGGTCGTCGTTGTCCAGCCACCGGGTGGCCTCGGCGACCTCACGCCGCTGGTCGGTGAGGCCGAGCTGGAGGATCGTCACCATGGCGAAATCGGAGGCCGGGTCCGGCATCTCCGTCGCGGTGTCCAGGTCGGCCGTGCGGTGGTTCTCCGACCGCCGGTCCTGCTCGTGGTCCCGCACCTGCCGTACCGCGATGGCCACCAGCCACGACCGGTACGCCGAAAGGTCGCGAAGCCCCGGCAACCCGCGGACCACCCGGATCAGGGTCTCCTGCACCACATCGTCCACGTCCGTGTGCCCGTTCAGGGCCCGCCCGACGATGTTGTAGAGCAGGGGCAGCGAGTCGGCGACCAGGGCGTCCAGGGCGCGCTGGTCCCCGTTCCGGGCGGCGGCCACCAGCGCCGTGTCCGGCCCGCTCCTGAGTTGACTCGCCATCAGCCCCCGCCCTCGTCGGCTTCCGTCATCCAGGAGACCGTCCCGGAACAGCCCAGATAACAAATTTTCGGAATTTTTGTTGTCCGGCGCTCCCGCCGGGGTCTCCCAGTACAAGGGGCGAAGGCCTCATACCCCAACATCCCTCAACTCCCTCGTACAAAGGACCTCATCAGTAATGAGAGAGACCAGTACCAGAGTTTCCCGCCTCGCGCTGGGGGCTGTCCTCGGCGCCTGCCTGATGAACGGGGTCAGCCCGGCCAACGCGGCCGAAGTGCCACTGTCCCAGCAGCGCCTCGTCGCTGCCTCGTCGGCCGAGCGTGGCGACCTCTCGCCCTCGGCGGCGGTGGACGGCAAGACCAGCACGCGCTGGTCCAGCAAGTTCAGCGACCCCCAGTGGCTCCAGGTGGATCTCGGCTCGGTACGGGCGATCAAGAAGATCGTGATCAACTGGGAGCACGCGTACGCCAGCGCGTACACGATCCAGGTCTCTGACGGCAGCGGCGAGTGGGAGACCGTGCGGAGCGCCGCCGGCATCGACGGCGTGCAGACCCTGAACCTCTCCACCAGCGGCCGCTACGTCCGGCTGCACGCCACCAAGCGCGCCACCCAGTGGGGCGTCTCGCTCTGGGAGTTCCAGGTCTTCGGCACCGCGGGGACGACCACCCCCAGCCCGACCCCGAGCCCCAAGCCCAGCGCCACCCCCACCCCGACGAAGCCGGCGACCACCCCGACCCCCACCCCCACCGCGCCCAAGCCGACCCCGACGCCGACCACGTCCAACCCGACGGGTGGCGACCTGCCGCGCGGTCCGGTTCCGCCGGGCGCGGTGCGCGTCGCGGAGTTCGTCGCGGAGTGCCCGTTCACGCACCGCCTGCCCGACGACCCGATCGTGATGCCGGGCCTGCCGGGCGGCTCGCACATGCACAGCTTCATGGGCAACAAGACCACCAACGCCGGCACCAACCTGGGCAGCCTGCTCAAGGGCGGCACCACCTGCGAGCCTGACGTCGACCTGTCCTCCTACTGGGTGCCGACCCTGTACAACGGCGACACTCCGGTCGAGCCCAGCAGCGGCACCTTCTACTACCTGGGCGAAGGCGTACGCGAAGAGCTGGCCGCGCAGACCCGCTCGTTCCCGCTCGGCCTGCGGGTCGTGGCGGGCAACGCCAAGGCCACCGGCGCCGACAGCACGAGCAGCGCGCGCTGGTCCTGCCTGCACGCCGGGCACGTGGGCGCGTCCAAGAACTTCGTGAACTGCCCGGCCGGCACCAAGCTGGAGACCTACCTGGACTTCCCGCACTGCTGGAACGGCAAGGACCTGGACTCGCCCGACCACAAGAGCCACATGTCCTACCCGTCCGGCAACGGCTGCCCGGCGACCCACCCCGTCGTCGTGCCGAAGCTGCGCATGGTGCTCCGCTACACGATCAACGGGGACCCGGCCGCGTTCCGGCTCTCCTCCGGACCCGGATACACGATGCACGGCGACTTCTTCAATGCCTGGCCCGAGGCTGAGCTGGAGCGACGCGTTCGCGACTGCATCCGGCCGAAGGTCAAATGCGGCCCGGACGGAACAGCCTGACCCGTCCGCGTGCGGCGGGACCCGGGCGCCGCCGGGTCTCGCCGCCGGCCTTATCAACAGGGGTGTAGATGAGAGTCGCAGCCATCGGATTGATCACCGCCATGCTGGTGGCGGGCTGCGCGCGGCCGGAAACGCCGCCCGCGGTGGCGGAACCGGTCGCCGCGAGCACGTTCAACGCGACCGACGTCGCCTGGTTGCAGCTGCTCATCCCGATGACCGAGCAGGCCCTGGTGCTGATCGAGTCAGTGCCGGAGCACACCGCGAACCCGCAGGTCATCCAGCTCGCGACGGCGATGAACGGCGAACACCGGGAGCAGCTGACCCGGCTGCGCGCCCTGCTCGGCCGGGCCGGAGTGCCCGAGACCGATATCCACGACGGTCACGACATTCCCGGCATCGTCACTCCGGACGACCTGCTCATCCTCACCAAGACCAGAGACGCCACCTTCGACCGCCTCTTCGCCGAACACGTCGGGGACTACCTCCGGCAGTCCGTCCTGGTGGCCAAGGGCGAGCAGGACTCCGGCGCCGACCGGGAGACCAAGGCCTTCGCGCAGACCATGTCGCAGGCCCGCACCGGCGAACTGACCCGGCTCGGCGCACGATGACCCTCACCGAGCCCAAGATCTCCGCGCCGACGAAGCGAAAGCGCCGCCCGACACCCCCTCGCCCGGTCTTCCCCTGGCAGGCGAACCCCGGTGTCGTGCTGACGCTGATCTCCGTCGGCGCGGTTGCCGCGACCGCCCGGTGCTGGGCAGACCTTTCGTCCGTCGTGGGGGCGGTCGACTGGTTCGCCTGGGCCGGGCGGCTCTCGGGCCTGCTGGCCGGGTACGCGTGCGCCATCCTGCTCGGCCTGATGGCCAGGATGCCCTTCCTCGACCGGGGCGTCGGCACCGACCGGCTGGCCCGCTGGCACGCGCTCGGCGGACGCTGGACGATCATCCTCTCGGTCGCCCACATGGTGTTCGTCGTCGCCGCGCACAGCGCGGAAGCCGGTCTGCTCACCGGCACGGCGCGCCTGCTGACCGACGGCGAGGGCATCTGGGAGGCGACACTCGGGCTGGCCCTGCTGATCGGCGTGGGCGTCGTGTCGGCGCGCGGCATCAGACGGCTGATGCGCTACGAGATCTGGCACTACCTGCATTTCTTCACCTATGTCGCGGTGTTCGCGGCCTTCTCCCACCAGCTCACCGGCCCCGACTTCGCCGGCGGCGGCCTGGCCCGCCTGCTCTGGCTGGCCCTCTACCTGAGCGTCAGCGCGGCCCTGCTCTGGTGCCGCTTCCTCAGCCCGGTACGGCAGGCCCTCCGCCACCGCCTCCGCATCGTCGAGACCCGATGGGAGTCCGCCAGTGTGATCTCGGTCTACCTGTCCGGGACACACCTCGACGACCTGCGCGCGGAACCCGGGCAGTTCTTCCGCTGGCGCTTCCTCGCGCCCGGAATGTGGTGGACGGCGAACCCGTACTCGCTGTCGGCGCCCGTCAACCCGCGCTACCTCCGGATCACCGTCAAGGTCATCGGCGACCACAGCCGCGCGCTCTCCCGGCTACGCCCGGGCACCCGGGTCGTGGCCGAAGGCCCGTACGGCGCGCTCACGGCCGCCCGCAGACGCAACGCCCGAGTCCTGCTGATCGGCGGCGGAGTCGGCATAAGCCCGCTGCGCACACTCTTCGAGACCCTGCCGGGACACCTCACCCTCGTCTACATGGCCCGCCGCGACGAGGACCTCGTGCTGCGCGACGAACTCGACGCCATCGCCGCCCGCCGCGGCGCCACCGTCCTCTACACGGTCGACGAGGCCCGCGTGGTCCCGCTCACCGGCCGGGCACTCCGGGTGCTCGTCCCCGGCCTGGCCGACCACGACGTCTACATCTGCGGCCCGACCGGCATGACCACGGCCGCCAGGAACGCCCTGCGCCGCGCCGGAGTACCGGCCCGCCGGATCCACGTCGAGTGCTTCGACTTCTGAACGACCTATTGACTCAAGGTTCTCTTATGCCTCCCTTGAGCCGCATTTAATGTCACAAACACGTCAAGCCAGCTAACGTACGGAAATCGCAGGCCATCGCCCCTGGCAGCCACGATCTGCCGGTCCCGTCACCTGGGCGATGCGAAAGCACGAAATTTCCGGACTTGACTGGTGCCTTGACCTGCGCAGGGCCGACACCCCGCGCGGCCGACGCCGCCGGAAAGGCGTGATTACGTGACGAGACAACGGATCATGGCGTGGTTCGCCGCCCTGCTGATGGCGGGCGCACTGGCGACGATCCTGCCATCCTCCCCAGCCGCCGCCGCGGCCTGCGCGACGGCCTGGAACTCCTCCTCGATCTACACCGGCGGCATGACGGTCTCCCACAACGGCCGCAACTGGCTGGCCAAGTGGTGGACTCAGAACGAGGCGCCCCCCGGCACCACCGGCGTCTGGGCCGACCAGGGCACCTGCGGCGGCACGAACCCGCCCCCCACCAACCCGCCCCCGAGCGGCTGCAACCACCCGAACTGGCAGGCCGGCACCTGGTACCCGGCGGGCAGCATCGTCCGCTACACCAACGGCCAGTACTACCGCGCCGAGCACGACAACCCGGGCTACGACCCGATCATCAGCACCTGGTACTGGGACCCGTACACCTGCGGCACCACCCCGCCGCCCACCAACCCGCCCCCGACCGGTGGATTCGTGGTCAGCGAAGCCCAGTTCAACCAGATGTTCCCGGGCCGGAACTCCTTCTACACCTACAGCGGCCTGGTGGCGGCGCTCAGCGCGTACCCCGGCTTCGCCAAGACCGGCAGTGACACGGTCCGCCGGCAGGAGGCGGCCGCGTTCCTGGCCAACGTGAGCCACGAGACCGGCGGCCTGGTGCACATCGTCGAGCAGAACACCGCGAACTACCCGCACTACTGCGACGCCGGCCAGCCGTACGGGTGCCCGGCCGGGCAGGCCGCCTACTACGGGCGTGGCCCGATCCAGCTGAGCTGGAACTTCAACTACAAGGCGGCCGGGGACGCGCTCGGCATCAACCTGCTCGCCAACCCCTACCTGGTGCAGAACGACGCCGCCGTGGCGTGGAAGACCGCGCTCTGGTACTGGAACACCCAGAACGGCCCCGGCACGATGACCGCGCACAACGCGATGGTCAACGGCGCGGGCTTCGGGCAGACCATCCGGAGCATCAACGGCAGCCTGGAGTGCGACGGCCGCAACCCCGCCCAGGTCCAGAGCAGGGTGGCCAAGTACCAGAGCTTCGTCCAGATCCTGGGGACGACGCCGGGCGCCAACCTGACCTGCTGAAGTCTCCTCTTGCGCCTTCCTGGGGGCTCATGGATAGTTAATTCTTAGGAAGGTTTCCTTTTAATAGAGCTGAAGCTGGCGGCGTCACCCCGCTCGGCAAAGGCGAACCTTCGTCATCGGGCATTCCCCCCCAATGCCCGCGTACCCGGAAGACCTCCCAAGGAGGAAGTCAGGTGTACTTACGAACTCGGGTGGCGTCCGCCGCCGCCGGTCTGCTGATCGGCTCGATCCTGGTGGTGCTGCCGTCCACGCCGGCCAGCGCCCACGGAACCATGTCCAATCCCCCCAGCCGCGTCTACACGTGCAAGAACGAAGGCCCGGAGAACCCGCAGTCCGCCGCCTGCAAGGCGGCCGTCGCCGCGGGCGGAACCCAGGCGTTCTACGACTGGAACGAGGTCTCCCTGCTGGAGGTCGGCGGCCAGCACCAGGCGTTCGTGCCGAACGGCAAGCTGTGCAGCGCCGGCCGCGACAAGTACCGCGGCCTGGACCTGGCCCGCTCGGACTGGCCGGCGACCTCGTTCTCGGCCGGGCCGCGGACGATCACCTACCACGCGACCGCGCCCCACTCCAACAGCAACTTCTCCTTCTACATCACCCGTAACGGGTGGAACCCCACGATGCCGTTGAACTGGTCGGACCTGGTCCACATCCAGACCTTCAACAACTTCAACCCGACCACGTTCACCAACTGGACGATCAACATCCCGGCGCGGACCGGTCGGCACATCCTGTACTCGATCTGGCAGCGCGTGGTCGGCAGCAACGAGGCCTTCTACACCTGCTCCGACGTGAACTTCGGCGGCAGCAACCCGCCCCCGACGAGCCCGCCTCCGACGACCCCGACCCCCACGCCTCCGCCGCCGAGCCCGACCCCGACCCAGAACCCGGGCGGAACCTGGGCCGCCGGCGTCTTCTACGCCGTCGGCGCGCAGGTCACCTACGGCGGCCTCCGCTACCAGTGCCTCCAGCAGCACACCTCGCTGACCGGCTGGGAGCCGCCGAACGTGCCCGCCCTCTGGCGCAGGCTCTAGAAAAGCAGCTCTGAGATGAGTGGTCCGCGCCCGGGTTCACAACCCGGGCGCGGTCCCGCTTGGGAGGAAAGCATGAGGCGGTACGTCCTGCTCGCGGCCCTACTCCTCACGGGCTGCGGCGCGATCGACACCCCGCCGGCCGTGAACGCGTCCGACGTGATGTTCCTGCAGATGATGGTGGCCCACAACCAGCAAGGCGTCAGCCTCGCCAAACTCGCCGAAGGCCGCGAGGTCCGCCCCGAAGTGCGCACCCTCGCCGCCGCGATCGGCTCCACCCAGAGCACCGAGGTCCAGCGGATGTCCGGCTGGCTGATCGAATGGGACCAGCCGCTCACCGCCGCGCCGGACGAGCACGCGCACCACGGCGGCATGCCCCAGACCAGCAAGGCCGAACTCGCCCGCCTCCGCAAAACCCCCGACGCCGAGTTCGAGCGCCGCCTGCTCAACACGATGATCGCCCACCAGGACGACGCCATCCAGTTGGCCCGCTATGAGACCGGCGGCGGCGCCAACCCCGGCGCGCTGGAGCTGGCCCGCCAGATCGACATCTCCCGGACGGCCCAGATCACCTACATGCTCGACCTGCTGAAGGCCCCGCCGCCGTAGGTCAGACCGACACCCCGACGCCGCCTCGGGTCTCCGCGCCGAAGCGGGCCTTCTCGCGGGCGATGTCGAGGGGCCTGATGCTGGTCTTGGCCTTGATGACGTCCTCGCTGAGCAGGCTGAGCGGGACCAGCCAGGACACCTCGAACTCCAGGCCGTCGGGGTCCTTGGCGTACAGGGCCTTGGTGGTGGAGTGGTCGGAGGCGCCGACCAGGGCGCCCAGTTCGGTGAGCTTGGCGGCGACGCGTTCGAGTTCGGACAGGGTGTCGACCTCCCAGGCCAGGTGGTAGAGGCCGACCGAGGTGCGGCCCGCGCCGGAGGCGGCGGCGTCGGGGCCGATCTGGAACAGGCCCAGGTCGTGGTCGTTGCTGGAGCCCTCGGCCTGGAGGAAGGCCGCGCCGGGCATCCCCATGACCACCCGGAACCCGAGGGCCTCCTGGTAGAAGGCGACGCTGCGGTCGACGTCACGCACGTAGAGCACGGCGTGGTTCAGGCGCTGGACTGGCATGTTCCCTCCCAGGAATCTTCTCGGTTCTCTTCAGCGAAATCCCCCGGCGAAGTTGTTCCCGCCCCGGCGGGGGCGGCGATCCCGGAAACTGTCGGTGGCACGGCGTACGGTGGCGGGCGGACCAGAGGGGGACAAGATGATCTTTGACCGGGTGTCGCACGAGCGCGAGGCCAACCGGCTGCTTTTCCGGATCGTCCATCACGTGGCCAGGCAGCATGCCGGGCGTCCGCTGGACGAGATCGTCACCGTCCTCCAGCGCGACCTCCCGCCCGCGCCCACGCTGGCCGAGGAGGAGATCCGCCGGATCGCCGAGCAGATCAGCGTCGGCCGGGATCCGTCGGGGTTCTGACCTCACGGCTGAAGCGGCTGAAGCGGCTGTGACGGCTGAAGCGGCTGGAACAGCGCGGCCGGGTCGGCGATCACGCGTTCGATCACCTGGCCCGCCGCGCCGAGCGCCGCCGCCTCGAAGCCGAGGCGGGACACCACGATCGGCGGCACCGACAGCCGCATCTGGCCGAGCCTGGACTGCAGGGTCTCGGTGACGATGCCGTCGATCCACGGGAACAGCGGGGCGAACACGCCGCCCAGCACGATCGTGTCCGGGTCGACCAGGTTGACCGTGGAGGAGAGCGCGACGCCGAGCGCCCAGCCGGCCTGCCGGCAGGCGGCCACCGCTTCGGGGTCCTGGTCCTTCACCCGGGACACCAGCGTCATCAGGCCGACGGAGCCGGCCTGACCGGTGGAGCGGAGCAGGGCGTCCTGGCCCGCGTACTGTTCGAGGCAGCCCTGGCCGCCGCACCGGCAGGGCGGGCCGTCGGGCGCGACCACGACGTGCCCGAGTTCCCCGGCGAAGCCGCGCGCCCCCCGGAACAGCGAGCCCGCGACGACCAGGCCGGCGCCGATGCCGATCTCGCCGGAGACGTAGAGGAAGTCGGTCGGCCCCGAGCCGAACCAGAGCTCGCCCAAAGCGGCCAGATTGGCCTCGTTCTCGACGTGCAGGGGGAGCCCGAGGTCGAGCAGGGAGAGCACCGGAACGTCCCGCCAGCCGAGGTTGGGGGCGTTGTGGACGACGCCGCTCCCGAGGTCCACGGGACCGGGCACGGCCAGTGCTCCGCCGACGATCCGCAGACCGTTACCCACAGCTTCATCCACAGCCGAAAGGGCCAGATCCCTCAGCCTGGCGATGACATCCACAGGCTGTGCGGAACGGTTATCCACAGCCTGTGTACGACGGAGTCGTACCGACCGGGAGAGATCGACCACCCGGACCGCCAGATAGTCGACATTGATCTCCAGGCCGAGCGCGGCCACCCGATCCCCCCGGATCCGCACCTCGACCCCCGGCCGGCCCCGCTCGCCGCCGCGCACCGCCCCGGTCTCCACCACCAGGCCGGTCTCGATCAGGTCCGCCACCAGCTTGGACACCGTGGTCTTGGTCAGTCCGGTCACCTCGGCCAGGGCCGCCCTGGTCAGCGAGCCGCGCGCGCTGACCTCTCCGAGCACCAATGCCAGGTTGCCGGCCCGCATCGCATCGTGCCGTACGGCCTGGGCCATCCACCCCTCCGCGCACCTGTGAGAAAACTGATTGGTGAAATCCTAGACATGAACCCTTGACCCACGCCCAGCGACCGCCGATATTTAGTCCACAACGTAGACTAATTGGAGGCGCCAATGTACACCCCCACTCCCGAGGACCGCTTCACGTTCGGGCTGTGGACGGTCGGATGGCAGGCTCGGGACCCGTTCGGCGACGCGACCCGCGCCGCGCTCGACCCGGTGGAGAGCGTGCACCGGCTCGCTGAGCTGGGCGCTTACGGCGTCACGTTCCACGACGACGATCTCCTCGCGGTCGAGTCCGACCGCACCAAGGCGATCGAGAGCTTCAAGAAGGCCCTCGCCGAGACCGGCTTGAAAGTCCCGATGGCCACCACCAACCTGTTCACCCACCCGGTGTTCAAGGACGGCGGCTTCACCAGCAACGACCGCGAGGTCCGGCGGTACGCGATCCGCAAGGTCATCCGCAACATCGACCTGGCGGCCGAGCTCGGCGCCAAGACCTACGTCTGCTGGGGCGGCAGGGAAGGCTCCGAGTCCGGCGCGGCCAAGGACGTGCAGGCGGCCATGGCCCGCTACAAGGAAGGCCTGGACCTGCTCTGCGAGTACGTGATCGACAAGGGCTACGACATCAGGTTCGCCCTGGAGCCCAAGCCGAACGAGCCGCGCGGCGACATCCTGCTGCCGACCATCGGTCACGCGCTCGCGCTCATCAACGAGCTGGAGCACCCGGAGATGGTGGGCCTCAACCCGGAGGTCGGCCACGAGCAGATGGCCGGGCTCAACTTCGCGCACGGCATCGCCCAGGCGCTCTGGCACGGCAAGCTCTTCCACCTTGACCTCAACGGCCAGCACGGCACCCGCTACGACCAGGACCTGGTGTTCGGGCACGGTGACGTGAAGGACGCGTTCTTCCTGGTGGACCTGCTGGAGAACGGCGGCTACGACGGCCCCCGGCACTTCGACTACAAGCCGCTGCGCACCGACGACGCCTCGGACGTCTGGGTGTCGGCCGCCGCCAACATGCGGACGTACCTGATCCTCAGGGACAAGGTCGCGGCCTTCAACGCCGACCCCGAGGTGCAGGCGGCGAAGGCGGCCAGCCTGGTCCCCGACCTGGCGCTGCCCACGCTCGGCGCGGGCGAGAGCATCGACCAGCTGCTGGCCGACGAGCGGGACCCGGAGGAGCTGGCCAAGCGCGGCTTCCACTTCACCCACCTCAACCAGCTCGCGCTTGAGCACCTGCTGGGGGTGCGATGACCGCAGACCCCGTGTTGGTGGCGGGGATCGACTCCTCGACCCAGAGCTGCAAGGTGATGATCAGGGAGGCGGCCACCGGCGTGCTGGTCCGCGAGGGCCGGGCGTCCCATCCGGACGGCACCGAGGTGCACCCCGATCACTGGTGGACCGCGCTCCAGCGGGCGCTGACGCAGGCCGGCGGTCTCGACGACGTCGCCGCGGTGTCGGTGGCCGGGCAGCAGCACGGCATGGTCTGCCTGGACGCCGACGGCGAGGTCGTCAGGCCCGCCCTGCTCTGGAACGACACCCGTTCCGCCCAGGCGGCGCGGGATCTGATCGAGGAGCTGGGCGGCCCGGAGAAGTGGTCGGAGGCGGTCGGCAGCGTCCCGGTCGCCTCGTTCACGGTCACCAAGCTCCGCTGGCTGGCCGAGCACGAGCCGGAGAACGCCAAGCGGGTCGCCAGGGTCTGCCTTCCGCACGACTGGCTGACCTGGCGGCTGGCCGGCCGTCCTGAGGTGATCACCACCGATCGTGGGGACGCCTCGGGGACCGGCTACTGGTCGCCGACCACCGGGACGTACCGGACCGATCTGCTCGCGCTGGCGCTGGGTTCCAGCCCGGGGCTGCCGCGGGTGCTCGGGCCGGCGGAGCGGGCCGGGCAGACGCCCGGCGGCGCGCTGCTCGCGCCCGGCACCGGCGACAACATGGCGGCCGCGCTCGGTGTGGGCGCGCAGCCCGGCGACGTGGTGGTCTCCATTGGCACCTCCGGTACGGCTTTCGCGGTCGCCGACCGCGCGGCGAACGACCCGTCCGGGGGGGTCGCCGGTTTCGCGGACGCCACCGGCCGGTTCCTGCCGCTGGTGGCCACGCTGAACGCGGCCAGGGTGCTGGACGCCGCGGGCAGGATGCTCGGCGTCGGTCCGGACGAGTTGAGCGCGCTGGCCCTGTCGGCTCCGCCGGGGGCCGACGGGCTGGTGCTGGTGCCGTACCTGGAAGGGGAGCGCACGCCGAACCGGCCGGACGCGACCGGTTCCGTGCACGGGCTGCGGCTGGCCAACGCGACGCCCGCGCATCTGGCGCGGGCGGCCGTGGAGGGCATGCTGTGCGGGCTGGCCGACGCGCTGGACGCGCTCGGGATCGCGCCGAACCGGGTGCTGCTGATCGGCGGCGGCGCGCGCTCCGAGGCGGTCCGGCGGATCGCGCCGAGCGTGTTCGGCTGCCCGGTCCAGGTGCCGCCGCCGGGCGAGTACGTGGCCGACGGCGCGGCCCGGCAGGCGGCCTGGCTGGTCGCGGGAACGCCGGAGGCGCCGGAGTGGACCGCGGGGGAGGCGGTCGGTTACGAGGCCGACCCGACCCCCGGTCTGCGTGATCGGTATCACGCGGCAACTGGCTGACCTGGGATGTTCGCGGTGGGGTGTGGTTTGCCCCACCGCGGACCCTGATGCGACCCTGATGCCGCCTCGGGGGTGGGCATCAGGGGCATATCGGTATTTAGCCCGATGGTAAGTAAAGGTGTCATCCATCAGGCTTGAAGCATGGTCAAGAGGTTCGCTCCCCTGGTCGCCTGCGCGGGCGTGGTCACCGCGCTGGCCGCGCTCGTGCCGGATCGCATCGATCCGCTGAACACGAGCATCGGCGCCGCGCTGGAGCACGGCGGCGCCACCCAGCTGGCGCTGGCCGCGCTGGGGCTGGCGGCCTTCGCGCTGTGGGCCGGGCTGCGGGCGCAGCGGGCGCCGGTGGGCGGCTGGCCGGAGCGGCTGATCCTGGTGTGGGGCGTGGCGATGGTCGCGGCCCCGGTGCTGCCGGAGATGGTGTGGCGGCTGGTGGTCTTCACCACACTGCCCGCCGCGGCGGCGCAGCTGGTCGGCCGGTTCGCCGACGACGAGCGGTGGCGGGTGGTGGCCCGGCCGGTGGAGTGGCTGGCGCTGACCGCCGGGCTCGGGCTGGCCGCGCTCACCTATGTCGCGCTGCCGGGCGAAGGCGTCATGATCGGCTTGGTGGAGCGGTCGCTGCTGGGCGTCGAGGTTGCCATGTTGGCGGTGCTGGCCGCCCGCCTCACCCACCTCAGCTGGGCACATCTGTTTACGAATTTGCCGAGTCCGACATTTCGTAACATGTCCTTAACTAGATCCAAATAGCAAGCAGCAAACTGCTACTCTCATCGGCTACGTACGGCCATTGAGGGTGTCATGAAGGCAAGCAGATCAGTCCGGTTCAAGATTTCTACGTTGCTGGTCATTCCGCTGATCTCACTCGTGGCACTCTGGGGATTCGCCGCCACGATCACGACGAGCGAGTCCCTCAACCTGCTGAGCGTCTCGGTGCTCTACGAGACGATCGGCGTCCCCGGTGACAAGCTGGCCCGCTCGGTCCAGCGCGAGCACCTGCTCTCCGCCGAATACCTGTCCACCGGCTCGGCCGAGACCAAGAGCCTCCTGGCCGACCAGCGCAGACTCACCGACGACGACCGTCAGGCGATGCGCACCGAGACCAGGACCGACCAGGCCCAGAACGCGATGAGCCCGCCGATGAAGGCCCGCTACAACGACGTGATGGCCGCGGTGGAGGAGATCGACGACCTGCGGCAGGACGTGGACGGCCGCAGGATCGACCTGGTCACCCTGGGGCAGCGGTACGGCTGGCTGCCCAGCGCCATGATCGCGCTGATCAACAGCATGACCCTCACCAACAACGTCGAGCTCTACCAGCAGTCCCGCAGCCTCACCTCGATCGGCCTGGCCGAGGACCACATGACCAGGGAGTTCGCGCTCGCCGCCGGGCTGCTGGTGGTCAACAGCCGGTGGGAGGAGCCGGAGCGGCGGGCGTTCACCCAGCTCGCAGCCAAGCGGGAGTTCCTGTTCGAGCAGGGCATGCTGGAACTGGAGCCGGAGCTGCGCGCGCCGTTCGAGAAACTGATCGTCTCGGACGCGTACCGGCAGTTCCAGCGGATGGAGAGCCGGATCATCAGCGGCAACCTCGGCCAGGACATCACCCACGCCGTGTGGCGGCAGGTGTCCGAGGACGTGGACAGGGCGTACCGGGCCGCGATCGACAACGGCGGCGTGGCGCTGGCCTCCCGCGGCGAACCGGTGGCGATCGCCACCTTCGTCCGGGCCGGGGTGGCCGGCGTGCTGGGCCTGGTCGCGGTCATCCTGTCCCTGGTGCTCTCGCTGCGGGCCGCCCGCGCCCTCTCCCGCGAGCTGGGCGGCCTGCGCTCGGCCGCCCAGGAGCTGGCCGAGGTACGGCTGCCGCGCGTGGTCGAACGCCTCCGCCGGGGCGACAAGGTCGACGTCGCCACCGAGGCCCCCGAGCTGGAGCCCCCCGGCAACACCGCCGAGGTGCGGGACGTGGCGTACGCGTTCAGCGCCGTGCAGCACACGGCCGTGGACGCCGCGGTCGACCAGGCCAGGCTGCGCGAGAGCGTCGGCCAGGCCCTGCGCAACCTGGCCCGCCGCAGCCAGGGCCTGCTGCAGCGGCAGCTCAAGCTGCTGGACGCGATGCAGCGGCAGACCGAGGATTCCACCGCGCTGGAGGATCTGTTCCGTTTGGACCATCTCACCACCCGGATGCGCCGCCACGCCGAAGGCCTGATCGTGCTGTCCGGCGGCTCACCAGGCCGTACCCACCGCAACCCGGTTCCGGTGGCGGACACGCTGCAGGGCGCGGTCGCCGAGGTCGAGGACTACCCCCGGGTCCGGGTGTACCCGATGCCGGAGGCCGCCCTGAACGGCTCGGCCGTCACCGACCTGATCCACCTGTTCGCCGAGCTGATCGAGAACGCCACCGCGTACTCGCCGCCGCACACCGAGGTCTCGGTCCGCGGCGAGGCCGTCGCCAAGGGCTTCGCTGTCGAGGTCGAGGACCGCGGGCTGGGCATGTCAGCCGCCGACATCGACGCGATCAACCGCAGGCTCGCCAGCCCGCCGGAGTTCAACCTGGCCGACACCGACCGGCTCGGCCTGGTCGTCGTCGGCCGGCTCGCCACCCGCCACGGCGTCAAGGTCGAACTCCGGCCCTCGCCCTTCGGAGGAACCACCGCTATCGTGCTCATTCCCTCAGCCGTACTGGCACCGGAGGCCGTCCTGGAAGGGGCAGGCGCATGAGCCACTACGAGGAGTGGGTGGACGACGGCCCCGTGGTCCGCTCGTACGCCCTGACCCGGGGCCGCGCCAGCACGACGGCTCCGCTCGACCTGATGTCGGTGGTGGCCGCCACCGGCGCGCTCATCCCGCCCAACGCGGATCTGGGCCGCGAGCACCGCCGCCTGCTGGAGCTGATCCCGCGCTCCCGCCAGGTGGCCGACGTCGCCTCCGAGGCCGACCTGCCGCTCGGCGTGGTCCGGGTCCTGCTCGGCGACCTTCTCGACCACGGCCTGATCCTGGTCCGGCCGCCGGCCGGGGGCGCGTACGTGCCCGGCGCCACCCAGTCGGCCACCCCGCCGGCGTCGGAGAGCATCCTGCGCGAGGTGATCAGCGGCCTGCGCGCGCTCTAGGGGCCTTCGCGGGGGATGCCGTAGCGGTCGGAGTAGAAGGCGAAGCGTTCGCGCAGCGCGTGCACGTTCAGGCCGAAGTCGGCGGCTTCGTAGGTGTGCACGCCGTGGCGGCCGCGCCGGTGGCGCGGGTACCAGACGGTCATCAGGCGTTCGGTCTCCGGGGTGAGCTCGGCATCGGCGGCGGCGTAGATGCGGCGGATCGTGGCCATCGGGTCGGCGTTGAGCTGGGCGAAGTGCACATCCACGAAACGGCGGTCGGCGGCCCCCCGGTCCCGTACGGACGCCTGGAGCAGGCGTTCGGTCAGGTCGGCGACGTGGCGGCCGATCAGGTGCGGGTTCGGGTGCGGGTAGCTCTGGCGCAGCCCGTAGGACAGCATCGCGGCCAGCGAGAGCACGCTGCGGACGGGGTCGCGGTGGGTCTGCACGATGGTGGCGTCGGGGAACGTGCCGGTGAGCGGGCCGAAGCGTTCCAGATGCTGCGGGGATCGCAGCAGCCAGCGCGGGCCGCCGGGGCGGATCCACTGCATGGCCTGGAGGGCGCGGTGGAGGTAGGCGTAGTCGGCGGTGGCGTACCGGGCGAGCCGGCCGGGCACGAGGTGCTCGAAGAACAGCGACGAGAAGCCCATCGCGAGCGGCATCAGCTCCTCGTCGGGGGAGTCGTTCTCCAGGTCGGCCATCTTGATCATCTCGGGGGAGCCCCAGTTGAGGAACGAGAGCACCCGCGCCCCTGCTTTGATCCGCGGATCCGGTGAGGCCGCCCGCGCGGTCGCCTCCTCGAACGGCAGCGGATTGACCGCCTCCCAGAAAGGCAGGGAACGGAAGCGTGGATCCCGGGCGAGCAGCCGGTGCAGGAACATCATTCCGCTCCGGTGCAACCCCGTGATGACGACCGGATCGGTCACCGGACGCGAGAAGATCTCCGGTCTGCGCCGGGCCAGCTCCTCCAGCCTCAGCCGGTTGCGCAGGGCCGCCAGCAGCGTCGTGTGCGCGCCCAGCCGCCCGAGCGCGTGCAGTTCGGCTGTGTCGAGAGCCCCGCAGATCCGCTCCAGCGGCTCGTCCAGCGGTGCCAGCGTGCCGAAGTCCTCCAGCCGCGTCCGCCGTCGCGCTTTGGCTTTCAGCGCCGCCGCGTCCAGCGGCCACCACATCCGGGCGAACGGCAGCAGCGCGGCGAGCCGCATGGGAATCGGCAGCCGCGGATTCTGGTACGCCAGCGCACGCGCGGTCAGGTCGGCGCGCCGGGGCTGAGGGATGCCCTTCAGCATGGGGAGCTCCGCATCCGGGAACCACTGCCCCACGAGGTTTCCGGCGAACCTCGGGAACCGTGGATCCCACCTATGCCGAGTGTCGCAGCGCGGCTCCCGGTCCCGCTAGCGCTGGCTGGCGGTGAGTGTCTTGAGCGCGTGCTCCACCAGAGTGACCAGGACGACCTTCGCGGACGCGCGCCGCCGTACGTCACACAGGAGCACCGGAACCTCGGGGTCCAGGTCCAGCGCGATCCTGACGTCGTCCGGCTCGTACCGTTCCGCGCCGTCGAAGCAGTTGACGGCGACGATGAACGGGGTGCCGCGCTGCTCGAAGTAGTCGATGGACGGGAAGCAGTCGGTCAGCCGGCGGGTGTCGGCGATGACGACCGCGCCCAGCGCGCCGTACGAGAGTTCGTCCCACATGAACCAGAAACGTTCCTGTCCGGGGGTGCCGAACAGGTAGACGACCAGGCCTTCGCGGATGGTGATGCGGCCGAAGTCCATCGCGACGGTGGTCGTCGTCTTGGTTTCGACTCCGCCCACGTCGTCGACGCCGACCCCCCGGTCGGAGAGGACTTCCTCGGTGCGCAACGGGCGGATCTCGCTGATCGCTCCGACCAGCGTGGTCTTGCCGACGCCGAAGCCGCCGGCGACGAGGATCTTGAGAGCGACCGGCTCGTCAGAGGGCGCGAAGGCCATTGATCACTTCCTTGAGAATGCGCTCGCTGGGGAGCGGCGCGACCTGGGCCGGTGGCCGTACCCGGATCAGCCCTTGGTCCTGTAAGTCACCGAGGAGGACCCGGACCACGCCGAGGGCGAGGTCCAGCTCCGAGGCGAGGTCCACCACGGAGGTGGCTCTGGCGGTGATGTCCAGGATGCGCCACTGTTCCGGCCCGATGTCCGCGGGGTCACGCGGGGTCTTTCCGACGGCCGTCACCATGGCGATCAGGTCCATGTCGTCGGCCGAGGAATGGGCACGCCCCCGGGTCAGGGCGTACGGCCGGACGACCGGCCCGGCCTCCTCGTCCATCCACTCGGGCGTCACGGGGAGTTCCGCCGCGGGTTCGTCGATATGTGCTGGCCGACCCGCTTGACCAGCATCGCCATCTCGTACGCGATATGACCGACATCAGCATCCGAGGCGGCCAACACGGCGAGACAGGTGCCCTGACCGGCGGCGGTGACAAAAAGGAACGCGGCTTCCATCTCGACGATGGTCTGGCGCACCTCCCCGCCGGCGAAATGGCGTCCCGCGCCGCGCGCCAGGCTCTGGAATCCGGCGGCCACGGCGGACAGGTGCTCGGCGTCCTCGCGGGAGAGCCCTTGGGAGGCCCCGACGACCAGGCCGTCGGTGGACAGGATCACCGCTTGGCGGACGGCTCCGACCCGGCTGATCAGGTCGTCCAGCAACCAGTTCAGCTCGCCGGATGCAGTCACTTTCCCGGTCATTCCTCACCCTTCTCGCCATTATTGGTATCTGCGTAGTCTGCATCCTCACGTCCCCGCCGCGCTCCCTGTTGGAAGGCGGAGAACATGGCGCGCGCCTCCTCGGGCGTACGCTCCTGGGCGGGGGTCGTGGGCGCGGACAGCGGCTGCGCCCGCTCCGGCTCGGTGATGAGCTGGGGGGCGATATGCGACTGGCGAACGCGGCGGGGCAGGCCCGCGTGGGTCCCGCTGGCGACCGACGAGCCAGGTTTCTGGCTGGGCGGCCCCGAGGACGAGGACGGCGGTGCGGACGGGGTCGACGCCGGCTCCGCCGAACGGGTGGAACGCCGCCTGGCCGGCAGCGCGGGCGGGCCGCCGTTCGACTGGGCGGACTGCGGGACCACCGAGAGCCCGGCGTCGTTGCGCGGCGCGGCCGGGACCGGCTCGGTCCGCAGCGACGCGGGCGTGAAGAACGGCGAGGTCTCCGGGCCGGACCGCTCGGGGTCGGTCAGGTCCGCCGGCGGCTCCGGCGGCTGCGCGGACGTGATCGCGGGCTGCGGCACCACTTCGGCCTGCACGGGCGGCGGGATCGAGCCGGGCGAACCGTCCTCGGCGACCAGCGCCCTGGGCACCAGCACGATGGCCGTGGTGCCGCCGTACGGGGAGGAGCGCAGCACCACGCCGATGCTGTAGCGGGCGGCCAGCTGGCCGACCACGAACAGGCCGAGCCGGTCGCTGTCGGCCAGGTCGAACTCGGGCGGCGCGGCCAGCTTGTCGTTGATCGCCTGGTACTCCTCGGGGGCCAGCCCGAGACCGCGGTCCTCGACCTCCAGCACCAGGCCGTTGGCGACCATCTCGGCCCGCACCTGCACCTTGGTCTGCGGCGGCGAGAAGACGGTGGCGTTCTCGATCAGCTCGGCGACCAGGTGGATGAGGTCGGCCACCGACGCCCCGGCCACCGAGGACGGCGGCATCGGCAGCACGGTCACCCGGGTGAAGTCCTCCACCTCGGCGACGGCCGCGCGGACCACGTCGATGATCGGCACCGGCTTGCGCCAGGACCGGCCGGGCGTCGCGCCGGACAGAATGATCAGACCTTCGGCGTGCCGGCGCATCCGGGTGGTCAGGTGGTCGAGCCGGAACAGGTCCTCCAGCGTCTCCGGGTTGTTCGCCCGGCGCTGCATCGAGTCCAGCAGGGTGAGCTGGCGGTGCAGCAGGCTCTGCTTGCGGCGGGCCAGGTTGAGGAAGACGTGGTTGACGCCGCGGCGCAGGTTGGCCTGGCCGACGGCGGCCTCGACCGCGGTGCGCTGCACCGAGCTGAACGCCGCCGCCACGTCCTCGACCTCGGTGGAACCGCCGGCCACGATCGGGGGCGCCTCGGTCTCGACGTCCACCTCCTCGCCCTTCTTGAGGCGGTCGACCACGCGGGGGAGCCGGACGTCGGCGAGTTCGAGCGCGGCCACGCGCAGCCCGGCCAGGTCGCGGACCAGGCGGCGGCCGAACCGGACCGAGAAGATGATCGTGGCCACCACGGCGATCAGGCCGAGCCCGCCCGCGATGGCGATCCTGGCCATGATCCCGGTGGCCACCGCGGTGGCGGCGTCGGTGAGCGCGCTGGAGGAGCGGATCCGGGCGTCGTCCAAGCGGGCGACCAGGCTGTCCACGGTGGACTTCCACCGGGCGGCCTCGGAAGGGAGCGGCCCGCCGGAGCGCACCTGGTCGACGATCTGGCTTTCCAGCACCTGGAACTGGGTGAACAGATCCGAGGTCAGCACGGTCTCGTACGGCCCGCGCATGCTGCCTTCGAGCACCGGGAGATTCTTCGCGTACAGGAACTGCCGGGTGGCCACCCACTCGCTGAAGGCGTTGTGCTCCTCGGCGCTCAGCCGGCCCTTGGACAGCGCGCCCCGGATCAGGGCGTCCTCCCGCGCGATCATCTCGTGCGCGTTGCCCATCGCCTGCATGGCGCTGGCCTGCTGGAAGATGCCCAGGTCCGGCACCGAGACGAGCCGGTCGTAGACCCGGAACAGCTCGTCCATGATCTGGTTGTACGACTTGATCGCGTCCAGCCGGGTGGCGTTGCCGAGCGCCACCGAGTCCCGGATCCGCGGCAGGTTCTCCAGGCCGGCGACGAGGCTGTTGAGCGGCGCCTGCAGCTCCTCGCTCATCGCACCGGTGGTGGCCGGGTCGCGGGCGGCCTTGGTGAAGGCGTCGACGGCCGTGCTGGTCTTGGCCTGGGTGCTGGTGAGCGTGGCCGAACTGGTCTGGCCACTGCTGAGCACGTCGGCGGTGAGCGCGCGCTCTTCCTGGATCCGCAGCCCGAGGTCGGTGGAGGTTACGCCGATCGTTTCGTACAGCGCGTTGGCCCGCAGAAGCGCGAGGCCGTCGCCGACGGTCAGATTGAGGACGAATCCCCACAAAGCACTCAGGGTCAGCAGAGGTAAGAGCAGCAACAAAAAGATCTTGAACCGAATCGACCGGTTTTTTGAACCCATGGCCACTCCTGCAGTGCGTGGAGGCTCGCGCCGCATTTGGGGGGAAATGCACCTCCGGAAGATCGCACAGGAGACTAGCACCGATACTGTTCTGGCGCAGTGGAGGAACTGATGATTACTGTGATCACTGGGGCGAGCGCGGGAATCGGCGCAGCTGCCGCCCTTGATCTCGCCCAAAAGGGACACCAACTTGTCCTGCTGGGCCGGAGCCGGACCAAGCTCGATGCGGTCGCCGAGCGTGTGACCGCGATTTCGGACAGTCATCCGAAGATCATTACGGTGGACTACGCGTCCTTCGCGTCGGTACGGCAGGCCGCCGACGAGATCCGCGCCCACTGCGACCGGATCGACGTGCTGGCCAACAACGCGGGGGTCATGGTCCCGCACCGGGAGCTGACCCCGGACGGCCACGAGCTCATGATCCAGGTGAACCACCTGGCGCCCTTCCTGCTGACCAACCTGCTGCTGGACCGGGTGGCCCGGGTGGTGACCACCTCCTCCCGGGCCGCCGGCACCGGCAAACTCGACATTTCGGATTTATCCCGAAATGGGCGGAGATGGAATGGTTGGTTGCAATATGGCGATTCCAAACAGGCGAATATTCTGTTCACCGTGGCGCTCGCCTCCCGGGGAGCTCTGGCCACCTGCTTCCACCCCGGCGTGCTCCGCACCGGATTCGCCGCTGGAACTTTCATGATGCGCCTGCTCACCCTTCCCGGCATGGCCGAGTCCGCGGAGACCGGCGCCGGCCGCCTGGTTCACCTCGTCACCCACCCCGACGGCACCGACCACCCGGGCCGCTACTTCGTCAAGAACCGCCCCCAGGCCGTCTCCGCCGCCAGCGGCGACCTGGCCCGAGCCGAGGCGCTGTGGGCGGCCAGCGCCGAGACGGTCGGACTGACCGGGTAGCGACGCGTCAGGCAGTGTTCCGGCGGGGTTCCACCGGCGTTCCGGTGGTGTTGGCCGGCGGCTAGAAAGAGGTCGTTAGGGTCCGGCGCGTGACAGCGCCGTCCCCTGCTCCCCCCGCCGCCACGGCCGATCCGGTCGCGCCCGCCGTGCGCCGTGATCCCTTCCTGGACAACGCCAAGTTCCTGGCGATCGTGCTGGTCGTGGCCGGCCACCTCGTCGAGGACCTGCGCGATGTGGACTCGGCCCACGCGCTCTATTTCTTCGTCTACCTTTTCCACATGCCACTGTTCATCGTCATCAGCGGCTACTTATCACGAAATTTCACCGCTCTTAGGACGCGGAAGCTGATCACCAGCTTGGCCGTACCTTATGTCATCTTTGAACTGGCCTATTCACTGCCACGCTATTTCCTGTACGGCAAGCTGGACATCACGCTGCTCGACCCCTATTACCTGACCTGGTTTCTCATGTCGCTGTTCCTCTGGCGGCTGTCCACCCCGCTCTGGTTCCAGTTGCGCTGGCCGCTGGCGGTCGCCGTCGGGATCTCGGTGCTGTCGGGGATGAGCCCGCTCCCGGACGAGCTGTCGATGAACCGCACGATGGGCCTGCTGCCGTTCTACGTGCTCGGCCTGATGCTCAAGCCGGAACACTTCCAGCTGCTCAAGCGGAAGTGGGTTCGGATTACGGGCGCGGTGGTGCTGGTGGCCGGGGTGGGGATCGCGTTCGTGGTGCACCGGGGGGTGCCGACCGAGTGGATCCGCTGGCGGCACGCCTATGGGCAGATCGGCGTGGACAACCTGACCGGCAGCGCGATCCGGCTGGCCATGCTGGTGGTCGGGGCCCTGCTGGTGGCCGCGTTCCTGGCGGTGACGACGTCCCGCCGGACCTGGTTCACCGCGCTGGGGGCGGTCACCATCTACGCGTATCTGTTGCACGGATTCGTGGCGAAGGTCCTCGAACGTTTCCACGATTATCTGGTCAATCCGCTGGGCGTGGCCGCCATGGTCGTGGTCGCGGTACTGCTCACCGCCGTGCTGTGTACCGCGCCGGTACGACGCCTGACCAAATGGGCTGTAGAACCAGATATGTCGTGGGCTTTTCGCCGGGGCAGGCGGGCCAGGACCTGAATTCTTGGTGCCGCCTTTGCCGGAACAGGTAGCCTGCTCGAATTCTGATCGAGATATTCGGGGGCCCTGAATGCGAAAAGCGAATTACCTCGCTTTAGTCGTACTGCTGGCGGGATGTAGCGCACAGGTGACGTCGCCGCCGGCCCCGACGACCGGCGGCGCGGCCAGTCTGGCCGAGGTGCTGCTCACGCACGTGGACGGCATGCGCCGCGTCTACGGCCCGGAATCGGGGGCCTTCGGCGGCCTGCACGCCACCCAGGCCGGTATGCACGCGCTCGGCCAGGCGAAGCTGGACAAACCCCAGTGCCGCTTCGCCGGCCAGCTGGACGCCCGCGCGGTCGCCGACGCCCCGGGCGCCGTCGTCGCCTTCGCCACCCCCGCGGCCGGAACCACCGGCCCGGCCCGTACGGTCACCGAGGCGGTCGTGATGGCCGGCTGGTTCCCCGAGACACCCCCGATGGAGTGCGCGCGCTTCACGGCCACGGTGGCCGGCCAGGAGATCGTCTACGTCACGGCCCCGGTGCGGGGCCCCGGCTGGGGAGATGACACCCAGGGCTTCCTCACGACCGCCGAAACCGACGGACAGCACACCAACATCGGCACGGTTGTCATGAAATATCGTGGCGTGCTGATGAGCCTGCTCGTCGTCGGCGCGAAAGTGAACCACGCCGACGTGATCCGCCAGAGCGAACTCGCCCTGGCGAACCTCCGCCGGGTTCTCGTCTAGATCATGACGTGCTGTTCGGGATGCCCGACGAAGCTGAACTGGGCGTTGCGGGTGAGCTTGTAGTCCGCCGCCTGCCAGGTGTGCGCGGACGCGTCCGATCCGCGCATGTAGACGAAGTTGAAGCGGTCCGCGGAGTAGATGCGGATCCCGTCCTCCTTCAGCCGCCGTACCAGCCGGGTGTCCTCGCCCGCGTTGACCGGTTCGAAGGGGATCGAGCGGAGCAGGTCGGCCTTGGCCAGGATGGTGGCGCCCTGGACCAGGTGCGCGTACCGGTGCTCCAGGCCGGGCAGCCGGTACACCGTCACGTTCTTGTCGGGGAAGTAGGTGTAGTGCGCGCCCTTTCCGACCATCTCCGCTTCCGAGTAGTCGAAGGTGCGGACCAGGTCGGACAGGTAGTGCTCGCCGTAGAGGTTGTCGTCGTCCATCTTGGCGATGAGTTCGCCCTCGGCCTGCGCGATGCCGTGGTTGAGCACCTCACCGAGGGTGAACGAGGGCGGCGCGGTGAGGACCTTGACGGCGGGGATCCCGGCGGCCAGCGCCTTGTCCCGGATCACGCCGGGGTCCTCGGAGAGGCCGTGCAGCACCAGGACCAGTTCGAGGTTGCGGTGCTTCTGGCGGGCGACCTGGCTGATCGCGTGCTCCAGCTGCCCGGCGCGGTTGGTGGGCAGCACGACCGAGACCGCGTACGAGCGCGGCACGACCGGCCGCCCGAGCGCCCCGAGGATCTGGTCGACCCGATGCGAGAACAGATGTTTGTCGAACACCTCACGCATGGCCAGATGCCCCTGCCGGGCCCGCAGCTCCGGGCTGTTGATCAGGTAGAGGGCGCGGTTGTACGCCTCCTCCTGGGAGTGCGCGACCGGGATGAGATCCCCGAAGGTCTCCTCGATCGCCCGGGACCACCCGGACAGCACGGTCGTCGACGAGGCCGACAGTTCGAACACCCGGCGCGCGCACATGGTCGGCGAGTCGATCACCGAGTTCACGTTCAGGAAGACCTTGTACATCTTGTACGCGGCCAGCATCTGCTCATATGGCAGCTCGCCCACGATGTGCGGCCGGTACTCCTCCGGCCACGCGTACTTGTCGGCCACCGTCCCGTTACGGGCGAAGATGTGCAGCCCGAGCTCCCGGGCCGGCGCCAGGATCGTCTCCATCTGCTCGCGACGCTCCGGGTGCTTGTCCCGGAAGTACATGCCGCCGAACACGATGTCGTACAGCCGGCCCTGCTTGGTCTGGATCGGATTGTGGATCCGAGGCTGCGCCGCGAACTGCAGCACATCCACCCGATCATGTCCCAATATTTCGCGATACTTGGGGATCATGTCGCCGTCGCACGTGTAGACGTGGTCGAACAGCTTCGCCGTGTCGATGAAGAAGTCGAAGTTCGGCGGGTCCTCCTTGTTCCAGAAGACCGACGGGATCCCCTCCGCCCGGCACCACGCCAGCAGGTCGCGAAGCTCCTGCTTCGGGGCGTTGGTGCCGGTCATCTGGTAGCGCCAGCGGCCCTGGTTCCCGTGCCAGGCCGACTCGCAGAACAGCACGTCGGGCCGCTTCTCGGCGAAGATCTCCGGCCAGTCGGCCAGCCCGAACTCGATCTGGTCCCACTCGTACTGGAAGGCCATCCGGGAGAAGTCGTCCAGGATGACGGCCACCTTGAGATCCGGGCGGCTCTGCATCCCTTCCGGCCACTGCAACGTCGGGATCTTGACCTCGGGGCCCTTCAGCTCGGCCTGCGCCGCCGCGTCGACCACCGAGATCGGCGCCTTGGGGCTCTTGCGGCCCTTCATCGCCTTGGACAGATCCCGCGGCAGCCGGACGAACTTGGCCGGCTTGGCCGCCCCGGTGAGCGCCTGGGCGACCCGGAACGGCCGCTGCGTCTGGGTGGCCTTGAGCTTCCAGATGGCGTACTCGGCGCGCGCCTCCTGGGTGGCGAGCTTCTTCTCCAGCTCCCTGATCCGCTGCTCGTAGCGCTCGACGACCTTGCGCTCCTCGGGCAGCCAGTTCACCGGCCCGAGCCGCTGGAACCGAGGCTCGTCGAAGGTCTCGTCGCTTTCAGCCATGTTCAGCCCTTGCTAGGTCGTCCGGATCAGCCATGCTACGGCGGAAGCCGTGGTCATTTGTGCGTTTTGTACGGCTTAGCCGACTGTTCCCCGCGCGGCCGGAGACAGATTGTCCCCACGCAGCCAGGCTGCGATCACGCGCGCGATCCGCGGCCCGGACTTGCCGTCCCACAGCGGCGGCAGCTCCGCGCTCGGCGTCGTCGCCCCCTCGGCGAGCGCCACGCCCGCGGCGGCCGGCAGCTGCGCCGGGGTCACCAGCCGGTTGGTCCCGTGCGTCACCGTGATCGGCCGCTCGGTGTTCGGCCGGATGGTCAGGCAGGGCACGCCCAGCATGGTCGTCTCCTCCTGCACGCCGCCGGAGTCGGTCAGCACCAGCGCCGCACCCCGGACCAGCGACAGGAACTCCACATACCCGAGCGGCTCGATGATCTGCAGGCTCGGCCCGTCCACCAGCCCGGCCTCGGCCAGCCGCTGCCGCCCGCGCGGATGCAGCGGCACGATCACCGGCACCTGCTCGGCCACCCCGAGCACCGCGTCCACCAGCTCCTTGGCGGAGGCCGGATCGTCCACGTTCGCCGGCCGGTGCAACGTTCCCACCGCGTACTTCCCGGACAGCCCGAGGCGCTCCTGCACCGGCACGGGGTCCAGCTTCGGCAGCGCGGAGAAGAGGCTGTCGATCATCGGGTTGCCCACCAGGTGCACCTTCGCGGCGGGCACGCCCTCGCGGGCCAGGTGGGACAGCGCGTCCGGCGAGGTGCAGAACAGGATGTCGGAGAGCGCGTCGGTGACGATCCGGTTGACCTCCTCCGGCATGCTCCGGTCGAAGGAGCGCAGGCCCGCCTCCACGTGCGCGGTCGGCACGCCCAGCTTGGCGCAGACCAGGATCGCGGCCAGGGTGGAGTTCACGTCGCCGTAGACGACCACCAGGCTGGGCTGCTCACGCTGGACGACCTCCTCCAGGCCGGTCAGCAGCAGCGCGGTCTGCTGCGCGTGCGAACCTGACCCGACGGCCAGATTCGCGAGCGGTTCCGGCAGGTTCAGGTCGACGAAGAAGACGTCCGACATGAGGGCGTCATAGTGCTGTCCGGTGTGGATGATGCCCTGCCGTACCCCCAGCTCGGCCAGACCGGCGACCACCGGCGCTGCCTTGACGAAGTTGGGGCGAGCGCCCAGAACATGCAGCACGAGGGTGTCTTGAAGCCGTGAATCCCTCAATGACCTTGCCTTTCTTCTGGGACTGGGGCAAACGTTGCCTATGGTACGGTCACGCCGTGGTAAGCGAGGCCAACAAGCCAACGAAGGTGTCCGCCAAGACCGCGAGGGCCGGGGTGGGTGGACTTCTGCGGGGATTCGTGAAGAATCCCGTGATCGTGTCGCGCATCGTGGTGGGCAAGGTCAAGTCGGATCCCATGCGGGTGGCCCAGGCCGCCGCTGACGCCATGCCGGCCCGGATGCGGCCCCTGGTGGGCCGGGTGGCCTGGCCGGTGGCGCGGTACGCGCGGGTCACGATCCGGAAGATCGTTCGCCGGATGGCCGACGGACCGCTCGAAGCGGCCAAGGCGCACTGGGAGGCCGGGCGGATCAGCAAGGCCGTGGAGGTGCTCCAGCCGCACACCCGGTGGCCGTTCATCCGCCGGCGGATCGCCTACTACGAGGGCGAACTGGCCGCGATCGGCAAGGATCCGATTCCGCCCAAGGCCAAAGTGATCATGGGCGATCGGGTGCCGGGGCGGGTGCTGCACATGGTGACCAACGCCCTGCCGTACACGCAGGCGGGGTATACGGTGCGGACCCACCGGATCGTCACCGCGCAGCTGGCGGCCGGGCTCGATCCGCACGTGGTGACCAGCTGGGGCTGGCCGATGCTGCAGGGCCACACCGACGCGACGCCGTTCGACGAGATCGACGGGATCCCCTACCGGCGGCTGCTGCCCAGCGGCGACGTGCCGTACGAGAGCCGCGGCCGCATGATCCGCGGCGCGGCGGACGTGACCGAACTGGTCAGGCAGCTGCGCCCGCAGGTCCTGCACGCCGCCACCGACCACCGCAACGGCTCGGTCGCGCTGGCCGTCCGGGAGCGGACCAGCACCCCGTTCGTCTACGAGGTGCGCGGCTTCCTGGAAGAGACCTGGACCTCGCGGGATCCCAGGCGGATCGGCAGCGAGCGGCACCTGCTCCAGAAGGAGCGCGAGGCGCACATCATGCGCTCCGCGGACGCCGTGGTCACGCTGGCCGAGACCATGGTCACCGAGATCCTGGAGCGCGGCGTGCCCCGGGAGCGGATCTTTCTGGCCCCGAACGCGGTGGACGACAGCCTGCTGACTGCGGCCTATGACGGTTACACGCTGCGCCGGGAGTACGGCATCCGGGACGACGAGATCGTGGTCGGGTCGGTGTCCAGCATCGTCGGCTACGAGGGCTTCGCCACGCTGCTGAGCGCCGCCGCGATCCTGAAGGCTCAGGGCACGCCGGTCCGGGTGCTGATCGTCGGCGACGGCGCCGAACGCCCCGCGTTGCTCCAGCAGGTGGACAAACTCGGTATAGGTGACATCTGTTTGCTGCCGGGACGCGTCGGGCCTGAGGAGGCCCTACAGGCCCAAGCGGCCATCGACATCTTCATCTGCCCTCGCGACGATCTGCGCGTCACCCGTCTGGTGACGCCGCTGAAGCCGGTCGAGGCGATGGCGCTGGGCAAACCGGTCGTGCTGAGTGACCTGCCCGCACTGTCGGAACTGGTCGGCTCCGACGGCGCCGGTCTGCTGGTGAAGCCGGAGAGCCCGGAGGAGCTCGCCAAGGCCATCGCCGAGCTCCGGGAGGACCCGGAGCGGCGGCGGATCATGGGCGAAGCCGGACGCGCAGAAGTTGCCGCAAAAAGGACCTGGAGCAGTCTCGCCAAGACCTATCGTGAAATTTACGAATCGATCGCCAGCAAGTGAGTTCCACCGAAGAGGCCGGATGTGGTGCATCAGGCATCCTTGGTGCCGAGTTGAGATAGCCTTTGCGACCATGAAGTGTTGTTCCCGCTCCCAGGTCTCATCGTGACCCGCTTCGATCTCACGATCATCGGATTGGGCTACGTGGGCATGCCGCTGGCCAAGGAGGCCATCGCGGCCGGCTTGACCGTGGCCGGGCTCGACGTCGACCCCCGCAAGGTGGACGCGCTCAACGCGGGCAGGTCGTACATCGACGACCTGACGGACGCCGACCTCGACGGCATGCTCGGCAACGGCTTCACGGCCACGCTGGACCCGACGGTGCTGGCCGAGTCCTCGACGATCGTGATCTGCGTGCCGACGCCGCTGGACGAGGACCATCGTCCGGACCTGTCCGCCGTCGAAGGAGCCACCGCCACCGTCGCCGCGCACCTGCGCGCCGGCACCCTGGTCGTGCTCGAATCGACGACCTGGCCGGGCACCACCGACGAGGTGGCCCGCCCGATCCTGGAACAGTCGGGGCTGGTCGCCGGCACCGACTTCCACCTGGCGTTCTCGCCGGAGCGGATCGACCCGGGCAACACCAAATTCGGCCTGCGGAACACTCCCAAGGTGGTGGGCGGATTCACGCGCCCCTGCCGGGACCGCGCCGAATCCTTCTACTCGCGGTTCATCGAGCGGGTCGTCACGGTCAGCGGCACCCGCGAGGCCGAGATGGCCAAGCTGCTGGAGAACACCTACCGGCACGTCAACATCGCGCTCGTGAACGAGATGGCGATCTTCTGTGACGAGCTCGGGGTGGATCTCTGGGAGTCCATCGAGGCGGCGGCCACCAAGCCGTTCGGATTCCAGAAGTTCCTGCCGGGGCCGGGTGTCGGCGGGCACTGTATTCCGGTAGATCCGTCCTATCTGTCGTATACGGTGCGCAAGCTCGGGTATCCGTTCCGGTTCGTGGAGCTGGCGCAGGAGATCAACGAGCGGATGCCGTCGTATGTGGTCGCGCGGGTGCAGCGGCTGCTGAACCGGCATCGCAAGCCTGTCAACGGGTCGAAGGTGCTGCTGCTCGGGGTGACGTACAAGCCGGACATCGCCGACGAGCGGGAGACGCCCGCCATCCCGGTCGCCGAGGCGCTGCTGGAACTCGGCGCCGAGCTCTCGTTCTGCGACCCGCACGTGCCCGCGTGGTCGGTGGAGGGCACGCAGATCCCCCGCGAAGAGGATCTGGGCGCGGCCATCGCGGCCGCGGACGTGACCGTGCTGCTGCAGCAGCACGCCGCGTTCGACCTGGACCTGGTCGAACGCCAGGGGCGTCTGGTGCTCGACACTCGTGGCGTGCTCGCCACGAGCGAACGCGTCGAGCGGCTGTAGGGAGGCCTGACGCGTGCACGTGCTCGTCATGACGGTGGTCCATCACCCCGAGGACGCCCGGATCCTGCACCGGCAGATTCGGGCCCTCGTCGACGCCGGTCATGAGGTCACGTACGCGGCGCCGTACACGGCGCGCGGGGTCGTGCCCCGGCCGTGGGTGACCGGCGTGGACCTGCCGCGCGCGGCCGAGCGGCGGCGGGTGACGGCCGTGCGGGCCGCCCGGCAGCTGTTCAAGAGCATGCGCGGCAAGGTCGACCTGTGCCTGGTGCACGACCCGGAGCTGCTGTTCGCGGTGGCGGGCGTGCGCAACCGGCCGCCGGTCGTCTGGGACGTGCACGAGGACACCCCCGCGACGCTGTCGCTGAAGCCCTGGCTGCCCGCGTTCCTGCGCCCGCCGACCCGGTTCCTGGCCCGGCTGCTTGAGGGTACGGCGGAGCGCCACCTGCACCTGTTGCTGGCCGAGACCGCCTACGCGGGCCGGTTCCGGCAGGCGCACCTGGTCGTGCCGAACGAGACCTGGGTGCCGGACAGCGTCAGCACCCCCGGCGACGACCGGGTGGTCTACCTGGGCTGGCTGTCGGAGGCGCGCGGCGTCCGCGAGGCCGTCGAGGTGGCGCGGCTGCTGCGCCCGCACCGGGTGGCGGTCGAGCTGATCGGATACGCCGATCCGCAGAGTCGCCCGCTGCTGGCCGGCGCGGTCGAGGACGGCCTGCTCGAATGGCGGGACTTCATGCCGAACGACGAGGCGCTCAAGCGGCTCGACGGCGCGCTCGCCGGACTCTCCCTGCTGCACGACGAACCCAACTACCGGCACTCCATGCCCACGAAGATCGTGGAGTACATGGCGCACGGAATACCAGTGATCACGACGCCTTCCCCCCGGGCGGTGGAACTGGTGGAGCGTTACCAGAGCGGCATGGTCGTGCCCTGGCAGGACCCGCAGGCGGTCGCGAAGGCGGTGCTGTCCCTCCGCGACAACACCGACGAGCGGCGCGGCGCGGGTGCCCGTGGGTACGCCGCGGCCCGAGCCAACCATCACTGGCCCAACTCGGCCCGCCGGTTCGTGGCCCAGCTCGAAGCATGGGCAGGCGTCAGGCCTTAGTGTCTTAAATGCCGAATATGTCAGGGGTGACGGTTTGCGTTGGCTGGCTCTGATCCTGGGCGTCGCGATTCTCGGCGGTGTCGCGTCCGTCGTGTTCGCGCTCAACGAGCCGGAGACCCGGGCCGCGAACGTGGGCAACACCGCGCCGTCCTCGCCGAAGCCGAGCGCGTCGGTTGAGACGAACGAATTCACCGATCCGTGTGGAACGTTCGACACCAATGTGACGACGCCGTACTCGATCACCGGGTACTGGATCCTGCCCACCGCGGACCGGTGCAACTGGCGGCGGCAGCTGGAGGCCATCCACCACGTGGGCGGCGACACCGTGGTCCGGATCGGCTTCGGGCTATCGCCGCGCCAGGTCAACGCCGACGGCAACATCCTCGACCAGGTCACCGCCGAGGGTAAGGACCCGCTGCCCGACAAGCGGTACGCGTTCTGCGTGGAGAACGGGATCCCCTGTGCGAAAGCCGCCGAGAACGATCTGAAGGCCGCGAACCCCGGTAACCGGATCACTTGGAACTTCGTCTACCGGACCGATGAGCAGTACGGGCCCGGGGTGTTCCGGTGCCCGTCGATGGAACGCAAGATCGTGATCGGCGACAAGGTGTTCTACCGCCTGATCGCCTCCGAGGACGGCTCCGACGACTCGACCTGCGACTTCTCCTCGAAGGGTTCGGGCTATCACCTGATCCTGGTGTCGGCCGGGGCCACCGACAGCCTGACCGAGCTGCTCGACCTGGGCGACCGCTTCGGGATCCGGGTCTTCCCCGCGTTACCGCTGGCGCCGCGGGATCCGGCCGGGGCGACCCGGGCGAATCCGCGGCATGTCGGGACGCTGACCACGCTGACGCGGCGGATTCTGCAGGACTACGGTGACCGGCACGCGCGGCGGGAGTCGCTCGGGGGTGTGTACCAGCCATTCGAGTTACAGATCCGGGACTGGGCCGAACCGGAGAACGTGCCGACCCTTCAGGTGTACGCGGAGCAGCATCGGATCGTGGAGCAGGAGCTGCCGGGCAAACCCATCCTGGTGAGTCCCTACCTGGACGCGCGGCGGCGGGTGGAGTACACCTCCACGCCGAAGCAGGTGGCCAGTGGGTTCAAGGCGCTGGCCAGGACCGGGGTCGGGATCATCGCGCCGCAGGACAGCCGGGGGACCGGCAAGGTCGGGCTGTTCTGGCCGAACTGGAAGAACAAGCCGGTGGATGAGCGGTTGAAGCCAGTGGTGGGGGAGAGCACGTACAACACCGCCTACTACGGCGGAACCCGCGACTACTACCGCGAGATGTCCGAAGCCCGGAAGGAACTCCTGGACGAGGGCATCAAGGTCCAGCTGTGGGCGAACGTGGAATCCTTCGAGCCGTCGGCGACCGAACGGTGTGGCACGCAGGGGTCGCGGGGGCGCACGGACAAGCCCCGGATGGACACGGCGGTCACGCTCGCCGGGCCCTACGTGTCGAAGATCATTTCCTATATGTGGACCGACTTCTACACCTGTGGGTCGCCGTCGCTGTCGGAGGAGATCGCGAAGGACTGGGATCGGCCGGTCGCCATCCAGGCGGTGCGGGTGCAGCGGCAGATCCAGGATGGGCTGGAGATCCGGGGCTACCACGTGCAGGACGCCAAGGTCACGCTGAGCTGGGAAGGGCTGGAGACGCCCCGGGTGGTGGACGCGGCGACGGTCGGCTGGTTCGACGGCAGTCCGATGCCGGATCTGCCCAAGGCCGTCGGGCGGATCTGGATTCCCGTCGACTGGGAATCCGTGCCCGACGACACGTGGGTCCGGGTCGAGGTCACCTCGGCGGACGGGCGTAAGGCGGCCGAGCCTGTCTACTATAGGCACGAGTGATCCACTCAGCGTGTAACGTGCCTGCCATGGTCCCGCGTATTCCCGTCAGCGTGGATCTCGTGGTGCTCACCGTGCGGTTCCAGCAGCTGAGCGCACTGGTGTGGCGCCGGGATCGTGCGCCTTATGACGATTTGTGGGCTTTGTCGGGTGGGTTTATTCAGCTGGAGGAGGACCTTCCCGCGGCCGCCGCCCGAGTGCTGGCCGAACGGGCCGGGCTGCCCGGGGCGCCGGTGCATCTGGAGCAGCTCCAGACTTATGGGTATCCGGATCGGGATCCTCGGCAGCGAGTGGTGAGCGTCGCCTACCTCGGCCTGGCCCCCGACCTGCCGGCCTCGACCGAGGCCCACATGAGCTGGCAGGCGGTCGCGTCCCTGACGGCGATGGCCTTCGACCACCGGCGGATCGTCCTCGACGGGATCGAGCGCGCCCGAGCCAAACTGGAGTACACCTCACTGGGAGCCGCATTCTGCCCCGAGGAGTTCACCGTGGCCGAACTCCGCCGCGTCTACGAAATCGTCTGGGGCCGCCCACTCGACCCCCGTAACTTCCACCGCAAGGTCACCAAAACCGAGGGCTTCCTAATCCCCACCGGCCGAACCACAACCCGAGACGGCGGCCGCCCCGCAATGCTCTACCGCCGCGGCCCAGCAGTCCTACTCCACCCCCCGATGCTCCGCGTCTAGGTGGCTCTCCCACCCACCCACCCTTGTTG
>NZ_BLAD01000097.1 GCF_009687845.1 Acrocarpospora corrugata
TACTCCTTTTGGGGGCCGTGGGGACTCCAGTCCCCGAGGTAAGGGCGCAGGTCGTCTGGGGCTGGATCTTTGTCGAAGCGCGCATGGGCGAGGCGGGATGGACCGCGGACTGGGTCCAGGCGGTCGGCGATCGCGTGTCCCACTCGATCCAGGGTCGCAGGCGTTCGGCTTCCACTGGCTCCTGGCAGCCGGCCGCAGCTTGGTCGAGCGCGGCACAGAACTCGCGGATTTCGCTGGCCGCCCCCCATGCGTCCAGGGCATTGGCGAATGTCATGTTGCGGTAGTCGTCAACTGCGCGGCTGCGGGCCTGCCCCATCGCGGCCTCCCAGCGCGCCCGCTTCGCGGTTTCTTCTCGTTCTTGTTCGGCGAGCCACTCCTCGTATTGCTGTCTCCGGGTGGACACGCCGCTTCGCCTGACGGTTCAGAATGGGCGGCATGGTCAAACGACGATCCGGTTGCCCGTGTGGGCTGCCCGCCGGGTACGAGGACTGCTGCGGGAGACTTCACCAGGGAGAGGCGGCTCCGACGGCGGAGTCGTTGATGCGATCCCGGTACAGCGCCTTCGCCGTCGGCGACGCCGGCTACCTCCTCCGCACCTGGCATCCGGCGACGCGGCCGCAGTCCCTGGAGTTGGAGCCCTCGCTGCGCTGGGTGCGCTTGGACGTCCTGGAGGCCACCGAACGCACGGTTCACTTCGCCGCGCACTATATGGACGCCGGCCGCACCCACGTCTTGCAAGAACATAGCCGCTTCGTCCGGAACCGCGACGTTTGGCTCTACGTCGGCCCCATCTCCTCCAGCTGACATTTCGCCACACGTTTCGCGTTCAACCGGCGGATACACGACGCCCGCTCCGGCAACCGTGCACGACACTCGACGCGGAAGCGTTCGGCCCGCGCCCGTTCGGGGCAGTTTCGCTTCTCGATTGATCGCGACGACCGAAGGGAATCTTCCGGCGTAAATGGCCGACGCCAACTATCGATCACAGCCGCACTGGTTACCGCCTTGCCCAGACCCGCGCAGTCCAGAAGAACTGACCACCCTGCCCCAGGCTCCGCTGGCGACGGTCAGGCCTCGCCGAGGTCGGTGCAGTGGGCGATCGTCGCGTCGTCGGCCGTCACCGCGTGGCGCGCCTCCGCCTGGCGGACACGATGGATGATTTCGGCGGGTCCGCTCGTCGCCAGGACGGTCATGACCTCTGGCCAGTCGGTGAGCTGGAACCGGTCCACGATGCGGCTGGCTCCATTGCTGAGCAGGACGGCGCCGGCTAGTTCGGAGATCGGGCAGCTTCCGGTGATCGCCTCGTCTGCCGCCCGCGGGTCGTCCTTGGCCACCCAGAAGCCGTCCGGCCGGTTCCGGTTGGCGCGCAAGTCTCGCAGGAGCCGCTGGTATTCGTCGCTACCCACGGCGGCGGCTTCGAGCGCGGGCTGGTACGACCGGCTGATGATCACCTCCCGGGGATCGGAGACGACGAGCGGCGCATCGTCTGCTCTGTCCAGGACGAGGACCGAGTCACCGAGCACCAGGTACTCGAGGAGGCCCTCGGACCGGCGCAGGATGGCGACGGTCGCCGACGGACTGATGGGGTTGGCGACGTCGCAGGTGTCCCGATGATCGTCCGTCACCCGCTCGATGGCCTCGGCGAGCAGCGCCGAAAGGCTGCGGTCCCGCACGAGTGACAAGAGGCTCAGGAGGCTGCCTCCCAGGCGGCCTGCGTACCAAGCCACACCATGCCGGCAGATCGATTCGGTGCCGGGGATGCCGGCGCCGTCGATCAGCACCGCTGCCGTCGGCACGGCGCCGGTGAAGTCCTCGTTAACGCGGCCGGCCCGTCCCGCGGCCACGCTCGTCATCGCCACCCGCATGCTCTGCCCGCAGTCTGGCCCTTGATCAGCGACTCGTCACCATACGTGAGCCGCATGGCGGGAGCGACGACCAGGCGGAGACCGGCGTCTGCGGTGGTGCCGAAACAACCTCGGCCCGCAGACCCGCAGCCGCCAAAGTGCGGTCACGCTTCCGACCGCCAAATGCGGTCAAGACTCACGAGCAAGTGCGCTCAGCTCCCACGAACACGTTGCGACCCTTAATCCCGCGCGCCGGAGGGAGAAAGCGGCAGCCGCCGGAGACATCTCCGGCGGCTGCCCATCAGGCGATTACGCCTACCACCACGGGCCAACGATTCTCGAGATGACGTCTCGTTGGTCGTCCAACGGTTGCCTGGCTGCCTGCTTCGGCTCCAGGCGAATGACGTCGACCTCCATCTTGAATGAGGTGTTGACGTAGGCCCCGGCTACGAATTCGCCCTTCTTGCCGTCGTATACGCGGGCGTAGTAGTCAGTTTGCACCCAACGCACGGCCATCACCGGGGCGAGATAGGCGACGTTGGCAGCTGGATCGCGGGGACCGCCCGGTATGACGGCGGTACCTGAAGTGTTTGTCTGGACAGTTCCCGAGCTTCGAACATATGCGATGTCAAACCACGGCGCCTTCCCGCGAAGCTCGATAGAGTTCTGAATCATCTCGGAATCGGATTGGCTGATGTTCGTGTTGTAGGTAACCGTGGTCGACGTGCCGAGACCGACCGGATTGATCGCGATTCCCGTGTCCTCTCCGACTTCTTCCCACCCACTGGTGGTCTCCATGGAGACATAGGGGTTCATACAGGGGAAGGCCATCCTCGCCTCCCCCATGCACTCTTTCTGGTATTGCCCTGCCATCGCCCCCCTTTCGGTGTACGCGGCTTTGGACTGCTCCACGCGCTTCCGCGCGCAGACGGAGTTACACCGGTTCAGGCCGGCCTTGTCCGCGTATCTGTCCGCTGACCCGACCATGGGAGTCGCCGGTTTGGGGGCAGCGCTGCCGCTTCCTCCTCCCGCGCCGCAGTTGTCCTCGGCGCATGACCGCAGGCCGGTCGGGTCGGTCATGGTGGCGGGGCTGTTGTTGCTGTAGGCGTAGCCGTGCATCTGCTGCGGGTCGTTGACGTCGATGATCGGGTCGACGCTGGTGAACGCGCCGATCAGCGGGTCGTACTCGCGGGCCCCGAGGTGGGTCAGGCCGCTGGGGTCGTTGGTGCCGTTGACGAAGCCCTTGTCGCCCGCCCAGGAGCCGGGGGCCGTGCCGCGCAGGCCGCCGAACGGGAGGGTGCGGCGGCGGGAGACGCCCAGGTCGGTGGACTTGATGGTGGCTTCGCCGGTGTCGTGGTGGTCCTGGACGGTCCAGGACAGGGTGCCCGACGCGCGGACCGCGACCGTTGTGCCCAGGTGGGTGTAGTAGCGGGTGCCGGTCACCGTGGTGCCGGTTCTGCGCAGTTCCAGGCCGCCGGGCAGGTAGAGCGTCGTTCCGGCGGGGTCGCGGCGGACCAGCCGGCTGCCTTCCGCGTCGTACAGGTAGGTCGTGCTCTGGCCGCCCTGCGCGGAGGTGCCGAGGTGGCCCTCCTTGTCCCAGGTCATCGTGGTCGTGACGCCGTTGGTGGTGCGGCTGGTGGTGTTACCGGCCGCGTCGTACGCGAAGGAGTCGGACCCGGTGGCCGCGCCGGACTTGTCGACGCGGGTGACCGTGTGCGGCTTGCTTCCCGCGGCCCCGCCCTGCGCGGGCTGGACGTAGTCGCGGCCGGTGTCCGGCGTTCCGTGCCAGGTCTCGGTGTCCCGGCTGCCGGTGGAGGTGTAGGTGTAGGAGTGCCAGTACTTCGCGGGGCCGCCCAGCCCGGCCATGGACCGCGCGGCGGCGCAGTCTCCGGTGGACGGGGTCCACGCCTCGACGATCCGGCGCAGGTAGTCCGTCGTGTAGCACTGGTAGTCGGCGGCCTGACCCCCGTTGGGGGTGTCGGCGATCCGGGTCAGGTTGCCCATGTCGTCGTAGCGGTAGCCGAAGTCGGCCACCTCGTTCTTGAGTTCGGGCACCACCGAGACGTTGGTGGTACGCCCGGTGGGCTCGTCGATGGTGAAGGTCTGCCAGACGCGCTTGCCCTCCACGCCGAGGATGCGCTGGATCGGCTGGCCGAGCTGGTTGTAGACGACGTCGTTGACGTACAGCTGGGAGCCGCTCAGGTAGGTGGGCGCGCCGACCGCGTTGTAGCCGAGGCTGAGCGTCTCGGCGGGCAGGCCGCCGGCCGCCGGTGTGGCGGTACTGGCGATCTGGCCGTCCTGCTTGTAGGCGGTGGTGAAGGCGTAGGTCCCTGCCAGCGTGCCTTCGGCGGCGGGGACGGTGAGCTTCGTGTCGGTCGGGCGGCCGCCCTTGTCGTAACCGGTCACCTCGGTGACGTACTGGCTGGTGCCGTCGTGGCGGATGGACTTGGCGGGTTTGCCGACGCCGCCCGGGGCCGTGTCGTAGGTCCACTCGGCGCGCGGCGCGCCGGTCACCGAACCGTCCCGCAGACTGGTCTTACGGCCCAGTGCGTCGTAGGTGTACGCCAGGGTGACGCCCCGGGCGTCCTTGATGGTGACGAGCTGACCGGCGGCGTCGTAGGTGGACTCGGTGACGCCCTTGTCCGGGTCGGCCGTCTTGATCTTCCGGCGGCGCTGGTCGTAGGTGTGCTGCCACTTGTTGCCGGCGGCGTCGGTCACGGTGGCCAGGTCACCGGCGTCGGTGTAGGTGTAGCTGGTGGTGTCGTAGGCCGTCGCCGAGCTGTACTGGCGCAGTTGGACGGTGCGTCCGCGGGCGTCGGTGATGGTCTGGGTCTTGGTGCCGCCGGCCGGGGGCACGACGGTGGTCCGGTCGCCGCCGTACGTGGTGACGCTCTTCCACTTGGGCGCCCCGTTGGCCACCAGGGTGGTCTCGGTGATCCGGCCGGCGCCGTCGTACCGGTTCTGGGTGACCGAGGGGATCGTCACGGCCGGGCTGACCAGCGTCGTCCCTGGGAGGCTCCCGTCGTGGTAGTACGGCGCGGAGGTCCAGGCCACCAGGCCGCGGGTGTCATGGACGGAGTCGGCGATCAACCGGCCGCCGCCGATCGTCTGGGTCTGGGTCTGCCGCTCGCGGAGCAGGCCGTCGTAGAGGGTGACCGAGGTCAGGTACTTGCCGGTGCCGGTCGGCAGCAGCTTCCTGGTGGTGATGGCGGTGGGGGCGTTCGCACGGAGCAGGTAGGAGAAGGTCAGGTTCGCGCCCAGGGCGCGGTCGCGGCCGGGGAGCCAGGCGGCGGTGAGGCGGCCGATGCCGTCGTAGACCAGATCGGTCCTGACGTCGTTGGGCGCCTCCAGGATCTTCGGCTGGTTCCAGGCGATCTCCATGGTCGTGGTGGTGGCGTGCCCGGCCGGGTTGGTCGTACGGACCGAGGTGACCGGGCCCGCCTTCGCGGGGGCGTAGGCGGTCGTGGTGGTCCGGCCGAGCGCGTCGGAGCTGGCGACCGTGCGGCCGTTGGCGTCGTAGCCGGTGGTCCCGGTCACCACCCACTGCGGGGTGGCGCCCGACCAAAAGCCGGCCTCATCCGTCTTCACCACCAGGCCCCGGGTGGGCGCGGTGCCGAAGGGCTTGGTGACGTCGTCGAAGTAGCTGCGGGTCATGGACAGCACGTCGCCGGGCACTGCGGGAGTGGCCGTGCAGGCGACCCCGTAGGTGTCGACGGCGGACACCCTGTCGCGCATCCAGAGGCCGTCGTTGACCAGGTAGGTGCTCCTGGTGCACTGGTCGTCCGCCGCGGTGGCCTCGTCGCCGAGGTCGTTCACCTCGACCGGCAGGTTGTCGGCGTTGACCTTGGTCTCGGCGCGGGTCCACCGGGTCGTGTCGTTCCCGGTCAGGTGGGTGCGGCCGAACGTGGTCGCGTCATGCGTCCGGTACGCCGTGAGCGGCCCGCCCTGAGCGTTGACGCCGGTCCGGGTGTAGGAGGGCTCGACCAGGGACCCGCTCAGCCAGACGCCGCCCGGCCCGTCATAGGTGATCTGCTCGCGGAGCTTGCCGGACAGCGCCTCGTGGTCCTCGATCGCCTTGGAGTGCGGGTCGCCGGTGCCGTCCAGCGAGTCCTTCACCCAGACGTCGCGGGCGCCGGTCAGCTGCTTGTCGCCGTCCATGCCACGGAAGTAGCGGTACTCGGTGGCCGACTGCGGGCCGCTCTCCACGCCGGTGCGCACCAGCACCCGGCCGTAGCCGCGCCACTGGCCCCAGGTGCGCTTCTTCTCCTCGGTCAGCTCCGAGTCGTCGTAGTGCCAGGCGGGTGCGTCCAGGTAGTCGTAGCTGGTCTGCTCGTGGGTGAAGCCTCCGGTGTTGTCGTAGACGTCCACGCGGTGGACGACGTACTTGTGGAACCAGTCGAGGGTCGGTTTGGTGTCGTCGGGGGCGTAGTACTGCGGCATGCAGCGGCTGCCGTTGGTGTGCGGGGCCGGCGGGCTCGACCGGGCGCAGTCGCCGGGGAGGTAGGTGACGGCGATCTGGGCGCCCGACTCGGTGGTGATCGAGACGATCCGGAACCGGTTGAGCGCGGTGCGCCCGTCGGCGGGGCCGTCCACCCGGTTGGGGAAGGGGTCGGCGCCGGGCGAGAACACGATCTCCGGGTAGGTCTCGGTGGCTCCGCCCTTGACGCCAGAACCGGACCGGGTGATCCCTTCCAGCCACATCGGCACGCCTTCGCCCTGGCTGGATCCGGCGTTGAGGTAGGAGTGGCGGAGCGTCCAGGTCTCGACCGTGCGGTACTGCCCGGCGTCCCACACCTGGGCCCGGATCGCGCTCAGCCGCTTCTGGGTCCAGAAGGTGGGCGTGAGCTGCTCGGTGCACCGCGCGCCCGGCTGGCAGTACTGGTCCCACGGGGTGTCCGGCCAGGACGCGGGGACCGCCTTCTGGGCCGTGTCGAAGCAGGTCGCCCCGGGCAGGCAGCGGTCGGCCACGTCGAAGAGGACCTGGGCGGCGGGCTGGGCCTGGTCGGTGCGGGAGCCGTACTCGATCTTGGAGAGCCAGCCGCCGCGGTAGTAGGCGGTGCGCTTGTCCGGGTCGTTCTCGCGGCCGTACGCGCCGGGCTCCCGCCCGAAGGACAGGGTCATCGTGTTGCCGTGCGGGTCCACCACCTTGTCGAGGTTCCACCGCCACGCCTGGGTGCGCCGGGAACCGGCGAAGTCGCCGGAGGCGTAGCCGGGCTCGCCCGGGTGGTTGCCGTACACCTGGGTGGTCCAGGTGGACTGGGCGGACGCGCGGTTGCCGAAGAAGTACTGGACGCCGTCGATCGTGGTCACCTTCCAGTACTCGCCGTCCTGGTCGCCGTTGCCGACGGAGGTGTCCTTGATCAGCTCGATCTTGGAGCCGTCGTCGGAGACGCCCTTCCATCGCCCGCCGCCGACGTCGATCAGCTCGGTGCCGCGGCCGTTCAGCGACATGGTCGCGTTCGCCTTCCACCAGCACTGGTCACCGGTCTTGTCGCCGGCGTTGTTGGGGTCCTTCCCGTCGACCGCCTCGGTGTCCTTGGCGCAGGACTTGTACGTGCGCTCGATGAACCCGGGCCACAGATCCCACCCGTCGCCGATCCACGAGCCCTGCGTGTTGGTCCCCCCGGTCCGGCCGTCCACCGCCTGCGAGGAGTACGCCAGCGCCAGCGACGGCACCGGCCCGCCCACGCCGGGCGGCACGCGCAGCGGGTAGGACCAGGCGAAGCCGCCGGTCTGCTGCGACACCTGCCAGGTGGCGGCGGGCGACAGCGAGGTGGCCGTGTAGTCGCCGTTGCCGCCGGCGGCGCCGGCGGTCGCGGCCAGCAGCATCGGCTCCCCGCCGGCGGGGAGAGTGACGTCGGCGGCGAGGGAGCGCGCGGCCGACTCGTTCCTGGAGTTCACCGGTTTGGCGGCGTCCAGGCCGCAGCCCTTGGTGCCCGGCGCGGTCAGCGCGCAGGGCGGCAGCTCGACCAGGCGGAGCCGGGAGGCCCAGTCGCCTCCGTAGGCGGAGGCGAAGCCCGAGTAGTCGACGGAGACGGAGACGGTATCCGAACCGGTGCTCGCGACGGTGCTCGCGACGGTGCTCGCGACGGTGTCCGCCGAGCCTCCGTCGGCCCGCGACACGGTGAGGAGCACCCCGGAGACGCCGGCCTTCGCCGTCGCCGCACGGTCGTGCACCCGCACCCCGACCTTGCCCACCCGGGCGGCCACCCCCGGACTGACCCACACCGGCGAGGCGGCTGCCCGGACCGGCTTCCGCCCGGTGGGCGCCAGGTCCACCACGGTGGTGACAGGTGAGGGCCAGGACACGTCGGCGGCGCCTGCCCGGGGCGGCTCGGCGATCTTCGGGGCGGTGCCGCCCTTCAGCTCCTTGACCGGAATGCTCAGCACGTCTTCGGGGACGGGAGGACTCCACCGGGGCGCGGCGGCCAGCGACTCCCCGCCCATGAGCGGGAGCGTGACCAGTAAGGCAGTGACTATCGCCAGAATTCGTTTCATGCCTGCTCCTACGCCTGTGATCCGTCGGAGTTGATCTCGCCCTGGGTGAGAGCGCGCTGGTAGGCGGCCACCCGGTCGATCGCGCCTGGCCAGAACTGCGCCGGGGCGCCCGACTGCCTCGCCCGGCCGACCGCCCAGCCCTGGTTCGCCGACCATCCGCCGGTGTAGGACGCCAGGTCGGTGCCGTCGAAGTTGTCGCCGTTCAGGTAGAGGCGGATCTTGCCGCCGGCCTGATCGTGGACCCCGGCGAGATGCACCCAGCCAGTGCCGACGGACTCGGTCGAGCAGGCCCTGCTCTCGGCGCCCTCGTCCCCGGCCGTCATCGTGAAGCACCAGGCGGGGTCGGTGACCGCGTCGCCGTTCAGGTCAAGGTCGGTCCGGTACTGGAGGCGGAACCCCGAGCCGGTGGGGCCGTCGGCCGACACGGCGGTGACCGGGCCGGACACCGTCGCGCTCGTCAGCTTCACCCAGGCGGTCACGGTGAATGCGTTCTTCGTGTCGAGCACCGGAGTGGCCGTGGTCCACGCGGTGCCGCTGTTCAGCGCGACCGCGTTGGTGCCGGCCCGCCCAGCCGTACGGGCCGCCGTCCCGGTGACGGTGAGCGGGCGGTCGGCCGGGACCGAGGCCGCCGTGCCGCCGCCGGCCTCGTCGAAGCCCCAGGCCCAGGATCTGGTGCCGGCCGGCCGCACCAGGAACTCGTAGCCGGCCGCGCTCACGGTCGTGTTCCCCGCCGCGTCGGCGGCCTTCACGGTCAGCACGTTCGGCCCTTCCCGGTCGGGCGTCAGGGTGCCGGTCCAGGAGCCGCCTGGCGCGTCGAACCAGCCCTTGTTCACGCCGTTGAGAGTGAACTCGACCTTCGAGGCGCCGGACGCGCCGGCGGTGAACGCCCCCGCCTGGCCCACCCCGCCGCTCCAGATGCCAGCGGATTTGGGCGGGTACGCGGTCGAGGACACCGTCAGATCGGTCGGCGGCGTCTTGTCCACCGTGAAGTCGAACCACGCGGAGTAGGCGCCGCAGAGGAAGGCGTCACAGCCGCGCACCCGCCACGAGTAGGCGCCTTCGGGCAGGTCGGTCGGCACCTGCCAGGACGCGGCCTGGTCGACGGCCCTGTTGGTGACCGCGGTTCCCGACGCCGCCTGCTGGACGGCGCGGGTGGCCTGGTCGTACACCTCGAACTCGACCCTGCCGAGGGTGCCCCCGTTGGGGTCGTCGGGGGTGGCCTGCAGCGTCGGCCGCCCCGACCGGACCTGCGCGCCGGAGGCGGTGCAGGAGAAGCCGCAGTCGCCGGCGACCTGCAGCGCGGTGGGCGCGGTCGGGGTGTGGTTGTACGTCACGACCAGTGCCGCGCTGCTCGGCACGAAATACGACCAGCCGTATTCGTCGCCCTCGTTGTTCGACCTCAGGCCCAGCGTCAGCGAGTCGCTGTTGCTGGTGGCCAGCGCCTGGAGCTTGGCGTCCAGGACCGTGCCGGCCTCGTCGAAGATCTTCTGCTGGTTGGGGCTCGGGCAGCTGCCCTCGTTGGCCTTGAAGGTCTGGGTTTCGATGTGCCCCAGGTAGTCGTCGGCGGCCGTGTTCCAGGTGTAGGAGTTGAAGTGGCTGATGTGCCGCGTCTGCCACAGTTGCGTCTTGTAGCCGGCGCAGGCGGCCACGTGGTTGGCCGTCACCTTGAAGAGCGCGCTGTGGACCTTCGCGCCGTTCATCTGGTCGATGTCGAACTGCATGAACGTCCGCCAGACGCAGCTCTCGTTCCACTTCTTCCCGACGCGCATGTCCGACCGGTACTGCGTGAAGTACGAGCCGGTCTTGTCACAGCTCGTCACGTGCGTCCAGTAGGTCGGCGACGGCTTGCTGAAGGTCGGGTCGATGTACAGGGGGAACTTCACGTTCTTGGCGCGGAGCATCTCCGCGACCGGGGTGACCGTGAGCTCGGTGGCGTTGGCCGTCGTCTCCATCTTCTCGACGCGGTGCCGCACGGCGTTCGCGCCGGTCATGTCGGCGCCGGTCGAGGCCGCGCCGGAGTCCCACATCAGGGCGGAGCCGGACTGGAACAGCTGCTTGCCCGCCGAGTCCACCACCTCAAGCACGCCGTCGCGCTCGCGGACCGTGGCGTTCTCCGCGTCCACCCCGAACCGGAGCCGGGCCAGCGCGGGGTTGGCCGCCGCCTGGGCGTTCTTGACCACCAGCAGCTGCGAGAATCCATCCCGCTCGGCGCGTAGCTGGAGATCCACGCCCGGCAGTACCTCCGGGTAGGTGGCGGTGTCGCCGCTCAGGACCGGCTTGGGCAGCGGCCAGGGCGACTTCAGCCGGACCTGGGTGTCACGTTCGCCGAGCGTGACCAGCGGCGCGGAACCCCCTCCGGAGAACCGCACCTGCGCCGTGATCGCCCCCGGGATCACGCCGCCGCCGGCGTCGAAGCGAAGCGAGGTGTCGATCGGCCGCCAGCCGCCGGCCGTCCTGGCCCGTACGGGGATGATCGTCTGAACCGAGGTCAGCGTGCCGTCCGGGTTGGCGAAGACCTGTCCCGTCTCCGTCCGGAGCGACAGGTCCTCGATTCTGCCGCCGCAACGGGCTGCCTCTGCCACGGCCAGCGCACCGGTGACCGCCTCCGGCGCGCATGAGGGCGCAGCCCGTACGGCGGCTTCGGCGGGCGTCGCCGTCAATCCGGTCAGAAGTAGGCCGAGCACAACACCGACGCGGGTCGGCAGTCTCATATGGGACATCGACAACTCCGTGTTCGAGAGCGAACGTGCGACCGACAATGGCCGCACCCGCGGCAACTATGACAAACCCGCGTTATATCTCCGTATATCCGGCGTATATGGGCGCGGATACAGAACGTATATCCGTCCGACGCGGCCCGCCCTATACCTTCGGGAAAGCCTCACCGTCAGGGAATTGGCCTCGGGCTGCCGAGGGCGGCGAGCTCTTCCCCGGCCTGGCGATCAACCCCGGGTCCTCGCGGAGAATCGCCGAGTGCACAAATTTCACCGTCTGTACTTTACTGTTCCAGTCAGTTCCTTCCTGCGATTTGCCAGGCCGGCACCAAATGGCCATAAAGAACACCCGTAACAAGAATTTCTTGACGCCATATTCCGGCGACTCCATAATTGCCGCCTCCCAGAAAAATGAGGTAGCCCGTGCGGAAATCACTCATATCCGCGGTCTCCGGTTTGACAATCATGTTCGCGGCGTCTCCGGCCCACGCCATGGCGGGCCCAGATCTCACCCCGACGGAAACCACGTTCCCGACATCCGATCTGACGCCGGGCAGCCTGATCTTCTTCGATTCCGGCATCAGGAACAAAGGCGACCTGACCGCAACGGAATTCAACATCAGACGAGTTCAAGGAATACTACGACGGCGATCTGAAAGACCGCGTCCGCAGCTAGCTCCGCTGCTCGAACCGGGGCCTGGCAGCGCCCGCGATGCCCGCTCCCGCGACCGGTCCAGGTCTTGCCGGTACTACATGCCGGATGCGCGGTCCATCTGCTCCAGCGCCCTGCTGGACCGCGAAAGCCCCGCCGGACAGGTGGCCGGGCTTTCGGTGGTCGGCGCGCCTAGGAGGAACCTCAGTTGAATGGGTTGTCGTGGAACGAGGAATTGGTGTGGTAGGTGCTGTTCGGGGGGTTGAAGCGGACGCCGTCGACGATGAGTGAGACGTTGTTGATGGTGCCGCCGGGGGTTACCTCGCCGCTGACGAGGGAGGCGGGGTTTGAGCATTGGGGGATCGTTACCGCGGTGCCGCCGCCGGTGGAGATGATGGTTCGCCAGGCGCCGTTGACGGAGGCGTACAGGGTGGGGCGGGAGTAGCTGGACTGCCAGCAGATGGCGATCGTGTAGCGGTACTTGGTGTTGCCGTCGTCGAAGGCGATCGTGCCGTAGCCCCCGGACAGTTTGATGCCTTGACCCCATACGTCGATGTTCGCCGACTGGTCGGAACCGTATGCGGCGTGGGCTGGGGCGCTTGGCGCCACAAGTGCGGCGACCGTCAGCAGAGCAATCGCGAGGACCCGTGAAAAGCGTGCCACCAATTTCTACCTCTCTTTGCCGGATATCGCTTCGAGGTGATTATTTTGGCGAGGTTTCAGGATGTCCAGTCGCGGAATATTGACATATATGTAACTTCTTAAATTAAGGCTTTGAACATGCCTCTAAGGGTCAATTGACCTGCGGTTTTCTGTCCCGCGTACCGGCTTGGAGGTCGAGCGCGGACCAATACTGTGGCGAACTTTCCCGGTTCTGCGGTCGGTTTAGGCCATTGGCGTGCCTGGGGAGCCGAAAGGAGATGCGGCACAGCGCGTCCACAAGGCATGGAATATGCCGTCCGGGTCGTATCGCCGCCAGAGCCGGGTGACCCGATCACCGGTCCTGCCCGGGTAGACCCGCGCGAACGCGCTCCCGTCCGGGCGGCTCTCGAAGCCTGTGTAAGCACCGTCGACCCGTTCGGCGAGAGGCTGCCAGGCCGCGTCGAGCGCCGCGCCGCTCCGGGGCGGGAACATCGAGGCGATCACCAGCGTGTGCTGCCGCCGGTGCGGGAAGGAGGTCGCGTCGGCGGGCATGTCGTTGACCGCCCCGCCCATGGACCGCATCTGGATCAGGGCCTGCTGCGGTCCCGTCGCCGCCTCCATGATCGCCGCGGCAGCGCCCGGACAGGCCGTGCCCTCCACTGCGTACCGCCAGGGGCAGGCCCTGCTCGCGGGCGAAGCGCAGCGCGGCGACCACTTCCGCGGTGTCGCCGGGGAGCAGCACGGCCGCGGGACTGGCCAGAGTCGTGTACGTGGACCGCAGCAGCCGATAACGCTGGTCCCCGGGAAGAACGATCTTGTCCGTCAGCTCGGGCGGAGCCGTGCCGAGGGTCACCGCGTCCCCCTGATCTCGCGGACGCGCTCGCGAACGGCGGGGGCGACCTCGGCGGCGAATACCTCCAGCTGGGCCAGGTGCTCGGCCACCGGCCAGAACACGAATGTGTCGAAGCCCAGATCGACCGCCCATCCGGTCAGCGTGCCGATCCACAGTCGAACGTCGCCGACCAGGCCCGGAGCGCCGCGGAGATCGCCGATCGCGCCGATCACGTTGTAGATGCGGCGAATGTCAGCCGGATCACGCCCGGCCCCCCGCGCCGCGTCGTCGATGATCTTCTGCTTCGCGGGAACCTCGTCCGGGGCGACGTAGATGTTGAGCGGTGAGATCCAGCCGTCGCTGGAGCGTCCGGTGACGGCCAGCATGCGCGGCTTCTGGCTGCCCAGCCACAGCGGGATCGGCGCCGGCGGCACGGGTCCGGCGGCGTAGCCCTCGATCACGTGCTGATCGCTGCGCAGCCGTACGGTGGAACCCGCCAGCGCGGCGCGCATGACGTGCAGCGAATCCTCGGTGTAGGCGACCATCTCGGGGCCGCCGCGCCGCTGGCCGCCCATGCCGGCGATGGCGTCGGCGAACGCTCCGCCGCCGAGCCCGAGGACGATCCTGCCCTGCGTGAGCACGCTGAGGGAGGCGGCGGCCTTGGCCAGCATGGTCGGCGGCCGCAGCTGCAGATCCGCGACGTCGGTGAGGAACGAGATACGTTCCGTCTCCGCCGCCAAGTGGGTGATCAGGGTCCAGGCGTCGAAGTGCCCGGGTTGGTAGGCGTGGTCCTGGACGGCCAGGTAGTCCAGTCCACCGGCTGCGGCGGCACCGGCCAGCCGCCTGGTCTCCGCGAGTCGCCGCACGTCAGGGTCAAGGCTTAGCCCGAAGGTGATCGGGTGCCCGAAATCAGTCATGTCATGAAGTGTTCTCACGGGGTACTGTTTGGGCAAACCGATGGTTAGCTACTAATATTTGGTAAGTGGCTATCGAATCAACGCTTGGCGCCCTTCGTTCCGGCCAGCCGACCATTCACGAGCCGAGCTGCCGGGGCTTCCAGGACATCCTCGAACTCGTGGGACGGCGGTGGACGTCGGCGATCCTGCTCGCCGGGCAGCGGGGGGCCCGCCGGTTCGGCGAGTACCGCCTGTCCGTGCCCGGGATCTCTGACCGGCTGCTCGCCCAGCGGCTGAAGGAACTCGAATCCGAGGGCCTCATGCGACGCACGGTCATCCCCAGCACGCCGGTACAGATCCTGTACACGCTCTCCCCGAACGGCGAAGAGCTGATGTCCGCCCTGCAGCCTTTGGTCGACTGGAGCTACCAGCGCAACCGGTCTGAGGTCAGCAATGCACCTTACCTAGACTGAAACCGTGACTGATCAGCGACGCGTCAACATCGGCAAGCAGCATCCGGCCAGCTACAAGGCTCTCATCGCCTTGTCTACGGCGGCGGAGGAGAGCGCCGCGGCGGCAGGCCTCGACCCGCTCCTAATCGAGCTGGTGAAGATCCGCACGTCCCAGATCAACGGCTGCGCGTTCTGTCTGCGCATGCACACCCGTGATGCCCTCAAGAAGGGCGAGAGCACGGACCGCCTCGCGGTGCTGCCCGCTTGGGCGGAGACCGGCTACTTCTCCGAGATCGAGCGCGGGGCTCTACGCCTGGCTGAGGCGATCGCGCGGGTGTCGGACGGCCATGTGAGCGATTCGGACTACGCGGCGGCTGCCGCGGTGCTCTCCGATGATCAGGTGTCGGCGGTCGCTTGGCTGTCGACAGTGATGAACGCCTTCAACCGGGTGGCGATCACAAGCCGGTATCCCGTCGATGGCCACTGAGCCGGCCTCCTTCGCGGGGCGACGCAAGCCAGCGATGGGCTTCGTGATCGGCCAGTGATCACAGGTCGGGAGAAAGGGCCAGATGGAAGCCCGCTGACCAGCGTTTCCACAGGTCAGCGCAGGTTCCGAGCGGCCCAGATTTTCGGCAGGCGCGGTCTCCCTAGAAGGAGTTCCTGTCGGCAAGCGCCGAGCGGGTCGCGTGCAACGACGCCAGGAGCTGCAGCCGGTCCGCGTCGGCGCTGCCCGGCTCGGCAGTGAATACCAGCATGACCGGGCCGGGACTACCGGGCAGCGGATAGGTATCCCAGTCCAGGACGATGTCACCGACCTCGGGGACCCGGAAGGTCTTGGTGCCGCTGACAGACTCGCGTACGTCGTGCCGGGCCCACAGCCGCCGGAACTCGGCGCTGCGGATGCTCAGCTCACCGACGATCGCGGTGGCGCGCGGATGGGTGGGGTCGGTGGCGACGGCGGCGCGCATCATGCCGATGTAGTCCAGGGCCTGCCGTTCCCAGTCCGGGCAGCTCCGCTCGCCGGTCAGCGTGTCGTCGAACATCAGCAGGAGCATGTTGAGCCGGTCGGGCGGATAGTCGCCCGGGTCACCGAGCAGCGCCTCCGCCATCGGGTTCCAAGCCAGCAGATCGAGGTGCCGGCCGAGCACGACCGCCGGGGTGTCCATCACCCGCAGCAGCCGCCGCGTTCTGCCCGGCACCCTTTCCGGACCGTGGTCCACCCGGGCGGGCATCGGCCGGCGGGCGGCGTGGGCCAGGGTGAACAGGTGCCGGCGTTCCTCCTCATCGAGGCCGAGCGCGCCGGCGAGCGCGTCCAGGACGTCGTCGGACGGGCGCACCTCCCGGCCCTGCTCCATCCGCTGGTAGTAGTCAGTGCTCAGCCCGGCCAGCAGGGCCAACTCCTCGCGCCGCAGCCCGGTGACCTTGCGCCGGCCGCCCGGCTCCAGGCCGACGTCGTGCGGACGCAGCCTGCTGCGCCGGGCGCGCAGGAAGTCTCCGAGCTCACGAGCGTACGGATGGGTCATGCCGCAAGCATGCCGCCTCGCCGGGCATCCAAGGTAGGTCCCGCAGACCTAGGCAACCGAGAACGATCGAACCGGCTCGTCTTGCTCCTAGCGTCGTCGGTCTACCGCATTGATACCCCCAGGAGCAGCAGATGACCGGATGGACCGCCGACCGCATCCCCGACCAGCACGGCCGGATCGCCGTCGTGACCGGCGCGAACTCGGGCCTCGGCCTGGTCACCGCGACCGAGCTGGCCCGTCACGGCGCTCACGTCGTGCTCGCCGTCCGCGACACCGCCGCCGGCGAGGAGGCCGCCCGCCGGATCGGCGGCGACGTCGAGGTGCGCGAGCTGGACCTGGCCTCCCTCAACTCGGTACGCGCGTTCGCCGCGAAGCTGGCCGCCGACCACCCGGCGATCGACCTGCTGGTCAACAACGCCGGCGTCGTGTTGCTCGGCCCGCGCCGTACCTCCGCCGACGGCTTCGAGCTGCAACTCGGCACCAACATGCTGGGCCACTTCGCGCTGACCGGCCTGCTGCTCGGCAACCTGGCCGCGGCGAGGGAATCCCGGGTGGTCAGTCTCAGCTCGATCACCCACAAAAACGCGCACCTCGACTTCGACGACCTGATGTTCGAGCGTGACTACCGGGCCGCTCCCGCCTACGGCCGATCCAAGCTCGCCACCACGATCTTCGGCGTCGAGCTGGACCGCCGCCTGCGCGCCGCCGGATCGCCGATCGTCAGCGCGCTGGCCCACCCCGGTCTCACGCGCACCAACCTGACTCCGCGTGCCTGGGAGCACCGCGGCCGGTTCGGGCGGTTGATCGCGTGGCTCGGCCTGCTGACCACCCAGTCGGTGGAGCAGGGCACGCTGCCCCAGTTGCGCGCCGCGACCGAGCCCGGTGTGCGGGGCGGCCAGTTCTTCGGGCCGTCCAGGCTCTGGGAGACGCGCGGCCGGGTCATCGAGGCCCGGCTCAGCCGGGAGGCGGCCGATCCGGCCGTCGGCAAGCGGCTCTGGGCGGCGGCCGAAGCACTGACCGGCATCAGCTACCTCTGAACCCGGCCGAGGCGCTGAGCGTGGCCGGCGTCATCGCGGGCATGTCCACGCCGATCACGATGATGGCCAAGGAGAGCGTCAACCGGGCCTTCGAGACCACGCTGGCCGAGGGCGTGCGGTTTGAACGACGCCTCTTCCACACCACCTTCGCGACCGCGGACCAGAAGGAGGGAATGGCCGCCTTCGCGGAGAAGCGCAAGCCGTCGTTCGTCAACCGCTGAGGGGTCCGCCCCGGGGCGAAACCCCGGGGCGGACATTTGACTGACGAGCACCGGGTGCTAATCCGTGACTCGCACCCGGCGCTCGCGTTCATCTCACCGGACGGTGATGAGCCCCCGCTGGTAGGCGCGGACCAGGCGGCGCGGTACCAGCAGTTGCCAGCCGTCGACGACGACGGGTACCAGGTCGGGAGCGGTGGCCTTCCACTGGGAGCGGCGATGCCTGGTGTTGCTGCGGGAGGTCTTCCGTTTGGGAACGGCCACGACTACCAGCTCGCTTTCGTGATTCCGGGCAGCTCGCCCCGGTGAGCCATCTGGCGGAACCGGATCCGGGAGAGTCCGAACTTGGTCAGGTGGCCGCGCGGACGTCCGTCGACGGAGTCGCGGTTGCGCACGCGGGTAGCGCTGGCGTCGCGGGGTTGCCGGGCCAGTTCTCGTACGGCCGCCGCCCTGTCCTCGGGGGTTCCCGTGCGGATGATCTCTTTCAGCTCCGCCCTGCGAGAGGCGAAGCGGGCGACGATGGCTCTGCGCCGCTCGTTGGCTGCGATCTTGCTCTTCTTGGCCATCAGACCTTCTCTCCCCGGGCGCGGATCCGGGCCACGGCCGCCTCGACGCCGATCTTGTCGACGGTTTTGATCGCCCGGGTGCTCAGGGTGAGCCGGACGAAGCGGTCCTCGCTGGGCAGCCAGAAACGGCGGTGCTGGATGTTGGGGTTCCAGCGGCGCCGGGTGCGCCGGTGGGAGTGGGAGATGTTGTTGCCGAAGACCGGTCCGGTGCCGGTGAGCTGGCAGTGGGCCGACATCAGGCCCTCCCGTAGCGCTGGTTGAAGCGCTCCACCCGGCCCGCGGTGTCCAGCACCCTGCTCTTGCCGGTGTAGAAGGGGTGACTCGCCGAGGAGACGTCGACATCGACGAGGGGGTAGGTGTTGCCGTCCTCCCACTCGATCGTCTTCTCGCTGGTCACGGTCGAGCGGGTCAGGAAGGCGAAACCCGCGCTCGGATCGCGGAACACCACGGGGTGGTAGTCGGGGTGGATGTCCTTCTTCATCGGTCCTCCCGGAACTCGACGTGCTTGCGAATGATCGGGTCGTACTTGCTGAGGGTGAGCCGCTCGGGGTTGTTGCGGCGGTTCTTGCGCGTCACGTAGGTGTAGCCGGTCCCCGCGGTGGATCGCAGTTTGACGACCGGTCGTAGCTCGTTTCTGGCCAAGGCCAAGGTCCTTCCTGTTGCCGGACCATGCCATGATAATGATAACTGTTTTCATTCTTGCAACTTGGGAGATCCCCGTGCCCACCCCCGTCGTCCTGGTCGCAGGCCTGCACGCCTCAGCTCGCACAGCTACCGTCGACCGGTTCCTGGCCGACCATCCAGGCGCCGTAGTCATCCACCACGACCTGCGCGAGGTCATCTCCGGCCGGGTCGAGCGCGTAGTGCGCGACGCCTCCGGCGTACGGGACCTGGCCGAAGTACGGCTGGCGCACGGCTGCGTGACCTGCACCGTCCGCGAAGACCTGCTGCCCCAACTGCTCCAGCATGCCGCTGCCCCCCTGCTGGTCGTGGACCTGTGGGACTCGGTCGAACCCCGCTCGGTGGCCGAGGCACTCGACTGCGAAGAGGCCCACGAGGTCCTCCGGCTGACGTCCGTACTGACCGCGCTGCACACCGAGCACCTGCCGGTCGACATCACCCGCGGCGAGCGCCTGGCAGAAGCCGGCCGGAGCGCGGCGACCGGCGACCGGCGCTACCTGGCCGAAGTGCTGGCCCGACAGATCGAGTACGCCACCGCCCTGGTCCTGCACGGCGGCGACGAGGAGGACGTCGATCTCGCCCGCGCCCTGCTCGCGCACCTCGCGCCCGTCACCCCGGTCTTCGCCGACTCCCTGCCCGACGTGACCGGCACCGCGCTGTGCACCCAGGAGCTGGCAGAACGCGTCGACCCCGCCACCGCCCTACTCCCCTGCGACGCGCAGACCGGCGAGGTCACCACCATCGTCTGGCGCCGCCTGCGGCCGCTGCACCCCGCCCGCCTCTTCGAGGCCGTCGACGAACTGGTCACCGAGTCGGTCCGCTCCCGCGGGCGGTTCTGGCTGGCCACCCGGCACAACCGCATGCTCGCCTGGGACGCCGTCGCGGGCGCGGTGTCGGTCGAGGACGCGGGCCCGTGGCTGGCCGCACTCCCGGAGGCCGCCTGGGACCAGATCTCGCCCGCCCGCCGCACGGCCGCCTCCCTGGACTGGACCGACGCTCTCGGGGATCGCGTCCAGCACCTGGTCTTCACCGGCCCAGACCTCGACCGCGAACGCATTCACGCGCTACTCGACTCCTGCCTGCTCACCCCCGCCGAGGCCGTGTCCGGCTCGAACCTGTGGGCAGGCTACGACGACCCGTTCGCCGCCATCCTCGATCTGAAGGAGATCGCATGAAGCCTCGCCGTACCCCGCGCGGGAAAGGCAACCCGCTGCGGGGTGCGACCTCCAGATGCCGCAGGCGTCAGCGTGGACGTGAATTGCCGAAAACGGTACCGTCGCCCGGAGAAGTCGATCTCGGCGTTCTCCGGGCGATTGGAGCTTGTGGATGTCTTCAAGGACGGCCCGATCACCCCGTGTCTCGCCCACGCCCGGCACTCCTCCGACCGGCAGGGTTCGCTATGCCACGGGCCTTCTCGTGGCCGTCTTGGTCGCTGGCTCGCTGGGGTATTTGTTCGGCGCTCCCGACGCCACCCAGAACGCCATCGCCGAATTGCAGGAGGCGGATGCCAAGCGGGATGTCAAGCAGATCGTTGAGTTGACGTCCTCGGCTCGGGTGACCGTCGCTGATCTGGACAAGGTGTTGGCGGGGCTGGCCGCGGCGCTGCCGCCCGGCGGGGCCCTCAACGCCCGGCCCGCCGACGCCGAGGAGATCGGCGAGTGGCAGCGCATGATGCGGCAGGCCGTGGACAGGCACGCCGAGAGCCCGTCCGGGACGACGGCGACCAACGTGGCGCGGGCCGGATTCCGTGCCGCCGTGAACGCGGCGGCGATCGCGGTCGACGCGTACGCGGCCTGCCAGAGACTCTCCCCCGAACTCCGGCAGACCTTCCTCGACCTCGCCGCCCGTCAAAGATCCGCAGCCGTCATGTCCTGGTCGGTCGCGGCCACCCAGCTCGATCAGATCAATATCGACGCGGGTAACGGCCACCAGCACGTCTACCTGACAAGTCTTCCGGGTGAGGGCTCCATGCTCGCCGACAACGTGCCGGAAGGCACGCGCGAATAGGACTGAACGGTCCGCCGGGCTCTCGTTCGACATCCCGAGCCGGTGGCCTTCGCTAGTCCCGCTCGTCGGCGCCCGCATTGCGCTTCCGGGGGCGGCCTGGCTGGTCGCGCGGCGCGTCGAAATCCTGCTCCGAGAGCGCTGGTCGCACGCAGGCGGCGCAGACCCCGTACACCGCTTCGACCTCGAAGCCGTCCGGACGGCGCTCGGCCGCCTGTTCCAGGACCAGCCCGCAGGCCCGGCAGATCAGATGGTGGTGCCGGGCGGGGCCGCAGACCCGGTAGGTCGCCTCCCCGTCCTGGTTGAAGGCGTGCACGAGACCGGCGTCGACGAGCGAGGACATCGCCCGGTACACGGTCGTCAGCCCGATCGGCTCGCCCCGCTGGAGCAGTTCCGCGTGCACCTGCCGGGCGGTGATCGGCCGCGCCTCGGCGAGGAGCGCCTCCAGCACCAGCACGCGCTTCCTCGTCGCTCGGACGCCGGCTCCGCCGAGCCGGGCGTGCCATCGCAGTAACTCGGGCATATCGGTCACCGTTACAGCTTGACAATGGTTTTCGTTTTCTACATGGTTGTCCACGAAAGCACCAGCTTGAAATGAAAACCGTAACTGATCTAGGAAGGTCCGGCATGCACCCCCTGCGTTCTGCCGCCCTCTGCACCCTTACCTTGCTGCTGGCCGGCTGCGGCGGCACCGCCAGCCCGGCGGCCACCAGCGGAACCTCCGCCGCGGCTCCCGGACTCATCACGGTCGTCGCGTCCACCAATGTGTACGGCGACATCGCCCAGCAGGTGGGCGGCGATCGGGTCGAGGTGACTTCGATCATCTCCGACCCTGGCCAGGACCCGCACTCCTACGAGGCCAACACCCAGAACCAGCTCGCCCTCTCCAAGGCGAAGCTGGTGATCGAGAACGGCGGCGGTTACGACGACTTCGTCGACACCATGCTCAAGGCCAGCGGCAACACCGCCGCCGAGATCGTCAACGCCGTCACCGTCTCCGGCAAGACGGCCCCCGCCGGCGGGGAGCTGAACGAACACATCTGGTACGACCTGCCGTCCGTCGCCAAGATCGCGGATCAGATCTCGGCGGGCCTGGCCAAGGCCGACCCCGCCTCCGCCGCTGCCTTCACCGCCAACGCCGACGCCTTCAAGGCCAAGCTCAAGCCCCTGGAGGACCGTACGGCGCAGCTCGCGACCGAGGCGACGGGCACAGCCGTCGCGATCACCGAGCCCGTCCCGCTCTACCTGCTGGACGCCGTCGGGCTCAAGAACCTCACCCCTGAGGAGTTCAGCGAGGCCATCGAGGAAGGCGACGACGTCTCCCCGCAAGTTCTGGCCGAGACGATCGCGCTGTTCACCGGCAAGAAGGTGGAAGCCCTGGTCTACAACGAGCAGACCAGCGGCCCGCAGACCGAGCAGCTGAAGAAGGCGGCGACCGACAACGGCATCACGGTGGTCCCGGTCACCGAGACCCTGCCGGAAGGCAAAGACTACGTCGCCTGGATGACCGGCACCCTCGACGCACTCCAGGCCGCCCTCACCACATGACCGCCACCCCGCTCATCACCCCGCGCCGCTCGAACACCGATAACGTGATCAGTCTCAGCGGCGCGGAACTCGCCTTCGGCGACCGGATCCTGTGGCAGGGCCTGGACCTGGAGCTGGGCCGGGGCGAGTTCGTCGCCGTCCTCGGCCCGAACGGCTCGGGAAAGACCAGCTTCCTGCGGGTTCTCCTCGGACAGCAGCACCTGAGCGCGGGCACCCTGCTGATCCAAGAACGGCCACCCCGCCGAGGCAGCGCCCTGCTCGGTTACATCCCGCAGCACCGGGCCGTCGCCCCGCAAACTCCCCTGCGTGGCCGCGACCTGGTCCGGCTGGGCCTGGACGGTCATCGCTGGGGCCTGCCCGTCGGCGACCGGCGAACCCGCCGGCAAGTCGACGAACTGCTGGAAGCCGTGGGCGCCAAGGCATTCTCTGACCGCCCACTGGCCCTGCTCTCCGGCGGCGAATTGCAACGGCTTCGCGTCGCACAGGCCCTGGCCACCGACCCGGCCATCCTGCTCTGCGACGAACCCCTTCTCTCGCTCGACCTGCATCATCAGAAAGTGGTCGCCGAGCTGGTCAACCAGCGGCGGCGCACCCACGACACCACGGTGGTGTTCGTCACCCACGAGATCAACCCCATCCTGGAGATGGTGGACCGCGTGCTCTACCTCGCCGAGGGACGATTCCGCTTCGGCACCCCCGCGGAGGTCATGACCTCCGCGAGCCTCTCCAGCCTGTACGGGAGCCCGGTAGAAGTGGTCCACCTCAACGGCAGGCTCGTGGTCGTCGGCGCCCCCGGTTCCCACGACCACGGCGGAGAACCCTCAGCATGACCGGCGACATCTGGCAGCAGATCTTCAACTACGACAACTACGGCGAACTCCTGGTCCTGGTCCGCAATTCCCTGATCGCCGGAGCCATGCTGGGCCTGGTCGGCGGCGTCATCGGCACCTTCGTCATGATGCGCGACCTCGCCTTCGCCGTGCACGGCATCGCCGAACTGTCCTTCGCGGGTGCCTCCGCTGCGCTCCTCATCGGGGCGAATGTGGCCGCGGGTTCGCTCGTGGGGTCGATACTCGCGGCGCTGATCATCGGCGCGTTGGGCGTACGGGCCCGGGATCGCAACTCGGTCATCGGGGTGCTCATGCCCTTCGGCCTCGGCCTCGGCGTGCTGTTCCTGGCCCTGTACAAAGGCCGCGCGGCGAACAAGTTCGGCTTGCTCACCGGTCAGATCGTGGCCGTCGACACCGTTCAGATGAGCTGGCTGGTCGGCACCTCCGCCGTGGTCCTGCTCGGGCTCGCCGCAGTCTGGCGGCCTCTGGTGTTCGCCAGCCTTGACCCCGAGGTCGCCGCCGCCAGAGGCGTCCCCGTCCGGGTCCTCTCCCCTGTCTTCATGATCCTGCTCGGCCTGTCAGTGGCCGTCTCCATCCAGGTCGTCGGCGCGCTGCTCGTCCTGGCCCTGCTCGTCACCCCGGCCGCGGCGGCCATGCGGGTCACCGCGTCACCGATCCGGGTGACGCTGCTCAGCGTCCTGTTCGCCGTGACCTCGGTGGTGGGCGGCATCCTGCTCGCCCTGGGCAGCACCATCCCGATCAGCCCGTACGTGACCACCATCTCTTTCGCCCTCTACCTGGGCTGCCGGATCGTCGGCGGCGGCACTACTCGTAGGGCTCGACAGGTTGCGGAATCTCGGTGACCGAGATGGCGTCCAGTTCGGGGGCGACGGTCCCGGCCGGGAGCTTGCCGGACTTGGGTTCCCGCCAGGTGCCGGTGACCTCGATCCAGGTGTTCTCCGGCGGCATGGTGGCGTCCAGGACGGCCACCTTCAGCGCGATGCCGTCGGCCGCGCAGCACGCGATCTGAATTCGGGCCACATACCATCGGTCCTTCTTCTTCACCGAGGGCACGACGAAGCCGGTCAGCTTCACCTGCCGACCCACCAGCGAATTGGCCGAATCGCCCCAGGCCCGCCCGATGAACTCGCTTAAGGCCATGTCGTTGACCTTCCCGGCGGGGAGGGCGTGGTAGGCGTCCAGCGCGGCGACGGGCGGCTGGGCTGGGGCCTCCTCCGACTTGGCCGAGAACGCGCCGAGTGCGGGCGGGGCGATCAGGTAGATCGCGAACACCGGTAGCGTCAGCAGCCAGGCCACCCGCGGCGCATGCCCGTGCTCATGTCCGTGCTCATGCCCCTCGTGGTGGTCCGGCCGCGGGGAGCCACGCCATTCCTGGATCAGCCCGACGACGCCGAGCACGAACACCACCGCGGCCGCCGCGATCAGGAACGGCTGGAAGCCCGGCTTGACGTAGTTCAGGTAGGTGGTGGACAGCGTGGTGATCCGCAACACCGCTCCACCCAGCAGGATCAGAATCATGCTCTGCGTCAGCCGGTTCACAGCAGGACCTCCCCGACCGCCATGCTGACGATCACCGCGAGTACAAAGGTCAGCGGAATGAACCGGGCGGCGAACCGCCGCCCGAAGGTCCCCGCCTGCAACGCGATCAACTTCAGGTCGACCATCGGCCCCACCACCAGGAACGCGAGCCGCGCGGTCGGGGAGAAGGCGGTCATGGAGGCGGCCACGAACGCGTCGGCCTCCGAACAGATCGACAGGATCACCGCCAGCAGCGCCAGCGCCAGCACCGAAACCACCGGGATGCCCGCCACCGACTCCAGCCACGATCGTGGGACGACCACGTTCATCGTCGCCGCGGTGGCCCCGCCGACGACGAGGAACCCGCCCGCGTGCAGGAAGTCGTGCCGCATCGCGTCATGGAAGGACTGCCACTTCGATCCTGCGCCGCCCGTGCGCGAAGGGATGCGCAGCCATTCGGCACGTCCGAACCGCAGCCACACCCATCCGGCCAGCACCGCGACCAAGAGCGAGGCCCCGAACCGGGCCACGGCCATCATCGGCTGCCCGGGAAAGGCCACCACCGTCGCCACGATGACCACCGGATTGATCGCCGGAGAGGCCAGCAGGAATGCCAGCGCCGCCGCCGGGGTCACCCCCCGGGACATCAGCCCGGAGGCGACCGGCACCGACGCGCACTCGCACCCTGGCAGCACCGCCCCGGCCGCGCCCGCCACCGGCACCGCCAGGAAGGGCCGCCTCGGCAGTGCCCTGGTCCAGAACGAGGCCGGGACGAACGCGGTGATCGCCGCCGACAGCAGCACGCCGAAAGCCAGGAAGGGCAACGCCTGGACACAGATGGCCACGAAGATCGTCGCCCACGCCTGCAACGCCGGAGCCGTCAGATACGGCGTGAACACCAACCGCCCGATCACCAGCAACCCGACGACCACGGCGAACATCCACGGCCCCACCGCCGCCACCGGCTGCCGCCGCCCCCACTCCGAGGGAGGGATCTCCTCGGCGGCGTCGACCGTCACTCGCTCAGACATGTGCCGATGCTCCCAGAAGTCCGCAGACGTGTTGAGATGATTCGGCGCTGATTGTAGGGGGCGAACATGAAGGATTCGGCCCGGTGACGCCCGGAGACTTGGGTCTATGAACCGATCACGGCTTCTTTGCGACGTTGCGCTGCCAGGCGGCGGGCCGGGGGGAGGGTGAGGGTCGTCAGAACGGTGCCGGCGACCAGCAGGAGTGCGGTTCTGGCGGAGGTGAGTTCGGCGAGGGTTCCGGCGAGGGCGGCTCCGGCGGGCTGGCCGCCCCAGGCGATCATGCGGGCAGTGGTGTTGACTCTGCCCTGGAGTTCGTCGGGGGTCTGCTCCTGGCGTTCGATGATCCCGTTGAGGCTGACCAGGGTGTTGGCGGCCTGCCAGCAGGCCAGGACGGGGAGGGCGAGCGGGAGCCGATCGGTGCACGCCCACGCGATGAGAAGCAGCCCGACCGCGGTGAGTCCGCTGAGGGAGATGGCGGGCGTGCTGAAGCGGCGGCGCAATCGGGGCAGGAGCAGACCGGCGAGCATCGCGCCGACGGCCGCCGAGGCGAACAGGAGCCCGATCCGGCCGTCGCCCGAGGACAGGCCGAACCGTTCGACCGCGACGACGACGAGCAGGCCGAGGACCGCGCCCTCGGCGAGGCTGTTACCGATGCCGAGGAACGTCAGCGAACTGATCATGGGGTGGGTTCGGATGTAGCGGATGCCGTCGCCGATCTCGGCGCGCAGATTCCGTTTCTCCCCCGGTGCCGTTGCCGGGAGCGGCAGGCGGGACAGCAGCAGGGCGGCGGCGGCGTAGCTCAGCGCGTCGAGGCTCATGGCGTGGGAAGGGCCGGTGGCGGCGATGAGAGCACCGGCGAGCGCGGGCCCGATCAGGGCGACCAGCGTGCTGAGCGTCATCAGGGTGCTGGTGGCTTTGGCGATACCCCCGCGGCCGACCAGGGCGGGGAGCGCTCCGAACGCGGCGGCGTCGAAAAACACGAAGGACGCCGAAGCGCCCGCGGCGACCACGAACAGTTGGGGTGTGGTGAGCAGGCCGAGCGTGGCGGCCACGGGGACGCTCGCGATGAGGAGCGCGCTGGTCCAGCTGGTGACGGCGAGGGTGCGGCGGCGGTTCCACCGGTCGGCCAGAGCTCCGGCGGGCAGGCCGAGGAGTAGGTAGGGGATGGCTTCCAGCGCGGCGAGCAGGCCGCTGAGCGCGGCGCTGCCGGTGCGCTGGTAAAGCAGCACGGGCAGCGCCACGAGGGTGATCGACGATCCGACCCAGGAGATCAGCCGGGCCGTGAGGTAGCGGGACATCAGAACACGGTGGGGTGCAGGGCGCGAGCCAGCGCCTGGGTGCCGTCGATGGCGCGCAGGGCGGAGTAGTCGGCGGCCGGGGTGCCGATGAGGCGTCCGTTCTTGACGGCCTTGGTCTGGCTGAGGTGCTGGCGCAGCCAGGTTTCCGCGGCGGCCCGGTCGGTGTCGTCGGTGTAGTGGTAGATGATCGTGTCGGGGTCGGCCTTGGCGACGGTCTCGACGGAGATGGCGTCGAAGTTCTTGCCTGCGGGGACCATGCCGTCCAGGAGGTTGGCGCCGCCCGCCGTACGGACGATGTCGGAGTAGAGGCCGCGGGCCAGCGCGTAGAGCTGCTTGTCGAAGATCTGCACCATGGCGGTGCCGACCGGTGGCTGTCCGGTCAGTCGCTCGCGGAGGTCGGTGAGGGCGGCCTCGACGGTGGTCTTGGCCTTGGCCGTACGGTCGGGGACGCCGAGGAGGGCGCCGAGGGCGTCGAGGTCACGGCCGGTGTCGGCGAGGGTGGCGGTGCCGGTGGTGTCGGGGCAGAACGCGGCGTCGACGTAGACGGGGACGCCGAGTGCGGCGAGTTCGGCGATGGTGGGGAGTTTCTTGCCGTCGAAGTTGTATTCGCCGTCGGCGAGGATGAAGTCCGGCCGGGCGGCCAGGAGCGCCTCCCTGGAGATCTCGCCGGAGGCGAGGACCTTCACCGAGGCGTAGTCGGCGGCGTAGGCGGGCTTGGGCGGTGACTGGTCGGTCCAGACCTGCCCGGCGATGCGGTCCTTCAGGCCGAGGGCGAGCAGGAGTTCGGTGTTGGAGGGGAAGAAGGACACGATCCGCTGCGGGGGCTGGTCCACCTGTACGGTCCGCCCGCAGTTGGTGACCTGGGCGGGGAAGGCGGTCGTGGCAGGATCGGCCGCGACGGCGTTGGGTTCGGTGGTCGCGCCGCAGGCGGCGGTGAGGGCCAGTAGCGCGAACACGGCGATGCGATTGGTCTTCATTGGAGCTCTCTGATTTCTTGTCGTGGGGCGAAGGTGAGGTTGGGGCGGCCGGTGAGCGGGTTGACGCCGAGGTGGGCGCGGACTCCGAACACCTCGGCGAGGAGCGCGGGGGTCAGGACGTCGATGGGCGGGCCGTGCGCGACGACCCGTCCGGCGGACAGGACGTAGAGGCGGTCGCAGTAGGCGGTGGCGAGATTGAGGTCGTGCAGGGCCGCCAGCGTGGTGATCTTCAGCTCGCGTACCAGCTCAAGGAGTTCGAGCTGGGCGGCGATGTCGAGATGGTTGGTCGGTTCGTCCAGGACCAGCACCTCGCCCTGCTGGGCCAGGGCGCGGGCGAGCAGGACGCGCTGGCGTTCGCCGCCCGAGAGCGTGACGTAGCGTCGGTCCGCCCTGTCGTGCATGCCGACGCGTGCCAGAGCCCGGGCGATGATCTCCCGGTCCGCGGCGGGCGTGGAGCGGTGCGGGGTGCGGCCGGTCGCGACCAGTTCGGCGGCGGTGAAGTCGAATCCGTCCGCGCTGTGCTGAGCTACGACGGCCGTCCGCTGCGCGGAGCGGCGGGCCGACAGCGCCCGCCACACGTCGTCGTCGTCCACGCGCACGGTTCCGGCGTCGGGACGCCGCGCGCGGTAGAGCGTACGCAACAGGGTGGATTTGCCGCTGCCGTTGGGTCCGATCAGCCCGACGAGTTCACCGGGTTCGACGTCGAGGTCGACTCCGCTCACGCCGCCGATCTCGACATGGACGCCGGACAGCTGGACGCGCATCAGGCCACCGCCGTCTCGCGGCGCAGTAGCCACAGGAAGAAGGGCGTGCCCAAGGTCGCGGTGAGGATGCCGAGGGGAAGTTCCAGCGGCGGTGACAGGGTGCGGGCGGCGAGGTCGGCGGCGACCAGGAACAGCCCGCCGGTCATCGCGATCAGCGGGAGAGTCCGCCGGTGGTCGGGGCCGACGAGCAGCCGGACGGCATGCGGGACGATCAGCCCGACGAAGGCGATCCCCCCGGCGACCGCGATGACGGCGGCCGTCAACAGCGCGGCCACCGCCAGGAGCACCAGCCGGAACCGGTGGACGGGAATGCCGAGCGCGGCTGCGGTCTCGTCGCCGAGTAGCAGCGCGTTCAGCCGCCGCGCCTGCGACAGCAGCCAGCCGGTGCAGGCCACCACGATCACGGCGGGCGCGGTCAGGTCGCTCCAGCGGGCTCCGGCCACCGATCCCAGCAGCCAGAACAGGATCCCGGCCAGCTGGTCGGGCTGGGCGCGCAGCTGCAGATAGCTGGTGGCCCCCTGGAGCAGGTAGGACAGGGCGACCCCGGCCAGGACCAGCCGCGTGGGGGTGAGCGCGCCCCGGCGGCTGCCCAGCGCCAGCACCAGCGCGAGGGTCGCGCAGGCTCCGGCGAAGGCCGCCCCTGACACGCCCAGTCCGGCGACGCTCCCGAGGGTGATGACGGCGACGGCGGCCAGGGACGCTCCGGAGGTGATGCCGAGCACGTACGGATCGGCGAGCGGATTGCGGACGACGGTCTGCAGGACGGCCCCGGCGACGGCGAGCCCGGCCCCGGCGATCAGGGCGAGCACGGTCCTGGGCGCGCGCGAGTTCCAGATGATCTCGTTGTCGATGCCGCTGACATCGGCGGGCGGGCGTCCGGTCGTCAGGTGGGCGGTGATCACCCGCCACACGTCGGCGGCGGGCAGGTCGACCGCTCCATAGGTGACGGCTGCCACGAGCAGGACGGGCACAGCCGCGAGCAGCAGGGCGGCCAGCAGCGGGTAGCGCCGTCCGGAGATGAGGTGAGGGGAGCGCAACGGAGGTCTTTCAGTGCGGGAGGGGCAGGGAACGGCGCGGACGACCGTCCAGACTCGCCTCAAGCCGGGTCCCGCCCAGGAACGGCAGCCCGGCGGCGGTGTTGGAGTAGGTGCCGGGCGCGATGACGCGGACCACGTTCAGGCCCGTCTCGCGTACGTCGGCGGTGGTGAGGTCGCTGTAGAAGACCTGAGGGCCCAGCCGCTCGGCGAGCTCACCGGCGTTGCCAGGCGGTGGCGGTGTGAGGGTGGGCCGGTGTTCGGTGAGGGCTTGGGCGAGTTCGTCGTCGAACTCCGCCTGGATCGCGGGATCCAGGAACAGTTGCAGGTGACAGCCGTAGTCGACGACATCGGCGAGGTCGGCCCGGTAGGAGGAACCGTAGGCGCGGTCGGATCGCCAGGGTTTGAGAGGGCTGCGCGGGTCGGCCGCGACCCTGCAGTAGGGCCCGTCCGGGTCGTCAAGGCCGGCGACGAACAGCTGCAGCTGCAGAGCCTCGCCGTAGGCCTTGATCATCGAATCCTCCACATTGGCGCGTACGCCCATGCCGAGGGTCAGGTAACCGCTCTCGCGATCGCGGACCAGCGCTCCGGCCACGCACAGGCCGCTCGGGTTCGGGAATTCGAGGAACCGGACGTCCAGCCGTCGTCGCGGCCCTTCGGCGAAGACGGCAAGCCAGGGCGGCGGGGTGAGGGCGCGGAGTCCGGCCCTGCCGTGCCAGGCCAGCGTCATGGCGTCCCGTTCGACGATCTCGCACAGCCCGCTCCATACGGCGAACTCGCGCGTCGGCCCGGCGGCCAGGCCCGCCTGAATGACCGGGTTGGTGCGTGGCGTGGGCGGGGTGAGGTCGGCGGAGAAGTAGGACACCCACACCAGCCCAGCCGGAACGAGCCTGGCCTCGCCGGTGACCAGGTCGGTGGCCGTGGTCCACTCCACCGGCAGTTCCGAGGTGAACTCGGCGAGCGGGAAACCCGCCTGCGCGTACTGGCCGGCGGAGTACAGGGCCAGTGACGCCGGATCCAGCGCCGTCGGGCCGAGGTCGCCGTAGGCGGCTGTCAGCAATCCGGCGGGGACGAGGTTGCCGCAGTACCGTTCGGCGGCCTCACCGAGCGCCGCGCCTAAGGCGGCTTCGGGGTCGGCGAACGCGTATCCGGCCCCGGCGGAGTCGGCCGGCCAGGGGCTGAAGCGGGTGGTGTCGGACAGCAGGGCGGTGATCAGCTCGAACGAGCCGGGCAGATGATCGGGAACGTCGGTGTGGACGAGGCCGCGGACGATGCCGGTACGGGCGTCCAGAAGGGAGGCATACATGGTCACGCCAGTGGGAGGGGATGAGGGAACAGGTTGTCTTCGGTCAGGACGCGGTCGGTCAGCCCGAGCAGCTGCGGCGTCTCATACAGGCGGGGGCCGCCGCGCAGCGGGAAGGCGGGCGGGGCGTTACCCACCATTCCGGGGACCAGGACCCGCACCACCGACAGCCCGGCCATGGCGATATCACGGGTGGTCAGGTCGGCGCTGTACGCGGTCAGCCCGGCCTCGGCCAGCCGGTCCAGATAACCGGCTGGGTCGGCGGCGGGCAGATCGGCCAACGCGGGGCCGGGCTGGGCGCGAAGCCGGTCTAGCGGGCCGCCCTGCATGCGGGGGTCGAGGTAGAGCTGGGCGATGGCGGGCAGGTCGGTGAGGTCGCGGTAGTCGGACCGGAAGGCGTCGCGGTAGGTCCGGTCGGCGCGGAAGGGCCGGAACACGTGCGCCTCCAGGGCGCCGGTGGCCACCGCTCGCCACACTTCGCCGTCGGGATCGGCGAGCTGGCAGGTCAGCGAGTACAGGCCGTACGCCTCGACCAGCGCCTTGGCCGCTGCCTCGCCGGAGGTGGGGCGACATGCGCTGCCGAACGCGACGATTCCCTCGCCCTCCAGGAACGCGGCCATCACCGGTACGCCGAAGGGTGAGGGAACGGCCAGCAGCCGCACCGAGGGAACCTCGCCGCCAAGCGGCGCGGTCACCCGCTCCGGATCGGACACGGCCTCGACCCCGGCCCCGCTCGACCACCAGATCGTGGTGGCGTCCCGTTCGAACAGTTCCTCCAAGGCGGCCCGCTCGGCCCGGCGCCGGGTCGGACCCGCCGCGATCCCGGAGTAGAAAAGCGAGTGTGTGGCCGGTTCGGCGGCGCGTGGGCCGTGGAAGTAGTCGAGCCAGACCATCGACGCCGGGACCAGCACCGGTTCGCCGGTCCGCAGGTTCGTGGCGGGCGTCCAGGCGATCTCCAGATCACGGGTGAGCGGGACGAACGGAAATCCGGGCTCGCGGTACTGGTCGGCCGAATACAGCGGGATCGTCTCGGGGTCGAGCGCGGCTTCGCCGAGCCGCCGCCAGGACGAAATGAGCAGGTTCCCTGGGATGGCGTTGCCGCAGTACCGCTCCACGGCCTCACCGAGCGCCGCGCCACGGGCCCGGGCCGGATCGGCGATGGCCGCGCCGAACCCGTGCCGGTCGGCCTTCCAGTCGGCGAACCGGCGGGTGTCGGAGACGGCCGACCCCCACCCGGTCCAGAAGCGGGGCAGACCGGGCGGCCGGGCCTGGGTTTCGAGCGCGGTCAGCACCCCGGTACGCCGGTCGACCAGCAGGTCTTCGTTCATGAGGTCTCCAGGACGAGCCGTAGGGCACGCACGCTCTGCCGAACGGGAGCGGTCGCGGTGGTGGTGTAGCGGTCGGCTCCGGTGCCGAGGGCCAACGCGAGACGAGGGAAGTCGCTGCCGGCGATCTCCAGCCGGAGCCTGGATCCGGCAGGCAACGTGGATACGACAGGGCTCAGGACCAGACGGCCGGATCCACCCGACCGGCCGCGGGTCAGCTCGAAGACCTGACCGTCGGCGGTGTGTTCGGTCAGTCGGACGATCCAGTCGACGTCGCCGATGGGAGCGGCGACGTCCAGGTGCGCTTCGGCCGCAGTGAAGGTGAGCGCGGCCGGAAGTGGCGGGGTGGCGTATCGGAGGGCGTCGGGACGTTCATCGAGGGCTTTGCGGTCGGTGGCGGGTGCCAGCGAGGGACGCGGGTCCGCTGGGTCGTGAACGAAGCCGCCGAGCGTGGCGTCGGGTTGGCTGGGGCGGAGGGATCCGTCCGGGTGGGCGTGCAGGACGCGCTCTGTCGTATCCGACGGCCAGGACAGCCAGGTCGTCCCGCCGATCGGGAGGATCTGCTCCCCAGCTCGCGCGGTGCCGTCCAGGCAGTCCCGAAGCCAGGCGACCTGCAGTGCGCCCAGGTCCAGCAGCGAGTGCGCCCCGTGGTCCCGGTCGGCGTATCTGGTCCGGCCGGTGAAGGCCAGATCGTGACCCCACGGGCCGATCACCAACTGCTGCGGCGGGCGCGGAGTCAGGGCGCTGCCCACGGTGCGCCAGTGCGCCAGGGTCTCCTCGATCAGCAGGTCATACCACCCGCCGATATGGAGGCCGGCGGTCGGCAGGGAGGCCAGTTCCCGTTCGGTGATCTCCTCCTTCGGCTGGTGGCACGGTCCGTCGCGGACGACATCCGCCCATCCGGGAAGGCTCACGCCGATCCGGTCAGGCAGCCCGGTCACCGGTAAATGGGCCAGCGCGCCGGGATCTGTGCCGAGCAGGAGCGCGGTGAGGCCGTCGCGGCTGACACGGCCGTCGGCGCGCTCCAGCCACCAGGCCGCGTGCTCGGCCAGCCGGAGGACACCGTTCTCGAACTTGGTGCGGTACAGCGCCATCGACGGCCCCATGCTGACCACCGCCGCGACGACCTCGGGCCGTTCGACGGCCAGCGCCCACGCGGTGTATCCGCTGTAGGAGCCGCCGTAACCGATGAGGCGTCCGTCGCTCCACTCCTGGGCGCGGATCCAGTCGGCCAGCGCGGCGCCGTCGCCGCGTTCGTTGCGGTAGCACTCCCAGACCCCGTCGGAGTCGTACCGGCCGCGCACGTCCTGGACCACGTACGCGAAGCCGCGCCGCGCCCAGCCGACTCCTTCCGCCAGATGATGACCGCGTCCGTACGGCGTGCGGGTGACGACCGTCGGTACAGGCCGGACAACAGCGTCGGGTAGGTGGACATCCAGCGCCAGCGGGGTGCCGTCCCAGCCGGGCAACCGCAGGTTGTAGCGGTTCATGTGATCGGCAGCGGCAGCACGGGATGCCGGTCCAGGCCACCGGACGCCGGATCCACGACGAGCTGGAAGGATCCGCTCGCAGGAAGACCGGTGGCGTGCCAGGTCAGCACATCGTTGACGAGCAGGCCGGCGGCGAGCGCGACCGCGCCCGCGTTCGGCCAGGGAACCGGGGGCAGCGCCACCTTGCCCGCCGCGCCCGCGTCCAGGTAGGACCACAGACCCGCGAGCTCGTCGGGCAGCGGCGACGCCGCGAGCCTGCGGCCCCGCAGATCCCGGTAGGACGCGGTCCGCCCCGGCACCGTCATCGGCCCGAGCACCAGCCGGGTCCCCTCGACGTGACAGCGATGCCAGACCGTCCCGCCCGCGTCGACCCGCTGCCAGCTCTCGTCCGGCAGCCAACTCGCGCAGGCGACCAGCACATCGGCCGCACGCGGGTCGTCGCCCACCTCCGCGACCCCCTCCAGTAACCGCGTGACGTGCAGGGCCACCGGCCCGTCCCCGCTCACGCACACCCGCAACTCGTTCTGGGTGACCTCGGGAGCCGTTCCGAACACCCCCCGCTCCCGCAGGACCGCCGCCAGCGGCTCCAGCTCCGGGTCGTTTCCACCCTGATAGGCCTGGTCGCGCATCCGCTCCAGCAGTGCGGCCGGACCTGAAAGCCGTGCGAACCGCTCGTGCTCATCACACGAGCGCCAGGTCCCGTCCGGGCCCGGGTACAGATGATGACCGGGGGTGATCGACTCCATCGGCTTTCTTCTCCGCGGTTCGAGGGGTTCTGGGGATTCGACGGGTGAGGGGGGACGGGCGGCCCGTTTGGGGAACGGGCCGCCCTGCCGGAACTAGGCGTTCCAGGCGAACGGGGAGTGCACCAGCGCGTTGGTGCCCGGACCCTGCAGCGCCGGAAGCGCCGCCTCGGCGACCAGTTCCTCGAACGCGAACGGCGTGTGCACCAGCGCGTTGGTGCCCGGACCCTGCAGCGCGGGCAGCGCCGCCTCCGGGGTCAGTTCCTGGAACTCAAGGATGTTCACGAGGTTCTCCCATCGACATTGAAAACGGTTTTCGTTTTCAAGGTCGAACTTTAGACATGCACACCCCTCGGGCGCAAGGACAATTTCCGGATATCTCCGGACATGGGAATACGGCTCGGCTGGTCCCACCTCGCGAAGAAGGCGCTCTGTTCGGCCAGATCCCGGCGACGCGAGGCCGCTTCGGCGCAAAACCACCCGGTCGGTCAGCCTCAAGCGCGACCTGCTGGCGGTGCGGATCGCCGCCGGGACCAACCTCGGGCCCATCCGTGTAGCCGAGACATCGGGGGTTGGTATGCCGTGCACGCCTGTAGAGACTGGCCGGCGGGAATCACGCCACTCGCCTGGCCACGCTTCGGTGTTCAGAACATGCGCGCGCTCAGGCCGGTTTGCGGTCGATACGGCCGCAGTGCTTGGCAGTCTCCGGCCCGCCGCCGGTGATCAACCGGATGAGTTCGGCAGTCAGGTCGAGGTGTCGCTCATCCGGTCGGTGACGATCAAGCCGGGTCCGTGGACGGGCTCGGCTCGGCACGCTCACGGGCGGCGGCCGACTTCACCACCGCGACCGCGACCGCGGTGGTGAGCGGGATGGCCAGCACGAGGCCGATAGAGCCGACCAGCGTACGCACCACCTCCTCGGCCACCCCCTCGGTGCCGATCACGTCCAGCAGTGGCCGACCGTAGGTGTCGACCAGCAGCAGGATCGGCAGTGTCGCGCCGACGTAGGCGAACGCGATCGTGTAGACGGTGGAGGCGATGTGGTCGCGTCCGATCCGCATCGCGCTGGTGAACAGCTCGCGGGCCGAGCGGTTCGGCGAAAGCTCGTGCAACTCCCACACGGCGGAGGACTGCGTGATCGTCACATCGTTGAGGACGCCGAGTCCGGCCACGATGATGCCGCACAGGACAAGACCGGACAGATCGACCCGCCCGTTGAGCGCGGTGAGCGCGACCCCCTCGCCATCGCCGAGCCCGGTCAGGTGCACCGCGCGCACCGCCCAGGCGCCGGCCCGGCCGTGGCGAGCAGCCCGAACAGCGTGCCGACCAGAGCGGTGGTGGTCCGGACCGAGAAGCCGTGCGCCAGGTAGAGCACGACGAACATGATGGCCGAGGATCCGACCAGCCCGACCAGCAGCGGGGACTCGCCCGCGAGCAGCGCGGGCAGCATGAATTTCATCAGCACCAGGAAGGCGAGACCCAGGCCGACCAGGGCCGCCAGCCCACGGAACCGGGCCACCGCGACGACCACGACCGCGAACGCGATGGCCAGCACACCGATCGGGGTCTGGCGCGCATAGTCGTAGAAGGCATAGTCCGGCGGACCGGCTTGGTGGGTGAAGACGCGGGTCACCTTGATCCGGTCGCCGGCCTGCATGCCGACCCGGTAGCTTTCGGCGGGCACGTCGATGCTGGCCTGCTCGCCCTGATCCTGCCCGGTCTCCAGCAGGACATCCACGATGGCGCAGGTCACCATTCGTGGCGGGCTGTTGGGGCCGGGTCGCTGATTGCTGGCCGGGCACTCGTACGGCCTGGTGGTCAGCACTGTCGCCTCAGGATGGGTGATCACTCGCGCGGTCCCGGGGTTCGCGGTGCCGGGGGCCGACTGGTCCGCCTGCCCATGCCAGAGCAGCACCATGCCGACCACGGTCGCCAGCGCGAGCGGTGCGAGCACCAGAGTGAGCACGATCAGCGTGCGGCGACTGGCGGGGTTGGGGCCGTGTACGCCACCGCCGTCGTTGGTGTGGGCGTGGGCGTGGTTTCGCAGGGAGATCCTCCGGTGGAGGGAAGCCTTGACTGGCCAAGACCAACCCGTCATTGGCGCAGTTTTGTGACAAGTCACGCTACATGGTGATATTTGACTAACTCAGCTGCTATATCGGTCACACCGATAGGCCATTATGTCGACGGCGTCGGATTCTGGCCAGCGACCAGCCCTCCGCCGCGTAGCGAGCGTTCGTGTAGTCCGTGTTGAATCCGGGCCTGGCGGCGAGCTCATTGTGGGTGCCGCGATCGACCACCCTTGAGATAGGCGCCCCGGGGGCGAAATCCCCGGGGCGGGACTCCGGTCAGAAGTCGGAGTCGAAGCTGACCGACCCGGTCACGCCCACCTGGTAGGCCGAGAAGCGGCGCTCGAAGAAGTTGGACAATTCCTGCACGTCCTGGAGTTCCATGAAGGCGAACGGGTTCTTCGACCCGTACGGCGGCTCGAACCCTGGAGGAGCGGCTCAAGCCGCACGATCGAACATGCGGTTCCAGGACCGCCGCGTCGCCGACCTCGAAGCCCGGCTCCTCGACCCCACGACCGGCAAGTAGCCCGACAAGGCTCCGACCAACGGGCCCGATCACCACCCGGTGGCCGGGCCTGTCGGCCGGCGCCGAAGGACCCTCCGGCTGGCCAGCCGGGCTGCCCGGCGCAAGGCGGGCTCAGCGGGGGCATGGTCTCGGGCCAGGCTTGGTCGCGCGGGCCGATCTCGGCAGTAGGTGCACCCGAGATCACCGCAGACACCCTCACGCCACTCGTCGCATAGTACGCAAAGCGTTGCGTCATAACGTTCGCAGTAGTCCTGCCGGGTGTCGCACCGCGGGCAGGAGCCCGACACCGTCCGGACGGCGGAGGGGCGTTTACGAGGCATCCCCCGTCCGAGGTTCAGCATCTCCTCAACCACCATGGTTCGGACAGATCGACATAAGAGTCCACGATCGTGCGTGAAGAGAAGAGCCCATCAAGCGGCTGAACCTGCACCAGAGCTCCCGCGACGCGCCAGCCGGAAGCCCACACAGGGCCTGCTCCAGCATCCCTCGCGGATGAGCGTCAGAGGGGCAGCACGCCTCAACTCCGCAACCACGAACCACCGGATCTGTCAGCCGGCGAGCTGGCCCGTGAACGGTCCCAGCCCAGCGCACCATCGCATCGGCGATGGCTCCCGGCCACAGACGCGAGTTCTCGAATCTGGCGATCTCGCTCTGCGCACGCGCCGAGAACCACACCGGGCGATCTTCCCGAGCCCTCTTGATCTTCCATCGAGAACATGTACGGTCCACGTCGTGGAGCATCGGCCAGCCCGCCCGCCTGCCAGCCTCAGTACGTTGTTGCTCTTCGTCCTGTTCGTCGGCCGGTCCCATGTCCTGAAACTCCTTCTCCCGGGCCGGCGGTGGCTCAGCCAGGTTGCTCATGCCTTCTCCAGCATCGACGGCTGAAGGAATACTCCCGAAATGATCACGCCCATCAAGCTCAAAGCGGCGACTCCTCAGCCGCTGGACGGATCAGGAACACGGTGCCCAGGAAGCCGCCCGCCGCATTCCCTTACCCGCGCTGCCCGGCGGCTGCGCAGGTCAGCGACAGGTGCATCGCCGCCGCGGCATGTCCGCCGGACGTAAGGCCCGCTGTTCACGCTCGAATCATTCCGCGGACGAAACTGCCCTGACCGGCCACGCAACGTCGTCAATCGCGAGCCACGGCGCAATGGCCACGGCAGCGGGCAAGCCCGGCGAACGCCTTGACCTCGCGGTGAAGGTGGGGCTGGTCGACGTAGCCGCTCTCGGCGGCAACACTGGCGGCGGCGTGACCCGCCGCGAGAAGGTGGGCGGCGTGGTCGAACCGCACCAGCCGGGCGGCGCGTTTGGGTGTGATGCCCAACTGGGACCGGAAGCGGGACCACAGGCGCTTGCGGCTCCAGCCGACCTCGTCCGCCAGGCCGTCGACCCGCACCCGCCCCCGCTGGTGAGCGTCCGTTGCCAGGTGTAGGCGACTTCCGGATCGACGGGTGGGCGGGCGCCCAGCCGCCGGCCGAGGATTTCCACCGCGATCGCGAATCGTTCGTCCAACGACGCGGCGGCGCGCAGCCTGTCCTCGGCGCGCCCGGCGTCGCGGCCCCAGGCATCCTCAAGGGATACCACCGTCCCGCTGAGCTCGGTCGCCGCGCCGAACACCGCAGCTGCCGCGGCCGGCTCCAGCCGGATCTGGAGGCGCTCGCCGACCCCCCGGCCGGCTGCTCGAAGATCGCCGGGGAGGAGACCGATGACGACACTGCCGCGTTCGTGCCGGCCATGGGTGTCGTAGACGAGGCCTTCTCCCTCGCTCAGGTCGACGATCAGGGTGACGGACGGGTGCGCGACCATGGTGATGTCCACGAGTGCGGGGGCACATTGGCGGAACCCGGCCATGCTGATCCCCGGCAGCCGATCTGACCGGCGCGGGACCGCGACGTCCACCCGCGCCCAGTCGGGTGGTGGCCCGGTCGGCAGCACATGACCATTCTAAGCTTCAGGGATCGTCGGCGGCCGTTGCCGTGAAGCCCAGCAGCAGTTCGCCGGTCGTCTCGGGCGCTTCGAACATGGGTATGTGCCCGACGCCGGGCAGCAGCTCGACCCGCGCGTTCGGCACCGCGTCATACTGATGCGCCGACGACGGCTCCCAGCGGCGGTCGGCAGTGCCGAAGATCACCAGCATGGGGACTTCGAGGGCGGCGAGACGTTCGGACACGCTCCGCTCTGCGATGTACGCGGTGTTGCTGCGCAGCACCATCCTGAATGTGCGGTACGTGGTACCCCGTACATCGGCGACCAAGTCGTCTGGGATATCCACGGGGCGAGCGCACGTCCCGCCTATCCCCCTGCGGATCATCGCGTCCGAACGCCTCGACCACAGGAGCGGGCCGAGAGGCGGGGCCAGCAGGACCCGGAGAAGCAACGGCTGCGCAAGGAGCGCATCGGGACTCGGGCCAGTGCTGATCAGCGCGAGCGACCTCACCAGGTCGGGACGCTGTTCGGCAAGCGCGGCGGCGATGTAGCCGCCGCTGGAGTGCCCGACCGTGATGACGCGACGAAGGCCGAGGTCGTCGAGCATCGCCGCCACCCGGCCCGCCTGCACGGGCACGTCGTATGACGGCGCGGGCGGGGACTGGCCGCAACCCGGGAGGTCGACCCGGATGACGTGATGGCGGCCGGCGACTGCCGGGACCACCGGGCTCCAGCAAGCGCCCGAGAACCCCGATCCGTGTATGAGCAACAGCGGCGGCGCCCCCCGCGGGCCGTCGTGGACCACGTGCATTCCCTGCGGCTGCTCCGGGTTGTACTCACTCATGCAGAAGACGATGCATGGGCTGCCGACTATCGGTCTTGGACAAATGTCGTCGGGCTCACACCCGACGCGCGCAGGTCAGCGACGGGTGCCGCGATCAAGTAGCGCGTGGCGATGGTGCCAAGGAGGTTGAGATCCTGGTGCCGCGGGGCTCAAACTCCGTCGCCGGTTGCGCCGGGCATCGCTGCTACCTGGATGAGGCCGTGGGTGCCGTCCGTACGCCATTCCAGGCCGCTCGCGTCCAGCTGGGCTTCCGTGGCGGCATCCACGCCGGTGACGACGTCGGATTTGAGGGTACGAAGCGCGGCCACCGGACTCGGGAAGTACGCCGAGACGGCGGCGAAGTCGGTGGTAGCCGGCCAGCTGCGGTCGCCGACGAGGCGGCGGTAGTTGAGGTCGCCCTTGAGGATGGTGATCGTGGCGGACCGGAGCCTGGCGGCGAGGTCGCCTGGCATCCGGCGGTAGTCCCAGGGGGAGCAGTAGAAGTCATGGGTGTCGAGGGTGAGCGATCCCCCGGCCACCGCGCGCCGGAGCCGGGCTGAGATCTGCTCCGCCGCCCCCCGGGTACGGCTGAGGCGGCGCAGGCAGGCGACGAAGTCGGCGGTGGTCGCGTCGGAGACGTAGTACGGGCGCGGCTTCAGGTGCAGGGTCACCGACGCGGCCAGGTCGTGGCCGAGGAGATGGTCGATGAGCACCAGGTCGGCGAGGAACTCCCGCCCGGCGTTGTCGGCGATGACGACCACCCGCGCGTCGGGTCCGAGGTGGCTCCACAGCTGGTCGCTCTGGTCGATGATGAGCCCGCCGGTCTCCGGGTGGGTGGCTCCTCGCGTACGCCCGACGTGGAAGACGAGGTCGGCCCTGTTTCCCCAGAGCGACGCCAGAAGCTTGTCCTGGGGCGTACTGAGACTGTCGAGGGCCTGGAGGTCCGGTTCCAGGGACGGGTCGGACAGCTCGGCGGTCTTCATGGGCTCGAAGGGGTCCAGCCCATACCAGGGGCCGGGGGCGAAGTAGCCGGTGACCTCAAGGACACGCCGGAAGAAGTACGACTCCGACCACAGGAACGGCGTATCGATCCAGGGCTTGCCGAAGTAGTCCTCACCCCACGAAACCCAAAGGTCACGCTCGGGCGCGGCGTCGCCCAGCGGCTGCATGAGACCTGAGGAGATCTCCTCCTCCAGGGCATCGAAGCCCTGACGCTGCGCGGGACCGTACGGGACGGCCTCCTTGATCTGCGTGATCAGCTTGGGCGTCCGGTCATGCCAGACCCCCCAGGCGAAACCCTCCGGCTCGTTGTTCAGCAGTTCCGGCGGCAAAGGCGTGGGCACCGGGCGCTCCTCATCACGGGGACTGGGAAGGCCACCGTACTTTCAGCCGCCGATGTGGATGTGCGCGGCCTACCAGGACGGCCGCGCCGGGTAGTCCGCGCGGAGAGCGCGTGTGGTCGTGCAGCAGCAACCGGTCGAGCGCGGGAGCGTAGGGGTCGCTGCGCTCGTGGCAGGCGAACAATGGCTGTCCCATCGTTCCTCGGCCCCGATCCTGCCGGCCCGAGACGCACGCATGGGCGCTGTTCGCGACGGCCTGAAAGGGCCAATGCCTTGATCAGGGCGGGTGGCTTGGCGGATGCTTGTGGACGGGCGCTCCGAAGAGGCAGGGGACGTGAAGGGATATCGGGTATTTGCACAGCACGTCGGAACCCGCCGCTGTACCGGTGGCTCCCGGACGCCCGCCGCTCCTCGGCCATCTGCTTCCGCTGATCCGCGATCCGCTGGCGTTCCTGTCGTCGCTGCCCGGCCGCGGGGACCTGGTCGAGGTGCGCGTCGGCCCGACCAAGGCCGGGCTGGATCTTCACCCGGACCACCACCGCCGACGCACTGCTCGGCGGCCACCGGATCCCCGAGAACACGACCGTCATCTACAGCCCGTACATCCTCCGCCGCCGTGCGGACCTCTTCGACGCGCCCGACCGGTTCGACCCCGACCGGTGGCTGCCCGGCCGGGTCCAGCCGGGACGCCGAACATGACGATGGGCCGGGCAGGATCGGCCGGCAGCCGGAACCGGGGCGCGGAGACGATTTGCAGCGCCAGCCGCTGGCGGCCCTCGGCGCTCGCCCGGCGCAGGAAATGCGAGGCCGTCCCTTGGCGTTCCCGCGGATACGACCACGGCGTCCGGGCCGAGGTGTAGTCGAGACCGGCGACCACCAACCGCAGCGTGGTGGCCGGTTGGCCTGGCGGCGGCGCCGAAGCGATCGAATACGGCCGGAACGGCTCGGGCGGAATCACCGCACAGAACGCGTCGTTCTCCCGTGGATCGGCCTTCCAGAGCCGGGTGACGTCATATCCGCCCGCGTACAGCAGGTTCAGGACGTCCCAGAGCTCCCACTGGTCCTCCATCCGGGCGTCCACCACTCGCTGCCACGCGCCCACGGCTGTCAGTTTCACCAGCCGTTTCGCCACCTCCCGCCCGATAGGCCGGAGCCGGGCGAAGCGCAGCAATGTCCGGAGCGGCAGCACATCGGCCTCGCCGTAGCCTTCCCGGCAGGCCACCGCCGCTCGCCACTTCGGGGTGAGCCGCACCAATTCGTCGCCGGTCGCCTGGAGGGCGGCGACGGTACGGCGCACCAACTCGTCGTCGTTCTCGGCCAGTACGCCGACCCGATCACCGGGCAAATGGTGCACGCCCTGCCCGGTGACGTCGATCTCCAGGTGACAGGTCCAGGCGCCGGACGCTCCGGTGACGACACGGCCCCGGCGGGTGGTCCCGAACGCCACCGGCGGACCCACCGGCGGGCGGCGCTCCTCGCGGACGACGGCCAGCTCACCGTCCACTTTGTCCCAGGTCCTGACCTGGCAGTCGCACGTCTGGCGTACGGCGCTGGCACTGCTGTTCAGCGGTGTGCTGTGGTGGTCCGCGGCGCCCGCGCAGTGGCAGGAGGCCCGAGCGCTGTTCTGGCTCGACCTGTCGCTGGGGATCGTAGCCCTGGGACTGTCCTTCTTCCGGCGACGCCGGCCGTTCGTGGTCGCGGTGCTCACGAGTGTCCTGGGCGCGGTCTCGGTGACCGCCAACGGCCCGGGTGCCCTCGCGAAGGTCTCGCTCGCCACCCGCAGGGTGACCTGGCAGATCGTGGTCGTCGGCCTGCTGGACCTGGTCCCCTCAGCGACCATTCCGATGCTTCAGCCGAACCGGGCCGACGACCTGTTGTGGATCGACTTCGTATTGGGGCTGCTGTCCGCCATCGCCATGCTGGTCGGAGGCATGTATATCGGCTCACGCCGCGAGCTGCTGTGGACGCTTCGCGACCGGGCCGGGCGCGCGGAGGCCGAACAGGCGCTGCGGGTCGAACAAGACCAGTCCAACGAGCGCGCCCGGATCGCCCGCGAGATGCATGATGTGCTGGCCCCACCGGATCAGCCTGATCGCCATGCACGCCGGTGCCCCCGCCTACCGCACCAACCTGCCCGCCGACAAGATGCGCGAGACGGCGGAGCTGATCCAGGCCAAATCACACGAGGCGCTCAGCGACCTCAGGCAGGTCCTCGGCGTGCTCCGCGATGGCGACCCGACCGGGGTCGGTGAGCGTCCGCAACCGAACTTCGGGGACCTTTCGGCCCTCGTGCTGGAGGCGAAGGGAGCCGGGATGCTGATCCAGTACGACGATCGTGTGTCCGGCGCGGAGCGGATGCCCGATCAGGTCGGCCGCACGGCGTACCGGATCGTTCAGGAAGGGCTTACCAACGTCCGCAAGCACGCGACTGGAGTGACCGCGCTAGTGCAGGTGTCCGGCTCGCCGACGGAGGGCGTGAACATTCGGATCCGCAACCCGGCGCGCAGCCCGCACGCGATCAACGCCGTGCTCACGCCGGGAGCGGGTCTGGGCCTGGTCGGACTGGGTGAACGCGCCAAGCTGGCCGGTGGCCGGCTGGCCAGGCGCCGCGATGGCGGGATCTTCGAGCTGACTGGGTGGCTGCCGTGGAAGGCATGAGCGGCACCCGGCAGATCCGGGTCCTGATCGTCGACGACGACGCGCTGGTCAGGTCCGGCCTGGAGATGATCCTCGGCGGTGCGCCCGATATCGAAATCGTCGGCCAGGCGGTCGACGGTCGTGACGGTCTCGCCGCCGCGCGAAAGCACCGGCCGGATGTCATCCTCATGGACATCCGGATGCCCCGGCTCGACGGCCTGGAGGCCACCGAGGCGATCGGCTCGTGGGAGGATCCGCCAAAGGTGATCGTCCTGACCACCTTTGACGCCGACGACTACGTGGCCCGGGCGCTCGGCGCCGGCGGTTTCCTGCTCAAGGAGACCGCACCGGCCGCGATCGTCGACGCGATCCGCAAGGTCGCCGACGGCGACCCGATGTTGTCACCGAGCGTCACCACCAGACTGATCGCCCAACTGACCGCCGGTATGGCCCCCGACCGGGCCCGTGCGGCCCGGGGGCGCCTGGCCCGGCTCACCGAACGGGAGCATGACGTGGCGGTCGCCGTGGGGGCCGGGCTCAGCAACGCGGACATCGCGGCCAAGCTGCACCTGTCCGTGCCCACCGTGAAGACGCACATCGGCCGGCTCTTCGCCAAGCTCGAGGTGACCAACCGGGTGCAGATCGCCATCTGCGTACACGACGCTGGACTTGCCTGAGGGTGTCCCGTTCGGAAACTGGATTGTGTTCGGTGAGCTGGGGTTTGGGTGCTCCGTTGCAAGTGGGGCGAGTTCCGCAATGTCACATGGCCTCCTTACCGCCAGTGACCCGGGCGAGGAGTACGTCCGGATCCTCGACGCGATCACCGCGCCAGGCGACGTGCTGGTCGGGCCGGACCAGGACCAGCGCGGCACCGTAGCCTGTCCCGCTCGAAATTAGGATTCTGGGCTTCAGCTGGGCGTTTTCGTGCGTCAAGCAGCGTTTGCTGCCGCCTGGAGACCGTCATTCATGACGCTCCTCACCGGTTTTGCGGAGAATCAGTGGTGCCGAATTGTCGGACATGTGTGCACCGCCTCCGTGTGCTGAAGGTCAGCCGCCCCAGAACGTGTACGTGGAACGCTCGGCGTGCAGTTCGAGCCTGTACGCCGTGCACGTGTACTCGTCCGGGCCGAGCGACAGGGGAACGGCCTGCGGCCCCTGCCACACGACGCCGCTGCCGACTTCGGCGCGGACGCCCAGATCTATCGACAGCGATCCGGCCGCATCCGTGTATTGGATGGCGGTGTCGCTGATCGAATGGCGAAATGTCAGAAGGCCCTGGTAGACAGCGAAGAAACCCCGCTGGTCGAGATCGCCGGTGCCCCTGAGAAGCATGTCGAGCTTCCAGTCCCCGGTGCCGTCGTCCCGGAAGTTGAGCGTGTTGTCCGGGCTGGTGTCATTGGTAAGCTCCGCGGTTCCCGGTGAGCTCGGATCCCAGGCGCTGGTGTTCAGACACTGTTGCTGACCGAACTCGTCGCGGCGCGCCTCGGCCATCTGAGCGAAGACGAGCAGGAGGTCCTCGAGTACGTCACGTTCGCCGAACCGATAAGCCTCAACGTCCTCCAGCGGCTCGTCCCCGCCGCGGCCATCGAGACCGTCGAGGCGCGAAAGCTGATCGCGGTCCAACCCGACGGCCTCCGCAGGCAGGTACGGCTCGCGCACCCCCTCTACGGGGAGGTGACGATGCGGGCCTGCCCCTACCTCCGCCGGGTCCGGCACCTCCGTGAACTCGCCTCCGCTCTCGCGCGGACCGGTTTGCGCCGTAACGGCGACGCGCTCCGGCTGGCCGTCTGGTGGCTGGAGAGCGACGCGCCCGGCGATCCCGCGGTCCTCCTGAGGGCCGGCCGGGACGCGCTCGCCGTCCTCGACATCCCGCTGGCCACGCAGCTGGGCTGGGCGGCCCACCGGGCCGGCGGCGGCGTGGCGGCCGGGGCGTGGCTCACCGGAGTCCTCAACCTGGCCGGGGAGCACGAGCGGGCCGCCGCGGTGTCGCGCGAGGTGCCCGAGCCCGACGACGACGCCGGTCTGACGGCTCTGGCCGAGGCCCGGCTCCAGGTGCACGGGCTGGGCCTGGGGCAGATCGACAAGGTGCGCGAGACCTACACCGAGGTGATCGGCCGCCTGCGCTCTCCCTCCCATCGGGCCCGGATCACGGCCGTGTACGCCTACCAGCTGGCCGTGCAGCTCGACTGCAGGACCGCCGCGGACCTGCCAGAACCGGAAGCCGATCCGGTGCTCGCGGCCTACGTGGCCCACGCCAAGACCACCGGCCTGGTCCATCTGGGGCGTTACCGGGAGGCGGCGGAACTCGCCGAGCGGGTGCTGGCGGTCGTCGAGGAGTGGCGTGACGCCCGGCCGATGGCCGTACTCGGGCTGGAAGTCGACCGGCACACGGCCATGCTCCTGAGCGGCGACCTCGCCACCGCCGAACGCCGGATCGTCGCCGACCACGAGCGGGCCGTGGCCGACCAGCTCTGGCACGGCTGGACCAGCCTGCGGATCATGTGCAGGGCCAGGTCCGCCCGGTTCGCCGGACACGTAAGAGAGGCCCTGCGGCTGGCCCTGGTGGCGTACGACAGCATGCCCGCCGCCTATCGCGACGTCACGCTCGGCGAGGTCGCCCTGGCCGCGGCGCTCTGCGGGGACGGGGACACCGCGGCGCAGGCCGTCCGGGCCGGGACGGACGAGCCGCCGTCCAACGGCTACCGGATCATGACCTTCTGGGCGGAACTGGCCCGGCCGTGGGTCGCCGCGCTCCGGTCGGACCTGGCGACCGCCGTGCGGGCGGGCCTCGCCGTCGCGACCTGGCCCGCGCGCACGACCTGCCCGCATTCGAGCTGATCGCGCTGCATGACCTCGTCCGGCTGGGCGCCGCCGAGCAGGTGCGCGACCGCCTGGACCGGGTCGCCGCCGGGCACGACGGAGAGCTTGCCCCGCTGTTCGCGGAGCACGCCCGAGCGGCCGGGGACGGCGCGGCGTTGCTGGCGGTGGCCGATCGCTTCGACCGGCTCGGCTTCACCCTGTTCGCCGCCGAGGCGGCCGCGCAGGCGGCCGACGCCTGCCGGGACGACCGGTCACTGGCTTTCGCCCGAGCCAGAGCGTACGCGCTGGCCAGCAGATGCGAGGGGGCCGACACCCCGGCGCTCAGCCGCGTCGAGCCGCCCGGACTCACGCCGAGCGAGAGCAAAGTCGCCCAACTCGCCGCGGAGGGCAAGACCACCAAAGACATCGCCGCCGAACTCGTGCTCTCCCGTCGTACGGTCGACAACCATCTCCGTTCGGTGTACCGCAAGCTGGGCATCCACCGCCGAGACGGCCTGCGGCAGGTCGTCAGTCACTGAGCGAGCGCGGCATCGCAGTGTCGGGGCGGCAGACCTGGTTCTCGCCGCGGAGACTGACCTTGTCGCATCTCGACCGGGACTCCGAACGCCCCGACTCCGCCTACCTCAGGGCTTGACGGCGATGCCGCCGTACGCCCAGGCGTGGCCACCGGGGATGGGCTCCTGGTACTCGTTCTCGTCCGGACGCCAGTCGACCACCTCGACGAGGCCGGGTTCGATCAGGTCCCAGCCGGTGAAGAAGCGCGTCACGTCGGCATGTGTGCGGGGAATCATCGGGGCCGTGCCATTTTCGTATGGTTTGCCCAGTTCCTCCTGCTGGACCTTGGGGGCGAAGTCGAGCGTGATGTGCGAGAGCAGCAGGTGGCTGCCCGGGAGGACCACGGCCTTGCAGTATTCGACGAGCTGGTGCGGGGCCTCGTCGTCGGTGAGGAAGTGCAGGACGCCGGCCAGGATGAGGCCGACCGGCTTCGAGAAATCGATCACGCGCCGGATCTCGGGGTGGGACAGGATCACGTCGGGTTCGCGGAGATCCGCCTCGATGACCGTGGTCATCCCGGTCGTGGTGCCCGTTAGCAGCGCCCGCCCGTGAACGAGCACGATCGGATCGTTGTCCACGTAGGCCACCCGGGCGTACGGGTTGACCTGCTGGGCGATCTCGTGTGTGTTGCCCTGCGTGGGGATGCCTGTCCCGATGTCGAGGAATTGTGTGATCCCCGCTTTCGTGGCCAGATGCCGTACGGCCCGGCGGAGGAAGGCCCGATGCGCGCGCACCCCCTCACGCGTCCCCGGCGACACCCTGACCAGCTGCTCGGCCGCCTCCCGGTCGGACATGAAGTGGTCCTTGCCGCCCAGCAAATAGTCGTAGATGCGCGCCGGATGCGGAATGTTCGGGTCGATCCGCGAGGCGGGACTCTGGTCACGAACCGGAGGCAGAGCGTCAGCGGAACCGGTCATACGCGCTCCCCGGCATTCGTGTAGTGCATGGTTCTCCTTCTATTTCGACTGACGCTCGCCGCGAAGCTCGCATCAGAAAAGGCCCGTCCGTCTGGCCGGACCGGATGGCACCCTCGCCGGGGCGCCGAAATCGGCGTGAACGGCGTCGCGGCGGGACCGGGGCGGCCAGACAGGACGGGAGTCAGCAGGGGTCAGTGGGGGTCAGTGGGGGTCAGGCAGGTCA
>NZ_BLAD01000098.1 GCF_009687845.1 Acrocarpospora corrugata
TCGGCCGGCACCGCCCAGGCCAAGAAGGAAGCGCTGGAGAAGGTCGGCGTCCGCGTCGGCAAGACCCCCAGCGAGACCGCCCGCCTGATGCGTGAGGTCATGCAGGCCCGTTGATTCGGCGAAGGGCGCCCGGCGTGCCGCCGGGCGCCTTTGGCTTCTCTTGGGGTGACAGCCGTACTGGATCTTGGACAAACGGGACCGGGAGTACGGCGCGGCGCGGCCACGATAGCGGCGGGGCTTGAGAACATCGGGTACTGTGACGGCGCTTCTTGACCAGATTCGGACTGTCCCCAGAGCCGTCTTCGGTGACGAGGACCGGCGGCCGCTGCCGGTTTCGGGGATGTTGGCGGCGGCGCTGACGCTTGGCGTGGGCCTGGCCGTGCTGACCACGCTGACGCTGCTCGGGTGGATCGCGGCACCGCGCACCGCCTTCGGGCAGGGGTTGCCGGGGGTGTTCCGGACGGCGTGTCAGCTGTGGCTGGCGGCGCACCACGCGGGATTCGCCATTCCGGGCGGACGGGTGGGGCTGCTTCCGCTCGGGTTGATGATCCTGCCGGGGACGTTGCTGTATCGGGCGGGTCTCTGGATGGCCAGGGACGCGGATCTGCGGCTGCGGCTGCCCGCGCGGTTGCCGAAGGGCACGCCGAAGGACCTGGCCAACGCGCGGCGGCGGGCGCAGTTCGTGCTGATCGCGCGGGCGGGCGTCTCGCTGGCCGCGCCGTACGCGCTGCTGGCGGGCATGATCGCCCTGGTGGCGCAGAACGACGTCACTCAGCCCTTCCTGGGGGAGACGCTGGTCAGCCACTTCCTGCTGGCGTTCCTGGCCGCGTCGGTGGCGGTGGCCCGGACGATCGGGCCGTGGCGGTCGATGCTGCGGCTGCTGCCGGAGCGGCCGAGGTCGGTCGTGGTCGGCACGGCGATGGCCATGTCGATGATGCTGGCGGCCGGCCTGGTGCTGGTGCTGGGTTCGATCGCCGTCAACTTCGACGAGATCCAGAAATTGTCGGACATGCTCAGCCCGGGACTGGTGGGCGGGCTGCTGCTCCTCCTGATCGAGGGCCTCTACCTGTTCAACGCGGTCATCTGGGGCATGGCGTACATCGCCGGCCCGGGTTTCGCGATCGGCACGGGCACCCTGGTCGCGCCGACGGGTGTGAAACTGAGCACACTCCCGACGCTGCCGCTGCTCGGCGCGCTGCCCGATTCCGGAGCCGTGCCGCCGTGGATGATGGCGGTGATCGCGGTGCCGTTCGCGGCGGGCACGGTGGCCGGGGTGGTGGTCGCCAGGATCGCCCCGACGCCGTCGCTGGAGGCGGCCCCGCTGTGGGGTTTCGTCTGCGGGCTGTCCACGGGCGGCGTCGCCGGCATCCTGGCCGCCCTCTCCGGCGGCCCGCTGGGGGGAGCACGCCTGTCGGCGGTCGGGCCGTCCCCCTGGGAGGTCGCCCTGTCGGTGACGCTGGAGGTCGGCGTGGCCGCGGGCATCTCGGCGGGCCTGGCCAACTGGTGGATGATGTCCCGCTCCCCGGTGGCCCCGATCAAGAAAGCCGTGGTCAAGGTCGCCAAGAAGGTCAAACCGGCCAAACCCCTGCCCGGCCACTGGATGGACGCCACCGAGGCCGACACCATGCCCATCCCGGTCATCACGGACGACTGGAGCGACGAACACTCCGACACCGACGCGTTCCCCCGCAAACGCTCAGAACCGGCCCGCCCCGGCCGTAACGACATCGTCGACGAAACCGACGACCGGGGCGGCCACGTCATCTACGTCGACCCGTACGCCTGGGACCGCGACGACTGAATCACCCAGGCAGCATCACCCAGGCAGCGGCATATCGGCCGGCCACGGCACGCCCAGCTTGCTCTCCAGCGCCTTACGCAACGCCTCGGTGCACTCCTGCTGGGCGGTGACCGTCCCGGCCCCCTTCCGGCACTCCGTGTACGCGGTGAGCTCGGCCGAGAGGTACACCTGGACGACCGTGGTGACCAGCCCGAGCAGGAACGCGATCACGGAGATCACGATGGCGCCGGCCGCCATCCCGGTGCGCTGTTTGGCCCGGCCGAGCAGGCGCGCGTCCCGCACGCCCACCACGAACCCGAAGACCGACAGCGCCACCCCCGCGGCGGGCAGCATGAATGTGAAGATCAGGGCCATCAGGGCCAGGGTCAGCGCCCGGCGCCCGCCCAGTTCCGGCGTCGACACTTGCAGCGGTGTAGTCACGTTCTCCTCGCCCGATACCCTTCTCCCGCACCCAGTTCCACTCGCCGCCGTTAGGAGCTTGCCCTGTCTTCCCGACTCGTGGTCCTCGTCTCGGGTTCGGGGACCAACCTACAAGCCCTGCTGGACGCCGCGGCAGATGACGCCTTCGGCGCCGCCGTCGTCGCCGTCGGGGCCGACCGCGACGGCATCGAGGGTCTGGCCCGCGCCGAGCGCGCCGCCGTCCCGACGTTCGTCACCCGGGTTGGCGACCACGCCACCCGCGCGGCCTGGGACGCGGCGCTGGCCGCCCGCATCGCCGAGCACAAGCCGGATCTGGTGGTCTCCGCCGGTTTCATGAAGATCCTGGGTCCGAGCGTGCTGGACGTCTGGCCGGTCGTCAACACCCATCCCGCCCTGCTGCCCGCCTTCCCGGGCGCGCACGCGGTCCGGGACGCGCTGGCGTACGGCGTGCGCGTCACGGGTTGCACTGTGCATCTGGTGGATTCGGGGGTGGACACCGGGCCGGTGATCGCGCAGGAGGCGGTCGCCGTACTCGATGGGGACGATGAGGACAGCCTGCACGAACGCATCAAGACGGTTGAGCGACGGATGCTGGTCGAAGTCGTGGGCCGGATGGCGCGCGACGGCTGGCACGCGGACGGGCGGCATGTCCGGTTCGGCCGCGCGGAGAACTAACCCGGTTCCTGATAACCCGGGTTGAATCAAAACAGGAGGAGCACCCGTGACCAGAATCGCCATCAGGCGCGCGTTGATCGCGGTTTACGACAAGAGCGGGCTGGAGCAGCTGGCGCGGGGCCTGGAGGCGGCCGGTGTGGAGATCGTCTCCACCGGAGGCACTGCTGCGGCGATCGCGTCGTTCGGGATCCCGGTGACCAAGGTGGAGTCGCTCACCGGCTTCCCCGAGTGCCTGGACGGCCGGGTCAAGACGCTGCACCCCCGGGTGCACGCCGGCCTGCTCGCGGACGGCAACAACCCATCCCACGTCAAGCAACTGGACGAGCTGGAGATCGAGCCCTTCCAGCTCGCCGTGGTCAACCTCTACCCGTTCCGCGAAACCGTCGAATCCGGCGCCTCCGACGCCGAATGCGTCGAGCAGATCGACATCGGCGGTCCCGCCATGATCCGCGCCGCCGCCAAGAACCACAGCACGGTCGCCGTCGTGACCGACCCCGGCACCTACCCGGACGTCCTGGCCGCACTCTCCGAAGGCGGCTTCACGCGCACAGAACGCACCAGGCTGGCCGCCCGCGCCTACGCGCACACGGCCTCCTACGACATCGAGGTCGCCTCCTGGTTCGCCAACGTCTACGCGGCCGAGGAGAGCTGGCCGAGGTTCATGGGGGCGTCCTGGCGGCACCGCGCCACCCTCAGGTACGGTGAGAATCCACACCAGCAGGCTGCGCTCTACTCCGGCCAGGCCGGGGGGCTGGCGAACGCCGCGCAGCTGCACGGCAAGGAGATGTCCTACAACAACTACGTGGACGCGGACGCCGCCTGGCGGGCGGCCTGGGACTTCGAGGCCCCGGCCGTCGCGATCATCAAACACGCCAATCCCTGCGGCATCGCGGTCGCCGACGACGTGGTCGAGGCGCACCGCAAGGCCCACGCCTGCGACCCGGTCTCCGCGTACGGCGGAGTGATCGCGGTCAACCGCGAGGTCACCCGTGAGCTGGCCGAGCAGATCGCCCCGATCTTCACCGAGGTCCTGATCGCGCCCTCGTTCGCCGAGGACGCGCTGGCCGTGCTGACCGGCAAGAAGAACCTGCGCCTGCTGGCCTGCCCGGCGGGCCCGGCCAACCCGGCCGAGTTCCGGCGGATCGACGGCGGCCTGCTGGTGCAGCGCACCGACCGGTTCCAGGCCGACGGCGACCACCCGGAGAACTGGGAGCTGAAGGCGGGCCCCGCCGCGTCGGCGGAGGTCCTGGCCGACCTGGAGTTCGCCTGGCGGGCCTGCCGCTCGGTCAAGTCCAACGCGATCCTGCTCGCCTCGGGCGGCGCCTCGGTCGGGGTGGGCATGGGCCAGGTCAACCGGGTGGACTCGGCCCGGCTGGCGGTCTCCCGCGCGGGCGACCGCGCGGTCGGCGCGGCCGGCGCCTCGGACGCGTTCTTCCCGTTCGCGGACGGAATGCAGGTCCTGATCGACGCGGGCGTGACGGCGATCGTCGAACCCGGCGGCTCGATCCGCGACGAAGAGGTCATCGCCGCCGCAGAAGCCGCCGGTGTGACGCTCTACTTCACCGGCACCCGGCACTTCTTCCACTAGGGGGGCACCACATGACGGCTCGAATCCTGGACGGCTCGGCCACCGCCGCGAAGATCAAACTCGACCTGGCCCAGCGGATCGGCAAACTGGCCGAGCAGGGCGTCACGCCCGGCCTGGGCACCGTCCTGATCGGCGACGACCCGGCCAGCCGCATCTACGTGGCCAGCAAGCACCGGGACTGCGCCGACGTGGGCATCACCTCGATCGGCCGCGAACTGCCGGCCGACGCCACCCAGGCGCAGGTGGAGGCCGTGATCGACGAGCTCAACGCCGACCCGGCCTGCCACGGCTACCTGGTCCAGCTGCCGCTGCCCCGCCACCTGGACACGATGGCCCTGCTGGAGCGGGTCGCCCCGGGCAAGGACGCGGACGGCCTGCACCCGGTCAACCTGGGCCGCCTGGTGCACATGGTGGAGGCCCCGCTGCCGTGCACCCCGCACGGCATCGTGCACCTGCTCCGCGAGTACGGCGTGCCGATCAACGGCGCCGAGGTCGTGGTGGTCGGCCGCGGCATCACCGTGGGCCGCCCGCTGGGCCTGCTGCTGACCCGGCGGTCCGAGAACGCCACCGTCACCCTGTGCCACACCGGCACCCGCGAGCTGGCCTTCCACGTGCGCAACGCGGACATCGTGGTGGCCGCGGCCGGGGTGCCCGACCTGATCACCGCGGACATGGTGAAGCCCGGCGCGGCGGTGCTCGACGTGGGCGTGTCCCGGGTGAACGGAAAGATCGCCGGTGACGTCGCGCTCGGTGTCCGCGAGGTCGCCGGGTTCGTCGCCCCCAATCCGGGCGGCGTGGGCCCGATGACCCGCGCGCTGCTGCTCACCAACGTCGTCGAGGCGGCGGAACGGGCAGCCGCCTCGACGCGCTGAGGCTCAGCTCGCCCGGCGGCTCGCGGCTCCCGCCGCGGGCTGCGCGGGCGCCCCGGAGGGGGCCGCCGACTCGGTCGCCCGTTGCGGCGGGACCACCGGTGTCGGCCTGACCAGGCCCAGCGCGACGACCTCGTTGGCGAGGCGGGTGCGCCGGTTGGTGCCTTCCGGGATGCGGAACTTCTGGTAGAGCCGGAGCAGGTGCTGTTTGACCGCCGCCTCGGTCACCACCAGGTCGTCGGCGATCTCGCGGGCGGTGGCCGGAGCCACGAACGCCTCGTCCGAGAGCGCCGGCCGGCACAGTGAGGTGAGCACGTCGACCTCGCGCCGGGTGAGTTCGGGCGCGGCAGCCCGCCGCAGCTCGACCTCGGGCGCGATGTCCTCGCGGGGCACCCCGCCGACTCTGGCCCGGGCGGCGCCGAACGAGACGACATCGCCGTCGTCGAGCACCCTCCGGGCGATCGGCCTGCCGTTCACCCGTGTGCCGTTCCTGGATAAGCCCAGGTCGACGACATACAGGTACGGCCCCCGGCGGACGAATTCGGCGTGCAGTCGTGACACGCTCGGATCCGTCAGCCGGATGTCGGCCCCTCGGCCCCGGCCGATCGTGGTGATCTCGGGGCGCAAGGGCACCACCTCGCCGGTGTCCTCGATCCGTATGAACGGCCCCTCCACGGCAGTTCCTCCCCAGGTAGCCCGCCGTTACTTTCCCTACACCTCCGGCTTACCCAAACGTGGTGATGGGGAATCGCCTTTGCCCAACGGAGAATCCATCCGGAAATTGGTTTGGACCTCTGCAAAGCCCTTTACCTGCTCACAGGTAGACTTCCAGCGTAGATAAGTGGAGGAAACACTTATGGCGGACAAGCCCACCAAAGGCCTCGCAGATGTCGTCGCCGCGTCCACAGCGCTGAGCGACATCGACGGCAAGGCGGGTCGGCTCTTCTATCGTGGCTACGACATCCACGATCTGGCCGGCCGCACCACCTTCGAAGAAACCGCCCACCTGCTCCAACACGGAAAACTTCCCAATAGGGAACAGCTCGCCGCATATGGCGACGAATTGGTCCGTGGTCGGAGTCTGGGCAACCTGGTCCAGGCCAACGTGGCCGAGATCGCCGAGAAGCAGGAGCCGATGGAGGCCCTGCGCACCCTGGTCTCCCTGGCCAGCGCCGACGATCCGGACAAGGACTCCAACGCCGCCGACGCGAACCTGCGCAAGGCGGCCCGACTCACCGCCCAGCAGCCCCTCCTGGTGGCTCGCTACCACGCCGCCAGAACCGGTACGGAGATCCCAGAACCCGACCCGGAACTGAGCGTCGCGGCCAACTTCCTGCTCCAGATCACCGGGCGGAACCCGTCCCCGCGGGAAGTGGAGATCTTCGACGAGTGCCTCGTGCTGCACGCCGACCACACCATGAACGCGTCCACCTTCGCCGCCCGGGTCTGCGCGGCGACGCTGTCGGACATGCACTCGGCCGTGGTCGCCGCGATCGGCACCCTGAAGGGCCCGCTGCACGGCGGCGCCAACGAGCAGGTCATGCGGACGCTGGAGAGCATCGACCCGGCGGGCGTGGCCCAGACGGTCCGCGACAAGCTGGCCGCGCACGAGAAGATCATGGGCTTCGGGCACCGGGTCTACAAGGTCGAGGACCCGCGGGCCACCCACCTGCGCGCCATGTCGCGGGAGCTGGGCGAGGCGTCCGGGGACGACACCTACTACCGGATGTCCAAGGAGATGGAGGAGGTCGTCCTCGCCGAGAAGGGACTGTTCCCCAACGTCGACTTCTTCGCCGCGACGGTTTACCACTACCTTGGGATTCCAACCGATTTGTTCACCGCGGTGTTCTCGGTCAGCCGCATGGCCGGGTGGACCGCGCACGTGATCGAGCAGCACGCCGACAACCGGCTGATCCGCCCGGACAGCGAGTACATCGGCGAGCGCGACCAGAAGTGGACCCAGATCGACGAACGCTGACAAGACCCCCTGGTGGCCGTACCTGCTGGTTGCAGCGGGTGCGGCTACTGGGCTTGGGCTGATCGGCCTGGGCCTGGGCCACATCACCGGCGGTGTGGTGATGGGCGGCAGCATGCTGGCCGGCGCCGGGCTGCGCCTGGTGGTGCCCGGCCGGAGCACCGGGGCGCTGGCCATACGGCGCAGAAAGACCGACGTGCTCACCCTGGCCACGTTCGGATTCCTGCTGATGGCGGGGTCGCTCGCCTTCCTCATCGAGTTTCATGCGACCTAGTCGCGGACCGGTGACGCCGGTTCGATAGCCTCAACGGCACCGCAAAAAGGACTGCCGCAACAGGATTGTGTTCGTTCAGAAGGGGAACCCCACGCATGCCCAAGATCAAGGTAGCGGGCCCGGTCGTCGAGCTTGACGGCGACGAGATGACCCGGATCATCTGGCAGTTCATCAAGGACCAGCTGATCTTGCCCTACCTGGACGTCGACCTCAAGTACTACGACCTCGGCATCGAGCACCGCGACGCCACCGACGACCAGGTCACCATCGACGCCGCGCACGCGATCAAGCAGTACGGCGTCGGCGTCAAGTGCGCCACCATCACGCCGGACGAGGCCCGGGTCGAGGAGTTCGGCCTGAAGAAGATGTGGCGCTCCCCGAACGGGACGATCCGCAACATCCTCGGCGGCGTCATCTTCCGCGAGCCGATCATCATGTCGAACGTGCCGCGTCTGGTCCCCGGCTGGACCAAGCCGATCGTGGTCGGCCGTCACGCCTTCGGCGACCAGTACCGCGCCACCGACATCAAGATCCCCGGCGAGGGCGCCCTCACCCTGACCTTCACTCCCAGCGACGGCAGCCAGCCGATCGAGCTGGACGTGTTCGACTTCCCCGGCGGCGGCGTGGCCCTGGCCATGTACAACCTGGACGAGTCCATCCGCGACTTCGCCCGCGCCTCGCTCCGGTACGGCCTGGACCGCAACTACCCGGTCTACCTGTCCACCAAGAACACCATCCTCAAGGCGTACGACGGCCGGTTCAAGGACATCTTCGCGGAGGTGTTCGAGAGCGAGTTCAAGGCCGACTTCGAGGCCGCCGGGATCACCTACGAGCACCGCCTGATCGACGACATGGTGGCGGCCGCGCTCAAGTGGGAGGGCGGCTACGTCTGGGCCTGCAAGAACTACGACGGCGACGTGCAGTCCGACGTGGTGGCGCAGGGCTTCGGCTCGCTCGGCCTGATGACCTCGGTGCTGATGACCCCGGACGGCCAGACCGTGGAGGCCGAGGCCGCGCACGGCACGGTCACCCGGCACTACCGCCAGCACCAGCAGGGCAAGCCCACCTCGACGAACCCGATCGCGTCGATCTTCGCCTGGACCCGCGGCCTGCAGCACCGCGGCAAGCTGGACAACCAGCCTGAGGTGATCGACTTCGCGGACCAGCTGGAGCGGGTCTGCGTGGAGACCGTCGAGGGCGGCCAGATGACCAAGGACCTGTCGCTCCTGGTCGGCGGCGACGCCGAGTGGCTGACCACGCAGGACTTTTTGGCGGCGCTGGATGAGAACCTGAAGAAGAAGATGGCGCGTTAGACCCCCGTCTCGCAAAAGGGCCGCCGAATGGCGGCCCTTTTGCGTGCGGGGGAGCACGTTGCCGCGTCTGCGTCGTAAAGTGCTGCTGGTCAGTACTTAACCGAATCATGGGGACCAGATGATCGTTCCGCTCGGGCCGGGGGATCCCACACAGCTCGGGCCCTTCACGCTGACGGGGCAACTCGGCGAGGGCGGTCAGGGGATCGTCTATCTGGGGGTGCAGGAGTCCGGGGAGCGGGCTGCGATCAAGCTGCTGCACGTGAAGTTCACCGGGGACACCATCGCCAGGTCCCGGTTCGCCCGGGAGTTACGGGCCGCGCAGCGGGTGTCGAGCGTGCGCACCGCGCGGGTGATCGCCGCCGATCTGCAGGGCGACACGCCGTACATCGCGAGCGAGTACATCGAGGGGCAGTCGCTGCGGCACGCGGTGGAGGAGTCGGGGCCGCTGCGCGGCGCCGAGCTGGAGCGGCTCGCGGTCGGCACGGCCACCGCGCTGACCGCCATCCACCAGGCCGGGATCGTGCACCGGGACTTCAAGCCGGACAACGTGCTGCTGGCCGCGGACGGGCCGAGGGTGGTCGACTTCGGCATCGCCCGGATCATCGACTCGACCGGGACGATCACCAGCCGGGCGGTGGGCACCCCGGCCTACATGGCGCCCGAGCAGATCTCCGGGGACGAGATCGGCCCGGCCACCGACGTGTTCGCCTGGGGCGCGACCATGGCGTACGCGGCGACCGGGCAGGTCACCTTCGGCGGGGCGTCGATCGCGGTGGTGCTCAACCGGGTGCTCAACCATGACATCGACGTCAGCGGGCTGCCCGAGCCGCTGCGCTGGGTGGTCAGGGACTGCCTGAACAAGAACGCGGCGGCCCGGCCGACCGCCGACCAGATCCTGTTACGCCTGCTCGGCCGCCCGGACCAGGGCGCCGCGTCCACGGTCGTGCTCGACCAGATCGAGCCGACCCGGGCGCCGGCGCGCAGGCGGCGCTGGCTGCCCGCCGGGCTCGCGGTCGGCGCGGCCGTGCTGGTGATCGGCGGCGTGGTGGCCGCCACCCAGCTGATCCCCCTGGACGTGACCCCCACGCCGCCCGCCAGCCCGACGCCCATCCTGACCACCAGCACGCCGACCCCGTCCCGGTTCACCTCGGTCTTCGACAAGGCCGCCGCCACCGGCCAGCTGGTCATCGGGGTCAGGTCCGACGTGCCGGGGGTCGCGTTCACCCAGGCGGGCGAGTCCAGCGGCTTCGAGGTCGAGGTGGCCAAGTTCATCGCCGACAAGCTGGGCGTGCCCGCGCGCGGCGTGTCGTTCAAGTCCGTCAGCAGGTTCACCCGGGTGGACGCGCTGAAGCGGGGCGAGGTGGACCTGGTCGTGGCCACCTACTCCTACGACGACTTCAAGGCGGACGAGGTCACCTTCGCCGGGCCGTACTACGAGGCCAAGATCGACGTGCTGGTCCGGCGGGACGCCGGCATCACCACCCTGGCGGAGCTGACCGGCAAGCGGCTGTGCACCCGCACCGACAGCTTCAGCGCCCAGGAGGTGCTGGCCCGGGTGAAGATGACGACGGTCGGCGCGGAGAACTACGGCGACTGCATGAACCTGCTCAAGGAAGGCAGGGTCGACGCCATCCCCGGCGAGGACCTGATCCTGGCCGGTTTCGCCAACCGGGAGCAGGTCCTGAAGTTCCGGATGCTCGGGCTGGGCCTGGGCGACGTGCGCTGGGCGGTCGCGCTGCCGCGCGGCGACACCCGCACCTGCGAGCCGGTCCGGCAGGCCATCCTCGACCTGTACGAGAGCGGCTCCGCCAGGGCGCTGATGCGGCGCTTCTTCGGCAAGGTGGCGTTCACCCCCGACACGGACACTCCGGAACGACTCGCCTGCTGACCGTCGGCGTGTCAGCACGATCAGCGCGGTCCCGCCGGGTTTGAATTGACCTTGAGAGTTCGGGGGAGCCGCATGGGTCGTTGGGTAGTTGCCGGGTTGATGTGCCTGCTCACAGGTGTCGCGGCGGAGCCCGCGCACGCCATGGAACAGTTGGGCGCAGCGGATCTGATCGTCCGGATCGAGTCCTTCCCGGCCATCGCCCAGCCGGGGCAGCCGATCGCCTACCGGGTCACGGTGGCCAACACCGGGCCGGGCGACGCGGTGCTGCCGGTGCTGACCGTCCGGATCCCGCGCGAGGTCGAGATCATGAGCGTGGACGTGGCCGAGTGCCTGCCCGGACGGGGCTACAACGAGGTGGTCTGCCGGTCGCCGCGCGACATCCTGGCCGGCGGCAGCGGCGGGGTGACCATCACCGGACTGGTACGGCCGAGCGCGACCGGGCCGCTCCGCGCGCACGCCACGCTCAGCTCGGAGGTGGTGGACGCCAACGAGCGGAACAACCGGGTCAACTCCCAGATCAAGGTGGACGAGGGCGCCGACCTGGGCGTCCGCCTCATCCCGGCCCGCCGGGCCGCCCACCCGGGCGAGCGTTTCGACGTGGACGCGGTGGTCAGCAACCGGGGGCCGCGCGAGGTCAGGGACGCCTTCGTCTACGTGCAGTCCGGCCGGGCCCGGTTTCTGACCGGGCTGGGCGCGCGCTGCAAGGTCCGCGACGATCTGGTCGGCTGCGCACTGCCGCCGATCAGGTCCGGCGCGTCGACCCGGTTCCAGCTGGCGTTCAGGGCGCCGGACCGGCCGGTCAGGACCCAGGCCACCGTGTACTCACGTGATCTGGGCGATCGGCGGCCCGCCAACAACCAGGCCCACCTGCGGCTCGCCGCCGGGGGCTAGAGCGGGCATTTGACCGACGACTGAGGGCCTGGGCCGCCGGTGGCGAAGACCACACCGGCGGCGGCGGCGAGACTGCCCAGCACGATGAGAGCCACCAGCCCCAGTTTGGGAAGCAGTTCCCGCATGATGAAATCTCATCACATTTCACGGATTGAAACGGGGCAATTACCGAACTGCCGTCCAGGCGTCGGTGATGATGCTCCGGAGCGTGGTGTGTTCGGGTTTCCAGCCCAGGTCACGCTGGATCTTCTCGGAGGAGGCCACCAGGACGGCGGTGTCGCCGTCGCGCCGGGGGGCGGTGACGACCGGGATCGGGTGGCCGGTCACCTCGCGGCAGACGTCGATGACCTCCTGGTTGGAGAAACCGGTGCCGTTGCCCAGGTTGTAGATCAGGTGGCGGCCGGGGATGCAGGCGTCCAGGGCCAGCAGGTGGGCGCGGGCCAGGTCGGCGACGTGGACGTAGTCGCGGACGCAGGTGCCGTCGGGGGTGGGGTAGTCGGTGCCGAAGAGGCTGATGGAGTCGCGTTCGCCTTGGGCCACCTTGAAGAGGTTGGGGATCAGGTGGGTTTCGGGGTGGTGGCGTTCGCGGGCCGCGCCGTACGCGCCGGCGACGTTGAAGTAGCGCAGGCTGACGGCGGCCAGGCCATACAGCTCGGCGAAAGTAGAAAGCGCGGTGTCGACGGCCACTTTCGAGGCCCCGTACGGATTGTCGGGCCGGGTGGGGTCGGTTTCGCGGATCGGGATGTGCTCGGGCTCGCCGTACACGGCGGCGGTGGAGGAGAAGACGATGCGGCCGACGCCGCTGCCGCGCATCGCGTCCAGCAGGGCGAGGGTGCCGCCGAGGTTGTTGGCCCAGTAGCGGCCGGGGTGCGCGACCGACTCGCCGACCAGGGAGCGGGCGGCGAAGTGCAGCACGGCGTGGAAGCCGGTCAGGTCGCCTGGCTCGGCGATCGAACCCTCCACGAAACTCGCCCCGGCGGGGACCGCGTCGGCGTGGCCGGTGGAGAGGTCGTCCAGCACGGTGACCGCGTGCCCGGCCTCGACCAGCTGGGTCGCCACGACACTCCCGATGTAGCCGGCGCCCCCGGTAACCAGTAGCTTCACGTTTGATCCTGTTCGGTTCTGTTTGAATCTGTACGGCTAGCCTAGCCGAGTACGCTGTCAGATCAATCTGTCGGCTCGGGCGGGAACCCAGTGAACAGTGTCCTCGCGAACATCGCCATCGTCCTGATCTTCATTTTGGTCGGGGGGTTCTTCGCCGCCGCCGAGATGGCCATGGTCTCGCTGCGGGAGAGCCAGGTCCGCCGCCTGGCCGGGCTCGGCCGGCGTGGCGCCCGGGTGGCCAAGCTGGCCCGCGACCCGAACCGGTTCCTGTCCGCGGTCCAGATCGGGGTGACCGTCGCCACCATGCTGTCGGCCGCGTTCGGCGCCGACCGGCTGACCGGCGAGCTCGCCCCCGTGCTGGAGGAGTGGGGCCTCACCGTCCGGGCCGCGCCCGTGGTCGCGCTGGTGCTGGTCACGCTGGCCATCTCGTACGCCTCGCTGGTGCTGGGCGAACTCGCGCCCAAACGGCTGGCCCGGCAGCGCGCCGAAAGTCTGTCCCTGGCGGTCGCGCCGTTCCTGGACCGGGTGGCCGCGATGTCCCGCCCGGTCATCTGGGCGCTCTCCAAATCCACCGACGGCGTGGTCCGGCTGCTCGGCGGCAACCCGCACGCCGACCGGGAGAAGATGTCCACCGAGGAGCTCCGCGACATGGTGGTCGGCCACACCGAGCTCACCGCCGACGAGCGGCACCTCATCGGCGAGGTCTTCGCGGCCGGGAAACGCCAGCTCCGCGAGGTCATGCTGCCCAGGACCGAGGTCGAGTTCATGGCCGCGGACACCCCGCTGGCCGAGGCGGCCGTGCTGGCGGCGAGCATGCCGTACTCGCGGTTCCCGGTGTACCGCAGCTCCTACGACGACGTGATCGGCTTCGTGCACGTCCGCGACCTGCTCGACCCGGTGCTGACCGGCCGGATCGACCCGATCAGCGAGCTGGTCCAGATCCGCCCGGTCAAGCTGCTCCCCGGCAGCAAACGGGTGCTGATCACCCTCTCCGAGATGCGCGACGAGGGCCACCACCTGGCCATCGTGGTGGACGAGTACGGCGGCACCGCCGGCATCATCACCCTGGAGGACCTGGTCGAGGAACTCATCGGCGACATCCGCGACGAGTACGACGAGGCCGAGCAGCCGGTCCGCAGGATCGCCGGCGACATCGAGGTCGAGGGCCTGGTCCGGCTGGTCGACTTCGCCGACGAGACCGGCATCGAACTGCCAGAAGGCCCCTACGAGACGCTCGGCGGCTACGTCATGTCCGTGCTCGGCCATCTGCCGCAGGTCGGCGAGGCGGTGGACAGCCCCGGCGCCGGGCTCACCGTCACCGAGATGGACGGCCGCCGGGTGTCCCGGGTCAGGGTCACCCCGAAACCGCCGCCGCCCCCGCCCGAACCCCGGTGATTCAAGTCGCGAGCTCCCCTGGTCTCCTGCCAGAATCGTGAGTTATGGCCCGCCCTCGCGTTCTATCCGGCATCCAGCCCACCGCCGACTCGTTCCACCTCGGCAACTATCTGGGCGCGGTGCGCCAGTGGGTCGCGCTGCAGGAGACGCATGACGCGTTCTACATGGTGGTGGACCTGCACGCGATCACGGTCAACCCCAGCCCGGCCGAACTGCGCCGCCGCACCAGGGTGGCCGCCGCGCAGCTGTTCGCGGCCGGCCTGGACCCGGAGCGCTCCTCGGTCTTCGTGCAGAGCCACGTCCGCGAGCACGCCGAGCTGGCCTGGGTGCTGATCTGCCAGACCGGCATGGGGGAGGCCGGCCGGATGACCCAGTTCAAGGACAAGTCCTCCAAATACGGCGAGGGCTCCGCCGGGGTCGGCCTGTTCACCTACCCGATCCTGCAGGCCGCCGACATCCTGCTCTACCAGGCCGACCAGGTCCCGGTCGGGGCCGACCAGAAGCAGCACCTGGAGCTCTCCCGCGACCTCGCGCAGCGCTTCAACAACCGGTACGGGCGCACCTTCACCGTGCCCAGCCCGTACATCCTGAAGGAGGTCGAGAAGATCACCGACCTCCAGGACCCGACCGCGAAGATGTCCAAGTCCTCCTCCAGCCCGCAGGGCATCCTGGACGTGCTGGAGCAGCCGGGCCCGCTGCGCAAGAAAGTCATGCGCGCGGTCACCGACACCGGCACCGACGTGGTCGCCGACGACGAGAACAAGCCGGGCATCACCAACCTGCTCAGGATCCTGTCCGCGATCACCGCCACCCCCATCCCCGAACTGGAGGCCCGATACGCGGGCCAGGGCTACGGCACCTTCAAGAAGGACGTCGCCGAGGCCGTGGTGGACGCGTTCGCGCCGATCAGGGAGCGGACCGAGAAGCTGCTCGGCGACGAGGCCGAACTGGACCGCATGCTCGCCGCCGGCGCCGCCAAGGCCCGCGCGGTCGCGGCCGAGACGATGGCCCACGTCCGGGAGAACATCGGGTTCCTGCCGACCCCGTGAGGGTACTGCTGTGCCTGTGATCGCGCGCGTCAATCAGCTCATTGAGTCGATCAAGACGCGCGGGCGCGTCCTAGTCGAACGCGGCCGGATCCGGTTCGGGTGGCTGGACCACCTGATCCGGGCCGTGCAGCGCTACCAGGTGCAGTCCGGCGACCACCTCGCCGGCGCGGTCACCTATTTCGTGTTCCTGTCGTTCTTCCCGCTGATCGCGCTGGTCTTCGCGCTGTTCGGGTACGTGGTGGCGTTCGGCTGGCTGGATCGCGAGGCCAGGAAGACGATCACCGCCGCGTTCAACGAGCAGCTGCCCGGCCTGGCCGACCAGCTCGGGCTGGACCAGATCGCCGACGCCCGGGTGAACGCCGGGATCATCGGTCTGGTCGGCCTGTTCTACGCGGGCCTCGGCTCGGTGGACGCGCTCAGGGTCGCCTTCCGCAAGATCTGGATGAGCACAGAGCCGCAGCTCAACTTCTTCCTGGCCAAGCTCCGCGATCTGGTGGCGCTGATCCTGGTCGGGATCATCATGCTCGCCTCGGCGCTGGTGGCCGGTTTCGCGAGCGGCGCGACGACCACGGTGGCGGGCTGGTTCGGCCTGGAGCGCTCGGCCCTGGGCACCTTCAGCGTGGGCCTGGTCGGCGGGCTGGTCAGCCTGGCCGCCGACATCCTGCTGTTCCTGGTGCTGCTGGGCTGGATGGCCAAGCCGAAACCGGCGCAGCCGTTCAAGTTCGTGGTCCGCGGCGCGGTGCTCGGCGCGGTCGTGTTCGGCCTGCTCAAGCAGCTGGCCGCGCTGCTGCTCGGGCACACCCTGACCAACCCGGTGTACGGCGCCTTCGCCGTCATCGTCGGGCTGCTGGTCTGGATCAACCTGTCGGCCCGGGTGATCCTTTACGCGGCCGCCTGGACGGCGACGGCCACCTTCGGGCCGCCACCGGAACCTAGTCCCATGCCGTCGAACCGTGCCTACTGACAGCGCCTACTGACGGCGGGTTCTGCGGCGGATGCCGTACCCGATCCAGGCCAGGCCGCCGATCAGGCTGCCGGCCAGCACGAGGGTGGCCACCAGCGGGGTCGGGCTGCTGTCGCCCGCGGCGGCGGTGGCGGCGACGTCCGCGGCCGGGAGCGGCGTCGGCGCGGCCGGTTTCACGGCCAGCGGCGTGGGCGGGTGCTCGGGGAGCGGGTCGACGAGTGCGCCGACCGGGGTGACCTTGCCGCGGTTGGCGAAGCCCCAGTCCAGCAGGTCGGCCACCTCGCCCCAGAAGGAGCCCTCGTGGCGCATGATGGCGACGATCACGGTGTGGCCGTCGCGGGTGGCCGCGCCGACGAAGCTGCCCATCGCCTTGGACGTCCAGCCGTTCTTGACGCCGACCATGCCGTCGTAGGTCCAGAGCAGCTTGTTGTGGTTGCCGATCTGGTAGTAGCCCTTGGGGGCCGGGAATTTCGCGGTCTTGGTGGAGATGTAGTTCTTGAAGGCGGGCAGTTTGAGGCCGGCGCGGGCGATCAGCGCCAGGTCGTAGGCGGAGCTGCTCTGGCCGGGCTGGTCTAGGCCGCTCGGGGTCTTGGCCACCGTGTCGTTGGCCTGGAGGCGCTTGGCCTCCTCGTTCATGGCCGCCAGGGTGGCCGGCACGCCGCCGTTGGCCTCGGCCAGCGCGTGCGCCGCGTCGTTGCCCGAAACCATCAGCAGGGCCCGGAACAGGTCGTCCACCTGGTAGATCCGCTTGGGCACCAGGCCGACCGCGCTGCCCTCGATGTTGCACGCCTCCCGGCTCGGCTGGACCAGCTTCTTGCGGTCCAGCTTCGGGATGAGCGTGACGGCGGTGAGCGCCTTGAGCGTGCTGGCCGGCAGGAAGCGCCCGTGCGGGTTCCTGGCCGCCAGCACCTGCCCGGTCTCGGCGTCGGCGATCACGAACGCCTTGGCCGTGCTTTTGGGCGGTTTCTTGATCCCGCCCGGGAGCACCAGCCCGGGGGAGGCCAGCAGCTCGCCGCCGATCGTGTCCGCCCGCGCGCTCGTTTGGCCGGTGCCGATGAGGGCAGCCGTCAACACCACGACCCCGAGGGAACTTGTCCCTTTTCGTGTGAAGCAACTTCGCATGTGGCGACACATCCCCCAAAGATCGCAGTCGTACGCATCGCGACACGCCGACCCTACTGGGCCTCGGGCACGGATGGCCGCGTGGCGCAAGGGCTTTGACGATGTGTGAGCGTTTGGGGGGTATTGGCGGATCTTGGCCCCTGAGTGACCATGCACTGAACGCGACCGTTCGGAGTGAGGAATTCGGGTTGGCCGATTTTTGCCACGCCGAGTGACGGTGCCTGAGACGATGGACTATGGAGGTTGTTGTGGCGATTGAGTTTAATCCGTCCCGGGGTGCCACCCTCGGCGTGGAATGGGAACTTCAGCTCGTCGACACGCGCACCCGGCGCCTCCGGCAGGACGCGCGTGACGTGCTCGCCGCCATCCCCGACCTGAGCGAAGGCCCCCGGCCGAAGGCCATGCACGAGCTCATGCAGTCCCAGATCGAGATCGTCACCGACATCTGCCACACGGCGGCGGAGGCCGTACAGGATCTGGAGAAGAGCATCCAGCGGTTACGCTCGGTGGTCGAACCGCGGGGAATTGCCCTGGCCTGTACTGGAACGCACGCCATCAGTGAGTGGCAGGACGCCGAGTACGCCCCCATGCAGCGCTACGCCGAACTGGTCGTGGAGTTGCAGTGGTTGGCGTGGCGCATCCAAACATTTGGCGTACATGTCCACGTCGGGGTCCGGGAAAGAGATAAAGTCATTCCCATAGTCAACGCACTTGCGGCCTACCTGCCGCATTTCCTGGCGCTGACGACCTCCAGCCCGTACTGGGGCGGCCAAGACACCGGGCTCGCCTCCAGCCGGGCCATCGTTTTTGGTGCACTGCCCACGGCTGGACCGCCGCATCTGCTGGCGGATTGGGCGGAGTTCGAGGAGTACATGGACACCCTGGTGCGTGCCGGCACCATCAAGAGCATCAAAGAGGTGTGGTGGGACGTCCGACCGCACCCCGATTTCGGCACGATCGAGATCAGGATGTTCGACGGCATTCCGACCTTGCGGGAGGTCGGGATGGTGACCGCGCTGTCGCAGTGCCTCGTGCAGCTGTTCGACCAGCAGCTCGACCGAGGTTACACGCTGCCCCACCCGGCCGCCTGGGTGGTCAGGGACAACAAGTGGCGGGCGACCCGGTACGGCCTCGACGCCATCGTCATCACCGACGACCGCGGCTCCACCGCACCGATGCGCGACATGCTGTACGAGCTGCAGCGCGAGCTGGAGCCCGTGGCCGACCGGCTCGGCTGCGCCGACGAGCTGGCCGTCCTGACCGACGTGCTGGAGCAGGGCAGCTCCTGCGAGCGCCAGCGGGCCGTCCGCGCCGGCGGGGGCACGCTTGAAGACGTGGTGGACGCCACCATCACCGAGTTCGCCGAGAACCGGTTCGTGATCTCCGGCCACCATTCCTCCCGCGAACCGACCGACCACATAGGAACGTGAAAGGGAACGCCAGTGACGACCTCGCTCGCGGAGGGGACCGAACTCGCCGGGCAGTTGGCCCAGTTCCTCGTCAAGCACGACGAGGAACTGATCGAGTTCCGGCGTGACCTGCACGCCCACCCGGAGACCGCCTTCAACGAGCACCGCACCACCGAGGCGATCGCGCAGCGGCTGAAGGAGGGCGGGCTTAACCCCCGCCCGCTGGCCCGCGGCACCGGCCTGTGGGCGGACATCGGCCGGGGCGACGGGCCGCTCATCGCCCTGCGCGCGGACATAGACGCGCTGCCGATGGAGGATGAGAAGGACGTTCCGTACCGGTCGGTGTTCCCGCACGCCTGTCACGCCTGCGGGCATGACGCGCACACCGCGATCGTGCTGGGGGCCGGGCTGTTCCTGCAGACCCAGGCTGAGGCGGGGCTGCTGCCCGGCCGGGTCCGGCTGATCTTCCAGCCGGCCGAGGAGATCGCGGGCGGCGCGCTTGAGGTGGTCAAGGAGGGCGGTCTGTCCGGGGTCGACCGGATCTTCGCGGTGCACTGCGACCCGCGGATCGAGGTGGGCAAGGTCGGCCTGCGGACCGGCGCGATCACCGGCTCGTGCGACAACCTGCAGATCAAGGTGTCCGGGCCAGGAGGGCACACCGCCAGGCCGCACCTGACGGTGGACCTGGTGTACGCGCTCAGCAAGATCGTCACGGAGCTGCCCGCGGTGCTGTCCCGGCGGGTGGATCCGCGGTCCAGCCTGAGCGTGGTGTGGGGGCAGATCTCGGCCGGTTCTGCGTTCAACACCATTCCGGACATCGGGTACGCCCAGGGCAGCGTGCGCTCCCTGGACGAGGACACCTGGCACACCGCGCCTGAGCTGATCAAGTCGCTGGTGGACCAGGTGGCCGCGCCGTACGGGGTGGACGTCGAGCTGGACTACCGCCGGGGTACCCCGGCCACGGTCAACGAGGCCAAGAGCATCCAGATGTTCAACGACGCGGTGAGCAAGTTCATCGGCGAGAGCGCCGCCGTGCCGACCCCGCAGAGCCTGGGCGGCGAGGACTTCTCCTGGTACATCGAGTCGGTGCCCGGCGCGCTGGCCCGGCTCGGCGTGCGCCCGCCCGGCGCGACCGCCGTCACCGACATCCACCACCCGGCGTTCGACATCGACGAGCGGGCGATCGGGATCGGCGTCAAGGTGATGGCGAGCACCGCGCTCGCCGCCATGTGACCCGACCAGCCCCATGACGCGGCGAGAGTCCTCAGCGACTCCGCCGCGTTCGTCGTGTATGGGGGCCCGCTGAGAAGGGCTCCAGCGACCGCCCATAATGGAACGATCAAGGTGCTGACCGGTTGACCTGGTCACAAGGTGGCCTGAGCTGCATAACGGACCTGTTGCGGACTTGTGTGCCCATTTGGTAGTTGCAGGTCAAACAACTATCTTCCGTGCAGGGTTGCCGTGCGTTCCTTTCGCGCGTGCGACGGAAGTTGGACGTCACGGAAGGGGAGTTCACCTTGCTCCGCAATCGATTTGGCAGGCTCATCGCCGGTACCGCGGCGAGCGCCATGCTGTTCGCCGTCGCCGCCTGTGGCGGTGACGACACCGCGGCCGCGCCCACCAGCGCGGCACCGGCTTCGTCCTCCGCCCCCGCCGCGGCTTCGGCGAAGGTCGGACTCGCATACGACATCGGCGGGCGTGGTGACCAGTCGTTCAACGACTCCGCCGCGGCCGGCCTGGACAAGGCCAAGGCCGAGCTCGGCGTCACGGTCGAAGAGCTTGAGGCCGCCAACGGCGAGACCGACGCGCAGAAGGAGGACCGCCTCCGCCTCCTCGCGACCGGCGGCTTCAACCCCGTCATCGCGGTCGGCTTCGCCTACTCCGCCGCGATCACCAAGGTCGCCAAGGAGTTCCCCGACATCAAGTTCGCGATCGTCGACGACGCCGCCGAGGGCGCGAACATCTCGAACCTGGTCTTCGCCGAGGAGCAGGGCTCGTTCCTGGTCGGCGTGGCCGCCGCGCTCAAGTCCACCAAGGGCAACGTCGGCTTCGTCGGCGGCGTCGACGTGCCGCTGATCCACAAGTTCGAGGCGGGCTTCGAGGCCGGTGCCAAGGCCGTCAAGCCGGACATCACCGTACAGAAGAAGTACCTGACCCAGCCCCCGGACTTCTCCGGCTTCGGTGACCCGGCCAAGGGCAAGACCGCTGCCGAGGGCATGTTCGACGGTGGCGCCGACGTGGTCTACCAGGCCGCGGGCGGTTCCGGCGCGGGCGTGTTCGAGGCCGCCAAGGCCGCGGGCGGCCTGGCCATCGGCGTCGACTCCGACCAGGCCAAGACGGCCGACCCGACCGTCGCCGACGTCATCATCACCTCGATGCTGAAGAAGGTCGACGTCGCGGTCTTCGACTTCATCAAGAACTTCACCGCGGGCACCGTCAAGGCGGGCATCACCACCTACGACCTGAAGGCCGGCGGCGTCGACTACTCGGTCACCGGCGGCAAGATCGACGACATCAAGGCCCAGATCGACGACTACAAGAACAAGGTCATCAGCGGCGAGATCACGGTTCCGACCGGCGCCTGATCCGATGACACCCTGGGGCCCGGTGGCAGTAACGCCGGGCCCCTCGGTATAGCAGGGGAGGCCGAGATCAGCACCCAGACCGCAGTCGCCTTGGACGGGATCACCAAACGATTCCCCGGGGTCGTCGCCAACCGTGACATCCACCTGAGCGTGAGCAAGGGCCAGATCCACGCCATCGTCGGCGAGAACGGCGCAGGCAAGTCCACGCTCATGAAGATCCTGTACGGCATGCAGCGGCCGGACGAGGGTGAGATCCGCATCGACGGCACTCCCGTCTCCTTCTCGACCCCCGGCGACGCCATCGCCGCCGGCATCGGCATGGTCCACCAGCACTTCATGCTCGCCGACAACCTGACGGTGCTGGAGAACGTGGTCCTCGGCAGCGAACCCCGCCGGGCCGGTCTCGCGCTCGACTTCGCCGCCGCCCGCAAGAAGATCAAGGGCATCTCGGCCGCGTACGGGCTGGACGTCGACCCCGACGTGCTGGTCGAGGAGATCGGCGTCGGCCAGCGGCAGCGGGTGGAGATCCTCAAGGTCCTCTACCGAGGCGCCCGCATCCTCATCCTGGACGAACCCACCGCCGTGCTCGTGCCGCACGAGGTGGACGAGCTCTTCGAGAACCTGCACGGCCTGGTCCGCGAGGGCATCACCATCATCTTCATCTCGCACCACCTGGACGAGGTGCTCAAGGTCGCCGACGCGATCACGGTGATCCGCCGTGGCACCACGGTGGCCAGCGTGGACCCCGCCTCGGTGACCGCCAGGCAGCTGGCCGAGCTGATGGTCGGCTCCGAGCTGCCCAGCCCCGAGACCCGCGAGTCCACCGTCACCGACGTGGTCGCGCTGGAGGTGTCGGGACTCACCATGGCCGCCGAGGGAGGGCGGCTGCTGCTTGAGGACGTCGCCTTCACCATCCACAAGGGCGAGGTCCTGGGCATCGCCGGGGTCGAGGGCAACGGCCAGGCCGAACTGGTCGAGGCCGTCATGGGCATCCGCGCCGCCACCGGCGCGATCACCCTGGCCGGGACCGACATCACCGCCTGGTCCACGCTGCGCCGCCGCGAGGCCGGGATCGGCTACATCCCCGAGGACCGCCAGCGGCACGGCCTGCTGCTGGAGGCCCCGCTCTGGGAGAACCGGATCCTCGGCCACAACTCCGGCGGCATCTGGATCGACCGCAAGGGCGCCCGCGCCGACACCGAGCGCATCGTCGCCCAGTACGACGTGCGCACCCCCGGCATCGACGTGGACGCGGCCGCGCTCTCCGGCGGCAACCAGCAGAAGCTGATCGTCGGCCGGGAGATGAGCGGTGACCCGGTGCTCCTGATCGCCGCGCACCCGACCCGCGGCGTGGACGTCGGCGCGCAGGCCGCGATCTGGGACCATCTGCGCGACGCCCGCGCGGCCGGGCTGGCCGTGCTGCTCATCTCGGCCGACCTGGACGAGCTGATCGGCCTGTCCGACAGCCTGAAGGTGCTGCTGCGCGGCCGGATCGTCGCGGACGTCGACCCGGCGAACGTCACTCCCGAACAGCTCGGCTCGGCGATGACCGGTGCCGGGGAGGAAGCATGACCACTGGCACGCAAGCCCCCCAAACCCCCCAGGTCCCCCAGCACGCCGACACCTTCGCCAACCGGCTCGTCGGCCGGATCAGGCTCAACGGGATGATGGCGCTGGCCGCCCCGCTGCTGGCGATCCTGTTCGCGGGCCTGGTCACCTCGCTGGTGCTGATCATCACCGGCCACCCGCCGATCGACTCGCTGCTGGCCATGGTGGAGTTCGCCGGCATGCCGCGCACCATGGTCGGCATCATCAACCTGGCCTCCGCCTACTACCTGTCCGCGATGGCCGTCGCCCTCGGCTTCCGGATGAACCTCTTCAACATCGGCGTGGACGGCCAGTACCGGCTGGCCGCCCTGTGCGCCGCCGCCGTCGGCGGCGCGGTCACGCTGCCCAAGCCGCTGCACATCGCGCTGATCATCCTGGTCGCGGTGCTGGTCGGCGCGGCCTGGGCGGGCATCGCCGGGGTGCTCAAGGCCAGGCGCGGGGTCAGCGAGGTCATCTCCACGATCATGCTGAACACCATCGCCACCGGCCTGGGCGCCTGGCTGCTGACCTCGTGGGCGGTCCCGGTGGCCGGCAGCAACAACATCGGCACCAAGCCGATCGGCGAGTCCGGGCAGGTGCCGGGCATCTCGCTCATCCCGGGCGCGCCCAACCAGGTCTTCGGCCTGTTCCTGCTGGCGGTCCTGGTCGGGATCGGGTTCCACCTGCTGCTCAACAAGACCCGGTTCGGGTTCGACCTGCGCTCCACCGGCCTGTCCGAGCCGGCCGCCGTGGCCAGCGGCGTGAACGTCAAGAAGATGATCGTCATCGCGATGCTCATCTCCGGCGGGATGGCCGGTCTGGTCGGCATGCCGCAGCTGCTCGGCTCCTCCTACTCCTACGGCCTCGACTTCCCGCCCGGGTTCGGGTTCACCGGCATCGCGATCGCGCTGATCGGGCGGAACAACCCGATCGGGGTCGCGTTCGGGGCGCTGCTGTGGAGCTTCCTGGACGTGTCGCAGAACATTCTCAACTTCGAAAAGGTGTCGCCCGAGATCGTCACGATCATGCAGGGCGTGATCGTGCTCGCGGTGGTCATCGCGTACGAGCTGGTGCACCGCTATCGGATCGTGGCCGAACAGCGGCGGGTCAGCCGGGAACTGTCGGCCTCGGCCCGCACGGAAGGAGCGGCCGCGTGAGCGCCGTCACCACCTCCCCGCCGGCCGCCGCGACGCCGCCGGCCGGCAAGTTCCGGCCGACCTGGCCGGTCGTCCTGCTCGGCGTCGCCGGGCTGCTGGTCCTGCTCTCGCTGACCAGGATCGTCACCGGCGCGCACGACATCACCTCCAGCGGCACGGTGAGCGCGGCGCTCGGCCTGGCCGTGCCGATCGGGCTGGCCGGTCTGGGCGGGCTCTGGTCCGAACGTTCCGGCGTGGTCAACATCGGCCTCGAAGGCATGATGATCCTGGGCACCTGGTTCGGCGCGTGGGGCGCGCTGATCACCGGCAACCCGTGGGCCGGCGTGGTCGCCGGGGCGCTCGGCGGCGCGGTGGCGGGCGTGCTGCACGCCATCGCCACGGTCACCTTCGGCGTCGACCACGTGGTCTCCGGCGTGGCGATCATCCTGCTCGGCACCGGCATCGCCAAGTACCTGTCCGCGCTGATCTTCTCCACCATGAAGGGCGGCGGCGACACCCAGTCGCCGCGCATCCCTGGCATGCAGAGCGTCGGCCTGTGGGGCCCGGCCGGCGACAACAAATGGATCCTGTTCGAGGGCGCGGATCCGCTGCGCACCCTGGAGAGCCAGCGCTGGTTCTTCGTCTCCGACCTGGCCGGCGTGCTGCGCGGCCTGACCACCAACGTCTCGCTCTTCACCATCCTGGCCCTGCTGCTGGTGCCGCTCAGCTTCTGGCTGCTCTGGCGCACCGCCTTCGGCCTGCGCCTGCGCGCCTGCGGCGAGCGCCCGGTGGCGGCCGAGTCGCTCGGCGTCAACGTCTACTACTACAAGTACGTCGCCGTGATCGTCTCCGGCGCGCTGGCCGGGCTCGGCGGCGCGTTCCTGTCCATCGTGGCGGCCGGCACCTACCGGGAGGGGCAGACCGGCGGGCGCGGCTTCATCGGCCTGGCCACCGTCATCTTCGGCAACTGGCGGCCCGGCGGCCTCGCGGCCGGCGCCGGCCTGTTCGGCTACACCGACGCCCTCCAGCTCCGCCAGGGCGGCACCTCGGTGCACGCGCTGCTGCTGGTGGTCGCCCTGCTGCTCGCCGCCGTCGCCGTCTACCAGCTGGTACGGCTGTCGCGCAACCGCGCGGCCCTGCTCACCGGGGTGAGCGCGATCGCCGTCTTCGCGGTCTTCGCGATCACCGACACGGTGCCCGAGCAGTTCACCTCCTTCACCCCGCACCTGACCACGCTGCTGGTACTGTCCCTGGCCTCGCAGCGGCTCCGGATGCCCGCCGCTGACGGACTGCCGTATCGGAGAGGACAGGCCAAATGACCGGCCAAATGACCATCGACTGGGACGCACTGCGGGAGCACGCGGCGGAGGCGATGACGCACGCGTACGCGCCCTACTCCAAGTTCCCGGTGGGGGCCGCGGCGCTGGTCGACGACGGCCGGATCGTGGTCGGCTGCAACGTGGAGAACGCCTCGTACGGGATCGGCCTGTGCGCCGAGTGCGGCCTGGTGTCGGCGTTGCACGCCTCGGGGGGCGGGCGGCTGGTCGCGTTCACCTGCGTGGACGGGCACGGCGAGCTGCTCATGCCGTGCGGGCGCTGCCGGCAGCTGCTGTACGAGCAGGGCGGCCCGGAACTGCTGGTGGAGACGCCGGACGGGCCCTGGCGGATGGCGGACGTGCTGCCGTTCGCGTTCGGGCCTGAAGACCTGTCGCGGTAGTGGGGGAGACCATGGGATTCGACGCCGTCGAGATCATCACGATCAAGCGGGACCGGGGCGAGCTGTCCACCCCGCAGATCGACTGGGTGATCGACGCCTACACCCGGGGCACCGTGGCCGACGAGCAGATGTCCGCGCTGGCCATGGCGATCCTGCTGAACGGCATGAACCGGCGGGAGATCGCCGACTGGACCCAGGCGATGATCCGGTCGGGGGAGCGGATGGACTGGTCGCACCTGGACCGGCCGACCGCCGACAAGCACTCCACCGGCGGCGTCGGCGACAAGATCACCCTGCCGCTGGCTCCGCTGGTGGCGGCCTGCGGCGCGTACGTGCCGCAGCTGTCAGGCCGTGGCCTCGGCCACACCGGCGGCACGCTCGACAAGCTGGAGTCCATCCCCGGCTGGCGGGCGGAGCTGTCCAACGAGGAGATGCTGGCGGTCATCCGCGCGTCCGGGGCGGTCGTCTGCGCCGCCGGCACCGGGCTGGCCCCGGCGGACAAGAAGCTCTACGCGCTCAGGGACGTCACGGGCACGGTCGAGTCGATCCCGCTGATCGCCTCGTCCATCATGTCGAAGAAGATCGCCGAAGGCACCGGTTCGCTGGTGCTGGACGTGAAGGTCGGCTCCGGCGCGTTCATGAAGAACGTCGAGAACGCCCGCGAGCTGGCCACCACGATGGTCGCCCTGGGCACTGACGCGGGGGTCCGCACGGTCGCGCTGCTGACCGCGATGGACCGCCCGCTCGGCCGGAAGATCGGCAACACCCTGGAGGTGGAGGAGTCTCTGGAGGTGCTGGCCGGTGGCGGCCCCGCCGACGTGGTGGAGCTGACGCTGCGGCTGGCCCACGAGATGCTGGCCGCCGCCGGGATCTCCGGCAAGGACCCGGAGCGGGCGCTCAAGGACGGCTCGGCCATGGACGCCTGGCGTCGCATGATCACCGCCCAGGGCGGCGACCCGGACGGCCTGCTCCCGCAGGCCGCGGAGTCGATGACGCTGACCGCGCCGGCCTCCGGCGTGCTGTCCCGGCTGGACGCGCTCGGGGTCGGGGTGGCCGCCTGGCGGCTGGGCGCGGGCCGGGCCCGCAAGGAGGACCCGGTCTCCTTCGGCGCTGGCATCACCCTGCACGCCAAGCCGGGCGACATCGTCCGCGAAGGCCAGCCCCTGATCACCCTGCACGCCGACGAGACAGCCCGCTTCGAGCGTGCCCTGCAGTCGTTGGAGAACGCCTACGAGGTCTCGGCCGCGTCCGACCCCGGCCTGCTGCCGCTGGTGATCGACCGGATCGAGGGCTAGCTCAGAGGTACTTGCCGAGGACGGCCCGATGGGTGGGCCGGGCCTCGGCATGGGTGTCCCGGCCCTTCTCGGTGAGGCTGACGAAGACGCCGCGCCGGTCGGCCTGGCAGAGCGAGCGGGTGACCAGGCCGTGGTTCTCCAGGCGGGCGATCAGGCGGGACAGCGCGCTCTGACTGAGGTGCACGCATTCGGCCAGTTCCTGGACGCGGAAGCCGCCGTCGGGGGACTTGCAGGCGCCTTCGGCCATGCGGTCGAGCACCTCGAACTCGCTGACGCCCAGGTCATGTCTGTCGTGTAGTTCGCGCTCCAGCGCGCACACGATCGTCGCGTGCTGGGCCAGCAACTGGCGCCAGGCGGTGCCGACGTCGGTGTCGTTCATGAGTCCTCCCGGGCGTACGTTAGCATGCGCGGACACTATATGCAAATGCATTAATTGCTTGTGCATTGAATGTGCGTGCATGTAATGTCCCGCTCATGGAATCGTCTGCGCGGGACCAGCGCTGGGGGGCGGCCCTGTGGGGGCTGCTTGTCGTTCTCTGCGCCGTGGTCTTTCTTGATGGGCTGGATGTGTCGATGGTCGGCGTTGCCCTGCCGTCCATCCAGGCCGAACTGGGGATGTCGACGGCCGCCCTGCAGTGGGTGGTCAGCGGCTATGTGCTGGGTTATGGGGGATTGCTGTTGCTCGGCGGGCGGACCGCCGATCTGCTGGGCCGGCGGCGGGTGCTGCTGGTCGCGCTCGGAGTGTTCGCGGGGGCATCACTCCTGGGCGGTCTGGCCGACAACGGGGCGTTGCTGATCGCGGCGCGGTTCATCAAGGGGGTCAGTGCCGCTTTCACGGCCCCTGCGGCGTTGTCGATCATCACGACCACGTTCGCGGAGGGACCGGCCAGGAACCGGGCGCTGAGCATCTTCACCGCCTGCGCGGCCAGCGGCTTCTCGCTCGGGCTGGTGCTGTCCGGCTTCCTCACCGAACTGGGCTGGCGGTGGACGTTCCTGAGCCCGGTGCCGGTCGCGCTGATCGCGCTGGCGGCGGGGATCCGGCTGCTGCCCAAGAACGACCACCGGGCCGAGGGCGGCTACGACGTGCTCGGCGCGGTGACCATCACCGGCGCCATGCTGCTGCTGGTGTTCACCGTGGTGGAGGCGCCCGAGGTGAGCGTGACGCGCACGGCTCTGACGGGGGCCGCGTCACTCGCGCTGCTGGGCCTGTTCATCTGGCTGGAGCGCCGGGTCCGGCATCCGCTGGTCCGCCTCGGGATCCTCCGGGCCGGGCCGCTGGCGCGGGCGAACCTCGGGATCATGATCCTGTTCGGGTCGTACATCGGGTTCCAGTTCGCGGCCATGCAGTACTTCCAGAACCTGCTCGGCTGGTCGGCGCTGGAGACGGCGCTGGCGTTCCTGCCGTCCGGGCTGCTGGTGGCGCTCACCTCCACGAAGATCGGGGCTCTGGCGGACCGGTTCGGCACCGGCAAGCTGATCGCGGTGGGGGCGGCCGCGCTGGTCGGCGCGTACACCATGTTCCTGCGGCTGGATGAGGATCCCAGCTTCTGGGGGCTGGTGCTGCCGGGCATGGTGCTGCTGGGGACCGCGTTCGCGCTGTCCTTCCCATCACTCAACATCCAGGCGGTGGCGGGGGTCCACGACGACGAACAGGGGCTGGCGTCGGGACTGGTCAACACCTCGGGGCAGATCGGCGGGGCGGTGGTGCTGGCGATCGTGACGGCGGTGCTGACGCTCGGGTCCGGGGACCCGATCGCCACCTTCCGGGCTGCGATCGTGATCTCGGTGGTGTTCGCCCTGCTCGGCCTGGGCATCGCCATCAGCGGCCTGCGGTTCCGGCGGTCCGGGTCGGCGGATCAGCCGGAAAAGGTACTCGAAACAGTCTGAGAACTTTGTTGTCCGTTTCCACGTCCTAAGGAGTACAGAACACTTCTCAGGAAGGAAACGGACATGAAGTTCAGAGTGCTACTGGCGGCGTTAGTCGTCGCCGTGGCCACGCTCGGCGTGGCGGCCCAGCCCGTGGCCGCCGCGCCGAAGCCGTTCAGCAAGGCGGAGGTCACCGTCACGCGGTCTTGGAACGTTCTAGCGGTCGTCACCGGCGTGCGGTATGCCCGGCACAAGGGCTACGACCGGATCGTCATCGACCTCAAGGGGACCATCCCGGGCTACACCGTCCGGTGGGAGAAGAAGCTGATCTCCGATGGTTCCGGGATCCCGTTCAACGTGAAGGGCAAGGCGTTCCTGGAGATCAGGCTCGGCTGGGCGGCGGCGCACACCATTGAGGGCAAGCCCACCTGGAAGGGCGGGCCGATCTACCGGGCCGACCTGGGGAACGTCACCCGGGTGGTCAGGACCGGCGACTACGAGGGGTATGTCGGCGTCGGGCTCGCGCTCAAGAAGAAGAAGGGATTCCGGATCATCGAGCAGCGGCAGCCCAACCGGCTCGTCATCGACGTCGCCCAGTGAGATTCGGCAAACTCTGCTAGATCGTCGTTTTCGCAGGTGGCGGTAGGATGCCGGGATGACCCAGCCCACTCTAGAGCAGATCCGCCAAGCCCCGAAGGTCCTGCTCCACGACCACCTCGACGGCGGCCTGCGGACTGAGACGATCATCGATCTGGCTCGCGAATCCGGCTACGACAAGCTGCCGTCCACCGATCCTGCCGCCCTCGCCCGGTGGTTCCAGGAAGCGTCGGACTCCGGGTCGCTGGAGCGGTATCTGGAGACCTTCGAGCACACCGTGGCGGTCATGCAGACCCGGGACGCGCTGGTCAGATGCGCCGCGGAGTGCGCCGAGGACCTCGCCGCCGACGGCGTCGTGTACGCCGAGGTGCGGTATGCGCCGGAGCTGCACATCTCCGGCGGGCTCAGCCTGGACGAGGTCGTCACCGCGGTCAACGAGGGGTTCCGGCTCGGTTCCGAGGGCCGGGGCATCAGGGTCGGCGCGCTGCTCACCGCGATGCGCCACCAGGCCAGGTCGATGGAGATCGCCGAACTGGCCGTGCGTTACCGGGACGTCGGCGTGGTCGGTTTCGACATCGCCGGCGCCGAGGCCGGGTTCCCTCCCACCCGGCACCTCGACGCCTTCGAGTACTTGCAGCGCGAGAACGCGCACTTCACCATCCACGCCGGCGAGGGCTTCGGGCTCCCCTCCATCTGGCAGGCGATCCAGTGGTGCGGCGCCGATCGGCTCGGTCACGGCGTGCGGATCATCGATGACATCGCGGTCGCCGGAGACGGTGAGGCCAAACTGGGCAGGCTGGCCGCCTACGTCCGGGACAAGCGCATCCCGCTGGAGATGGCCCCGACCTCGAACCTGCAGACCGGAGCCGCCCCGTCGATCGAACGGCACCCGATCGGGCTGCTCCGCCGCCTGCACTTCCGGGTCACCGTCAACACCGACAACCGGCTGATGAGCGCCACGTCGGTGTCGCTGGAGTTCCACAAACTGGTGGAAGCCTTCGACTACGACTGGGACGACCTGCAGTGGTTCACCATCAACGCGATGAAGTCCGCCTTCATCCCCTTCGATGAGCGCCTCGCCCTGATCAACGGGGTGATCAAGCCGGGGTTCGCGCAGCTCAAGTGGCGCGCATGACGTACCGGTCGACGGCCTCCTGGATCTTCGGCTGGGTCTGGCTGGTGTTCGCCGCGCTGAACACGGCGGACCTGATCATCCGGGGCACGCTGCCGGCCGCGCTGGTGGTCGGCGCGGTGCTGGGCCTGATCACGTACCTGGTCTTCGTGCTGTCGCTGCGCCCGGCCACCATCACGGAGGAGGGCGGGGTGCGGATCCGCAACCCGTTCCGTACCGTCTACCTGCCGTGGAACACCGTGGACGCGGTCGAGGTGTCGAACGCGATCACGATCACCGCGGGCGACCTGGCGGTGCGGTGCTGGACGCCGCAGCCGTCGGCGCGGGAGCGGGCCAAGGCCGCCAGGCAGGGCGGTTCGGCCGGCCGGTCGGGGCGTTATCCGTCGCGGGAGCCGGTGCGCAGCAAGGGCGAGCGGGCCGCCGCCGCGGCGATGGCGGGCCGGACCCACGCCGACTGGGTGGCCGAGCAGATCCGCGACCTGGCCGAGCGGAACAAGCGCAAGGCCACGGGGGAGGCCACGGTGATCTGGTCGCCGTATTCGATCGCGGCTTCCGCGGCGGCCGCGATCCTCGTCGTCGCGGCCGTCGTCGCGCTGGTGGCCGGTTAGAGGCCCAGGACTTCGGAGAGGTCCCGCTTGAGGGCGTCCAGGTCTTCGGCGGCCTGGGCGCGGGTCGCCGCCACGTCGCCGGCCACCGGGAGCACGACCTCCAGGTAGCACTTGAGCTTCGGTTCCGTCCCGCTCGGCCGGACCACCACCCGGGCGCCGCCGGCCAGCCGGTAGCGCAGGCCGTCGGTGGGCGGCAGGCCGTTCGCGCCCAGCGCCAGGTCCTCGGCCGATTCGACCTTGCGGCCGCCCAGTTCGGCCGGGGGGTTCTCGCGCAGCCCGTCCATCGCCCGCGTGATCAGCGATAGGTCCTCGACCCGGACCGAGAGCTGGGCGGTGGCGTGCAGGCCGTAGGTCCTGGCCTGGTCGTCGAGCAGGTCGAGCAGGGTCCTGCCGTCCTTTCTGGCCTGGGCGGCGATGGCGCCGATGGTTAGCGCGGCGCTGACGCCGTCCTTGTCGTGCACCGGCAGTCCGGCGTCGGAGCCGACGCTGTAGCCGAGCGCCTCCTCGTAGCCGTAGATCAGCCCGGCGCCCGCCTTCATGATCCACTTGAAGCCGGTGAGCGTCTCGGTGCACGGCACGCCGTACGCCTCCGCGATCCGCCCCAGCAGCGACGACGACACGATCGTGGTCGCCACCAGCCGGTCGGGCCCCGACGAGTTGCGCAGCACGTGCTCGCCGAGCAGGCCGCCCACCTCGTCGCCGGTCAGCATCCGGAACCGGCCGTCCGGCAGCCGCGCGCCCACCGCGCACCGGTCCGCGTCCGGATCGTTGGCGATCACGATGTCGGCCTGGACTGCGGGCGCGGACGCCAGCTCCAGGGCCAGATCCATCGCCCCCGGCTCCTCCGGGTTCGGGAACGCGACGGTGGGGAAATCCGGATCCGGCCGGTGCTGCGCGCCCACGATCATCGGCGACTTGAACCCGGCCGCCATGAACGCCGCCGCCAGCGTCGACCCGCCCACCCCGTGCAGCGGCGTGTACGCCACCCGCAGCTCACGCGCGTCCCCCAGCGGCAGCGAGGTCACCGCGTCCAGGTACGGCTGCACGATCGCGCCCTGCCCGAGCGTCACCCACTCGTCCCCGAGCGGTAGCTCGTCCACCCGGCCGACCGCGTTGATGGCCCGGGAGATCTCCCCGTCGACCGGCGCCACGATCTGGGTGCCGTCGCCCCAGTAGACCTTGTAGCCGTTGTCGCGCGGCGGGTTGTGCGAGGCGGTGACCATGACGCCGGCGTCCGCGGCCAGGTGCCGTACCGCGAAGGCCAGCACCGGGGTCGGGTAGCGGTCGCCCATCAGCGCCACCCGCAGGCCCGCGCCGGTGAGCACGGCCGCGGTGTCGCGGGCGAACACGTCGGAGTTGTGCCGGGCGTCGTAGCCGACCACGACCAGCTTGCCCGGCCCGAGCACCGCCGCCAGGCCCGCCGCCGCGCGCATCACCGTGACCCGGTTCATCCGGTTCGGTCCCGCGCCCAGTTCGCCGCGCAGCCCGGCCGTGCCGAACTCCAGCTTCGCCCCGAACCTGTCTCGCAGCGCCGCCGGATCGTCCAGCAGCGCCACCAGCTCGGCCCGGGTCACCGGGTCAGGGTCCTGGGCCAGCCAGTCAGCCGCCAGCAGTTCGAGATCCACGTTCATCGCCGCCCCCAGATATGGATCGTTCAGAGCTTGTTGACCACTTCGCTGAGCAGCACGCCCATGCGTTTCGCCGTGGCCTTGCCCACCGCCAGCACTTCCTCGTGGTTGAGCGGCTCGCCGACCAGGCCGGCCCCCGGGTTGGTCACCAGCGAGATGCCCAGCACCTCGGCCCCCGCCTCGCGGGCGGCGATCGCCTCCAGCACGGTGGACATGCCGATCATGTCCCCGCCCAGCACCCGCAGCATCCGGATCTCGGCCGGCGTCTCGTACGTCGGGCCGCGGAAGGCCACGTAGACGCCCTCGGCCAGGCTCGGGTCCGCCTCGCGGGCGAGCACGCGCAGCCGGGGCGAGTAGACGTCGGTGAGGTCCAGGAAGGTGGAGCCGGTGAGCGGGTTGGCCCCGGTCATGTTGATGTGGTCGCTGATCAGGACCGGCTCGCCGACCCGCTGGGTCTCCGGGCGCAGCCCCCCGGCCGCGTTGGTCAGCACCACCGTGCGCACCCCGGTCGCGGCGGCCGTGCGGATGTTGTGCACGACCGGCTCGACGCCCCGGCCCTCGTACAGATGGGTACGGCCCAAAAAGATCAGGGCGTGCAGGCCGGACTCGGTGCGGACCGCGCGGATCTTGCCGGCGTGGCCGGCCACGGCGGGCGCGAGGAAGCCCGGCAGTTCGGTCACCGGCACCTCGGCCAGCGTCTCGCCGATCGCGTCGGCGGCGGGCACCCAGCCCGAACCCATCACCAGGGCCACGTCGAAACTGTCCACCCCGGTGCGGCCGCGCAGGGCGGTCGCGGCCTCGGCGGCGAGGGAGTATGCGTCGTTGCTCACAGCACCGAGCGTACAGAAAGGGATGAAGTATCCCGGCCGTCCCTCTTGCCAGAATCTTTCACCCGAATTTCAGCGAAATTTCCCGATGTGGGGGTTTGGCCGCGCCTGTGTCTGGACTGAGGAACGCAGGTCGCGAAGCGGCCGGAGTGACGAGGGAAGACACAGGCTCCCGAGCGGCCAAACCCGCCGTGCCGGAGGCGCGGCCAATGTCACAGCTAGTCGCCCAGGGACTTGCACGGGCGTGTTCGCAGGTCCTTCACATAATCATCCGGGGCGCCGGCCTTCTCGGCCGAGTCGGCGATGATGCCCAGGTAGCGGGCCGAGGGCAGGCCGCCTTCGTAGGAGTCCAGGACGTACACCCAGGCCAGCACGTCGCCGTCCAGGGTGGCCACCCGCAGCCTGACCCGCTTGTACATGCCCAGCTCGATGCCGGTCCACTGGTCCAGGGAGGCCTCGTCCCACTCGGGCACGTCGTACAGCACCACGAAGACCTGCGAATCGCGGTCCTCCACGACGGTGGCGAGCGCGCCCTCCCAGTGCACGTCCTCACCGCCGAAGGTCAGCCGCCAGCCGACCAGCCAGCCGGCGCCCCGCATCGGAGAGTGCGGGGCACGCTCAGCCATCTGCTTCGGGTCCATGTTGCTGGCGAAAGCGGCGTAGACAGGCACAGCGTCCTAGCCTAATCCAAGATCGCATTGTCGCGCCCGGTCGTGGCGATTCCACGTATGCGCGTCCATTGCGCGCAACCCCATTCGTTAAGTACCCGCCTGATGCGGGAGAATGGGGTATGTGACGAGGATCGTGATCATCGGTGGCGGGCCAGGCGGCTACGAGGCGGCGCTGGTAGCCGCGCAGCTCGGCGCCCAGGTGACCGTCGTCGAACAGGACGGGCCGGGCGGCGCGTGCGTGCTGACCGACTGCGTGCCGTCGAAGACCCTGATCGCCACGTCCGTGCGCAAGCAGGCGCTGCTGGACGCCGAATCGCTGGGGGTGTACTTCACCGGCGGCGAGGACGGCGACGTGGGCGGCGCGGTGGCCGACATGCCGCTGGTCAACGGCCGGGTGAAGGAGCTCGCGCACGCCCAGTCGGCCGACATCGCGGCCCGGCTCGCGGCCGAGAACGTCGAGGTCATCCGGGCGGCTGGGCGGCTGGTGGACCCGCAGTCGGTGCGCGCGGGGGACCGGACCATCCGGGCCGACGTGGTGATCGTGGCCACCGGCGCGACCCCCCGGGTGCTGGTCGGCGCCGAGCCCGACGGCGAGCGCATCCTCACCTGGCGGCAGATGTACGACCTGACGGAGTTGCCGGAACACCTGATCGTGGTCGGCTCCGGGGTGACCGGGGCCGAATTCGCGGGGGCGTACCAGTCGCTGGGGTCCGAGGTCACCCTGGTCTCCAGCCGGGACCGGATGATGCCCAACGAGGACGCCGACGCCGCCGAGGTGCTCGAAGCCGTCTACCGGCGGCGCGGCATGAACGTGATGGGCCGGTCCCGGGCCGCCTCGGTCAAACGCACCGCCCACGGCGTCGTCGTCACCCTGGAGGACGGCAGGACCGCCGAAGGCACCCACTGCCTGATGACCGTCGGCATGGTGCCCAACACCGGCGGCATCGGCCTGGCCGACAACGGCGTCAAACTCGACCGCAACGGGTTCATCGAGGTGGACAAAGTGTCCAGGACCTCGGCCCCCGGCGTGTACGCGGCCGGTGACTGCACCGGCGTGCTCATGCTCGCCTCGGTGGCCGCCATGCAGGGCCGGATCGCCGTCTGGCACGCGCTCGGCGAGGCCGTGCAGCCGATCCGGCTGGCCACCGTCGCCTCCAACATCTTCACCGACCCGGAGATCGCCGCCGTCGGCGTCTCACAGAAGCAGGTCGAAGCGGGCGAGATCGAGGCCAAGGTCGTCAAACTGCCGCTGGCCACCAACGCGCGGGCCAAGATGCAGGGCTTCAACGACGGCTTCGTCAAGCTGTTCTGCCGCCCCAACACCGGCATCGTGCTGGGCGGCGTCGTCGTCGCGCCGCGCGCCTCCGAGCTGATCCTGGCCCTGTCGCTGGCCGTGCAGCACCGGCTGACCGTGGACCAGCTGGCCCACACCTTCGCCGTCTACCCGTCCCTGTCCGGCTCCATCACCGAGGCCGCCCGCCGCCTGATGTCGCCGCTGACCGCCGGGATCTAGTTGTACGTCCGGCCCATGCTCGACCGGACCCGGTGCAACGCCAGCCGCCCATGATGTACGGCGGCCGCGGCAGCGTGCAGCTCACCCGGCGTGCGGGCCAGCATCAGCGCCCGCTTGGCCGCCTCGTACGCGTCCAGCGCCGCCCGCCAGTCGTGGCTCGGCCCGCTGACCGCGTTGACCTTCATCTCGAAGTCGAGTGTGTCGATCTCCTCGCCGAACCGGGTCACGTCCTCCTCGGCCGCGTGCCTGGCCATCGAGAACGTGGCGTGGTGGCGCTTGCGCCGGCCGCTGCTGATCCCCCAGATCAGCAGCGTCATGCTCAGGCCGAACGCGCTCACCAGCACCACCAGCAGCGCGGGCGAGAGCCCGAACAGCCCCTTGGAGCCGGTCGGCTGCTCCAACTCCCGAGCCGGACCTTCGGTCTTGTCCCCTGCGGGCGGCTCCTCGGTCGCCGGGGCCACGATCGTGTCCGACGGGAGGTTGGCGCCGCTGCCCCGGGCGCCGGTCAGGTTCACGTCGCTCGCCTGGATGAAGGACGCCTGCTCGATGATCGCCCCGGTGAAGTCGGCGCCCTGCAGTTCGGCCTGGGTGAAGACGGCCTCGGTCAGGTCGGCCTCCTTGAAGACCGCGTGCTGCAGGGTGGCCTGCCCGAACTTCACGTCCCGCAGCTTCGCCCGGGTGAAGTCGGCGGTGCGGCCCTTGATCTGGCCCAGCGCGGCCTGGTTGAGGTCGGCGTCGGCCAGTTTGGCGTCGGTGAAGTCGGCCTGGGTGAACACGGCCCGGGTCAGCGTGGCCTTGGTCAGGTTCGCGTGCGGGAATTCGGCCTGACCCGCTGAGGCGTCGATCAGGATCGCGGCGCGAAGATCGGCGTGTTTTGCCTGCAATTGGCCCAGATCGGCCGAAGTCAGATCCGCGCCGCGCAGGTCCGCGTACTCGACGTGGGCCTGGGTGAGGTCGGCCTCTTTCAGGGACGCACCACGCAACACCGCACCAGTCAGATCGCGCTGGGTCAGGTCGAGCTCGTCCAGCTTCGCGTTCGTCAGGGTCGCGCAGCGCAGGTTCTGCGGCAGCTGCTCGACCCTGGTGAAACGTTTACCGGCAAGGTTGGGGCCACTCCCGATCGCACACGGCCTCGCGGCGGCGTCGGACGCCGTCGCCGGCAGCATGATAGCCAGCACAATGCCCACCAGGACGGTGATGAGCACGGCGAGCAAAGCGAAGAAAAGCGGAGTGACACGGGGGGTGTAGCGGCGCACGAGGGCCTCCTGGGGGAACACCAAGATTGTCCCATGGCCGCTTACATCCCCCTTGCAACCGCCTTACCAGTCGCCGCCCCCGAAATCTCCGCCGCCGAAGTCGCCGCCGCCCCAGTCGCCACCGGAGTCGCCACCGCCGCCCCAGTCGCCGCCGCCGTCAGCGGCCGCGCCGTCGGCGTAGCCGGCGCCGTACCCACCCATGCCCCAGCCGCCGAAGGCGCTGCCGAGCATGGTGCCGACCAGCATGCCGGTCAGCAGGCCGCCGCCGTCGAACCCGCCGTAGTACCCCGACGCATACGGCTGGTAGGCCGGACCCGCGTTCCAGTACGGCGCACGCTGCCCGTTCGGCAGCACGACCTCACGCATCTGCGGGTCGAAGCCACGCTCGATCGCCTGGGCGTCCATCGCGCAGGCCGGCACGTCCCGGAGCGCGCCGCCGGGCGGGGCCCAGCGGACATTCCGGACCGACGGCCCGTGCTGCGGGTTGAAGAAGCAGGGCGCCAGCCGCTCCGGCACCGGCAGCTGGTTGACCTTGGCCTTGACCACGGCGAGCGCGTAACGCCCGTCCTCCAGGGTGGCCGTGACCGTGCGTAGCTCGTCGGGCCGCTTGGTCGCGGCCAGTTCGCTCTTGGCCTTCTCGTAGGAGTCGAGCGCGTGCTGCCAGTCGGTGTCGGTGCCCGCGGCGGGCAGCATCCGGGCGTCCAGGTCCAGCGCGGTGATCTCCTCGCCGAACTTGGTCACATCCTCCTCCACCGTCACCTTCACGGCGGCGAGTTCGGCGGCCGCCTTGGCCTCACGCTGCCGCTTCATCCGGCGCGAGATGATCCACAGGCCACCGCCGCCGACCACGGCGACGCCGAGCAGCCCGTACCAGATCGCGGCTGAGCCCGCGCCCGGGTTGGCCAGCGAGTTCGGGCCCTGCGCCTTGCGCGACTCGCCGCCGACGACCAGGTTGACCCGGTTCACGAAGTCCTGCATGCCGGTGACCACGTCGCCGTTGTGGGCGGTGGCCAGGTTGGCCAGGATGGCGGGGGCGTCGGCCGGGATCGCCGAGGAACCGGCGAACAGGCTCATCCCGTCCAGCACCGTCACCGTCGCGGCCGAACGCCCCGCCTTGTCGAGAGCGGCGATCGCCTGGGTGATGAACTGCCCCGCCTCGGCCTCGGTGACCGAGCCGTCGGGGAGCGCCACCGCGTAGATCTTGGACTTGGACCCGCGCAGGGCCTCGCGGACACCCGACTGCTGCTCGGAGGTGAGCGGCGAACCGGACAGCACGAAGAGGGGGTCCTTGGCGTTCTGCCAGTGGGAGAGGGCGGTGGCCACGTCGGGTGGAGCGGCGGCACGCGCCGCGGGACTCAGCATGAGCAGCGCTACCAGGCCGACGAACAGAGCCGCCGCAGCGGCCCCCACGCGGCGCAGCGGATGGGTGTTGGTCACGGCTTTCAAGCCTCCTTCGCCCTTCAGGACGAACGGCGAGTCGCGATGGTTCCTCACGAACCACCGTATCCGCCGAACGGGGCGCCCACGCACTCGTCCGGTCACGCGTCTTTGATCTCGCAGATGACCGACCCCGCGGTCACCGTGTGCCCGACCGCCGCCACCAGGCCCGTGATCGTGCCGGACTTGTGCGCGGTCAGCGGCTGCTCCATCTTCATCGCCTCCAGCACCACGATGACATCCCCGGCGGCCACTACATCCCCGTCCGCGCTCACCACCTTCACGATCGTCCCCTGCATCGGGCTGACCAGCGCGTCCCCGCTCGCCGCCGCCTTCTTCGCGCCGCCACCCCCGCGCCTGGGCGCCTTCCTGGCCTCGCCCGGGTCGGTACGGCTGCCGAACCCGGCCGGCAGCACCACCTCCAGCCGTTTCCCGCCCACCTCGACCGTGATCCGCTCCCGCGCGTCAGGCTCGGCCACGTCGGCCGGGCCCTCGTACGGCGGGATCTGGTTCACGAACTCCGTCTCGATCCACCGGGTGTGCACCGCGAACGGCTCGCTGGTGAACGCCGGATCGGCGACCACCGCCCGATGGAACGGCAGCACGGTCGGCATGCCGTCGATCTCGAACTCGGCCAGCGCCCGCCGGGCTCGCTCCAGCGCCTGCCGCCGGGTCGCGCCGGTCACGATCAGCTTGGCCACCAGGGAGTCGAACGACTGCGGGACCGTCATCCCGGCCTCGTAGCCGGAGTCCAGCCGTACGCCGGGGCCGCTTGGGGCGCGCATCGACAGGAGGGTGCCGGGCGCGGGCAGGAAGCCTCGGCCCGCGTCCTCGGCGTTGATCCGGAACTCGAACGAGTGGCCGCGCAGCGCCGGGTCGTCGTAGCCGAGCGCTTCGCCGTCGGCGATCCGGAACATCTCCCTGACCAGGTCCACGCCCGCGACCTCCTCGGTCACCGGGTGCTCCACCTGGAGGCGGGTGTTGACCTCCAGGAACGAGATCGTGCCGTCCTGCCCGACCAGGAACTCGCAGGTTCCGGCGCCGACGTAGCCGGCCTCGCGCAGGATGGCCTTGGAGCTGTCGTAGAGCAGGGTCAGCTGGCTTTCGGTCAGGAACGGGGCCGGGGCCTCCTCGACCAGCTTCTGGTGGCGGCGCTGCAGTGAGCAGTCCCGGGTGCTGACCACGACCACGTTGCCGTGCGCGTCGGCCAGGCACTGGGTCTCCACGTGGCGGGGGCGGTCCAGGTAGCGCTCCACGAAGCATTCGCCCCGGCCGAAGGCGGTGACGGCCTCGCGGACCGCCGATTCGTACTGGTCCGGGATCTCGTCCAGGGTTCTGGCCACCTTGAGGCCGCGCCCGCCGCCGCCGAAAGCCGCCTTGATCGCGATCGGCAGGCCGTGCTCGGTGGCGAAGGCGACCACCTCGTCCACCCCGGAGACCGGGTCCGGGGTGCCCGCAACCAGGGGCGCGCCGACCCGCTGGGCGATGTGCCGGGCCTGGACCTTGTCGCCGAGCGCGGTGATCGCCGACGGTGGCGGGCCGATCCAGGTCAGGCCCGCGTCCAGGACCGCCTGGGCGAAGGCCGCGTTCTCGGCCAGGAAGCCGTAACCGGGATGCACCGCGTCCGCGCCGGTCTGCCGGGCGACGGCCAGCAGCTTGCCGATGTCCAGATAGGTCTCCGCCGGGCTCTGGCCGTGCAGGGCATGGGCCTCGTCGGCTGTTCTCACATGCAGTGCGTCCAGATCCTGGTCCGCGTACACCGCCACGCTGCCCAGACCCGCGTCCGCGCACGCGCGGGCGATCCGCACGGCGATCTCGCCGCGATTGGCGATCAGGACCTTCTCCACTGGAGCTCCTCCCCTGAACACACCCTGACATGGGGAGTGTAAGCAGCGGCTTTGTGGTTTCACGATGCCGCCCCTTGCTCAATGCGCCCCTATACGCAGCGCAGTTCCGGGCGGCGTCCCCCAAAAGGCACTTATAGCGAGAACGCATAACCGAGGCAATTCCCGACCACGAGATCTACGGTGAGGGCGCCCATACCTCGGCGAAGGGAAACGAGATGAGTCACAGCTTGCTCGGCGGCGACCCCGCGGAAATGCAGAGCATGGCCGCGCAGTTCACCCAGCAGGCAGATCAGGTCCGGGCGACCATGGCCGCCCTGGACCGCGAAGCGGCGAAGGTCGGCACCGTCTGGACCGGTGCGGGAGCGCAGCGCTTCCGGGATTCCTGGCAGAGTTACCGCGCGGCTTTCCAGCGCATGTCCGAAGAGCTCAACGAAGCGTCCCGGGTGATCAACACCTACCGAGGAAACATCGAGTCGGCGACACGCTAACTCGGGTTCGGGACGGCGGCCTGGATGGGAGTGGCACTCCCCGACACAACCAGCAGGCCGCGCCCCGGCGGGCCCCCGGTCGCGCCCCTGGGCAGCCGGACGTTGAACAGATCCCCGTCCGCCGGGCTCTGCACCGCCAGCAGCACGCCGGTCCGCGCCTTGCGCGCCTCCGCCACGAAGCCACGGTAGGCCGCGGCCAGATCCCCCGTCGTCCCGGCGATCAGCAGACCGTGCTCGCCGTCGCGACCGGTACGGAGGATCTCGTCCAGCGCGGAGCCGAGGGCCGAATCCGGGGAGATCAGCTCGGCGTCGTCGACGATGACGACATACCGCTCCTGCTCCGCGAGCACCTTGAGCGGGTCGATCGCGCCCGGCAGCCCACCGAACCCGTCGTCGGCGGCTTCCGCGCGCAGGCTGCGCGCATTCCCGTCGAGTACGGCCAGGACGCCGCGGAGCTCACGCAACGGGCTGCGGCGGGGGGCGATGACCAGGACGGGGACGTTCCGGTCGAGGAAGGACTGGGCCGCGGTCAGCAGCGTGGACGAGCGGCCGGATCTGGCGGGCCCGGCGACGACCGCGGCCGGTCCGTGGGCCAGCAGGTCGAGACCGCTCGGGGTGAGCGCGTCGCCGCCCGCGCCGATCAGCGTCCACAGCGGGGACGGCGGGGTGAAACCCGGGGTCAGGTCCATGACCTGGTCCGCGGTGATCCTGGTGGGGAGCGCGTCCACGCGCAGCGGACGCTGGTGCCGGGGCTCGCCGCTCGTGCGTGCCAGCGCCTGAAGCGCGGCGACCTGCGCCGGCCCGGACGGATCATCGGCGAGCAGCGCGATCTGGCTCTCGACGACCCCCTGCTCGGTCATGGACAGCGCCCGGCCGTTCGGCATGGCCGCCGGAAGATTCTTCGCGGGTAACCCCGCCAGGCCGTAGTCCGCCTGGTCGGCCATCCTCAGAATCAGCCGATCCTCAAAGACGGTCGAGATCTGCCCAAGCAGCCCAGAACGGTCCGAAGTGACCACTGCCCGCAACCCCACGGCCGGGCCTTCCCTGAGCAGCTGAAGCATGGCGTCCAGCAGCCGGCCGTAGTCGTAGTTCTCGAAGGCGGCCACGTAGCCTTCCCAGCGGTCCAGCATGAGAATCAGCCACGGCTCCCGGAGCCCACCCGCCCGCGCCTCCGCCAGTGACGCGTAACCGGCATCCGCCAGAACATGCTGCCGGCGGGCCACCTCGGCCCGGAGCCGGGTAAGCAGCCGTTCGACCCGATCCAGCTGGTCCCGGGTGACGACGGCACCACAGTGCGGCAACGCGACCAGCGGCAGCAGAGCACCGGACCCACAGTCGATCACATGCAGATGCACATCGTCGGGAGCCGCGTGCGCGGCGATCGACCCAGCGATCGTGCGAAGCGCCGTGGATCGCCCGCTCCGCGCGGTCCCCGCAATCAGCAGATGCCCGCTCCCCAACGCCAACGGCCGCGTGCTCTGCGCCCACGGCAAATCAGAAACCCCAAAGGGGATCTCGTAACTCGCGACGTGATCCTGCGCCGTGAGGTCCCTGCGCGCGGAGCCTGTTTGCGCCGGGTCTATGTGCGCGGAGGCTCCATACGCTCGATCCTCGTGCTGGGGCTCCCCATACTCTGTATCCCGGTACGCGGAGTCCTTGTGCGCGAGGTCCTCGTGCGCTGACCTGCCATGCGCGAGGCCGCTGTGCGTTGACCCGTCGCGGGCCAGGTCGCTGTGTGCTGACCCGCCACGCGCGAGGTCGCTGTGCGCTGACCCGTCGCGGGCCAGGTCCCTGTGTGCTGACCCGCCATGCGCCAGATCCCTGTGCGCTAACCCGTCACGTGCCAGGTCCCCGTGCGCCGGATGCCCGTGCGCCGGGTCTTCATGTGTGGGGCCTCCGAAAGCTGGGCCTCTGCGAGCCGAGTCCTGCTCGGCGAAGCCACGACGTGCCGCGCCTCCGTGCTCGGGGTCGCTGTGGGCGGAGTCCCCATGACCTCGAACTCTGTTCGAATCCCCCCCTGTGAGGTCGCCAGATGCTCGGTTGCGGGGTGATGGGTCCTTGGACCTGGGATCTCCAGAGGTGGGGTTTCCACGGGTGCCGTCGTGGCGCGGCAGGTCGTGTGGGTTCTCGGGTGGGGCTTCTTGGAGGTGGTCGCTTGGCGCTGGGTTCAGCTGGGTGGGGGCTGGGTTGGTGCGGGTGGGGTTTCTGGGGGTTATCGGGAGGGTTAGGCGGTCGGGGAGTGGGGGGAGCCAGGGGCTTGGTTGGCGGGGGATTGAGTGGGTGACGGTGCGGACGTGGTCGACGAGGCGGGAGAGGTCGGTGGTGCCGGAGGCTTCGATGGTTTTGGTGGTTAGGGGGTGGCCTAGGGCGGGCCAGGGGAGGTCGGTGATTTGGACTTCGGTGGTGGGGTTGGTGCCGCCGGGGGCTCGGCCGCCGATTCTGGCCGCCTGGATGGCGATGGCGGGGGTGGAGCCGGAGCGGATGTAGCAGCGGCCGGGGATGGTTTTGGGGATGTGGGCGGCTTCGGGGCCGTCGATGACGTCGGCGGATTCGTGGGTGTCGGTGACGCGGAGGGCGATGCGTAGGGATGTGTTGGCCTGGATGTCGGCGGTGACGACGCCGCCGGGGCGCTGGGTGGCGAGGATGAGGTGGATGCCGAGGGAGCGGCCTCGTCTGGCGATGTCGACCAGGCCGTCCACGAAGTCGGGGAGTTCGGCGACCAGGGCGGCGAACTCGTCGATGATCAGCACCAGGCGGGGGAGCGGGGGGAGTTGACGGCTCTGGGTGGTTCGGGTCGCGGCCGGGCTGGGCCGGTCGAACAGGCCGGTGACCTTGCTCTGGGTGACGCCGGACGCGCCCAGGACCCAGGTGGTGCCGCGCTCGGCGGCGTCCCGGGACTCCAGGTAGTCCTCGATGTCCTTCGCGCCCGCGTCGAGGAGAAGACGTTCTCGGCGGCGGATTTCGGCCGCCAGGGAGGTCAGGGCGCGCTGGGTGAGGTGGCCGTCCAGGTCGCTGACCATGCCGACCGTGTGGGGCAGGCGGACACACTCTTTGAACGCTGCGCCGCCCTTGTAGTCGATCAAGACGAATGTCATCTCGTCGGGGCGGTTGGCCACGGCCAGAGAGCTGATCAACGTCTGGAGAAGTTCGGACTTGCCGGCGCCGGTGGTTCCGGCGATCAGGGCGTGCGGGCCGTCGCGGCGCAGATCCACCGTGTACGGCCCTTCGGGGCCGACGCCGAGGACGGCGCGGGTGTCCCGGCTGGGGGGCTTGGTGAGGTCGATCAGGTCCAGGAGGCGGGCGGAGTCGGGCAGGGCGGTGGCCGCGTCGTCGCGGCTGACGTCGCGGAGAGGGGCCAGCGCCCGGGCCATCCGGTCCACCCAGCGGGTGGAGACCTGGTCGGCGCGGATCCGGCCCAGGGCGTCCAGACCGCCGCCACGGAGGCGGAGAGTGCCGTTGGGGGAGCAGGAGACCACCGTGGCGCACTCCTCCGGGAGCAGCGCCTGGTCGTCTTCGATCGCGATCGTGAAGACCCCGGCGGGCGGGCCCTGGCGCAGGACCTGGGGCATGCCGGGGAGGCCGCGCAGCACTTGGGCGCCGTCGAGCACGACGAGGACGTCGTAGGGCCGCTCGTCGTAGGTGCCGAAGGAGGGTTCCGCGGGGCGGGGAGTGCCTCGGCCGAGTTCGTTCCAGCCTGCCGGGCCGCCGCTGAGACGGCCGGGACGGAGGAGCGGGGCGTTCTCCTCGTCCAGGCGTTCGGTGATCAAGGCGGCGAGTTCGGCGACCCGGCGGGCGGCGGCTTCCGGGTCGGCTCCGATGAGGGCGACGCTGTCGGTGACGTGGGTGACGCAGTGGGGAAGCCAGCGGACCCACTGCCAGTGGTCGGCGCCGTCCGGGTGGGCGGAGAGGACGACGATGGCCAGGTCGCGGGGGCTGTGCAGGGCCGCCGCCTGGCCGACCAGCCAGCGGGCCGTGCCCAGGGCGGCCCGCCTGGGCCCGGTCACGCCCGCCACACCAAGGCGGCGCATGGCCAGGGCCACCGGGACGTCGCGGGCGGTCGGCACGTCCTTCGTGGCCGGCTCGAACTCGATCTCGGCCGGGAGGTCGGCCAGGCCGACGCGGAGGCGGAGAGCGTCCTGGTCGTGGGTTCTGCGCTCCCACAGGCGGCGGCGGGGGCCGGTCGCGGTCAGCAGCAGTTCGGCGGGGTCCGGGGCCGCCGCCCGCCTGGCCTTCTCATCCTCGATCCTGGCCGCGTCGACGCGCCTGGTGAACTCCTCGGTGGCCTGCTTGTACTCCTTGAGCGCCTGCCGGTGCTGCTTGCGGCCATGGCGGCGGTCGCTGGCCCACTGGCCGATCATGATCACAGGAGTCATGAACGCCATCAGCAGGAAGTACGGGGATTGGAAGGCGATCGCCATGGCTACCCCGAAAACGGCAGGGAGAAGCGCGGCCAGCAGCTGGAGCCGCATTCCTTCGGCCCGCTTCGGCTCCTGCGGGACGGCGAAGGTGATGGTTCGCTCCGGTACGTGCAGGCGCGGTGGCCGGTTGTAGGCGAGCCCGCCGTCGGGCAACGCGTCCAGGTGTGCGTCCGGCGGCTCGATGGCACCGATGGAGAAGACCGAATTCCCGCAGGCCAGCATGACCCCTTCGCCCCAGGCGACCGCCTCCTGCACCGGTTCCCCGTCCAGCGTCGGAGGCTTGCCCATGGGTCCACCCGCGCTCCCTGAGGGAAACCGGGACCCGCTCCCCGAGGCCGCCCAATCGTCGACCGGTGATTCGGACGTGGACCACGAATCAATGCCGGGACCGTTGGCCGAAAATCCGGCCCTGGAAAGGTCCGAAGGCCCAGATCTCGGATCAGCTGTCGGGCGCTGGCCCGGGAGCCTGGCTGCGAACCCGGATGGGTCTGTTGATGATCGGGGTGTGGATCGTGGGTCGGTTGCCGGGGGTTGGCCGGAGAGCCTGGATGTGAACCCGGATGGGTCCGTCGTTGGTCGGGGTGTGGATCGTGGGTCGGTTGCCGGGGGTTGGCCGGAGAATCTGGATGTGAACCCGGATGGGTCTGTTGACGACCTGGGCGTGGATCGCTGGTCAGTTGCTGGAGACTGGCCGGAGAACCTGGATCTCGAAGGGTCCGTCGAGGATCTGGACGAGGGCCCCTCGGCTCTTGGAGCCTCGGTCGTCGAGGATGGGCGGGATTTGGTTCCTGAGGTGGGGCTGGATGACGGTGATTTGAAGGAAGATCCGGCCTCCACGGTGATGCCGGACGGGATGAGGCGGATGACTGCTGCCTCGGGGCCCAGGGTTGGGTCTGGGACGGTGATCGCGCAGGCGGGGTCTGAGCCGATTACGTGAGTTCCCAGGCCAAGGCGGTGTACGGCACCTGCGCCGGGGCCGCCGACGATGCGGAGTTCGACCATGCCGGCGGGTTCTTCGATGACTGTTTCAAGGGCCGAGCGGCGGTCGAGCGCGATGCGGTCGCCTTCGCGGAGGAGGCCGAAGACGCGGGCGGTCGGGTCGAGGCGTTGGCCGTCGAGCCAGATCTCGATGTGGGTGGGTTCGGGGGGTTCGCGATCCATGCCGTAGGGGGCCCGGGCGCGCGGTAGCCGCACCACGTTGGAAGGCCGGGAGTTCGGGCTTTCCAGGGCTCTGGCCAGGGCGGCGATGGTGGTGCTGTCGTCGCCTTCGACGATGACGTCGCGGCTGGCGGTGGGCCCGGGGGTGCCGACCACGGTGATCGCTATCCGCATCTGCGGCTCCAAGGGGTGGGGGGCGGGGTCACGGTACAGAATCGGGCTGGGG